>CAWINS010000013.1:0-200200 GCA_963837335.1 uncultured Actinomycetes bacterium | reverse complement strand
GGGGTCCCGCACGGCGTGGCCGCGCACGTGGGGTCGCTGCCGCCGGTGTCGTCACTGTTCGCGGCGGTGCTGGGGGTGAACCCGATCGAGCACCTGCTCTCCACGGCGGGCGCGCTGGCCTCGCTGCCCGCCGCCGCCCAGCGGGTCCTCACCGGCCGCGAGTTCTTCCCCCAGCTGATCTCAGCGCCGTTCCATCACGGCCTGACCGTGGTGTTCGCCGTGGCCGCCGGCCTGGCCGCGCTGGCCGCGGTCGCGTCCCTGATGCGGGGCGGCCGTTATGTCCACCCCGAACTCAAACCCGAGCGCCCACCACCAGCACCACCAGAAGCACACAGCAGAACACCTCCCACCACCAGCAACAGCAACAACCGTCACGCCGCGAAAGAGGAGCACGATGGCCCTGACCACCCTGGACGCCCGGCCCGCCCTGGTCGTGATCGACCTGCAGAAAGGGATCACCGCCCTGCCGGGGATGCCTCCCCTCGATGACGTCATCGCGCGGTCGGCCAGCCTGGCCGCGGCCTTCCGCCGGCACGGGCTGCCGGTCGTGCTGGTCAACGCCAGCGGCGGCGCGCCCGGGCGCACGGAGATCAGCAGGCCCGCCTTCACCCCGCCGCCGGACTGGACCGACCTCGTCCCGGAACTGGACCAGCAGCCCGGTGACCTCCTGGTCACCAAGCAGACCTGGGGCGCGTTCCACGCCACCCCGCTGGACGCGCTGCTGCGCGAGCGCGGCGTCACCCAGATCGTGCTGACCGGGGTCGCGACCAGCGCGGGCGTGGAGTCCACCGCCCGGGCCGCGCACGAGCACGGCTACCACGTGGTGCTGGCCACCGACGCGATGGCCGACCGGGACCCCGACCTGCATCGCAACAGCGTGCAGCGGATCTTCCCCCGGCTGGGTGAGACGGCCACGACCGACGACGTCCTGGCCATGCTCGACAAGACGCGGTAACCCGGCCCTCACGGTTGCCGGGCGACCCCGCAATAGCCCCAGCGCGAGCTGTCACTGTCGGCGAGCGCGGGATCCTCGCAACCCCACAGGCCCAGGTGGGCCACTTCAGCCGGGGCCCCCTGGTAGGGCGGCTCCAGCCGCAGCCCGGCGAAGAACCGCTGCACCGATGCCCGGTTCCGCAGGTGCAACTGGACCGGCGCGTCCGCGTACACGTCCTCCCAGCGCTGCACCGCGAACGGCGGCACGCCGTCCCCGGTGGCGTGGGACAGGGCGAGATAGCTGCCGGCCGTGAGCGGGGCCAGGTACTGGTGCACCAGCCCCCAGGGGTCCGACCCGTCCGCGACGAAGTGCATGACCCCGGTCATGATCAGGCCGACCGGCTGGCTGAAGTCGATGAGCCGGACCAGTTCCGGGTGCGCCAGTAAAGCGCCGGGGTCGCGCAGATCGGCCTGGATCAGGGTGGCGTCGTCGTCACCGTCGAGCGCGTAGCCGAACTCCGCGACGGCGGGGTCCATGTCCACGTACACCACCCGGGCGGTCGGCAGGATCTCCCGGACGACCTCGTGGGTGTTGCCCACCGTGGGCATGCCGCAGCCGATGTCGAGGAACTGGCCGACGCCCTGTTCCGCGATCCAGCGCGCGGCCCGCTGGTGGAATCCCCGGTTCGCCCAGGCGATCTCCGCGAACTCCGGCACCACGTCCTGGAGCTTCGCCGCCGCGTCGCGGTCCACCGGATAGTTACGCCAGCCGCCCAGCATGTAGTCGTAGATGCGAGCCGGGCTTGGCCTGCTGAAGTCGACACCCGGCGGCACTTGCGGCACACCCGTCATGACGCCTCCAGATAGCCTGCCCACCCCAGGTCTGGCCCGCGCTGTGCTGACGAGGCTACAGCGCGAATAACCTCACGGCCTGTAACTGCTTCGCAGCTACATCGCAATCTTAACCCGAGGCCCACCTGTCCGGACACATCTGCCTCATCTGCAGGAGCAAAGTTGCCGATTATTTACTCCAGTTGCCGCGACGGGTACCCAGCACGGCAGCGCACGCATGGGGCACTGCAAGCACTACGTCCGTTAAGACACTTTTAGCTGGTCCGGCTCCTCGACGGCCACGTCCTGGGCGCCGCCGCGCAGCACCCGCAACGCGTCGGGGGCCAGGTACACCTGCACCGGGGTGCCCTGGCTGAGGTGCTCGGGATGCCCGCCATCGTTCTGCACCAGCGCCTGCAGTTGCGCACCGGGCGCCAGCCGCAGCATGACCTGGGTGGCCGCGCCCAGGAACACCAGCCGCTCGACCATGGCCGGGACACGGTTCGGGCCGGCCGTGCCGTGCTTCTCGATCCGCACCCGCTCCGGGCGGATCACCGCGTGCGCGGTGCCCAGCCCGTCCACGTCACCCCGCTCCACATCCAGCGCGGACTCACCGACCTTGACGCTGCACCGCGAGCCCGGGCCCCGCTCCACCACGTCCACTTCCATCAGGTTCGACACCCCCAGGAAGTCGGCCACGTAGGTGTCCGCCGGCTCCTCGTAGATCGTGCGCGGCGCGCCGATCTGGACGATCTGGCCGGCGTTCATCACGGCCAGCCGGTCGGACATGGTCAGCGCTTCCTCCTGGTCGTGGGTGACGTAGAGGAACGTGATGCCGACCCGCTCCTGCAGGGCCTTGAGCTCCACCTTGAGCGAGCGGCGCAGCTTGGCGTCCAGCGCGCCGAGCGGCTCGTCCAGCAGCAGCACGGCCGGGCCCAGGACCAGCGCCCGGGCCAGGGCGACCCGCTGCTGCTGGCCTCCGGACAGCGCGCCCGGGCGGCGCTTCTCATACGAGCCCATCTGGACCAGGTCGAGCGCCTCGTGCACCCGCTTGGCCGTCTCGGCCTTGGGCAGCTTCTGGTAGCGCAGCCCGAACGCCACGTTGTCGAACACGTTCAGGAACGGGAACAGCGCGTAGCTCTGGAACACCGTGTTCACGTGGCGCTTGTGCGGCGGCACCCCGGACATGTCCGTGCCGTCCAGCAGGATCCGGCCCGAGGTGGGCTGCTCGAACCCGGCGATCAGCCGCAGGGTGGTGGTCTTCCCGCAGCCCGATGGCCCGAGCAGCGAGAAGAACTCCCCGCTGTCCACGGTGAGATCGATGCTGTCCACGGCGACTTCCGTGAACTGCTTGGTCAGTGCGACCAGCTGGATATGTCCACCAGGCACCGGGTGACCTCCTTATTTCACCGGCCGGGCGACCGCCCGGCCCATTCGAATCCCAGCTGGCCGGACGCGAACCGCATGCCCAGCTCGAACGCGCGGCTGGCGTCCACCGAGGGATCCGTAAGCGCGATCTGGATGGCCAGCCCATCCAGCAGGGCGGTCAGCGTCACCGCGAAGTCCTCGGCGTTCACCGGCCCGAACTCGCCCGCCGCCTGACCGGCCAGGACCACGGAGATGATCATCTCACGCCAGCGCTCATCGAACTTCTGCCGGACGCTGGCCACCTCGGGCAGCCGTACCGACTGGGCCCACAGGTCGAGCCAGAGCAGCCACGAACTGGTGGGCTCGCCCTCGATCTCGATGAGGAAGTTCATGGCGACCAGTTCCTCCAGCCGCCCGGCGGCGCTGGAGAGGGCCGCCATCCGCCGGGTGCCCGCCTCGTACCAGGCGTCCTCGGCGTAGCGCAGCGCCTCGGTCAGCAACTGGTCCTTGGTCTTGAAGTAGTAGATGACCAGCGCGGGGCTGGTGCCGGCCCGCGCCGCGACGTCCGCGATCCGGGTCTCGGGGAATCCGCGCTCCTCGATGACCTCGATGGCGGCGCGCAACATCTGCTCGCGGCGCTGGTCGGCAGTGTCGGCGGCGTCGCCGGCGCGTTCACTCATGCGGACATCCTCGCCCACTCCGTAACCCGGCGGAGCCCATTCACGGGCCCCGCCCACGTAACCCGGCGGAGCCCATTCACCGGCCCCGCCGCACGGCCCAGATCCCAGCGGGGGCGTTTTCGTCCGCCACCCCACTGATCTGGCCCGCGCTCTTGTGGCCACGGTATCAAATTTCTAGACTGAACATTCAGTCAACATGGTGAGAATTTCTCTGGAGGACGGATTCATGGCCGCAGCACCCACCGCAGCAGGGGCCGCAGCACGGGCCGGGGCACCAGCCGGGTCCTACGATGCGATCGTCATCGGCGGGGGGCATAACGGCCTGGTCGCCGCGGCCTACCTGGCCCGGTCCGGGGCGCGCACCGTGGTCCTGGAAGGGCGGCACAAGACCGGCGGCGCCGCCACCACGGAGGCCCCCTGGCCGGACGCACCGGAGTTCCAGGTAACCCGGCTCTCCTACGTGATGAGCCTGCTGCCGCCGACCATCATCAAGGACCTGGACCTGGCCCGGCACGGCTACAAGATCTTCCCGATGGGCCCCTACTACCAGGCCTTCCCGGAGGGCGGCTCGATCAAGCTGTACGCCGACGACGCCCGGCGCAACCACGAGGAAGTCTCCAAGTGGTCGAAGAAGGACGCGGACGCCATGCCCCGCTGGGACGCCTGGCTGGCCGGGCTGGCCGACGTGCTCGGCCCGCTGCTGCTCACCGTCCCGCCCAACCTCGGCTCGCGCAAGCCCCGGGACCTGCGCGAGACGCTCCGGCTGGCCTGGAAGAACCGCGGCCTGGACGTGCGCACCGTAGCCGACGTGACCCGGCTGATGACGATGAGCATCGCCGACCTGCTCGACGACTGGTTCGAGTCCCCGCAGGTCAAGGGGGCTCTCGCGGTGAACGGCGTGATCGGCACCTGGGCCGGCCCGTACGAGCCGGGCACCGCGTACGTGATGGCGCACCACTCGATTGGCGACGTCGGCGACGGCCACCTGGGGAACTGGGGGTTCCAGGAGGGCGGCATGGGCGCGGTCTCCAGCGCGATCGAGCGGGCCGCCCGTGAGCACGGCGCCGAGGTCCGGCTGAACGCCAGGGTGGCCCGCGTCCTGGTCGAGGACGGCCAGGCCCGCGGGGTGGTGCTGGAGAACGGCGACGAGATCCGCGCTCAGGTGATCGTGTCCACGGTGCACCCGAAGATCGCGTTCCTGGACCAGATCGACCGGGAGCACCTGCCGCCGGACTTCGTGGGCGACATCGAGCACTGGAAGACCCGCAGCGGGGTGGTGAAGATCAACCTGGCCCTGTCCGAGCTGCCCGACTTCATCGCCGACCCCGGCTCCAACCTGCAGGAGCACCACACCGGCTCGGTGGAGATGGCCCCCACGATGGACTACATCGAGCGGGCCTTCCAGGACGCCCGGGACGGGAAGGCGGCCGTCCGGCCGTTCAGCGACGGGGTGATCCCCACCGCGTTCGACAAGACGCTGAGCCCGGAGGGCACCCACATCATGTCGCTGTTCACCCAGTGGGTGCCGGCCGACTGGAGCGAGGAGCCGCACACCGCGGAACTCGAGGCCTACACCGACCGGATGATCGACTGCTACAACGAGCTGGCCCCGAACTTCAAGGCGTCCATCCTGCACCGCGACATCGTCGGGCCGCATCAGATGGAAGAGGAGTACGGGCTGGTCGGCGGCAACATCTTCCACGGCGAGCTGTCCCTGGAACAGCTCTTCCACATGCGGCCGGCCCCGGGGTACGCGGACTACCGGACCCCGCTCCCCGGCCTGTACTACGGCAGCTCGGCCACGCACGCGGGCGGCGGGGTGTGCGGGATCCCCGGCTGGCAGGCGGCCCGGGCGGCGATCGCCGACCAGAAGAGCGCCAAACGGGCTGGGCAGGTCCGCCGGCTGACCCGCCGCGCGTGACCCGCTCTTACGGCCCGCAACGAACACCATGAGCGACGCCGGTGCCGCCGCCCCGGTTCCCGGTCTTCCGGGGACCGGGGTGGCGGCCCGGCCGGCCCTGGCCGCGATGCTGGAGGCCCGCAGCGTGGCCCTGGTCGGGGCCAGCCCCCGGCCGGGCAGCCTGGGCGAGCGGATGGTCAGCGAGGTCACCAAGAGCCCGGCGCGGCCCGAGGTCTACCTGGTCAACCCCCGGCACGAGCGGGTCGCCGGGCGGCCCTGCCACGCGTCCCTGGCTGACCTGCCGGAGCCGGTGGACCTGGTGCTGATGGCCGTGCCCGACGCGGCCGTGGAGGAGCAGCTGACCCTGGCGGCGCGCCGGGGGGACCGTTCCGCGGTGCTGTTCGGCAGCGCGCACGAGCTGCCCGGCCAGCCCCTGGACGCGCGGCCCGGCCCGCGACCGGACGCCCGCCCCGGCCCGCACCCGGGCCTGGACTCCGGCCCGCAACCGGGCCCGCCGCTGACCCTGCGCGCCCGGCTGGCCGCCACGGCGCGCGGCGCGGGCATGGCGGTCTGCGGTGCGGGCTGCATGGGCTTCGTCAACGTGCCCTACGGCCTGCGGGCGGTCGGGTACGTGGAGCCGGACCCGCTCCCCCGCGGCCCGGTCGCGCTGATCACGCACTCGGGCTCGGTGTTCTCCGCCCTGCTGCGCACCCGGCGCGGGCTGGGCTTCACGATCGCGGTGTCCTCCGGCCAGGAACTGGTCACCACCGCGGCCCAGTACGCGGAGTACGCGCTGGGCCTGCCGGAGACCCGGGTGCTGGCGCTGGTCCTGGAGGCCATCCGGGAACCGGACCGGCTGCGCGCGGTGCTGGCCGCCGCCCGCCAGCGCGGCATCCCGGTGGTGATGCTCACCGCGGGCCGCTCGGCAGGCGGCCGGGCCCTGGTGTCGGCCCACTCCGGCGCGCTGGCCGCGGCGGACGGCGGGTGGGAGGCGCTGGCCGCCGCGTACGGCGTGCACCGGGTCGGCGACCTGGCCGAGATGGCCGACACGCTGGAACTGTTCGCCCTCAGGGGTGAGCCACCAAACCCCATCCTCAGCAGTCACATCCGCCCCTCTGACCCCACGGTGCGCACGGGTATCGCGACCGTGCACGACTCCGGCCTGGAACGGGCTCATGTGGCCGATCTAGCCGACGAGCTGGGGGTGCCGTTCGCGGCCATCAGCGCGCAGACCACGGCGCGGCTGGCCGCCCTGCTCGACCCGGGTCTGGAGCCCGCCAACCCGCTCGACGTGTGGGGCACCGGGGCCCGGGCCCAGGAGCAGCTGACCGGCTCGCTGGCCGCCCTGGCCGATGACCCGGCGGTGCGCGCGGTCGCGCTCGCCGTCGACCTGGTGCACGAGTTCGACGGGGACGACTCCTACCCGCTCGCGGTGACCGAGACCGCCCGCCGGACCAGCAAGCCGGTCGTGGTGCTCAGCAACGTGCCCGCCGCCATCGACCCGGACACCGCCGCCGGGCTGCGGGCCGGCGGCATCCCGGTCCTGGAGGGCACCCGGAGCGGCCTGCTGGCGCTGAAGCATCTCCTCGACCACGACTCCGCCCCGGCCGCCGTCCCCGACGTCATCCCCAACCGGGCCCGGCGGGAGCGCTGGACCCGGCTGATCAGGTCCGGGGAGGCGCACGGGGCACGGCTGGAGGAACTGCTCCGCGACTACGGGATCGCCGCGGCCCGGACGCTGACCGCGGACAGTGCGGCCGGGGCGCTCGCCGCGGCCGCGGACATCGGCTATCCGGTGGTGCTCAAGACCGGCGAGCCCGGCATCGCGCATAAGTCAGACGCGGGCGGCGTGGTGCTGGGCATCCGTGACCCGGACGTGCTGCAGGCCGCTTATCAGGATCTAGCTGAGCGGCTGGGCCGCCGGGTGCTGGTCTGCGAGACGATCCCGGCCGGTCCCGAGCTGTCCCTGGGCCTGGCCCGGGATCACGAGCTTGGCCCGCTGCTGGTGGTGGGCGCGGGCGGGGTCCTGGTGGAGCTGCTCGCCGACCGGGCCGTGGCGCTGCCCCCGGTCAGCACGGGCCAGGCGCACCAGATGCTGGGCACGCTCCGGGTGGCCCGGCTGCTGGCCGGGGTGCGCGGCCAGCCCGCCGCCGACCTGGACGCGGCCGCGGCCGCGATCACCGGCCTGTCCCAGCTGGCCACCGAACTCGGCGACGTGCTCGAGGCGCTGGACATCAACCCGCTGATCTGCGGCCCGGACCGCGCGGTGGCCGTGGACGCGCTGGCTCGTCCCCCGCCCGGCCGCTACCTGAGCCGAGGCTCCGCCACGTCCGGTCGAGCCCTCCCAGTCTCTTCCTTGATCACGGTCAATTTCTGCCGCATGGCCCCACTTTTTGACCGTGATCATGGCGAGCCACGCCGGGGACCCGCGCGCTGGGGCTGGTCCGCCGGTGCCCCGGCCGCGGTCACGACGCGGCCGGGGCCCGGCTGGCCAGGATGCTGGACTCAGCCCCAGCGGCGCGCGGACTGGCGCGGCTTCGCCCACGTGCTGGGCACCCAGCGCCGGGCCACGCCGCGGACCGGGCCGCGGGCATTGATCATCTCCTGGAACGCCCTGGGCAGCTTCGACTGCGAGCACCGCCCCTTGGCGTTGCGCCGGAGCACGGCCCGGACCCGGCTGGTGTAAGTGCCCCGGCCGCTGATGTGCCGGTATTTACCGGTCCCGTCCGCGAGCCTGTAGGTGCCGTGCTCGACCGATACCAGCAGGCAGGTCTTCCGGTTGAGCTGACTGGCGCCGCTGCTCCGGTGATGAATGGCCCGGAAGGTTCCCCGCGGAAAACGGATAAGGCCGGAATTTACGTTGATAGTGCCACCCGCGGTGAATACGCCCCAGCCGATCGCGCTGGCCCTCGGCGAGGTCGCGGAGGTGGTCACGAACTGGAAGTGCTCGGTCGTGCTGCTCGTACTGGCGCTAGCAGCGGTGATGCTGCTGCCCGCCACGACCGCGGCGAACGCGAGCGTGCCGGCCGCCGCTCCCAAGGCTCTGCGCATGATGCCCCCATCAGTAGTGCGGTTGATTCGCGGGGAACCTAGCATGCCCAATTCTCACCCGGCATTCAGTTTGGCCGCCTCGTAGTGTTATTAATTCGCCACCGAACGAGGCGTACTTTCCGTAAATTAGACCCTTCGCCATTCTTATCCGGGCACCCATGCGCCGGTAAGCCGCTGATAGCGGCCCGCCCGCCATTCCACGGGCGCCCCGGCGCCCTCCCTGAGTTCACGGCACCGTGCCTTGGTCCGCGGGTGAGCCGCGGTGGCCGGGTGAGCCGCGGTGGCCGGGATCCTGGCCAGCAACCTCTTGATGCAACTGACCGATTGCTATATTATCGCAACCAGTCAGTTGCTAATCGATGAGACAGCCGGGGCGTTCCCTGCTCGCAGCGAGCGAACCGCCGGAAAGGAGACCGGCAATGACCAGTCACAAGACGGGGACAGCCGAGGAGTGGCTGGCCGCGCGGCTGGAGCTACTGGAGGCGGAGAAGGAGCTGACCCGGCGCGGCGACGAGGTGTCCCGGCGGCGGCAGGAGCTGCCCTGGGTCCGGGTCAACAAGGACTACCGCTTTGAGACCGACGAGGGAACGGCGTCGCTCGCCGACCTGTTCCAGGGACGCTCGCAGCTGCTCGTTTACCACTTCATGTTCGGCCCCGACTACGCCGCCGGATGCCCGTCCTGCTCGGCGATCGCCGACGGCTTCAACGGCTCCGCGGCCCACCTGGCCGGCCACGACGTCACGCTCTGCGCGGTCTCACGGGCTCCGCTCGCCAAACTCCACCCCTACCGGCAGCGGATGGGCTGGAGCTTCCCGTGGGCTTCCTCCTATGGCAGCGACTTCAATTTCGACTTCGGGGTGGCGCACACCAAGGAGGAGTGGGAAGCGGGAGCCGTTGCGTACAACTTCGGCCATGAGGACCTGCGGCCTGCGGCCGGCGAAGAGGGCTCCCGCGACGCCTTCACCGAGTCGATCGTCGGCACGAACTGGGAGACCTACCGGCGTGAAGGGCCAGGCATGAGCGCTTTCGCCCTGGAGGACGGCACCGTCTACCACACCTACTCCACGTACGCCCGCGGGCTGGACATCCTGTGGGGCATGTACCAGTGGCTCGACCGGGCGCCACTCGGCCGCAACGAAACCAGCATGTGGTGGCGTCGCCACGACGAGTACGACCACCAGTGAGCCAGGCCGGCCAGGCCCGGCACGAACGACTGGAACCTGATGTGCAGCGGGCCGCCGCCCGACCCCACGGGACAGGCTAGTGCGGCCGGCGCCCCGGCGAGGTGAGCGACGCGGCGCGGGTCCGCAGCCGGCTGGCTGACTCCCGGACCTGATCGACGTGGCCGCGCAGCCGGTCGGCCCGGCGGTCGGCCAGCACCTGGTGCACCACGTTGCGGCCCGGGATGCCGGTCACCCCGCCGCCGCCATGGGTGGCCGACCCGGCCTGGTACAGGCCCCCCACCGGGGTGCGCAGGTCCGCATAGCCGGCCGCCGGGCGGGCGTGGAACATCTGCCCCAGGCTGAGCTCGCCGTGGAAGATGTTCCCGCCGATCAGGCCGTACTCTTCCTGCATCTGGTGCGGCCCGATCACCTGCCGGTGCAGCACCGAGCTGGTGAATCCGGGCGCGACCTGCTCCATCCGGGCGATGACCCGGTCGGCGTAGGCGTCCAGCTCCGTGTCGTGCGGCTCCGCGGCCCAGCGATGCGGTACCCACTGGGTGAACATCGACATCACATGCTGGCCTGGGGGGGCCAGCGAGTCGTCGAACACGCTGGGGATGCAGATGTCCGCGAACGGCATGGCCGACGGCTGTCCCGCCACGGCCTGCTGGAACGCGGTCTCGATGTCATCCAGGCTCTCGGCCAGGACGATGGTGCCGCCATGGATCTGCGGGTCAGGCGCGGGATGGCTGGTGA
The DNA here is from genome assembly GCA_963837335.1 of uncultured Actinomycetes bacterium. Lineage (GTDB taxonomy): Bacteria > Actinomycetota > Actinomycetes > Streptosporangiales > Streptosporangiaceae > RYN-230. Next base: position 189,518 of record CAWINS010000013.1, on the reverse strand, counting down.
ACTCGGGCAGCCGGTCCAGGGCCAGGTTGATCTTGACGGTGCCGCTGCGGGTCTGCCAGCGCCGGATGTCAGCCACGAAGTCGCCGGGCAGCACCGCCGGGTCGAGCAGCCGCAGGAACGAGATCTGCGGGTGCGCGGTGGTGATGACCGTGGCCGCGTCGATCTCCTCACCGCTGGCCAGCGTCACTCCCGCTACCCGCCCGTCGCGGGTGCGGATCTCGGCCACCTCCGCCCCGGTGCGGACCTCAGCCCCGAACGACCGGGCCGCGGCGGCCAGCGCGGCGGTCACCCCGCCCATCCCGCCGCGCGGGAACCCCCACGCGCCGGCCTGCCCGTCCACGCCGCCGATGTGGTGATGCAGCATCACGTACGCGGTGCCCGCCGAGCGCGGCCCGGCCCAGGTCCCGATGACGCCGGACACCGACAGCAGGCCGAGCATGGCGTCGCTCTCGAAGTACTCCTCGATGAGGTCGGCGATGCTCCCGGTCAGCAGCCGGGTGACGTCGACCACGCCCCGCTCGTCCAGCCCGCGCAGGTGGCGCAGCAGCAGTCCCTGCCGCCACAGATCCAGCGGCCGGTGGGAACCAAGCCGGGGCGGCACCTCATCCAGCATCGGGCCGAGTACCTGGCCGAGGGCCTCCAGATGGGCCTCGTACCGCGGGTAGGCGTCCGCGTCCGCCATCGAGAACTTGGCGATCTCGGCGTGCCGCTCGGCCGGGTCGTCGGGCAGCCGCAGGTAACGGCCGTCGGCCCGGGGCGCGAAGTACGGTCCCTGCGGGAACACGTGGTAGCCGTGCCGGGTCAGGTTCAGGTCGGTGACCAGAGCCGGGGGAAGCAGGGAGACCACGTAGGACAGCGAGGTCACGGTGTAGTCCGGGCCGAACGGGTGCTCGCTGACCGCCGCGCCGCCCACCACCGGCCGCCGCTCGCAGACCAGCACGTCCAGCCCGCTCTTGGCCAGGTAGGCCGCGGCGACCAGCCCGTTGTGCCCGCCCCCGATCACCACGACATCGCGGCGTGCGCTCACCGGAGCCTCCTATCTTCTGCTGTTTCGTCGCGTTGTGGTGCTGTCCTGCCCCGGCGCCGGGCCGCTCATGTCCAGGCGGGCGGCCACGTAGCGGCCGATGTCCGCGCTGGGCTGTTCCATCGGGGCCAGGTAGCCGACCGAGAACCGGCGCGAGCCCATCCCGTCCTGGACCTGCTCGCAGATGGACCAGTCCTGGCGGTTCACCAGGTCCCAGAAGCCGACCGCGTCGGAGGGGTCGAAATCCGGGCGGGCCAGCTCGGCCGGATGGAAGAGGAAGTCGCAGAGCACCGTGGTCACCGCGGCGGAGCGGGGCCACACGGTGAAGGCGGCCACATGATCCGCGGACAGGCTGAGCATGAGGTTGGGCAGCACCAGCTCGCCGAAGTGCCGGGTCCGCGCGGCCTCCGGCAGGCCGGGGAACGGGGCGCGGCGGGTGGTCCCGGTCAACGTGAACGTGGTCGCCCCGGCACGGTGCGGGATCCCGGCCGCCCAGTCCAGGTCTCCGCCGCCGCGGCGGAAGGCCGGCACCAGGTCGCACAGTTCCGGGTGGACCGGGCCGCAGTGGTAACACTCGTTGTAGTTCTCCAGGATGACCTTCCAGTTGGCGGCCACCTCGTAGCGCAGCCGGGCCCCGGGGCGAAGGTCGGCCAGCGGATAGGCGGCCGTGCGGGCCGTGATCTCACCCAGCGTGGCCTCCAGCGAGTCCCCCGGCCCGGCCGTAGCCCGAGCGGCGGGGAGTCCGCCGGCGTCGCGGCCAGGCGGCTCGAGCCGGGCGAACACGAACCCGCCCCAGGTGGCCACCTCTACCCGGTGCAGCGACAGCGCGGCCCGGTACTCGCGCAGCGCGGGCAGGAACGGCGCGGCGCGCAGCGTCCCGTCCAGCGCGTAGGTCCAGGCGTGGTACGGGCAGCGCACGCTGCCGGGGAACCGCCCGCTGGCTACCGGCAGGCGGTAGACGGGCGGCGGGCGGCCCGGCGGCGGGCTGGCCACCGGGACGGGGCACCAGCCGCGAGCCCCGGTGCCGGCACAGGTTGTAGTAGCCGGCCAGGGCGCCGTCGTCGGCCCGGGTCACGATGATGCTCTCCCCGCACACGTCGGCGGCCAGGTAGCAGCCCGGCTCGGCCAGGCCGTCCGTGCGGCCCACGCAGAACCATCCGGGCAGCAGCACCCGGTCGCGTTCGCGGGCGAACTCGGCCTCGCTGGTGTAGCTGGGGCCGGGCAGGCTCCGCTCCAGCGGCACCCCGGGGTCCAGCGGTACCTCCGTGTCCCAGGACATGCCCGCCTCACAAGTCATCGGAGTAGGGGAACGCGGGCGCGACCGGGCACCCCTCGGCGAAGCGGCCCGGCCGGAACGCCCCGATGTCCACGCTGCCCGCGACCGGGGTGCCGGTGACCAGCGCGGCGACCGCCTCGCCCACCGCCGGGGAGATCTTGAACCCGGTGCCGGAGAAACCGGTGGCCAGCACCAGCCCGGACAGGCCGGGCCACTCGCCGAGCATCGGCCGTCCGTCCGGGGTCATGTCGTACACGCCGGTGATGCCGTGCGCGATACCCGCCTCGGCCAGCGCGGGCACCCGCCACGCCGCCGCCCCGACCAGCGCCGCGAGCTCCTCCGCTCCGGGCCGGAACTCATCAGCGCGGTGCTTTGTGCCCTGCCGCGGGGCATCAAATGCACCGCGCTGAGCGTGGGCCAGTGCGGCGCCGGGGGGAGGGGCTACGCGGTCGGGGTCGATGCCGCGGGGGCCGGTGAAGCTGCCCACCAGCGTCCGGCTGCCGCCCGCCTCGGGCCGGAAGTAGGACTGCGTGGTCGAGTCGATGCAGGCGATCGGGGTGCCCTGGCCTGGCGCGTGGCTGAGCACCGCGACCTCGTGGAACTCGGTCTCGATCGGCAGGTCCACGCCGATGCTGGCCAGCAGGGCCGGGGACCATACCCCGGCCGCCGCCACCACGATCCCGGCGTGTTCCGGGCCGTCCGGGGTCTGGACCCCGGTCACCCGGTCTCCCTCGCGCAGCAGCGCCAGGACCGGCGTACGCGGCCGGTAGCGCACCCCCCGCTCCCGGGCCGCGGCCAGCAGGTCCCCGGCGACCAGCGCGCCGTCCCCGTAACCCCCGTCGGGCTCCCAGGCCACCTCGGTCAGGTCCTCGGTGCGGATCCCCGGCGCGAGCGCGGCGAAGCCGGCGGCCGGCAGCGTTTCGGTCCGGGCGCCACAGTCCTGCTGCATGGCCACGTTGGCCCGCAGGGCGTCCTCCTCGCCGAACGGCACGATGCGGGCGAACCCGGTCCGGCGGACGAACGCCGGGCGGCCGGTCAGCTCGGTCCAGGACGCGAACATCGCGTCGCTGCGCACGGCCAGCTCGACCTCGGGCCGGAACGTGTAGTGCATCCGGATCATCGCCGACGACCGGCTGCTCATCCCCGACCCGGCCGTGTCGCGGTCCACGACCAGCACGTCACCGGCGCCGAGGCGGCTCAGGTGGAACGCGGTGGAGGCGCCGGCCACGCCCGCCCCGACCACGATCACGTCCGCGCTCATCTGGTGTCTCCTGCCTGCTGCCGCAGAGGTGGTTGAGGGCCGCCCTCCAGCTCGCTCACGAGGTACCTGCCCATCGGTTACCGGGGACGTTACGCCGCCGCTGGCGGGTCACGCGGCGCGCCTCCGCCCGGACTTCCGGTCCCGGCGCAGGTCGGCCAGCACGCGATGGGCCGCGTTGTAGCCGGGCGCCCCGGTCACGCCGCCGCCTGGGTGGGCCCCCGCACCGCACAGGTACAGGCCCCGGACCGGGGTGGCGTACCGGGCCCAGCCCGGCACCGGCCGCATGTGGAACAGCTGGCCGGGCGCGATGTCGCCGTGGAAGATGTTGCCCTCGGTCAGCCCGTAGTCGCGCTCCAGGTCCAGCGGGGTGAGCACCTGCCGGGCCAGCACCGTCGCGGGCACGCCCGGCGCGAACTGCGCGATCCGGGCCAGGACCCGGTCGCCGAGCTCGTCCCGCCGGGTGTCCCAGGTCCCCTCGGCCAGCCGGTAGGGCACGTACTGGACGAAGCACGTCATGATGTGCCAGGCCTTCGGGGGCCAGCGAGGGGTCCACGGTGGAGGCCACCACGCAGTCCACGAACAGCTGCTCGGCGTCGGCCAGCTCGCCGCGCTTGGCCCGGTCGTAGCACGCGTCGGCCACGGCCAGGTCCGGCGGCAGGGTGAACAGCGCCCGCTGGCCGGGCGGGGCGTCCGCGGGCATGCCCCGCACCTGGGGCTCGGCCTCCAGGACCAGGTTGACCTTGGCGCACGGGCCGTCCATCGTGATCCCGGCCACCGCGGCCCGGAAGTCCGCGGGCAGATCGCCCTGGTCCACCAGGTGCAGGAAGGTCCGCTTGGGGTCGGCGCCGGACAGCACCACGCGGGCGGTCAGCTCCTCGCCGCTGGCCAGCGTCACCCCGTCGGCGCGGCCGCCGGTGACCCGGATCCGGGCTACCGGCGCCCCGGTGCGGATCTGCATCCCGTGCGCCTGCCCGGCCGCGGCGATGGCGTCGCTGATGGCGCCCATGCCGCCCATCACGTGCCCGAAGAAGCCCGGCACCGCGTCCTCGCCGCCGGTGAGCAGGTGAAAGGCCAGGCCGATCAGGGTGCCCGGCTGATAGGGGCCGCCGTGCTTGCCGTACAGGTTGTTGGCCAGCAGCAGCGCCTTGGCCGGCCGGGACTCGAACCGCGCGTCGATGAACTGGCCGAGGCTGCCGGTCAGCATCTGGGTCAGGCCCTCGACGTCGGTGCCGCGCAGGCCGCGCAGGTGACGGCCCATCCGTACCGCCTCGGTGAGCCGGCGCACCCCGGTGGCCCGGGTGTCCGGCGGCAGCTCCATGAACAGCGGCTGCAGCCGGGCGGCCAGCTGGGCCAGCTCGGCGTGCACGCTGGCGAAGGCGCGCGCGTCCGCCGGGGAGTACCGCGCGATCCCGGCCGCCGTGCGCGCCGGGTCGTTCCAGTCGGCCAGCACCTCCCCGTCGTCCAGCGCCACCTGCAGGGCCGGCTCGCAGGCCACCATCCGCAGCCCGTGCCGGCCCAGGTCCAGCGCCCGGATCACCTCCGGCCGGAGCATGCTCGCGATGTAGGAGGTGGTGGAGGCCCGGCAGCCAGGCGCGATCTCCTCGGTGACGCAGCATCCGCCGGCCACCTCGCGGGCCTCGACCACCAGCGTGGCCAGGCCCGCGCGGGCCAGCAGGGCGCCGGCGGTCAGGCCGTTGTGACCGGCCCCGACCACGATGACGTCCCAGCCCGGCGTGGCGGTCATGAGGATGGACTTTCGTTATTGACTATTGGTCATTTAAGAAGTTGGATCCCTCGAAAGTATGGTTAGCTTGCCTGGCAAAAGTCAATGAACTGGGGCAATCCGGAACGGGTCACTACATGACTACTGGTCAGGGAACGACCGTGCGGGCGGGCCGGCGGGCCCCCGGGCGGCAGCGTGCCCGGCAGGAGCGGATCCTCGCGGTGGCCATGGAGCACTTCGCCACCCGCGGCTACGAGGCGGCCCGCGTCGAGGAGATCGCCAGCGAGGCGGGCGTCGCCAAGGGCGCGGTGTTCGGGTACTTCGAGACCAAGGCCGGCCTGTTCCTGGCCGCCTACCAGGCCGCGGCCCGGTCCTTCCCGGCCTACCTGGACGCGCCGCCGGAGGTCTGCGCGGAGGGGTTCTTCGCGATCCTGCGGTACTGGATCGACGCCACCCCGCACCTCATTCATGAGGACTGGATCCCGTACCGGGTCACCCTGATCGGCAACTACTGCGCGGGGCTGCAGTTGCGCCGCGAGATCACCCAGTTCCTGGCGCGCGAGGACCCGTACGGCACCCAGGGCTTCGTCCGGTCCGGCATCGCCCGGGGTGAGATCCGCCAGGACATCGACCCGCGGATGATCGCCTCCATGGTCGACTGGCTGATGGACCGGGTCCAGGACGCGATGGTGACCGAGGAGCTCGATCCGGGGCTGTTCGGGCACGCCACCCAGTCAGCCGAGCAGCGGGACCTGCGGGTGAACGAGTTCATCGAGTTGCTGCGCAGCGCGGTGGCCGCGCCGGGCGGCCCGGCGGCCCGCCCCGCGCCGGGCCCGGCGTCATGATCGTGCGCCAGGCGGGCATCCCGATGCCGGACGGGATCGAGCTGGCCGCCACCCTGTACCTGCCCGACGACGTGGCGGCCGCGCCGGTCCCGGCGTTGCTGGAGTACCTGCCGTACCGCAAGGACGACGCGATGCTGGCCCGCGACCACGACCTGTACGCCTACATGGCCCGCAGCGGGTACGCCGGGGCCCGGGTGGACATCCGCGGTACCGGGCGCAGCGGCGGGACCCTGCCCGGGGGCGAGTACACCGAGACCGAGCAGCGCGACGCGGAGACGGTCATCGCGTGGCTGGCCAGCCAGCCCTGGTGCACCGGGGCGGTCGGGATGTGGGGCATCTCCTGGGGTGGCTTCAACGCGATCCAGGTCGCGCTGCGGCGTCCCCCGGCGCTCAAGGCGATCCTCGCCGTGGACGCCTCCGACGACCTGTTCCACGACGACGTGCACTACATCGACGGGCTCCCGCACCTCGACGAGTACATGCTGATGATCGACCACCTGAACATGCTGCCGCCCGCGCCGGACTTCCCCCTCGACGAGGCGGCGCTGGCCCGGATGGACACCGAGCCCTGGCTGATCAGCTTCCTGGCCCAGGCCCAGGACGGGCCGTTCTGGCGGCGGGCGTCGCTGCGGCCGGACTACGGGCGGCTCACCGTGCCCGCCTACCTGATCGGCGGCTGGTACGACGGATACCGGGACTCGGTGCCGCGGATGCTGGCCCACGTGCCCGCCCCGGTCCGGGTGCTGATCGGCCCGTGGAACCACGCCTTCCCCCATAACGCCGTGCCCGGCCCGGCCATCGAATGGCGCGCGGACGCGGTGCGCTGGTGGGACCACTGGCTCAAGGGCGCCGAGAACGGCATCATGACCGAGCCGCCGGTCACCGTGTACGTGCGGGACTGGCATCCGCCGGACCTGGACCTGGCCGAGATCCCCGGGCGCTGGCGGCAGGAGCAGGCGCTGCCGCCGGAACGGGCCGAGTCGCGGACCTGGTTCTGCGGGCCGGAGGGGTCGCTGTCCGCGTCGCCCCCGGCCGCGTCCGCCCGGTCGCTGCGCTGCGTGCCCTCGGCCGGCATCGCGGCCGGTCACTGGTGGGGTGAGCTGACCGCCGACCAGCGCGACGCGGACGCCTGGAGCCTGACCTTCGACTCGCCGCCGCTGGAGGCGGACACCGAGATCCTCGGCTTCCCCCGGGTGGAGCTGTGCGGGAGCACGCGGCGGGGCCAGGCAGCACGGGGCCGGAAAGCACCGGAGCGCTGCCCTGGTTCGCGCGGCTGGGTGACGTCGCCCCGGACGGGACGGTCACGCTGGTCACCGGGGCGGGCCGGGCCGGGGTGCCGGATCCGCTGCGCGATCCTCCCGCGGCGGACGGGGCGCTGCCCCTGGACCTGCACGTCACGTCGTGGGTGTTCCCGCGCGGGCACCGCATCCGGCTGGCGGTATCCAGCGCGCTGTGGCCGATGATCTGGCCGGCTCCGCAGCCCGGGGAGTCGGCGCTGCGGTTCGGCCCGGACGGGACACGGCTGGTGCTGCCGGTGATTCCCCCGGCCGAGGCGGAACTACCCGCACCCCGGTTCCCGGAGCCCGGGCCGGAGGAGAACCCCGAGGGGGTCCGGCACTGGGGCGAGATCCTGCCGGTGCGCTGGACCGTGCACCGCGACGAGGCGGGAACGGTGTCCGTGTCGTGGCGCGGCACCTCGGGCTCGGAGTTTCCCTGGGGCCGGGTCGTGGACGAGGAGTACCTGCGTTACGAGGTGCACGACGACCGGCCCGCGCAGGCCGCCGCGCACGGCGAGGCGCGTACCGAGGTCCACCTGGACGGCCGGCTGCTGGTCACGACGTCCACCCTCGACCTGGACGGCGACGAGACCTCGCTGCGCTACCGCTTCCGCCGGGAACTGCGGTCCGACGGCCTGGTCATCCGCGAACGTACCTGGGACCGCCGGTTCCCCCGCCACCCCTGGTAACGCCGGGCGCGCGCCGGTGCGGCCACGCCGGTGCTCCGTACCCCGGGGAAGCGCGGTTGTGTTCCCTGTCAGTGGGGACGAGCGGTGACGATCCAGGCGCGGGAATTGAACCAGACACCGTCGTCGCCCAGGTGCGCGGCGAGCGCCTCGCGCAGACGCTCGACCGCGCGCGCCTCGGCGGCGGGATCCAGCCTCTTCAGGACTTGGCTGGTGGACGTGAAGCCGCGGACCCAGTCGAGGGCGGCGGCCACGTCCGGACCGTAGCAGACCGGTTCGCACACGTCGGTGAAGGCGACTCCGGCGAACCCGGCGGCCTGCAGGATCTCCTGCACGGTCGGCGGGTCGGCGAGCGAGAACGCATCCGGTCCCTCGCACACACCGGCCCTGGCCCTTCGGCTGCGCCGAGGGACTGGCAGATAGCGACGTCCCACTCGTTGCGCTCATGGGCCTGCCAGACCATCATCACCAGACGGCCGGCCGGGCGCAGCGCCCGCCTGATGTTGGCGAACGCGGCGACGGGGTCGCCGAAGAACATCGTGCCGAACCTGCTGATCGCCAGGTCGAAGCGCTCCGGCGGAAAGCGGTGGGCCTGTGCGTCGGCACGCTCGAAGGTGACGTTGCTGAGCCCGTCGGCCCGGGCAAGCTCGCGGGCCCGCTCGATCGCGGGCGCCGAGACGTCGACCCCGAACGCACTTCCGGCCTGGGCCGTCCGCGCGGCCTCCCGGGTCGTCTGCCCAGTCCCGCAGCCGATGTCGAGGACGTGGTCGTGGAGCCGGACGCCGATGGCGCGGCGCAGTACCTCGTTGTGCCGCCGCAGTTCGGCGTCGTAGCCGCTGGGGCCGGGCAGGCCGCGATGCCGGCTAGTGGTCACCAGCGGCTTTCATGATCCCGGTCAATATCTGACACATCACACCAGTTTTTGACCGCGATCATTTAGGGGCACCCCTGCTCAGAACAGGACGTAGAGCTTGCGGATGGTCTCGTGGATCTGCCAGGTGCCGGCCCAGCCGAGCGGGAACACGGCGCTGTCGCCGGGGCCGATGTCCTGGGGCTCGCCGCCGTCCGGGGTGCACGTCATCCGGCCGCTGACGATGTGGATGGCCTCGTTGGTCTCCAGCTTCCAGTAGGAGGGGCCGGGGGTGCACTCCCAGACGCCCACCTCCAGGTCACCGTTGGCCCAGGTGGTGGTGCCGGACGTCTGCATGGGGTCGCCGGTGGCCTCGGCCAGCGGGCCCCAGTCCTCGAGTTCGCCGTGCAGCGCGGCGGCGGACAGGAACGGGGTCAGCGGGGTGGTGTCGGTCATGGTGTGGCTCGGTCCTCTCAGTGTTCCGGCGGGCCCAGTGGCTTCTGGGCACCCGGTGCTTTCCGGGGGCTGTCTGTGCGTTTCAGGCTGATTGCGGGAACGGCAGCGCGATGGGGTCCGTGGGGACCTTGCTGCGGCCCTGCTCATCGAAGCGGTCCAGGCCCAGGCCCGTGGTGTCCACCACCGCGGAGAAGCCGGTCTGGGCCAGGTCAGCGGCGGCCCGGGCCACGCCGGGGCCCCACATCATGCCAGCCCCGCCCGCCGCGGCCACAGTCACCCCGGGCAGGGGCCCGTCCGGGCCGAGCCCGGGGCCGATGATCGGCAGGTGATCAGGGGTGTAGTCGATGGTGGCCGCCCAGAGCCGCTGCAGCCCGAGCCCGGCGGTGACCGGGACCAGCCGCTCCAGCCGGGTGCGCATCAGGGCCAGGTAGGCCTCATCCACCTCGGTGGCCCAGCCGGGGGGCTCCTCGGGGTTGCTCATGCCGAACAGCAGGCCGCCTTCTTCCGGCCGCCAGTACAGGCCGGAGGGCAGGTCGAAGACCATGGGCACCCGGGCAGGGTCCAGGTCTGGGTGGGGCTGGGTGACCGCGACCTGATGCCGGGCCCCGCCGACCGGGATCCGCAGCCCGGCCAGCCGGCCCACCTCGGCCAGCTTCGGGCCGCCGGTCAGCACGACCGAGCCCGCCGCGATCGGACCGGCGCTGGTGTCGACCCCGGAGAGCCGGGAACCGTCGTGCCGCAGCCCGAGGAACCGGACCTGCTCACGGACCACGACGCCGGACCGGGCCAGGGCGACCGCGTAGGCGGTCACGTTGCGCGGCGGGGTGATGTAGCCGTCGCCCGCGCAGAAGGTGCCGCCCAGGGTCTGCCCGGGGGCCAGGGTCGGGTTGCGCTGGTCTACCTGGCCGGGGCTGAGCCATTCGACGTCCAGCCCCAGGTCCAGCTGCATGGCCATCCGCTCCCGGGCCGCGGTGACCTCGGCCTCGGTGAAGCACGGCAGCAGGTAGCCCTGGGCCACGAAGCCGGAGTCGATGCCGAGATCGTCGCGCTGGCGCCGGTAGAAGTGCTGGGACCACTGGCCCAGGCGCACGGCCTCGGGCGTACCGCCCTGGGCGCGGACCACGCCCGCGGCCCGGCTGCTCGCCCCCTGGCCGAGCAGGCCCTTCTCCAGCAGGATGACCCGCAGGCCGTCCTGGCGGAGGAAGTAGGCGCACCAGGCGCCCACCGTCCCGCCGCCCACGACGACGACGTCGGCGGTGTCCGGATGACCGGCCAGGGGCATTGGCACGAACTCGATGCTGACATAAACTGAACAGTCAGTCAAGGCTGGTCGGCGTGGGCGGGGAGTGCGGCGCCAGCCAGCGGGCGGGTCCGGACGAACTCGGCGAGGAGCTCAGCGTGTACGGATTGTCAGACGAGGATCTAGCCATCCAGGCGCGGGCCGCGGCGTTCGCGGAGGAGCTCATCCCGTTCGAGGTGGACGCCGAGCTGGCCGGCGGTGAACTGCCGCCCGACGTGGTCGCCGGGCAGGCGAAGCGGGCCCGCGAGCTCGGGCTGGCGTCCACCAACATGCCCCGCGAGCTCGGCGGGGGCGGATGCAGCACGCTGCAGCAGGTCCTCGTCCAGGAGCAGATGGGCCGGGTGACCAACGCGCTGGGCTGGGTGGCGGCCACGCCCCCGTCCTGGCTGCCCCCGGTCGCCACCCCGTACCAGATCGAGCACTTCCTGCGCCCGGCCGTGGCCGGGGAGCGGGAGGAGTGCTACGCGATCACCGAGGAAGGCGCGGGTTCCGACGTGTCCGCCCTGGAGGCCACCGCCCGCCGGGACGGCGACGAGTACGTGCTCAACGGGGTCAAGTGGCACGTCACGTCGTTCAACTCGGCCGACTTCGCGTTCTTCCAGGGCGTGCTGGACGGCGGCCCGAACGCCGGCCAGCACGCGATGTTCCTGGTCGACCTGCCCAGCCCCGGGGTGACGGTGGTCCGCACGCCCGCCTACTCGCACACCATCAGCCACCATCACCCGATCGTGGAGTTCACCGACGTCCGCGTCCCCGCCGCCCACCTGATCGGCGCCGAGGGCGACGGGATGTCGTTCGCCTACGAGTGGTTCCGCTTCGAGCGGCTCATGGTCGCGGCCCGCTGCCTCGGCGCCGCGCAGCGGCTGACCACGGACATGACCGCGTTCGCCACCCAGCGGCAGGTCCAGGGCCGGCCGATCAGCGAGTTCGGGACCGTCGCGGCCATGCTGGCGGACAGCCTGACCGAGCTGTTCGCGGCCCGGTCGCTGGTCTATGAGACGGCTCGCGGCATCGACCGCGGCATCGACGTCAAGATCGCGCACGCGCAGTGCTCGATGGCCAAGCTGTACGCCTCGGAGATGGCCGGCCGGGTCGCCGACCGCGCGGTGCAGGTGTTCGGCGGCCGCGGCTACATGCGTGAGAACGTGGCCGAGCGCTTCTTCCGCGAGCTGCGGGTGGAACGCATCTGGGAGGGCACCAGCGAGGTCCAGCGGGCGATCATCGCCGCCCAGATGACCAAGCGCGGTCCCGGCAGCCCTGGCCTGACCGGCCACCGGTCCCTGGTCAGCCGCCAGGCCCGCCGTAGCGTGCCCTGGACGTCCGTACCCGGGCCATGAGCGCTGCCGTGGATTCGGCGGCACCCGCGGGCGTTCGCGTGCCTCCGCAGGCCCTAGGTTGCCGAGCGGGCCAGCGTCTCGCCGGCGATGCCTCAGGTCGTACAGCCGCTCCGCAGGCGAGCAGGGCCACGAACACCACGACGATGAGCAGAATTGGATTCATCGCGTCACCTCCCGGGGGCACTTTACACTGTACGCCGAGCCTTTGGGCCAGCCAGGTGACTCGGCCGGGCCGCAGACGCCCCACGTAGCCGGCGGCCACGCGCCGTGCTCGATGGTCCATCGCGCGGTCCCGGCAGCCGCCGGGCTGACTGCCGGGCGGAACCTGGCTCAGCTCCCCGTCATCATCCGCTGGGCGTTGGCCTTGATCGCGACCATCGTTTCGGCCAGTTCCTGCCTGGGACTGAACTGGATGAACTCGCTGCCCGCCTCGGCCGCGGGCACATGACCGGGGGTCATGTAGAAGGCATCGCCCGCCTGGTAGACCTCATCGTGGTCCGGGTAGCTCACCGTGATCTTGCCCGCCAGCAGGTATCCCCAGTGCGGGCACTGGCAGTTGTCACCGGGCAGCCCCTTCAGCAGGGGGGCCAGCGAGTGGCTCTCGCGGATCGTGACGAAGTTGACGGTGTAATCGTCCAGCTGGCCGCCGCGGTCGATGGCCGCGCCGAAGTCCCCGACGTCCGGGGCGGTGTCTTTCGAGAGCTTAGGCATGATTCCTCCAGTGGTCCTGGGTCCGGTTCCTCGCCACGACGGTACGGGCGACCCGGGCCCGGCCACATGGGGCGATTGCCTCATCTTCCGGAGCCGGCTCACGCGCCGCGTCCGGGCGATTCCCACCCGCCGCATTCAGCTGGGCACTGCGGTCATCCCGCTGGGCTGGGAGAATCCGCTGCGGCTGGCCGAAGACCTGGCCACCGTTGACGTCTTGTCTGGCGGGCGACTCAATCCTGGGGTCAGCGTCGGCCCGCCGATGCACTACGACCAGGTCAGGCACGCGCTCTACCCCGACACTGGCGAGATCGAGGATTTCAGTTACGAACGCGTGCGCCGTCTGCTCGATCTGGTCCGCGGGCAGCCGGCTAGTGACTTCAGCGGCGTCGAAGGCTTCGAGGTGTTCTCCGACCGGGTCCAGCCGCACGCTCCTGGCCTGGGCCGCCGCATGTGGTACGGCGGGGCCAGCCTGCGGTCGGCTCAGTGGGCCGGCGAGCACCAGATGAACTTCCTGACCAGCAGCGTCGTGAAGGCGGAGGAATCCGCGGACTTCGCCGAGATCCAGCTCTCGCATATCCGGACGTTCCGTGCTCATCATCGCGACGGTGACCGGGCTCGCGTTTCTCAGGGACTCGTCGTCATCCCTACCGATACCGCATCGCCGGAGCAGCGCCGCAAGTACGAGGAATTCGCCCGCAAGCGGACGCTGCGCACCGCCGCGCCGCAGGGTCCCGCGCGCCTGCTGTTCGCCCCAGATCTCGTCGGGACCTCCGCGCAGATCGCCGGGCAACTCTGGTCCCACGCGGCCTTCCAGCAGGTCGACGAGGTGGCGTTCGCCCTGCCCTTCACCTTCGACCACCGGGATTACGTGCAGATCCTCACCGATATCGCCACGAAGCTCGGCCCGGCTCTCGGCTGGGTGCCGGCTGACCCCGAGGGGGTACCACGGCCGGGTCCGGCGCATACCTCACTGGCCCGGCCGGGGACCACGCCATAAAGCCGGGGGCTACGCCATAAAATCGCAGGCAGCTGCCTGCTTCTGCCCGGCTCCGGCTCAGCGACGGCCCGGCTCCTGCTCGGGCAGCAGGCCATGGCGCATCGCGAACAGGCTGGCCGACGCCCGGCTGGACGCCCCGATCTTCACATAGATGTGCTCGATGTGGTTGCGGGCGGTCTTGGGCGAGATGACCAGGCGCTGCGCGATCTGCTTGCTGGACAATCCCTGGGCGGCGAGCCGCAGCACGTTGACTTCGCGCGCGGTCAGCCCGGCCGGGCGTTCCGGGCGCCGCACCGCCTGGCTGACGTGGCCTGCCACCGACAGCACCGCCTCGGCGGCGTCTGCGTCCATCCGCCCCGCTGTCACCTCGGCGCGCAGCTGCGCCGCGGCTTCCGGCGCGGGCCGGGCGGGCCGGTATGGCCGCGGCTCCCGCATGGACTGGTAGACGTCAGCCGCGGCCAGGACGCGGGCCGGCGGTGAGATCGCCGCGCCGGACAGGCCGCGCGGGTACCCCGAGCCGTCCAGGCGCTCGCGAAGCTGCACCGCGATCGCGCCAAGCGGCGCCAGCCAGGCCGACTGACGCAGCATCCGCTCGGTGAGGTAGGGAAACAGGCGCACCCGTTCCCATTCGCCCGCACCAAGGGGCCCCGGCTTATCCCAGATCGAGTTCGACACGCCGAGCCGGCCCAGGCCATGGACCAGGCCGGCCTGGCGCAGCGTCTGGACGTCGCGTTCGGGCCATCCCAGCTGACGGCCGGCCGCGGCGGCGTATCCGGCCACGGCGCGGGCGTGGCCCAGCGTGCAGGGCGACTTCAGGTCCACGAAGTTAGCCACGCCGAGCAGCGCCGCGTCGAGCTGCTCCCCATCCAGCCGGACACCGAGCGCGGGCTCGGCCCCGATGACCGCGTCCCACGTCTGAGCGGTGTCGAGGTCACCGAGGATGTCCTCGGTGTGGCTGCAGAGCAGGCCCACGAGCGACGGATCGAACTGGGTGCCGGACCGCCCGCGGGCCAGGGTCACCGCGCCGCCGGTCCCGCCGATCCGGTGGGCGACCTCCACGTACTCCGCCAGCTGCGCGAGCCGCGAGGCGACCGGCACGTCATCCCCCCGCAGCTCGCCGGGCCAGCCCCGGCCGTCCCACTGCTCATAGGAGGCTCCGACGGCCTGCTGCACCGGGACGGGCAGTCCGAGCTCCGCCGCCAGGGACCCGGCCAGCGCCGCGTGCGCCTCGATCATCCCGTCCAGCTCGCGGAACCCGGACAGCGCGAACTCCAGGCCCACCCGGAACCGGTGCAACGGCGGGTTGCCCTGGCCGACCAGGCGCAGGGACGCGGCGACCCCGGCGATGCTCCGCGGCTCGTGCTGATACTTGTGCGACTTGAGATCGATGTCGTCACCGAACCACTTGGCCTGCTCGTGAGCATCGGCGTGACAGCCCACGTTGACCAGCAGCGCCGTGTAGTAGACGACCGACCTCGCCTCGTCGTCCAGCCCGGCCCGCTCCGCCAGGCGCAGCGCGATCAGGCACTGGCGCAGCACGTGTTCCATGGGCTGGCCGAAGCCGAGGTCGACGCCGAGAGACAGGGCCGCGACCAGTTCAGCCAGGCGCACCGCCGCACGGGCGGGCGCCGGGGCCGGGCCGTCGAGGTCGGCCAAGATTCATCCCTCCAGCGTGATGAATCCCGGGCTCAGGCTCAGGTCTTGGACACGTGATACGCCACGAGCGGCACCCAGCGGACCGTGGGTACCGCCGTCACGCCCGCCGCGCCCAGGGCCGCGCCCAGCCGTGATTCCATGAACGCCGCCTGGTCGGCCCGGGACTCCCACACCTCGGTCACCACCCAGGTGTCACCGGCACCCGGGCCGCCCGCGTGGGAGAGCATGCCGGACGGCCAGTCCCCCTGGCCGGTGTCCATGTCGATGCCCAGGTTGCTGTTGACCGCCCGGTAGTCGGCGTCGGTCAGGCCAGCGAATTCCAGGATCAATGCCTCGGCCATCGGATCCACCCCCCGTGTTGTCGCGATGTCCTGACCCGATCATGCCCTGCCTGCGCAAACGCCGCTACCCCCCGCGACGCGGCGCGCTGGCCCGTCGCGGGCCGGGGCAGCGGCGCCGGGACGGTTTTCGTTAGAGATACGGAATCTGGCCGGGCGGACCGGCAGTGGTCAGGCGATAGTGGCGGCGGTGGCGCTGCCGGTGTTCCACACCGGCTGGCCCAGGTAGCCCCGGGCGATCATGGTCACGAACTGGTAGACCGCGTCCTCCTCGGCCGAGAGCGGGCCCGGGATGGCGTGCGGCGAGGTCAGCCCGCGCTGCACCGACTCACAAGCGTGCCAGTCCTGCTGGTTGGTGATGTCCCAGAAGTCCACCGCGTAGCCCGGGTCGAATCCCGGCGCGTCCACCGCCTCGGGCGCGAAGGCCCAGGTGCACTCGATCCGGGTCCGGTCCGCGGCCAGCGGCATGAGCCGGTGCGTCATCACGTAGTCCGGGTGCAGGCTGAGCAGGATGTTGGGGAAGACCTGGACGTAGATGACGGTCCGCAGCCCCTGGGCGTCCAGATTCCGCAACGCCACCCCGTTGCTGGTGCCGTCCAGCGACATGGTGGTCATGCCGTCGCGCAGGTCCATCCAGCCGCCGATCCAGGTCCCGGGGGCCTGGTAGTTCTCGCCGCTCTTGGGCGGGCTGACCTTGCACAGCTCGGGGTGGATCTGCGGGCAGTGGTAGCACTCGTGATAGTTCTCGGTCAGGATCTTCCAGTTGGACGCGACCTCGTAGTCGTGCTGGCCGCGCACCACGAGCCGGCCCAGTTCGTAGGGGGCGATCAGCTCGTCCAGACTTCCCAGCGAGTCGGCCAGCGGCCCGGCAGTTCCGGATCCATCAACGAAAACCAGCCCGTGCCACTCCTCCACCGGGAGTTCGACGAGGCCCCAGGCGTCGGCGTCGAAGCCGGGCCGGTTCTTGAAGCCCGCGGCGGCGCGCAGGTTCCCGGTCAGGCCGTAGGTCCACGAGTGGTACGGGCAGATGATGACGCCGGCCTGCGCGGAGGCGCCGCACGGCAGCAGCTCGTGGCCGCGGTGGCGGCAGAAGTTGGCGAACGCGCGCAGCGCGCCGTCGTCGCCGCGGACGATGAGCACGCTGCCCTCGCCGACCGGCTCGGCCCGCATGTCCCCGGCGGCCGGGGTCTGGGAGCTGCGTCCGACGCACAGCCAGCCGCCGCCGAAGAAGTACTGCCGCTCCCAGGCGAACACGTCCGCGCCGACGTAGGCGGCGCGGGGCAGCATCCGGCTGCTGCCGAACGGCCGCAGCGATTCCTGCACGGCGGCCTCATCGAGCGGGGCGGGCGGGCGGATCGGCGACGCGGCGGGCGACGACGCGGGGTTAGCAAAGTCCTGACTGACCATACAGTCAAGGATAGTTGGGGCGGCCCGGCGTGTCCAGGGGTCTGGGCGCTAGACCGCCCGGGCGGCTGGGCGCTAGAAGAGCCTGGCGAACCGGCGCAGCGACGCGGCCAGGCTCGCCTCGGCGAGGGGCCGGATGACCAGCCCGGCCATCTTGCCCATCGCCGGGGGCAGGGGCAGTTCCAGGTCCTCGGTCCAGCGGAAATCGGCCTCCTCCCCGACCGGGATGACCTCGAATATCCCGGATCCGCGGACCAGCCGGCCGGTGTGCCGGACCACGCACCGCAGCGGCGGATCCCACTCGCTGATGATCATGGTGTCGGTGAAGCCGACCGGGCCCACCCCGGTCCAGCCGACGACCGTGGCGCCCAGTCCCTGGCCGCCGCGCACCTGGGTGGCCCAGATCCACTCGTGCTGGCGGGACCAGTCGGTCATCAGCCGCCAGACCTCGTGCGGGTCGGCCGCCACGTGCACCTGCGCGGAGACCCGGAGCGGGCTGGCCGGGTGGCCGGCGTCCGTCATGCGTGATCACCACCGTTGTCGGAGCCGAACCTGAGGTAGACGGTGAGCGCGATGATGAAGGCCGCCACGCCCGCAGCCAGGTAGAGCAGCTCCAGCTCGTTCCTGGGGAACTCCAGCAGCACGTCCGTGAAGGTCACCGCGACCACCAGGATGATCATGGAAATGACCCGCGCCTTGAGGTCGTTCAGGTCGTTCATCACCAGCCAGTCGGGCATGGGCGGCGCGAGTTGGCGGGGTCGATCCGGGCCACGAACAGCTCGTAGAGGCCGATCGCGGCGATGATGAGCGTCGCGCCGATCAGGAACAGGTCGATCTCGGTGAGGAACAGGCGCAGGTTGTGGGCGGCGAAGGGATGATTAGCGATGTCCGCGACCGAGTGCACCGCGTACGCGGCCCCGTAGACGTACGCCCCCACCCCGGAAAGCACCAGGACGACGACCGGCAGCACCACGGTGAGCCGGGCCAGGGAGAGTCCCCGTTCGAAGTCGCGCTGGACCGGCCCGCCGGGACCGGTCCCGGAACCGGCCCGGGTGGATCCGCCCGGCCGGAAGTACGCGGTGCCGTCGTCGTCACCGTCATGGGCTGGCTTCGGCTCGGTCATCGGCCCCCGTGCTCTTCCTCGGCGAACTGCGCTGCTGGACATCCTTCCCCACCGGGCCGCGGAACTCGCGGTTGCCCTGACATTCTTCGCCGGGGCTGGCTTCGCCCTCTGGGACGGGCGCCTGGGCGGGGACGACCCGGGACAGGCCGGTGCCGCCTGGGCGGCCCTGGCCTGGCCTGAGCGGCGTCCCCTATGCTCAGGGGGCATGAGAGGCCGCAACCCGGAACACTTCGGACAGTCACTGTCCCGCCGGGGAAAGTGGATTATCGGCGCGATCTGCGCGGGGGCACTGGTGATCTTCGCTGGCGTCGGGGTGTGGTCCGGGCTGCATCAGGGCAGCTACGACCAGTCCAGGAACGGGTGCATCAACCTCTCGGTGGTGAGTTCCACCGGAGGGGCCGTTATCCACGCGTGCGGGGGCAAGGCCCGGACGATCTGCCGGAGCGCCTACGCCCACACCGACAGCCAGTCCCGGCAGACCCGGACCCAGTGCAAGCTCGCGGGCATCGGCTCCTGACCAGTGCCCCGGCCCGGATCGTGGGCTCGCAGATCCCACGAGTCACACTGGCCCCTCCCGTCCACCTTTCACGTATCTGGTGCAGCCGAACCGGACAAAACACCCTGCCTGGCGCACTACATACGTGGCTATGTCGGGAAAAGCAGTGCGGGCCACGGCGGCGCCGGCCGTGTGGCCGGCCCGCAGTGGCCCGCGTCGTGGAGGTGGCGGGAATCGAACCCGCGTCCTTCAGTACCTCACCAGGGCTTCTCCGAGCGCATCCTGCATCGCTTTTCTCGGCCCCGGCAGTCCTGCAGGCAAGCTGCCGACGGGCTCAGTCGCTGTTAGGTGTCCCGACCAGTCCCGCGACCGGGCTGGGCGGTGGATCCTCCTCACTGATGCCAGACACCGGGTCGGAGGCATCCCCGGGCTGACAAGCCTCTTACTCTGCGGTTATTTAGGCCGCGAGAGCGAGGCTAGTGCGCTTAACCTTGGCACTTATGAGGTTTGCGGTCACAGTATTAACGAGGTTATGTCCGCCGTCCTCGGCTCGCTTCCCCTGGATCAACCACTGAAGTCGAAGCCTGTCACCCCCTGTTGGGTTGTCGTCCTTCCGGACGCTACAGGATCCAACGCTGAACAACCAAGCGGGATTCCGCGTTACCCCGGTGAACGCAAGATGCCCGATGGGTTGCCCGCAAAGCGGGCCCATCGGGCACCCCACATGGTGATGAGACACCCCCGTGGGCGCTGGCGGTGGCCGAAGTGCGCCCACGGGGGTCGACCGGCAGGGTCGGGGCCGGTCTTCATGCCCGGACCTCCCCCGAGATGAGGTCCGGTTCTCATCACGGCGACTAGGGCGCAACCCCCCAAGCGGCTCCCAGTCACTAGGTAAGACGCCGGAGAGTAGTCAGTATGGTTGCTCTGAGTTACAAAAATCTTGGGGAAGTTCACGCTCCGGATTCGCCGGCCGCCCGCAAGCCTCGTGCCGCCCGGGGTTTCCGGTGCACCGGCAGCCTGGGACGCCGCATGGGTCGCTGCGATCAGGTCAGCCCAGGCCGGACAGGAACGAGGCGCCCAGCGGGACGGCTGACGTGCTCGGGGACTTGGTCAGCTCCAGCACGGCGAACGCCACGCTGCCCCGGTAGCCCACGAACCAGTGCGCCCAGTACTTGGAGCCGACCGCGGACCGGGCCGTCCCGACCTGCCCGTACACCGGGAGGCCGCCCCCCAGGTTGGCCCCCCGGGCGGCGCCGGAGGCGACCGCCTGGCGCATCAGCGAGCGCAGCGAGTCCACCGTCTGCGGGTCGGCCACCACCCGCGGGCTCAGGCCGGGATCGGGCGGCGAGGTCACCAGCATGGGGGGATGCCATTTCCCGGAGTCCACACCCGCCGCGACCAGCGCCATGGCCAGCGGGCTGGTCTGGACGCCCTGTTCACCGATGGTGTCGGCGGCCAGCCCACCCTGGGTCTGAGACGCCTGGAAGGATCCCGGGAAGGCACTGAGCGGGAGCTTCCACTGGGCGCCGAGGCCAAAGGCCGTCGCGGCGGTGGTCAGCCGGGAGCCGGTCAGGCCCTGGGACAGCGTGGTGAAGGCGGTCCCGCACGATTGCGCGAAGTCCGCGCTGAACTGTGGCTGAGCGCCGAGGGACGACACGGCCGGGACATTGGTGAAGGTCCGGCCGCCGACTCTGGTGCTCCCCAGGCACGGGATCGGCTCGTTGAGCTCGGTGCCCTTGGCGAGCAGCGCCGCCGTCGACACGATGGTGAACGCACCGCCCGGCTGGTAGCGGCCCGCCAGCGGGTCCACCCGGGTTCCACCGCCAGCATGGTCGGCCACGGCGATGACGTGCCCGGTGGACGCCTGCACGGCGACGATGGCCGCGGCGGCGGGCTGGCCGGCGACCGCGCTGGTCGCGGCCCGCTGCACCCCGGCTTCGATGGTCGTGCGGACCGCGGTTCCCTCGGTGCCAACCCACTTCTTGAGCACGGCGACCTGGTGGCCAGCCTGGTTCTCGGCGATGACCTTGGTCTCCGCCGAGCCCGCCAGCCGCCGCTGGTACACCTTCTGCAGCCCGGATACCCCGACGGTGGTTCCGGGCCGGTAAGCGACGCCCTGCTCCTGGAGCTCGGGCGTGAGTTCGGTATCGACCGTGCCGGTCACGTCGGTGGCGGCGGTCTCGAACAGGGGGAGCGAGACGCGGTGCATCTGGAGCCCGGGGACCCGGCCTGAGTTTCTTGCGCAGGGTGGTGTAGTCCGCCGGGGAGAGCGTGGCCAGGGTGAGCGGATGAGTCTGCGGGGCGGCCCGGATCACGCTGAGCACCTGCTCCCAATCCAGCCCGGTCACCTCGGCGAACGTCATAGCCGTCTGCTCCGGGTTGCTGAGCCGGCCGGTGCGGACCTGGGCTACCCAGGCCAGGGACGGGTGGATGAGCGAGGCGCCCTCGGCGTCCAGCACGGGGGCGCGCGGCGGCATCGTGGTGACTACGGCCATCCGCACCCCCTGGCGCAGGCCGGGGTTGATGACCGTGGGGCTCCACACCACCCGCCAGCCGGCGGACGTCTTGCGCATCGCGAAGCGTCCCTCGTAACTCCAGGGCGCGCCGTCCTGGCCGAGGTCCACGGACGCGAAGAAGTGTGCCTCGGCGGTGCCGCCGTGCTGGGTGATCGGGCCCATGGACAGGTAGTAGGCGGCCGCCCCGAGCTGCTGGTAGGCGGTACGCAGGTCGGCAGTCACGGTGGCCGGGCCGCCGGTGGTCAGCGCC
Organism: uncultured Actinomycetes bacterium; assembly: GCA_963837335.1. GTDB lineage: Bacteria > Actinomycetota > Actinomycetes > Streptosporangiales > Streptosporangiaceae > RYN-230. Next base: position 167,992 of record CAWINS010000013.1, on the reverse strand, counting down.
GCCGCGGTCTTGTACTGCCCCTGGGCCCAGGCCAGCAGGAAGTCCTGTGCGGCTGGCTCAGCGGACGGCTCGCCGCTGGCGAATCCGCCCGCGACCCCGATGATCAGCAGGAGGACCACCACACCGGCGGCGCCCAGCTTCAGCTGCCGCGACCTCAAGCGCAGGCCGCCCACCCATCCCCCGATGCCGCCGCTGTGCGGTACGCGCCCGCCGACGGCAGGCTCCGGAACGCGCTTTTCCCCAACGAAGGGCGTGGCGTGCCTGCGAGCAGCCGCGTGCGCCCCACGTCTACGGTAGGAGGCCACGGCCTGCTTCGCCATCATCCGCGCCGCCGGAAGGCACGTTCTACCTCCCGGGCGGCGTCGCGTTCGGCCAAATCATGACGCTTGTCATAGCTTCGCTTGCCGCGGGCCAGGGCCAGTTCGACCTTGACCCGTCCATCCTTGAAGTACAGCTCCAGCGGGACGATGGTGAGGCCCCGCTCGGCCACCTTGCTGGCGAAGCGGTCGATCTCCTTGCGGTGCATCAGCACTTTGCGCGGCCGCCGCGGTTCGTGGTTGGTCCAGGTGCCCTGGGTGTACTCCGGGATGTGTACCCCGTGCAGCCAGACTTCCCCGTCCTGGATCTGGGCAAAGCCGTCGGTCAGCGAGGCCCGGCCTTCACGCAGCGACTTCACCTCGGTGCCGGTGAGCACGAGCCCGCCCTCCACCGTGTCCTCGAGGTGATAGTCATGCCGGGCCCGGCGGTTTCGGGCGATCACGGAAGAATGCCGCTTGGCTGCCACTGCCTTGGATGCCACGACTCAGCGTCCGTGGCCGTCACGCGCGAAGGTAGCGCCTGAGGGTGAGGAAGGACGTGACGCCACAGAGCACCACTCCCATAACCATGGCCAGGACGATGACCTCGATGAGGTCCGCGAGACTGAGCCGGACGTTGTACGGGAAGTACTGCTGGAGCGTGTCGAGGCCCAGGGTCTTCACGGCGATGAGCAACCCCGCGGCGATCAGCCAGCCGAACATTCCCGCGATGATGCCTTCTAGCAAGAATGGTAGCTGAACATAGAAATTGGATGCGCCCACCAGGCGCATGATGCTGGTTTCCCGGCGCCGGTTGAACGCCGACAGCCGGATGGTGTTGGCCACGAGCAAGATGGCCGCGATGACCAGGATGATCGCGACCACGATGACCGCGTTCCGCGCGCCGTCGAGCAGCTTGTAGAAGTTGGACAAGATCGACTCGACGTTCACGATGTTGTCCACCCCCTGGCGTCCCTCCACAGCCCCGGCCACGACCGGGTAGTCGGTCTGGGCGTTGCGCAGCTTGACCTGGAAGGAGTCCGGGATCTCGTTCTGGGTGACCAGGCTGGAGAACGAGCGGTCCTGCGCGAAGTCCTGCTTGAACCGCGCGAAGGCCTGGCTCTGCGACTCGTAATAGACCGCCTCCACGCCCTGGGACCGCAGCGAGGTCAGGTCGTGGTAGATCGAGGCCCGCTGGGCGGCGGTGGCGGGCCCGTTCTGCTTGCACTGCGGGCTGACGCTGGTCGCCGTGCACAGGTAGATGGACAGCTGGACCCGGCCCTGCCAGTAGGTCCGCGTGTTGTCCACCTGCTTGACGAACAACAGGCCGGTGCCCAGCAGCGACAGGCTGATCGCCACGACGACCACCAGCGCCACCGTCATGGTGAGGTTGCGCCGGAGGCCGGTCCAGACCTCTTGGAAGACAAACTGTGCACGCATGGTCGCTTGATCCCTCGGTAATTCCTCGGTATCTGGTACCGCCCAAGCCCCCGTCAGTGACCCGGGCGGGTCACTGAGCTGGTCAGTACGCCTGGCCGTACACCCCGCGAGACTGGTCGCGCACAACTTTCCCGTACTCGAGCTCGATGACGCGCTTGCGCATGGAGTTGACGATCGCCGCGTCGTGCGTGGCCATGACGACCGTGGTCCCGGTCCGGTTGATCCGGTCGAGCACCTTCATGATCCCGATCGAGGTGGCCGGGTCGATGTTCCCCGTCGGCTCGTCCGCCAGCAGGATCATGGGCCGGTTCACGAACGCCCGGGCCATCGCGACCCGCTGCTGCTCGCCACCGGACAGTTCATCGGGCATCCGGTCGTGCTTGCCTTCCAGCCCGACCAGGTCCACCACCTCGGGGACGACCTTGCGGATGAACCGCCGGGGCTTGCCGATCACCTGGAGGGCGAAGGCGACGTTCTGGTAGACGTTCTTGTTGGGCAGCAGCCGGAAGTCCTGGAACACGCACCCGATCCGGCGGCGCAGGTACGGAACCTTCCAGTTGGTGAGGCGGGCGAGATCCTTGCCGGCGACGTGAATCTTGCCGTCGGTCGGCCTCTCCTCCTTGAGGATCAGCCGCAGGAACGTTGACTTGCCCGAGCCCGAGGGCCCGACCAGGAAGACGAACTCACCCTTCTCGACGTCGATCGTGACGTTCTCCAGGGCCGGGCGGCCCTGGTTCGGGTACGTCTTAGTGACGTTATCGAAGTGGATCACAGGCCCATCACAACGCTCGACAGAATGCGGACGCCACAGCCGGAAACCGGCCGCTGTACGGCCTTCCCGGGTCCGGTCGGACTGTCCGGTTTGGCCAGGGGCCAGTCTAGGGGGGAAACTGGCTCCGAACGTCCAACACCGCGGAAGTGGCACCGGTGCCTGCTGAGGGAGGGACCCAGATGAGTTGCGAAGACCTGATCTGCGCCAGCTGTGCGGGGCCGGTGGTCGAGGCACGCTGCCCTGCCTGCCAGTCGGCACGAGCCCAGATGCACCATCACTCCGGCGGGCTGAGCCTGCCGGTGATCGCCATGCTGCTGCTGGCCGCCCTGGCGCTGGCCGTCATGCTGCAGGTGGCCCACTAGGCCCGGGACCCGCTGAGGGGTGAGCCGGGCTGGCTCACGCCTCGGTGGGGTGCTTGCGCAGCCAGCGGATCTCGGCCTCGATGAAGTCGTCGATCTCGCCGTCCATGACCGCCGCGGTGTTCCCCGTCTCCAGCCCGGTCCGCAGGTCCTTGACGTTCTGGTAGGGGTGCAGCACATAGTTTCGGATCTGGGTGCCCCAGCTGCCCGAGGAGTCGCCTCGTAGCTCCGCCATCTTGGCCGCCTGCTCGGCCCGCTTGCGCTCCAGCAGCTTGGCCTGGAGGACCGCCATGGCGCTGGCCCGGTTCTGGATCTGGCTGCGCTCGTTCTGGCAGGACACCACGATGCCGGTGGGCAGGTGGGTGAGCCGGACCGCGGAGTCGGTGGTGTTCACGCCCTGGCCGCCCGGCCCGCTGGAGCGGTAGACGTCCACCCGGATGTCGTCGTCGGGGATCTCGATGTGATCCGTCTGCTCGACGACCGGGATCACGTCCACCCCGGCGAAGGAGGTCTGCCGGCGGCCCTGGTTGTCGTACTTGGAGATGCGCACCATCCGGTGCGTGCCGTGCTCGCCGCGCAGCGTCCCGTACGCGTACGGCGCCTTGATCGCGAACGTGGTGGACTTGATGCCCGCCTCTTCCGCGTAGGAGGTGTCGTAGATCTCGCTCGTGTACCCGTGCCGCTCGGCCCAGCGCAGGTAGATGCGCCGCAGCCCCTCCGCCCAGTCGGCCGCGTCCGCGCCGCCGGCCTGCGCGTTGATCGTGATCAGCGCCTCGCGGGCGTCGTACTCGCCAGACAGCAGAGTCCGCACCTCGAGCTGGTCGATCTCCTTGCGCAGGGCAGCAAGATCACGAGTCGCCTCCTCACGGGTGGGCTCGTCGTGCTCGCTCTCGGCCAGCTCGAACATGACCCGGGTGTCGTCGAGGCGGCGGCGCAAGCTGCCCAGCCGGCTCAGTTCCCCCTCGAGGTAGGACAGCCGGCGGGTGACCGCCTGTGCCCTCTCCGGGTCGTCCCAGAGCCCTGGGTCGGACGCGCGCTCCCTCAGGTTGTCTGCTTCGCGCCGCATGGCTTCCGGGTCGAGAACGGACTCCACGCTGGTGAGGGTCGACGACAGTTCCGAGATTTCATTTGCGGGATCGGTACCTGCCATGCGGGAAAGCCTACGCGAGAGCAGGCATTCGAAAGGACGATCGTCCGCCAACGGCGGGTCCAGATCTACGCCAAATGCGAAATCAGGGATGTTCCGGCAGCGAACTGGCGTCCACCAGAGTGCGGATGGCACGCACTGCCACCGAAAGCATCGCGACAGTGAACCGGTCGCTCTCCCAGATCTCGGTCAGGGTCTGCCCGGCGCGCTGGACCGCCGACTCGTTGCGCCGGGCCCAGTCGGCCAGGCGCTCCTCCGGGCTGCCCGGCCCGGTCACCTGGAGCACGTCCCGGGTGATGGCCGCGTGCGCCGCGTACAGGTCATCGCGGAGCGCGGCCCGGGCCATCGTGTTCCACCGGTCGTCACGCGGCAGCGCCGTGATCCGGTCCCGCAGCCGGGTGATCTGCAGCCGCTCGGCCAGGTCGAAGTAGGCCTCGGCGGTCTCCTCCAGGCTGCGCCCGGTCGCGGTGGCGATTTCGACCAGGTCGAAGGCGGAGTAGGCCGGAACCATGGCGGCCACCCGCTCCGCGAGCCCCTCGGGCACCCCGTGGGCGGTGAACGACTCCAGCCGGTCGGCGAAGCCCGACTGGTCCCGGCCGGTGAGCAGCTTGGGCAGGCCCGAAGAGACGGTGAGCACCCCGCCGGAGAAGAAGTCGATGGTCTCGGCGATGTCGAACGGCGGGCGGCGGTTGTAGAGCAGCCACCGGGTAGCCCGCTCGGCCAGCTTGTGCCCCTCCAGGAGCAGGGCCAGCTGGGTGGCCGCCTCGACCTGCCCGTCCAGCGCCTCCACCTGGGCCCAGAACCCGGGCAGATCGAACACCCGGCGGGCGACCAGCCAGGCGCAGGTGATGTCGGGGACCGACGCCCCGGTTTCCTCGTTCATCCGGAACAGGAAGGTCGTCCCGGAGCGGTCCACCATGTCGTTCACGACCTTGGTGGTGATGATCTCCCGGCGCAGCGGGTGGGTGCGCATCTGGTCGGCGAACTCTTCGTGCAGCGGCTCGGGGAAGTAGGCGGTGAGCACCGACTGCAGATAGGGGTCATCCGGCAGCGACGAGGCCAGCATCTCCTGCTCGGCCGCGATCTTGACCTGGGCGAGCAGGACCGCGAACTCGGGCCCGGTCAGGCCCAGGCCTGCCGACCGGCGCTCGGCGATCTCCTTGTCCCCCGGGAGCACCTCCAGCTTCCGGCGGAGCCGCCCGTCGCGCGCCATCTTCCGCATCATCCGGCTGTGCACGTGCAGCATCTCCGGCGCCTGGGCCCGGGACGAGGCCAGCGCCCGGTTCTGGTGGTAGTTGTCCTGCAGCACCAGCGCCGCGACCTCGTCGGTCATCTCCTGGAGCAGGCGGTTGCGCTGCTCAGCGCCCAGCTCGCCGCGGTTGACGCTGTCCGCCAGCAGGACCTTGATGTTCACCTCGTGGTCGGAGGTGTCCACTCCAGCGGAGTTGTCGATGAAATCGGTGTTGATCAGCCCGCCGGCGAGCGCGTACTCGATCCGGGCCGCCTGGGTCAGGCCCAGGTTGCCGCCCTCGGCGATCACCCTGGCCCGGAGCGCGCTGGCGTCGATCCGGACCGCGTCGTTGGCCCGGTCCCCCGCGTCGGCGTGCGACTGGGTACTGGCCTTCACGTAGGTGCCGACCCCGCCGTTCCAGAGCAGGTCGGCCGGGGCGGCGAGGATCGCCGAGATGAGCTGATCCGGGGAGAGCGCCCGCACGTCGCGGTCCAGGCCCAGCGCCTCGGCGGCGGCCGCCGAAACCGGGATGGACTTGGCGGTCCGGGACCAGACGCCACCGCCGGCCGAGATGACCGTGGGATCGTAGTCGGCCCAGGAGGAGCGGGGCAGCGCGAAGAGCCGCTGCCGCTCCGCGAAACTGGCCGCCGGGTCAGGCGACGGGTCGATGAAGATGTGCCGGTGGTCGAACGCCGCCACCAGCTTGATGTGCTCGGAGAGCAGCATCCCGTTGCCGAAGACGTCGCCGGACATGTCCCCGATCCCGGCCACCGTGAAGTCCGTGGTGTCCACGTCGAGGTCCAGGGTGGCGAAGTGGAACTTGACCGATTCCCACGCACCGCGGGCGGTGATCGCCATCTTCTTGTGGTCGTAGCCCTCGGACCCGCCGGAGGCGAACGCGTCACCCAGCCAGTACCCGTGACTCTGCGCGATCTCATTGGCCGTGTCGGAGAAGGTCGCGGTGCCCTTATCCGCCGCGACCACCAGGTAGGGATCATCCCCGTCGTACCTGATTACGCCGGGCGGCGCTACCACCCGGCCCGCCTGCAGGTTGTCGGTGACCTCCAGCATGGCGCTGATGAAGGTCCGGTAGCAGTCCAGCACCTCGGCCTGGTAGGCCTCCCGGTCCGCCGGGTCGGGCAGCCGCTTGCAGACGAAGCCGCCCTTGGCGCCGGACGGGACGATGACCGAGTTCTTCACCTCCTGCGCCTTGGCCAGGCCGAGGATCTCGGTGCGGAAGTCTTCGCTGCGGTCCGACCAGCGCAGCCCGCCCCGGGCCACCGCGCCGAACCTCAGGTGCACCGCTTCCAGCCGGGGTGAGTAGACGAACAGCTCGAATTTCGGCCGCGGCGCGGGCAGGTCCGGCACGGCCGCCGCGTCCAGCTTGACCACCAGGTAGGGAACCTCCCCCAGTCCGGGCGCGTGGCCGGCGGCCTGGTCGGCGAAGTAGTTGGTCCGCAGGGTGGCCAGGATCAGGCCCAGGTAGGCCCGCAGCACCCGGTCGTGATCGAGGATGGCCACGTCGTCGAGCTCGCCGCGGATCTCCTCGGTGATGGCCTCGCTCCGCTCCGCCTGCCCACTGTTCCGGGCCGGGTCGAACCGGGACTCGAACAGCCGCACCAGCAGCCGGGTCACGGTGGTGTTGGAGCGCAGCACCCGCTCGATGTAGGCGTGGCTGAACCGGGTGCCAGCCTGCCGCAGGTACTTGGCGTAGGCGCGCAGCACCATGATCTGGCGCCAGCTCAGCTGGGCATCCAGCACCAGGGCGTTGAACCCGTCGTCCTCGATCTGCCCGCGCCACAGCGCGTCCAGCGCGTCCTCGACCAGGCCCTTGACCGGACCCGGGTGCGGCAGCTCGCCAGCCTGCGCCGGGGACCCGGCGGGCGCCGCGCCGCCCCCGCCGGCTCCGGCGGCACTGGGGCGCAGCCCGAAGTCGTAGATCCAGAACGGGGTGGGCAGCCCCGGCGCGGAGAACTCGTAGGGATGCTCGTCCACCACCTGCACCCCCAGGTGCTGCAGCCGGGGCAGCACATCGGTGAGGGTGATCGGCGATCCGGTCCGGTAGATCGTCAGCCGCCAGACGTGCGGCCGGTTGTCCGCCGGCTGGCCGGTGTCCTCGGCGGGTACCCCGCCGGAGAAGCCTTCGGCCTCCCAGAGGTCGAACGCCACGGGGGTGCCGGACTCGACCATGCCGCGCACCCGGGTGAGATCGGCCACCGCGTAAGCCGCGGGCACATCAGTCTTGTAGGTGTCCGGGATGGCTCGCGCCCAGCGGCTGAGCAGTTCCCCGGCCTGCTCCTCGCCCAGCCGGGCCAGCGCCTCGGCGGCCAGGTCCTCATCCCACGAACGGACCGCGGCGGCCAGCTTGGCTTCGAGTTCCGCCGTGTCCACCTGGGGCAGCCGGTGGCCGCGCTCGGCCCGCACCACCACGTGCAGCCGGGCCAGCGCCGAGTCGCCGACGGTGGCGCTGTACTCGACGGTCGCGCCGCCGAACGCCTCGCGCAGGATCTCCTGGGCGCGCAGCCGCACCGCGGTGGTGTAGCGGTCCCGGGGCAGGTACACCAGGCAGGACATGTACCGGCCGTACACGTCCCGGCGCAGGAAGAGCCGGGTCTGGCGGCGTTCCCGCAGCGCCAGCACGCCCAGCGCGATCGGGGTCAGCTCGGGCACGGAGATCTGGAACAGCTCCTCGCGCGGGTACCCCTCGAGGATCTCGGTCAGGTCCTGGCCGTCGTGGCTGTCCGCGGTCATCCCGGCCGCCTCCAGCACGCTGGCCAGCTTGCGCCGCAGCACCGGGATGCGGGTGATGCTCTCGTGGTACGCGGCGTGGGTGAACAGCCCCAGGAAGCGGTGCTCGCCGACCACCTCGCCGGCGTCGTTGACCCGCTTGACCGCGATGTAGTCCAGGTAGTTGGGCCGGTGCACGGTGGACCGGGAGTTCGCCTTGGTCAGGATGAGACGCTGCCGGTCCCGGGCCCGGGCCCGGACCTCGGGGGGCAGCGCGGCGAAGGACGTGGAGCCTTGCTTGTCGTGCCGCAAGATCCCCAGGCCGGTGCCGGGCAGCGCGAGCAGCGCCATCCCGTCCGGCCCGTCGACCAGGTCGTACTCCCGGTAGCCGAGGAAGGTGAAGTGATTGTCGGCCAGCCAGCGGAGCAGGGCCACGGTCTCGGCCGGGGCCCCGGCCCCTTCCGCGGCCAGCCGGTCGGCCAGCCAGGTGGCCCTGGCCTGCATCCGCGAGTAGTCCTCGACCGCGACCCGGACATCGTGCAGCACCCGGTGCAGGTCCTGCTCGAGCTCGGCGGCGGAGTTGTGCGCGGCCGCGTTCTTGGCGTCCGGGCCGCGCCCGGCCGCGCCGTCGGCGGCTGGCCCCCCGATCTCGATGTGGGTCCAGGACTCGGCGATCTCCTCATGGTCGCCGTTGCGCCCGCTCAGCGTCCCGCACACGTCGTGCAGCGTCCCGGCCACGTCCCGGCGGACCAGCAGCTGGGGATGCAGGATGTGGTCGCTGTCCAGGCCATGCCGGGCCAGTTCCATGGTCAGCGAATCGACCAGGAACGGCATGTCGTCGGTGATGATGTCGACCACGCGGCGGCCTGGGTCGAACGCGGCCGGCGAGCCAGCGGGCCGCACCCGGACCAGCGCCCGGCCCTGCGGCCGGCGCCCGGCCAGCCGGGCCTGCTCCAGCGCGGCCGCGGCCACGGGACCGGGCCCGGCCACGGCCAGGTCCTCGACGGGGACGTGCCGGTAGTACGCCCGGAGGTAGCAGAGCAGGTCGCCGACGTGCAGATCGGCCACATCCTCGGCGGTAACCGCCTGGGCCGCCTCGGCCAGCAGGGTTTCCCTGTCCGCGGCCGAGCTGTCACTCACTGGCGCACCACGCCATTGTGGTGTTGTCACGCGTTTCCCTCAATCACCGTTGATTGCTGCGCATCGCCTGGCCTCGACTCTACGCGGGACCCGTCCCGGGGGGCGAACAGCGCGAGCACCTCGGGATTGGCCAGCGCGTCCGGGTCGGCCGCCTCCGCGACCGGCGTGCCGAGCAGGATCTTGCGCACCGGAACTTCCAGTTTCTTCCCGGACAGCGTCCGCGGGATGCCCGGGACCTGATGGATCTCGTCAGGCACGTGCCGCGGGGACAGCTCGCTGCGCAGCGCCCCGCGCAGCTGGCCGATCAGGTCGTCGTCGAGCTCGCGTCCCTCGGCCAGCGCCACGTACAGCACCAGCCGCCCCGGGCGCCCCAGCTGCCCGGTGTCCACCACCAGGCTGTCGGTGACGTCCGGCAGCCGCTCCACCACCCGGTAGAACTCGCTGGTGCCCATCCGCACGCCACCACGGTTCAAGGTGGCGTCCGAGCGTCCGTAGATCACGCATCCGCCGTCCGGCAGCATGGTGATCCAGTCACCGTGCCGCCACACTCCAGGGTATTCGGCGAAGTAGCTGGCCCGGTATTTCGCTCCATCCGGATCGTTCCAGAAGCCGACCGGCATGGACGGCATGGGCCCGGTGATGACCAGCTCGCCGACCTCCCCGGTGACCGGCTTCCCGGCGGCGTCGAAGGCTTCCACGCGGGCCCCCAGGCACCGGCCGGCGATGAGGCCGGCCCGGACCGGCAGCAGCGGATTGGGCCCGACGAACCCGGTGCACACGTCGGTGCCGCCGGAGAACGAGCCGAGCTGCGCGTCCTCGCTGACCTCCCGGTAGACCCAGTGAAAGCCCTCGGGCGGGAGCGGTGATCCGGTGGAGCCGATGCCGCGCAGCGCCGACAGGTCCAGCTCCCGGCCCGGGGCCAGCCCGGCTTTGGCGCAGGCCAGCAGGTAGGGCGCGCCGGTACCGAAGTAGGTCACCCCGGTCTGCGCGGCCAGCCGCCAGAGCGCGTCGGTGCCTGGGTAGGTGGCGCTGCCGTCGTAGAGCACCACGGTCGCCCCGGCCAGCAGCCCGCTGGCCAGGTAGTTCCACATCATCCAGCCGGTCGTGGTGTACCAGAAGAACACGTCTCCCGGACCGAGATCCTGGTGCAGGCCCAGCGCCTTGAGGTGCTCGAGGACGATGCCGCCGTGACCATGCATGATCGCCTTCGGCAGCCCGGTGGTGCCGGACGAGTACAGCACCCACAGCGGGTGATCGAACGGGACCTCCACGAACTCCGGCTGGCCGTCGCCCGCCGCGGCCGGCAGGTCAGCCCAGCTGAGCGTGCGTACCCCCGCCCGGCCGGCGGCGGCCCGGGTGGCGGGTCCGAGCCGGAGGGACGCGGTGCCCGGGCTGTCCACCATGATCACGGCGGCCAGCCCGGGCAGCCCGTCGACGATCTCGCCCACCGCCTCGTCCCGGCTGAACTCCTTGCCGCCGTAGCGGTAGCCGCCCATCGTGATCAGGACGGTGGGGCGTATCTGCGCGAACCGGTCGATAACGCTGTGCGCGCCGAAATCCGGCGAGCAGGACGACCAGATGGCCCCCAGGCTGGCGGTGGCCAGCAGCCCGATGAGCGCCTCGGGGGTGTTCGGCAGGAACGCAGCCACCCGGTCCCCCTGGCCGACGCCGAGCGCACGCAGCGCGCCGCGGACCCGGCCGACCTCGGCGGCCAGCTCGCCGTAGCTGAAGGTCCGCGGCGGGGCATCCTCAGTGCAGGCGATGATCGCGACGCGGCCCGGGTCGGTGCGGGCCGTGCGCAGCGCGTTCCGCGCGTAGTTCAGCGTGGCGCCAGGAAACCAGGTGGCCTCGGGCAGCTGCCCGCTCAGCGCGGGGCCGTCACCGCGCTGGCCGAGCACCCCGAAGTACTCCCACAGCGAGTCCCAGAACGCGCCCGGCTCACCGACCGACCACTCCCAGAGGTCCTGGTAGTCGGCGGCGGCGACGCCGTGGTGCTCGGCCAGCCAGCGCAGGTACTGGGTGATCCGGGCCTGATCGATGACCTCCGGGCCCGGCTCCCACAGAACCTCGCCGTAATCGCTGCCGAGTAGCCGCGCCACCTCGTCGTTTCTTGGCATAGGCCCCAGCATCGAGGGTTCGCCCGCGCATCGCAACGGGAGCCACGCGGCCCAGGGTGTGGTCAAGCTCACTCCGCCGTAGGCCCGCCCCTCGCTCGCTGACCCGGTTCTGGTTCACCCCACCGGAGCGCCGGCGGCCACGGCCAGCACGCCGAGCCCCGCGGCACCCACGATCGCGCTGACCACGCCGCGCCGCACGCCGAGCAGCCAGGCCGCGGCGAGCGCGAGCACGCCGAGCTGCCACAGGTGCGCCAGGGCCAGGGCCAGCGGGAGCGCGGCCCCGGCGATGGCGCCGATGGCGGCCGGGCCGGCCCCGGTCAGGAAGGCCTGGACGGCCGCGCTGGCCCGGAGCCGGTCGAAGTAGCGGCCGCCGCCGAGCACGAACAGGAACGAGGGAGTGAAGGCGACCAGCGCGGCGAGCAGCCCGCCGGCTATCCCCGCGGCCGCGTACCCGACCACCGCGACCGTCTGCACCACCGGCCCGGGCGTGATCTGGCCCAGCGCGACCGCACTGAGAAACTGGCCCGCCGTCATCCAGTGATAGGTATCCACCGCGTCGTGCTGCATCAGCGGGATGATCACGAAACCCCCGCCGTAAGAGAGCGCACCGACCTTGAAGCCCTCCCACGCCACCGCGAGCAGGCCGCCCGTGGCGGACACCGCGGCGGCCAGCGGCAGCACGACCGCGCCCAGCCCGGAACCCTTCGGCCCGGATGGGCCCGGCCCGGGCAACTCCGGCCCGGACGGCCCCGGCCCCGGCGACCCCGGCCCGGGCAACCCAGGGCCCTGGGGCCGGAACCGGGGCCGGGTCCGCGCCGCGACCTCGGCCAGTCCGCAGGCCGCCAGAACGATAACCAGCCACGGCCCGACAGTCGCCGCCGCCACCCCGCCGGCCACCAGGTACCCGATCCAGCGGCCGTGCGCGGCGCGGGTTCCCGGGTTACCTGCGCCAGCCGCCCGCCGCCAGCTCGCCGGGATCAGGCCCGCCGCGGCGGCCACGGCCACCGCAGGCACGGCCGCGCCCGATCCGGCCGCCGCACCCGCGATCCATGCCGGCGGCCGGGGCGCCAGGAAGAGGGCCGCGAGCCCGAGGATGATGACCAGTCCGGGGACGATGAAGCAGATCCCGCCGAGGATCGCGCCGGCCGGACCGCGCAGCCGCCAGGCGCAGAAGATGGCCAGCTGGGTCGAGGCGGGCCCGGGCAGCAGGTTGCAGGCGGCCAGCCCGTCCTCGAAGTCGTCCGGCGGCAGCCACTGCCGGTCCGCCACGCACAGCTTGCGCAGCAGCGCGATGTGCGCGGGCGGCCCGCCGAACCCGACGCAGCCGATCCGGCCCCATTCCCGGACGATCGTGGTCAGCGGGACCGGCCGGGCCCCGGTGGGGCGTTGCTCGGGCGCAACGTGATCAGGCACGCGCCCAACCTACGCAGCGCAGGTGAACAGGTGGCGACCAGCCGGCCCCGGGACTCAGCCAGCCCCGGGCTCAGCCGGCGGCGGCCAGCGTCAGCCGGTCCACCACGCGCACCACGGCCGGGGTATCGGAGAGATCGTCGAAGACCACATCCGCTCCGGCCTTCCGCAGCTCACTCATGGTGGAGCGGCCGGTCGCCACGCCCAGGCACCGCGCGCCGCCGGTCTGGGCGGCCGCCACGTCACGGGTGGAGTCGGCGATGTAGACGGTGGAGTCCTCATCGAACCGGATGGCGTACTTCTCAGCGGCCCGGCTGCGGGTCATCATCAGCTGGGCGCCCTTCGGGTACACCTGCGACCCGTAGCCGCCGATCTCCAGGTCGAAGAACTCCTCCAGCCCGAACGCGCGCAGCTTCTCGATCGCGTTCGGCTTGATCGTCCCGGTCAGCACGGTCTGCACCACCCCGGGCCGGGCGGCCACCTCGGCCACGGCCTCGGCGGCCCCGGGCAGCAGCCGGCCTTGCTCACGCAGCTGGCTGCGCCGGGCCGCGAAGGAGTTGGCCAGCTCGAAGCTGAACCGGGCCAGCAGTTCCTCGCCGCCGGCCGTAGCCGGGCTGGGCAGCCCGGATGGCACCGCCTCGTTCAGGGCCAGCGCCTCAAAGAAGATCTCCGACTCCATCCGCCCCGGGAGCTGCGGCAGCTGGACCATCGGCCGTCCGGTGACCCGCCGGAACGCCTCGGCGTACGCCTCCCTGGTGATCCGGTCAACGTCGATGAGAGTCAGATCGATGTTCCACAGGACCAGACGACTAATGAGGACCTCCGGGTTGGTAGCCCCCTTCGCGGCGGGCACGGCCACCCTACGCCCGGGCAGGCCGCACGCACGCCCGATCAGCGACAGCGGCGGCGCGCCTGGCCCGTACGAGGGGGCCGGCGCCCTGCTTCCGCGGTTCGCCGTCTGGCTCCGCGCGTACCGGGCGAAATTCCGGATTCAGAAGGACAATCAGCTTAAAACTTACTTTTGGTATAGCGCTCTGTAATTCAGAATAAACGATGACGGCTAGTAGATAACTATTCCAGAAGCCACACGAATAGATTCATAATTAGGGCCCCCTTAGGACTGTCTAACGTGCTATATAACGACGGACTCGTGGCTGAAGCTGGCCCGGCAGGGGGGATTACGCATGGTGACGCCAGCGGGCTTGCGGCCGGACGACTTTGCTGTCGCGAAGGGCAATGCGCCGCTCGTGAATGCCGCACCGCACGTGTCCGCGCCGCACGTGTCCGCACCGCACGGGGATCTCGACCCACTCACGTCTCTCCCGATCCGCTCCGCGCAGCGGCGGCGCTGGGCCGCGCGCCTGACCGGCCCGGAGCTGGCCGGACTGGTTCTGCACGGGGCCGGCGGAATCGGCAAGTCCGCGCTGGCCAGCCAGATCGTCTCGCGGGTGAGCCATCTTGAGCCCGAGCGGGTCACCACGGTCATCCGCGGCCAGGTGTCGGTCAACGCGGTGCTGGGCGGGGTGGCCGCGGCTCTTCGCCATCACCCGGCGGTCGCTCAGAGCGGTGGCGAGGCGCAATCGGTGCGGGCGGCGGATCGCGCCGACCTGCCGTGGGCTCACCGGCTGGCGCTGCTGCGCGAACTGGTCCTCGGCCAGGTGCCCGTCCTGCTCGTCCTGGACGACTTCGATGACAACGTGTCGCCCGTTTCCGGTAGCTGGACGATCCGCGATCCGGCCCTGGCCGAATTGATAGCGAGCTGGGGCTGCGAATCGCATCGTGGCCGGCTGCTCATTACCTGCCGCCATCCATTTCGCCCGCCCCGGACCAGCGGGCCCCCGCTCACATTCCACCATGTCGGCCCGCTGTCCCGTTCTGGCGCTTTCGAGCTGGCGAAATCGCTGCCTGCCCTCGGATCGCTCGGCGAACAAGAAGTCGACCTGGCCTGGCGGCTGCTGGGCGGCCATCCCCAGGCCATGGAATACCTGGACTCGCTGCTCGCCACGGGTTATGTCCGGTTCCCGGAGGTAGCCAGCCGTCTCGCGGTCGCGATCGAGGGCAAGAGCGGAAGCCCCGCCCGGCCGGAGGGGCCGGCCGCGCCCACCGAGCTGGCGCCGGCTGCCGCGGAGTCGGTCGCCCTGGCCGCCCGCGACCTGCTGCTCTGCGAGCTCGGCGGCCCATCCCCGGCCGCGCTGCCCCGGTGGGCCGCGGGCCCACTGCGCCGCCTGCCGGCACTCCAGCACCGCGACCGGCCGCCGCGCTCCCGCCACCCGGCCGCCGCGCCGCCAGCTGGACTGGGGCTCGCCGGACGGGTGCCGGCCGGACGGGTGCCGGCCGGACTCGTGCTGGCCGGACTCGTGCTCGCCGGACTGGGGCTGGCCGGACTCGTGCTGGCTGGACTCGCGCTGGCCGCGGCGGCCGGGGTCTTCGTCCTGGGGCGCCCTGGTTCAGCCGCGGCGCACGCCGGCCGGGCCGCGGATGCGCCCGCGAGGCAGCAGGCGGTCCTGCAACAGGCGTCAGCCATCCGCTCCCGGGCGGCCGCGTGGGTGGCCCGGCAGGTCAGCCAGGACGCGATCGTGGCCTGTGACCCGGACATGTGCTCGGCGCTGCTGGCCCAGCGGATCGCGCCCGGGAATCTGCTGGAACTGCGGGGCGGCGCAGCCGATCCTCTCGGCTCCGACGTGCTCGTGGCGACCGCCGCGGTACGCAGCCAGTTCGGCGCGCGGCTGGCGAGCATCTACGCGCCGGCCGTCCTGGCCAGTTTCGGTTCCGGCCGCCTCCGGATCGAGGTGCGTGCCGTGGCCCCGGACGGCGCGGCCGCCTACCGGGCCGGGCTGGCCGCGGACCTGACCGCCCGCCGGAAAGCGGGCCGCCAGCTGCTGGCCAATCCACACGTCCGGGTCTCCGCCGCCGCCCGGAGGGAACTCCAGGCCGGCCAGGTGGACTCCCGGCTGCTCACCATCCTGGCCACCCTGGCCGCCCTGGCCGCGGAGGAACCGGTTCAGGTCGGCGCGTTCGGGGACTCCGGGCCCGGGGCGAGCGCGGGTGTCCCGCTGCGGTCCGCGGTGATCACCGTGGCCGGCCGCGAGGACCCGGCCGCTCTGGCGGACATGCTCACCTTCGTCCGCGCCCAGCGGCCGCCCTACCTCCCCGCCCGGTCCCTGATCGAGCCGGGCGCGGCCGGCGCATCCATGCTGAGCATCCAGTTCGCCGCGCCCAGCCCGCTGGGGCTGCTCCAGCCGGAGACGACTCCCTGACCAGGCAGGTCCGGTCAACCTCGGTACTGGGCCCGCCGGGTCCGCTCGAGCGTGTCGGCCCCCTGCTCCACCAGCCACACCGCGCGGGCCAGCCGCTCGGATCCGGCGCTCATGGACCCCAGCCGACGGGGCGGGTCCGCCCGACCCTGCGGGACCGTACGGCCGGCCGGCGCGGCACGGTCTGGGCGGACCCGGCGGTCCAGCGGGACGGGGCGCAGCGGCCGGGCTGGGTAGGGAGCCGGGCGGTCCGGCGGGACCGGGGCGAGAACCAGCGGCCCGGGCCCAGTGCCGCCGCGATCATCTTCGTGCACGACCACCCGGGCCTCCAGGGTCAGCAACCGGATACGAAGCAGCCGGGCCAGCACGAACGCGCCGATGACCATGTCGCCCCGGGCCGGATCCAGGCCACGCAGGTCCAGCTGGAACGAGCGGCGTGCCCGTTCCGGCCAGTTCACGGCCGGAGGCACGCGGTCACGACCGCGTCCGGCCACCACTTCCCGTTCCCGTCGCGCGACGCGGCCGGCCCGCACGTGACTGGCTCGCACGTGACTGGCTCGCACTGGACTGGCCCGTACCCGACTGGCCCGCACCCGACTGGCCCAGGCGTGACTGGGACGCGTAGGCCTCAAGCCGGGCGCCATACTCTTCCAGGCTCCGGCGCGCACCGGACGCCGCGAACTTCCCGCTCGCGTTGTGCGCAAGCTCAAGGATCTGCTGGTAACGTTCGCGGCCCGCACGGGTCCCCAGCACGTAGCCGACCCCGAATACGGCCACGGTGGTCAGCTTCACGATTCGTCCTGGTGGCGCTTAGCGGAAATGGCCGCGCTCGCGGCGGTGGCCGCCACGGCCCCGCTGACGACGCCGAGCGTGACCTTGGAGGCCAGGCGCACTGTGTCGTTGGCCGAAGCCGCCTCGATGGACTCCAGCAGGAGATCCCATTTGCTCTTGCGTGTGAACAAGCGTGTGAACAATCCCATCCGTCTGTGTCCCTCTCTGTGAATTGGGCCGGCCAGCGGCCCGTCGGGGCCGGCCAGCTGGCCGGCCGCTACCCTGCCGCCCGTGATGTGCTGATGGCCGCGATGAGTTCCGGCTTCGTCATCGACGTTTGCAGCTCGGCACCGGTCTCCCGGCCCAGCCGCAACAGCTCGTCCTTGTTGAGCCGGTCCAGGGGCACGCCGCCGACCCGGACGACGGCCCGCACCAGGTCCTGCTTGTTCATCGTGGAAGAGTCAGCCACGTCGAGTTGTCCGGCCAGGCGGATGAGCTCTGCCTTGGTGAGGCGGTCCACCTGGTCGACGGTGCGCAGCGTGGCACCGTCTCCCGTTCGCGGCCGCGCGCCCCTGACCCGGCTGCGCCTCTCGCTGGGACGACCGCTTGTCCGGGCGCCGCGCTGACCGGCTGGCGGTGGACGCCGTCCGGCGCCGCGTCCGGCCGGCCTGGGCGACCTGCCGCCGCGCCGCCACCGGTTCATGCGCCAGAGCCGCCAGCCGATCCGCCTCCTGGGTGGCCTGCGACGCGACCTGCTGGGCTGCCTTCGAGGCCTGGCCCGCCAGTTTCCTGGCCTCGGCGACCGCCCGGTTGGCCTCCTGGATGGCCTGACGAGCACGCTCCTGCGCGCGTTCGGCCTCCTGCTCCTTTTCCCGCGTGCGGGCCGCGGCCTCTTCCTCCGCCTGGTCGAGCGCCTTGCGCCGCTCAGCCTCCTCCGCGAGGCGGACGCGCTCGAGGTGCTCCTCCGCCTGCGCGCGCGCATCCGAATCGACCTGGCGCACGTGTTCGTCCATCTCCCGGGCGGTGCGCTCGGCGTCGTCGGCGCGGTCCTTGGCCTCCTGGGCCAGGGCCAGGGCCCGCGTCTCCTTCTCGCGTGCCTCTTCCGCCGCCTCATCAGCCTGCCGCAGCAGCGAGTCGATCGAGTTGTCGTCGAGGCCCGGCACGGCGGCCCTGACCGACCGCCCAGCCGCCCTGGTCCTGCGCCGCATCCCAGCGGTTACGGCACCCGCCGTCTCCGCGGCCGAGGACGCCGTGCCCGACACGGTCTCCGAGACGTTGCCGACCACCGAGGTGGCGGCGCCGGACGCGCCCGACGAGGCCGATACCGCCGGTTTCAGCGCTTTAGACAGCAGCCATGCCGCGTTGGCCGGAAGTTCCCGTACGCCGGTTCCGGCCAGATTCGTCAGACGGTGCGCTGATTTCTCCTTGGCCATGAATTCCCCCACACCCTCTAGGTCCCTTGTGGGTCCCTCGTGGGCTCCTGCCCTACCCGCTGACCTGTGGCTTATCCACGATGGCCCCACTTTCTGGCATTCGCCGGGGATTACCGGCCGCACGGAGGGCCCCCGGCCGGACCAGACCGCCCGGCCGGGCGAGGGTTGCCGGGGGCGTTGCGCAGCGGGGATCTCGGGCTAGCGGGGCCGGTCGCTCCGGTCAGCCCATATGCGGGTAGCGGTAGTCGGTCGGCGGCGCGAACAGCTCCTTGATCGCCCGCGCGTTCACCCAGCGGGTCAGGTTGAAGATCGAGCCCGCCTTGTCGTTGGTCCCGCTGGCCCGGGCCCCGCCGAACGGCTGCCGGCCCACCACGGCCCCGGTGGGCTTGTCGTTGATGTAGAAGTTGCCCGCCGCGAAGCGCAGCGCTTCCGTGGCGGCGGCGATGGCGTCCCGGTCCTGGGCGATGATCGCCCCGGTCAGCGCGTAGGGGGCGACGTTCGCGGCCTGGGCCACGACCTCGTCGTAGCGGGCGTCCTCGAAGACGTGCACGGCCAGGATCGGCCCGAAGTACTCGGTCCGGAACACCTCATCCTCCGGGTCGGAGCACTCCAGGACCGTCGGCTGGACGAAGTACCCCTGGTCGCCGTCCGCGTCGCCGCCGGCCAGCACCCGGATCGAGGGCCGGCTCCGGGCCCGGGCCAGCGCGTCGGACAGTTTCCGGAACGCCCGGGCGTCGATGACCGCCCCCATGAACAGGGACAGGTCCGTCGCCACGTCGCCCACGGTGAGCGAGTTCACCTGGGCCAGGAAGTCGTCGCGCATCCGGTCCCAGACCGAGCGGGGGATGTAGGCGCGGGACGCGGCCGAGCACTTCTGGCCCTGGTATTCGAACGCGCCCCGGATCAGCGCCACGGACAGCACCTCCGGGTCGGCCGAGGGGTGCGCGATCACGAAGTCCTTGCCGCCGGTCTCGCCGACCAGCCGCGGGTAGCCGCGATATCCGGCGATGTTCTCGCCCACGCTGCGCCACAGGTGCTGGAACGTCCCGGTGGACCCGGTGAAGTGGATGCCGGCCAGGTCCCGGTGCGGCAGGGCCACCTGGGATACCGCCTGGCCATCGCCGGTGACCAGGTTGATCACGCCTGGCGGCAGCCCGGCCGCCTCGAGCAGCCGCATCGTGTAGTGCGCCGAGAACTGCTGGGTCGGCGACGGCTTCCACAGCACCACGTTGCCCAGCAGCGCCGGGGCGGTGGGCAGGTTGGCGGCGATGGAGGTGAAGTTGAACGGCGTGATGGCCAGCACGAAGCCCTCGAGCGGGCGGTACTCCAGCCGGTCCCATTCCCCGGTGACGGAGGAGGGCTGCTCGGCCAGCAGGCGCCGGGCGAAGTGGGTGTTGTACCGCCAGAAGTCGATCAGCTCGCAGGCCGCGTCGATCTCGGCCTGGTACACCGACTTGGACTGGCCGAGCATGGTGGCCGCGTTGATCGTGGACCGCCACGGCCCGGCCAGCAGCTCGGCCGCCTTGAGGAACACCGCGGCCCGGTCGTCGAAGGACAGCGCCCGCCAGCCCGGCGCGGCCGCGGCCGCCGCCTCGATCGAGGCGGTCACATCCGCGTCGGTCGCGTTGCCGAGGTGGCCGAGCACGTGCGCGTGGTTGTGCGGCTCGACCACGGCGATGCGGTCACCGCCGCCCATCCGCGGCTGGCCGCCTACCGTCATGGTCAGCTCGACCGGGGTGGCGGCCAGCTCCTTGAGCTTGGCTTCGACGGCGGCGCGCTCAGCACTGCCCGGCGCGTAGGCCCGGACCGGCTCGTTGACGGGCGGCGGAACGTTGCTGACGGCGTCCATGAGGATCTCCCCGAACTGCTCTAACGATGCGGTGGCCCCATCGTAGGCGGGACGCCGGCTAGCTCGCGTTCCCCGCCACGAACGGCAATTCCTGGGTGGCGTACCACATCAGCTCGTGCCCCTCCGCCCCGTCCACCAGGAACTGGGCGTCGTCATCCCCGGCCTCGGCGGCGCCCAGCGCGGCGACCGCCGCGCTGACGTCGGGCATGGCGAGCAGGTCATCGACGTGCCCGGAGACCACCCGGGCCAGCGGGACCGCCGCGGACAGCACCACCCGGGTCGGCTCCTCGAAACTGCCGCCGAAACCCCCGTCCCGGCCGACCTGGTCCTCGGGCACGTCGGCGGCCAGCACGACGCGCCGCCGCGGCGCGTCCGGGTCGGCCAGCAACAGCCACAGCGAGGCCCGCGCGGCGTGCGTCAGCGCGGCGTACTCGAGTTCCTCCAGGTCCGCCTGGGCGTACCACTCGCGCAGCGCGGGCGTGACGGTGAACGCCAGCATCGGGGCCGGCCCGATCTCAGCGGCCCGCAGCGCGCCGGCCAGGGCCGGCAGCGTGGCCGGCAGATAGACACGCATGCTTCTCCCCGGTTGTATCGGCACAGCTGGACCAGCACTTGTCCCGGTAGTCAGGTCCCGAGGACCGCAACCACCAGGGCCACTGCCTCATCGAGGGACTGATGCTCCCACACCCGGACCACCCGCCAGCCCGCCGCGGCCAGCGCCGCATCCGCGGCCCGGTCGCGTTCGACGTTGCGGCGCAGCTTGGGTGACCAGTACGACTCGTTGACCGCCGGATCGCGGCCGTGCTGCGGGCACACGTGCCAGAAACAGCCGTCCACGAACACCGCGACCCGGCGCCCGGTGAACGCGATGTCCGGCCGGACCCGGGCGCCGCCGTCCAGATCGAGCCGGAAGTCCTTGCGGAACCGGTAGCCCTGCCGGTGCAGCGCGCTGCGCAGGGCGAGTTCGGGCTTGGTGTCGGTGCGCCGGTTGGCGCGCATGTTCGCCGATCGTCCCGGGGTAGGGGGAATCAGGCCCGTGCGGGTCATGCCGGGCGGGCTCGGATGATCGGCCACCGGGCCAGGCTAGAGCAGCCGGGGCCGGTCGTGCCGGCCCATCCGTGAGCACCGCTGGCCGCGGTACTAGGAAAGGTCGAGCAACTCAGCCAGCCGGCCCGCGGTGGCGGCCGGGTCGGTGTGCAGCACGCCGGTCATCCCGAGGGCCTCCGCGGCCTGCACGTTGGCCTCGATGTCGTCGATGAACACGCACTGCGCCGGATCCAGTCCGAGCAGCCCGGCCGCGTGCCGGAAGATCCGCTCCTCCGGCTTGCGCATGCCCACCTCGGCCGAGATGACCACCGCGTCGAACAGCTCAGCGAGCACGTCAGCCGGGTAGATGCCGACGCCCCAGGAGTTGGAGAGCATGGCCGTCTTCAGCCCGGCCGCGCGGACCCGGCGGAGCAGGTCCAGCATGGGCTCGCTGAGCACGGTGGCCGCGAACATCCGGTCCAGCAGCCCCGCGGCGGTCACCGGGTTGCCGTCCCGGCGCACGATCTGGGCCGCGAGCATCTGCTCGAACTCCTCGTCGCTGCACTCCCCGCGTTCTAGCACGTGGATCGGGTTGTCCTCGCCGGCCACGTCGTACGCGCCGGTCACCCAGGCCTTCATGACCGCGTGGTAGCTGGTGTACTCGATCTCGTCCGCGGCGATCCAGGCCCGCACGGTCTCCGCGATGGGGTTGGTCATCACCCCACCCCAGTCCGCGATCACCCCGCGCAGCGGCTGCGCCCGGCGCCGGGCCAGCCCCGGTGGCCGGGGTGGTTTCCTCGCCCGGCTGGGTGGGGTGGGAGGTCAGCTGGGGGTCAAACACGCTTCCGATGGTAAGCGCCCCCGGCTAACGCCATCCGGCCGGCTGGTTACGCAGACCCGGGCCCAGGACGGCAAAAACGGCCCGGCAAAGCTCAGTACGGCAGAGCTCAGTAGGACAGGCCCGTGCCGTAGGCGAACGCCGGGCCCCCGGCCGCGGCCGGGATGGCCACCGGCAGCCGGCCCGCCGGAGGCAGCCGTCCGGTCAGCACCGCGGCGGCCGCGCTCAGCGAGACGCCGCTGGGCTTTATGTCCTAAACGCTATTTTTGGTCAGCCCGTAGTTGACGGATCAGCTACCGCTCAGGCTCGGAAGGCGGTTCAGCGTGCGACACGGCGGGAGTTCACTGACTCCCGCCGTGTCGCTGCCGTGCGATGTTATGCGCGATTTCCCCCCGCACCGTGGGTCACCGGACGTTGGCGGAGCCGGCCGGCTGGGTGGTCCCGGCCTGGCCAGACCGCACTGGGGTGCCCTGGGCGTGGGTACGGACGGACGGCCCGGCGGTCGCGTGCCGGCGGCCCGGAATCAGGGTGCGCGGCGCCAGGTGCTGGCGCGCGACGGTGAGGCCATCGAACGCGGCCACCCTCGTGGTCGGCACGAAGTCGCTGGTGTGAGCCTCGGCGGCGGCCTTGGCCCGGAAGTGCGCGCGGGCCTCGGAGTAGTCCGGTTGGGTGTGCGGGTGCCTGAAGGTAATCCACAGGGGGATACCGATCATGGCGGCCACGATCAGGGCGATGATGGGGAAGTTGGCGATCACGATGCCGGTCACGGCGTCTCTCCTTAGAAGCTCCTCGCCGGCGGCGGCCCCAGCCGGCTTCTGACGCTCTTAAGGTTGCCCAGCGGGATTCTGTGCGCGGTTGGCAGGACTTCTGCGGAACCTATGAATGTGCCCGGCGGAGGTTAATTTCGGTTCCCCGGCCGGGAGCAGAAACTGTCGGCGCCCCGCCGTACGGTGCTCTTATACGGCATCGAGGGGAAGGCGGACCGGCACCATGACCAGTACCGACGGCGCCACGGGCGAGCGGGCGGACCTGCTGAGCGCCCTGGCCACGCAGCGCTACTTCCTGCGCTACACCGCCCGTGACCTGACCGACGAGCAGGCCGCGCAGCGCACCACCGTCAGCGCGCTGTGCGTGGGCGGCGCGATCAAGCACGTCACCTATACCGAACGGCAGTGGACCCAGTTCATCGTGGTGGGCCCGTCGGCCATGGCCTCGGACGAGTCAGCCGTGGGGTCCTACCTGGACGGATTCCGGATGCTGGAGGGGGAGACGCTGGCTGGGTTGCTGGCCGATTACGACCAGGTGGCGCAGCGCACCGACGACCTGATCCGGTCCCTTCCCGACCTGGACGCCTCGCAGCCACTGCCGGAGGCGCCCTGGTTCGAGAAGGGGGCGAGCTGGTCCGCCCGCAAGGTGCTGCTGCACGTGATCGCCGAGACCTCGCAGCACGCCGGGCACGCCGACATCATCCGGGAGTCCCTGGACGGCGCCAAGACCATGGGCTAGGACACCGCCGGGCGCCGCACCGGGGCGCACCGGCTTCGCGCGGGGCCCTCATGCAGCATGACCGGGCCGGGTCTTAGCCCGCCGCCTGGCCCGGTCGTCCCGACTCCGTCAGGCGGAAGCGGGGCAGCGGCGAGGGAAGCAGGAACAGGAAGCCCAGGGTCCCGCCCGCGGCGGCGATCCAGAGCGCCGGGTGCACCCCGATCAGTGTGCCCACGGCCCCGCCGGCCAGCGCCCCCAGCGGCCGGGTGCCGTAGTTGATGGCCTGGAAGGCCCCGGAGACCCGGGCCCGGAGTGGATCGGGCACGACGGCCGCGAAGATCGTCCCGATGCTGATGTCCAGGATCATCACCCCGAACCCCGAGACGAACTCGGCGGTGAAGAGCATCCCGAGGATCAGCGGCCGGGGGCCAGCCGCCAGCGGCACGAGCAGGACCGGGACGGGGTACACGATGCAGCCGATGAGGTAGGCCCGGCCGACCCCGGCCCGGCTCGCGATCCGCCGGGTGAGCAGCGACCCGAGTACGCCGCCGACCGCACCCGCGCCCAGCACCACGCCGAGCAGTCCGGGCCGGACGTGCAGGAACCGGGTCGCGTACAGGACGAACAGGGCCATGAACATGAAGTTGAAGAAGTTGATCACGGACACGCAGGCCAGCGAGGGCCGCAGGATGGGCGACGCCCAGATGAAACGGGCACCGGCGCTCAGCGCCCCCCGGCGCTCAGCCTGGTCCGGGGCGGGTTCGGCCGGGCGGATCCGGCTCAGGAAGAACGCCGAGCCAAGGAACGACAGCGCGTCGGCCGCCAGCGCGAACGGCGCGGACAGGGCCTGCACCAGCAGGCCGCCCGCGCTGGGGCCGCCGACCGCGGCCAGCGCCCGGCTCTGGTAGATCAGCGAGTTGCCTTCCACATACTGGTCGCTGGGCACCAGGGACACGAACAACCCGGAGTCGGACACGCTGAACAACACGCTCAGCGTCCCGGCCGTGAACGCCACCGCGAACACCTGGGCCAGGCTGAGCACGCCCAGGGCTGAGCAGACCGGGATGCTGGCCAGGAGCGCGGCCCGGCCCAGGTCCGCCGCGATCATGGTGGCCCGGCGATGGCCGCGCCGGTCCACCCAGGCCCCGGCGTGCAGCGCGAACAGCAGGCTGGGCAGCCAGATGAGGGCACTGAGGTAGCCCATCTCGGCCGGGCTCGCGTGCAGCGCGAGCACCGCGGCCAGCGGCAGCGCGATGGATGAGATCTGGTCGCCGAACAGGGAGATGCTCTGCGCACCCCAGTACCGCCGGAAGGCGGTCTCGCGCAGCAAGGGAGGGATCCCTGAGGTCAGGCGTCCTGGGGCGGTCGCGGTGCTCACCGCGCGCTCCCGTCCGGCGGGGCCTCCTCACGCGGCGTGGCCGTCTCACCCGCAGCGGCCGTCTCGCCCGGCGGCCGCCGGGCCGTCCGCGCAGGCGGCCGAACGGCCGCAACAGCGGGAAGGCCAGGTGCAGGTAGCTGACCAGGCGGGCGCCCGCCGGCCGGAGTTCCGGGTCGGCCTGCCGGTCGATGTACTGGTCCATCATCTGCTGCGTCTGCTCGCCCAGCGCGGCCAATTCGTCCGGGGTGAGGTACAGGTACGTGTCCCCGAACTGGGCGACGCGCTGCCACTCTTCCGGTTCGGCCTGCCGGACCTCCAGCCAGCGCATCACGTCCTCGAAGTAGCGCTCCGCGATGACCGAACTGAGTAGCTCCGCCGCCACCGCGAGATCCGGGTTCTCGGCGACGTCGGGCAGGTTGGTGAACATGGCGGTGGCCCGCCAGGGACGCTCCCGGCCCTTGCCCCCGCCCGCCTCCTCGACCAGGCCGTACTTGGCCAGCTGGCGCAGGTGGAAGGACATGCTCGCCGAGCTCTCGCCGAGCAGTTCCGCCGCCCGGGTCGCGGTGAGCGGGCCCTCGACCCGCAGCAGCCCGACCAGGGACAGCCGGATCGGGTGCGCCAGGGCCCGCAGCGCCCGGGGGTCCCGGAGCCGGTTGACCGAGCGGTTTGCGGGCCGTCCTCCGGGCTTCGCGGCCGGGTGCTCAGCGGCGGTGGGGTCGTCAGTCATAGATGCCAACATAGCTTTGCAAAGAGTCCTTGGGAAGATAGCCCGGCAGATATGCAAAGCTTTCTTTGCATGAGACGCCGGCGCCGGCGCCGGACTGCTTCCTGGCAGAATCACCCCATCGCCCGACGGTCCGCCAGGCCGGACGACGGCGACCGGCCACCCCACCACACTTCCCTCCCAGCGTCGGACAGTCTGGCCGCTAGGCCAGACGGACCAGCACAGCGGAGTGGAGAGGCAGGCTCATGCCACCAGTTGCGGTCATCACCGGGGCGAGCAGCGGGATCGGCGCGGCCACCGCGGTCAAGCTGGCCGAGGCCGGTTACCGGGTGATCCTCGCCGCCCGGCGGGCGGCCCGGATCAGCGAGCTGGCCGGGCAGATCCGCGAGAACGGCGGCGAGGCGGACCCGGTGATCCTGGACGTGACCGACCGCGGCGCGGTCGACGGGTTCGCGGAACGACTGGACCGCTGCGACGTGCTGGTCAACAACGCCGGCGGGGCGTTCGGCGCGGACACCGTGGCCCAGGGCGATCCCGCCGAATGGCAGGGCATGTTCGACGTGAACGTGCTCGGTACCCTGCACGTCACCCAGGCGCTGCTGCCCAAGCTCATCGCCAGCGGCGACGGCACCATCGTGGTGATGGGGTCCACGGCCGGTTTCGTCGCCTACGAGGGCGGCGGGGGCTACGTCGCGGCCAAGCACGCCGAGCACGCGATCGCGGGGACGCTGCGCCTCGAACTGTATGACCAGCCCGTGCGGGTCATCGAGATCGCACCGGGCATGGTGCGCACCGACGAGTTCGCGGTCAACCGCTACCGGGGGGATGTGGAGCAGGCCGCGGCGGTCTACGCAGGCGTGTCCGAGCCACTGACCGCCGAGGATGTCGCGGACACCGTCGCCTGGGCCGTCACCCGGCCGTCCCACGTGAACGTGGACCTGCTGGTCCTGCGCCCCCGGGCCCAGGCCGCCCAGCACAAGGTCTTCCGCGAGTGACCCACCCTGGCGGCTGAGCCCGAACCTTCATCACGGTCAATTTCTGACTCATCACACCAGATATTGACCATGAAGGTCCCGCGGGAGGGGGCACCACCAGCACCGCTGGTCACACTGACCACGAAGGGTCACCGCGGATGGCCCCACCCCACCGCCGTCTTGATCATGGCCATCACGACTTTTCCCGCGGATGGTGCGCTTTTCCGGGGTGTTTTGTCCGATCCGGCGCACCATTGACTCTGTTGGCTTATTGGTCGACACGCCGGGATCGTTCCGGGGTGCCGGGCCGTGCCTGGTTCATGATCGTCGGGCGGTCGCCGTGTTGTGCCTTCATTGTTGTCGTCGTGGCCGCAGAATCGGGTGGTCATGTCGATGCAGCCGAAGCCGTGGCCGGAGGTGCCGGCCGCGACCGCGAAAGTGGCGCGGGCGGCGTTCCGGAAGGGCAGCCTGGCGATCCGGGCGCGTGATGAGCTGGGCGCCTGGTACCAGGATGCGGATTTCGCGGCGGCGTATGGGGTGCGGGGTGCGCCGGGGATCTCCCCGGCGCAGCTGGCGATGGTGACGGTGTTGCAGTTCGCGGAGAACCTGACTGACCGGCAGGCCGCGGATGCGGTGCGGGGGCGGCTGGACTGGAAATACGCCCTGGGCCTGGCGTTAGACGATGAGGGTTTTGATTTCAGCGTGCTGAGTGAGTTCCGGTCCCGGCTGGTCGCCGCGGGCCTGGAACGGAGCCTGTTTGAGCTGCTGCTGGCCCGGCTGAAAGAGCTCGGCCTGGTGCAGCCCGGGGGGACGCAGCGGACTGATTCCACCCATGTGCTGGGCGCGATCGCGGACCTGAACCGGCTGGAGCTGGCCGGGGAGCGGTCCGGGCCGCGCTGGAGACCCTGGCCGCGGCCGCGCCGGACTGGCTGGCGGGGGTGATCGACGCCTCCTGGCAGGAGGTTTACGGGCAGCGGATCGACGGGTGGCGGCTGCCGGCCAGCCAGGCCAGGCGCACGGAGCTGGCCTCCCAGTACGGCCGCGACGGCTACCACCTGCTGGAAGCGGCCTGTGTCGCCAGGGGCGCCGGGGTGGCTGCGGGAGCTGCCCGCAGTGGAGGTGCTGCGCCGGGTCTGGGTCCAGCAGTACACCCGGGCGGAGGATGGGACGGTGACACGGCGGGAGGCAGGCTTCGAGCTTGGCCTCCCGCCCGGCAGTCTCGGATCGTCGTCCCCGTATGACCTGGACGCGCGCTATAGCCAGAAACGAGGCAAGGGGTGGCAGGGATACAAAGTCCACCTCACCGAGACCTGCACCCACTCGAACCCCGGCGCAGCCGCGGGCGCGGGCGGCCCGGCTGCCGCCGGCGGGCTGGCGTCCGGGCGGGCAGCACCCCCGAACCTGATCACGAACGTGGCCACCACCGCCGCGACCGTGCCGGACGCCGCGATGACAGAGCCCGTGCACGACATGCTCGCCGCCGCGGGCCTGACTCCCGCCGAGCACGCCGCTGACGCCGGCGTACGCCGGCGCGGACCTGCTGCTGGCCGCCCGGGCCCGCGGCATCACCCTGCTCGCCCCTCTCGCTGCCGCGTCCTCCCCCCAGGCCCGCGCCGGCGGCTACACCGCGGACATGTTTGACATCGACTGGGACCGCCAGCAGGTCACCTGCCCCCAGGGCGCGGCCAGCCTCCCCTGGTCCGCCGCCCGCCCCGGCGGCCGCGACGCGTTCATCGTCCGGTTCCCTCCCGCCGCCTGCCGGGCCTGCCCGGCCCGGGCCAAGTGCACTACCTCGGTCCTACCGGCACCTGTTCCTGCGTCCCCGCGAGATCCACGAGGCCGTCACCGCCCTGCGGGCCAGCCAGACCGCCCCGGAGTGGCAAGACCGGTACGCCATCCGGTCCGGCGTCGAGGGCACCATCCGGCAGGCCACCGCTCGTCACCGGCATCCGCACCGCCCGCTACCGCGGACTGCCCAAAACCAGCCTCGAGCACGCTGCCGCCGCCATCCGCCATCAACCTGATCCGCCTCGACGCCTGGCACACCAGCAAGCCGCTTGACCGGACCCGGACCACTCACCTCCAGCGGCTCAGCCTCGCCGCCTGAACCCCAATAAGCCAACAGAGTCGCCGTTCGCGTGATAAGTCACGCGCAGCGGCCGGTTCAGCGCGGTCGCTCGTCGGCTCGGCGGCCCGGTCGGCTCGGCGGGCGGGTCAGTACTGCGGGCGGTCAGGTGTGGGTGGGGGCCAGGTGATCTTGGTGAGGTCGGGGACCACCTGGTCGGCGCCGGTGAGATCCTCCGGGGGGTGGGTGGTGGCCACCGCCACGCAGTACATGCCGGCCGCCTTGGCCGCGGCCACGCCAGCCGGGGCGTCCTCGAACACCACGCACGCCGCGGGAGCACGCCCAGCCCCCGGATGGTGCCGCGCCCAGCCTGCGGGCCGCGGCCCGGTACCCCTCCGGGTCCGGCTTGCCCACGGTCACGTCCCCGGCCGTCACCACCACCGAGAACAGCGGGCGCACGCCCAGCTCGGTCAGGGTCTCTTCCGCGTAGCGGCGGCCCGCCGAGGTGACCAGGGCCAGCGGGACACCGGCCGCGCTGATCTGCCGGACCAGCTCGACCGCGCCGGCCAGCGGCCCCAGGGGCGGCTGGTCCGGGGCGTGGAAGTGCGCGCTGGACGCCGCCATCAGCTCAGCCGGATCGTGCTCCGGGACCCGTTCCCGGAGCAGGTCGTGGACGTCGACGCCGCGCCGGCCGACGAACGCACGGATCAGGTCATCGTCCGGGACCATGCCGCGGGACCGGAACACGTGCTGCCAGCTCTCATGACTGCGCGTCTCGCTGTCCACCAGCGTGCCGTCGAGATCGAATACGGCGGCCTGAAAGCGTCGCGGCTCCCCGGATGGCTTTCCTGCGTCCTCGCGCTCTGGCGTCCCGGTCATCACGCGGTCTGGGTGACCTTGCTGAGGCCGCGCGGGCTGTCCGGATCGATGCCGCGCCGCCGTGACAGCGCCTCGGTCAGCAACTGCCCGGGCACGATCAGCCCGAGTGGCGCCAGCCATTCGGGCAGCCGGGGACCGGGCACCGCGAAACTGCTCGCCGCGGCCAGGCCGGGGCCGCCCCCGATCGCGTAGGCCCGCGCCCCGGCCGCGACCACCCGGCGGGCCAGGTCGATGCTGCCCGGCAGCGCGGGCCCGGAATCGGCCGCCACGATGATGGCCGGCGTGCTCGCGTCCACCACCGCGATCGGGCCGTGCAGCAGGTCCGCCCAGGACAGCCCCATCGCGTGCAGGTAGCACGCCTCCTTGAGCTTGAGCGCGAGCTCCAGCGCCGCCGCGTAGGCGTGCCCACGGCCGGATACGACGACTCCGACCGCACCGGCGAGATCGGCGACCATCGGCTCCAGGTCGTCCGGGGCGTCCAGCATTCGCTCGATCTCATCGGGCACCGCGGCCAGCAGGCCCGGATCCAGGTCCGCGCCCAGCGCGATGGCCAGCACGGCCAGCGCGGCGAGCTGGGTGGTGAACGTCTTGGTCGCCGGGACGGCCAGCTCCGCCCCGGCCGAGGTTACGAAGGCCAGGTCCGCCACCTGGGTCAGCGGCGACCCGCCGCCGTTGGTGATGGCCAGGGTCCGGGCGCCGCAGTCGCGCGCCCAGGCCAGCGTCTCGACGATCTCCTCGGTCGCCCCGGACTGGGACAACGCGACCGCGAGCACGCCGGACAGGTCCAGCCGGCCGTGGTACTCGGTGGCGATCGACGGGGAGGCCAGCGTGGCCAGCATCCCGGCGTGCGCCTGCAGCAGGTAGGTGCCGTAGACCGCGGCGTTGTCGGAGGTGCCGCGGGCGATGAAGAGCACCTGGCGGCAGTCCCGGGCCAGCGCGGCGGCCTCGCCACTTCGCGGCGTCAGCGAATCCAGCGTGGCCCGCAGCGCCGCGGGCTGCTGCCCGATCTCGGTCCGCATCGCGGTGGGCTCGGTCATGCCCGCCCCCCGTGCTTAACGCGCCGCGCTGAAAGCGCAGTCCGCAGCGCCCTGAAAACAACCGTCACGGGTACACCCTCTCACCATCGATCCAGGTCGCGGCGGTCCGCAGGTCGTCATCGAGCCACACCAGGTCGGCCGCGGCGCCCGGAGCGAGGCGCCCCAGGTCCGGCCGGCCGATCAGGTCGGCGGGCACCCGGGACGCGGCGGCCACCGCGGCGGCCAGCCCGGCCCCACCCAGCCTCGCTGGCGAGGGGAGGCGCGCCGGAGGCGTGTCCTCGCCGAGCCGGCGACTCGCGGGGGGCTCCGGGGGGTCGCCCCCCCGGGCTAGCAGAGCCATGTTGGCCACCGCCCGGTCGATCCGCAACGCCGATCCGGCCAGGCCACCGTCGGCCCGGCGCGGCGGCACGCCGTCACCGGGCGGCAGCGTGATCGGCTCCCCGCCGAGCAGGTACTCCCCCGGAGGCATGCCCGCACACGCTGCCGCGTCCGTGACCAGGCAGATCCGGCCTGGTGCGGCGGCGAACGCCAGCGTGCAGTTGGCCGTGGCCACGTGGTGGGTGTCCACGATCAGGCCGCTGGTCAGCCGGGGATCGGCCAGCGCCTGGCCGACCACGCCCGGCTCGCGGGACTTCACCCCGGGCTGTGCGTTGAACAGGTGGGTGACCATCCGGGCCCCGGCCCCGGTGGCCGCGGCCACCTGCGCCGCGGTGGCGTTGCTGTGCCCCACGCTGACCAGCACGCCCGCCCCGGCTAGCTGGCCGACGGCGGCCAGCCCCCCGGCCACCTCGGGGGCCAGGGTGACCAGCCGGACCAGGCCCGCCCCCGCGGCCAGCAGCTCATCGAGCGCGGCGGGCTCCGGCGGCACGATCCAGTCCGGGTTGTGCGCTCCCCGCCTGCGCGGCGAGATGAACGGACCTTCCAGATGCACGCCGAGTACCCGCGCGCCCCGCCAACTCTGCGACGGCAGATATTCCCTAACGCACCCCAGGGCGTCCGCCAGTTGCCGCACCGGCGCGGTGATGAAGGTGGGCAGGAACGCCGT
Source organism: uncultured Actinomycetes bacterium (assembly GCA_963837335.1). Lineage (GTDB taxonomy): Bacteria > Actinomycetota > Actinomycetes > Streptosporangiales > Streptosporangiaceae > RYN-230. The sequence goes on along the minus strand of CAWINS010000013.1, from coordinate 136,595 downwards.
ACAGCCGGTGGCGGGCAGCCGCTCGATGACGGTGGCCCAGCCGACCGGATCCGCGGCCTGCATCTCGACCCCGAAGTACCCGTTGACCTGGAGATCCACCAGCCCGGGGACGAGCACGCCCGAGTCCAGCTCCAGATCCGGGGGCCCGGGCGGCCGGTCCTGGCCCACCCCGGCGATACGGTTCCCGGCCGTCACGACGTACCCGGGCTCCAGCACCGGGGCATCAGGCAGCGCGGTAATGACCCGCGGCGCAGTAATGATCACGGGCGGCAGATCACAGTGCTGGCTCTCACAGTGCTGGCTCTCTTTGGGCTGGCTCTCACTGGCCCACCTGGGCCATGAACGCCGCCGGGTAGCGTTCCCCGGCGATCGCATCGCGCGGCACGGCCTTGCTCAGCTCGATGAGGTCCTCCGGGGTGAGCACGATGTCGGCGGCGGCCGCGTTCTGCTCCAGGTAGCTGCGCCGCTTGGTGCCCGGGATGGTGACGATGTCGTTGCCCTGGGCCAGCACCCAGGCGATGGCCAGCTGAGCCGGGGAGACCCCGATGGCCTCGGCCACCTCGGCCACCCGGGCGGCGACGGCCAGGTTGTGGTCGTAGTTCTCGCCCTCGAAGCGCGGGTGACCGCGGCGGAAGTCGGCCGCCCCGAATCCTCCCGAGGCGTCGAGCGACCCGGTCAGCAGCCCCCGGCCGAGCGGGCTGTAGGACACCAGGCCGATGCCCAGCTCGTGGAGCACGGGCAGCAGCTCGTCCTCCGGCTCCCGGCTGAACAGCGAGTACTCGTACTGGCCCGCGGCGATCGGGTGCACCGCGTGCGCCCGCCGCACGGTGGCCGGCGCCGCCTCGGAGATGCCGAGGTAGCGGACCTTGCCCGCACCGACCAGCTCGCTCATCGCCCCCCAGGTGTCCTCCACCGGGACGGTGCGGTCCACCCGGTGCTGGTAGTACAGGTCGATGTGGCCGGTGCCGAGCCGCTTCAGGGACGCGTCACAGGCCTCGCGCACGTACTCGGGCCGGCCGTTGACGGCCCGGCTGCCGTCGGGCAGCCGCTGGTTGCCGAACTTGGTGGCCAGCACGACCTCGTCCCGCCGGCCCTTGATGGCCCCGCCGACCAGGCGCTCGTTGGTGAACGGGCCGTAGGCGTCCGCCGTGTCCAGGAAGGTCACGCCGAGATCGAGGGCCCGGTGGATGGTGGCCACCGACTCCTGGTCATCGGGAGAACCGTAGGACTGGCTCATGCCCATGCAGCCGAGGCCCAGTTCGGCGACGGACAAGCCCTGGCCGAGCGTGCGTTGTCTCATCAGCAGCCACCCAAAGTTGTGGATCCCGGGCTGAGTCAGATTACTGGGACGGTTTTCGTTGCGGAGAAGTTGGGGTTGGCCCTGGTTTTCTAGGCGCTGGCCCGACGGCCTGCCGGGCGCTTGGCGGGGGCCGGGCGTTTCTTGGTGGTCGCGTCCAGGCTGGCCTGGAGCGCGTCCAGCAGGCTGGCCGGCTCGGCCGGGGCCGGCTCGGGGGACGGGGTCACCTCGCGGCCCTCGACCTTGGCCTCAACCAGCTCTTGCAGCGCCTCCCGGTACGAATCGTGGTACTCATCCGGCTCGAAGTCCTCGGTCATCGAGTCGATCAGTGAGGTCGCCATGCGCAGTTCCTGGGCGCGGACGTCGATGTCCTGGTCCAGGAACCCGAAGTCCGGGACGCGCACCTCGTCGGGCCACAGCATGGTCTCCAGCACCAGCAGGCCGTCGCGGGTGCGCAGGGTGGCCAGCGACTCACGCTGGCGCAGCGCCACCTTGGTCACGGCGACCTTGCCCGAGCGCTCCAGTGCGTCCCGCAGGAGCACGTAGGCCCGGGCCCCGGCCGGCTCGGGTTCCACGTAGTAGCTCCGGTTCCACAAGATGGGGTCCACCTGGTCGGCCGGGCTGAAGTTCAGCACCTCGATGCTGCGGGCGCTGGGCAGCGGCAGTTGGGCGAAATCCTCGTCGGTCAGCACGACCATCTCGCCGTCCGGCAGCTCGTATCCCTTGGCCACGTCGGAGAACGGGACCTCCTCATCGTCGATGGAGCAAACCCGGCGGAAATGAATCCGGCCGCCGTCCTCGGCGTGCACCTGGCGGAATGAAACATCCCGTTGCTCGGTGGCGGTGTAGAGCTTGACTGGGATCGTGACGAGGCCAAAGGAGATGACCCCCTTCCACATGCTGCGCATGCTGTCTCCCTACCCAGATGAGAGGAATGTGCCCCTCTGGGGGCCCGGCTTTGGGTATGGCTGTCATGATGAACGGATCGCGTAAGTCCAGCGAGCCGGGGGAGGATGAGCGCATGCCTGACTTCGACGTCGTCGTGCTCGGCGGGGGGACCTCCGGCAGCCTCATCGCTATTGAGGTGTCGCAAGCGGGCCGGTCCACGGCCCTGGTGGAGGCGGGCCTCGTCGGCGGCGAGGCGCCCTACCTGGCCGATATGGCCTCCAAGTCGCTGCTCGAGTCCGCCCGCCGGGGCGAGACCTGGGAGCACGCGGTCGCCCGCCGGGACGAGGTCGCCAGGCACCTCGACGACGCGGCGGCCGCGGCCCGCCTGGCCGAAGCCGGCGTGACCCTGATCCGCGGCACCGGCCAGATCACCGGGCCGGGCACGATCGTGGTCCAGCCCAACGCGGCCAAGAGCAGCCTGAACGGGCTGGCCCCGGCCAGCCCGCTGACCCTGGGCTACCAGGACCTGGTCGTGTGCACCGGGAGCGAGCCGGTCGCGCCGCCGGTCGAGGGGCTGACCGACGTGCCCGCCTGGACCAGCGCGGAGGCGCTGACCTGCCCGGACCTGCCGCGGCGCCTGGTGGCGCTGGGCGCAGGCCCGGTGGGCTGCGAACTGGCGCAGATCTACGCGGCGTTCGGTTCGCAGGTCACCCTGGTCGAGGCCGAACCGCACGTGCTGCCCGGGGAGGCGCTGTTCACCGGGGAGATCCTGGCTGACGCGCTGCGGCGGACCGGGGTGGACCTGCGGCTCGGGTCGGCGGTGGTGAAGGCCGAGACCACCGACGCCGGGCTGGCCCTGACGCTGTCCGACGGGACCAGGATCGAGGCCGACCGGGTGCTGCTGGCCAGCGGGCGGCGGCCCCGGCTGTCCGGGCTCGGGCTGGAGGAGCTCGGCATCTCGGCCGCTCCCGGCGAGATGCTGCCGCTGGACGAGACCTGCCGGGTCGTGCCCAACGTGCCCGGGAAAGCCGGGCCCGGCGCGGCCGGAAAAGACGTGCCCGCCGCCCCGGGGAAGGCCGCCACCCCGGGGAAGAAGGCGGGACGGGTCTGGGCCGCCGGTGACGTGACGGCGGTCGCCCCGTACACGCACACCGCCCGCTACCAGGCCCAGATCGTCGCGGCCAACCTCCTGGGCGGCAGCCGGGCCGCGGACTACCGGGCCATCCCGCGCACCGTCTACACGTCCCCGTCGGTCTACACGGTGGGCATGTCCCCGTCGCTCGCCGAGGCCACCGGGGTCGAGCTGATCACGGTCAGCTACGACCTGGCCGAGACGGCCCGGGCCACGGTGGAAGACGACGACCGCGGCCGGGTCGAGCTGTATGTGGACGCCGCCTCGGGGGACCTCCTGGTCGGCGCGGCCGCGATCGGGCCGGACGCCGAAGAGTGGATGGGCGAGGTGACGCTGGCCATCCGGGCCAGGGTCCCGCTGGCCGTCTTGTCGGACGTGGTGCACGCGTTCCCGACCTACGGCGAGGCCGTGGAAATGTCGTTGCCGGGCCTGACCCAGCGCCCGGCCGGCCGCGCGGGCGGGGAGCCCGCCGGACAGGAGGGCCGGGAGGCCTCCGGCTCCGGGCTGGCTCCGGGGACGGGCGGCGGCGCGGCGCCGGGCGTAAGCGGTGACGCGGGGACCGTGACGGACACCAGGGGCGGCCCGGATAGGGCGGCGGGCGTGAGTGCGGCCGCGGCTGCGGGCCCGGCGGCTGCGGGTCCGGCAGCTCCGGGTCCGATCGCGGCCGGGGGTCCGGCGGCTGCGGGTCCGGCCGCGGCCGGGGGCCCGGTCGGGGACACGCCGGCCGTCCCGCCGGGACAGACCCAGCCGGGCCAGGGGCAGGCCCCGGGGGCACTACCCTCGAGGAAGCCGCCCGCGCCGCCGACGGCGGGTCCCGATCGGGTGAGCACCCAACCGTCACACAACACGTGAGGGGCACACCGATGAGTGACGTGAGCCAGGAACCCAGCGAAGACCTGGAGGCGCCGACCGAGGACGCCATCGAGCAGCACCAGACCCTGGCCGGAGACGAGGAGCAACCGGAGCTGGAGGCCTTCGAGCTGCCGGACGAGGCGGACGCGGCAGACGCGGTCGAGCAGCATGAAGAAGTCGCGGACGACGACGAGGACGAGGACGCCTACCGCTGACCAGCGCGACCCGGGGAGCTTCCTGGGTCACCCTGCGTTACACCCTTTCCCGGGTTCGAGCGGTCGTAGGATGGCGTGATCGGGCGGAATTGCCGCGCGATTGACGCAACGGAGAGTCTCGTGACAGCAACCCCGCAGGCCCGTACGGCCGGTACGCGGCTGCCGAGGCAAGCCCGGCGTCGGCAGCTGCTGGGCGCTGCCCAGGAAGTCTTCGTCGCGCAGGGCTACCACGCGGCGGCGATGGATGAGATCGCCGAACGGGCCGGGGTCAGCAAGCCCGTGCTCTACCAGCACTTCCCGGGCAAGCTGGACCTCTATCTGGCGTTGCTGGACGAGAGCGTCGAGGCGCTGACCGACACCATCCGGAACGCGCTCGCCTCCACCGCCGACAACAAGCAGCGGGTCAGCGCCACCTTCCAGGCGTTCTTCGACTTCGTCGCCAGCACCGGCGAGGCGTTCCGCCTGGTTTTCGAGTCCGACCTGCGCAACGAGCCCGCGGTCCGGGACCGGCTCGACGCGAGCGCGCGCGTGCACGCGGACATGATCAGCGCGTTCATCCGTGAGGACGCGGGGCTGGACGACGATCAGGCCCATCTGCTCGGTATCGGCCTGGTCGGGATGGCCCAGGTCAGCGCGACATACTGGCTGAGCACCGACCGCGCCATCCCCAAGGACGCCGCGGAGCAGCTCGTGGCCCGGCTGGCCTGGCGCGGTATCAGCGGCTGGCCGCGTACCGGCTGAGCGGCCGCCCCGGGGCGGCCGTCCCGGGCAGCCCACCCCCGGGTGGCCAGCCAGGCCCGGGCAGCAATACTTTCCCCAAGAGTCCGACCAGGTCCGAGTACAGGAGCATTGTGGAAGTCAAGATCGGGATCCAGAACATCCCGCGTGAACTCGTCGTGGAGACCAACGTCTCGGCCCAGGATCTGGAGCGCGCGCTCACCCAGGCCATGACTTCCGAGGACGGCGGGCTGTTCGTGCTGCCCGACGACAAGGGGGGCAAGTTCCTGGTCCCGGCGGGCAAGATCGCCTACGTGGAGTTGGCTGACGTCGAGCAGCGCCGGGTCGGTTTCAGCAACCTGTAGCCCTGCCGCTTGGGGCTCTGCCGCTTGGGCTCCGCCGCTCGGGCTCTGCCCGGTGGAGCCCGGCGAGCTGGGGCTTAGCCGGCCAGGCCCAGGGATGCCATTCGCTGGGCGTGCGCGTCGGTGATCTGGGCGAACATCCGCCCGATGTCCCCGAGCTGGCCAGTCTGGCCAGCCTGGCCGGGCGCCGCCGGGGCGGCTCCAGCCAGCAGGCCCGCCAGCGAACGCCGGTCCGCGACGACCCGGTAGGCCTGGGCCAGCGCCTCCCCGACCAGCCGCCGGGCCCACAGCGCGAGCCTTCCCCCCACCTGTGGGTCGGCCGCGATGGCGGCCCGGACCCGGGCGATGACAAACTCCGCGTGCCCGGTATCGGCCAGCACCTGGAGCACGAGTTCCCGGGTCTGCGGATCGACCAGTTCCGCCACCGCCCGGTAGAAGTCCGCCGCGATCCCGTCCCCCACATACGCCTTGACCAGGCCCTCCAGCCAGTCGGCCGGAGCGGTGCGGGCGTGGAAGGCATCCAGCGCCGGGGCGAAGGGGAGCATCGCCTGGTCCGGCTGGGCACCCAGCGCCGCCAGCTGCTCGCACAGCAGCCGGAAGTGCCCGAACTCGGCGACCGCCATCCCGGCCAGGGCGGCCTTGTCCGCGAGCGAGGGCGCGAGTGCCGCGTCGTCCGTCAGCCGGAAGTACGCGTCCAGCTCCGCGTAGGCCAGCATGCCGAGCAGGTCGATGATCCCACTCTGCTGGTCTGGCTCGCTGTGCTCGCGGGGCTGGTCTGGCTCGCTGGCTCGCGGGGCTGGTCTGGCTCGCTTGGCTCGCGGGGCTGGTCCGGCTCGCTCGGGTCTGGCTCGCTGTGCTCGCGGGACGCATCGTCGCGCCGCTGCGCTTCGGTCACCCGCGAAGCGTAACAACCCGGGCCGTGCGAGTTGGTCCGCCCGCAGGCCAGGACACATTGGTACACTGCGAGTCAGAACTTGGAATGGAATGCGGCAACCCCCTGCCGTGTTTCCCTAGCAGTAAGGCTCGTGGCCAGCCGGGCGCGCAGGCGCGACGGCGATGGCCGGGCACAACGGCGAAGACGCCAGCATAGGGCTGGCCGGATGCCTTATTGCGCTGGTGGGCGAGGCCCGCCGGTGGAGCCGATAGCCAGGTCCGCAGTGGCAAGGACGCGTACAAGGCGCGCCCAGACAGCGGGCCACTGATGGAAGCTGATTCAACTGACAACCACACTGACCTCGTCCGTAGCAGAACCGCCGGCCGACGATAACCCGGCCACTGGTTCTCCGGACGTGACTAAGACGTTCCGTGACCTCGGCGTAGATGAGCAGATCTGTGCGGCCCTGGAGGTCGCCGGCATCACCATGCCCTTCCCCATCCAGAGCCTGGCCCTGCCCATCGGGCTGAGCGGGCACGACATCATCGGCCAGGCTCGCACCGGCACCGGCAAGACGCTCGCGTTCGGCATCCCGCTGCTGCAGCATGTGGCGGAGGCGCCCGCCACCCGGCCTTCCGCGCCCGTGTCCCTGGTCGTGGTGCCGACCCGCGAACTCGCCGGCCAGGTCGCCGAGGACCTGCGCGTGGCAGGCAGGCTCGGGGGCGCACGGGTCGCGACCGTCTACGGCGGCCGCGCCTACGAGCCCCAGATCGACGCCCTGCGCAACACGGTGGACATCGTGGTCGGCACTCCTGGCCGGCTGCTCGACCTGGCGGGCCAGCGGCACCTGGACCTCTCCGGGCTGCGCTCTCTCGTCCTGGACGAGGCGGACAAGATGCTGGACCTCGGGTTCCTGCCCGACGTCGAGCGCATCCTGGAGCTCACCCCGCCGGCCCGGCAGACCATGCTGTTCTCGGCCACCATGCCGGGCGACGTCGTCCAGCTGGCCCGGCGGCACCTGCGCCAGCCGCTGCACGTCCGCGCCAACAACGGCGACGAGCCTGACCTGGTCCCGCTGACCGTGCAGCACGTGTTCCGGGCCCATCAGATGGACAAGATCGAGATGCTGGCCCGCATCCTGCAGGCCAACGGGCGCGGCCTGAGCATGGTGTTCTGCCGGACCAAGCGGTCCGCCGACCAGGTGGCCGAGGCGCTGACCACCCGCGGCTTCGCGGCCGCGGCGGTGCACGGCGACCTGGGCCAGGGCCAGCGGGAACGGGCCATGCGCGCGTTCCGCAACGGCAAGATCGACGTGCTGGTGGCGACCGACGTCGCCTCCCGCGGGCTGGACGTGGACGATGTCACCCACGTGATCAACTACGAGTGCCCGGAAGACGACAAGGCCTACCTGCACCGCACCGGGCGCACCGGCCGGGCGGGCCGGGACGGCATCGCCGTCACGTTCGTGGACTGGCGCGACATGCCGCGCTGGAAGCTCATCAACGAGTCCCTGGGCATGGGCATCCCGGAACCAGTCGAGACCTACTCCACCTCGGCGCATCTGTTCGAGGAGCTGGACATCCCGGCGGGCGTGAAGGGCAGCCTGCCCCGCGCCGAGCGGGGACGGGCCGGGCTCGAGGCGGAAGAACTCGAGGACGTCGGCGAGACCGGGAAGGCCCGCTCGCCGCGGCGGCCGGCCCGCCGCAGCGACCAGGGCGCCCGCACGGACCAGCCGCCGCGCAAGGCCCGGGTCCGCAAGCGCACCCGGGCCGGGGTCACGGTCCACGGCACGGACGGGACCCAGCCCAGGTCAGCACAGCCCAGGTCGGCAAATTCCGGGTCGGCACAGTCTGGTTCAGCACCGGCCAGCGAGGCGGCCCAGGGCGACGGGTCCGCGGAGCACACCAAGCCCCGCCGGCGCCGGCGGCGTTCCGGCCGGGGCCGGAAGGACAGCCCAGCCAGCTAGCGGTTTGGCTGCGGGCTTCCAGGATTCCCCCAGGCGCTGGAAGGCGTAGGGGGAGTATCCCTGGGTAGGCTGGCCGCCTGTGAGCACACCAAAAGCGCTGCAATTGCCCTCCGGGGTGCGGCGGCTGACCATCGAAACCAGCCGCGGCAAGTTCGCGGCACTCGAAGCTCTCCCGCTCAGCGGGATACACGAGCGGCAGCCTGCGCTGCTCGTCCCGGGGTACACCGGGAGCAAAGAGGACTTTCTGCTCATCCTGCAGGCGCTGGCGGCCGCTGGCCGCCAGGTGGTCGCGATCGACATGCGCGGCCAGTTCGAGACGCCGGGCGCCGATGACGCGGCCGCCTACCAATTGGGCGCGCTGGCCGCCGATGTGGCCCTGGTCGCCGACTGGCTGAGTGCGGGCCACGACGGCGCGGCCGCCAGCACGACCGCCAGCACGGGCGGTCCCGCGGGCGGGCCGCCCGGCCCGGGAGGCGGGCCGGGCGTGCACCTGCTCGGCCACTCTCTCGGCGGGCTGGTGGCCCGGGAAGTGCTGCTGGCGCGGGCCGCCCGGATCAGCTCGCTCACCCTGATGAGTTCTGGCCCGGGGGCGCTGACCGGCCCGCGGGCCCAGATCCTGCAGGCGTTGCTGGCCGAGCTGGACGGGATCAGCCCGGACCGGCTGGGCGCGGAGGTCGAGCGCATCTGGCGGACCCGGCTGGAGCCGGAGGCGGTGTCCGGGAGCGTGCCCCAGCCCATCATCGACTTCCTGCGCACCCGGCTGCTGAGCAGTTCCCCCACCGGGCTGCGCACGATGGCCGAGACCCTGCTCACCTGCCCGGACCGGACTCCGGCCCTGGCCCGCCAGGATTCGGTCCCGCTGATGGTCCTCTACGGCGAGAACGACGACGCGTGGGATCCCGCCGCCCAGGAGGACATGGCCGCCCGGCTGCGCGCCAAGCGGATCTGCATACCGGCCGCGGCGCACTCCCCCGCAGTCGAGGCGCCGGAGACCACCGCGAGCACCCTGACCAGTTTCTGGAACACGACCGAGTGCCACCAGGCCCGGCCGCCCCGCTCCGCCTGAGCTCAGTCGTCGGCCGCTTCCTCCAGGCCATCCCAGGGGCGGCGGGCGGAGGTGGCCGCGGCCCCTTCCGGGCACACCGCGCGGAAGTCACACCAGCCGCAGCCCGGTCCCGGGCTGGGCGGGAACTCCTCGTCCTGGCCCGCGGGTGACAGCCCGTCACGGTAGCGCTGGTCCGCGGCCGCGCACTCGGCGGCGATGTCCTCGGCCCGGCCCACGTGCCGCTCCAGCGCGGCGGGCGTGTGCTCCCAGGCGTGCACCGTCCGGGTGGGCAGATGATGCAGCTCCACCCGGTGGCAGGGCCTGCGCAGCACCCGCGCGGCGGCGACCGCGTACAGCGCCAGGGCCAGCGAGGCCCGGGCGTCGTCGGTGCTCAGCGGGCGGCGGCCGGTCTTGTAGTCCACCACGACCAGTTCCCGGTCGCCGCCGGCGTCCCGGCGCTCGTCCAGCCGGTCGATCCGGCCGGAGAACGTGATCCGGTCGGTCCGGGCGCCCACCGTCCGCTCCACACCGGCCGGCTCGTCGGCGGGGTCCAGCGCCGAGACGTAATCTTCGACCATGCCGCGGGCCCGGTTCCGGACGGCCGCGGACTGGGCGTCACTCGCGAAGCCCTCGTTGATCCAGCCTCGTTCCAGTAACCCGCTGGCGGCAGGGACGGTCCGCTGAGCCTGCGGCAGCCGCCACCATCCGGCCAGCGCGTTGTGCACGCTGGCCCCCAGGCTGTTGTGGGCCCAGGGCGGTCCCTTGCGCGGGGTGGGCCGGTCCAGGTAGCTCATCCGGTACTGCCGCCGGCAGCCCAGCCAGGTGCTCAGCCGGGTCGGGGTGCACGCGTACAGGCGGGCAGGCATCCCGTCCAGCCCCAGCTGCTCTTCACTGCGCATCAGGTCAGTCCAGGTCCGTGGGCCGGAGCAGCGGGCCCGCGTTCACCCACGAGTCGAACTGCTTCTGGATCGCGGACACGGTGGTCTCCTCGCCGTGCCCGGGCAGCACCCGGGTCGGCCCGGGCAGGGTCAGCAGGTGCTCGCCGATGGCGCTGAGCTGCGCCGGGAAGTCGGTGTACTCGCCATCGTGCGGAACCGGGCCGCCGGCCGTCACGACGTCGCCCGCGAACACCGCCTCGAGTTCCTCGCTGTAGAGAAGCACGGAACCCGGGCTGTGCCCGGGGGCGTGGATGACTTCCAGCGAGACGTCGGAGACCTCGAAGATCCCCCCGTCCTCCATATCGATCTCCGGGTCGCCGTCCGCGTGCGCCTCCCGCCACAGCAGCCGGTCCCGGGGATGCAGCCCAACCGGGGCCTCGTCACGCGCCGCCACCCCGGAGGCCGCCGTGACGTGCGCGGCGTGCCCGTGGGTGCAGATGACGGCGAGGACCTCCCGGTCGGCGACGGCGGCGAGCACCGCGCTGGCGTCGCGGCCCGGGTCGACCACGATGACCTCGTCGCCGTCGCCCACGATCCAGGCGTTGCTTTCGGGGGCGTCTGCGTCCCCCGGTGACGCCACCCGCTCTATCCGCGCCTCCATGGCCGGCCTTCCTTCCTCATCCTTGTTTCACAAACGCCTCGATGGCCTCCGCCACGAGCTGGACCGCGATCGCGGACAGCAGCAGGCCCGAGATCCGGGTGAGCAGCTCGACGCCGCTGTCCCGCAGAACGCGCTTGACCACCCCGCTGAACCGCATCGCGAGATAGAGCACCACGATCACGGCACCCAGGGCGAGCGCGAAGCCGACCACCTGTGCTCCATTATGGATCCGCTGGACGAACAGCATGGTGGCGACGATCGCGCCCGGGCCGGCCAGCAGCGGGGTGCCCAGCGGGACGAACGCCACGTTGATCTTCTCGCACTCCTCCTCGCTGGGCTCAGCTGACTTGCCGGTCAGCAGCTCGAGCGCCACCAGCAGCAGCAACAGGCCGCCGGCTCCTTCCAGGGCGGGCAGCTGCACGCCGAGGTAGTCCAGGACCTCGCGGCCGAACAGGGCGAAGGCGAGGATCACGCCGAAGGCGACCAGCGCGGCCTGCCAGGCCAGCCGGTGCCGTTCCCGGGGCTCGCGGCCGCGGGTCAGCGCGATGAACAGCGGAACAGTGCCCGCGGGGTCCATGATCACCAGAAGGGTGACGAAGACCTCGCCAAAGAACTTCACCGCACGCACGATATCGGCACCGGCACTCCGCTGGGGCAGGCCTGGTCACGGCCGCTCCTGAGTGAGACGATGGCGAGGTGAGCGACCCCGGAGTACAACCCACTGCGGCAGCTCGCCGCGGCCTGGGAGGCCGCTACGGCCGTGGCGGCCGAGTGGGCCGAGCGGACCGCGGCGGTGACGTCCGAGGCCTTCCAGCGGACCGCGACGGTGACGTCCGAGGCGGTCCAGAAACTCGCCAGCGACCCGGCGATCCGGGCCGTGCTGGAGGGCTGGCGTATCTCGCCGCTGTGGGCCAGGCGGGACTGTGAGTGCTTGTGCGCCATCTCACATCCGGACGACCGGGGGGTCTGCGACCACCACGCGGTGATCACCCGCCGGATCTCTGACCAGGAAGTTCCGCTGTGCGCACCCTGTGCGGTAGCCCAGGGGGTCGCGGAGCAGTCCCGGTAACCGCGGGTTCCCGGCTTTAACCGCGGCCGGTTTGCCCGCCGCCGGTTTATCTGCGGCTGGCTTTTCCGTGACCGGTTTTTTCGCGGCCCGTTTACCCGTGACCGGGCTCCGCCGCCCCAGCCTCCGCCGCCCGCGCCATTAGTTTCTCGAACGCGGCGGGGCTGGTCGTCTCGACCCCAAGCCGGTGCCCGGTGAGGTCGCCGTGATCGTCGCTTCCGCCCGTGATGACCAGGCCCAGGCCGGTGGCGAGGACCCGGAGCCGGGCCCGTTCCGCCTCGTCGTGGTCGGGGTGGTCCACTTCCAGGCCGGCCAGCCCGGCGTCGGCCAGGGCGGCGATGGCCTCATCGGGGATCCGCCAGCCGCGGGAGATCGCGCCCGGGTGGGCCAGCACCACCGCCCCTCCGCTGGCCCGGACCAGCCCGATCGCCCGGGCCGGGTCCAGCGCGTACCGGCTCACGTAGGCCCGCCCGCCCGCGCCGATCCAGTCCGGGCCGAACGCCTCACCCGGCGTGGCGATCGCGCCCGCCGCGACCATGGCCCGGGCGATGTGCGGACGGCCCACGCTCCCGCCGGCCGCGAGCGCGGCCACCTGTTCCCAGGTGACATCCACCCCGAGGTCGCGGAGCCGCTGCACCATGGCCTGGCCGCGGCGGATCCGGTCATCCCGGATCGCCTGGGTCTCGGCCGCGAGTTCCGGGCTGGCCCCGCCCGGGAGGTAGCTGAGCAGGTGCACGCTGTGCGAATCCAGCCGGGCCGACAGTTCCATGCCGGTGACCAGCGACAGGCCGTCCGGGGCGGTGCGGCGGGCCTCGTCGTGCCCGGCCAGGGTGTCGTGGTCGGTCAGGGCGATCACGTCCAGGCCCGCGGCCCGGGCCCGGCGCATCACCTCGGCAGGCGGGTCGGTTCCGTCCGACGCGGTGGAGTGGGAGTGAAGGTCGATGCGCACTCACGGCAGGTTAGCTGGGCAGTCGCGGCGAGAGCGCACCGAACGGCACATCCAGGTCCTGACCGGGATCACGCAGATCCCGCAGGGACAACGTCTCCAGCAGGAGAGTGCCGGCCGTGTCCGGCCACAACATGATCCACAGCCAGCTGGCCAGCACCTCGCCGGCGAACACCGCCGCCCCGGGCGATTCCACGCTCCACAGCGGGAACTCGTGGTGGCCGAACTGGACCAGGGCGTGCGGCGGACCCGAGGCGAATCCCTCACCCGGGTCGGGCCCGGCCAGCCCGGCGAGGCCCGATCCCAGGCCCAGCCCTGGCTCCTCGGAGACGACGAGCATCTCCGCCAGGCCGCCCACCGGGCTGGGCCCGGACAGGGCCATCACGCAGCCCCGGATTCCGCCGCGCTCATCACCGGCGCCGGTGAATCCGGTGACCAGCCAGCCCAGCGGGATCGGCCAGGGCAGCCAGACCGGCACGGCGGCCGCTTTGAGCAAGGCGTGCAGGCCCTCCGCGGAGGGGCTGTGGGCAGGCCGGAGGGGCTGCACCGTTCCATGCCGGGCGCAGCGCCAGGCGCTGTGCCAGACATTTGGCTCGCTGAGTTCGCCCTGGCAGCGGGGGCAGATCGGAGCCTTCATCATGAGTAATGACGTTGATCTCAAGCCGCCCCGACGTCAAGCACCCGGCGGCCCGAAATCGCGCGCTCTTCCGCCCGCGGCAGGTTGAGCCGCCGGCCCTGGGCCGCGATACTTAGCGCGTGCCAGCGCCGCGGATTCCCTGCGTAGGAGCGATCATCAAGGACGAGGCTGGCCGGCTCCTGCTGATCCAGCGGGGACACGAGCCGGAGACGGGCCGGTGGTCGCTGCCCGGCGGCCGGATCGAGCCGGGGGAAAGCGATGAGCAGGCGGTCGTCCGCGAGACCCGGGAGGAAACCGGGCTCGAGGTGACGTGCGGCCTGCTCGTCGGTTCGGTGCAGCGGCCCGGGCTGCGCGGCGCCGTGGTGGACATCCGGGACTACGCGGTCACGGTCACCGGGGGCATACTGGCCGCGGGCGACGATGCCGCCGATGCGCGCTGGGTGAGCCAGGCTGACCTGGCGGACCTATCCTTGACCAGCGGCCTGGCCGAGACGCTCACCGCCTGGGGAGTGCTCGGCTGAGGAGGCACCGGCGCGCGGTCCCTGGGCACCGGCCGGCCGCGGCTCCTGGGCACCGGCCAGGCCAGGAGCGGCCTCCTGGGTGCGGGCCAGGCCGGCCGCACGGCCCTTGGCCGCGGTGACCAGGGCGAGCTTGCGGGACGCCTCGTCGATCATCTCGTCGCCGAGCATCACCGCGCCGGTCTGCTCGACCTCGGTGGCGTGCGCGTACGCGTCGAGGATCAACTCGGCCCGGTCGTAGCTCTCCTGGTCCGGCGCGAAGACCTCGTTGACCACGTCCACCTGCCCGGGATGCAGCACCCACTTGCCGTCGTAGCCGAGGGCCGCGGCGCTGGCCGCGTCCCGGCGCAGTCCCTCAACGTCGCGGATGGCCAGGTACGGGCCGTCGATGGCGGCGATCCCGCGACTGCGCGCGGCGACCAGGATCCGCATCCGGGGGTAGTGATACGCATCGCTGCCGACGTACCCGGCAGGCTGGGCCCCGACCTGGAGTGACCGCATGCCGATGCTGGCCATGAAATCCGCCGGCCCGAACACCAGGGCCTCCAGCCGGTCCGACGCGGCGGCGATGGCGGTCACGTCCGCCAGGCCGCGGGCGTCCTCGATCTGGGCTTCGATGCCGATCCGGCCCCGCTCCAGCCCGGCCGCCTGTTCCACCTGGGACAGCAGCAGGTCCAGCCAGCTGACCTGCGCCGGGTCGCTGGCCTTGGGCAGGATGATCACGTCCAGGTTGGGACCGGCCCCCTCCACCACCTCGATCACGTCGCGGTAGGCCCAGGGTGTGCTGGCGTCGTTGATCCTTACCGCACGGATCTTGCCTTCCCAGCCGCCGCCGTTCAGCGCCGCCACCACGGCCGCCCGGGCCGCGGGTTTCGCGCCGGGCGCGACGGCGTCTTCCAGGTCGAGGAAGACCTCGTCCACCGGCAAGCCCTGGGCCTTCTCCAGGAACCGGGGGCTGCTGCCGGGCACGGCCAGGCAGGTCCGCCGGGGGCGGTACGACGACGGCGCCATTCGGTCACGGCCTCCTGATCTGCATGGCACGCTGGCTAGGTGAGCGCTCGCCAGCCAGAACCCGGCCCGACCCAGCCGGGGGGCGGCCAGACCCAGCCAGAACCCGGCCGGACCCCACCGGAACCCGGCCGGATCCAGTCAGAACCTGGCCGGCTCGCCCTCATCGCGGAGGCTACCAAGCGCGCCGGGCTGATCTGGATCACGGTCCCGGGCGCGGCTGACCCGGGCGGGGCCGGCGGCGCTGCCCCGGACCGGCCACGTCCGGTGTGGCACGTATGGCGCGACGCCGCGTACGTGCTGACCGGCCCGGGCGAGCAGGACGTCCCCGGGCTCGGCGACGCACCCCTGGTCACCGTCTCGGTGGCCAGCAAGGACACCGGAGGACTGCTGGTGCGCTGGGCGGCCCGGGTCAGCCGGGTCGAGCCAGGTTCCGCGGAATGGTCCGGGATCATCGGCGCGCTGCTGGCCGGCCGGCTGAACGAGCCGGAAAGCCCGGGCGCGCCGTCCCCCGCCGAGCGCTGGGCGCAGACCGGCAATGTCTACCGCCTCACTCCCGATGAGAATGCGGAGACGGGCACCCCCGTTATTTAGCCGCCGCTGGTTCGACTCAGCGTCCTCGCCGTCGAGCCGTCCGCCGCGATGCGGGACAGATCCCGCACACACCGGCCATCCAGGTGCTGGAGCGAAATGCCACGCCCTGCCCCTGCCAGTGCGCCGCCCGTTCGGCGCTGCCCCGTTCGGCGCCGTCCCGTTCGGCGCCGTCCCGTTCGACGCTGTCGCGTTCGGCGCCGCCCCTTCAGCGCCGCCCCGTTCGACGCTGCCTGCGACGCTCCGTAGCATGAGGGCATGGTCATGCCGCCCACTGTTTCCTCGCCCCCCACCGCCGAGCAGGTTACCCAGGCCCTGGCGGGGGTCAACGATCCCGAGATCCACCGCCCGATCACCGAGCTCGGGATGGTTAAGAACATCGCCGTGGGTGAGGGCGGCGTGATCCGGGTCGATATCTACCTGACCGTGGCCGGCTGCCCGCTGCGCGACACCATCACCCGGGACGTGACCGCGGCGGTCAGCAAACTGCCGGGCGTGGCCAGGGTCCAGGTCGAACTGGACGTGATGAGCGAGGAGCAGCGCAAGGAACTCCAGGGCAGGCTGCGCGGAGGGCGCCCGGAAAAGGAGATCCCCTTCGCCCAGCCCACGTCGCTGACCAGGGTGTTCGCTATCGCCAGCGGCAAGGGCGGGGTCGGCAAGTCCTCGGTGACGGTGAACCTGGCCGCGGCGCTGGCCGCGGCCGGGCAGAAGGTGGGCGTCCTGGACGCCGACATCTACGGGCACTCCGTGCCCCGGATGCTGGGCGTCACCGACCCGCCCACCCAGGTCGAGCAGATGATCATGCCCCCGACGGCGCACGGCGTGAAGGTGATCTCCATCGGCATGTTCACCACCGGTAACGCGCCGGTGGTCTGGCGGGGCCCGATGCTGCACCGCGCGGTGCAGCAGTTCCTCGCGGACGTGTACTGGGGCGACCTCGACGTACTGCTGATGGATCTGCCACCGGGGACCGGAGACGTGGCCATCTCGGTGGCCCAGCTCGTCCCGGGGGCCGAACTGATCGTGGTCACCACCCCCCAGCTCGCCTCCTCGGAGGTGGCGGAGCGGGCCGGGGCGATCTCGGTGCAGACCCACCAGCGGATCACCGGCGTGATCGAGAACATGTCGTCGCTGGCCTGCCCGCACTGCGGGGAGCCGGTCCCGGTGTTCGGCTCCGGCGGTGGCCAGGCCGTCGCCGACGCGCTGACCCGGGTGACCGGGGCGCCCGTGCCGCTGCTGGGCCAGGTGCCCATCGACGTCCGGCTGCGGGAAGGCGGCGACCAGGGCGTCCCGCTGGTGCTCGCCGACCCGGAGACGGCGGCTGCCCAGCAGTTGACCGGGATCGCGAACGGGATGGTCAACCGGTCGCGCGGGCTGGCGGGACGGCGGCTGGGGCTGACCCCCGCCTGAGTTCAGGCCGCTGCCGCGCTGAGGCGGTGGGTACAGCAGCCAGCAGGCCCGGGAGTGGGTCAGGTGGCCTCGGGATCGAAGGGCGGGATCTCCTCACGCGCCAGCGTGGCGGTGGCCGTCTGGCCGGCCAGGTACTCGCCCTCGGATTCCGCCATCCCGGCCGTGGTGCCGTCGTCGCCGTCGAGCCCGTCGAACAGGTGCTTGCGGACGAAGTTACCCGGATGCAGGTCCCGCACGTCGAAGTCGGAGAACTCGGGTCCCAGGCCCTCGCGGAGGTCCTTGGTCGCTCCATCCGCCAGCCGACGCAGCTCACGCAGGGTATGGCCGAGCTGATGGGCCATCTTCGGCAGCTGGTCCGGCCCGAAGACCACGAGCGCGATCACGGCCAGGACCAGGATCTTGCCGATAGACAGGTCGAGAAACACGTCAGCTCTCCAGGCGAGGCGCGGCCGCGGCGGCACGCACGGTCTTGCCCTCACTGTAGACCGTCATCTGCCTAAACGCCTCCTCTGCCGGACTCACCGGAATGGGTCGAGCCAGGAGACCAGGCGGCTCAGGCCGCGGCCGCGGCCCATCCGGCCGAAGAACCCTGGCCCGCCGTTGTGCGGCAGCACGCCCACCACCTGGTCCAGAGTCTGGTCTGGTGCGTCGGCGATCAGGGTGTAGACGAAGCCGCGGGCTGACCACGCGACGCTGCGCTGGTCGCGGCCGGACGCGTAGACCCGGTCACCGCGCAGGGCGACCTCGGACCATCCGTTCAGCTGGGCGGGCAGATGCCCGCGCTGGACGAAGAGTGAAATCACCGACAGGCCGTCGGAATAGGCGAGGTCGACGACCGCGTCGGAAGGACCGCCCGTCTCGCTGGCCCGCAGCAGGGTGAGCTGGCCGGGCAGCTGGGCCGGCAGTGGCCAGCCCGCCGCCCGCAGCCGGGTCAGCTGCCCGCCGGCCAGCGGTTTGCCTCTGGTCGCGGACGCGGTGCGGGGCACCGCCGCGGCCGTCAGTGGGCCGAGCTTGAGGCTCACGAACACGTCGTCGCTGACCATCCGGGCGTGGCCGTCGAAGGTCTCGCGGCGCAGCGGCAGCTTGGTCACGCTATCCAGCCAGAACCGCGCGGCCAGACGTCCGTCCGGATGCCGCAGGACCAGTTCCTGCACGGGGCGGCCGGCCACCTGGCCGCGGCCGGCCAGGAACACCCGGTAGTTCTCGGCCAGCAACCCGACCATCTGCGAGGTCATGGTCATGATGCCCTCGGGATCCCGCTGGCCGACGTCGTCGTCGCCGTCCCCATCCGGGTCCGTGCTGCTCGCCCCGGGCAACGGCAGGGCGGCGGCGGGCATGGTGGCCGCCTGGATCAGGGTCTGGTGAGCCCGCTGATGCCACACGTTCACCAGAGAGATCCAGCTGCCCCCCGGGCCCCGCCAGGCGGTCCGCTGAACACCCTGATAGGAAACGTGCTGGCAGGCGCGGGCCGCCTCGCTGAGCAGCCTCAGGCCCGTTCCCGCCCGCGGGCCGGCGATAGCCGGGGGCTGGCGCAGGCCGCCCTGGCTGGCCGCCTGGGGGCCGATCGCCTGCGGGGTGGCCGTCTGGGGAACCAGTTCCCCGCTGTGCCCCGCCACGTCCCGCCAGATCACCGTGACGCCCGTGGCGATCAGGCCCAGGACCACCACGGCGGTGGCGATACGCAGGTGCAGCGGGTCGTGCTCGGGAGCAGGCCCGTCACACTTGGGCGTGGTGCGTGAGAACATCCGTCAGCTCACGGCCCCGGGCTCGCGGACGCGGTCGTCACCGGGGTCCTGACCACAGGGACGAGCTGCAGCAGGCCACGGCGCATCATGCTGGCCGCCGGGCCGCTATTCACCTGACCACCGTCGGCCTGACCACTGCTGGCCCGACCACTGCTCAGCCTGACCACTGCTGGCCTGACCACCGCTGGCCTGACCACTGCTGGCCTGGTCAATGCTCGCCTGGTCAATAGCTGACCTGGTTAATGCTGACCTGGCCACGGGCGAACCGGCGGCTGGCCGAACGGGCCTGGGTGCCCGCGGCGGCCGCGGCGGCTATGCCGCTGGCCGACACCCCGGCCGCGATGCGGCTGCTCCCGGTGGCATGAGCCGTGCCGGGACTGCCGGCCGGCCCGCCGGCGAGCGGCGTCACCGGCAGATCGCCGGTGACGATCGCGTGCTGGACCAGGAATGTGTCGACCGCGGGGGTGACCTTCGGGCCGGGAGTCTGCTGCTCTCCGCCGGCGAAGAAGGCGACCGCACCGAGGCCGGCCACCGTGGAGGCGAGGAGGCCGGCCGTGAGCATCCGGGCCGCCGGGAACGCGCCCCGGGGCCGCCATGGCGCCCGGGCGGTCCACGACCGCCCGTCCGACGGCGTGGCCATGGCCATCAGCCGGCCGGTCAGCGCCGCGTCCACCATGGCCTCGCCCAGGGAATGCATCCGCTGCTTCAGGGCCCGCAGGGCCACAGCTTCCTGGCGGCATTCGTCGCAGCCGGCGATGTGGGCCAGGACCCGGTCCCGCTCTGAATCGCTGAGCTCCCCGTCGATCAAGGCGGAGATGCGCTGCCCGAGATGACTCATAGGTCACCGGCCAGGGGCACGGCAGCGGTCCCGGGCGCGCCGGAGACCGCCGCGGGCCCCGCAACCGCAGGCGCCGAACCGCAGGCGCCGACGCAGGCGCCACGACCGCGGGCGCCGCAACCTTAGGGGTGATCGTGGTGCGGCGCGGGCGGCGGTGGTCGAGCGCGGTCCGGAGCTGGGCCCGGCCGCGGTGGATGCGGCTGCGCACGGTGCCCAGCTTCACTCCCAGCGTGTCCGCGATCTCCTCGTAGGACAGGCCCTCGATGTCACAGAGCACGACGGCCGCCCGGTACTCGGGGGCGAGCGCCTTGAGTGCGGCCTGGATGTCGCCGTCCAGGTGCCGCTCGTCGAAGACCTGGGCCGGCGTCGGCTCGTCACCGCGCAGGCGCTGCGCCGTGTCGTCACCCAGCCCCTCGAACCTGATGCGCTGCCGGCGCCGGGCCATGTCCAGGAACAGGTTGGTGGTGATCCGGTGCAGCCAGCCCTCGAAGGTGCCCGGCGTATAGCTGGACAGGGAGCGGAACACGCGGACGAAGACCTCCTGGGTGAGATCCTCGGCGTCATGGGTGTTGCCGGTCAGCCGGTAGGCAAGCCGGTATACCCGGGCGGAGTGCTCACGCACGATCTCTTCCCAGGTCGGAGGCGTCCAGCCGGACGCCTCATCCGGCGTGGTCCCGGGCATGTCCACGATCTTGCCGTCCCGCCGTATACCGTCTGCCTCTACCACCATGGTGCCCGGGCATCCCCTTCCGCACCACAACTGCTCGGATTCTGCTGTACATCCGCGGCTGGGCCGCTCGATCAGCCGCTGATAGGCAGGATTCACCCCCGCGTCAAGAGTTAACGCTCGAACGGGCCTCGCTGGTTCCCGGGTCACGGCGCGTAACGATAGGCTGCCGGACTGGGATAAGCATGCACCGGAAGGCATACATTGTGAGCGCAGAGGCCAACCTTTCCTACGTCGAGGGCTACCTCACCGAGGACGAGCCGCTGCTGGCCGCGCGCCGCGAGGCGGCCGAGATCGGCGGGGCACCGCCGATCGGGCCGGGCGGCGGGGCCGCGCTCCGCTTCATCGCGGCGGCCATCAGCGCCCGGTCGGTCGTGGAGATAGGCACTGGCTGCGGTACCTCAGGTATCTGGCTGCTCCGGGGCATGCGCTCGGACGCGGTCCTGACCAGCGTCGATGCCGAGCCGGAACATCAGCGGCTGGCCCGTAAGGCGTTCACCGAAGCCGGATTCCCGTCCAACCGGTACCGGCTGATCAGCGGGAAGGCCCTCGACGTCCTGCCCCGCCTCACCGACGGCGCCTACGACCTGGTGTTCTGTGACGCCGATAAGCAGGAGTACCCCGACTACCTGGTCGAAGCGCTGCGGCTGCTGCGGCCGGGCGGGGTGGTGGCGTTCGATAACGCACTGGCCGGCGGCCGGGTGGCCGATCTCAGCCGGAACGACCCGAGCACCATCGCCATCCGGGACCTGGATGACCAGGTACGGCAGGATGACCGGCTGGTGCCCGTACTGCTCCCGGTCGGTGACGGACTGCTGGCCGCGGTCAAGCGGGGTTAGCCGCCAGCCACCGGAGCAGCAGCCGGGTGCCGAAGCCGGTGGCGCCCTTGGTGTTCTCTCCGTCGTCGGAGGTGGCCCGGGCCGCGCCAGCGATGTCCAGGTGGGCCCAGGAGCGGCCGCCGGTGAACTCCCGCAGGAACAGGGCGGCGTCGATGGATCCGGCCCGGCCGCCCGCCCGGGCCACGTTGGCCAGATCGGCTACGGGAGAGTCCAGGCCGCCCCGGTAGTCGCCGGCCAGCGGCATCCGCCACAGCCGGTCCCCGCTCGCGGTCCCCGCGTCCAGCAAGGCCGTGGCCAGTTCGTCGTCGGTGGCGTACAGCGCGCCGATGGAGGTGCCCAGCGCCACCCGCGCGGCACCGGTCAGCGTGGCCAGGTCCACCACGAGATCGGGGGCGAGCGCATCGTCTGCGTAGGCGAGCGCGTCGGCCAGGACCAGCCGGCCCTCCGCGTCCGTGTTGAGCACCTCGACCGTCTGGCCGCCGTAGTGGGTGATGACGTCTCCCACCCGCATGGCCGTCCCCGACGGCATGTTCTCGGCCGCCGCCACCAGGCCGGTCACCCTGGCCCGGACCCCGAGCCGGCCCAGGGCGGACATCGCGCCGATCACCGCGGCGCCGCCCGCCATATCGGTCTTCATCAGCTTCATGCCGTCGTTGGGCTTCAGCGACAGCCCACCGCTGTCGAAGGTGATGCCTTTACCGATCAGCACCACATGCCGGTCAGCCTGGGCCGGCTGAGCCCGGCCTGGCTGGTCTGGGGCGGGCTGGTGGCTCGGGGGCTGATAGCTGAGTTCGATCAGCCGGGGCGGGTGGACCGAGCCAGACCCCACGGCCAGGATCCCGCCGAAACCACCGGCGGCGAGTTCGGCTTCCCGCCAGACCCGCGAGGCCAGGCCATGCTCCGCGGCCACCGCGGCCGCCTCGGCCGCGAGCCATTCCGGGCTCTTGATCATCGAGGGCGTGTTGGCGAGATCGCGGGCCAGGGCCACGGCTCCCGCGACGATGGCCGCCCGGTCCACCAGGGCCGCCCGGCTGGCCGCCCCGGCGAGCAGCAACCGCACCTCGCCCGGATCCTCGGCCGGCGGGCCCGCGGACTTCATCGTGAACTGGTAGGAACCGAGCAGGATCCCTTCGGTGAAGGCTTGCACGCCCTCGTCGGGTTCATCGAGGACGGCCGTGGTCAGCGCGGCCCGCCCGGCCGGCAGGCGGCGGGCCAGCGCCGCCCCCGCCCGGCGCAGGGCTCCCGGTGAGGCGTCACCCACGCCGAGGAACAGGACGGCGCAGGCCTCCGTGCCGAGCCGGATCACCGATTGGGCAGTTTCACCCGCCCGGCCGGTCAGCTCGGCGGAGGCGAGGACCTGGGTCACGCCGATCCCCAGATACCCGTCCAGACTGGACGCACCAGCGCCAGGCACCGGGCCGGGGGACGCACCGTCCGGGCTGCGCACGGGAACAGCGATCAGGGCTGGCGCTGCGACTGCATCCCGGCTCGCCTTGGCCAGGTAGTCAGCCAGCGGTTCCAGGCCAGCCGCTGGCGCGACCGTAACCCTCGCCTTGACCGGCAAGGCTCAGCCGGTGACAGACTTGAGCGCGTCTGAGAGCCGGGCAGCCTCATCCGCAGACAATTCGACCACCAGCCGCCCGCCTCCCTCAAGTGGGACGCGCATCACGATGCCACGGCCCTCCTTGGTGACCTCGAGCGGACCGTCACCCGTCCGCGGCTTCATCGCCGCCATTCCGCATCCCCTTCCTGCTCGGGGCCGTATGAGACCTCGCAGAGGCCTGCCCGCGCCGGAATCCCGGCGCCTGCGGCGGGTCCGGCCACCCACAGCCGTGTTGATCAGTACCTCTATTATCCAGAGTTCCGGCCTACAGTGGTAACGATCAGCACTCCCTTCCGCCCGCTGCCGTCGGTAACTGGGGTCTCAGGAGTCACTGAGGCACCGCGCGCGGCCTGTCCCGAGGAGGAGTTCGGTGACTGACAGTGTCCGCTGGGATCTCGATGGAGCGGTAGCCACCATCACGCTGAATCGGCCGCAGGCCCGTAATGCGCTCACGGCGGAGTTGAAGACCGCGCTGCTCGGCGCGCTGCGCCAGGCCGCATCCAGCCCTCAGGTCCGCGCGGTGCTGATCACCGGGGCCGGGCAGGCCTTCTGCGCCGGGCAGGACCTGCGTGAGCACGCCGATCTGCTCGGGGCGGACGGGCCGGATGAGGCCACCCCCGCCGGCGCGCCGCCCTCAGGAGCCCCGGCCGCCCGGACACCTGCGGGGTCTGCGTCCGCGGTTGGCTCGCCGCCGGCCGGCCCCCGGCCGGCCACGGCACCGGCCCCCCTGGACACGGTCCGCGAGCACTACAATCCGCTGGTGCTGGCCATCCGGTCCATGCCCAAACCGGTGATCGCCGCCGTGAACGGGGTGGCCGCCGGGGCCGGCGCCGGGCTGGCCTTCGCGTGTGACCTCCGCATCGCGGCCCAGGGGGCCAGCTTCCTGATGGCTTTCGCGCGGGTCGGGCTGGCTGCCGACACGGGCGTGTCCTGGACCTTGCCCCGGCTGGCCGGGGCCGGGCGGGCCGCCGAACTCCTGATGCTCGCGGAGCCCATCCGCGCACCGCAGGCACTCGAATTCGGCCTGGTCAATCAGGTGGTTCAGGACGCGGACCTGCCGGCCGTCGCGGGCGCCCTCGCCGCCCGGCTGGCGGCGGGCCCGACCGCCGCCTACGCGGGCATCAAGGAACAGCTCAACTACGCCGCCGGGCACGGCCTCGGCGAGGCGCTGGACAAGGAGGCGGAGGTCCAGGCCGCCCTGGGCCGCACCGCGGATCACCGGGCTGCCACCCTCGCGTTCACCCGCAAGCAGCAGCCCAGCTTCCTGGGCAGGTAACGAGACGGGTCAGCAGGCCGGGCTGGCAGGCCGCCGGGCCACGCCGGTCCCGTCCGCGCTGCCCAGTTCCTCGTAGGCGCAGACAATCTGCTCGGCGGCATCGACGAGGTCGGAGAAGGCCCGCCATTCACGGTGACCAGCGCGGCCGGTCCAGGACACCACCCGGCTGCGGCACCAGACGGTCAGGCCGCGCCGGATGGAGAGCACGGACATACCCGAGGCCGGGGCGTCGGCCCGGACGATATGGTCGATCCCGCGCTCGGAGAGCATCCGCTGCAGGATGCCGGCGGCCTGCACGGAACCGGGCTGGGGGCCACGGAACCGGTCCAGGGCATTGCTGGCCGGGACGGGGACGGCAAACCAGACCGCCTTGCCCGAGGCCTTCCACGCCCCCAGCCGGGCCCGGGTCAGATGGTGGCCCCAGCGCCCCTGGGACAGGCCGTCGATCACGTGCAGCCCGCGCCCGCTCACCGCGTCCACGGGCACGGGCACGGCCGGATCAGGCGGCGCGTCGTCTTTCCAGCGCGGCAGGGCGTCGAAGACCTTGCAGACCAGTTCCTGCTTCCCGCCGACCCGGCGCAGGTAAAGCCAGATCTCCGGGGCGCCCGCCACCGCACAGCCGCGCACGTCGAACTGGATCCCCGTCTGGGCGTGCATGCTGTTGGCGGCGAGCTCGCTGGCCATCGTGCTGCCGTCATAGACCGATTCGGCCGGTAGCCCGACTCCGGCCGCGGCGGCCCGGAAGAGGCGGCGCGCCGCGCCTGAGCAGGTGGTATCGAGCGGGAGCGGGGATGCGGCGCAGCCGCCCGCCGACACGGTCGCGGCCGGCGCAGGCACCGCCGCCATGGCGTGCGGCGCATCCGCGGCAAGCGACCCTAACATGATCCTCAGCCTTCCCGGCCCGCAATCTGTGAAACACAGATTACGAGTCATGCCTCCGCCGTGCAACGACATCTGGGTTTGCCGGCCCGGCTTGAACGAGTCTTTACCAACCGCCCGGGCTGGCCACGCCCCTGATGGTAACGCTACGTAAGGTGACACTGCTGTGGCTAAGAGGTAACGAGCAGGGGGTCCACTGCTGCCGGCCTGGTGGTTATGGCAGTACAGTCAAGCCGGTGCGGCTACCGAACTGGGAGCTGCCTGGCCTCGAGACAGGCCCAGTACACAAAGAATCCCCCGGGCCGCCACCCGGGGGATTCTTCTTTGCTGACCAGTCTGGGCTTGGCCAGTCCGGCCTGGCCGCCCTGGCCGGCTTGATCAGCGGCCGAGGTCGTACCGGCCCGCCTTGGTGTCCGACAGGAACTCCGCGAACGCTGCCCGGCTGACCACATGAGCGCCATCGCTGGGCCGGGTGCTGTCCCGGACCGCGACCACATCCACGAAGTTCGCTGCGACTTCCACGCAACCGCCGTTGGAGGTACTGCTGAGATTTGCCTTGCGCCACTGTGCTCGAGACAGGTCTGTCATTTCTACTCCAGTTGTTGAGCGAGGTGTTCGAGGTAAAGGACGGTATCCCCGGGCTCCTGGGTCGAATCCCGGATCCGGCCGAAAGCCTGGATGTACAAACTCACCTCTTCTGGTCTGCTTACCTCCTGAATGGCCGTGTCTGTTTCGGTGAAGACGAGAGGCTCGTCCCCGGGGAGATCAAAGATGTTGATCGAGGACGACACCCCCGGGCTGGGGCCATCCTCGAAGCGCTGGATGCGCAGTTCCACATTGGGCCGCCTGCTCATCTCGATCAGGTGCTCGATCTGCTCGCGCCGCTCCAGCTTGCTGCCCCAGCGGTACATGAGCGACGCCTCCGTGATGACCGCGATCAGCTGGGGGGCCGTCCCGTTGGTGCGGTCGAGGATCTCCTGGCGGCGCTGCCGGGTCTCCATCGCCTTGCGGCGCCACGCGGGTGGCCGCGGGCCGGCTCGCATGAAGGCTTCCGCGTAGTCCTGGGTCTGCAGCAGGCCGGGCACGACGAGCGGCATGCAGACCTGGATCCGCTCGGCGTCGTTCTCGAACCCGGGAAACTCGTTCTCGAAGATATCGGTGTAGTCACGCCACCACGGCCGGGCCCGCGCGCGGATGGCCAGCTCTTCCAGTTCCTCCGCGGCGGCGGCGTCCACGCCGTAGATCCGCAGCAGGTCCCGGATGTCGCTCATCTCCGGGCGCTTCCACTGGTTAGCCTCGAACCGGCCCACCTTGCCACGTCCCCAGTTGAGGATGTCGCAGACGTGGTTGGCGGTATGACCGCTCGCAGTCCGGAGTTCAGCGAGGCGGCGGGACAGCCGACGCTTGGCTACGGTTGAGCCGTAGGCATCGTCAGCCATCCGGGGTCTCCTCCTTGACAGGATGATGAGTGCAGCATAGCGCTACCTAACTTGTGAATCGCAGATTATTGGATACTCCCCTGAGACTCCCAGGTTATGTCGCCGCTGTCACGGCCGGGAGCGCCCGGAACCGGGCCCGACGCCACCCGGCCCGCGGTCAATTGGCCCCGCCGTCGAACTCGCCGCCCCGGGCGCCGTCCAGGAAGCACTCCCACTCGTGGCGGTCGTAGACGAGGATCCGGCCGTCCGGGTCCCCGCAGACCCGCATCAGCACCCACTCGGCCGCTCCGCCCGGGCCAGGCACGAAGGCGATCTCGATCGAGCCTTCCCCGTCTCCTGACCTCCGCCACTGCTGGGCATTCACCTCGATGCCCAGATCCTGCACGCTGGGCTTCTTGCTCATCGCACCCCTCCTCAGGTCACGGCCGCCGGGCCTACGCCGGCATACCCCCAGCGTGAGCCATCGCTGTCCGCAAGCTGGGGATCCTCAGCTCCCCACTCCCCCATGTACACCAGTCGCGGCGCCTCGCCCGGCCAGGGCGCCACCAGTTCGAGCCCGTCGAAGAAGCGCTCGATTTCAGCCTTCGGGCGCAGGTGGATGTTCTCCGTAGCCCTTTCGTACACCGACAGCCCGGTCCGCACCCCCCGTTCGGGCACGTTGTCCGCAGTGACGTGAGACAGCGCTAAATAGCTGCCCGGCGCCAGAGCCTGCGTGTACCGGGCCACCAGGCCCCAGGGGTCCGCGCTATCGGCCACGAAGTGCAGCACCGCGGTCATGAGCAGCCCGACCGGCTCGGTGAAGTCGATCAGGTCGCGAAGCTGGCGGTTGCCCAGCACCCGGCCGGGATCACGCAAGTCGGCGAAGACGAACGTGGTGAGGCGGCTGTCCGTCAGCAACTCCCCGGCGTAAGCGCGGACCATCGGATCGTTGTCCACGTAGACCACCCGGGCATCGGCCGCGACCTCCCGGATCACCTGGTGGGTGTTGCCCTGGGTCGGCAGCCCGGATCCGAGGTCGAGAAACTGGCTGATCCCGCGGTCTTCCGCCAGCCACTTCGCGGCCCGCTGGTGAAACCCGCGGTTGGCCCAGGCCATGTCGGAGATCTCGGGCAGGTCCGCCCGGATCCGCTCCGCCGCCTGCTGATCGGCCGGGTAGTTGATCGTGCCGCCCAGGTAGTAGTCATACAGCCGGGCCGGGCTGGGCACCTCGGGGTCCACCCCGGGCGGAACGGGCGGTGGATCGTCGCGGTCCGGCGAGGCCGGCCGCCACGGGTCACGGGCCCTGGTCATGACACCTCCTGCACTGTCCGCTTACAGTGTGACACGCTCCGTGTGATTCATGAACCGGGATACTCAGCTTCCTGCTCCCCGGAACCCGCCCCTCAGCCATGCCGCCCTTGATAGGCCCCGCGCCGGATGCAATCACGCAAATGATCGTCCACCACCCCGCAGGCCTGGAACGCGGCATAGACCGTGACGGGTCCGGTGAAGGAGAACCCCTGGGCCCGCAGTTCCCGGGCCAGCGCCTTGGACGCGGGGGTCCAGCTGGGTACCTCAGCCATGGTGAGCGGCCCGGCGGCGCGGCTGTCCGGCGGATCCTCCGCATAGCTCCAGAACAGCGCGGCCACGCCGCCCGGGATGGCCAGCGCGGCCCGGGCGTTCCCGATGACGGCGGTGATCTTGGCCCGGTTCCGGATGATGCCGGCGTCCCCGAGCAGCCTGGTTACATCGTCCGGGCCGAATTCCGCCACGACGGCCGGGTCGAAGCCGCCGAACGCGGCCCGGAAGTTGTCCCGCTTGCGCAAGATCGTGAGCCAGGACAGGCCGGACTGGAAGGCTTCCAGGCACAGCCGCTCGAAAATGCCCCGGTCATCGCGGACCGGGCGGCCCCACTCCTCGTCGTGATAGGGGAGCTCTTCCGGGGCGGACAGCGCCCAGGGGCAGCGCAGCTGCCCGTCGGGCCCAGGCTCCGGCGGGCGGCCCGGATCAGTCATCGCGGCCGGCGGCCGCTTCCCCGGAACTCGGAGCGCCGGAACCGGGGAAAACGGTGCCCGCGACGCCATTACGCGGCACGTCCCCGCCCGGTGTCTCCTGTTCCGGCGAGGGCAGATGGTCCGGCGAGGGCAGATCCGGCGGGCCGGCGGCCGGAACCGGCCCGTCTGGCGATCCAGCCTGGCCAGCACTGATTTCCTGGGTACCGGCCTCGGGCGGGCTGGCCTTCCTGGTACCGGAACCCCGGGCGCTGGCCGCTTTCGAGCGGGCCAGCAGAGTGGCGGCGATGGCCGGATGACTGCCGGTGGCTGACCGGAGCTCGGCCAGCTGCTGGCGGAGCACCGCGATCTCCACGTCACGCTCGGTGACGACCTGCGCGATCCGGTTCAGCGCCTCATCGGTCACCTGGACGTTGTAGCCCCACAGGGCAGACGGCGGCCGCAGCAGCACGACATCGGCGGCGGTCACCAGGTCGGGCGGGAGATAGTCCATGGCGAACTCCGCCATCTCGCCACCATGGCCCATGGCCACGCTCACCACGCCGGCCAGAATGACGGCCGCAGCAAGTAGCAACAGAATCGGCACAGTACGAATCGTCCCACGTCTGGTGCTCGCCGACACCCATCAGGAGCCAGTCGGCCGGTTCAGTCCCCCGGCTCGGACTCGGCCGCCCGCGGCAGCCCGGCGTCGGCGCCGTTATGTTGCGCGTGGGCTTGCTGGATGATGCGGATCACCTCGGCCGGATCGTCCACTACCGTGATCAGCTCCTCATCCCCGGCCGAGATGTTCCCGCTGGCCAGCACCGACTCACGGATCCAGGACACCAGGCCGGTCCAGTAGCTGCTGCCCACCAGCACGATCGGGAATCTCGTTATCTTGCCGGTTTGGACCAGCGTGAGCGCCTCGAACAGCTCATCCAGGGTGCCGAAGCCGCCGGGCAGCACCACGAACGCCTGCGAATACTTGATGAACATCGTCTTGCGGACGAAGAAGTAGCGGAATTCCAGCCCGATCTCTACGTAGTCGTTCAGGCCCATCTCCATGGGCAGCTCGATGCCGAGCCCGACCGAGACCCCGCCCACGCTGGCGGCGCCCTTGTTGGCCGCCTCCATGACGCCCGGGCCGCCCCCCGTGATCACCGCGTAGCCGGCCTCGGCCAGCCCGGTCCCGATGCGCTCGGCCTGCTGGTACTCGCGGTCCCCGGGCCCGGCCCGGGCGGAGCCGAAGACCGAGACCGCCGGGCCGAGTTCCGCGAGCAGCCCGAAACCCTCGACGAACTCGGCCTGGATCCGCAGCACCCGCCAGGGGTCGGTATGCACCCAGTCGCTGGGCCCGCGCCTGTCGAGCAGCCGCTGGTCGGTGGTGGTCTTGGGGATGAAATCGCCGCGCAGCATGGCGGGTCCCTGGCGGCGGATTCGACGACGTGACTCAGATTGCACCCTTCGATCCTGCCATGTGAAATGACCTGGTCAGCGGGGCGCGCCCGGCAACGCGGCGCTGGGGGCTGTCACGGGCGCCCTGCGCGCCTGCCCGTCACGATCGCGGCGCTGTCGCGATGCCGCGTATTCCTGCCCAGGTCACTGACCCGTCACCGGAAGCCATCCTCCGGTCAAGGGCCGGTGTGCACGGCAACAGGTGCGGCGGTCTGTGTCACTCGGGCCGGATCGCGCCGGTAACTTCGGCATGTGCCCAACAGCCGGCCAAGCCCGCCACGTCCAGGGCGCCCGAAACGTAAGCGCCGGGCGGTCATCGCGACGAGCCTGCTCCTCGCCGCCGCCGTGGGCACCTACCTGGCGGTACGCAGCCTCGCGCCGGTCATCGTGCCCGTGCTGGCCGGGTCGGGATGCTCGGCCTCGGCCACGCACCAGTCGGTGCTGCTCGATACCCAGCAGGCCAGCATCGCGGCCACCATCGCGGGCGTGGCCCACCAGGAGTCGATGCCCCGCGAGGCAGTCACCATCGCCTACGCGACGGCGATGCAGGAATCCAAGCTGCACAACCTGGACTACGGGACCTCGGACTCGGTCGGGGTGTTCCAGCAGCGGCCCTCGCAGGGCTGGGGACCGGCGCGGAAGCTCGAGAACCCGGTCTACGCGGCCACCAAGTTCTTCCATGCCCTGAAATCCGTCCAGGGCTACCAGACGATGCCCGTGTACCAGGCGGCCCAGGCGGTCCAGCACAGCGCGGACGGATCCGCGTACATGCAGTACCAGCGGATGGCGACCGAGATGGCCGGCGCGTTCACCGGCCAGCGCGAGCACGCGGTCTACTGCTGGTCAACCGCGGCCGGCCCGCGCCATCCCAACGTGGCCGCCATCACGCAGGGACTGGCGAGCACCTTCGGCCCGGCCACCGCGGAGCTGGGACGGCCCGCGCAGCACCGCACCATGCTGGTGCCGATCGGCCGCCCGAAGCTCGGCTGGACGGTAGCGTCCTGGCTGGTGACCCACGCCAGCACCTACGGCATCCACCAGGTGCGCTTCGGCGGTTATCAGTGGCGCGCCTCCGCGGGGACCAAGGGCTGGGTGCGTGACGCGGGTGCACCGCCAGCGGGCACCATCCAGCTGAGCTGATAGCCTGCGGCCGGCTGGTGAAACTGGCGGCCCGGGCCGCGGCTGCGGCCGCCTTCGCGACATACTTGCCAGGACCGGGATACTTGGGAGGCCCCAGACCCCCCGGGATACTGCCGGAAGAGGAGTTCCGACGTGACGTACATCATTGCGCAGCCCTGTGTTAACGTCCTCGACAGGTCATGCATCGAGGAGTGCCCCGTCGACTGCATCTACGAGGGCGAGCGCATGCTCTACATACACCCTGACGAGTGCGTGGACTGTGGCGCATGCGAGCCCGTCTGCCCGGTCGAGGCGATCTTCTACGAGGATGACGTGCCCGATCAGTGGAAGGACTTCTACAAGGCGAACGTGGAGTTCTTCAGCGACCTTGGCTCACCCGGTGGCGCGTCCAAGGTCGGGAAGATCAACAAGGATCACCCCATCGTGGTGGCGCTGCCCCCGCAGGCAGAGGAAGAGAGCTGACCCTCGCGGCACGGCTGCCCCGGTTCCCCTGGGATCTGCTCGCTCCGTACGGCCAGAAAGCCCGGGCCCATCCGGACGGGATCGTGGACCTGTCGGTCGGCACCCCCGTGGACCCGGTCCCGGGCGGTCGTGCAGGACGCCCTCCGCGCCGCGGCCAACGCGCCTGGCTACCCGGCCACCCACGGCACCCGCGCGCTGCGCGAGGCGGCGGCAGGCTGGCTGGCCCGCCGCCACGGGGTCACGGTCGAGCCGGACGCGGTACTGCCGCTGATCGGCACGAAGGAGTTCATCGCCTCGCTGCCGGCGCTGCTCGGCTGCGGGCCCGGGGACGTGGTCGTCTACCCGGAACTCGCCTACCCGACCTATGACATCGGCGCCCGGCTGGCGGGGGCCGGTGCGATGGCCGCCGATGAGCTCCCGGCCGACGGCCTGGTGCCCGCCCCCCAAGCCTCCGCAACGAAAACCACCGCGTCAGCCAGCCCCGGCCCGGTGCGCCTGGTCTGGGTGAACTCACCCAGCAACCCCACCGGGCGGGTGCTCAGCGCCGGGCAGCTCGCCGCGGCGGCCCGGGCGGCCCGGGATCGCGGCGCGGTGCTGGCCTCGGACGAGTGCTACATCGGCCTCGGCTGGACGGCGGAGCCGGTGTCCGTGCTGCACCCCGACGTGTGCGGCGGGTCGTTCGACGGCCTGCTCGCGGTGCACTCGGTGTCCAAGCGGTCCAACCTGGCCGGCTACCGGGCGGGTTTCGTCACCGGAGACCCCGCGCTCATCGCGCAGCTGCTGGAGATCCGCAAACACGCCGGGATGATGATGCCCGCCCCGGTCCAGGCGGCCATGGCCGCGGCGCTCGCCGACGACGCGCACGCGGAGCGGCAGCGCTCGGTGTACGCGGCCCGGCGCGACCAGCTGCGGACCGCCCTGGAGAAGGCCGGCTGGACGATCACCCATTCCGAGGCGGGCCTGTACCTGTGGGCCTCGCGCCCGGAGCACGACTGCTGGTCGTCGGTGGATCTGCTCGCCGGGGCGGGCATCCTCGTCGCGCCGGGCGAGTTCTACGGCCCGGCCGGCGCGCAGCACATCCGGGTGGCCCTCACCGCCACCGACGAGCGGGTGGCCGCCGCCGCCCGCCGCCTGGCCACCCTCGCCTGACCACGCGCCCCGCGCCCAGCAACCCGCGCACCCAGCACCGCGCCCAGCGCCCGCCGGCCCTCTCCCACCCGGGCCGCGCATCCCGACCTGTCGTACCGGCCTGGCATGGTTGCCGGCATCAGGAAAGGAGGGGACCATGACAGTCGTGACCAGTCCCAGCGATGTCGCCCACCCCTTCACGGTCGCCGACCTGGAGGGGATGCCGGATGACGGTCGCCGGTACGAACTTATCGACGGGGAGCTCCTGGTGAGCCCGGCGCCAGGCTGGGCGCACCAGGCGGCGGTACTCGCCCTGGCCGATCCTGCTGCGACCAGGCCTGTCCCCCTGAGCTCCGAGTCCTGCCCGCCCCGTTCGCGGTGCGCCCGGACAAGTTCAACGAGGTACAGCCCGACGTCCTGGTGGCCCGGTACACCGACCTCACCGAGGACGACCTGCCCCGGGCCCCGGTGCTGGCCGTCGAGGTGATCTCGCCCACCAGCCGCCTCCGCGACGCCCACCTGAAGAAGGCGGTCTACGCCCGGCTCGGCTCCGCCTCGTTCTGGCTGGTCGACCCGGCCCGGGACAAGCCCACGCTGACCGTCTTCGAGCTGGCCGGCGGCGCCTACCGGGAAGTGGCCTGCGTGGCGGGCGACAAGGCGTGGACCGCCACGCGGCCGTTCCCGGTCCGGGTCGTCCCGGCCGACCTGGTCCGCGGGCTGCATCCTTAGGCCGGCCGGGCTTCGGCCCGCGACCCCGCCGGCTGCGGCCCCGGGCACCACCGGGCCAGGCACCGCCCGGGACCCCTCAATAGGCTGTCAGGTGTGCTCCGCCTCTATGACACCCGGACCAGGCAGGTCGAGACGATCGAGCCCGCCCGCCGCGGCCGGCTCAGCGTCTACAGTTGCGGGCCGACGGTGTACCGCCCGGCCCACGTCGGCAACCTGCGGTCCTACCTGCTGGCCGACCTGATCCGGCGGACCGCCGGGCGGCACCGGCTGCTGGTCACCAGCTGCCAGAACATCACCGACGTGGGGCACCTGGCCGATGACACCGAGATCGACCCCCAGGGCGAGGACAAGGTCCTGGCCCAGGCCCGGGCCGAGGGGAAGAGCCCGCTCGACCTCGCCCGGTACTACGAGAAGGCGTTCCACGCCGACTGCGCCGCGCTGAACATCCACCCGGCCGACTCCTACCCGCGGGCCTCGGAGTGCATCGGCCTGATGATCGACCTCATCGCCCGGCTGATCGAGACCGGCCACGCTTATGCCGTCCCCAGCGGCTCGGTGTATTTCGACGCCCGGTCTTTCCCCGGCTACGGCGAGCTGTCCGGCAACCGGCTCGCCGACCTGCGGCCCGGCCAGCAGGGCGTGGATCCGGACAAGCGCTTCCACGCGGACTGGGCCCTGTGGAAAGCGGCGCAAGCGGGCCGCGAACTGACCTACGCCGCGCCCTGGGGCACCGGCTTCCCGGGCTGGCACACCGAGTGCTCCGCCATGTCCCTGCACTACCTGGGCGAGACCATCGACGTGCACACCGGCGGGATCGACCTGCGCTTCCCGCACCACGAGGACGAGCGGGCCCAGTCCAACTCGGTCACTGGCCACGAGGTGGTCCAGCACTGGGTCCACGGCGAGCACCTGCTGTTCGAGGGCCGCAAGATGGCCAAGTCCACCGGGAACGTGGTGCTGCTGGCCGATCTCACCGCCCGCGGGCTGGACCCGCTCGCGCTCCGGTTCGCGTTCCTGGATCACCGCTACCGGCAGCAGCTGAACCTGACCTGGGCGGTACTGGAGGCCGCGGACCGGACCGTGCGCCGCTGGCGGGAGCGAGTGGCCGAGTGGGCACGCTCGCCCAGCAAGCCCATGTGCGCGGAGTACGTCACCAACTTCAACGGGGCCTTCGACGACGACCTGGACACCCCGGCGGCGCTGCGGGTCTTGCGGAACCTGGAGAAGGACAGCGAGATCCCGCCCGGGGCCAAGTTCGAGACGTTCGCCCACGCTGATCACCTGCTCGGCCTGGACCTGGCCCGGGACATCGGGCGGGAGCCCGCGCCACGGCCTCTCCCCGATGACGCGGCGGACCTGCTGGAGGCGCGCGCGGCCGCCCGCGCCGCGGCCGACTGGCCCTTGGCGGACCGGCTCCGCGATCGACTCGGCACGCTCGGCGTCACGGTGACCGACACACCGGCCGGCCAGACCTGGACCGTCCGCACCCGCTGAGCGGTCATCATTTACGGCCGCCCAGGCGTCCGCACACCCTTCGGGTAGCCCTGTTATGGCCGCCCAGGACGTCTGCACACCCTTCGCGTAGCCCTGCCCGGCTGCGGCCGGCCAGCCCGCTGAATGTTACAGCGATGTAAAACAGTGCTCATTCATGTTAACGCGCAACGATTAGCCGGTCTTTTCTTAAACTTCGCAACGAACTACCACCTACCCGCAGCTCTTGCGCAGCTATGCACCGTGACCCAGACCGTACTCTTTGAGCAGCACCTTCAATGGCCGCGGAGAGGAGGATCGATGACCGAGACACTTCCCACCACCACTGGCACCGCCACCGCCCCGGGCGCAGCCCGGGTATCCGGGCTGCCCCAGTTCCGGACCTACCTGATGTGCCCGCCGGATCACTTCACGGTGCAGTACTCCATCAACCCCTGGATGGGCAGCGGAGAACCCGTCGACACCGCGCGGGCCATGCTCCAGTGGCAACTGCTGCGGGACACCTACCGTTCGCTCGGCCACACGGTTCAGCTCATCGATCCCTGCCCTGGCCTGCCGGACATGGTCTTCGCGGCCAATGGCGCCACGGTGATCGGGGGGGCCGTGCTGGGCGCCCGCTTCCGGCATCCGGAGCGCGCCGCGGAAGGGCCCGCCTACCTGGACTGGTTCCGTGCGCACGGCTTCCCCGTGGTGCACGAGCCCCAGCGCGTCAACGAGGGGGAGGGGGACATCGTGCACGCGGGCCAGGTGATCCTGGCCGGGCACGGCTTCCGCACCGACCCCGACATGCGGTACGACCTCGAGCAGCTCTTCGGGCTGCCGGTCGTCAGCCTCCGGCTGGTGGACCCCCGGTTCTACCATCTGGATACGGCCCTGTGCGTGCTCGACGCCGGCACCGCCGCCTATTACCCGGCCGCGTTCGACGCCGCCGGGCGGGCCGCCCTCGCCGCCTGCTTCGCCGAGCTCATCGAGGCCACTGACGAGGACGCCGCGGTACTCGGGCTGAACGCGGTCAGCGATGGGCACCACGTGGTACTGCCGGCCCAGGCGATGGCGCTGGCCGCCCAGCTCGCGGCGCGCGGCTTCGAGCCGGTGCCGGTGGACATGTCCGAATTCCGCAAAGCCGGTGGCGGCCCCAAGTGCTGCACACTGGAACTCCGGCCATGAGAGGGGGAAGTATCGTGACCGTCGCCCCGGAAGACCTGCGCGCCCTGTCACAGGCGCACAGCGCCCACAACTATCACCCACTGCCCATCGTGATCGCCGAGGCCGAGGGGGCCTGGGTCACCGACGCGGACGGGCGCCGTTACCTCGACATGCTGGCCGCGTACTCCGCGCTCAACTTCGGTCACCGCCACCCCGCCCTGATCGCGGCCGCGCAGCGGCAGCTGGACCGGGTCACGCTGGTCAGCCGGGCCTTCGACCACGACCAGTTCGGCCTGTTCTGCGCCGAGCTCGCGGAGCTGGCGGGCATGGAGATGGTGCTGCCGATGAACACCGGCGCGGAGGCGGTGGAAACGGCGATCAAGACCGCGCGCAAGTGGGGTTACGAGGTCAAGGGTGTGCCCGCCGACGAAGCGGTCATCGTGGCGTTCGAGGGCAACTTCCACGGCCGGACCACGACGATCGTCAGCTTCTCCACCGACCCCGACGCCCGGGCCTCGTTCGGCCCGTATACCCCCGGGTTCCGCGTGGTGCCCTATGGAGACGCTGACGCGCTGGCCGCGGCCATGGACCCGAACGTGGTCGGCGTCCTGATCGAGCCCATCCAGGGTGAGGCCGGCGTGGTGGTGCCGCCGCCGGGCTACCTGGCTGCCGTCCGGGAACTGTGCACCGCGCACGGAGCCCTCATGATCGCCGATGAGATCCAGTCCGGGCTCGGCCGGACCGGCACCACTTTCGCCTGCGAGCACGAGGGGGTGCGGCCCGACATGTACCTGCTCGGCAAGGCGCTCGGCGGCGGGATCGTGCCGGTCTCCGCGGTCGTGTCGTCGCGCGCGATCCTCGGCGTCTTCCAGCCCGGGCAGCACGGCTCGACCTTCGGCGGGAACCCGCTGGCCTGCGCCGTAGGCCGCGAGGTGATCGCGTTGCTGGCCACCGGTGAGTACCAGGAACGGTCCGCGAAGCTGGGCGCCCACCTGCACGACCGGCTGTCCGCCCTGCCCAGGGACGTGGTCCACCGGGTACGCGGCCGCGGCCTGTGGGCCGGGGTCGAGTTCACCTCGCTGCCGGGCCGCGTCGTCTGTGAGCGGCTCGCGGCGCACGGCGTCCTGGCCAAGGACACGCACGGTACCGCGATCCGGCTCGCGCCGCCCCTGATGATCAGCGAACCCGACCTGGACTGGGGGCTGGACCAGCTCGAGGCGGCCATCCGCGACTAGACGGGCCGCCGTCCGGCCGGCCAGGCCAGTCGGCCAGGCCCGCAGGACGCGGCCTGGTCAGTCGCCCTTCAGCGTGCGGTACCGGCCGCCGTGGTGGATCAGCGGGCGGCGGCCCGGCTGCGGCTCGCTGACCCCGATGACCTCGCCGACCACGATGGCGTGGTCGCCACCGTCGTGCACCGCCGTGGTCCGGCACTCGATCGCGCCCAGCGCGTCGTCCAGCACCGCCGACCCGGTCTGCGGGCCCGGATGGTGCGCGATCCCGGTCAGCTGGCCGTCCAGCGGACGCCCGCGGGTCGCCAGCCACCGGGCGGTCTTCTCCGAATCCTCATCGAGCACGGACAACGCCCAGATTCCGGAGGCCAGTACCGCATCGTGGAAACGGGCGATCTTCTCGGCACAGAACAGCACCCGCTGCGGTTCCAGGGACACCGACGCGAAGGCGGTCACGGTCATGGCGTGGTCCACGCCTTCGAGGCGGGTCGTCACGACCATGATGCCGCTGGCGAACTGACCGGCGACGCGCCGGAAGTCGGCGCCGTCGACTGCTGTCATGAACTGATGCTCGGGCGCCGGGGCAGGCCGGTCCGGTGGGCGCCAGACCGGGGCGGCCCGGTCCGGGCCCGGCGCAGGAAGGCCACCACGACGCCCGCGGCCGCGCACAGCGACCCGCCGTAGAGGTACACCTGGCCCGCCGTCGAATTGGCGATGATCACACTCCCGCCGGACGTGGGCAGGCTCAGCACCACGGACACGGCGAACCAGCCCAGCGCCGGGACCAGCGCGCCGGCCGCCGACTGCATCCCGGCCGCGCCGAGCACGCAGGTGACTCCGATCACGGCGGCCAGTACCAGGGCGACCAGCGGGAAAGAACCCACCAGCCGGGAGAACTGGAAGCAGCCGATCAGCCCTTCCATGGCGCCCAGCAGGAACAGCAACGTATAGGCGCCGCCGGCGACGAACGCCTGGGCGTCCCGGGACGCGGGCGGATTGGGCAAGCTGTCCACGGATTGCAGGCTATACGCCGCGCCGGGCCGAGACAGCTAGCCGAGGCCGGCGAACAGGCCGACGGCCCGGGCGCCTGGCGTGACGTGGCCACACCGGCCACACCAGCCGGAGTGGCCACACCAGACACTCAGGCTCAATCCAGGCCGGCGAAGAGGTCGGTCTCGCGGCCGTCCGGGCCGGACGGGCCCCGCGGGCCGGCCAGCAGCGTGTAGTACTCGCGGGCCAGGATGCGCTGGCCTACCCAATTGGACAGCGCGAAGAAGGGTTCGTGCACCGTGATCTGGGTGGCGTGGGCGCGCATCGCGGCTGTCTTGGCGGCGAGGTACGCGGAGCCGTCGATCTCCGTACTCACCTGATCGTCCCCGGCCCCGTAGGGCACGGTGTCCGCGGCGGGCTCAGCGATGAACTCGGGCGGCGCGGCCTCGCCGTCCCGGCCGGACAGGTCGGTCGCCCTGGCCAGCACCGAGCGCGGCACGGCCGTGGCGTAGAACTTGGCCACCGGCCACGGGCCGTGGTCAGCGCCGGGCCCAGGGAGACCAGGCCTCGGTCAGACCGGGATCCCCGGCCAACTGGAAGGCCCGCCAGGCTACCCGGTGCGCCTGGATATGGTCGGGATGCCCGTAGAACCCGCGGTCGTCGTAGCTGACCATGACCCGGGGGCGCACCTCGCGGATAATGGCCACCAGGTCCAGGACCGCCTCGCCGGTGTCCGCCTGCCAGAAGCAACCTGGGTCGTCGTTGCTGGGCAGGCCCATCATGCCGGAGTCGCGCCAGCGGCCCGGCCCGCCGAGGAAGCGGTGATCCCGCACGCCGAGCGCGGCGCAGGCGGCCTCGAGTTCCCCGATCCGGTACTTGCCGAGCAGGTCACCGCGCTCCGCGCCCAGGTAGGCCAGGTCAGCCGGGATGATCTCGCCCAGCTCACCCAGGGTGCAGGTGACCAGCGTCACCGGGACGCCCGCGGCCGCGTACCTGGCCATCGTGGCGCCGGTCTCGATCGATTCGTCGTCGGGGTGGGCGTGCACCACCAGCAGCCCGCCCCCGGTCTCGGGGATGCTCACAGGCAGGAGACTAGCTGGCGGCCGCGGGTGGCCGGCCACGGTGGCAGGATCGGGACCATGACGGAAAGCTTCCCGCGGCAGCAGGCCCGGACCAGGCGGTTCTCCCTCGGCGTCCCCCGTTCGTTCAAGGTCGCACCCGACGGCAGCCGGGTCGCCTTCCTGCGCAGCCAGGGCGGCGGCGACCCGGTGACCTGCCTGTGGCAACTGGACGTGGACACCGGGCACGAGGAACTGCTGGCCGACCCGGCCTCGCTGGAGCCGGCCGGCGAGGACCTCTCCCCGCAGGAGAAGGCCCGCCGCGAGCGCAGCCGGGAGCAGGCGGGGGGAATCGTCGGGTTCGCCACGGACCGGGCCATGAGCGTGGCCGCGTTCACCCTGGCCGGCCGGGTGTATGTGGCCAGCCTGCCCGGTTCGCCCGGCACCACCGAGCGCGGCACCCGCGAACCCAGTGCCCCCGGGGCCGGCACCAGCGAGCCCGGCGTCCGCGAACTCGGAGCCCGTTCTCCCGCGCTCGATCCCCGGCCCGACCCGACCGGTACCCGGGTCGCTTATGTCTGCGGCGGCGCGCTGCGCGTCATCGGGGTGGACGGCGGCGGGGACACCGCGCTGGCCGACCCGGCGGGCACCCCGGGGCTCTCCTACGGCCTGGCCGAGTTCATCGCGGCTGAGGAGATGGGCCGGATGCGCGGGTACTGGTGGGCGCCGGACGGAGCCAGCCTGCTGGTGGCCCGGGTTGACGAGACCCCGGTCCAGAGGTGGCACATCGCCGACCCGGCGAACCCGGATCGCCCGCCCGCCGTCGTGGCCTATCCCT
Organism: uncultured Actinomycetes bacterium; assembly: GCA_963837335.1. Classification (GTDB taxonomy): domain Bacteria; phylum Actinomycetota; class Actinomycetes; order Streptosporangiales; family Streptosporangiaceae; genus RYN-230. Next base: position 96,550 of record CAWINS010000013.1, on the reverse strand, counting down.
CGGCAGGCACCCCCAACGCCGAGGTCTCGCTGCTGCTGGCCGGGCTGGACGGACGCATGGCTGCGGTGGACACCGGAGGCGCCGCGTTCCCGTACCTGGTCACCGTGAGCTGGGACGCCGGCGACCCGCTGATCGTGGTGCTGAGCCGCGACCAGCGGGTGATGCGGCTGCTCGCCGCGGACCCGGCGACCGGGGCGACGACGGTGCTGCGCGAGGACACCGACCCGCGGTGGCTGGACATCGTGCCCGGGGTGCCCGCCCGGATCGGCGACGCCGACGGCGACGAGCGGATCGCCTGGGTCGCGGACGCCGGCGGAGCCCGGCGGCTGCTCGTCGGCACCCCGGAGGAGCTGGCCCGGGGCGCCAGGGCTGCGGTGACGCCGCCCGCCATCCAGGTCCGCGAGGTCCTCAGCGTGGACGGGGGCACGGTGCTGTTCACCGCCTCCGCGGCAGATCCCACCGCGATCGGGCTCTGGCTGTACCAGGCGGGCAGCCTGGAAGAGATCAGCCCGCCCGGAGGCGTGCACGCGGGCACCCGGGCCGGTGGCACCACCGTGATCACCAGCCGCACGCTGGCCGGTCCCGGACCGGAGGTCCGGGTCCTGACCGACGCTCCCGCCGCCGCGGGGTCAGGCCTGACCGCCACCGGGGGGACAGGCCTGTCCGCCGCCGGGGGGCCGAGCCCGGCCGTCACCGAAGCGGCCCAGATCGCCGTGCTGGCCGAGGCGCCGAACGTGCCGGTCCCGCACCCGGACCTGTTCGCGGCGGGGCCCCGGGAGATCACCAGCGCCGTGCTGTTCCCGTCCTGGCACCAGCCAGGCACGGCCCGGCTGCCGGTCCTGCTCGACCCGTACGGCGGCCCGCACGCGCAGCGGGTGCTCTCGGCGCAGGGCGCGTTCCTCACCTCCCAGTGGCTCGCCGAGCAGGGCTTCGCGGTGCTGGTGGCCGACGGCCGTGGTACTCCGGGCCGGGGCCCGGAGTGGGAACGGGAGGTCTGGCACGACCTGGCCGGGCCGGTGCTGGAGGACCAGGTCGAGGCCCTCCAGGCGGCCGCGGTCCGCCACCCGGACCTGGACACCAGCCGGGTCGCGATCCGGGGCTGGTCGTTCGGCGGCTACCTGTCCGCGCTGGCCGTGCTGCGCCGCCCGGATGTGTTCCACGCAGCGGTGGCGGGCGCCCCGGTCACCGACTGGCGGCTGTACGACACCTGCTACACCGAGCGCTATCTCGGCCACCCGGACGATCAGCCGCAGGTGTACGCGCAGTCCTCGCTGCTGGCCGACGCGCCCCGGCTGGCCCGCCCGCTGCTGTTCATCCACGGGCTGGCCGACGACAACGTGGTGGTCGCGCACACGCTGCGGATGTCCTCCGCGCTGCTCGCCGCGGGGCGGGGCCACATCGTGCTGCCCCTGTCCGGGGTGACGCATATGACACCGCAGGAGGAAGTGGCCGAGAACCTGCTGCTGCTGCAGGTGGAATTCCTGCGTGAGGCGCTGGGGATAGCCGGTCCAGACGGCGGCCCGGACGAACATCAGGACCCGGTGTAGCGAGAGTCACACGCAGGGGGCGACGCCACCTGCCCTAGTGGTGGTATGCATTTGAATAAAGTTTCAGTGCACGGCGCAGGCGGGTGCGGGGGCAGCCGGCAGACGCGGAAGCACCCCACTCAGCTCAAGGGCGGAGACGTCACCGATGACGCAGGTAAGCCAGGCGCCGGAAAGAACCCGGGCGCAGATCCCGGACCGCACGCTGCGCAAGGACAACTGGCGGCGCGCGCCGATCATCACCGCGACACTGCTGACCATCTGGGTCGCGTACGCGACCGTCCGGGTCTTCATGGGTCACTGGTACTGGGTGCCGCAGTACCACTACCTGACCCCGTTCTACTCACCCTGCGTCAGCGGCGAGTGCGTGCCCGGCTCGTCCAGCCTGGGCACCTGGATCCCGGCCGTGCCGCCGATCATTCCCTACGCGTTCGTGTCGCTCCCGTTCGTGCTGGGGTTCCGGCTGACCTGCTACTACTACCGGCGGGCCTACTACCGGGCCTTCTGGCAGGCCCCCACCGCCTGCGCGGTCCGCGAGCCGCACGCCACCTACAGCGGCGAGACGCGGTTCCCGCTGATCCTGCAGAACCTGCACCGCTACTTCTTCTTCATGGCCCTGCTGATCTCGATCCTGAACACCTACGACCTGACGCAGGCGTTCCGCGGACCGGACGGCAACTTCGGCCTCGGGCTGGGCACCCTGATCATCTTGGTCAACGTGGTCTTCCTGTGGGCCTACACGCTGTCCTGCCATTCCTGCCGGCACATCACCGGCGGCAGGCTCAAGAACTTCTCCAAGCACCCGGCCAGGTACTGGGCCTGGACCCAGATCTCGAAGCTGAACACCCGGCACATGCAGCTCGCCTGGATCACGCTCGGCACGCTGATGCTGACCGACCTGTACATCTTCCTGGTGGCCGCCGGGGTGTTCAGCGATCCGCGGATCTTCAACTGAGGCAGGCAAGGCAATGACGGACATCGAACGGCTCCCCTACGACGTCGTGGTGATCGGGGCCGGCGGATCCGGCCTGCGGGCGGCGATCGAGGCCCGCCAGGCGGGCAAGAAGACCGCGATCATCTCCAAGTCGCTGTTCGGCAAGGCGCACACGGTCATGGCCGAGGGCGGCTGCGCCGCCTCCATGGGCAACGTCAACCCCAACGACAACTGGCAGGTCCACTTCCGCGACACCATGCGCGGCGGCAAGTTCCTGAACAACTGGCGGATGGCCGAACTGCACGCCAAGGAGGCGCCGGACCGGGTCTGGGAGCTGGAGGCCTGGGGCGCGCTGTTCGACCGGACCAAGGACGGCAAGATCAGCCAGCGGAACTTCGGCGGGCACGAGTACCCGCGGCTGGCGCACGTCGGGGACCGGACCGGCCTGGAGATCATCCGGACCCTGCAGCAGCGGGTGGTGGCGCTGCAGCAGCAGGACGCGATCGAGCACGGCGACCCCGAGGCCATGATCAAGGTGTTCTCCGAGACCACGGTCACCCGGCTGATGCTGGACGCCGGGAAGATCGCGGGCGCGTTCGGCTACGTCCGCGGCACCGGCCAGTTCCTGCTGTTCGAGGCGCCGGCCGTGGTGCTGGCCACCGGGGGCATCGGCAAGTCCTACAAGGTGACCTCGAACTCCTGGGAGTACACCGGGGACGGGCACGCGCTCGCCCTGCTGGCCGGGGCCAGCCTGCTGAACATGGAGTTCGTGCAGCTGCACCCGACCGGCATGATCTGGCCGCCGTCGGTCAAGGGCATCCTGGTCACCGAGTCGGTCCGCGGTGACGGCGGGGTCCTGCGCAACAGCGAGGGCAAGCGGTTCATGTTCAACTACGTGCCGGACGTGTTCCGCGCGCAGTACGCGGAGACCGAGGAAGAAGCCGACCGCTGGTACACCGACCCGGACCACAACCGCCGGCCGCCCGAGCTGCTGCCCCGCGACGAGGTGGCCCGGTCGATCAACTCCGAGGTCAAGGAGGGCCGCGGCACCGAGCACGGCGGCGTGTTCCTGGACATCGCCTCCCGCCGCCCGGCCGACTACATCCTGCAGCGGCTGCCGTCCATGTACCACCAGTTCAAGGAGCTGGCCGACGTGGACATCACCAAGGAGCCGATGGAGATCGGGCCCACCTGCCACTACGTGATGGGCGGCGTCGAGGTCGACCCGGACACCCAGGCGGCCAGCGTGCCCGGCCTGTACGCGGCGGGTGAGGTGTCCGGCGGCATGCACGGCTCCAACCGGCTGGGCGGCAACTCCCTGTCCGACCTGCTGGTGTTCGGGCGCCGGGCCGGCCAGGCCGCCGCGGAGCACGTGGACTCGGTCAGCGCAGCGCGGCCCGCGGTCAGCCAGGCTGAGCTGGACGAGGCGGTGTCCGAGGCCCTGGCCCCGCTGGAGCGGGCGGGCGGCGAGAACCCCTACGAGGTGCACGCGGCCCTGCAGCAGCTGATGACCGACCAGGTCGGGCTGATCAGGAACGAAGGCGAGCTGCAGAGCGCCCTGGCCGAGCTGGAGAAGCTCCGGGCCCGGGCGGCCCAGGTGAGCGTGGAGGGCGGCCGCGCCTACAACCCCGGCTGGCACCTGGCCCAGGACCTGCGCAACATGCTGCTGGTCTCGGACTGCGTGGCCCAGTCGGCGCTGGAGCGGCAGGAGTCGCGGGGCGGCCACACCCGCGAGGACTACCCGGAGATGTCGCCGGTCTGGCGCCAGGTCAACCTGGTGTGCACGCTCCCGGGCAGCGAGGACCAGGTGAACCTGGCCCGCCAGCCCGGCATCCCGATGCGCGAGGACCTGCTCAGGCTGTTCGAGCTGTCGGAACTGAAGAAGTACCTGACCGAGGGTGAACTGACCGGCGTATCCGCCGGCTCGGCCGCCGCGCCGGAGGAGACGCGCTGATGACCTACAAGGCAGCGCTGCGCGTGTGGCGCGGCGACGACGGCAAGGGCCAGCTGGCCGACTATACGGTCGAGGTGAACGACGGCGAGGTCGTCCTCGACGTGCTGCACCGGCTGCAGGCCACCCAGGCCGGCGACCTGGCCATCCGGTGGAACTGCAAGGCCGGCAAGTGCGGCTCCTGCTCCATGGAGATCAACGGCCGGCCCCGGCTGGCCTGCATGACCCGGATGTCGGTCTACGCCGAGGACGAGACGCTCACCATCACCCCGCTGCGCACCTTCCCGGTGATCCGGGACCTGGTCACCGACGTGTCGTTCAACTACGCCAAGGCCCGGGAGATCCCGTCGTTCACCCCGGACCCCTCGATCGGGCTGGGCGAATTCCGGATGCAGCAGGTCGACGTGCAGCGGTCCCAGGAGTTCCGCAAGTGCATCGAGTGCTACCTGTGCCAGAACACCTGCCACGTGATCCGGGACCACCCGGAGAACGAGCGCGAGTTCGCCGGCCCGCGGTTCCTGATGCGGATCGCGGAACTGGAGATGCACCCGGCCGACGAGGCCGACCGGCGGGAGATCGCCCAGGACGACTTCGGCCTCGGCCTGTGCAACATCACCAAGTGCTGCACCGAGGTCTGCCCGGAGAACATCAAGATCACCGACAACGCGCTGATCCCGCTGAAGGAGCGGGTCGTCGGCCGCAAGTACGACCCGCTGACCTGGCTCGGCAGCAAGATCGGGCGCCGGCCCCACCACGACACCCCGGCCGTCCCGGCGGGCAAGGAAAGCTAAAACCCTTAAATTCTCCGCAACGAAAACCATCCCGGGCCGGTCCCCCGGCCCGGGATGACTCATGTCGGCGCGGAATCGCGGTCGCGGCGCCGCCACGCCCGCCGGGCGGGCGTGGCGGCCGCCCGGTCAGCTTTCTTAACTGAAACTTTGACCTGCGCCGCGCAGGGGCGCTGGGCAGGTCGAATAGGGTCAGACAGGCTGCTGGATCCGGCGGGGATGGAAGGTCCGCATGTCCCATCTGACGTACCTCGAGGCTGGCGTGGTCGGCCTGATCCAGGGCGTGACCGAGCTTTTCCCGGTGTCCAGCCTGGGGCACAACGTGCTGATCCCGGCGCTGATCGGGGGGAGCTGGGCCAGCGACCTGAACGTGGCCCGGCCCGAGTCCCCCTACCTGGCCTTCATCGTGGGCATGCACGTGGCCACCGCGATCGCGCTGCTGATCTACTTCTGGCGGGACTGGATCCGGATCATCGGCGGCTTCTTCACCTCGCTGCGCCACTGGCAGGGATGGCATCCGCGGGTCGCGACCCGGGACGAGCGGCTGGCCTGGATGATCATCCTGGCCACCATCCCGGTCGGCCTGGTCGGCCTGGTCGCCGAGCACACCTTCCGGGTCCTGTTCGGCAAGCCGATCCTGGCCGCGGTGTTCCTCATCGTCAACGGCCTCATCCTGTACTGCGGCGAGAAGTTCCGCTCGCGCGCCTCGGTCCGGGCCGACCAGGAGATCGCCGCCCAGCGGGCGGACGCGCTGGCGGCGAGCCCGCCGGAGCCGGTGCCGGTGCGGGTGCCGGACGGCCAGCGGACCGCGCACCGCGCGGCCGCCCCGGCGGCCGGCCATCAGGCGGTCCGCCAGGATGAGATCTCGCAGCGCCCTGGCCTCCGACGAGCGGCTGGCCAGCGCCGGCTTCACGGAAGCGCTCATCATCGGCAGCTCGCAGATCCTGGCCCTGCTGGCGGGCATCAGCCGGGACGGGGTCACCATGGTGACCGGCATGGCCCGGGGCCTGTCCCGGGAGGACGCGGCCCGGTTCGCGTTCCTGCTCGCCACCCCGGTCATCCTGGCCGCCGGGGTGCTCAAGGTGCCCGACCTGATGGGCCCGCTCGGCCACGGGATCCACGGCCAGATCCTGTTCGGCAGCGTGCTGTCCGGGCTGGGCGCGTACCTGTCCGTCCGGTTCCTGGTCCGCTACTTCCAGACCCGCACGCTGTACCCTTTTGCGATCTACTGTTTCGTGTTCGGCCTGCTCAGCGTGATCTACCTCGGCGCGATCAAGTAGCGCTTTTCGGCCATGGCTTTTCCGTACGATGGGTCCTGCCCGCAGGGCGCCCGCTCCCTGGCACCCCGCAGATTGAAAGGCTTCCATGACCCACCTGACCTACCTTGAGGCTGCCGTCGTCGGGCTGATCCAGGGGGTGTCCGAGCTCTTCCCGGTGTCCAGCCTGGGGCACAACGTGCTGATCCCGGCGCTGATCGGCGGGAGCTGGGCCAGCGACCTGAACGTGTCCAAGGCGAACTCGCCCTACCTGGCCTTCATCGTGGGCATGCACGTCGCGACCGCGATCGCGCTGCTGATCTACTTCTGGCGGGACTGGATCCGGATCATCGGCGGCTTCTTCAGCTCGATCCGCCACCGCGAGGTCCTAGACCCGTGACCAGCGGCTGGCCTGGATGATCATCCTGGCCACCATCCCGGTCGGCCTGGTCGGCCTGGTCGCCGACAAGCCCTTCCGGGAGATCTTCGGCAGGCCCATCGTGGCCGGGGTGTTCCTGATCATCAACGGCGTGATCCTGTACTGCGGCGAGAAGTTCCGCCCGCGGTCCTCGGTCCGCGCCGACCAGGAGATCGCCGCGCAGCGGGAGGAGGCGCTGGTATCCGCGGGCGCGCGCCGCCCGCCGGGCCCCCCGGCGCCGGGGATGGCCCGGCAGGCCCGGCACGCTTCGGGCCAGCAGGCCGTGCGGCAGGAGGAACTGGTGCAGGCGATCCAGGCCGACGAGCGGCTGGCCGGGATGGGCTGGATGCGGGCCCTGATCATCGGGGCGTCGCAGATCCTGGCGCTGCTGGCCGGGATCAGCCGGGACGGGGTCACCATGGTGGCCGGCATGAACCGGGGCCTGTCCCGGGAGGACGCGGCCCGGTTCGCGTTCCTGCTCGCCACTCCGGTCATCCTGGCCGCGGGCGTGCTCGAGCTCCCCAAGCTGACCGGCCCGGACGGACAGGGCATCCACGGGCAGATCCTGGTCGGCAGCATCCTGTCCGGGGTCGGCGCGTACCTGTCGGTCCGGTTCCTGATGCGCTACTTCCAGACCCGCACCCTGACCCCGTTCGCGATCTACTGCTTCGTCTTCGGCCTGCTCAGCGTCATCTACCTGGGCGCCATCAATAGCCGGCGTGCTGGGGCCGGCGCCGCGGCCGATGGTCAGGCCGGGTTGGCGGCGGTTGCCGGGGAGGGACCTGCTGAGGGCGTCGAGGATGACGGTGAGCCCGACTTCGAACTCGTCGCCGAAGTCGTAGCCGGGCCGGAGGATGTGCTCGGTCGCGATCTCGGTCAGGTAGGGGTACTCGCCGGCGAATTGCTGCATGAACGCTTCGGTGGACTCGGTGACGGTCTCCGCGCTGAAGGGCAGAGCGGCCTCCTGGAGCGCGAATCCGTAGATGTAGCTGTCCAGCAGGGCGTAGGCGTGGGCGGTCATGGCCACGGAGAAGCCCGCGGCGCGCAGGGTGCCGAGGGTCGCATCGTGGTGGCGCAGCGTCGCCGGGCCGGGATTGGCTCGTGACTCCATCAGCCCGATCGCCCAGGGGTGGCGTCGCAGCGCGTGGCGGGCCGAGTTGGCCCGCAGGCGCATCTGCGACCGCCAGTCGCCGCCGGACGCCGGTAGCTCGATCTCGCTGAAGACGAGATCGACGATGCCATCGAGGATCTCGTCCTTGCCGGCGACGTAGTGGTAGAGGGACATCGGCTTGACGCCGAGCTCGCTGGCCAGCGAGCGCATCGTCAGCGCCCCGATACCCGAGGCATCCGCGACCGCGACGGCGCCGCGCAGCACCCGCTCCCGGCTGAGCGGAGCACGCCCGGCCGGCCTCTCGCCCACTGATTCCGACATCCCGCTCCCTGGGCCATAGCCATTTCGTACTTAGTACTGTAACGTGACTTACTAAGTACGGTCGAGCGGGCCGTGCATCAGCAGCCCGGGGAAGTGGCGGTCATGGGAACGGAACGGCAGCACACGGCCATCAGCGGCGAGGCAGCCCCGCCGGTGACGGCGGAGAGCACCATGCGGGCGATCGTGCAGGACCGGTACGGTTCCGCCGAGGTCCTGCGGCTCGCGCGGATCGCCCGGCCCGAGATCGGCGATCATGACGTGCTGCTGCGGGTGCACGCAGCCGGCCTGGACCGGGGCACCTGGCACCTGATGACCGGCCAGCCGTATCTGCTGCGCCCGGTGGCCGGCCTCCGCGGACCGCGGAACCCGGTACCCGGGCTCGACGTAGCCGGCACCGTCGTCGCGGCCGGCCCGGGAGTGACCAGGTTCTCAGTAGGTGATGAGGTGTTCGGCTTCGGCCGTGGCACCTTCGCCGACTACGCCGCCGCGCACGAAGACAAGCTCGCCAGCAAGCCGGCCGGTGCGTCCTTCGAGCAGGCCGCGGTGGTGCCGGTGTCCGCGGTCACCGCCCTGCGGGCCCTCACCGACGTCGGCCATGTCACCGCGGGGCAGAAAGTCCTCGTCACCGGAGCGTCAGGCGGCGTCGGCAGCTACGCGGTGCAATTGGCCAGGGCATACGGGGCGGAGGTCACCGGCGTGTGCAGCACCGCGAAACTGGATCTGGTGCGCTCTCTCGGCGCCAGCCATGTCATCGACTACACGCGCGACGACTTCGCCGACGGCGCGCACCGCTACGACCTGATCATCGACATCGCCGGCAACCCCGGACTCTCACGGCTGCGCCGCGCGCTTACCGCCACCGGGACCGCCGTTCTCACCGGCGGCGAGGACGGCGGCAAGTGGACCGGCATGGACCGGCAATTCCGGGCGCTGGCCCTGTCACCGTTCCTCCGCCAGCGGCTGACCATGGTCACCCCCCGGCAGCATTCCAGCGACCTAGACCGGCTCACCGGCTTCATCGAGGCGGGCACGGTGACCCCGAGCATCGGCGCCGCCTACTCCCTGGACCAGGTTCCCGAGGCCATGCGCCACCTCGAAGCAGGAAAAGCACGCGGGAAGATCGTCATCACCATCTGAGCCGCGGCGAGACGGCATGCTCCGTAGCCAGAACTGGTCCAGCCGGGTGACTCGTCCGCTGAGGCCGGGCCGGCCTGACCGTCCGCGCAGATGTGGCCGCCCAGCCCGATCAGCTGTCAGCCGGCCTCAGGGCCGTCATCCTCGGGGGCGTGGATCGCCTTCCACCAGTCGTCCCCGCCGAGCGTGCCGTCGGCGATCTGGCTGGCCAGCGCGCGGACGTAGCCCAGCTCGGCCTCGCGCAGGACGGTACGGAATTCCTCCTCCACCCAGAACAGGCGGGGTACGTGCTGCTTCTCGGCTAGCTCACGCGAGGCGTGCGCCTGGGCGACTTCCCGCTCCAGGTGCTCCGCCCGCTCCCGCAGCAGGCTGGCCACGTCCTCGGGCGGGAGGGTCGGCAGGAAGGACAGGGCGGCCTCGAAGCTGGTGTAGTCCTTGACCGGCGTGGACAGCAGCTCCGTGAGCCAGTCGTGCAGTTCGATCCGGCCGGCGTCGGTGAGACCGTACACGGTGCGCTCGGGAAGGCGGCCTTTGCGCTCGGTCCCCTGGGGGGCGATGAGTTTCCGCTTCTCCAGGGACGCGACCACGGCGTACAGCGAACCGTAGTTGAGCCGGACGCTCTCGTGCTTCTGGCGCTGGCGCAGCGTGGTGGCCGCCTCATACGGGTGCATCGGCCGCTCGGCCAGGCAGACGAGCACGGCCAGGGCCAACGGATTGCTGCGGCTGCGGGCGGGCATACGCTGCAGTCTACTTTTTCCAGAGTACCTAGCTCAGAGCTGATAGTCCTGCAGATATCACCGCGTTAAAAACTGCCGCTGCCCCGCCTCAGGCTGGGAACAAGGCCGACCAGGTTGCCTTCGGAGTCCTTGAACCACGCCGCCTCGCCTCCACCCGGCATCCGAGCAATGCCGTTCTCGGTCCGCGTCTCAGGCGTGTCGTACTCCTCGAACTCCACGCCGCGATTCCTCATCTCTTCGACGGCAGCGCCTACGTCGGCCACATGGATGACGGCTTGCGTGAACTCCCCCGACGACCTGACCCGGGCGGGATAGACAAAGAGCTGGCTGACAGCATCTCCAACTGTGAGGCCCACCTGCCCATCTCGGGCCGTGAGAAAGTGGGACTCAAGCGCCCGAAGTCCCACTTTCTCAACGTAGAACGCTTTGGCTCGGCCCAGGTCCTGGGCCGGCAGCGCTGCCGTAATCCCAGACGTCTTCATACCGGGATGGTATGACGTCCGGCCGGGCTTTTACGCCGCCGTAATTGTCGGCAGGACCACTAGCTCAGTAGCAGCCCGGCCAGCAGCAGCGCGAAGGCCCCGACCGCGAGCCAGGCCCGGACGGAATTCAGGTCCTCCCACCGATCGACCAGCGCCCGCCAGTTATCCGGAGGCGCGGCCGGATCCCAGTCCAGGGCCGCCTCGTTGATCGGCACCGTGCCGCGGAGCGTGACGGCGACCCAGGCCAGCAGGGCGAGGATGGCCGCGCAGCGGAACGCCAGGCCGCCATCGGCACCGTCCACGACCGTGACGGCCACCGCCGACAAGAGCGTGGGCAGGAGGATCGCCGGGACCAGGATGCGCAGGGTGCGGATAAGCCCTTGCCGCATCCGGATGTGCGACTCCTGGTCCAGGCGGGCCAGCGGTCCCCGCACTCCGTACCGGATCACGAACTCCTCACCCGCCAGGAGCCCGGCCCCGAACACGTTGATGAACCCCACAACCTCGCCAGCACTCATGTCACCTCCACCCCACAAACGAAGTACTCTAAAAAGAGTATCCCTCCAGCCCGACAAAGCCCGCCCGGCGCCTGACCCAAAGCCCGACGGCCGACCCAAGGCCCGGCAGCTGACCTGGGGCAAGACGGCCGGCCCAGAGGCAGCCAGCCAGCCCGGAGCCAGAGCGGCCGACCCAGAGGCAAGACAGCCAGCCCGAGGCTGCGCGGCCAGCCTGGGACGGGGCAGCCAGCGCCGGGGTAAGGCAGCCAGCCCAGGGCTAAGGCAGCCAGCCCGGGACAAGGCAGCCAGCCCAGGGCTAAGGCAGCCAGCCCGGGACAAGGCAGCCAGCCCAGGGCTAAGGCAGCCAGCCCGGGCAAGGCACCCAGCCCTCCGGAGCAAGGCACCCACCCTGGGGCAAGGCGGTCAGCCCGGGACTCGACGGCTGGCCGGGGGGGCCGAGCGGCTGGCTGTAGGCAACTGAAAGCGCGGGCCGGGCCGGCCCCTTTCCCAGCGCTTATTGCGCTGGGAAAGGGCTGTCGGCCCGGTCTGGCGCGGCCGGTCGGGAAAGCCTGTCGGCCCGGCCCCGCGCGGCCGGGCGAAGAAAGCCCGTCCGGCCGAGCCCGTTTCCCAGCGCTTATTTTGCACGGGGACAGGGCATACACCTCGGGCACGTCCACGGTCATTTTTCGCCGGCTCGTGCAGTTTGCTGTCCACGTCTCGGGTCCAGCCGGTCGCGGACTATCCGCTTTTTACTACGACATTACCTTTTTAAAGGGTAGTCGTGGCCAAAGTGGTACGCGGGGGCCATTGCAGCACCCGTTAAAACTGGCTACTGGCCCGAGCAGCTTCACCATGTCACAGGAGGAGGGCAAACGTGGGTGCACGACACAGAACGTCCACGACAGCGGCCGGGGCGGCGATCCTATTGTCCCTGGCCACCGGGGGCAGCATCGTCGGGGCGTCGGCCGCCGGGGCGGCTGTTTCCGGCCGGACCCCGCTCAAGGGCAGTGCCGTCACGGCAACAGCCCGCAAGCATGCGGTCGGAGCCGTAGCAAAGTCCGCCCGGGTGAACTTCGAGCTGGTGCTGAAGCTGCGCGACGCGTCGGGAGCGCAATCGCTTGTGCGGGCGATCAGCTCTCCGGGAAGCGCCAGCTACCGGCATTACCTGACCGCCTCCCAGTGGGAATCGCGGTTCTCGCCGGCCACGAGTACGGTCAGCAGCGCCCGTTCGTGGCTGGCCAGCGAGGGCTTCAAGGTCGGGGCCGTGTCCAAGGACCGGATCACCATCTCCGCCTCGGGCACCGCCGCCCAGGTCGAGAAGGCGTTCGGCACCACGCTGAAGAACTACAAGCTGCACGGCCACACGGTGCGCATGGCCGCCAGCACCATGTCCGTCCCGGCCTCGCTCAGCGGCAGCGTGGCGGGCGCCCTGGGCATCAACCAGAACATCGCCACGACCGCCAATACGTCAGGGAGCGCGGCGAGCACCCGGACGAGCGCGGCGGCCGCGACGAACCCGTTCCCGCCGGCGCCGCCCGCGTTCATCACCGCCCCGCCGTGCGGCAGCTCCTACCGGGCCAAGATCGCGACGGTCACCCCGCCGTTCGGCCACGGCTACCCCGGCAAGGTGCCTTATCAGGTGTGCGGCTACAAGCCCGGCCAGTTGCGGTCCGCCTACAACATCGGCTCGGCGAACACCGGCCATGGCGTCACCGTAGCCGTCATCGACGCCTACGGCTCGTCCACCATCGCCAGCGACTCCGCTCGCTACTTCAGGATGAACGATCCGGGCAACCCGTTCGCGAACGCGACACTTCAGCCAGATCAACTCGACACCCTTCAACGACGAGGCTGAGTGCGACGCTTCTAGCTGGCTGACCGAGCAGGCCATCGACGTCCAGTCCGTGCACTCGATGGCACCGAACGCGAACGTCCTCTATGTCGGCGCCCAGAACTGCATCGACGGCCTGTTCGACGCCGAGCAGAATGTCATCGACAACGGCCTGGCCAACGTGGTCACCAACTCGTGGGGCGACGACGCCGGAGATCTCCTCGACGACGTGGCGACCCGGACCGCGTACGACGACCTGTTCATGCTGGCCGACACGACCGGGATGAGCGTCCTGTTCTCCTCCGGGGACAACGGCGACAACTTCAACCTGTTCGGCCTCTCGTCCGCCGACTACCCGCCGTCCAGCCCGTTCGTCACGGCGGTGGGCGGCACGTCGCTCAAGGTCGGGGCGAGCGGCCGGCAGACGGGCCAGCTCGGCTGGGCCACCGGACGCTCCTGGAAGTGCACGGCCAACGTCGTGGGCGGCATTCCCGGCTGCACCAAGTCGGCGGTGGGCACCTGGCTGCCAGTCACCTACGACGGCGGCGGCGGCGGGTTCACCAGCTACGACTACACCCAGCCGTGGTACCAGGCGGGCGTCGTGCCCTCGGCGCTGGCGCTGCGCAACGAGGCTCTGTTCGGAGACATCCCACTGCGGGTGGAGCCCGACATCTCCATGGACGCCGATCCTTCGACCGGCTTCCTCATCGGCCTGCACGAGACCTTCCCGAACGGGACGGTCAAGTACGGCCAGACCAGATACGGCGGGACCAGCCTCGCCTCGCCGATTCTGGCCGGCGTGATCGCCGACGCGGACCAGGCGGCGGGGAGTGGCCGTCGGATTCATCAACCCGGCGATCTACAAGCTCGACTCCACGCCGGGCGCGATCGACGACATCCGTGCCCGGGGGCAAGCAAGCCCAGATCCGGGTGGACCACGCCTTCACCTATGTCCCCGGCGCCAAGGGGTACGTCCAGTCGTTCCGTGAGCTCACCTATGAGGGTGTCGATCACGTACTGCGACGCAACCGGTAACTGTGCCACCCGGCCGAACACGCTCACCACGGCCAGGGGCTACGACAGCATGACCGGGCTCGGCGCGACCGGGCCCAACTTCGTCAGCGACCTGGCCGGGTCCTAGGCCCAGCGGCGAGAAAGACCGCGGCCCGGCGGGCACCTCACGGTGCCCGCCGGGCCGCGGCCCGTTGTCAGCGGGCTGTTCCCAGTTCCCAGCCGGTGCGGGCCTGCCCACCCAGCCGGACGCGGGGAGTGCGTTACTCGCCGCGGGAGCGGCGGGCGCGGACCCGGAAGCGGTCCTTGGCGTCCAGCACGGTCTTGCGCATCCGGACCGCGGCCGGGGTGACCTCCGCGCACTCGTCGTCGGCGCAGAACTCGAGGGCCTGCTCCAGGTTGAGGACGCGCGGCGGGACCAGGCGCTCGAGTTCCTCGCCGGTGGACTGGCGCACGTTGGTCAGCTTGCGTTCCCGGGTGATGTTGACGTCCATGTCGTCCGAGCGCGAGTTCTCGCCGACGATCATGCCCTCGTAGACCTCGGTACCCGGCGCCACGAACAGCGCGCCCCGTTCCTGGAGCGAGAACATGGCGTAAGCGCTGGCCGAACCGGTCCGGTCGGCGACCAGCGACCCGGTCGGGCGCATCCGCATGTCGCCTGACCATGGCTCGTATCCGTCGAACACGTGATGCGCGATGCCGGTGCCGCGGGTGTCGGTGAGGAACTGGGTGCGGAAGCCGATGAGACCGCGGGCGGGCACGACGAAGTCGAGCCGGACCCATCCGGTGCCGTGGTTGGTCATCCGCTCCATCCGGCCCTTGCGGAGGGCCAGCAGGGTGGTGACCGCGCCCAGGTACTCCTCGGGCACGTCCACGGTGAGCCGCTCCACCGGCTCGTGCAGCTTGCCGTTGACCTCGCGGGTGACCACGGTGGGACGGCCGACGGTGAGCTCGTAGCCTTCCCGGCGCATGGTCTCCACCAGCACCGCCAGGGCCAGTTCGCCGCGACCCTGCACTTCCCAGGTGTCCGGCCGCTCGGTGGGCAGGACCCGGAGCGACACGTTGCCGACCAGTTCCCGGTCCAGCCGGTCGCGCACCATCCGCGCGGTAACCTTCGAGCCCTTCTCCCGCCCGACCAGCGGGGAGGTGTTGACCCCGATGGTCATCGAGATGGCGGGCTCGTCCACGGTGATCAGCGGCAGCGGGCGCGGGTCATCAGGATCGGCCAGCGTCTCGCCGATCATGATCTCCGGGATGCCGGCCACCGCGATGATGTCCCCGGGCCCGGCACTCTGGGCGGGCACCCGCTCCAGCGCTTCGGTCCGGAACAGCTCAGTGATCTTGACCTTCTCGATGGAACCATCGCGCCGGCACCAGGCCGCCTGCTGGCCCTTGATGATCTCACCGGACTCCACCCGGCACAGCGCGATCCGGCCCAGGTAGGCGGACGCGTCCAGGTTGGTGACGTGCGCGCGCAGCGGCTCAGTCGGATCGTAGGACGGCGCGGGCACGGTCTCGCGCAGCACCGTGAACAGCGGCTCCAGATCGCCGGAGTCGGGCAGGGTGCCATCGGCCGGGCGGGTCAGCGAGGCCCGGCCGGCCCGGGCGGAGGCGTAGACGATCGGGAACTCGATCTGCTCCTCGGTGGCATCCAGGTCGAGGAACAGCTCGTAGCACGCGTCCACCACCTCGGCGATCCGCGCGTCCGGCCGGTCCACCTTGTTGATCACCAGGATGACCGGAAGGTTCGCCTCCAGCGTCTTGCGGAGCACGAAGCGGGTCTGCGGCAGCGGGCCCTCGCTGGCGTCCACCAGCAGCAGCACCCCGTCCACCATGGACAGGCCGCGCTCGACCTCGCCGCCGAAGTCGGCGTGCCCGGGGGTGTCCACGATGTTGATGGTCAGGCCACCGTGCGCCACCGCGGTGTTCTTGGCCAGGATCGTGATGCCCTTTTCCCGCTCCAGGTCACCGGAGTCGAGGACCCGGTCGGCGACCTGGGCGCCGACCCGGAATGCGCCGGACTGCCAGAGCATGGCGTTAACCAGCGTCGTCTTGCCGTGGTTGACGTGCGCGACAATCGCCACGTTGCGCAATTCATCACGCGTGGCGAGCTGGGCCTGGCGTACGGGCATACGGAATCTCATTTGCATCGGAAGTGGGGAGCTGACATGTACAACACGCAGCCCTCCCATTGTATTCGCCGCTGATCACCAGACCCGACGGCGCCTAGCCGCTGCTCCCCGCGGGAGCGGCAGGCGGCCCGGCGGCGGGCGCGGCCCGGCGGCGGCTGACGTCGCCGGGCCGCGGGGCCGGGCGGTCCCGGCGGAGCACCGCGAGCAGTTCCTCGTAGGGGCCGATCAGGTAGGCCTGGTCGCCGGCCCCCAGCCGGGTACCGCGGCGCGGCGGGTGCTCCAGGTAGGCCTGATGAGGCGCCCGGCTGATGGCCAGGACGCGGGTCCGTGCGCCCAGGTCGCGCAGGGCCAGCCCGTCCAGGCCGCCCCCGCGGCTCACCGTCAGCCGGGCCACCAGCAGCGGCTCGTCGCCCACGTAGAACGTGTTGAGCACGTCGAGGCCGAGCGCCGCGCCGACGAACCAGGGCGCGGCGAGGGCGGCGGTGGAGCGGACGTTGCGGAACCCGAAGTTGTGCCGGACCGACCGGGCCAGCTGCGGATCGAACATGCGCAGCACCACCGGGGTGGCCTCCCAGCGCGTCCCGAGCTGATCGCGCACGGCCAGGCCGGTTTCCAGGTTGGCCAGGTCGTCGCTGGTCAGTACCGCCACCGCCGAGGCGCTGGCCAGGCTGACCGACTCCAGCGTCTCCGGCAGGGTGGCGTCCGCGATGACCACCGGCACGCCGAGGGCCCGGGCCTGGCTGAGATGCCGGTTATCGTCGTGCTTCTCCACCACGACCACTTCACTGCCCGCGGCGACCAGCCGGGAGGCGGCCTGCATGCCCACCGAGCCCAGGCCGATGACCAGCACGTGGCCGCGCAGCCCGGTGATCCGCCGGCGGCCCAGCGACTCCTCGATGCGGCGGCTGACCAGCATGTCGGTGAGCATGGCGAAGAACACCGCGAGGAACAGGGCGCCGAGCAGCATCAGCACCACGGCCCCGCCCATCAGCCACGGGCTCTGCCTGATGTAGGAGAAGTCGCCGTAGTTCACCGTGGTGACGGTCTCGGCGGTGAAGTACACGGCGTCCAGCAGCGGGATATGGTGCCCGCCCAGCCGGTAGGCCAGCCGCAGGATCACCGTGGACGCGATGATCACGCTGAACAGCGCGAACAGCGCGGCGACCAGGCGGCGGTCCATGGCTTGCAGCAGGGAGGCAGCGAGGTGCCGCGCGGAGCGCAGGCTGCGGGTGAGCCAGCTGGGCCGGCCGGGCGAAGCGGACAGCACCCCGCGGGCCCCGAGGGTGCCGGGGGCGATAGCTGGTGCATGGCGATGCGCGATCACCCCGGCGGTGTGCAGCTCGTCCGGGGTCCCGAATAGCGTCACGCTGTCTCCCGCCCCGACCTGGTGATCACGGCCGGGACAGATCACCACATCGCCGCCGTCCGCGGGCAGCACGGCGATCGGGGCCAGCGCCCCGTACAGTTCGCGCAGCGTGGCGGGAGCGGGGGCCACGGTCCGCGCGGCGGCGAACCGTTCGGCGGCCAGCCGGATCTCCTGAACGCCGGTGCGCAGGCAGGCTTCCGTGATCGACGGCGCGGACAGCCCGGCCACATCGAGCACCGAGATCGCGATCCGGGACAGCGCCCGGCCCACGGCCGGGTTGCTGAGCTGGACCACGACCCGCACATCGGCGCGCAGTTCCCGGGTCAGCAGGGCGGTCTCCAGCGTGGGGAGATCGTCTTCCTGGGCGCAGATGACCGCCTCAGCGCCGGCCAGCCCGGCTTCGGCCAGGGTCTCCGCCGACCGTGAACTGCCCGCGATGTGCGGGATGCCCCAGCCGATCAGGGTGCGGGCCAGCCGCGGATCCGGGTGGTCGTCGATGACGACGGTCGGCACGCTGGAGGCGCGGAGCAGCTCGACGATGCGCAGGCCCACCCCGTGCAGCCCGCAGACGATCACGTGCCCGTGCCAGCTCGCGTACACCCCTCCCACCCGGTCCAGGGTGGCACGGGCAGGTATCAGGAGGGTTAAGGGGGATGGAGCTTAGCCGGGCGGGGCCTAAGCCGGGCCGAGGGTCTAAGCCGGGCGGGGCCTAAGCCGGGCGGGAGGCCTAAGTACCTCGCAGGGAGCGGAGATAAGGCATCTTCCCGATGTGGCGCGGGGGGCCTTACGACGAACCTGAATGGTGTGCGGTCATGACCGTGGCCGCGAACCAAGGAGGATGTCGTGCATCCAGTGATCCAGTCGGCAGTGGCCGCCCAGCACGTCAAGGACATGCTCGACCACGCCGCCGAAGATGGCCGGGCCCGTGAGGCCAGGCGCGCCCGGAGGGGCCGCCACGCGCGGCGCCACGCTGTCGTGGGCGCCCAGTCCCTCGCCACCCGCCGCGACCCGGCGCCCGCCCAGTGCGCCGCCGAGTAGCGGCTCGCCGCCCGATCCCGGGCCCCGCGGCCCCTGCCCCGTCCCCTCCTCCGGCCCGTTCTCCGGGCCCGGGGAGGGGACGGGAGAACCACCTGAACGTTACTTTCTGTTACTGCTGACTCCGTTAGAGATTCCCTCAGGTCGAGGGCGCCGGGGGTGTCCGGCCCTCCCTGGACTGCTTTGAACGAATGTTCGATTCTTTGCTATTGTCGTGGCATGGCAGCGTACGTTCCGCCGGGCTGGCCGACCGGGGTGCATCCGCCAGGCAGTACGGACTTCGAGGCCACCGCAGTAGCCTGGCTGCTCGACGTGGTGCCACCCGATTACCGGCTGTACGGCGTGCTGCGGCGCCACCCGCTCGCGCTGGCCACCATGGCCCGGCACCACGTGGCCGCGTGCGTGGAGGGGGCCCGTGACGGGTACCGCAGCGCCCGGACCGAACTGGGCGGGTCGCTGCCCGCCCACGGGGTCGACGCGGTGCTGGCCGCCTACCGCAGTGAGGGACGCAGGCTGGTGGACACCGCGCGGGCCGTCGACCTGATCGGGCGGGCTCTGCGCGGTGAGGTGTTCAACCCGCGGCTGCGCACCGAGTAAGCGGGGATCGGGGCCGGCGCCGCATCGTAAGCGGGAATGGGCCGGCGCCATATCGTCAGCGCGGTACGGCGGGCCGGCTGGTCAGGTCGCGGCCCGGATGACGAGCACGGCCATGCCGTCCACCGCGGGGCGCCCGCCGAAGGTCCGGACTTCCTCGTGGACCTTGTCCGCCACCACATCCGCGGTCAGCCCGGTGCAGGCGGCCAGCAGCCGGGCCAGGCCGTCGTCGTCATCGAGCTGCCGGTCGCCGTCGCGCCGCCGGGTCACCCCGTCGGTGACGCAGAGCAGCAGGTCGCCGGGGCCGAGGGTGACGTCCTGGGCGGAGAAGCCCTGCCCCTCGATCACGCCGAGCACTGGCTGCGGGGCCGCGGCCGTCTCGGGCCGTCCCTGGGTCCGCAACGCCAGCGGCAGCGGCTGCCCCGCGCAGGCGAGCGACACCCCGGCCGGGTCGCCCGGCACGATCTCGCCGTGGACCAGGGTCAGGAACGTCCCCGGAGCCCGCTCATCCAGGATCAGCTGGTTCAGCCGGTCCAGCACGGCGGGGATGCCCAGCCCGGCCGCGCCCAGGATGCGCAGTGCGTTGCGGGCCAGCGAGGTCACCGCCAGGGTGGCCGGACCCGTCCCGCACACCTCGCCGATGGCGAACCGCCATCGGCCCCCGGTCACCGGGAACACGTCGCAGAAGTCGCCGCCGCCCGCGTCCGCCCGGGAAAGGCCGCTCCTGGACCCATCGGTGCTGGGCAGGTCGGTGCTGGGCAGGTCGTGCGCGAAGGCCAGTTCGACGCCGGGAATCCGGGGGAGTTCCGGCGGCACCAGGGCGGCGCGCAGCGCGTCGCTGTCCTGCTGCTGCCGCGCGGTGAGCCGGGAGTTCTCCAGGGCCAGCGCGATCCGGGCGGCCAGGTCCTCCGCCAGCCTCTGCACCTCCCGGGATGGACGCCCGCCGTGCGGCCCGCCCAGGATGAGCAGCCCCAGCGGGCCGCCCCGGGTGGCCAGCGGGAAGCACCAGGCCCCCCGGGCGGCCAGGTCGGCCACGCCGGCCGGGGCCTGCGCCGGGACCAGCGCGGCCAGCGGCCAGGAGCGCGTGGCTCCGTGGCGGGCGTCCGCGGCGATGGCCGGCGGCGCGAGGTCACAGCCCCGGTTCAGCAGCCAGGTGAGCGCGCCCGCCTGCGACTCGTCCGCGTGGCGGGCCACGGTGAGCCGCAGGTCACCGCCGGGACCGGAGAGCAGCACCGCACACCACGCCGCGAGCCGGGGCACGGCGACCTGCCCGGCCACGGCCAGGATCCGGTCGGTGTCCAGCGGGCCGGCCAGCAGCGTGCCGGCCTCGGCCAGGACCCCGATCCGGGCCCGCCGGGCCCGTTCCAGCTCGGCCAGCCGGGCCCGTTCCAGCGCCGGGGCCATCTGGTCCGCCAGCTGCTGCAGCCGCCGGACCTCGCCGTCGCTGAACCGCCCGGGACGGGCGGCCGCGACCGCCAGCACGCCGGTCACCTGGCCATCCACCATGAACGGCACAGTCGAGACGGACGGCGCGGTACGCAGCCACGCGGCCGGGCCGAGCCCGCTGGCCGCGCGCACGCCCAGATCCCCGTCCTCGTCCGCGACCAGGGCGTAAGCGCTGTCGGCGGACGCGATGAGCCGCGCCGACGCCACGCACTGGTCCAGCAGCACGTCATACCCGGAGGTAGCCGAGGCGTTGTAGAGCGGGACGGTGCTGGGCGGCACGGTGCTGGGCGGCACGGTGCTGGGCGGCGCGGTGCTGGCCGGCCCAGGACCCGCCGGTACGGGGGCCGCCGCCGCGCGGCCTGGCGATGCGTCCCCTGGTGCGCTGCCGGTGACGTTCCAGGGGCCGGCCGGCACCACGGCCTCCAGCGCCCCCGGGCCGGCGCCGTCCGCCGGCGCCCCGCCCGGGGCGCCGGGAAGACCCATCCGGAACCAGACGGCCTTGGCGTCGGTCCCGTAGCTGACCCCCCAGGCGGCCGCCAGGGCGGAGGGCAGCAACAGGCCGCGCCCGCCGGTGCGCTCGGCGGGAACGGTGTCGTCGGGTGCGGGGCCGGGCACCATCCGGGCCGGGTGACTGTCGCGGACCACGACTTCCACCGCGCCCGCGGCGAGCTTGCAGGTGACCTGGACCTGGGTGCCAGCGTGCACCACGGCGTTGGTCACCAGCTCGCTGGTCAGCAGGACCGCGTCATCGACCAGGCCGCCGTCGGCTTCGGCGCCGGGCGCAGTGTCCAGCCAGGAACGCAGCGTATCGCGCACGAACTTGCGGGCCGCCGCGACGGCCGCAGGCTCAGGCAGGTACGCCGCGCTCGCGACGAGGTCCTTGCGTCCCTTCACGTGGCCTCTTGGATCCCCAGATGCTCATGTACGGTCGCCCACGGTAGGCGAAGGCCGTGACCAGCCATCCCCGGCTACGTATTCCCGCACCACCTTCGCGGGAACACCGGCGATCACGCAGCGGTCAGGCACCATCCCGCGGACCACCGAGCCCGCGGCCACCACCACATTACGGCCGATCCGCGCGCCGGGCAGCACGATCACACCAGCTCCTAGCCATGTCCCCGGGCCGATGGACACCCCGGTGTTACTCGGCCACTGCCGCCCGATCGGCACATCCGGGTCGGTGTACCCGTGGTTCTGGTCGGTGATGTAGACGTACGGGCCAGTGAACACGTCATCGCCGATGACGATCGAGTGGTGCGCGATGATGTGGCTGCCCCGGCCGATCACGCAGCCGTTGCCGACCCGGAGCACCGGGTGCTCGCCCAGCTGGTGGCCCGGTACCATGCCCGCGGTCAGGCTGACCTCAGCCCCGATCAGCGTGCCGGCGCCGACCTCGATCCACGCTTCGCCGTAGAGCGACCCGGTCGGGAAGGCCATGATCGACCCGGGGCCGAACGCGGCGAACCGGCGGCCCGCCGGGGTCGCCGCGGTGATCGCGCCGGCCTGCTGCGCCGCGCGCCAGGCCCGGTGCACCACCCGCCACGCCAGCGTGCGGCAACCACTGGCGAGAGCCTCCTTGCCCGGCATGGACGACTACGGTACCCGGGCGCTGATCTGCAGCGGCTGAGGCACCCGGGGCTCTGCCGCCCGCGTCTGGGGGGCCAGCGACGGCGCGGCGAGCTGGCCGCACGCCCCGTCGATCTGGCTGCCCCGGGTGTCGCGCATGGTGACCGGGATGCCGCGGGCCGCCAGCCGGTCCTGGAACTCCCGCATGGAACCCGGCTCGGACGCCGTCCACCGCGAGCCGGGGGTGGGGTTGAGCGGGATCAGGTTGACGTGAACCAGCCGCCCCGCCAGCAGCCCGGCGAGCATGTCGGCCCGCCACGGCTGGTCGTTAACGTCCTTGATCAGCGCGTACTCGATGGAAACCCGCCGGCCGGTGGTGGCCGCATAATCCCACGCGGTCTCCAGGACCTCGGCCACCTGCCAGCGGCGGTTGACCGGCACGAGCTCGTCACGCAGTTCGTCGTCGGGGGCATGCAGCGAGACCGCCAGCCGGACCTGCAGGCCTTCGGCGGTCAGCCGGCGGATGGCGGGAACCAGCCCGACCGTGGAGACGGTCACCGAGCGCTGGGAGATCCCCAGACCGTCCGGCACCGGGTCGGTGATCCGGCGCACAGCCTTCAGCACGCTGGCGTAGTTGGCGAGTGGTTCACCCATGCCCATGAACACGACGTTGGAGACCCGTCCCGGGCCGCCGGGCACCTCGCCGCGGGCCAGCGCCCGCGCACCCGCGACCACCTGGGCGACGATCTCCGCGGCGGACAGGTTCCTGGTCAGCCCGGCCTGGCCGGTCGCACAGAACGGGCAGGCCATCCCGCAGCCCGCCTGCGAGGACACGCACATGGTGACCCGCTGCGGGTAGCGCATCAGGACGGATTCGATGAGGGCGCCGTCGAAGGCCCGCCACAACGTCTTGCGGGTCATCCCCTCGTCACAGGTCAGCTCCTGCTGGGCGGTGAGCAGCCGGGGCAGCAGCCGGCCCGCCAGCTCGTCGCGGGACGAGGCCGGCAGGTCGGTCATGTCCGCGGGGTCATCGGTCAGCCGGGCGAAGTAGTGCCGGGCGAGCTGATCGGCGCGGAACGCCGGGCCGCCCAGCTCAGCAGCGGCGGCGCGGCGCTCCGCCGGGTCCAGGTCAGCCAGATGCCGGGGCGGTCGGGTGGGGGTCGCTCTGCCAGGCACCTGTGCTCCGTAGGAAAGGTCGTTTCGAACGCTTAACAATATCCTGGGTGCGGACGCAATGACCTGCGGCGAATCAGTAGATTTCGGTTATGCCGACTTTGCGCAGGGGCGGGAGAGAAGGCAATCTCGCCGCCCGGCCGGGTCGGCCAGAGATCCTGCTCACCAGTGAGAGCCCGTACGGCAGCCGACGGCTGGTCGTGGAGTACGACGGCGTCACCACCGCCGCGTACGTATACGACCAGACGGCCGTGATCGCCGCGGTCTGGCTCGCCAACCACCAGCCGGCCCCGGCCGCCGCCGACCCGGCGCAGGTCGAGGCCGGGCAGGCTCCGGTGATGCCGGCCGGGCACACCAAGCATCCGGATGGCCTGCCGCCGCTGGACCCGCACATCCTGCGCCCGCTGTGGTTCGAGGAGGGGGACGGGGTGGCCCTGGTGGAGGGCGGCCGGCTGCTCGCGGTCATTCCCGGCTGGTCGGACATGTCCCGCGGGATGCCCGGTTACAGCCGGGAATGCATCGGCCAGACCCCGTTCGCGTGGTCCCTGGACGACGCCATGGAAGGACTGGGCCCCCGGGCGGACCGGGCCACGGCCTTCTGGCGCTGGCGGGTCAGCGAGGGTGCGTGGGCCGGCTTCCAGAAGGCGGCCCTGGGGCACCTGCTGGGCCGGCTCGGCCCGGGCGCCCGGTACTGGGATGTCAGCGGCGGCAGGCAGCCGTCGGCCGGGGTGTCCGAACGGCCGCCGACCCGCGGCCGGCCGTTCACTGTGCTGTCCACGCTCGGCATGAGCTGCCAGCGGATGCCGGTCGTCGAGCAGTTCTCGGAGGACCCCACCGCTTCGGGGCGGATCGAGCTGGCCCTGGCCACCACCCTGCCCAGCCCGGAGGCGGCGCGTATCTTCCTGTGGCTGGCGCACTACCCCTGGCGCGCCGTGACCTGGTTCGGGCCGGGGCACACGATCAGGTGGTACCACGAGCCCGCCACCTTCCCGCTGGGCGGCGGGAACACCGCGGTGCTGCTACTCGACGATCCGGCCCAGCTACCCGGGCCGGAGGTGCCGGACCTGTCCGGGTTCTCGTTTGGCGGCGACCCGGTCCGCTGGCTGTGGGTCATGCCCATCAGCGAGCGGGAACGGCTGTTCGCCAAGGAACGCGGCTCGGCCAGCCTGGTCACGCACCTGGCGGCCCAGCGCCGGGACTGGGTGGTCACCGCCTGACGGCGGAGTCCGCTGACTCACGCCGGCGGATACGTCAGCTCACCGCGCGGCAGGGCGCGGGCGGGGGCCCGCCGTGGTGGGGCGCCTCTTCCGCGACACGCCGTAGGGGCGCGGCTCCCCGGCCGCGCCCCTACGGTTTTCGTTATCTGAAAATTAATGGATATGCAGGTTCACTCCGAGCAGCGGCAGCCACCACAAGAAGATGGCCAGCAGCGCGGACAGGACACCCTTGAGCAGGCCGACCGTGATGTAGTGCTTCTCCCACGCCACCACGATCCCGACGATGATATAGATCAAGCCAACCAGACCGATACGTCTGAACATCCCGCTAGGCTCCGCATCTCCCCCGACTGTATGTACGAGTCGCCCGCAAAGTCCCCAAGGCGGATGCGGTCAAACGCCAGTACGTGAAGCAGTGCGGATCAGTGCGGATCAGTGCGCGAAGAAGATCACCAGCAGCAGCCAGACCACCGGCGCGGTGATCAGCAGCGAATCGATCCGGTCCAGGACTCCCCCGTGGCCGGGCAGCACGGTGCCCATGTCCTTGATCTGGAGATCCCGCTTGATCATGGATTCGGACAGGTCGCCGAGAGTCGCGGCCCCGACGGCGGCGACGCCCAGCACGACGCCCTGCCACCACGCGCCGTGCAGCAGCAGGGGAACCAGCAGGACACCGGCGACGACGCAGGCCAGCGCTGAGCCGGCGAAGCCCTCCCAGGTCTTGTGCGGGCTGATCACGGCCGCCATCGGGTGCCGCCCCAGCAGGCTGCCCACCAGGTAGCCCCCGATGTCACTGCAGATGGTGACCACGATCCAGGCCAGGACGCGCCGGGAGCCGTCCGGGGCGGCCAGCATCAGCGCGACGAACGACGCCATCAGCGGCAGGTACGCGAGGGTGAAGATGCCCGCGGTGACGTCCCGCAGGTAGCCGGCGCTGCCACCGGCCATCCGCCAGGCCAGGATGGCGATCACGGTCACGGCCAGCGCGGCGACCAGCGGGCGCTCGCCGCTGTAGTAGGCCAGCCCCAGCATGACGGCGCCGCCGGCGGCCACCGGGACCAGCGGCAGCCGGATGCTGCGCGCCTCCAGCACCCGGGTGAGTTCCCACAGGCCGAGTGCGATCACGGCGGCCACGTAGATCAAGAAGATGATCTTGATGGTGAAGAGGGTGACCAGCGCCAGGCCGCCCATGAGCAGGCCCACCACGATCGCGGCGCGGAGGTTGCGGCCGGCCCGGGACGGCTTGAGGAGCTCAGTGGGCGGAAGTTCCGGTGGCGGCGGCTCGCCGGGCAGCGGCCCGGCGGGCTCGGGCCCGGCGGGCGGGATTTCCGGTGCCGGGGGCTCAGCGCGCGGGGGCCCGGCGGCCGGGGGCCCGGCGGCCGGGGCGTCCGGTGCCGGTCGCTCCGCCCCGGGCTGGCCGCCTTGCTCCGGAGCGTGGCCCGGTTCGCTTAGCCCGTCGGGACCCAAATCTCAGACCTCGAGGAGCTCGGCTTCCTTATGCCGCAGCAGTTCGTCCACCTGCCCCACATAGGTGTGCGTCAGCTCGTCGAGTTCCCGTTCCGCCCGGTGCACCTCGTCCTCGCCGGCCTCGCCGGCCTTGACCATCTTGTCCAGGGAGTCCTTGGCGTGCCGCCGGATATTGCGGATGGAGATCCGGCTGTCCTCGGCCTTGTGCCGGGCCACCTTGATGAAGTCCTTGCGCCGTTCCTCGGACAGTTCCGGGAAGACGACCCGGATGATGTTGCCGTCGTTACTCGGGTTGACCCCGAGATCACTGTTGCGGATCGCCTTCTCGATGTTGGCCATGGACGACTTGTCGAACGGCTGGACGATCACCATCCGGGGCTCCGGGATGTGAAACGAGGCCAGCTGGTTCACGGGAGTCTGGGTTCCGTAATACTCGGCCGTGATCTTGCCGAACATGGACGGATGCGCGCGCCCGGTCCGGATGGTGCCAAACTCTTCCTTGGCGACCACCACGGCCTTCTCCATTTTCTCCTCGGCCTCGAAGAGAGTGTCGTCTATCACTGCGGCTCCTGTGCGTTCTGTTCCTTCACGCTTCCGCGGCTGACGGGTCTTAGTAGTCCCCCGACCGGCAGATCAGTGTGCCGATCCTCTCACCGCGCACCGCCCGCGCGACGTTGCCCTCTTCCATCAGGTCGAAAACGACGATGGGCAGGCCGTTGTCCATGCACAAGCTCACCGCGGTCGCGTCCATGAACTTCAGCTCGCGGCGGAGCACCTCGCCGTAGTCGATCTGGGTGAACCGCGTCGCGCCGGGAATCGTGCGGGGATCCGCGTCATAGACCCCGTCCACCTGGGTGCCCTTGAGCACCGCTTCCGCGCCGATCTCCAGGGCGCGCTGGGCGGCGCAGGTGTCGGTGGAGAAGAACGGAGCACCCAGGCCCGCGCCGAAGATCACCACACGGCCCTTCTCCAGGTGCCGGATGGCCCGGCGGGGGATGTAGGGCTCGGCCACCTGTCCCATGGTGATCGCGGTCTGGACCCGGGTTTCCACGCCCAGCTTCTCCAGCACGTCCTGGAGGGCCAGGCAGTTGATCACGGTTCCCGAGCATGCCCATGTAGTCGGCCCGGGCCCGGTCGATGCCGCGCTCGGCCATCTGCTTGCCGCGGAACATGTTGCCGCCGCCGACCACCGCGGCCAGTTCCACCCCGTCGGCCACCACCGCCGCGATCTCCTTGGCCAGGTGGAAGACCACATCCGGCGAGATGCCCAGCGGCTCGTTGCCGGAAAAGGCCTCCCCGGAGAGCTTCACGACCACGCGGTTCCAGCGGCGGTGCGCCTTCGGTGCCTCCGGCTCCGGATACCGCTCCGCCTCGGCGGCCGCGGACGTGCCTGGCCCGGCCGCGGCGTCCGCGCGCACGGCAGCGCCCGCAGAGTGCGCGGCGCTGCCGTCCACGGGATGTTCTCCTTCGCCCTCGCTCACCAGCTGGCTCCGGTCCTCATCCGGCCTGGCCGACCTGGAACCGCGCGAACGCGCGGACGGTAACCCCCTGATCGGCGAGCAACTGCTTGATGGACTTCTTCGGGTCCCGGACAAAGGGCTGCTCGGTCAGCACCACGTCCTTGAAGAACGCGTTGAGCCGGCCCTCGACGATCTTGGGAACCGCCTGCTCCGGCTTGCCCTCATCCCGGGTGATCTGCTCCATGATGCCCCGCTCGTGCTCGACCACGTTCGCGGGTACCTCATCACGGTTCAGGTACTGCGGCCGCATCGCGGCCACCTGGTGCGCCACGTCCTTGGCCGCCTCGGGCGACGGCTTGTCCAGCTGGACGAGCACGCCCACGGTCGGCGGCAGCGCCGGGTCGGACTTGTGCAGGTAGGTAGCGACGTAGCCACCCTCGAGGAGGGTGTACCGGCCCAGCTCGATCTTCTCCTTGAGCGAGGCGCCGGCCTCCTCGATGTGCTGCTGGACGGTGGTGCCGGGCCGCAGTTCCAGCCCGAGCAGGGTCAGCCGGTCGGCGGGCCGCTGCTGCAGGGCCACGCTCGCGATCTGCGCGGCGAGGGCCTGGAACACGTCGGTCTTGGCGACGAAGTCGGTCTCGCAGTTGAGCTCGAGGAGCACTCCGGCGTCCGTGCCGTCGAGCTCCGCGGTCACCAGCCCGTTCCCGGCGGTCCGGGAAGCCCGCTTGCTTACGTCCTTGGCCCCCTTGACGCGGAGGAGCTCCACGGCGACGTCGAAGTCGCCGTCGGCCTCCTCAAGGGCCCGCTTGCAGTCCATCATTCCCGCGGCCGTCTGCTCACGCAGCCGCTTCACGTCCGCGGCGGTGAAGTTCGCCATTTCCTCATCTCTCGCTGTGTCTTTGTAGTGGGGCGGGGCTGGTCGCCCCGCTCCGCTAGTCCCTCCGATAGGCCGTCCGCCGGTCCGCTGCCTCAGGCCTCGTGCGACTCACCGGAGCCAGCGGACACGCCCGCCGCCTCCGGCTCGGGCGCCGGGGTGTCACCCTGCTCGGGCGCCGTCCCGTTGGCCTGGTCAGCGGCCTGGTCGGCGGCCGTCCCGTTGGCCTGGTCCGGCGTCGTCCCGTTGGCCTGGTCGCCGGCTGGCGCGTCGGGGGCCTGGGCCGCGGCATCGTCGCTGGCCTTGCCCTCCAGGACCGCCAGCTCCCATTCGGCGAGCGGTTCCTCGGCACCGAGTTCGCCGGACGTGGGCGCTGCGGAGGGCTTAGCCTCGCCGTCCGCCGCCCCGGCCCGGGCGATCAGGCCGTCGGCCACCGCATCGGCGACGACCCGGGTCAGCAGCGAAACACTGCGGATGGCGTCGTCATTCCCCGGAATCGGGTAGGTGACCTCGTCCGGATCGCAGTTCGTGTCGAGGATGGCGATGACCGGGATGCCCAGCTTCCGGGCCTCGCTGACGGCGATGTGCTCCTTCTTGGTGTCCACCACCCAGATGGCGCTCGGCACCCGGGACATGTCCCGGATCCCGCCCAGCGAGCGCTCCAGCTTGTCATGCTCGCGGCGCAGCTGGAGCAGCTCCTTCTTGGTCATCCCGGAGCCGGCCACGTCGTCGAAGTCGAGTTCCTCGAGCTCCTTGAGCCGCTGGAGACGCTTGAAGACCGTCTGGAAGTTCGTCAGCATGCCGCCCAGCCAGCGCTGGTTGACGAAAGGCATACCCACCCGGCGGGCCTGCTCGGCGACCGCTTCCTGGGCCTGCTTCTTGGTGCCGACGTACAGGATGGAGCCGCCGTGAGCGACCGTCTCCTTGATGAACTCGTAGGCGGTGTCGATGAATTCGAGCGACTGCTGGAGATCGATGATGTAGATGCCGTTGCGCTCGGCCAGGATGAATCGCTTCATCTTGGGGTTCCAGCGCCGGGTCTGGTGCCCGAAGTGCACGCCGCTCTCAAGCAGCTGCCGCATAGTTACGACCGGAGCCATGCCCGCGGTCCCCTTCCTGTTACGCGCCGTGCCTGAGCACACCGACGCTCTCGGTTGTTGCCTGGCGCCCGGGCGCACCCGCCGCGGTGTGGGAGACCGCGGACCGGTGGGATGCGTCCCGCCGGGGGCCGAACCGGCACCTGGCGGCAAGCGGACGCGCGAATTAGCCGGGAAGCCGTCCACGTAACGCGGGCAGACTCCACGACCTGTAAGCCAGTCTACTCGCTGCACTCAAGCCCGCGGATGCACTCACTTCGCCCGGCCTCCCGGCCCTTAGGCGCCCGGCCCCTCAGGAGCACCCGGTCCCTCCGGCCGGGGGCCCCTCAGGCCCCGGTACGTCAGGCCCGGGGATGCGCCTGGCGGAACGCGGACGTCAGCCGCTCGACCGAGACGTGGGTGTAGATCTGGGTGGTGCCCAGCGACGCGTGACCGAGGATCTCCTGCACGCTGCGCAGGTCCGCACCGCCTTCCAGCAGGTGGGTCGCGGCCGCGTGGCGCAGACCGTGCGGCCCGGTATCGGGCACCGCGGGCACGGCGGCCAGCCTCGTGTGCACCACCCGCCGCGCGGTCCGCGGATCCAGCCGCCTGCCGCGCGCCCCCAGGAACAGGGCGGCCGCACTGTCCGGGGTCAGCAGGACCGGCCGCCCGTCCCGGGCCCAGCGCGCCGTGGCCCGCTCGGCGGGCAGTCCCACCGGCACCGTGCGCTCTTTGCTGCCCTTGCCCATGACCCGGATGGTCCGGCGCTCATGGTCGAGGTCACCGAGATCGAGCCCGCACAGCTCACTGACCCGGATCCCGGTGGCGTAGAGCAGCTCCATGATCGCGGTGTCGCGCAGGGCCAGCGCCTGGTCGCGGGGATCCGGCTCGCTGGCCGCCGGCGCAGGGCTCCCAGCTGCAGGGCTCCCCGGGCTCCCGGGTGCCGGGCTTCCCGGTGCACGGCGTGCCGGTGCCGGGCCGCCCTGGGCCGCGAGCACCGCCGCCATCTGGTCCTGACGGATCACCTCGGGCAGCTTCCGGCGCACCCGGGGCGTGCCCAGCAATGGCCCGGGGTCACTGGGCAGCCAGCCGCGGGCGTGACCGAAGGCGGTGAACGTCCGGGCCGACGCGGCCCGCCGGGCCAGCGTGGCCCGGGCCCGCCCGGTGGCGTGCTGGCCCGCCAGCCAGCTCCGCAAGATCGCGATGTCGAGGCCGCCCGGGCTGGTCACGCCCGCGCGGGCGGCGTGCTCCAGGAGGGCGCGGACATCACCCAGGTAGGCCCGGACCGTGTGCCCGGACACCCCGCGCTCCGCCGCGAGGTGCCGCCGGAACGCCTCCAGCGCCGACTCCAGCTGGTCCGGCAGTTCGGGCTGTTCTCGCATGTCCCCCAGTCTGGGCCAGGACCGCCGCTCACTCCACCGTGACACTCTTGGCCAGGTTGCGCGGCTTGTCCACGTCGTTGCCGAGCGCCACCGCCGCGTGATACGCGAGCATCTGCAGCGGCACGGAGAGCAGGATCGGGTCCAGCTCAGGCTCGTTCTTCGGCACGCGGATCACGTGATCGGCCAGCTTGGGATCCAGGTCGGTGTGCGCGACGGCCACCACCGGGCCGCGGCGGGCCTTGATCTCGCCGAGCGTGGACAGGTTCTTGTCGAACAGCTCGTCGCTGGGCACGATCGCGACCGTGGGCAGCTCCGGGTTCACCAGGGCGAGCGGCCCGTGCTTGAGCTCGCTGGCCGGGTAGGCCTCCGCATGGAGGTAGGAGACCTCCTTGAGCTTCTGCGCCCCTTCCCGGGCGACCGGGTAGCCGCGGACCCGGCCGATGAAGAACATGCCCTGGGCGTTCGCCAGCTCGGCGGCGACGCCGGCTATGTGGTCTTCCCCGGCCAGCACCTCCTCGATCTGCCCGGGGAGGGCGTGCAGTCCCGCGATGATCCGCCGGCCGTCGGCCGGCGAGAGGTCGTGGATGCGGCCCAGGTGCAGCCCGAGCAGGGCGAAGGCGACCGTCGTGGCGGTGAAGGTCTTGGTCGAGGTGACCGAGATCTCCGGCCCGGCGTGCAGGTACATGCCGCCGTCGCACTGCCGGGCGATGGCGCTGCCTACCGAGTTCACCACCCCGAGTACGCGGCCGCCTTTGCGCTGCAGCTCCTGGATGGCAGCGAGGGTGTCGTAAGTCTCGCCGGACTGGCTGACCCCGACGTAGAGCGTGTCCGCCTCCACCACCGGGTTGCGGTAGCGGAACTCCGAGGCTGGCTCGGCCGACGCCGGGATGCGGGCCAGGTCCTCGATGAGCTGCGCGCCGACCTGGCCCGAGTAGTAGGCCGAGCCACAGCCGAGCACCAGGACCCGGCGGAACTCCCGGAGTTCGCGTGCGTCCAGGTTCAGCCCGCCGAGGTGCGCGGTGTGGAAGCGGCTGTCCAGACGGCCGCTCAGGGCCCGCTCGACCGCGCGCGGCTGCTCGTGGATCTCCTTGCGCATGAAGTGCGTGTAGCCCTCGGCGTCGTAGGAGCCGACCTCGGTGTCGATGATGGAGGGCTCTTTGATGGTGGTCCGCGCGTCGAGGGTGGACGTCACGAAGCCGTCCGCGCGGACCACCGCGACCTCACCGTCGTCGAGGTGCACGACCTGGCGGGTGTAGCGGACGAACGCGGCCACGTCGGAGGCGACGAACATCTCCTTGTCGCCCAGGCCGAGCACCACGGGGCTGCCGTTACGGGCCGCCACGATGACGTCTGGATGGCGGGCGTCGAGGACCACGATCCCGTAGGTGCCGACTACCGAAGTCAGCGCCTGGCGGACCGCTTCTTCCAGGTGGTCGGCGCTGCTGGCCGCGATCAGGTGGGCGAGTACCTCGCTGTCGGTCTCGGACGCGAACACGGCCCCGTCCACGCTCAGCTTGGCCCGCAGCTCGTCGGCGTTCTCGATGATCCCGTTGTGCACGATCGCGATCGGCCCGCAGACGTGCGGGTGCGCGTTGGCGTCACTCGGCTCGCCGTGGGTGGCCCAGCGGGTGTGGCCGATGCCCGGGCTGCCCTTGAACCGCGCGGGCAGTCCCGCAGCCAGGTCGGCCACCCGGCCCTTGGTCTTGTGCACGCGGATCTCGCCGGACCGGCCCAGGACCGCGATGCCGGCCGAGTCGTAGCCCCGGTACTCCAGCCGGGCCAGCCCCTCCAGCAGGATGGGCACGCAGTCACGGCCCCCGATGTGAGCAACGATTCCGCACATGCTCTGCCCCTCAGCCGTAGATGATGCGGCGCAACTGACGCAGCGAGTACTGAGGCGGTGCCACCAGCCGCTGCTGCAGCTCAACCGAGATTTGATGGAACGCACGGTCGTTAGTCAGACCCCGTGCCTTGAGCTCCCCGTGGCGCCTGCGGACGAATACGTCCGCTGGCTCGGAGAAATACCCGACCACTTCATCGATCAACCGTGCCGCCTCCCCCGACCCCAGCGAACTGCTCTCGGTGAGATGGGCGACCAGCTCCTCGAACGGCCGTTGCGCACCTGCCACACGGGTCAGCATGCTGGATTAGCGGCCAGAATGGCAAGAACTTGCCCGGAATCGGGCAGATTTTCACTAATAAGCCGCCCCAGGAAGCGCCCTTCACGGACCGGCAGGCCCAGACGTTCATCCCGGGTCAGCCGGGCAGCCGGGCGGCCGGGCCCGCCAGCCTCGGTCGCAGCGCTCGACGAACCCGCCCGCCGCCAGCTCGCCCAGGCAACGCAGTACGGTATCGAAATCCACGCCCGCCGACACCGCGATGCGGGCTGGCCCGCGGCCGCCGCGGGCAGGCACGGCTTCCAGGACGCTCAGGCTGACCGCGTCCAGCTCGTCCCGCGGCAGGACCGGGCCCCGGGGTGGCGGAACCAGGTCAGCGGCGCCGAGTGACAGGCAGGCCAGCACGTCCTGCACGCCGGTGACACAGACGGCTCCCCAGTCCCTGATGGCCAGGTGGCAGCCGGCCGACGCGATGGATGTCACCGGGCCGGGCACGGCCATCAGCGGGCGGTTCTGGTCCCGGGCGTGCCGGGCCGTGTTCAGGGCCCCGCTGCGCAGCGCGGCCTCGACGATCACCGTCCCGCGGCTGAGCGCGGCGATCAGCCGGTTGCGGATCAGGAACCCGGGCCTGGTCGGGGTGCGGCCGGGGGGCTGCTCGCTGACCAGAGCCCCGTGCCCCGCGATGGCCAGGAACAGCTCGTGATGGCTGCGCGGGTAAGGGTCGTCCAGGCCGGAGGGCAGGACCGCGACGGTGACCCCCTCGGCGGCGAGCGCGCCGCGGTGGGCCTGGCTGTCGATGCCGAACGCGCCGCCGGACAGCACCGCCCAGCCGCGTTCGGCCAGGGCCGCGGCCAGCTCGGTGGTCACGTGGACGCCGTACGCGGTGGCCGCCCGGGTGCCGACGATGGACACCGAGCGCAGGCAAGCGAACCGGAGATCTACCTCGCCGCGTACCCACAGCGCACACGGCTGCGCGTCGCCCAGCACCTCGAGCTGGCTGGGCCACTCCGGGTCGCCGGGGCAGACCAGCCGGATCCCGGCCCGCAGCCAGGCATCCACCGTGGCCTCGGTGGGCGCGTCACCCAGCCGGGCGGCCCACCGCGGCCAGGCCCGGTCCAGGCCCGGGATGGCCGGGGCAGCCGGGAGAGGGGCCCCTGCCGTGAGGGCGGCGATGACCGCCGCCGGGGAGCGCTGCTGGAGCAGGGGCCCGAGCTGTGCATCACCCGGCTCGGCGATCCAGGTCAGCGCGGCCCGGGCCAGCCGGTCCCGGGCCCGCCGGTCCTGGTCGTGCCCGTCCCGTACCCGCCGGCCCCGGTCCCGGTCCTGGCCGGCCGGGTCGCGGATCATCGCGGCACCCCCAGCCACAGACCGAGTGCCGCGGCGGTCTGGTCGGCGGTGGGGCGCGGCACCCCGGCCAGGTCGGCCAGCGTCCAGGCCACCCGGATCACCCGGTGCACGCCCCGCGCGCTGATCTGCCCCAGGTCCATAGCCCGTTCCAGCGGCACGAGCGCGCCCGGCGCAGGAGCGTAGCCGCGGCGCAGTTCGCTGCCGGGGATCTCCGCGTTCAGCCGCCAGGGCGTGTCCTGCAGCCGGGCGGCGGCCCGGTGCCGGGCCGCCTCGACCCGGGCAGCGACGGTCGCGCTGGACTCCGCGAACGTCGCGTCGCTGAGCAACTCGCCCCGGCTCACCGGCAGGAATTCCACCTTCACGTCGACCCGGTCGAGCAACGGCCCGGACAGCCGGGCCAGGTACCTGCGGCGGACCGCGGGCGTGCAGTCGCAGCCCGGCTGCCGCCCGGGTCCCTTGGCGCACGGGCAGGGGTTGGCCGCCAGGAGCAGTGTGAAGCGGGCCGGGAAGCGCGCGGTCACGCCCGAGCGGGCCACGACGACCTCTCCCGACTCCAGCGGCTGGCGGAGCGCGTCGAGCACATCCCGGCCGAATTCCGGCGCCTCGTCGAGGAACAGGCATCCGCGGTGAGCCAGCGACGCCGCTCCCGGGCGGATCACCCCGCTGCCGCCGCCGACGATCGCGGCCTTGGTCGCGGTGTGGTGCGGGGCGCAGAACGGCGGCGCGGTCAGCAGCGGGCTGCGGTCCGGGAGCACGCCCGCCACCGAGTGGATCGCGGTGACCTCGAGAGCCGCGGCGGGGTCGAGGCGGGGCAGCACGGTGGGAATCCGCTCGGCCAGCATCGTCTTCCCGGCCCCCGGCGGGCCGAGCAGGCAGAGATGATGACCGCCCGCGGCGCAGATCTCCGCGGCCCGGCGCGCCGTCGGCTGGCCCAGCACGTCGGCCAGGTCGGGCCCAGCGCCCGCCGGGGTGCGGGCCGCCGCACCGGGGGCCGGACCCCCTCCCGCCGGCGGAAAGTCACCGCCCTCGACCAGCCGGACGGGGTCGCGCGCGTCGCCTGCTCCCCCCGGAAGGGCCGGGGGACAGCCACGCAGCCAGCCCAGTAGCCCCCGCAAGGTCGTGGCGCTCAGCACCCGCAGGTCGGGGACCAGCGCCGCCTCGGCCTCGTTGGCGCACGGCACCGCGACCCGCCGGAAGCCGCGGGCCGCTGCGGCCGCGACAGCAGGCAGCACTCCCCGGACCGGGCGCAGCTGGCCGTCGAGCCCCAGCTCGCCGAGGAACGCCACCCCGTCGATCGCCCCGGCCGGGACCGCGCCCGCGGCGCCGAGGATGGCCACCGCGATGCCAATGTCGAACCCGCTGCCCCGCTTGGGCAGGCTCGCCGGGGAGAGGCCGACGGTGATCCGCCGCTGCGGCCACTGCTCACGGCTGTTCACGATGGCGGCCCGGATCCGGTCCCTGGCCTCGCGCAGCGCCGTATCGGGCAGGCCGACCAGGAGCAGCCCCGGGAGCCCGTTCTGGATATCGGCTTCGATCTCGACCGGATGACCCTCGACCCCGACCAGGGCGATCGAGTGAGTCCGGGCGACAGGCATTCAGCCCACCCCCCGCACGTGCTCGAGGGTGAACTCCCCCGATCCGTTCCCGACCAGCCCGATCACGTCGATTCGCACCTCGTCGAACCCGAGCCCCTGGGCCGCCAGCCACGCGGCGGCCAGGCGGCGCAGCCGGAGGCGCTTATTCTGGCTGACGGCTTCGATCGGGCTGCCGTACCTCAGGCCCGAGCGGGTCTTGACCTCGCAGACCACGAGGACCCGCTGCTCGAGCGCCACGATGTCGAGCTCGCCGGTCTCGCACCGCCAGTTCCGGTCGAGGATCCGCAGTCCGGCCCGCTCCAGGTACTCCGCCGCGAGCTGCTCGCCGCGGCGTCCCAGCTCGTCCTTGTCCTTCATCCGGCACCACCTCCACTGCTGACGCTGCCGGAACGGGAAGCGCCGCGCTGGGGCAGTTGCCGCGCTGTGGACGAAGGAGCGTGAAACCGGATTCTGTGGACGGGGAACGCCGTTTTGTCGCTATCGCGTGCTTCAATCCAGGGCCCGCCACACGGCTTCGGCGCTCAGCTCACGCCCTATGCGGGGTCAGCGGCACGCCCCTGCCGCACGCCCACCGGGGTGCCGCAGGTCCTTCGGGCGGGGTGCAAGACCTCCGGGGTCACTTGCTGTCGTCGGGAACCTCGAGCTCGGCCCGCGCCAGCTCCTCGACGTTGACGTCCTTGAACGTCACGACCCGGACATTCTTGACGAACCGCGCTGGACGGTACATGTCCCACACCCATGCGTCCTGCATGGTGACCTCGAAGTAGACTTCGCCGTTCTCAGCGGTGCGCACGTTCAGTTCCACGTCGTTGGTGAGGTAGAACCGGCGCTCGGTCTCGACCACATGGGTGAACAGCCCCACGACGTCCCGGTACTCGCGGTAGAGCTGCAGCTCCATCTCGGTCTCGTATTTCTCGAGATCTTCTGCGCTCATGTCCTCCCCCTCCGATTAGCCTGCGTCGGGAGGTCCGGTCCGGTTGCCATCAACGATAGGCCAATTCTCCGCCGAGCATTTCTCCCGGCGTCAACTGGCCGTCAGCCTCCTGGCCGGCCTCCACCTGCGTCACTGCCTGGCCGGCCATCTCCGGGCCAGCTCCCTCCTGCTCGTAGCCCTCCTGTTCCACCACGGGCTCCCCGTCTACCAGGGGCTCCCGGTCTACCAGCGGCTCCTCGTCCACCACCGGCAGGTCCCGGACCAGCCCATTGACGTTAGCGAACGATGCCCGGTGCTCCGGGCACGGGCCATGCTGGGCTAGCGCCCGCATGTGGCTCCGGGTGGAGTATCCCTTGTGGCGGGCGAACCCGTACGCCGGGTACTGCTCGCTGAGCCCGGTCATGATGGCGTCCCGGGTGACCTTGGCCACGATCGAGGCCGCCGCCACGCAGGCCGCTACCTCGTCGCCCTTCCACATGGCGAGAGCAGGGACGCCCAGGCCGCGGACGGCGAAGCCGTCCGTGAGCACATACCCCGGCCGGACGGAGAGCCCGGCCAGCGCCCGCCGCATCCCGGCGATGTTGCAGACATGCAGCCCGCACGCGTCGATTTCGGCGGCCGGGATGATGACCCGGTGCCAGCTGAGGGCGGTCCGCATCACCTCGGTGTACGCCTCCTCGCGGGCCGCGGCGGTCAGCGTCTTGGAGTCCGCGACACCGCTGAGCCCGGAGAGTTTGCGGGGATCCAGGACCACCGCGGCGACCACCAGCGGTCCGGCGCAGGCTCCACGGCCCGCCTCGTCGATCCCGGCCACCGGGGACAGGCCTGCCCGGGCCAGGACACGCTCGTATCCCGTCAATCCTGCCGCACGCCGGGGGGTATAGCCGGGATGCCGCCACCAAGGCATCGCCACGTCGTTACCCGCGCCCTCCCCGCCGGGCAGGCCACCGTCTGCCGCCCGCGCTCTTCGCAGCCCCTGGCCGCCGCGATCCGGGGCGCCGCCGCAGCCGCCGGTCCAGCAAGGTCACAGGCAGGGCCACTGATCCCGCCAGGACCAGCGGCGCGGCCGGCTTGGCGAGTTCACTGATGGCCCGGGTGCCGAGGGCCTGGCCGTTGTCCAGCTTGTTGAACGTGGCCGGGATGGGCAGCACGCGGAACCGGCTCGGCGGCCACAGGATCAGGAACGCCCGGCCGACCACCTGGCTCTCCGGGATCGTGCCGCCGCCCGGTTCGCCGATGTGGCCGCGGGAGTCGTAGGAGACGTTGCGGTGGTCGCCCATCACCCACAACCGGCCCGGCAGGCACCGTGATGTGGAACTTGGTCATGGACGGCGGGTTGTTCGGGTACAGGTAGGACTTCTCGTTGAGCGCGACGCCGTTCACGGTGACCCGGCCCTCCGCGTCACAGCAGGCGACGTGATCACCGGGCACCCCGATGACCCGCTTGATGTAGTCGTGCACGCCCGGCGAGATCCCGAACAGCCCGACGACTGCGTGTCCGAACTCGCTGGCCAGCCGGACGACGGGGTCGCTGGACTGCGGGGGGCTCGGCGGATCCCACGAGCCCTCCCCGTTGAACACGATCACGTCTCCGCGGTCGATCGAGCGGAAGTGGTAGATGAGCTTGTTGACCAGGACCTTGTCCCCGATGTTGAGGGTGTTCTCCATCGACGAGGACGGGATGTAGAACGCCTGCACCACGTAGGTCTTGATCACCAGCATGATGGCCAGGGCGAGCACGAACAGGACGAGTAGTTCCGACCACCAGGAGAGGCGGCGCCTCCGCCTGGACCGGGCGGCGTTGGCCGGGCCCGGACCAGCCGTTCCGGCACCAGCCGCGCCCGTGCCGGAAGAGCCGGCACCCGCCGCGCCCGTGCCGGAGGAGCCGGCGGAGCCGGCGCTGGCCTCGGCGCCAGCGGGGCCGCCAGGACCCGTGGCCTGACCGCCGGTGTCGCCGGACTCAGCCGTGGCGTCACGGCCCGGCGGAGGAGTCATTGTCCCGGTCCCCCCTGGTATCTCCGGCTCTGCGCCAACTGTCCTGTCGCCGTCGCGGCCAGGCAGTTCGGCGCCTGGAGAGCCTGTGCTGGCAGGCTCGCCCATACCCCGGTCGTCGTTCATTGTCCCGAGCCTAACGCCGGTCTGACGGAACGTGTGCGGTCAGCCGGCGGCACGCCCGCCCAAGCGGCACCAACCCGGCCAGTCCCACCGCCATCGGCAGGGGCGTCAGTCCCCGGCGTGGCAGGCCCGCCAGCCCGCGCTGGGCGAAGGTAGCGGGAATCGGAACCTCCCTGAACTGTGCCGGAGGCCACACGACCAGGAACACCCGCCCGATCACGGCCTGCTCCGGGATCGTCCCGTCCCCGGGATCGTCACCGTGGTAGCGGGAGTCAGAAGAATTCAGCCGGTGGTCTCCCATCACCCAGAGCCTGCCAGGGGGCACCGTCAGGCTGAACCGCTGGGCGGATGGCTGGTCTCCCGGGTACAGGTAGGACCGCTCGTTCAGCGGCACGCCGTTGACCGTGATCCGGCCCAGGGCGTCACAGCAGGACACCCGGTCACCGGGCAGCCCGATGACGCGCTTCACGTAGTCCGTCCCGCTCGAGGCCATCCCGGTCAGCTGGAGCACCGTGCGCACGGCCGCGGGCACCGGCCCGGGTGGTGGCCCGGAGGGCGGCGGATCCCAGGAGCCCTGGCCGCTGAACACGATGACGTCACCGCGGTCGATGCCGCGGACCCGGTACACGAGCTTGTTCACCAGCACCCGGTCGCCGACGCGCAGCGTGTCCTGCATGGACCCGGACGGGATCCGGAACGCCTCCACGGCAAACGACTTGATGACCACCGTGAGCACGGCGGCCAGCAGCAGCAGGACGGCTAAGTCCCGCCAGAGCGGCCTGCGGCGCGCGGGAACAGGCGGGCCGGCGGCCTGCGCCGGGCCCGCGTCACCGAGATCCTCCCCGGCCACCGGGAGAGGGCGCGGCTAGCGCCGCTCCTTGATGCGCGCGGCCTTCCCGCGCAGCTCACGGAGGTAGTAGAGCTTCGCCCGGCGCACCCGGCCCCGGGTCACGAGCTCGATCTTCTCGAGCGATGGGGCTGTGCACCGGGAAGGTCCGCTCCACCCCGACGCCGTAGCTGATCTTCCGGACGGTGAACGTCTCCCGCGCCCCACCGCCCTGGCGGCGGATCACAATGCCCTGGAAAACCTGAATCCGGGACCGGGTGCCTTCCGTGACCCGCACATGGACTTTCAGCGTGTCCCCGGGCCGGAAATCGGGGATGTCGGAGCGGATCTGGGCCTGCTCCAGCTCGGCGATCGCGGTGTGCATGGCTGCGGTTCCTCAGTTGTCCTCACGCGCGCACAGGCCAGCGAACGCGTGGCATCGTCTCGTCGGTGTCTGTCAGTCTTCCTGGGCGCTGAGGGCACCAGGACGCGCACCCGCAGGGTCGGCCTGGTGTGGGTGGCAGACTTCAGTGTGCCATATCTTCAGCACTGATCGGGAAGCCAGCGTCAATGAGCACCTGCCGGTCGCGTGCGTCGAGCCGCTCACCGGCCGGTCCGGCGGCCAGCCGGGCGGCCAGGTCGGGGCGCAGCGCAGCGGTCCGCCGCAGCGCCTGATCGCGCCGCCAGCGGGCAATGGCCGCGTGGTCCCCGGACAGCAGGACCGGCGGGACCTCCCGCCCGCGCCAGACCCGGGGGCGGGTGTATGAGGGCCCTTCGAGCAGGCCGTCCATGGGCCCCGCGCCCGCGCCGAACGAATCGTCAGCGGCGGACTCGGCGTTGCCGAGGACGCCGGGCAGCAGGCGGCCGACCGCGTCCACCATCACCAGCACGGCGGGCTCGCCCCCGGACAGCACGTAGTCCCCGATGGACACCTCATCGACCGGCATCCGGTCGCGCGCCTCGTCCACGACGCGCGCGTCGATTCCCTCGTACCGGCCACAGGCAAAAACCAGCCAGCCGCAACGGGACCATTGCGCCGCCATCGCCTGCGTGAACGGGAGGCCCGAAGGTGTGGGTACCACCAGCCGGGCCGGTGCTGGACCCGGGCCCGCCACCGCGTCCAGGGCCTCGCCCCACGGCTCCGGCGACATGACCATGCCCGGGCCGCCGCCGAATGGGGCGTCGTCCACGGCGCGGTGCACCCCGTGGGCCCAGTTCCGCAGGTCGTGGACCTGGAGTTCGATGTCTCCGCGGGAGGCCGCTTTGCCGAGTAGCGAGACGCTGAGCGGGGTGAAGTAGTCCGGGAAGATCGTGATGATGTCGATGCGCACCCGGCTCACCTCAGCTTTCCCCGGTGCCCAGCTCCAGCAGCCCCGGCGGAGGATCGATAACGAGCCGCCCGGCGGCCACGTCAACTTCAGGCACGATCGCGGCCACGAACGGGACCAGCAGCTCGCTGCCCAGCCCGTTGCCGGGCTGGGCGCGGGCCGCCCGCGCGGGGCCACCCGGGCCGCGGCCGGCCTGGGCCGGTCCCGTCGGGACTGGGCCCGTCTCGGCTGCCTCGGTCTCGGCCAGGCCCGCCTCGGCCGGGCCGGTCTCAGCTACGCCGGTCTCAGTCACACCGGTCTCAGTCACGCCGGTCTCAGCTGCGCCGACCTTGGCTGCGTCTGTCCCGGACCTCGCCGGTGATCTGGCGGGCGCGGGCTCGATGACGAGCAGGTCCTGCCCGAAGTGCCGGACATCCGTGACCCGGCCTACGGGCTCACCCAAGGTGGTGACCACGGCCAGCCCGATCAGTTCATGATCGTGAAACTCGTCCGGGTCGCCGGTTGACCCCACCTCGGCGGAGTCCAGGGTGAGCCAGGTCCCGCGCAGTTCCTCGGCCTGGTTCCGGTCGCCGATACCGGCGAACCGGATCAGCAGCCGACCGGAGTGCCAGCGTACCGATTCCACGGTGAGGGGCCCGGCCGCAGCCGGATCGGTGGCCATCACGCGGCCCACGGCGAACCGCAGGTCTGGGTCGTCGGTGCGTACTTCCACCGAGACTTCGCCGCGGACCCCGTGCGGCCGCGTGATCCGGCCGACCACCAGTTGCATGACGGGCTAGCGAACCTCGTCCACGTCCAGCAAATCGACCCGGACGTACTTGCCCCCGGCCAGCGAGCCGATCACGGTCCGCAGCGCCTTGGCGGTCCGGCCGCCACGGCCGATGACCTTGCCGAGATCCTCGGGGTGAACCCGCACCTCGAGGACCCGTCCGCGGCGCAGCCCGTGGCTGTCCACCCGGACGTCATCCGGGTGTTCGACGATGCCCTTCACCAGGTGCTCGAGGGCCTCTTCCAGCATGTCAGGCTCCGTCACCCTGCTCCGCGGCCACCGGCTCGGCCTCGGCGGAGTCGGCCGCCTTCGCCTTCGCCGTGCTGGCCTTCGCCGTGCTGGCCTTGGCCGGCTTCTCGTCCGCAGCCGCCTCAGCCTCAGGCGCATCAGCCTTAGCCGTCTCGGCCTTGGCCGCGTCAGCCTTGGGCGCGTCAGCCTTGGGCGTCTCGGCCTTAGCCGCGTCAGCCTTGGGCGTCTCGGCCTTAGCCGCGTCAGCCTTGGGCGTCTCGGCCTTAGCCGCGTCAGCCTTGGGCGCGTCGGCCTTGGCCGTGTCAGCCTTAGGCGCGTCGGCCTTGGCCGTGTCGGCCTTGGGCGCGTCAGCCTTGGGCGCGTCAGCCTTGGGCGTCTCGGCCTTGGCCGCGTCAGCCTTCGGCGCGTCAGCCTTGGCGCCCTTGCTGGCGGCGGCCTGCTTGCCGCCGGACCGGCCCGCCGACCGGCCCGAGCCGGCCTTCGCGCCGCCCGCGTCCGCGTCCGCCTGGTCACCGTCGGCCTTGGCGCCGGGCTTGCGGCCCTTGGCCTTGGCTCCGTCGCCGGTGCCGAGCGCTTCGGCGACAGCGACGTTGTAAGCGTCCTTCTTGTCCGCCTTGGGCGCCGCGGTCCTCAGCGTCCCCTCGGCTCCGGGCAGGCCCTTGAACTTCTGCCAGTCGCCGGTGATCTCCAGGATCTTGCGGACCGGGTCGGTCGGCTGCGCCCCGACGGACAGCCAGTGCTGAGCCCGCTCGGAATCGACCTCGATGAACGAGGGGTCGTTCTTGGGGTGGTACTTGCCGATCTCCTCGATCGCGCGGCCGTCCCGCTTAGTGCGGGCGTCAGCCACGATGATCCGGTAGTACGGCGCATGGATCTTGCCCATGCGCTTTAGCTTGATCTTGACAGCCACGGGTGTGGTCTCTCCCAGTAAAGCTCGGATGCAGACAGCGCTCGCGCCGGGTGAGGACCACCGCGTCGGCCTGCTCGGTCCCGGGTCCAGCGAGCGTGA
Source organism: uncultured Actinomycetes bacterium (assembly GCA_963837335.1). Classification (GTDB taxonomy): domain Bacteria; phylum Actinomycetota; class Actinomycetes; order Streptosporangiales; family Streptosporangiaceae; genus RYN-230. Next base: position 53,458 of record CAWINS010000013.1, on the reverse strand, counting down.
GAGGGCGTCGCTAAATCCCGGGGTGACCGTCACATTGTGCCAGACGCCCGGGGGCAGGGCGTAATCGAGCGGAATCCCGCTCCTCCCGGCCCCGCTTCTCGCGCGCTTTTCGTGGTGATGACGCCGGGAAAGCGTTAGAGAAAATCTTTCGCCGTGATCGCCCAGGGGGCCGGGCTACTTCTCGTCGTCGTCCTTCTTGCGGTTGCGGCGCAGCAGGCCGAAGCCGGCGGGCAGGCTGGCCGGGCCGGACGTGCCCCCGGTCAGGCTGTCCGGCGGGGGCATCTTGCTGGCCACCTTGCCAGCCGCGCGGAGCGCGGCCGGGTTGGAGGTCAGCGCCTCCAGGCTGGCGGCCAGTTCCTCCTGGGAGCCTGGCATCCCGCCCAGGGCACCACCCCCGCCGAGACCGGGGGGAAGGGCCGGGCCCGCGCCGTTACCGGCCTTGGGCGCGCCAGCGGCCTTGGCGGCCCCCGGCTTCGCGGCCGGGTTACCGCCGGGACGGCCGCCCTTGGGCTTCTTCTTGTTGTTCTTCTTGCCCTTGGTGCTCTTGGCCGTGGCCCGCCGCATGCCCGGGATGGCCGGCATGCCGGGCATCCCGCCGCCGCCCATCATCTGCCGCATCATCTTCTGGCCCTCGAGGAACCGGACCACGAGGTTGTTCACCTCACCGACGGTGACCCCGGAGCCGTTGGCGATCCGGGACCTGCGGCTCCCGTTGAGGATCTTCGGGTTGCGGCGTTCCGCGGGGGTCATCGAGTTGACGATGGCCGCCGCACGGTCCAGGTCCTTGTCGCTGATCTGGCTGAGCATCTCGCGGTTCTGCGCCGCGCCGGGCAGCATGCCGAGCAGGTTCCCGATCGGGCCGAGCTTGCGCACCATGGCCAGCTGCTCGACGAAGTCCTCCAGCGTGAAGCCCTCACCGGAGGCCAGCTTGTTCGCCATGGAGGCGGCCTGGTCCTCGTCGAAGGCCCGCTCCGCCTGCTCGATCAGGGTGAGCATGTCGCCCATGTCGAGGATCCGCGAGGCCATCCGGTCCGGGTGGAAGACGTCGAAGTCCTCGAGCTTCTCCCCGGAGGAGGCGAACATCACCGGGCGCCCGGTGAGCTCGGCGATCGACAGCGCCGCACCACCTCGCGCGTCGCCGTCCAGCTTGGTCAGCACGACGCCGTCGTAGCCGACGCCGTCCAGGAACGCCTGGGCGGTGGCCACCGCGTCCTGGCCGATCATCGCGTCCACCACGAACAGGATCTCGTCCGGGTCGGTGGCGTCCCTGATCCCGATCGCCTGGCGCATCAACTGCTCGTCGATGCCCAGCCGGCCGGCGGTGTCGATCACGACGACGTTGTGCTGGCGGCGGCGGGCCTCCTCGATCGAGTCGCGCGCCACCTGGACCGGATCGCCCACGCCGTTGCCCGGCTGGGGGGCATAGACCGCCACCCCGGCCCGCTCGCCCACCACCTGGAGCTGCTGGACGGCGTTGGGGCGCTGCAGGTCCGCGGCGACCAGCATCGGCGTGTTGCCCTGGTGCTGCAGCCAGAGGCCGAGCTTGCCGGCCAGCGTGGTCTTACCGGAACCCTGCAGGCCCGCCAGCAGGATCACGGTCGGCGGGACCTTGGCGAACCGCAGCCTGCGGGCCTCGCCGCCGAGGATCGCGATGAGCTCCTCGTGGACGATCTTGATGACCTGCTGAGCCGGGTTGAGCGCCGCGGAGACCTCTTCCGACGACGCGCGCTCCTTGATGCGGGCGATGAACTCCCGCACCACGGGGAGGGCCACGTCCGCCTCGAGCAAGGCAATGCGGATCTCGCGGGCTGTCGCGTCAATGTCGGCCGCGGACAGCCGCCCGCGCCCGCGCAGGGTGGAGAAGACCTGAGTCAGCCGGTCGGAGAGTGTCTCGAACACGCATCCCAGGCTATCCGGTCATGGCCACCGGGTCAGTGCTTAGCTCGTCAGCGTTAGCCAGTCAGGGCCGCGAGCACCTGGGCGGCGATCTTGCCCCGGATCCGGGAACCGCCGACCGGGCCCCCGGACGCATCGACCACGTAGAAAACGTCCACCGCCTCGGCGCCGAGCGTCTCCACCCGGGCGGCCTTCACGTCCAGGCCGCAGTCGCCCAGCGCGCGGCCGATCCGCCAGAGCAGCCCGGGTGCGTCGTGGGCGCGCACCTCCACCACGGTCGCGGTCCGCGAGGCGTCGTCCAGCAGGGTGACCTTGGGCGGGGCCACCACGACCGGCGCCGGCGATTCCCGGTAGGCGCGCATCCGGCGCTCGAGCCGTTCTGCCACGTCGAGCCGGCCTTCCAGGGCCCGGCGCAGGTCGCTGGTGACCAGGTCCGCATCCGGGGGGTCGCCATATTCGGGGGCCACGGTGAAGGCGGCCACGGCCATGTTCCCGTGCGAGGTGGCGTTCGCGGAGCGCACCGCGAGCCGGTGCGAGGCCAGCACGCCCGCGGCCTGCCACAGCAGCCCGGGGCGATCGGGGGCGACGATGGTCACCTCGGAGCCCGTCAGCCGGGCCGCGGGCCCCCCCTCCTCGGCGAGCGCCGCCTGGTCCGGGCGAAGCGGCAGCGGCTCGGGCGGCACCTCCCCGGCCAGCCGCGACTCCACCCGCCGGACCAGGTCGCCGACCAGGCCTTCCTTCCAGTCGTTCCAGGCGGCCGGGCCAGTCGCCTGGCCGTCGGCGATGGCCAGCGCGTGCAGGAGCTCGAGCAGCGACCGGCCGCCGACCGCGGCGGCCACCTGGGCCACGGTGACCGGATCGTCGAGATCGCGGCGCGTCGCCGTCTGCGGCAGCAGCAGATGATGCCGGACCGCCCCGGCGACCAGCTCCGCGTCCGACGGGCCGAGCCCGACCCGGCGGGCCGCGTCCCGGGCCACCACCTCGCCGGTGATCCGGTGATCGCCGGGCCATCCCTTGCCGATGTCGTGCAGCAGAGCGGACAGCAGGAGCAGGTCAGGCCGGCCCACGTTGCGGGTGAGGGCAGCCGCCCGCACGGCGGTCTCCACCAGGTGACGGTCCACCGTGTAGGTGTGCAGAGGGTTGCGCTGGGGCCGGTTCCGCACCCGGTCCCAGTCCGGCAGCAGGCTCGCGACCAGGCCTTCCTGGTCGAGTGCCTCCCAGACCGGGATCGCGGCCGGGCCCGCGCCGAGGAGCGCGACCAGGGCGTCACGCGCCTCGGGTGGCCAGGGCACCGGCAGCGGCGGGCACTCCGCCAGCCTGGCCAGGGTGCGCGGCGCGAGCGCCAGCGCGGCCTGGGCGGCCGCGGCCGCGGCCCGCAGCGGGAGGGCCGGGTCGGCGGCCGGATCCGCGGCCCGGGCCAGCACCACTTCACCGTCCTGCTCGACGAGGCCGTCCGCCAGCGGACGGCGCTGGGCCTTGTTCCGCCGCCTGCCACCGCGGCTGCGCTGGGCCTGCCGGAACGCCTGGTCCACCGAGTAGGCGACGGCGCGGCCGGCCCCGGCCAGATGGCGCATGAGCGCGTCCGCGTCCAGCAGCCCGAGCACCCGGGCCACCTCGTCCTGCTCCTGCAGGACGAGCCGGTCGGCGGGGCGGCCGGTGATCTCGTGCAGCGCGTGCCGCGCGTCCATGATCGACTCGTACGCGGCCCGGACCCGGGGCCCGGGACCGGGCGCCACCCAGGCGGCCGCGATGGCCTGGATGGCGTGCACGTCCCGCAGCCCGCCCCGGGCCTCCTTGAGGTCGGGCTCGAGCAGGAAAGCCAGTTCGCCGCTGCGCTGGGTTCGTTCCACGTGCAGCGCCTGCAACTCGGCCAGCCGGGTGCCGGCCGAGGCCCGCCAGTCCTCCAGGGCCCGCACACGCAGCGTGTTGGTGAGGTCGGGGTCGCCCGCGACATGCCGGGCGTACAGCAGCCCCAGGACTACTTTGAGGTCCTTCCGGGCTACCCGGCGGGCTTCCGCCGTGGTGCGCACCGCGTGATCGAGATGGGTGCCGGAGTCCCAGATCGGATACCAGATCCGGTCGGCCATCGCCCCGATGCCGTCCCGCCCGTCGTGCAGCAGGAGCACGTCGAGGTCGCTGCCCGGCAGCAGCTCACGCCGGCCGTAGCCGCCCACGGCGACCAGGGCGACCCCCGGTTCCGCGCCCAGCAGGGAGGCCAGCCAGCGGTCGGTTTCCGCACTCCGCCGGGCGCGGTCGGCGGCGAACGACGTCAGGAGCGGCCCGTCAGGCTGAGAACGGGCCGAGGGTGCAGACGTCACGACTGCCCCACCCCCCGACCCGTATTGTGCACTCCGATCAGACCTCTATCGCTGCTAGCGGCTAGAGAGCGCCGGAACCGCGCTCACCAGTCCGGACCCGCACCACCGTTTCAACCGGGATGGCCCAGACCTTCCCGTCCCCAATACGTCCAGTCTGGGCGGCCTTGACGATCACACCGATCAGGTCGTCGGTGTCCTCGTCGTCAGCGAGCACTTCCAGTCTTACCTTGGGCACCAGGTCAACCTGGTATTCGGCGCCCCGGTAGACCTCGGTGTGACCGCGCTGGCGGCCGTAGCCGCTGGCCTCACTCACGGTCATCCCGTGCACACCAAAGGCCTGCAAGGCTGCTTTAACCTCGTCTAGCTTGAACGGCTTGATCACGGCAGTGATGAGCTTCATGCGACCACCTTCTTGGGGCACCCTGTCCTCTGCCGACCCTCCGCCTAAGGCGTTTCGCCCGCCATCACAGAGTGTTTCGGGGGGGTGAAAGACGCGTGGCCCATGTTACGAGCAGGTTTCGCCGCCGGGCGGCGCTGGGGCGGGCGGCAGCGTCCGCTGGTGCCGGGCGTAAGCCGGGCGCAGGGCCGCGTCCGAGTAGTAGCGGTGGAACACCTCGGTGGCGGCGCCGGAGACCGGCGGGACGATCCACGTCCAGTCGGCCGGGCAGACCCGGCCGGCCCGTTCCTCACGGGCCAGGTGGGTGAGGAAACGGCGTGACTCCGTGTGGTGGTCGGTGATCGTCACGCCGGCCGTCTCGAACGAGTGCAGCACCGCGAGATTGAGCTCCACGAGCGCCTGGTCGCGCCAGAGCGAGCGCTCCCGGGTGATGTCCAGGCCCATCCGGGCCGCGACCTCGGGCAGCTGGTTGTAGCGGCCGGGATCCGCCAGGTTGCGGGCGCCGATCTCGGTGCCCATGTACCAGCCGTTGAACGGGGCCGCCGGATAGCAGATGCCCCCGATCTCCAGGCACATGTCGCAGATGACCGGCACCGCGTACCAGCGCAGGCCCAGCTCGCCGAACCAGGGGAAGCGCGGGTGGATCAGGTGGACCTCGGTGACCGCGCCGGCCGGCACGTCAAACACCTGGGGGCGCTCGTCAGCGGTGGAGATGACCAGCGGCAGGACGTCGAACCGGCCCCGGCCGTCAGTGGGCCAGCCGAGCGCGCAGGCCAGGTTGGTGAGCTCGGTGCTGCCGGGCTCACCGCGCACCGACCCGTCCGGCTGCTGGTAGCCGGCGTACCGGACGAGCTGCTCGTTCCAGATGCGCGGGCCGGTGCGGGCCGGCGTATCCGGTGCGAACACCGTGATGACGGGCCTCACCCGGCCATGGTTCGTGGCGGCCCGGAGATGGTCGGCGCACTCCGCGGCGATGCCCGCCGCGCTGGTGACCTCCCGCCGGTCCCTGACCTTGAGGCTCATGCCAGTACAGCCGCCCGATGCAGCGGCTGCTGTTACGCCACGCCACCCGCGCGCCGAACTCCAGTTCCTCGGGCGTGTGCCGGTAGGTGCCGGTCCGCCTGATCTCCCGGCGGATTTCCCGCAGCCGTGGCCCGGCCGGGCCCGCGCTGGGCACCTCGCGGCGGTGCAGTTGGATGAACTCGGCGGCTAGATCCAGGTCCACGGCCCGGGCGGACCGGCCCGGACCGGCCCGGCGGGCAGGCCGGAACGCCCGGCCTGGCCACCGCGACCACCCGGGACGGGCCGGGCGGGGAGCCGGGACGGCCGCGGGTGCCTCCGGGGAAGGCGACGCTTCCGGGCAGGCGGGCGCCTCCGGGGAAGGCGACGCTTCCGGGGAAGGCGACGCTTCCGGGCAAGCAGGCGCCTCCGGGGAAGCGGGCGCCGGTAAAGCCGCTGGTGAGCTGGTTACCGCTGGGCTGGTGGCCACCGTGGGAACCGCCATCAGCGAGCTGGCCAGCAGCGAGGGCCCCGGTCTACGGCACCCCGTGGCCAGGGCGAGGCCGGAGGTTGGGCGTACGGCCCCTGCCGACGACATCCGGCGGGCTAACGTTCTCAGGGGTGACTTCATCGCAGCGGCATCCCATTAAGCGGTGCGTGCGCCAAGCACAGTTATGAGCTCGCGCACTCATGACCGACAGAATCCTCGACTGCGCCCGCCCGTAACTCGCCGGGAGGATCGACCGGATCCGCGTGAATAGGCCAATCATGCTCGCCCGAGGTACGCAGCGCCTCGGTGCAATTGGTCACCATAGCCGAGGGTCCGCTGATGTAGACATCGTCATCTTTTTGCGGGAGCTGGCGGGCGATGATATCCGGGAGCATTCCCTTGACCCCGGTGTAATCCGGATCGTCTGACACCGCAGTGATAACCCGCAGCCAAGGATAGTACGATTCGAGCCGCCACAGGTCGGACAGATCGTAAAGCTCCGACTCACGCCGGGCGCCAACGATCAGGCGGATCCGGCGCCGGCGGTCCGGCTGGCTGTCCGCGATCGCCTGCTCGATAAGCGCCTTGAGGGGGGCCAGGCCGGAGCCGCCGGCCACGCAGAACATCCCCTGGCCGGACGCGGCGGCGAGCGTCATGGTGCCCTGGGCCGGGCCGAGGTTCACCCGGTCGCCCACGTTGGTGTGATGAACCAGGGCGGAACTCACCCACCCGCCGGGCACGGCGCGCACGTGGAAGGTGAGCAGGCCGTCCGCACGCGGCGCGTTGGCCACCGAGAACGGCCGCCACACGCGGTGCCAGTGGGCCGACTGGATGCTCACGTACTGGCCGGCGAGGTATGGGAACGGCTCCTCGGGGCGCAGCGTGAGCACGGCGAGGGTAGGGCTGCGCAGTTCGTGCCCGACCACCTCGGCCGACCACCAGGCCGGCGAGTGTTCCGCGGCCTTATCAGCGGCCGCGGTCATCAGCCGCTGTCGCCCGTTCGTAAGCGCCCGCCCACGCGGCCTCCGCGCCTGGATTCCACGCGTCCCCGGAGAATCGGCACAGTGTGGCCAGGAGGGCCCGGCCGACCGCCGGGTAGTGCTCGGGCAGCACCCCGTACTTGCGATGATCCAGCCCGAGCTGACTCAGGTACGGCTCCATCTCCTCAGGCGTGCTGAGGCTGTGCACGATGCGGGTGAGAGCGTGGAAAAGGCGGTCGCGCTGCGCGCCCATGGCGGCCGGGAACATTGGGCGCAGTTCGGGATTCCCGGCGAACAATCGACCATAGAAATAGGCCACCGGACGATCGCCCGCCTGACTCACGAGCGAGAATGTATGGGTTATCGCTTCGGTACTGGATACGACGGGCGGTTCAGCTTCGCTGACCACGTCGTCCAGCTCGCGGGAGTCCGTATCACCACCGCCGACACTGTTATTACCCATCAGAATCGCCACGCTGGGCAGTTTGCCACATGCGCACCGTGGCCACAACTAAGTCCCACAAACAAGTGCGACGGCTGTGCGGCTTCTACTAATATATTTAGATTATTAGTCAGCAGCGGATCTGCAGATAACGCGCCAATCCGGTCAAACGAATTATCCAAATGGCACATAAACCATATTTACGTCCCGCCTCCCGGACCTTCAGGACATTCCGGACCTTCGCCGGCGAACAGCGGGGCTGCGTGGCCGTCCCGGCCCGATCCCGTCAGTCACACTGGCCCCGCCCGTCCACATTGCACGTATCTGGTGCAGCTGAACCGGACAAAACGCCCCTCCAGGTGCACCACATACGTGACATGTCAGCGGCAGGCCATGATCGCCAGCCTGGAGGAGCGGCCGACTGGGCGGGCAGGCCTGATGAAGGACGACGCCGCGCCGGGCGTAGGCCGCGCGAGGCACAGGGCGGGGGCGCGGCAGGCGCGAGGGGCGCGGCAGGGGCCAGACCGCGGGTCAGCATGAGGTAACCCGGCTCCGGGATCGGTCCTCGGGGCGCGGCGTTTGGTGTGCCGCGACCCGAGGACCGCTCCCGGAGCCACCAGCGGTAACGCGGCCACGTGCCGGGACCCGAAGTCCAGGACCGGGGAAAGGGCCCAGCAGGGAAGAACCCGGTCAGCTGCCCAGGATCGCGTCCACGAAGGCCTCGGGCTCGAACGGGGCCAGGTCGTCCGGCCCTTCACCCAGCCCGACCAGCTTGACCGGCACCCCCAGCTCGCGCTGGACCGCGATGACGATGCCGCCCTTGGCCGTCCCGTCCAGCTTGGTCAAGACGATGCCGGTCACGTCCACGACCTCCGCGAACACCCGGGCCTGGCGGAGCCCGTTCTGCCCGGTGGTGGCGTCCAGTACCAGCAGGACCTCGTCCACGGTGGCCCGCTTCTCGATGACCCGCTTGATCTTGCCGAGCTCATCCATCAGGCCGGTCTTGGTGTGCAGCCGCCCGGCGGTGTCCACGATGACGGTGCTGGCCCGTTCGTCGATCCCGGTCTGCACCGCCTCGAAGGCCACGCTGGCCGGATCGGCTCCCTCACGGTCGGACCGGATCACCTCGGCCCCGGTCCGGCGGCCCCACGTCTGGAGCTGGTCGGCGGCGGCGGCGCGGAATGTGTCGGCCGCGCCGAGCACCACGGTCTGGCCCTCGCCGATGAGCGCCCGGCTGAGCTTCCCGACGACCGTGGTCTTGCCGGTCCCGTTGACCCCCACGACGAGGAGGATGGAGGGCCGGTCCCCGTGTGACCCGGTGTGCAGCGTCCGGTCCATGTCCGGCCCGATCTGCTTGATGAGCTCGTCGCGCAGCATCGCGCGCACCTGGTCCGGGTCGCGGGTGCCGGTGACCTTCACCTGGGTCCGGAGTTCCTCGGTGATCTGGCGGGACGGCGCCACGCCCATATCCGCGGTGATCAGCGTGTCCTCGATGTCCTCCCAGGCCTGGTCGTCCAGGGCGTCCCGGGAGAGCAGGTTGAGCAGGGTGGCGCCGAACCCGCCGCGAGAGGCGGCGAGCCGCCCGCGGAGCCGGGTGAGGCGGCCGCGCATCGGGGCTGTGGGCGCCTCACGGGGGACCGGCTCGGCGACGGGCGGGAGCACCGCCGACGGCGCACCCTCCCCGGCCTGATCCGCGGGTGGCGCCCTGGTCTGGCCCGCCGGCGGGGCCGTGGTCTGGCCGGTTTCCGGGCCCGGCACTGGCGGCCTGGGCGGCGCGCTGACCCGACGGCGGCGCGGGAGGACCAGGAATGTGGTGCCCAGCCCCCCGACCACCAGAACGGCGACGACGATGAGAATGATCACAAGTTCCATAACGGCCCCAGTCTGGCAGACGCCCCGGGCTGCACTGTCCGGGCGCTGGCGGGATGGGGCCCCTGGCAACGGTGGGGCGATCTCGTACTTCCGCGGCGGCTGGCTGTTGAGGCGCCCGCGAGCGGTCCCGCGCTCCCGCGGCGGCTGGCGGGTTGAGGCGCCCGCAGGGGTCAGGCGATCCCGCGCTCCCGAGGCCGATGGCGTGTTGAGGCGCCCGCAGGGTCAGGCGGTCTCGCGCTCCCGCAGCCGCTGGCTGACCACGGCCGAGACCCCGTCGCCCCGCATGCTGATCCCGTACAGCGCGTCGGCGATCTCCATGGTGCGCTTCTGGTGGGTGATGATCAGGAGCTGGGACACCGAGCGCAGTTCCTCGAAGATGTGCAGCAGGCGCTGCATGTTCGTGTCGTCGAGTGCGGCTTCGACCTCGTCGAGCACGTAGAACGGCGAGGGCCGGGCCTTGAAGATGGCCAGCAGGAAGGCGATCGCGGTCAGCGAGCGCTCGCCGCCGGACAGCAGCGACATCCGCTTGACCTTCTTGCCCGGCGGCCGGGCCTCGAAGTCGATGCCGGTGGCCAGCATGTCGTCGGGCTCGGTGAGGATCAGCCGCCCCTCGCCGCCGGGGAACAGCCGGGAGAAGATCCCTTCGAACTCCCGGGCCGTGTCCTCGAAGGCCGACGCGAACACCTCCAGGACCCGGTCGTCCACCTCCTTGACCACGATCAGCAGGTCACGGCGGGTCTTCTTGAGGTCCTCGAGCTGGGTGGCCAGGAACGCGTGCCGTTCTTCCAGGGCCGCGAACTCCTCAAGGGCCAGCGGGTTCACCTTGCCCAGCTGGTCGAGCTGGCGCTGGGCGGCGGCCGCGCGGCGTTCCTGCTCGGCCCGGACGTACGGGATCGTCCCGGTCAGCACCTGCTGTTCCTCGCTGGGCGGGGCCGGCGGCGGCACCAGGAGACTCCCGTCGCTGCCCTCAGCGGCCTGCTGCGCATCCAGCGGGCCATCCATGGGGTCATCGGAGGGATCGGCGTCAGCGGACCGCTCAGCGGCCGGTGCGGGGGCCGGAGAATCGGGGCTGATGACGGGGACCGGGACGTCCGGGCCGTACTCGGCCACCAGTTCCTCGGCCGAGACCGCGAACTCTTCGGCCGCCCGGGCGGCCAGCTGCTCCAGCCTCATCCGGTGCTCGGCCCGGGCCAGCTCGGTGCCGTGCGCGGCGTCGACGACGCGGTCGAATTCGGTGGCGAGGTCGCGGACCTGGACCCGCACCTCCTTGAGCGCCACGGCCCGGCCCTTGCTGGCCTGCTCGGCTGCCTGCCGCTGCTCGCTGGCGGCGGCCAGCGAGCCGGCCAGCCGGGTCAGCGCGTGCGCGGCGCCGTCGGCCACCGCGCGGGCCACCACCGCCTGCCGCTCACGCTGGATCCGCCGGGCGGCCGCGCGCTGCGCGGCCTGCCGCTCGGTGGCGGCCGCGGCGACCAGCGCGTCCGCCCGGCCCGCGATCGCCCGGAGCCGTTCCTCGGCCGTCCTGACCTCCAGCCGCGCTTCCATCTCGGCGTTCCGCCCGGCGGTCACCTGCGCGGCCAGGGTCTCCCGGTCGGGGGCGCCGCGTCATCCTGTGCGTCCCGGCCCGGGCGGGCTGGTTCCGGAACGGGCCGTCCGCGTCCGGCCCGGCCTGGGACCGGCTCCCGCCGGGGCCCAGCTCCGGCCGCGGCCTGCCGGGCTTCGGCTTCGGCCAGGCTCAGCCTCGAGTCCCGCGACCGTGCCTGGCTCGCCTCGCGCGCCCGGTGCGCCTTCTCGATGGCGGTCTTCCAGCCGCTGCGCCTCGTCGCGGGCAGCCCGGGCCGCGCCCGCCAGGCGGCCGAGCCGTCCGGAGACCTCGGCGGCCGCGGCGTCGACTTCGCGCAGCGCCGCCTGGGCCTTGGCCACGACCTGACGGGCCTGCTCTTCGGCGTCCACGGCCAGCGCAAGCTGCTCGGCGGCCTGCTTACAGCGATCTTCCACCGCCTCCAGCCCGGCCGCCGCCTCATCGGCCACGCTGCGCAGGGTCAGCTCACTGGCGGGCCGGGCTGAGCCGCCTGAGGCCCAGTGCGCGCCGAGCACGTCGCCCTGCCGGGTGACGACCCGCAGCTCCGGGTAGCTGCGGACCAGTTCCCGGGCCTGGGCGAGGTCGGCGGCCACCACGATGCCGGACAGCAGGTCCGCCAGCGCAGGCGCCAGACCGTCCGTGGGCCCGCACCAGCGCGAGGGCGGGATGGGCACCATCCGGCAGCCGGACGGCCGGCGGTAGTCCCCCGTCGGCGGGCCGGGCCGCGTCTGCGGCCGAAGGCGCGTTATCAGCCGGGCCGGGCGTGATCACCAGGCCGGCGCTGCCCGCGTCCTCGCCCTTGAGCGCCTCCAGGATGGCCACAGCGGCATCGAGACCCGTCACCGCCACCGCGTCCGCCGCGCCGCCCAGGGCGGCCGCGATGGCTTCCTGGGCCCCGGCGTCCACGCTCACCAGGGCCGCGACGGCCCCGAGCACGCCGGGGTACTTCTCCGGGTCAGCCAGCAGCGTCCCCGAGGCGTCCTTGCCGGTGCGCAGCGCGTGCACGCCTTCCCGCAGCGCCTGCACCCGGGCCTGCAACGCGGCCCGCTGGCCACTGGACTCGCGCTCGGCGGCCCGCCGCTCCGCAACCAGCGCGGTGGCCTCGGCCAGCAGCGCGGCGGCCTGGTCGTGCTCCCCGGTCAGCCCGGCCCGGTCGTCGTCCCGGCCAGCACACTGTTCCTGCAGCTCTTCGTACTCCTGCCGGGCCTGCTCGGCGCGGGAGCGGGCCTGCTCGACCGCGTCGGCCAGCCGTCCGGCTTCCTCCTGCGCGGCGGACGCCTTGCTCTGCGCGGCCCCGACCTGGGCGCGCAGCCGGGACAGGCGCTCGGCCCGGGCGGCCTCGGCGCGGGCGCTGGCCGCGAGCCGCCGTTCCTCGCTCGGCGAGCGCAATCTCCGCCGCGGCGCGCTGGGCGGTGGCGGCGGACAGTTCCTCACGCGCGGTTTCCAGCCGCTCGCCCAGCACCACTTCCTGTTCCCGCAGCGTTTCCGCCTCGAGTTCGAGCTCCTGCGGGTCACGGCCCGGCCGGGGCGCGTCCGGCTGGGCCGCCAGGTGAGTGTGCCGCTCCTGGGCCAGGCTGGCCACGCCACGGAGGCGTTCGGAGAGAGCGGACAGTGCGAACCAGGCCTCCTGAGCGGCGGCGAGGCGGGGAGCGTGCTGCTGCTCGTCGCTGTCCAGCTCGGCCTCCCGCTGGCGCGCCTGGGTCAGGACCCGCTCCAGTTCGGCGCGGCGGGCCAGCGCGGCCGCCTCGTCGGTCTGGTCGCGCCGCAGTTCGGCGGACGCGGTGACGTAGTCGTCGGCGAGCAGCCGGAGCCGGGAGTCGCGCAGGTCAGCCTGGATGACGGCGGCCCGGCGGGCGATGGCCGCCTGGCGGCCGAGCGGCTTGAGGCGGCGCTTCAGTTCCGCGGTCAGGTCCACCAGCCTGGTCAGGTTGGTCTGCATCGCCTCGAGCTTGCGCAGCGCCTTCTCCTTGCGGCGGCGGTGCTTCAGCACCCCCGCCGCTTCCTCGATCAGCGCCCGACGGGCCTCCGGCCCGGCGTGAAGTACCTGGTCCAGCTGGCCCTGACCGACGATCACGTGCATCTCGCGGCCCAGGCCCGAGTCGGACAGGAGTTCCTGGACGTCGAGCAGCCGGCAGTGGTCACCGTTGATCGAGTACTCGCTCTGCCCGGACCGGAAGAGCAGGCGGCTGATCGTCACCTCGGCGTATTCGATGGGCAGCGCGCCGTCGCTGTTGTCGATGGTGAGGGTGACTTCGGCCCGGCCGAGCGGAGGGCGGGACGCGGTCCCCGCGAAGACCACGTCCTCCATCTTGCCGCCCCGCAGGGTCTTCACCCCCTGCTCGCCCATCACCCAGGAGAAGGCGTCCACCACGTTGGACTTGCCCGACCCGTTGGGACCGACGATGCAGGTGATACCCGGCTCGAAGCGGAGGGTGGTGGCGGAGGCAAAAGATTTGAAGCCGCGCAGGGTGAGGGTCTTCAGGTACACCTGCCGGCTCCCCTCCCCCTCTGGGCACTAGCCACATCCGTGGGCCCGGTCAGCCGGAAGCCCTGTTACCCCCGTGCAACGCTGCTCCGGCACGCCAACTGTCCGCACCTTACCGTGAGGAGCCGACGTTCCCGGGGATTCGCGATAACCCCGCAGGTCCGGGGCGGGGCCTGGATTCTGTGCGGGCGGCCCGCTCACCGAGTTCAGCGGCCCAGGAACACCGGCTGAACCCAGGAACACCGGCGGACGCAAGAACACCGCCGTGCACCAGGACACCGGCGAACCCAGGATCACCGGCGAACTCAGGGTCACCGCCAGCCCGACACGACTCATGGGCATAACAAAATGCCACGAGGCGTAGCACGCCCGCCAGGCAGCAGGTTATGTTCGCATTAGCGGCGAAATTTGCGTTATCCGCAGAACGGCCGGGTACGGCAAAACCCCGGGCGGTGCAATTATTACCGGATCGTCGCCAAACCTTTAACTGGTGGCTACAGCGAATAGAGACGCCGCCCGGAACGTCCCTGGTCCGTGATAACTACAGCGGCCCCTCAGGTGAGGGCCGGCTCGCGCTCCCGATCAGCGACAAGCAATTCTGGTCCGACTTCCGCAGCAAGCGCGTCGTTCACGTCCTGGAGCCTGACTAGCTCAGCCTCCAGGTCGCGTACTCGCTGCTGAAGGCGGCGCATCTCAGAGACGATGCGGGGATCAGGCCCGCCGACGTGGCCGAGTAGAGCCTTCGCCATTGTAATGGGTCCTCCACACTGAGTGACCAGAGTGGGCGCACACGCGAAGCATCGCGAGAATGCGCGCGCAGGTAACACCACTAGGGTCCCACCCCGCGAGTATCCGGTCAAGTTGAGCGATCGTGCAGGTCACCATGATAGCGCCGAGAGCGCGGTCGTGGCTGGCATCGCGGGCAGCTATAGGCGGATCGGTTCATGAACGGGTCGCGGCGGACCGGCGAACCACACCTCGGGCAGGGCTCACCCTCCTGTCCGTATACGCAGAGTGACCGCGAGAAATAGCCGCTCTCCCCGTTGACGTTTACGTAAAGGGTGTCGAACGAGGTGCCGCCGGCCCGCAGCGCGTCGGCCAGAACCTCCCGGACCGCGGCGAGGACGCGGACGGCCTCGGCGCGGCTGAGCGTCTCAGTGGCCCGGGCCCAGTGCAGCTGGGCCCGCCATAGGGCCTCGTCGGCGTAGATGTTGCCGATCCCGCTGACCAGGGACTGGTCGAGGAGGGCCCGCTTGAGCCCGGTCCGGCGGGCGCGCAGGCGGGCGATGAACACCTCGTCATCGAAGGCGGGCTCGAAAGGGTCGGGGGCGATGTGCGCGATCAGCGGCGGCAGCTGCGCCCCGCCGCTGGCCCAGACCAGGTGGCCGAACGTCCGCTGGTCGGTGAAACGCAGGTCAGGACCCTGGTCGGTGAAGGTGAACCGGACCCGGACGTGCCCGGACACGGGACGTTCCGGATCGCCGACCAGCAACTGACCGCTCATCCCCAGGTGGGCGAGCAGGGCATCGTCGGCGACGGGCAGCCACAGGTACTTGCCCCGGCGCCGTGCGCCGGTGAAGGTCCGGCCGCGCAGCACCGCCTCGAAGTCGGCCGGCCCGGCCAGATGACGCCGCACCGCCCGGGGGTGCAGCACCTCGACGGTGTCGATGGTGCGACCTACCACGTGCTTGTCGAGGCCGCTGCGGACGGTTTCGACCTCGGGGAGTTCCGGCACGAGTCAGCCGCCGGCTGGCTCGGCGCCGCCCTCGGCCGCAGGCGGGACGGGGGGAACGACCACCGGCCCGCCCACGGCTGCCGCACCGCCAGCCGTGCCGTTCGCCGAGACGCCTCCGGCGGCGGCATCCGGGCCGCTCTCGTTGATGCTGCTGATCGCTTTCCAGGCGGCCTCCGCCGCCTGCTGCTCAGCTTCCTTCTTCGACCGTCCCGATCCGGAGCCGTACGTCCGGCCGCCGACGCGGACCGACGCCCGGAAGAACTTCTGGTGGTCGGGCCCGCTCTCCTCGACGTGATACTCGGGGACGCCCAGGTACCCGGAGGCGGTGAGTTCTTGCAGTGAGGTCTTCCAGTCCAGGCCGGCGCCGAGCCCCGCGGAGCGGTCGATCACCGGATCGAACAGCCGGTGCACGAGGCTGTGCGCGGCCGGCAGGCCGCACTCGAAGTACACCGCGCCGATCAGCGCTTCGAGGGTGTCGGCCAGGATCGACGACTTGTCCCGCCCGCCGGTACCCTCCTCGCCCCGGCCGAGCCGCACATAGGAGCCGAGCCGGAGGGATCGCGCCACCTCGGCCAGGGCCCGCATCTGCACCACGGCCGCCCGCAGCTTGGCCAGCTGGCCCTCGGGAAGGTCTGGGTAGCGGCGGAACAGGGTGTCGGTGACGATCAGGCCGAGGACCGCGTCGCCGAGGAACTCGAGCCGCTCGTTGGTGGGCAGCCCGCCGTTCTCATACGCGTAGGAACGGTGCGTGAGGGCGCGCTCCAGCAACTCCGGGCTCATCCCGGTGTCGATGGCCCGCAGCAGTTCCGAACTATCCGGTTCGCCTGCTGCGCTGCCGTTTGACCCGCCTCTCACGCCGTGCCCTTTCAGCGCATCAGGTTGGTGTGATCACCTGACGACGGTTGTAGGTTCCGCATGTCGGGCAGGCCGTGTGCGGAAGCTTCGGGTCCCGGCACTGCGGGCAGCGCACCAGGGCCGGCGCGGACGTCTTCCACTGCGACCGGCGGGACCTGGTGTTGCTGCGTGACATCCGCCGCTTGGGAACAGCCACGTTAACTCTCCTTAACTCTGAACTCAGTCGTCCGGTTCGCCCGCGGAGGTTGCCCGCCGGCCGTTCCCGTTCATTTCTGTCTCATCCAGCCCGGGTTCTCCCGCGCCAGGACCACCGAACTGTGCGGCGGCCTGCTGCAGGCCGGCCCACCGCGGATCGATGGCCGGGCCGTGCCCGTGGTCGGGCCCGGCCTGGGCGAGTGGCACGCCGCACTCCACGCACAGCCCTGGGCAATCCTCCCGGCACAGGGGCGCCAGCGGGACCGCGAGTACGAGCGCATCGTGCAGGACCGGCTCGAAATCGAGCAGGTCTCCCTGGAGAGAGTACCCTTCAGCGTCGGCCGGGCCGTCGTCCGCGGAATAGGCGAACAATTCCTGGCCCTGGACCTCGATCGGCTGGCTGATCGGTTCCAGGCACCGCGCGCACTCCCCGGTGATCTGGGCCCGGGCTGTCGCCGTGACCAGAACACCCTCCGACACCGCCTCCATCCGCACGTCCAGCTCCACGTCGCTGCCCTCGGGCACGCCAGCCAGCCCGGCGTGGGCGTACGCGGGAGCCGGGACGGTGCGCTGTTGCGAGTACTCCGATCCGGGACTGCGGCCGAGGTCGAGAGTGCTGAAGACCAGGGGCTTGCGCGGATCGAGTCGCGCCGACGAGTTTTTTCGTGACTGTGGCATAGCAAGTACGGTGTCTGGCGAAGGGGTTGGATTGATCAGCCTACCCGGGTACCAGCCGATTCCCAACTTGAGCGGCGGTGCGGCCCGTCCGGCCCGGTGACCGGACCGATCCAGCCCGGTGACCGGACCGATCCAGCCCGGTGACCGGACCGATCCAGGCGCCGTGGTCAGCCCCCGTGGTCCGCCCGGGCCGAGCCGAGCCGCTCCTGGAGGCGCTCGAACACCAGCTCCGGGACCAGCGACGTGACGTCGCCGCCGTACCGGCAGATCTCCTTGACCAGGCTGGACCGCAGGAAGCTGTACACGGGATTGGCCGCGATGAACAGCGTCTCGACCTCCGCGAGACGGTAGTTCATCTGCGCCATCTCCATCTCGTACTCGAAGTCGCTGACCGCGCGCAGGCCCTTCACGATCGCCGAGACCCCGTTCACCCGGCAGAACTCGACCAGCAGCCCGGTGAACACCCCGACCTCGACATTCTTCAGGCCGGAGGTCACCTCGCGGAGCATCTCGACCCGTTCCTCCACCGTGAACAGGCCGTGTTTGGACTGGTTGGCACCGACGACGACGAGGACCTCATCGTGCAGCAACGCCGCCCGGCTGATGATGTCGAGATGACCGTTGGTCACCGGGTCGAACGAGCCTGGACAGACGACACGACGCACGCGGTCACGCCCTTCCGGCACTACATTTGCGCTGCCCATCACGGTAATTCCGTCAACTCTGCGGTCGACTGGGCGCCTGCGGCGAGACCGTACCAGAACGTCGTATCACCGTAGCGACGGGACCGGTCCGGCGTGTACCCGGCCGGCCAGCTGACCGGCCCGGATCGGGTGGCCCGCTCGACGGCGACGACCGCCTCAGGGGCCAGCCACCCGCCGGTGGCCAGCGCGGCCAGCATCCCGCTGACCTCCTCGTCGGTGACGGCGTACGGGGGGTCGGCGACGGCCAGGTCGTAGCGGTCCGGCCCGGCCGGCCCCCGGCTGAGCAGCCGCTCCACCCGGTCGGTGACCAGCTCGGCCCCGGCCAGGCCGACCGTGGCGATGTTGTCCCGGATGACCCGGGCGGCGCGCGCGTCCGCCTCCACGAACAGCACCCGCCGGGCGCCCCGCGACAGCGCCTCCAGGCCTACTGCCCCGGAACCCGCGTACAGGTCGAGCAGGCCCGCGCCGTCCAGCGGGCCGTGCACCGCCGCGAGCGTGCCGAACAGCCCTTCCCGGGCCCGGTCGCTGGTCGGCCTGGTCAGCCGGCCCCCCGGGACGGCCAGCCGGCGGCCCCGCGCCGCGCCGGCGATAACCCTGGTCACCGCGGCGCCCCCGGCCAGCCCGTGCACCGCGGCCGGCTCACGCTTTCTCCAGGAACTTGGCCTGTTCCTCGTCCAGCAGCGTCCGGATCGCACCGGCCAGGGCGGGGTGGGCGGCCAGCTGGGGATCGCCGTCCACCAGCGCCTGAGCCTCCACCCGGGCCTGCACGATCAGTTCCTCGTCCTGCAGCAGGGTCAGCATCTTCAGCCCGGACTTGCGGCCGGCCTGGACGGCCCCCAGCACGTTGCCCTCCCGGCGCTGCTCGAGGTCGAGCCGGGACAGCGCGAACCCGTCCACGGTGGCCGCGACCGCCTCCAGCCGCTCCCGGGCCGGGCTGCCCGGCGGCGAGTCCGTGACCAGCAGGCACAGCCCGGGCTTGCCGCCGCGGCCGACCCGGCCGCGCAACTGGTGCAGCTGGGACACGCCGAACCGGTCCGCATCCATGATCACCATGATGGTGGCGTTCGGCACGTCCACGCCGACCTCCACGACCGTGGTGGCCACCAGCACGTCCACCGATCCGTCGGCGAAGGCGCGCATGGCCGCGTCCTTGTCATCAGCGGGCATCCGCCCGTGCAGCATGCGCATCCGCAGCCCGGCCAGCGGCCCGTCGGCCAGCTCGGCCATCAGGTCCACGACCGACCGCGGCGGCCGCTCGGCGTCCTCCTCGTAGAGCTGGTACTCACCGTCGCTGCCGTCGTCGCCCCCGGCCGCCTCGGAGTCCTCCCCCGCCTCCGCCTCCAGGCCAGGCTCCCCGGCGCTGTCCTCGGCGCCGATGCGCGGGCAGACCACGTACGCCTGGCCGCCGCCCGCCACCTCCTCGCGGAGCCGCTCCCAGGTCCGCGCGAGGTAGTGCGGCTTGTCCGCGGCGGGCACCACGTGCGTGGTGATCGGCGCCCGCCCGGCGGGCAGCTCGCTCAGCGTGCACACGTCCAGGTCGCCGTACACCGTCATGGCCACCGTGCGCGGGATGGGCGTGGCCGTCATGACCAGTACGTGCGGGCGGCTGTCCCGGGCCTTCTCCCGCAGCGCGTCCCGCTGCTGCACCCCGAACCGGTGCTGCTCGTCGATCACCACCAGGCCCAGATCAGCAAAAACGATCTGATCATCGAGCCGGACCCGGTGATACAGCAGGGTATGGGTGCCGATCACGATGCCCGCCGCCCCGGAGGCCACCTCCTCCAGCGCCGCCCGGCGCACCTTGGCCCCTTGCGACCCGGTGAGCAGGGCCACCCGGGTGGCGTGCTCCGCGCCGTCGAGTTCGCCGGCCCGGGCGAGCGGGCCGAGCAGTTGCGTTATGGAGCGGTAGTGCTGCTGGGCCAGGACCTCGGTGGGGGCGAGCAGGGCCGCCTGCCCGCCGTCGTCGATGACCTGGAGCATGGCCCGGACCGCCACCAACGTCTTGCCGGAGCCCACTTCACCCTGCAGCAGGCGGTGCATGGGGTGCTCCCGGCACAGCGCGGTGGTGATCTCCTCGCCCGCGGTCAGCTGGCCCTTGGTCAGCGAGAACGGCAGCCGGGCATCGAACGCCTCGAGCAGGCCGCCGCGCCGCGGGATGCGCGGGGTGGCCGGCAGCGCGTCCTCGGCCCGCCGCCGCTGGGCCAGCACGGCCTGGAGCACGAACGCCTCGTCCCACTTCAGCCGCAGCCGGGCGGGCTCGATGTCGGCGAACTCCACCGGGCGGTGGATGCCGTGCCACGCGGCCAGCTGGGTCTGCAGGCCGTAGCGGGTGCGGACCTCGGCGGGCAGCGGGTCGTCGGCGATGTCGAGCGTGTCCAGCACGGTCCGCATCGCCTTGGCGATCTTCCAGGACGCCAGATCCTTGGTGGCCGGGTACACCGGGATGACCTCGGCCGCGTGCTCGGCGGCCATCTCGGTCCCCGGGTCCGCGGTGCCGAGCAGCTCGCAGTCGGGGTGGATGAGCTGGCGTTTGCGGCCGTAGGAGGACACCTGGCCGGCGAACAGGCCGTGCAGGCCGGGCTTCATGTCCTTCTCGCGCCACGGCTGGCGGAAGAAGGCGAGGGTCAGCGTGCCGCGGCCGTCGGTGACGGTCACCTCGGTCAGCTTGCCCCGCCGGTTCTTCATGGTGCGGGTGGTGACGGCGGAGATCTGGGCCAGCACCGTGACGTGCTCGCCGTCGCGCAGTGAGGCCAGGTCGGTCAGCTCGCCCCGCTGCTCGTAGCGGCGCGGGTAATGCCGCAGCAACTCGCCCACGGTGTGCACGTCCAGCGCCTTGGCCAGGACTTTGGCCGTCCGCGGGTCGAACTCCCGGTCGAGCCGGTCATCAAGCCTCGCCATGGCCTCTCAGAATAGGCTGCGGTGGCGACAGAAGCGCCCGGCCACGCGGGCCGGGCACCCGGGGACGGCGCTGATTCGCGCTCCGGGCGGCTGGTCGGTTATCCTGAGCCCTGCCCGAGGGCGCGGCGGTGCGGTGACGTGTCCGCAGCCTGAGCCCGGGCACATTGGCCAGCACCATCCACCTGCATGCAAGGAGCGTCCCGTGTCTGCTGTCTGTGAGATATGCGGCAAGGGGCCGGGATTCGGCAACAACATCTCCCACTCCCACCGCCGGACTCCGCGCCGCTGGAACCCGAACATCCAGATCATGCGGACCCGCACCGGGGGAACCAGCCGGCGGGTCCGGGTCTGCACGTCCTGCATCAAGGCCGGCAAAGTCACCCGCTAGCCCGCCCGGCCGGCGGCCCGTCAGCCCCGGTCCCGGCCGGTCACGCGTCTTATTTTCCCTAACGAAAACCGGGCGTCCACCGTGCCCACCCCGGTGACGCAGGACCTGACCGGCCCCAGTCACGGGGTCGCGCGCCCGCCGAACGTGCAGAGCTGGCCGTCGAAGGCGCAGCCTGACGGCGCGGCGGGCTGGCCCTCCACGATGACCGTGAGCCGTACCGTGGCCGCTGAGCGGTGCGTCTGCCCCCAGCCGGGCCACGACACGCCCTGCGCCACCCCGGCCCCGGGCCGGCCCGGCTCCCAGTGCGCGCCCTGGACGCCCGCGATGCGCGCCCCGGGGTAGCCGAAAGCCAGGCTCCAGGTCTGGGCCCTGGTCCCGCTGAGCCCGCGGATCGTGATCTGGTCCGCGAAGCCGCCCGGCCACTGCTCGACCTGCTGGTAGGTGATGCTGAACGCCTGGCTGCCCACGCTGGGCTGCGGCCCGCCGCTGCCCCCGGCCGCCGGCGCGGCCCCGCCCTGCCCGCCACCACTGGGCTGGCTACCACCGGGCTGGCTGCCACCGGGCTGGCTAACACCGGACTGGCTGCCACCGGGCTGGCTGCCACCGGGCTGGCTGCCACCGGGCTGGATCGCGGTGACCGAGCCGGGCGCCGGGGCGCTGGGCGTGATGTGCACCCCGGGGCGGGCGGAGGCGAGCGTGCCACCGTGCGGTTCCTGGGCGTGACAGCCCGCGGCCGAGCACTGGTTGCCGGGGATGGGGGCGCTGAAGTGCAGCACGGTCCGGGACATGTTGGCCGCCAGGAACGCGGCCACGACCACGCCCAGCCCTGCGGCGAACGTGGGGGTGACGACGAGCCTGCGCAGTGCCGGGCTGATCCGCCTCCCGCCAGACGATGAGCGGCGCCGGCGCGGCCCGCGTGCCCGGACCCGGCTCTGGCTGCGGCCAGGCGCGCCGCCCGGGCCCGCGAGCACGTCATCCGGGCCCGCCTCATCCGCGGCCCGCCGTCATCCGGGCCGGCCAGTACGTCATCCGGGCCGGTCAGCACCTCATCCGCGCTGGCCAGCACCCCATCCGGGCCGCGCCGCCCGCGGCCTGCGGCGCCCAGGATGCGGGCCGCACAGGCCCGCACGCGGGCGGCCGCAGACGGCGCCCGGTGCCGGGGTACTGCTCTTTGGCCCGGTGATCGCATTGGGGGGTTTATACCTACGAAAAGGGCAGGCTAACTGTAGTAACACGCTTGTAATTTGATGGATACGGGGAGTGATGGTTGTTCGGGCCTCAAAAATGATTCCATCCGGACAACCCCTCAGATCGCCGCGAATCCACCCACACGCCCTGACCTTCACGGACCTGCCCCACCACGGACCACCGCGCGGACACGGGCACCTCCGGCGGGAAGGTGGCCACCAGGCCATGGTCCTCACCGCCGGTGAGCACCCAGTCCAGGGGATCCGGCCCGCCTAGTGCATCGGCGGCGGCGCGCAGAACGTTACTGACCGGCAGCCGGGCGGTGGTCACGTCGATGCGGACCCCGCTCTGCCCGGCCAGGTGCCCGAGATCCTGCACCAGGCCGTCGCTGACGTCGATCATCGACGTGGCACGCAGTCGCGCCGCGTCCGGCCCCGCCGGGTAGTCCGGATGCGGCCAGCGGTGCGCGGCCAGCAGGTCCGCGGGCTCGGATAGGCCGGCCCGGAGCAGGGCCAGGCCGGCCGCGGAATGGCCGAGCACGCCCGCCACGGCCACCACGTCCCCGGGCCGGGCCCCGGCCCGGGTGACCGGGGCCCGGCCCTCCAGGTTCCCCAGTGCGGTCACCGCCAGCATGATCAGGGGCGCACCGGAGAGATCGCCGCCGGCCACGGTCGCGCCGACCCGGGAGCACTCGTCTGCCAGGCCAGCCGCCATGTCCTCGGCCCAGGCCACGGGCAGATCCGCGGGAGCCGCGAGGCCGACCAGGAGGGTGGTGGGCACCGCGCCCATCGCCGCGATGTCCGCGAGGTTCTGGGCCGCGGCCTTGCCGCCGATCTCGCGCGCGGACGACCAGTCCCGGCGGAAATGCCGGTTCTCGACGAGTAGATCAGTGCTGGCGACCACGCGCCCGTCGGGGGCCTGGAGCACCGCCGCGTCGTCGCCGATGCCCACCAGCGTGCCCGGGGCCGGCGGGAAACGGGCGGCCAGCGCCGCGATAAGCCCGAATTCACCCAGATCC
This sequence comes from uncultured Actinomycetes bacterium, assembly GCA_963837335.1. Taxonomy (GTDB): domain Bacteria; phylum Actinomycetota; class Actinomycetes; order Streptosporangiales; family Streptosporangiaceae; genus RYN-230. The sequence continues at coordinate 30,341 of CAWINS010000013.1, read as the reverse complement.
GAGACGGTGATGGGGCCCTCCCGGCTGCCGTCTTTGAATTTAGGGTAGCGTGGCCATTCCGGCCGAAGGCAATGAGGCCCCTCCGGGAGGACGCATGGTCCAGGCTTACATCCTCGTGCAGACCGAAGTGGGAAAAGCCGCTGACGTCGCTCGCCGCATCGGGGACATCAAGGGGGTGACCCTCGCCGAGGACGTAACCGGACCCTATGACGTGATCGTCCGGGCCGAAGCGGGCAACGTAGATGACCTCGGGAAGCTCGTTGTCGCCCAGATCCAGTGTGTGAGCGGTATCACCAGGACGCTGACCTGTCCCATCGTGCACATCTAGGCCTCCCGCCCGCTGCCCGGCTCCGGTCCGGGGCGGCGCAGCGCTGCCCGGCTGAGGCATCCGCCAGGCACCTCCCTGACGATCTCCGGATGACCAGGAGATGGCTGGGTAGTACGGCCACAGAGAGCTCAGGAGGGCCAGCATGTTCGAGGCGGCTGATATCCGGGAATGGCGGGGCCACGATGTGGTCGATGACGCCGGCCACAAGATCGGGACGCTTGAGTCCGTATACGTCGATACCGGCAGTGACGAGCCCTCGTTCGCGACCATCACGGTGGGCCTGCCGACCCGGCACCGGCTGGTGTTCGTGCCCCTGAACGAGGCCGTCGTGGGACCGGGCTACCTCAAGGTCCGCTACCCGCGCAGCCAGGTGAAGGGCTCGCCGTCCATCGACACCGACGGGGAACTGCCGGCCGGTGACGAGGAAGCGGTCTTCAAGCACTACAACCTCGAATACCAGCCCGGGGCGAGCGGCGAGCGCCGCCTCGCCCGGCGCTGAGCAGTCGGGATCGGAGTCCTCGGATGGTGCTGTTCTTGCTCCTGGTCATCGTGGCCATCGCGCTGGGGATCGTGGGCGTGGTCGTGAAGGGCCTGTTCTACCTGCTGCTCATCGGCATCGCCGTGATCCTGGTGGATCTCATCGTGGTCGGGTTCCGGCTGAGCCGACGTCGCCGCCCGAGCCGTTAGGCCCGGGACTCAGCTGAGCTGCGCGGCCAGTTCGGCGGTGCGCGGGCCCACTCCCAGGCTGATCGCGTTGTGCAGGTCGGCCGGGGTGTCCACGTCCGACCGGAGGCTGGGCACATCGGCCAGCAAGATCTCGGCGGCCCCGCCGTCCCGGTACCGGGACGCCGAACCCGGCCCGAAACGCGGCCGGAACGCCGCCCCGGGCCGGGCCGCGTACAGCGTGGTGCCGGTGCCTGCCGCGTCGGCCACGAACGCCTCCGGCCACTGGGCGGCCGACCCGGAGCCCGCGGTCGAGTTCCGCGGGCCGCAGCGCGGGCAGGTCCGCGGCCATCGCCGCCGTGCCGCGATCCGGCCACTTGGCCGCGGCCACGGCCGCGCCGTGCGCGAGGGCCGGATTGAGCCCGGAGTCTGGCTCGTCGGCGACCACCCAGGCCCCCAGCGCGCTCAGCGTGCTGGCCGCCGCCGGGTCGTCCGTCACCACGACGACGGTCGCGACCGCGGGGCACGCCGCCGCCGCCCGGACCGTATCCGCCGCCATGGCCAGCGCCAGTTCCGGCCGAGCCGGGCCGGCCAGGCCGGCGAGCCGGGATTTGGCCCGGGCAAGTACCTTGACGGGGATCACCACCGACCAGGTGAGCGGCATCTCGGTCACACCGGTGACCATACTGTGCTCAGCGCGGCGGGTTGATCGGGCGTGCGGACAGCGTCGTCCCGGGTTGGCCTGGAGAGGTTTACCCTGAGGCGTTTGCCTCGCCGGGTCTGCCTCGTCCGGGTTTGCCTGTACACGGTGGCGGGCGGAACGGGAGACTGACTGCGATGACGACCAGCCGGACGAGAGCGGGAGATCCCCGGATGAGCGGGTGGCAGCGATGAGCGCGCGGAAGGACCGGGGTTACTCCCAGGCGTGGCGGAACGGCACCAAGGTCGTGCTCCCCCCGCTGATCAAGTCGCTGATGAAGCGGGACTGGCAGGGTTACCAGCATTTCCCGCGCGAGGGCGGCATGCTGGTCGCGGCCAACCACCTGTCGTACGCGGACTGGCCGGCCATGTCGCTGTTCGTGCACGAGGCCGGGCGGTACCCGGCATTCATGATCAAGTCGTCGGCGTTCGACGTGAAGCTGATCGGCCCGTTCCTGCGGGTGCTCGGCCAGCTGCCGGTGCGCCGGGGGGAAGCCGACGCGGCGAACGTGCTGAAGGTCGCCGAGCAGGCCCTGGCCCACGGCGAGTGCGTGATCATCTACCCGGAGGGCACCGCCACCCGCGACCCGGACCAGTGGCCGATGGTGGCCAAGACCGGGGTGGCCCGGCTGGCCCTGGCCACCGGGGTCCCGGTCATCCCGGTCGCCCAGTGGGGGGCGCAGGACATCCTCCCGTACGGCGAGGTCAAGCCGCACGCGATGCCGCGCAAGCTGGTCCGGATGCTGGCCGGGCCGCCCGTGGACCTGAGCGAGTACGAGGGGAAGCCGCTGACCCGGGACGTGCTGCGCGGGGCCACGAACGCCATCATGGGCGACATTGCGAAGCTGCTGGCCGAGTTGCGCGGCGGGCAGCCGCCCGCCTCCCCCTACCACCCGGCCCTGGCCCGCCGGGCCGCACGCCAGGCCGCCCGGGGACAGGCCGATGCCGCCGGCCAGGACTCCGCAGACCCGGATAACCCGGTGCCGGATAACGGGGCGCCTGACAACCCGGTACCGGCCGCACCGGGTGACGACCCGCGCGAGGCGAAGCCGACGTGAACGCGGCCGTCATGGGGGCCGGCATGTGGGGCACCACCTTCGCCCAGGTGCTCTGCGACGCCGGCACCCCGGTCAGGCTGTGGGGCCGCCGGCCAGACCTGGTCGCGACGATCAACGCGCGGCATGAGAACCCGGACTATCTCCCGGGTATCACGCTGCCGGCCGAGCTGACCGCCAGCGCCGACGCGGACCGGGTGCTGGACGGGGCGGACCTCGTCGTGCTGGCCGTCCCCGCCCAGACGCTGCGCCATCACCTCACGGCCTGGCGGGATCTGCTGCCCGCCGGGGCGGCCTTCGTCAGCCTGATGAAGGGCATCGAGCTCGGTACCCATGAGCGGATGAGCCAGGTGATCGCCGACGTCACCGGGGCCGGCCCGGACCGGATCGCGGTCATTTCCGGGCCGAACCTGGCCCGGGAGATAGCCGAGCGCCAGCACGCCGCCACCGTGGTCGCCTGTACCGACGACACGCTGGCTAAACGGCTCCAGCAGGACTGCCACACCCCGTACTTCCGGCCGTACACCAACCCGGACGTGATCGGCTGCGAGCTGGGCGGCGCGGTCAAGAACGTGATCGCGCTGGGGATCGGGATCGCGGTCGGCATGGGCACCGGGGACAACACCCGGGCCACCCTGATCACCCGCGGGCTGGCCGAGATCACCCGCCTCGGCGCGGCGCTCGGCGCGGACCAGCACACGTTCGCCGGCCTGGCCGGTCTCGGTGACCTGGTCGCCACGTGCAGTTCCCCGCTGTCGCGGAACCGGGCGTTCGGCGAGATGCTGGGCCGGGGCATGGCCGTGGCCGATGTGGCCGCGGTCAGCACGCAGGTCGCCGAGGGCGCCAAGTCGGCCGGGCCGATCCTGGAACTGGCCCGCAGCCACGCCGTGGAGATGCCCATCACCGAGGTGGTGGTGGGCGTGATGCACGGGCAGATCGCCCTGAGCCAGGCGGCCATGCTGCTCACCTCGCGCTCGGCCAAGCCGGAGCGTTATGGCGTCTGACCGCCACGGCGAGAACACCCGCGCGGTACACCTGCCGCACGCGCCGGTCCCGGCGCAGCATCCGCTCGGCACGCCGGTGTACCGGACCGCGGCGTTCGCCTTCTCCTCCAGCGCCGAGTACGCGGCGCTGCTGAGCGGCGAGGCGGCGGGCTACAGCTACAGCCGGATCGACAACCCCACCGCGGACGCGTTCGCCATCGCGGTCGCCGCGCTGGAAGGCCAGCGCCTGGACAGGGCCCGCCTGGACGGGACCGGCCCGCACGGGCCGACCGCGGCCCAGGCCTTCGCCTCCGGGATGTCCGTGATCAGCACGGTGTTCTGGACGTTCACGCGGGCCGGCAGTCATGTGGTCGCGCCGGCCGCGGTCTACGGGGGCACCTACGGCTTCCTGCGCGACGTGGCGGCCCGGTTCGGGGTGCAGACCGATTTCGTGGACGTGACCGACACCGATCAGGTCCGTGCGGCGATGCGGCCGGAGACTCAGATCGTGTACGCGGAGACGGTGGCCAATCCGACCACCGCCGTGGCTGACCTGCCCGCCCTGGCCGAGATCGCCCACGCCCACGGCGCGCTGCTGGTGGTGGACTCCACCATGGCGCCCCCGGTGATCTGCCGGCCGCTGGAACACGGCGCGGACCTGGTGCTGCACTCCGCCACCAAGTACCTGGGCGGGCACTCGGACACGACCGGCGGGGTCGTGTCCGGGGCGCCGGACCTGATCAGCCAGGTCCGTGCGGTGCGCGTCGACACCGGCGGGGCCCTGGCCCCCGACGAGGCGTTCCTGCTCCGCCGGGGACTGGAGACGCTGCCGTTGCGGGTCGGACGCCAGTGCTCCACCGCGATGCTGTTCGCCGCCGCGGTGGCCGGGCATCCCGCGGTCGCCCGGGTGGACTACCCGGGCCTGCCCGGGCATCCGGGGCATCAGACGGCGATCCGGCTGTTCGACGCGGGGCCGGAGGGCACCCGGTTCGGCGCCATCGTCACGGTGACCCCGCATGGCGGCCGGCAGGCCGGGTACGAGCTCGCCGACCGGCTGCGGGTCGGCCAGGTAGCCACGTCGCTGGGCGGCACGCACACCCTGGTCAGCCACGTGGCCTCCACGACGCACCGGCAGTTCGACGACGCGGCCCTGCATGCTGCGGGGATGGATCCGGGGGCGGTACGGTTCTCCATCGGTCTAGAGGACGCCGAGGACCTGATCGCAGACGTGTACCAGGCCCTGGACGGTCTGGGAGAGGAGCGGGCGTGAACCAGAAGCGCAAGATCCGGGTCGCGGTCGTGTTCGGCGGCCGGGGACCGGAGCACGCGATCTCGTGCGCGAGCGGCGGGACGGTACTGGCCTGCATCGACCGGGACCGCTACGACGTCATCCCGATCGGGATCCTGCCCGACGGCCGCTGGGTGCTGACCGCGGACGAGCCGGAGCGGCTGGCCATCACCGGCGGGCAGCTGCCGTCGGTCGAGGCGGTCGCCGAGCCGGGGGCAGCGGTGCTGCCGTGGACGGCCGGCGGCTCCCGCGCAGAACCCGGCGCGCTCCCGTCGGGTGCACTGGCCGCCGGCACACCGGCATCCGGCGCCCTGGCCACCACGGAGCCCGGGGCCATTCCCGGCGAGCTCGGCGAGGTGGACGTGGTCCTGCCCATGCTGCACGGCCCCTTCGGCGAGGACGGCACCATGCAGGGCCTGCTCGAGATGGCGGGCGTCCGCTACGTCGGCGCGGGGGTGCTGGCCAGCGCGGTCAGCATGGACAAGGAGTACATGAAGCTGATCTTCAAGGCGAAGGGGCTGCCGGTGGGCCCGTTCGTGGTGGTCCACGACCGGGACTGGCCGCCCGGGGCGGCGGAGACCGAGCGCAAGCGGGTCCTGGACGCGATCGGCGAGCTGGGCTGGCCGTTGTTCGTCAAGCCGGCCCGCGGCGGCTCCAGCATCGGCACCTCCCGGGCGGATGACCTGGCCGGGCTGTATGAGTCGATCGAGACCGCGCGGCGCTATGACCGCAAGGTCCTGGTGGAGCAGGCCATCCCCGGGCGGGAGGTCGAGTGTGCCGTGCTGGAAGGGCTGGACGGCGCGCCCCCGGACACCAGCATGCCCGGGCAGCTGATGGTGGACGGCGGCGAGGAGTTCTTCGACTTCGAGGCCAAGTACCTGGACGACGCGAACGGGATGGAGATCCCGGCCCCGATCCCCGCCGATCACCTGGAGGAGGTGCGCCGCCTGGCCGGCGCCGCGTTCGAGGCGGTGTCCTGCGAGGGGCTGGCCCGGGTGGACTTCTTCTACACGCCGGATGGCGAGATCGTGCTCAATGAGATCAACACCATGCCCGGAATGACCGCAGCGTCTTATTTTCCCAAAATGTGGGCCGCCAGCGGGTTTTCGTTGCGGGAACTTATTGACCGTCTGATCGCCACGGCCCTCAGCAAGTCCCCCGGCCTGCGCTGAATGCGACCGGGGCCCGCCCGGCCTGCGCTGACGGGCCCGGGCCAATAAACGCGACCGGGGGCCCGCCGGACTGGCGGGCCCCCGGTCGTGAATTAGCGACTAGCGCTTCTTCGTGGCCGTGGCCTTCTTCTCGCCATTGACGACCGCCTTGAAGTCCGCGCCCGCACGGAACTTGGGCACAGACGACTTCGGCACCTTGATGGTGGCGCCGGTGGCCGGGTTACGGGCGGTGCGAGCCGGGCGGACAGCCTTCTCGAAGACGCCGAACCCGGTGATCGCGACCTTGTCGCCCTTGGCGACGGTGTGCTGAATGGTGTCCAGCACTGCGTTAACCGCCTCAGTCGCGGTCTTCTTATCCCCCAGCCGGCCGGAGATCGCATCGATCAAGTCACGCTTGTTCATGAATCACTCCTGCGGTTGTCCCCCACGGGAGGTCGCGCGGACAGGGAGCCGTAACCGCGACCTCTGACCTGCCCGAAATTAGGCGATCCAGCGCTTGGGCACAATCACCTACGCGTAAAATCCCGGCGTGTCGGCCTCCAGACGCCCGAATTTCCTGTCCTGCGGGCACTTTCAGGCCCCCGTGCTTAGGACACTGCGTCGGCCGTGGGCAGCCAGTGCGGCCGGTGCTGCTCGAAACTGGTGATCTCATCTGCATAACGCAGGGTGAGCGAGATGTCGTCCAGTCCCTCCATCAGCCGCCACCGGGTGTAGTCGTCGATATCGAATGGTGCCCGCAGTTCGGCGGGGCCGGCCGGCCCGGCGGCGCGCACTTCCCGGGTGACCAGATCCACCGTCACCTCGGTGTCCGGAGTCACCTCGAGCGCATCCTGCAATGACTCCGCGAATTCCGCGGAAACCCGGACCGGGAGCAGGCCCGCTTTTGTCGCGTTATTGCGGAAGATGTCACCGAAACGTGCGGAGATGACGGCCCGGAAACCGTAATCACTCAGCGCCCAGACCGCGTGCTCCCGGGATGACCCGATCCCGAAATCGGGTCCGGCCACAAGTATGGTCGCACCATCCGCGACGGGCTGGTTGAGAATGAATTCAGGATCGGCCCGCCAGGCCGCGAACAGGCCGTCGGCGAATCCGATACGGCTGACCCGCTTCAGGTATTCGGCGGGGATGATCTGGTCGGTATCGACATTGCCCCGGCGCAGCGGGATCGCGCGGCCGGTATGCGTGGTGAAAGGCTCCATAGCTGGTTTCCCTCCGGGTTAAAGGTCGGCGGGGGCGGTGAGGCGGCCGGTGACCGCGGTGGCGGCGGCCACCTGCGGCGAGACCAGGTGGGTGCGGGAGCCCTTGCCCTGGCGGCCTTCGAAGTTGCGGTTGGAGGTGGACGCGCTGCGCTCGCCCGGTTCCATCGTGTCCGGGTTCATGCCCAGGCACATGGAGCAGCCCGCGGAGCGCCACTGGGCTCCCGCGGCGGTGAAGACGTCGTCCAGGCCCTCCCGTTCGGCCGCCACCTTGACGTCCATCGAGCCGGGAACCACCAGCATCCGCACCCCGTCGGCGACTTTCTTGCCGCGCAGCACGTCGGCCGCGGCGCGCAGGTCCTCGAGCCGGCCGTTGGTGCACGAGCCGACGAACACCGTGTTCACGGCGATGTCGGTGAGCGGCGTGCCCGGGGTCAGCCCCATGTAGGTCAGCGCGCGCAGCGCCGAGGCCCGGTCGCCCGCGTCGTCCATCGCGTCCGGGTCGGGCACGGAGGAGGTGAGCGGGGCCGCCTGGCCGGGGTTGGTGCCCCAGGTCACGAACGGGGTCAGGGCGGCCGCGTCCAGCGTGACCTCCTGGTCGAACGTGGCGTCGGCGTCGGTCGGCAGCGACCGCCAGTAGTCCAGGGCGGCTTCCCAGTCGGCGCCGCGCGGCGCGTGCTCGCGGCCTTCCAGGTAGCTGAACGTGGTGTCGTCCGGGGCGATGAGCCCCGCCCGGGCGCCCGCCTCGATCGACATGTTGCAGACGGTCAGCCGTCCCGCCATGGACAGCTTCCGCACCGCGTCGCCGCGGTACTCCAGGACGTGGCCGACGCCGCCGCCGGTGCCGATCTGCGCGATCACGGCCAGGATCAGGTCCTTGGCCGTCACCCCGAAGGGCAGGTCGCCGGTCACGTTCACCGCCATCTGGGCCGGCGGCTGCTGCGGCAGCGTCTGGGTGGCCAGCACGTGCTCGACCTCGCTGGTGCCGATCCCGAACGCGAGCGCGCCGAGGGCCCCGTGCGTGCTGGTGTGCGAGTCACCGCAGACGATGGTCATGCCGGGCTGGGTCAGCCCCTGCTGCGGGCTGATCACGTGCACGATGCCCTGCCCGGCGTCCCCCATCGGGAAGAGCCGGATGCCGAACTCGGCACAGTTCTTGCGCAGCGTCTCGACCTGGACCCGGGAGACCGGGTCGGTCACCGGGCTGCCCGGGCCCACGAGCGGCAGCCCCGGGCCGGATACCCCCAGCGTCGGGACGTTGTGGTCCTCGGTGGCGACGGTCAGGTCGGGCCGGCGCACGCCGCGCCCGGCCAGCCGGAGGCCGTCGAAGGCCTGCGGGCTGGTGACCTCGTGGATCAGGTGGAGATCGATGTACAGCAGGTCGGGCTCACCGTCGGCGTGATGCACGACGTGCGAATCCCAGATCTTCTGCGCGAGCGTACGTCCCATGCAACAAACCCCTTTCAGCGGGCGCCTCGTCGCGAACCGTCTAGCTGGGGCCCCTTGTCCCTGTCTACCTGGTGTCGACCTGGAAACTGGCGTCTACCTGGAAAAGCTGTCTCTCCCAAGGGGCCCGGTCCCCGACTTGCGTCTCGCATTGCGAGACGGCAATATCGGACCATGGACAACTCTAGCGGAGTCGGCGTGCTGGACAAGACAGCGGCCGTCCTGTCCGCCCTCGAGTCGGGCCCGGCCTCGCTCGCCCAGCTGGTCCAGGCCACCGGCCTGGCCCGGCCGACCGCGCACCGGATCGCGGTGGCGCTGGAACGGCACCGGCTGCTGGCCCGCGACGCCCAGGGCCGGTTCATCCTGGGCCCGCGGATCGCCGAGCTGGCCACCGCCGCGGGCGAGGACCGGCTGCTCGCCGTGGCCCAGCCGGTCCTGATCGGGCTGCGCGATCTCACCGGGGAAAGCGCGCAGCTCTACCGGCGCCAGGCGGACAGCCGGATCTGCGTGGCCGCCGCGGAGCGGGCCACCGGGCTGCGCGACACCGTGCCGGTCGGCACGGCGCTGCCGATGACCGCCGGGTCCGCGGCCCAGGTGCTGCTGGCCTGGGAGGAGCCCGAGCGGCTGCACCGGGGGCTGCGCGGGGCCAAGTTCAGCGCGGCGTCACTGGCCCAGGTACGGCGGCGGGGCTGGGCGGCCAGCGTGGCCGAGCGCGAGGCCGGGGTCGCTTCGGTCTCCGCCCCGGTCCGGGGCCAGGGCGGCAAGGTCATCGCGGCGGTGTCGGTGTCCGGCCCCATCGAGCGGCTGACCCGCTCCCCGGGCCGGCTGCACGCCAACGCCGTGGTCACCGCGGGCGACCGGATCAGCGCCGCCCTTCGCCGCGCCAGCTGACCTTCATCCCGCTGCGGAGCGGTCAGCTCTCTACCCTGCTCATATGGGCGCCCGACGACGACAGGAACCCCAGGCAGGACGGACTGCGGTCACTGGCGGCACAGAGGGCCCGGCGGTCACAGGAACCCCTGGCCTCCCCCGGGCGGGGGAGGCCAGGGGTAGGGTCGCCGGCGATACTGGAGCCCGGAGGGTGATCTTGTGCGATCATGCCCGGAGGTCCCCCGTGCGGCGGGACGGTGGCCTCTGACCGCCGAGTCGCATGCGGATTAGGCTGCCTTCCGTCCACGCCCTGACATCGTGAGGTCGCGTCCATGAAGGTAGCTGTCGTCAAGGAGTCAGCGCCCGGCGAGCGCCGGGTGGCGCTCGTCCCGGAGATGATCGCGCGGCTGCGCGGCGCCGGGCTCGAGGTACTCGTCGAATCCGGGGCCGGGGACGGCGCATGGCTGGCCGACAGTGCCTACGCGGAAGCGGGCGCGACCGTGGTCAGCCGGGCCGAGCTGCTCGCCGACGCCGACCTGATCGTGATGGTCGGTAAGCCGGACCGCCAGCTGGCGGCCGCGCTGCGGCCGGGCCAGGCCATCCTCGGCCTGCTCAGCCCGCTGGCCGATCCCGGCCTGGCCGCGGCGCTGGCCGCCCAGGGCGTGACCGCGATCAGCCTGGACGGGCTGCCCCGGACGCTGACCCGGACGCAGAGCATGGACGCGCTGAGCTCGCAGGCCAACGTGGCCGGGTACAAGGCCGCCCTGATCGGGGCGGCCACGTTCGGCCGGTTCTTCCCCATGCTGACCACCGCGGCGGGCACCGCGCGGCCGGCCAAGGTCCTCATCCTGGGTACCGGGGTGGCCGGGCTGCAGGCGATCGGCACCGCGCGGCGGCTCGGCGCCGTGGTGTCCGCCTACGACGTGCGGCCGCAGACCAAGACGGAAGTGGAATCGCTCGGCGGCACCTTCATCGAACTCGCCTCGGTGCGAGACGCGGCGGGCGAGGGCGGCTACGCGCGGGCGCTCACCGACGAGGAGCGGCAGGCCCAGCAGGCCGAGCTGGCCGGCCATATCGCCCGCCATGACGTGGTCATCACGACCGCCCAGGTGCCGGGGCGCAAGCCGCCGCTGCTGGTCACCGAGGACGCGCTGAAGGAGATGGCCGCCGGAGCGGTCGTGGTGGACATGGGGTCCGGCCCGCTCGGCGGCAACGTGGCGGGATCCGTGCCGGGCGAGACGATCGTCACCGGGAACGGGGTCACCGTCATCGGCGCCGGGAACCTGGCGGCCAGCGTGCCCGCCGCCTCGTCGGCCTTCCTGGCCCGGAACATCACTACGCTGCTGCTGTACCTGGTCAAGGACGGCGCGCTGGCCATTGACCCCGGCGACGAGATCCAGGCTGGAGTGGTCATCACCCACGAGGGGGCCGTTATCCACCCTGCTACCGCTGCCCTGCTCGCTGAATCGACGCCTGGTGCTGGCTCGCCCGGAGGTGCTACCCCGTGACCACGGAACTGCTCACTGACATAACGATCTTCGTCCTGGCCCTGCTGGTCGGCTTCGAGGTGATCAGCAAGGTGCCGGCCACCCTGCATACGCCGCTGATGTCGGCGGCCAACTCGATCCACGGCATCGTGCTGGCCGGCGCGATGCTCATCGCGGTCACCGCGCACGACCCGCTGGGCTACATCCTGGCCTTCGTGGCGTCCGCGTTCGCGGCGATGAACGTGGTCGGCGGCTACGCCGTCACCGGGCGGATGCTCAAGATGTTCCGCCGCACGCGCACCCCGGCGCCCGCCGCCCCGGCCGCGGTCAGCGGCAACGGCCAGGCCCCGGCCCGGACGACCACCGCCCAGCCCGGCCGCCCTTCATGAGCGCCTTCGACTGGATCACCCAGCTGCTGTACGTGGGCGCGGCGACCTGCTTCGTGCTCGGCCTGCACCTGATGAACTCCCCGGCCTCCGCGCGGCGCGGCAACCAGGTCTCCACCGGCGGCATGGTCCTCGCCATCGCCGTCACCCTGGCCCTGGTCATCCACGCGGGCACGGTCAGCCTCACCGGCTGGATCGTGATCATCGCCGGCGCGCTGCTGGGCGGCGGCGCCGGGCTCTACGCGGCCCGCACCGTCGAGATGACCGCCATGCCCCAGCTGGTCAGCGTGTTCAACGCGGTCGGCGGCGGCGCCGCCGCCCTGGTCGCGATCGATGACTACGTCAGGCTCGCCTCGTCCGGCGTGGCCGAGTCCACCACGATCACCACGATCCTGGACGTGCTGATCGGCGCCGTGACGTTCTCCGGGTCGATCATCGCCGCCGGCAAGCTGCAGGGGCTGATCGACGGGTCTCCGATCACTTTCCCCGGCTCGCGGGCCGTCAACATCGCGGCCGCGGCCATCGGGGTCGGCGGCGCGATCTACATGATCGCCACGCCGAGCGTCGCCGTGCTGATCATCATCATCCTGGCCGCGCTGGTCTTCGGCGTGACCATGGTGCTGCCCATCGGCGGCGCGGACATGCCGGTCGTCATCTCGCTGCTGAACGCGTTCACCGGCACCGCGGTGGCCATGGCCGGGTTCGTCATCGGCAACTGGGCGCTGATCATCGCGGGGGCGCTGGTCGGCGCGTCCGGCGGCATCCTCACCAAGCTGATGGCCGATGCGATGAACCGGTCGATCCGCAACATCCTCGTGGGCGGGTTCGGCACCGGCGACAGCGGCCCGGCGATCGAAGGTCCCGGCGGTGACGTGCGGTCCATCCAGGCCGACGACGCCGCCATCCAGCTCGCCTACGCGCAGAAGGTCATCATCGTGCCCGGCTACGGGCTGGCCGCCGCGCAGGCCCAGCACCAGGTGGCCGAGCTGGCCGCGGTACTGGAGGAGCGCGGGGTGGAGGTGAGCTACGCGATCCACCCGGTCGCGGGCCGGATGCCCGGGCACATGAACGTGCTGCTCGCCGAGGCCAACGTGCCCTACCCGCAGCTCAAGGAGATGGACGAGATCAACCCGGAGTTCCCGCGGACCGACGTGGCCCTGGTCATCGGGGCCAACGACGTGACCAACCCGGCCGCGCGGCGGCCCGGGAACCCGGTCTCCGGGATGCCCATCCTCGACGTGGACCAGGCCCGGAGCATCATCGTGATCAAGCGGTCAATGGGACACGGCTACGCGGGCATCGACAACGAGCTCTACGTGGACCCGAAGACCAGCATGTTCTTTTCCGACGCCAAGGGTGCCCTGACCGAGCTGACCGCCGCGGTCAAGACGCTGGTGGCCTGACCAGCGGTCCGCTGGCCAGCGGGTCCAGGGCAGGGCGTCGGGCGCAGAATGGGGACATGAGCACTGCCGACGCGGATGTGACCGTCCCGGGCACGCCTGGCCCGGACGGCCAGCCAGGCGACCTGAGCACGGGCGACCTGGCCACGGGCGACCTGGCACGGCACTGACCACGGGCGAGCTGACCACGGGGCGGGTGGCCCGGGTCGGGGACATCGAGGTCCGCCGGCTGCTGCCGCTGCGGCACCGGCGCAGCGTCGGCGCCTGGTGCTTCGTGGACCACTACGGCCCGGCGTCGGTGGACGGCGTGGCCGGGATGCAGGTACCGCCGCACCCGCACATCGGCCTGCAGACCGTCACCTGGCTGCTGGACGGGAACGTGCTGCACCGCGACAGCCTGGGCAGTGAGCAGATGATCCGGCCCGGCCAGCTCAACCTGATGACCGCCGGGCGGGGGATCGCCCATGCCGAGGAGTCGCCCAGCGAGCACGAGCCATGGCTGCACGGCGTCCAGCTCTGGCTGGCCCTGCCCGGCTCACAGCGGCAGGTGGCGCCGGACTTCGAGCACCATCCCGAGCTGCCAGCGGCGGGGCTGGCCGGATTCAAGATCACCGTGTTCGCCGGGTCGCTGGCGGGCGTGCGCTCTCCGGCCACCGTCTTCTCCCCGGTGGTAGGCGCCCAGTTGCGCGCGGGCCGCGACACCCGCGGCCAGCTCGGCCTGGAGCCCGGCTATGAGCATGTGATCTTCATGGCCGCCGGGACGGCGGAGGCCGACGGGACCGCGCTCGCCCCCGGGACCCTGCTGTACCTGCCCACCGGCCGGGATCAGGTCACGCTGGCCGCGGCGGCGGACGCCGAGCTGTTCCTGCTCGGCGGTGAGCCGCTGGACCAGCCGGTGGTGATGTGGTGGAACTTCGTGGGGACCACCCCCCAGGACATCATTGACGCGGCCCGCGACTGGGGCCACGGCGAGCGCTTCGGCCAGGTCGCCGGATACCACGGATCACCGCTCCCGGCGCCGGCGCTCGATGCGGTCCGGTTGCGCGGCTCAGGTGTCCGGCCCCGGGCTGTTTCCTGACATTTAGGGCACAAAGTCCCTTCCCTGGCCGCCTCCGGCGGGCGAGGCTGCACTCACGAGGCTGGGTCAGAGGGTGAAGTTCCGTTGCGTAACCGCCCAAGTGGGTGAGAGTAGCCAGCACTGGGTATTTGTACCTCCGGCAGCAGGACGCGGCGGGTGACGCGTTGGAACGCTGGCCCTCCCGACTGACTCTGTGAAGGAGGTACGGCGCTGAATCAGAACCTGGGGCTGCAGCGCATCGTGGTGGGCGCAGACGGTTCATCGGCCTCACTGGCCGCCCTGCGATGGGCAGTTCGCGAAGCGGGATTGCGGGGGACGACCCTGCACGTGGTGCGGGCCTGGGAGGACGCCGCGAAGCGGGTAGCACCCTACGCTTCGCATGCGTGTCCCCCGGATCGCACGGAAGACCTCCTAGACGCCCGGCAACGGCTCGAGGATGAGGTGACGGCCGCGGTCAGCGACGCACCCCCGGTCGCGGTCACCGTGGAGATCGCGGAAGGGCTGGAGGCCCGGGTACTGCTCGATCACGCCGACGGCGCCGAGATGCTGGTGCTGGGCAGCGCCGGTTGCGCGCCCGATGGCATCGGCCCGGTGGCCCGGGCCTGCCTGCGGCACGCTCCCTGCCCGGTCGTGGTGGTCAGCGTCGCGATGAGCGGAATGCCAGTCCCGGCCTGACCCCTGGGAGCATCGCTGGCCGGTCAGGCGCGGCCGGCCAGGCGAGCGGATCAGGGAAGGCCGGTCAGGCGGAGGCATTAACTGACGGAGGCATTTTGAAGTGCGCCCGCGAATCGGCGCTGCGCTCAGACGGGACCGCGGCCAGCGTCATGATTCCCGGCGGGCCGTCCGGACACCTCGCCGCGCGCGGCGCAATTGCGCGCTAATGCGTAGGACTGACGGTAGGGCGAGATTCCGACGAGTATGCCAGCCTCCGGGGCGATGTGATTGCAGCCCTCTGACCCCACTGCTACCTTCGCGTATGACGTATCCCTGGCGGGCCCATTACTAAAGCCTGACCTTACAGTGCGCCCTACCTGTCGACATAGCCAGAACAGCTTTGCGGCACGCCCTGGTGCTTATACTCTGAGCCCACAAGCAGTATTCACAGTTTGTTTTGGCGTCACGAAAGAATGCCTGTAACTTCTCCCGGGTGCAGCAGAACGGTTGGCAATGGATAACATTTCGATGTGGTCAGTGGGGTGTCACGTATTACCGGGCTCGCCGCCCGGACTCCGGGCGGGCCGCCCCACGGTCCGACTCGTGATGACCTCGCGTCATCTATCCCAGGAAGAGTCATGACTAAGCCCGTTCACGTGAGCATCCGGGACGACCTGAGGATGAGGATCACGGTCGGCGAATGGGCCGCCGGCGACCGGCTGCCGTCCGAGACCGACCTCGCCGCGCGGTACGGCGTGGCCCGGATGACGGTCCGCCAGGCGATCGGGGCGCTGGCCGGCGAGGGCATCGTCGTCCGGCGCCAGGGCCTGGGCACCTTCGCGGCCGAGCGCCTGCCCACCAGGCGGGTGGGCGCCTTGCTGAGCTTCACCGAGGAGATGCGCAGCCAGGGCCGGGACGTGGAGAGCAGGCTCATCAAGGCTGCGGTGGAGCAGCCGACGGACCTGGCCCGGCAGGCGCTGCAACTCGCGGCGCACGCGGCGACGGTCACCATCGAGCGGGTACGCATCGTGGACGGCCGCCCCCTCGCGGTCCAGCATTCCTGGCTGCCCTGCGCACGGTTTGCCGGGCTCGGCGCAGAATCCCTGCTCGAGGACTCGCTGTACGCGACCATCGAGGGACGCTACGGGGTCCGCATCATGCGGGCCAGGCAGGTATTCACCGCCGCCCCGGCGGGTGGCCCCGAAGCCGAGCTGCTGGAACTCAGGCCGGGCAGCCCGGTGCTGCGGGTCACCAGGACCACCTACGACGGGGCCAACTGCCCGGTCGAATTCGCGATGAGCGCGATGCGGCCGGAGTCCCCGATCGAGACGATGATGGAACGCGCGTCCGATGCGGCAGCGCCGGGAGCGGGCATCCGCCGGGCGGCCGGAGCAGACCGGGGAGGCTGACTGGCTGGAGCCGACCGGGAAGGCTGACTGGGCGGGCTGACTGGGCGGGCGGGTTAACAGGCCTCACCCAGCCCGCGGTATCAGCCTTTGACCGCGCCGGTGAACCCGCCCACCAGATGCCGCTGGGCAAAGATGAAGCAACCCAGCGCGGGCAGCATGGACAGGGCCGTGAACGCCAGGATGCTCGCCGTGTCCTGCGCGTGCTCCGTCTGGAAGTTCGCCACTCCCAGCGGCAGCGTGAATCGTCCCTGGCTGGTGAACACGAGCAGCGGGATCAGGTACTGATTCCAGCTCTGGACGAAGGCCAGCACGGCCACGGTGACCAGCGCTGGGCGGGACAGCGGCAGCAGGATGCGCAGGAAGAACCCGATGCGGGTCGCCCCGTCCACCACGGCCGCGTCCTCCAGTTCGCCGGGGATCTCGCGCATGAACGGCCGCAGGATCACGATCGTGAGCGGCAGCCCGAACGCGGCTTCCGGCAGGGCCACCCCGAGCGGATTGTCGAGCAGGCCGAGCTTGTCCAGCATCAGGTACAGCGGCAGCGCCGCTGCCCGGCCGCCAGGAAGAACTGCTCGACGCGCTGCTGGCCACCGGCACGCCGGTGGTGCTGGTGCTGCTGGCCGGCCGCCCGTATGACTTGTCCCGTCAGGCCGGCCGGCTGGCCGCCGCGGTCTGCGGCTTCTACCCCGGCGAGGAGGGAGCGAGGGCCCTGGCGGACGTGCTGAGCGGGCGGGTCAACCCATCCGGCCGCCTGCCAGTCAGCTTCCCGGCCGCGGGCTCGAACCAGCCGGCCACCTTTCTCGCGGCCCCGCTGGGCCAGCGCACCCAGGTCAGCGTCATCGACCCCACCCCGCTCTTCCCCTTCGGGCATGGACTGTCCTATGCCCCGGTCACCTGGGTCAGCGTCCGCTCCTGCTCACCGCCGCAGTGGCCGGCCGACGGCTGCTGCCAGTTCACCGTGACACTCCGCAACGGCGCCACCGTGCCGGCGGCCGAGGTCATCCAGGTGTACCTGCATGACCCGGTCGCCGAGGTGGCCCGGCCGGTCCAGCAGCTGATCGCGGCGGCCAAGGTTGACCTGCCGCCCGGCAGTTCGCGTACCGTCCAGTTCACCGTGCACGCCGATCTCACCTGCTACACCGGGGCGGCTGGCCACCGGCAGGTTGACCCCGGCCAGATGGAGTTGCGGGTCGGCCGGTCCAGCACGGACATCGAGACCAGGCTCAGCTACACTCTCACCGGCCAGCGCCGGGAGGTGGGTTTCGGCCGGGCGCTGCATCCGGACATCACGCTGCTGCCCGCCGACTGAGCGACCGCGAGGACTCTTATGCTCCGCGATCTTTCCCTGGCCGAACTGCGCCAGTACCAGCCCGCCGTCGAGGAGCCCGCGGACTTCGACGAGTTCTGGGCCAGCGAACTGGCGGCCGCCGCGGCGCAGAACGCCGAGCCCGTGTTCACCGGCGTGAAGACGCAGATCCAGCACGCGGACGTGGTTGACGTGACCTTTCCGGGCTACGCCGGCGATCCCATCAAGGGCTGGCTACTGCTGCCGCACGCGAGCCCGCCGGACCACGCCTTCATCGTCGAGTACATCGGATACGGCGGCGGGCGCGGCGATCCCTTCGACTGGCTGACCTGGAGCTGCGCCGGCCATCCGCACCTGATCATGGATACCCGGGGCCAGGGCGGCGGGTGGCGCAGCGCCGACACCCCGGATCCCAGCGACCCGGGCGCGCCCAGCACCCCGGGCTTCCTCACCCGCGGTATCGCCGACCCGCGCACGCACTATTACACCCGCCTGTTCATCGACGCGGCCCAGGCGGTGACGGCGGCCCGGCGCCATCCGGCCAGCGCGGGACGGCCCCTGGTCACCACCGGCGGCAGCCAGGGCGGCGGCCTGGCCATCGTGGCCGCCCACCTGGCCGGCGGGGTGGCGGCGGCCCTGCCCGAAGTCCCGTTCCTGGCCGACTTCCGGCGGGCGGTGGAGGTGACCGACAGCCGTCCGTACCTCGAGCTCATCGAGTACCTCAGCGTGCACCGCGGCGAGGTGGACCGGGTATTCAGCACGCTGGCCTACCTGGACGTGGTCAATCACGCCAAGCGGATCACGGCCCCGGGCCTGTTCTCGGTCGGCCTGGTGGATGACATCACCCCAGCGTCCACGGTTTTCGCCGCGTTCAACCACTACGCCGGGCCGAAGCAGATCGAGGTTTACCCGTTCAACGGGCACGACGGCGGCGGGACCCAGCACTTCCTGGCCAAGCTCGCCTTCCTCGCCAACCTCCCCCATTCGTCCTAACGCCCCCGCGCGCCGGCCACTCCGCCCCGGCCGGTCTGCCCAGCCCACGCCGGGGTGTGCAGCGGGGTGGGGGCTCTTCCATGATCCCGGTCAATAAGGGGTGTGATCTGTCAGAGATTGACCGTGATCATGACGGGCGGCTGGCCCGGGGCGATGCCCCTCGGGGGCCCGGCCTGCTTGCAGCTCAGTCCAGGTCGAACTGACCAGCCTTGATCTCTGCAGTGAACCCGCGCCAGGCGGCGGGGCTGACGACCAGCGCCGGTTGGTCCGGGTTTTTCGAATCACGCACGGCGACGATCCCCGGCAGGTTACGGGCGACCTCCACACAACTACCGTTCCCGCCGCTGCGGGTGCTCTTGCACCACTCGGCGCGGCGCAGATCCCGAGTGTCCACTTCCGCGCCCCCTCTCATGATCATTTCATCGCATCCGCCTGCCCGGCGATGAGGGCAATCGATTCCTCATGGCCGAGGGCAAGGGTGCTCAGGCGCTCCAAGGCAAGGCTATAACGGAAAACCTCAGCCTCCCGCTCGACGTAGACGTTGCTGGTCATGTTCTCCAGGTAGACCACATCCGGCGCGATCAGTTCCGGGAAGCGCAGGATCGTGAACTCGCCGGTGACCGCCGGATGCGCGCCCGCCGCGTTCGGGAGCACCTGGACCTGAACATTGGGCTGTTCCGCGACCTGTACGAGGTGGCGGAGCTGGGCGCGCATAACCGCGGCCCCACCCACCTGCCGCTCAAGTGCGGCCTCGTCCAGGATCACGGCCAGCTCAAGCGGGCTGTCACCGGACAGGACACGCTGCCGGGACATGCGGACCTGAACGCGCCTCTCCATCTCGCCAGGCGGGGAGATCAGCAGCGTGGACCGGATGATCTCGCGCGCGTACTCCTCGGTCTGGAGCAGGCCGGGGACAATCTGGGCCGCGTACCAGCCCACCGAGTCCGCGTCAGACTCAAGCGCGATCAAGGTCGCGTACTCAGGGCCGAGCATGTCCGCGTACGCGTCCCACCAGCCGCGCTGGCGTGCTGTCCGTCCAAGCTCGGTCAGCCGCTCGCGATGTTGCCCGGAAACCTCGTACAGGTCCAGCAGCAACTGCAAGTCAGACGGACTCACCGCTGTCCGTGCCGTCTCCACCCGCGAGACCTTCGCCGCCGACCACCCGAGGCGCACCGCCACTTCCTCGCCAGTCAGGCCCGCCTCGTCGCGCTGACGGCGCAGCTCCGCAGCAAGCTGCCGGGAACGCACCGACGGCGCTCGCCTCTCAGCCATTGCAGATGTCCTCTCCTCCGCCTCCTGTGCGTTGATCAAGTCTGCCGTAAGTACCCACGCAAACAGTAAGAACTGCGAACTCGTCTTATTGCGTGAAAGCTTGCACATCTTTTTGCGCGATGCCAGTCTAGGAACACCCACTTGCAGTAACCACGAACTCACCAGGCGCACGGCAAGGAGAGGTTGCATGTACCAGCACGGCCACACCACCCCGCAAGCCGCCCGCGCCACCCCATTGCTTGCCTGGTCACGCACCTTCCCTGCCACCGCCCAGCAGGTCCGCGAGGCACGCCGGTTTCTGGCTGCCATCTTGGAAGACCGCCCGGCCACCGAGGACGCCTTACTCTGCCTGTCCGAACTGGTAACAAACGCCCTGCTGCACAGCCGGTCCAGCAAACCCGGAGGCAGCTTCACCGTCTGGGCCCAGCGTCACGGCAACCACCTGCGGGTGGAAGTCCGCGACCAGGGCGGACCGTGGGCTACCCCCGCACCTATGGACCCCGCCGGGCAGAATGGGCGCGGGTTAGCCATCCTCGACCAGCTCGCCCGCACCTGGGGACGCAGCGGGGATGAGACCGGATGGACCGTGTGGTTCGAGATCGGCCAGGACCCTGCTCAGCGCTGGATCACCCTCCTCGACGGCCAGCGGCTGCGGCAATTACGCCACCACCACGCACTGACACAGACAGAACTGTCAGCCAAGGCCGGACTCAGCAGCACGACCATCACCCGGCTGGAAAGCAGCCCGCGCCCGGCCTGCCGCTGCCGCACCCTGGCCCGGCTTGCCGCCGCACTCGGCGCCGCCCCCGCTGCCCTGATCCCCATCCCGCCGGCCAGCCATCCCGGCAGCAGCCAACACCGCCAGAACCTGCCATTCCCACGCTGCCACCTGACAGATAACCCAAGGCCCCGCGCGGCCAGCGCACCGGCGCGACTGGCCGCGCGGGCCAGACGGAGCCGGGCCGGATCCCAGGAGCGGGCCACGCAGGCGCGGTGCCAGCGGCCGGGCGCACCAGCATCCGCAGGCCCAGGGCGTATCCCAGCAACGTCAGGCTGCCCACCGCAATGGCCCACGCGCTGGCCGCTTCAGCAATCCGCGATAACCGCGAGGCCGCACGGCTCGATCTGCCCAGATCGATCAAGTTTTGTAGTGTAGTCACTACTGAAAGTAATGAGAGGCAGGTCAAGCGGTGCGAGGAACGATCAGGATATTGGCGCGCTGGCGAGCGTTGTGCTGATTCGCCCGACGGCGAGTACTCAGCCTCCGGGGGCACTGCCCGCGCGGGGAGCGCCCCCGCGGGCAGTGCACCCGGAGCCCAGGCCGGGGCCGGCCGCACTGAACCCGTCGGCCCCGGACACCGGGTTCGGTGCGGATGCGCTATCGAACCTCGGCCACGAGCTGCGCAGCCCGCTGGCTTCCATCATCGGCCTGACCAGGGTCTTGCTGATGAAGATCAACGCCGGCCAGGCTGACATCTCGACTCAGGTCCGGCAGCTCAGCATGATCCAGGCCAGCGCGGCCAGGTCACTGTCAACCATCGAGCGGGTGGTCAACCTGGCCAGGATGGAGTCCGGCCGGGTCCGCCCCGCGCTCCAGGTCATCGACTGCCGGGACGTCGTCATCGGCGTCGCCGCGACGCTGCAGACCGCCGCCGCAGACCGCAGGCTGCACCTGTCTGCCGATGTCCCCGGACACCCGATGATGATCTGCAGCGACCCGGACATCCTCGGCCAGCTGCTGAGTGAGCTGGCCAGCAACGGGCTGTGCTACACCGATGGGCGCGAGGTGCGTATCCGGCTGCACCCGGGCGAGGAGCCGGTCATCATCGACGTCTGCGATGACGGCCCGGGCGTTCCGGCGCGCGAGCAGGCCCGCATATTCGAGCCATTCGAACGGGGCCAGCTCGCGAGTGACGACGGCGCTCCGGGACTGGGCCTGCACCTGACCCGCAAGCAGGCCGACCTGCTCGGCGCACAGCTGACCCTGGCCAGCCAGCCCGGCTCGGGCAGCACATTCAGCATCGCCTTCACTGGCTCGCAGGCCCGGCCCGCTCCCGGGACCGGCCAGGATCCCGGGAGCTGACCGTGGCCACAGTCCTGGTCGTCAACGACCGGAAAGCCAGCCGCGAGATCGCCCGCGCGACGCTCGACCACGGCGGCTACCAGGTGATCGAAGCCTCCGACGGCCACCACGCGCTCCAACTGGCGACGAGCAACCTTCCCGACCTGGTGCTCACCGACCTGCTGATGCCCGGCATGGATAGGTATCAGTTCGTCCGCGAACTGCGCAGCCGCCCGGGCACGGCCCGCATACCGGTGCTCTTCTATACCGGCAACTATCGCGAAGATGAGGCACACCCGCTGGCGACGGCGTTCGGGGTCAGCAAGATCCTCTCCAAGGACGCGAGCCCTCCGGAACTGCTCGACGCCGTCACCGAGGCTCTCGGCGGCCGGGTCCCGCGCAGCGCCATCACCGGAAATGATCTCGGCGCCCTGCACGACCACACCATCAACGCCAAACTGATGGAGACGACCCAGGCACTCGGCGAGAGCCAGGCCCGCCTCGCGGCCATGGCCGAGGCATCACCGATCGGCATCGCTCTCGCCGACCTGCACGGACTCGCCAGCTACGTCAACCCCCGGCTGAGCGAAATCACCCAGACATCAGCCGGGGGACTGCTCGGCCAGGGCTGGCTGCGCTGCCTCGACCGCACCCAGCGCCAGGCTCTCTGCGTCGCCGTGACCAGCCAGCTGCCCCCCAGCCTGGACGGGCAGCATCACCTTGAGCGTCTCACCCTGTCCGGCGGCCAGCAGCGATGGCTGAGCGCGCAAATCCGGCCCGTCCGCGACGGCGAGCACGCCGCCACCGGGTTTGCCGCCATGATCGACGACGTCACCGCCGTGGTGCAGGCCTACGAACGCCGCCGCGGCGAGTAACCCTCTGGAAAGCCTCGCTCAGTGGACGGGGGGCGGGGTTCCGGCGGCGGTGGCGGCCAGGGCCGGGTCCCAGGAGCAGGCCTCGCAGGCGTGCTGGAACGCGGAGCGGGCGAACTCGACGGCCGTCGCGTGCGGGTCCTCGGCGGCCCGGACGTCGTCCCAGTCCAGCACGTACTCACCCAGCGCGCCGTCCCAGCGGGCGGCCGCCGGGGACAGCGACAGGCGGTCGAAACCCTCCGGCGCCGGGTGCGCGTAGCCGTAGAACGCGGCCTTCCCGTAGCGGCCGTCCCCGGGCCACCAGCCGATCTCGACCTGCTGCGCGTCCCCCGCGTTGCGCATGATGAAGCCGGCGGAGGACGGCGGTTCGACGGTCCGTCCGGAGAACAGGCTGACCGCGAGGTCGAATGAGCCCCACCAGGCGTTGACCGGGCTGGACCGGCCCCGGTACGGGGCGCGATACTCGGCCAGGACCAGTGCCGCCTGGGTGGCTGCGGCGAAGTAGTCACGGACCTGGCCCGGGTCGTAGGTGGCGTGCTCGTGGTCCTGGTCGAGCGGCACGCTCCACGGGACCTCCTGCGGTGCCGGGTCGATCTCGACCGGCCCGCCGAGCCGGCGCACCGCGGCCAGCACCTCGCGGGTCACGTCGGCGACGGGACGGTCCGGGGTCAGCGCGACCCGTTCCGCCGGTCCCCCGCTGTGCTCGACCACGGCCTCGTGCGTCCGCAGGTCCAGCGCGGCGACCAGCGCGCCGGAGCCGTCCGGTGCGGGCAGCGGCGCGGTCTCCCATCCCCGGGCGGTCAGCCGCAGCGCCGCGTGCTGGAGCTGGGGTTCCGGCGGGGCGAGCCGGACCGCCAGCTTGCCCAGCACCTGGGTGTGCGCGTGCAGCGTGTCGCAGGTCGCGCGCCAATCCTCGTATGAGCAGGCCGGCCAGTTACTGGTCATCTTCCGCACCTTAGTACCCGGCGCCAGCCCACAGCGGCCCGGACTCCGCCTGCCACCCCGGGCGGACACCGGCCGCCAGGCTCACACGGTGGTGATCGCGGTCTCCAGGCCTACGGTCGTGCCGGCGGCGCCTGGCTCGATGGTGACCTGCTCCATGAGGGCGCGCATCAGGGCGATGCCGTGCCCGCGGAGCGGGTCAGCCACGGGTGGGGTGGCCCGCCAGCGCCCGGTGTCCGTGACCGTCAGCCGGAGCCGGCTGACCGTGGCCTCGGCCCGCAGCCGGATGGGCTGGCCCGGGGCGTCGCGGTGGCCGTGCTCGATGGCGTTGGCGCAGGCCTCCCCGGCGGCGACCAGGACATCCTGGATTGTCCCGCGGCTCACGCCAGCGCGGTCCAGCCAGATCCGCAGCGCCGCGCGGACCGGCTTGAGCTGTCCCCGGTCCGCCGGGAAGGTCAGGTCGAGGGGCTCCGGATGGCGGAACAGGACGAGGGCCACATCGTCCTCGTACCCGTCCGGCGGGGCCATATCGCCCATCACCCGGCTGGCCAGGTCTTCCACGCCGGCATCCTGGCCCTGCTGCAGGGCGATCCCGGCCCGGGCCATCCCCTCGTCGATCGAGACGCGGCGGCGCTCCACCAGGCCATCGGTGTAGAGCAGCAGCGCCGAACGGCCGGGCAGGACGCAGGCCGCGTCGGTCCGCCGGGCCTCGGGCTGCACCGCCAGCGGGAACGAGCGGCCCTCGCGCAGCAACTCGACCCGGCCGTCCGGATGGGCCAGGATGCCCGGGGGGTGGCCGGCGCTGCTGTAGGTCAGCTGGCCTGAGTCCTGGTCGAGGATGCCGCAGAAGACGGTGCTGCAGTAGGCGCCCGGGACGAGGGCGGAGAAGCGGTCCATGGCCGACAGGGTCTGCGCGGGGCTGGCGTCCTGCAGCAGCAGGGCCCGGCAGGCACTGCGCAGCTGGCCCATGACGGCCGCGGCCGCCAGGCCATGCCCGACACAGTCGCCGACCACGATGCCGATCCGCCCGTCAGGCAGTTCGACCAGGTCGTACCAGTCACCCCCCACCTCGAGCGGCCAGGCCGGCTCGTAGCGGGCGGCGAAGCCCGAGGGCAGCCGGGCCGGGCCGAGGATGGCGCGCTGCAGGGCGAGGGCGGTTTCCCGCTGCTGATCCGACTGGTGGGCCCGGTGCAGCGCCTGGCCGAGATACCCGCACAGCAACGCGAACAGCGTCCGGTCCTCGGCCGTGAACGGCCGGGCGGGATCCACGTCGATCCAGACGGCCAGCTGCCCCTCCGGGTGCTCGATGCTGATGCCCACGTCCGGTGACGTTCCGTCGGTCGGGGTGAGCAGGGGCCGCTGGCGCAGGTTTCCGATCGTCTCGCGGAGCTCGCCAGGCAGCTCCGTCCAGCAGACGGTGTGGCCCGTGAGGCCGGCCGGGGCTGGCGGGCGGCGGCTGGCGAACGTGAGTGACGGCGCCCCGGTGCCGGTCCAGGTGGCGGCGATCACCCGCCGGGCGTGCCAGAGTCGCCGCAGCTCGTTGAGGGCACCCTGAAGAGCCTCGGGCAGGCTGTTCGCCTGGGACAGCAGCAGGCCCATTGCCGCCAGGGCCGCCTCGCGCTGCCCGGCGTAGTGCTCGGCGGTGATATCACGCAGGCTGCCGACCACCATGCGCCGACCGGAATCGGGGTCCTGCACCTCGTTGAAGCTGGCTGCGATCCAGCGGCGGCGCCCATCGCGGTGCGTGACGGGTGCCACAAAACCGCCCTTGCCCTGCTCCATGAGCTGGGCAAATGCCTCGCTGCTCTGGCGCCGGGCTTCCGGATCCGCGTTCTGGTCCGGCCACCACGGGTACGGGGAGGCGTACGGCAGGCCATCCGGGCCGTACCCCAGGATGGCGGTGAAGGCGGCGTTGATCTCGATCACGCGGCCGGCCTCGTCGCACAGGAAGAACGCCTCGTGCAGCGAATCGATCAGCGCGGCGCGCCACCGGGCGTGGTGGCTGCGCAGCCGGGCCAGTTCCACGGTCGCCCGGACCCGCGCCAGGAGCTCGGCGGAGGAGAACGGCTTGACCAGGTAGTCGTCCGCGCCAGCTTCCAGGCCCTCGATGGCCGCCTCCTGCCCGGCCCGGGCCGACAGCAGCAGCACCGGCAGGTCGGGGGTGCGCGAATTGGCCCGTAGCTCCCCCACCAGCTGCAGCCCGTCCAGGCCCGGCATCATCACATCGCTGATCACCAGGTCGAAGGGCTGCGCCCGGATCGCGTCCAGCGCTTCCTGCCCGTCTGCCACCGCGGTCACCTGGTAGCCGGGCTGCAGCAGCCGTTGCAGGTACCCGCGCATGTCCGCGTTGTCGTCGGCGAGCAGGACCCGGGCCCGGGCGCCCCGCCCGGCCAGATCCCGCCCGGCCAGGTCGCGGCGCGGCGGGCCGCCCACCTCGTCCGCGGCCAGGGTGGGCTCATCCGGCTGATCGCCAGGTAGCCAGCGCAGGGCCTCGGCCAGGAAGGGATCGGCCACCGCCGAGATCAGTTCCGGGCCGGCCGCGGCCAGGTTCTCCTCCGGCAGGTGCTCATGACCGAACCGGAGCCGGACGGTGAAGGTGGTGCCCGCCCCCTCGGTGCTCTGCGCGGTGATGGTGCCGCCGTGCAGCCCGACGAGCTCGCGCACCAGCGCGAGCCCGATGCCGCTGCCCTCATTGGACCGGGAACGCACGGTGGGGATGCGGTGAAAGCGCTCGAATAGCTGCGGCATTTCCGCCGCGGCGATACCGCTGCCGGTATCTCGGACCCGCAGCACGGCGTCGGTACCCTCGGCCCGCAGCGACACGCTGATGGTGCCGTCCAGGGTGAACTTCAGGGCGTTGCTGAGCAGGTTGAGGACGACCTTCTCCCACATCTCCCGGTCGATGTAGACCGCCGCGGGCAGCTCGCCGCAGTCCACCTCGAAGGCCAGGCCGGCCCGGTCCATCGCCGAGTGGAAGACGCTGGCCAGGTCGGCGGTGAAGGCCGCCAGGTTGACCGGCTCGAACCGGGCCTCCATGCGGCCGGCCTCGATCCGCGAGAAGTCCAGCAGCGTGTTGACGAGTTTGCCCAGCCGCAGGCCGTTGCGCTGGATGACCTCGAGCTCTTCCCGGGTGCGCGGGTCCTGCGCGGCCGGGTCCTGCGCGGCCAGCCTGGCCCGGAGTTCCTCCACCGGGCCCATGATCAGGGTGAGCGGAGTGCGGAACTCGTGGCTGACGTTGGAGAAGAAGGTGGTCTTGGCCCGGTCCAGCTCGGCGAGCTCTTCGGCGCGCCGCTGCTGGACCTGGTAGGCCACCGCGCCGTTGACCAGCGCCGCTGTCTGCTGCGCGACCAGGCCGAGGAAGGATTCGTAGGCCTCATCCAGCGGGCGCCCGGCGCTGGCGGCGAGGACGATGACGCCGGTTACCTGGCTGGCGGTCTCACCCATCAGCGGCAGCACCATGGCCTGGGCCGGCGGGGTTGACCACCCGCCGGCCGGCAGGTCGCCGAACCGGGCGGCCACGTCGTTCACCGTCACCGGCCGCCCGCTGCGCAGCACCTCCTCGACCGGCCAGCCGCCCGGGCCGCCGGCCAGCGGAGCAGGCGCACCCTGCTCCGGGCCGCTGGCGGCCAGGACCGCGTCGTCGGTGCCGGGCCTGCGCAGGTAAATGGCGGCAAACGGGACATCCGCCCGGCCGCGTTCCAGAGCCGCTACCACGAGATGGCAGGCCTCGGCCACGCTGCGGGCGCTGCCCGCCTGGGCGCCCAGGTCCTGCAGGGCCGCGAGCCGCCGGGCCCCGATGAGCCGTTCGGTGGTGTCGCTGACCGCGGTGAACACGCCGCGGACCACGCCGTCGTCGTCGTGCAGCGGGCTGTAGGAGTAGGTCCAGTAGGTCTCCTCCCAGTAGCCGTGCCGGTTCATCGGCAGCAGCAGGTCCTCCGACCAGGTCGCCTGCCCGCTGCTCATCACCGAGCCCAGCATCGGGCCGATGACGTCCCAGATCTCCGTCCAGACCATCTCGCCCGGCTTGGCCAGCGCCGGATGCTTGATGCCGAGGAGCGGGAGATAGGCGTCGTTGTACAGGAACAGCAGGTCCGGACCCCACCACACGATCATCGGGAACCGGGAGGTGAGGCAGATCCGGACGGCGGTGCGCAGGCTCGCGGACCAGCCGTGCGGGTCCCCCAGCGCCGATCCGGCCCAGGGGTACGCGCGCATCCGCCGCGCCATCTCGCCGTCCCCGGGGAAGGTCACGTCCGCGGGTTCGGCGGGCTCCATGCTGCTCACCGGTGCCCCTCCAAGCGGCCAATACCGCAGATCCTCCGGCAGCGTACCCTCCAGCCCGTCCTGGTTTGGGGAGACTTGTTCCCTCCCGGCGGCAGGCTGATCGCCTCGGCCGGGGGCCGGCGGCGGCGCCGCGGGGTACGATCGGGCGGCAAACGGTAGCCCGGAGCCGGGAACGCGGGGAGAATCGATGACCGGGCAGGAACTTCAGGTCAGCTGGTCGGGCCGGCATGCCATCGTGACCATGCCGGACGAGATGGACCTGGGTAATTCCGGGGACGTGGATGAGCAGCTGAAAACCGTGGCCGGGCAGGCTCCGGACCTCATCACGGCCGACCTGACCGGCACTGTCTTCTGTGACTCCGCCGGGGTCTACGTCCTCACCCGTACCCGCGAACTGGTCGCCGCGCAAGGCGGGGAACTCCGCCTGGCCATCGGCGACTCCCCCGTCGCCCGGATATTCGAGCTCACCGGCCTGGATCAGATCATGCCGGTCTACCGTGACGTGCAGCAGTCGCTGGATACTCCCCGGGCTGAGCCTCACCCTGAACCGGGCGGCTGAGGGCGCGGCGCATCGTCACCGTGGTCCCGGCCGGCCCGGAGGCGATGTCCAGCTCGTCGGTGGCCCGCCTGATGACCAACAGTCCCTGCCCGCCGGGCCACGCCCGTCCAGGATCCGCCGAGCCCGGCTGCCGCCACCGGCCGCGATCACTCACCTGGATCACCGCCCGCCCTGCCTCGTCGAGTGAGGCGCAGACCGTGACCGTCGCGTCCCCGGCCAGCGGCAGGCCATGCACGATCGCGTTGACCGCGGCTTCCCAGACGGCCAGCTCGAGGTCGGTACGGTCGGACGCCGCCGCCCCGAGTTCCTGCAGCCAGTCGCGGAGCCGCACCCGTAGCTGGCGCAGCGCCAGTGGCTCGGCGGGCAATTTCATCGACCAGCCGGACGCAGCCTGGCCCGGCGGCAACGGTTTCCCGCCGGACTCCTCTGGCATGCCTGCGCTCCCCGAGCGTCGCTCACGAGCTTCCTGGCCGGTGGCTACCCCGAATCAGGGTCCCGAATCACGGCCAGGAGCCCGGCTCCCGATCATGGGTGCCATCCCGACCCCGCATGACCTGGGCCCGGACGGGTAGGACGGTGGGTTCGCCGCGGCACCCGCCGTGGCGGTACTGGCCATCTGAGGAGCAGAAATCATGGCAGCCGCCAAGCGCACGAGGGTCATCCAGTTCGGGGTTCCCGGCCTCGGGAAGAAGGACGCGGGCGAGGTCATCGAGATCTTGCAGGACCGGCTCAACGCCCTCAACGACCTCGGCCTGACGCTCAAGCACATCCACTGGAACGTGGTCGGACCGCAGTTCATCTCGGTGCACACCATGCTCGACCCGCAGGTCGATGCCGTCCGCCTGATGGCCGACGAGACCGCCGAGCGCATCGCCACCCTCGGCGGCTCACCGGCCGGCACGCCGGGCGCCCTGGTCGCCGCGCGGTCCTGGGATGACTACTCCCTCGGCCGCGATGGCGCGCTGGCCCACCTGGGCGCGCTTGATCTCGTCTACGCGGGGATCATCGAAGCCCACCGCAAGGCGATCGCGACGATGGAGGACCTCGATCCGGTGACCCAGGACATGCTCATCGCGCAGGCCGGGCAGCTGGAGCAGTTCCACTGGTTCGTCCGGGCCCATCTCGAGGACTCCAGCGGGTCTCTCGTCACCACCGGGGCCAGGACCGAGCGGCAGGCCGCCGCCCGCGCCCGCAAGAAGTAGGACCGGTTCAGCGGCCCGGCAGCTGGGCGGGCCGCTGAACGGGGCCGGCCCGTGTGCGAGGCCGGCTGAACTAGCCAGCGGTCTAATCCGTCATAACGGGTAAACCCGGGTCTTTCCCCCTTTTCGGACCCGGCCGCGCCACCCGGCGCCGCGGCTGCCGCGGCAGCACCACCGGGCGGCCCCCACCTGCGGATGATAGGACGCTGCCGATGTCGCTTGCTGCCCTGTTTTCCTGGCTGATCACCGCCAGCGGCGGGCTCTATCTGCTGACCATCTGGCTGATCGAGTACGACCACGAATTCCAGGCCGGAGCGGCGACCCGGCTGCCGGTGCCGGTGATCAGCGCGCACGCGCTGCTCGCCATCGGCGGACTGGGCCTGTGGGGCTATTACCTGTTCAACGGGGCGGCCCGGCTCGCCTGGGCCACCGTGGCGATCCTGGCCATCGTCGCGGTCCTGGGGCTGATCATGGCGGCTCGCTGGATCGTGGTGTACCGCGCACACCGGACCCCGCGGGTGGCCGTCGCGGCCACTGGCGCGCATAGCGCTTCGGCCAGCCTTTTTAACCCCGCCGCAACGGAACCACCTGGCGCCGGGCGGGCTATCCGCTCCGGAGCCCCCGGGCCGCCCGAACGGCATTTCCCGCTGCCGGTCGTGATCGCCCACGGCATCTTCGCCATCGTCACGATCGTGTTCGTCGTGCTGACCGCGCTGGACGTGCGCGGACGCTGAG
>CAWINS010000012.1:0-112215 GCA_963837335.1 uncultured Actinomycetes bacterium | reverse complement strand
AGCGCTACCGGCGCCTGAAGAGCCAGTAAGAGCGGAGAACAGACATGACAACCGACAAGCCGATGCAGCTGGGCATGATCGGGCTGGGCCGGATGGGCGCCAACCTGTCCCGGCGGCTGATGCGCGACGGCCACCGCGTCGTCGCCTATGACCACACCCCAGACCACGTCAAGCAGCTCGAGGGCGAGGGCGCGACCGGCGCGCTCACCCTGGAGGAGTTCGTCGCCAAACTGGAGAAGCCCCGGGCGGCCTGGCTGATGCTGCCCGCCGCGATCACCGGACCGGTCCTCGAGCAGCTCGCCGCGCTGCTCGAGCCGGGTGACATCGTGATCGACGGCGGCAACACCTACTACCGGGACGACATCGACCGGGCGAAGCAGCTCCAGCCGAGGCAGCTGCACTACGTGGACGTCGGCACGTCCGGGGGGATCTTCGGCCTGGAGCGGGGTTTCTGCCTGATGATCGGCGGCGAGGACGGGCCGGTGGAGCACCTGGACCCGATCTTCAAGAGCATCGCCCCGGGCGCCGGGACGGCGGAGCCCACCCCCGGCCGGTCCCGGAGCGATACCGGGACCGCCCAGGACGGGTACCTGCACTGCGGGCCGAGCGGCTCCGGTCACTTCGTCAAGATGGTCCACAACGGCATCGAGTACGGCATGATGGCCGCGATCGCCGAGGGGCTGTCCATCATCAAGCACGCCAACGTAGGCCAGGACAAGGTGCAGTCCGACGACGCGGAGACCACCCCGCTGCGCGACCCCCAGTACTACCAGTACGACATCGACGTCGCCGAGGTCGCCGAGGTGTGGCGGCGCGGGTCGGTCGTCAGTTCCTGGCTGATGGACCTGACCGCAGATGCCCTGGCCCGGTCGCCCGAGCTGGACGACTTCGGCGGGCACGTCTCGGACTCCGGCGAAGGACGGTGGACCGTGATCGCGTCGATCGACGAGGGAGTGCCCGCGCCGGTGATCACGGCCGCGCTCATCGAGCGGTTCGAGTCGCGCGGTCTCGGCGAGTTCGGCGACAAGGTGCTGTCCGCGCTGCGCAGCGAGTTCGGCGGTCATGCGGAAAAGCCGACCGGCAACTCCGGGCGAAGCCTGGCCGCTGACCCCACTGGTACCTGATTACGGAAGCGGCGCCCGGGACGGCACCGGGACGCGGGCCAGGTCCCGGGCCAGGACGACCTCACCGCCGAAGGCACTGGCCGCCTCCCCGGCCAGCCGCTGCCCGTCGGCGGGGTCGTAGCGCTGGGAGAAGTGCGTGAGCACGAGCAGCCGGGCGCCGGCCTCCGCGGCGATGCGGCCCGCCTGGCTCGCGGTCAGGTGGCCGTAGTCCCGGGCCAGCGCGGCCTCGGTGTCCGCGAACGTTGACTCGCAGACCAGCATGTCCGCCTGGTCGGCCAGCGCGAACGCCGCGTCGCACAGCCGGGTGTCCATGATGAAGGCGAAGCGCTGGCCGCGTCTCGGCTCGCTCACGTCCTCCAGCATGACCGGGCGGCCGCCGGTGACCAGGCTTCCTTCACGCTGGAGCCGGCCGATGTCCGGCCCGGCGATGCCCAGCCGGGCCAGCCGCTCCGGCAGCATCCGCCGACCGTCCGGTTCCTCGAGCCGGTAGCCGAAGGTCGGCACGCTGTGCGAGAGCGGCCGTGCCTCCAGCCGGAACGCGGGCGTGCTGGCCACGGTGCCCGCCTGGCCGACCGGGCATTCGCGGAGGTTGAGCACGTCACGGAACAACGCCGCATGCCGCAGCCGGTCGAACACGGCCTGGCTCTGCTCTGGGTAGTACGCCTCGACCACGTGCGGCACCCGGTCGAGGGCCATCCGCTGCAGCACCCCCGGCAGGCCGAGGCAGTGGTCGCCGTGGAAATGGGTGATGCAGATCCGGGTGATGTGGCTCGCCGTCACCCCGGCGAACAGCATCTGCCGCTGGGTCCCCTCTCCCGGGTCGAACAGCAGCCCCTCGGTGTCCCAGCGCAGCAGGTAGCCGTTGTGGTTACGGCTGCGGGTCGGAGCCTGGCTAGCCGTGCCGAAGATCACGAGCTCACGGTTGGGCACGGCACCCGACCCTAACGGGTGCCGGGCCGGGCCCGCCCGGTCAGCCCGCGCCGGGCGGGCTGCGGGTGACGCCGGTCAGGCCGAGCGTGTAGAGGGCGAGCAGGGCGGCTGCCGCGGCGCGGACCGCCCAGCCGAAGACCACGACCCCGGTCGCGGCCCCGCTGGCCGGGACATCACACTGAGCCCCGACACTGCTGTTCAGGTTGATGATCGGGAAGGCGAGCCCGATCGCGTAACCGATCCGGGCCGGATCGGAGCACGGCCTGGCGGCCGGGGTGGTCGCGGCCCGCCCCGCGGCGGCCGGGGCACGGGCGATGGGCGAGGCCGGGGGGGCCGATGCCGACGGCGTGGCCGGCGCCGACGCCGACGGGCTGGCCGACGCCGACGGGCTGGCCGACGCGGCCAGGTCGGCCGATGCGGCCGGGGCGCTGGCCGGCGCGGACGCCGCAGGAGACGCAGCCGGGCTGGCTGAGGTGCTGGCTGCCCCGGCTGCGCCGGGCGCGGCGATGGCCGTCGTCCCCGCAGCGGGCCCCGGCACGATGTACTTCTCCGGCCCGAGCCAGAACACGGCGACGAGCGCGGTGACGGTGAACAGCCCGGCCAGCCACAAGAACGCGTAGAAGCAGTGGTACCCGTAGCCGGTCAGCCACTTCGCGCAGTACTGCCCGAGCTTGCGGACGGGGCTGAGCGATCCGCGGTCACGCACGTCGTCCCGCTGGGCGACGAGGATCCGGCGGGCCAGGTCGTCGTAGCCGGCGCCGCCGTACGCGGTGGCGAGCGCCTCATACGGCTGGGCCCGGTACTGGGTCGTGCATCCGCGCAGCCACCACAGCCACTGCGCGACGTTTTCGCCGTGCGGGCCGACGGCCCGCCCGGCCCGCCGGTCCGCCGGAAGCGTCCGCGGCCGTCCGGCGGCCGCGGCCCGAGGCGGTCCAGGTCACCCAGGCCGGGCAGGCCGGTGTAGCTGAGCCCGTCCAGTTCCAGCAGGCCGTTGACCAGGAAGCCATGATGCTGGTCACCGAGCTGGAGGGTGCCCGCCCGGGCGCGAGTCAGGTTAAGCGCGACCAGCGGGACACCGCCGGTGTCAGCGGGGCTGACAAATCGTCCCGCGCAGCGGAGTTCCCGGCCGACGCTGGCGTCGGTGAGGCTGACCGCGCCGGACGGCCCCGTGCCCACCGCCACGAAGTCCTGGTCCAGCAGCACGCCTCCATTGATCTGGGCGAAGTCCGCGACGAGGGCCGGGCCGGTGGCGTTGGCCAGCGTGGATCCACTCAGCGACAGCTGGCCGTTGATGGTGGCCGCAGCCAGGCAGACCGCGCCGGATGGGCCGCACCCGATCGCGGTCAGCCCGTTGCGGGCCTCCTCGCACCCGGCCGCGTCGTCCTTGACCGTCAGGTAGTCGGCCATCAAGGCCGGGCCGGTGTCGTTGCTCAGGAACGCGTTGCGCAAGGCCAGGCGGCCGCCGACCGTCGTGTTGCTCAGGCATACCGCGCCCTCCGAGCCGTCCCCGCCGGCCGGCTCGCAGTCGCAGCCCCGCAGGATGGTGGTGATCGCGGTCAGCCCGGCCGGGCTGTGCTGCTCGATCTCGTCGCGGACCTCCTGGCCGGGCCGGCGGCCGGGGGCGTGCCCCCGGCGGACATGCGCACCCTCCAGCGATAGCCGGCCGCTGACCGTGGCGCCGCGGATCAGCAGGGTCCCGTGGCGGCCCGCCCCGGCCGCCTCGAACCGACGGCCGGATGCGACATCCGAGGCCAGCACCAGGTCGCTGTGCACGATGACCCCGTCGGCCAGCAGGGCCGGGCCGGTGTGGTTGGTCAGCCGGGCCCCGTTCAGGTGCAGGTCCCCGCTGATCCGGGCCTCGGGCAGGCGCAGCGCGCCGGCCTCGCCTTCCCCCTCGGCGCTGAAGTCCTGGTCGAGCCGGGCCCCGTCCCCGATCGTGATGAGGTCAGCCAGCAGAGCCGGCCCGGATTCGTTGACCAGGGTCGTCCCGCGCAGGGACAACTGGCCGCTGACGGACGCCCCGGACAGGCAGATGGCCCCCAGCGGACCCGACCCGGTCGCGGTCAGCCCCTCGTGCCGGCTCTCGCAGGCTCCGGCGTGGCCCTTGACGGTCAGGTTCTCGGCCATCAGCGCGGACATCGTGGCCGCGGCCAGCTGGGCGTGCCGCAGCACCAGGTTGCCCGCGATCGTGCTACCGGACAGGCAGACCGCACCCACCGACCGGCGCCGGTGGGGTGGCGGGCCGCCCTCGGCGGGACCGCAGCTGACCCTGGCGTGTTCCAGCGACAGCTGGCCGGAGATGGTGCCGCCGCGCAGCAGCGCGGTGCCCTGCCAGCCGCCGCCGGACGCCTGGAAGTCCCGGCCCGAGCTGGCGTCCCTGGCTAGCTGCAGGTCGCCCCGGACGCTGATGCCGTCCGCAAGCAGCGCCGGGCCGCTGCGGTTGGCCAGCCGCGCGCCGCGCAGCATGAGGTTGCCGCTGACCGCGGCCCCGGACAGGTTGACGGCCGCCTCGCCGTCGGTGTGGCCGGCCGCGTCGAGGCCGTCCAGGAACGCGCCGACACAGGTGCCGCCGCCGCCCACAGACAGTCCGGGGGCGATGAGGGCCGGGCCGGAGCGGTTGGCCAGGCGGGTGCCGTCCAGCCGGAGTTCGCTGGCCACCTGGGTGCCGGCCAGCTGGATCAGGCCGTCCGGGCGACGGCCTTCGAGTTCGCAGCCGCGGATGCTCAGCGTGTCAACCCGGGCCCGGTTGGCCGTGACAGCGGGCAGCACGCAAGTGTCCAGGAAAAGCCAGGGCAGTTTCGCGTCGCACAGGCTCAGGGGCTCGTCGAAGCGGCATCCGGTAAACCGCAGCCCGATAGCGGCTGTAACACCGTCAAGGTTCAGTTCACCACGAATCCAGGCACCGCAGATCACCACGCCACGGGGATCAATTACCTGCGGCGGATGGGGTCTATCGGCACCGGTGAGGATATTGCGGATGCTGCCCGCGTCGAGCGACCGGCCCCGGCCTAGGCTCCGGACCTGCTCCAGGCCAGGCGGGGAGAGTTCGCGGCAATAGTCAAGCCTCACACCATTTCCGGCATAGCGGATTAAGGGGTTGTTCCGTCCGGCCGCACGGACGAGAGAACGCCGGCCCAGGAGGCTTAACATGAATGACACGTTACCGTGGCCGGCCGATCTCCCGTTGGCAGTAAAGAACAGTGGCCGGCTCCTTATTGCACAATAAGTAAGGCCAGCCTCGTATTAATTCCGGCATTACCGGACTAACTGGCTGTGGCCGGGGGCCGCGTGTCACGCTGGGTGCGTGACCATCTCGATCCCCGACCTGGAGCGGCGCGCCGCGCTCGGCTGGCGGGCGCCGGAGGAAGAGCGACTGGGTGACTGGCTGCTCCGTGCCGCGGCTGGGTTCACCGGGCGGGCCAACAGCGCACTGGCCACCGGCCATCCCGGATGCCCGCTGGACCAGGCCGCCCGGGCGGTGCGGGACTGGTATGAGGCCCGCGGCCTGCCAGCCATGATCGCCATCCCCTACCGGGTGGCCCGGCCCCAGTCCGTCCCCCTCGACGGCTTCCTGGCCGGACTGGGCTGGGGCGTGCGGGCTGGCACGGCGACGGTGATGACCGCCCAGACGGGGCAGGTGGCCGAGGCCGCCGGGACAGTGCTGACCGGCGGGGCCCCCGGGGGGCTGGCCGGAGGGGGCCCGGCGGGGCTGGCCGGAGGGGGCCCGGCGGGGCTGGCGGGAGTCCACCCCACGCTGGTGCCGATGGGCGTGGAGATGGACCCGGAACCCAGCGAGGAGTGGCTGGCCCTGTACCACTACCGGGGGGAGCCGAGCCTGCCCCCGATCGCCCGCCAGGTGCTCACCTCCGCGCCCTGGCAGGCGTTCGCCTCGATCCGGGCCAGCGGTCAGACGGCCGCCATCGGCCGGGTGGCCGTGGCAGCGGACTGGGCCGGGCTGACGGCCATCGAGGTCGCCCCGGGATACCGGCGCCGCGGGCTCGCCACCGTCGTTACCGCCGCCTTGGCCGCCACGGCCGCCGAGCACGGCGCCGGGCACGTCTATCTCCAAGTCGAGGACGACAACGAGCCCGCACGCATGCTGTATCGCCGCATCGGATTTACCGCGCACCACGACTACCATTACCGCGTCGCCCCGGGCTGACCAGGCCCTGATCGGCGACCTGGCGTCGTAGCCGGGGCGCGCACAGCATGCGCGGGCTGGCCCTGCTCGGCGGATGGAGCTGCGGTTACGGCCGCCGCGCGGAGTGCCCTTCCGCGCGCGGGTATCGGGTACGCCCGCGCATGCTGCACGCACCCCGGACGGCCCGGTGCGGCACCTGCGCGGCGGTGTGCGCGCCGAGCGCGCAGGCGTACCCGATAGGGCGGACGGAGAAAGCACATCCGCGCCGGCCGGATCCGGCGGATCAGAGCACGGACGAGGGCCAGCCAGCGCGCCCGGTGCGGACACCGCCTCACGTTCAGAGCTGGCCCAGTCCGCTGAGCTGAGCGCGATCGTTTATTACTCCGGTGCTGGGCAGACGCAGGTGAACAGCACCAGCGCCCCAGCAGGAGGAGAGATCATGGCCGTCACAGCCTTCCAGGATTATCCGCTGGCCGACCGCGACCGGGAGTGGGAGGGCGCCGCCGCGGAAAAGCGGATCCGGGCGTGGGCCGGTGCCGAGGACGAGCCGAACGCCAGGTACCGGGATGCGCACGTCTGGTACGACAGCGATAACAAGGACAATTTCACCGCCTACAAGCTCCTGATCGCCGATGTCATCGACGGCAAGGTCTACGCCGTGCCGCGAGGCATAATGGCGGCGGGAAACGTGATGCAAGGCTCGCGAGGTGGGGTTGACCTGCCTAAACAAGACATTGACCGGGTCAAGAGCCATCTCGCCAAGTACTACAAGAAGATGGGCGAGGACGCTCCCTGGGAACGCGGCTAGCACGTTTAGCGAGGGTCGAGTGGGCAGGGTTAGCAGTAATCGGCCAGAGCTGGCCGGGTCGCGGCCGGCTCAGGAAGTGAGGTGGAACCATGAACGGCGCCATCATCGCCATCTGGCCCATCGCCCTGCTGATCGTGGCGGCCATCGTGGGCATCCCGCTGTGGATGACGTTCCGGCACCGGCACGCCGCCCCTGACTACGCTGATGCCCGGACCCACTACCGCGCCAGGCAGGCCGCTCCTAGCGAGGCCTCGACCAGCGACTTCGTGCCCTCGGAGCCCGTCGCGGCCGTGGATGGGCTGACCATCGTGCGCAAGACCGGGATCGCGGGCGACGGCGTAGCCGTGCCCGCCCAGCGGCACTGGTAGGCCATGCACCCGCCGGGTGCGTCACGCACCCGGCGGCTGGCCCGGCCCGGCGGCGAGCAAGATCAGCTGGATCAGGTCGGCCAGGTCCGCGTCGAACTCGGCTTCCCAGGACCACGGCGCGTCCAGCAACGAGCCCAGCTGCTGGTGAGCGGGCAACTCGGTACCGGGCAGCTGGCCCCGTCTCTCCCGGGTTCCGAGCGTGCCGTGCGCGAATCTGCCGCCCACCTCGGAGACCGCATAACCGAGTACGAACGTGCTGAGCATCCGTTCCAGGCGGGCGACCTGGTCGGATGGGACGCCCGCATCCAGCAGGGCCTGATAGATCGCATCGACGACCCGGACTGCGTCAGGAGTCACCGCCGGGCGGGAGAACAGCAGCGGCACGACCGACGGATGACGGTGGGCCAGCTCCCGGACGGCATGGGCCATCGCGCCCAGCCGCTCCGGCCATGATCCGTCCGGATCGGGCCGGGGCAGGTCGGCCAGCACCCGGCCGACGAGCCCGTCCAGCAGCGCCTCCTTGCCGCTGAAGTGCGGGTACAGCGCCATCGCGGTCACCCCGACGCGCTGGGCCACCGCGCGCATCGACACCGCGTCCAGGCCGCC
The DNA here is from genome assembly GCA_963837335.1 of uncultured Actinomycetes bacterium. Lineage (GTDB taxonomy): Bacteria > Actinomycetota > Actinomycetes > Streptosporangiales > Streptosporangiaceae > RYN-230. The sequence continues at coordinate 104,238 of CAWINS010000012.1, read as the reverse complement.
CTCGTCGGCGAGCGCCAACGCCGCGTCGAGAATTTCTTGCCGCCGGTCTGCCATGGCTCTACAGTGTAGATATATACACTGTAGATCACTACGAGGTGGTGAGTGCGATGCCTGGGGTCACCGGGCTGGTCGCCGAAAGGCTGGTCAAGCGGTACGGCCGCAGCGTGGCCCTGGATGGGTTCGCGCTGACCGTCTCCCCCGGCGAGATCGTCGGGCTGGTAGGCCACAACGGCGCGGGCAAGACCACGTTCGTCGAGATAGTGTCCGGGCTCACCCGCCCGGACGCCGGGCAGGTCAGCGTGGCCGGGGTCGACGTGCTCGCGCATCCCCGCCAGGCCCGGGCCCGGCTGGGGATGTGCCCGCAGGAGACGTCGCTGTACCCCCGGCTGACCGTGGCTGAGCACCTGCGGCTGTTCGGGGCGCTGGCCGGACTCCGCCGGGGCGCGCTCCGCCGGGCGGTGACCGCGATCGCCGAGCAGCTATGCCTGACCGAGGTCCTCGACCGGCAGGCCGGGCTGCTCTCCGGCGGGCAGCGCAAGCGCACTCAGGCGGCCACCGCGCTCGTCGCCGAGCCGCCGGTACTGCTGCTCGACGAGCCCACCGCCGGGGCCGATCCGCAGACCCGCCGCGCGCTGCTCACCGTGGTCGCCGAGCGCGCGGCCGCAGGTGCCGCGGTCGTCTACACCACCCACTACCTCCCGGAACTGGCTGAGCTCGGCGCCACGCTGGCCGTAGCGCGGGCGGGCCGGATCATCTCCCGCGGCGGCCAGCGCTCGCTGCTGGCCGGGCTGGCCGGCGAGGTGCGGGTCGGCTTCGCCGGGCCGGTGCCCGCCGGGCTGCGCCGCCTCGGGCAGGTGGACGGGGCTGCCGGTGATGAACTGCGGGTGGTCACTTCCGACGCGCCGGGCACGCTGGCCCGGCTGCTGGCCGCAGGTGCCGCGCCGGTCTCCATCGACATCCGCCGGCCGGGACTGGACGACCTGTACGCCGCCCTCACCCCCTGACGCCCCACTCTCCCGGGAGGTCCCCGATGGTCTCGTCCGCTGCGGCCATCCGCCTGGCCGCACTGAGCCGGCACAACACGGCGCTCATGCTCCGCGAGCCCGGGCCGGTACTGAGCCGGCTCATCATGCCCTTGGTCATGATCTTGCTCTTCCGGCCCCTCTACCTGTCGGCGCTGGCCCGCCACGGCGTGCAGGCCGGCACCGCCCAGGTGGTCACCGGCATGCTGGTGATGTTCTCCCTGCTGGCCTTGTCGGTGGTCGGCACGGCCATCTTGACCGAGCGGACCTGGGGGACCTGGGACCGGCTGCGCGCCACCCCCGTGCGGAGCGGCGAACTGCTCGCCACCAAGGCGCTTCCCGGCTTCGGCATGCTGGCCACCCAGCAGGCCGAGGTGCTGATCTTCGGTGTCGTCGTGTTCGGCCTCCGCGTCGCAAACCCGTTCCTGCTGGCCGCCGCCGTCATCTCGTGGGCGCTGGCCCTGCTCGGCATCGGCACGGCGCTGGGCGCGACGCTGCGCAGCCAGAGCGAGCTGAACATGGCCTACGACATCGGCGGCGTGGTGCTCAGCGCCCTCGGTGGCGCGCTGATCCCGCTGTCGGTGCTGCCCGGCTGGGCCCGCGCGGCCGCGCCCGTGTCCCCGGGCTACTGGGCCATGTCCGCGCTCCGCTCGGCGCTGCAGGGCCAGGCCGGGGCGACACTGCGGGCCGTCGCCGTCCTGCTCGCGGTGGCCGCCGTCACCGCGGCCCTGGGCATGTGGCGGATAACCCGCGGCTGGTCCCGTTCCCGGTCGCTCTGATCGCTGGTCCCTGATCCCTGACTACGGGCCACGGGCGGGGCACCGGGCCACGGGCCGGGCCGCCGGCGGACCCGCGGGCCGTGATCGGCTAGCGCCCGGGCGGCTCCGGGACGGGGAGCACGCCCGCGGCGTGACGCCGCGCGAGTTCACGGTAGATCCGGGGATTGGTTGCGACCCACTGCCCGGCGCCGCCGGTGACCGGCCCGGCGACCCGGGCGGGCACGCCGACCGCGAGCATGCCCGCCGGGATCTCCATCCCGGGAGGCACCGTGGCCCCGGCCGCGACCAGGGCCCGCGACCCGACGACGGAGCCATCAAGCACGGTGGCCCCGTTGCCGATCAGTGCCTCGGCGTGCACCACGCAGCCGTGCACCACGCAGAGATGCCCGATCGTGGCCCCCTCACCGACCTCGGTGACCGGGTCGCGGCCGCCGTGCAGCACCGAGCCGTCCTGGACGTTCGCACCACGGCGCACCAGGATCGGCCCGAAGTCGGCCCGGAGCACCGCCCCGTACCAGATGGACGCCTCGGCCTCGACGCGGACGTCACCTACCAGGGTGGCGGTGGGGGCGATCCAGGCCGCTGGGCTCACGGTGGGCGCGACACCCTCGAAAGAGAACAATGGCACTCGCCCATGATGCACGGCGACGCCGTCCCGCGGGTGACCGCCCCGGCTGGCATGTCGCGGTGCGCCCAGGGCCGCGGGCGACAGAGCGTCACCGCGAGCGCCGGATATTGGCGGCTTTATCACCGGCCATATGACACGCCGTGCGCGATTCCAGGCCTCATTCCGGGGTCTCGCGCTCACGCCGAGTTACATTAGGAAATGTGTTCGCCTACGAAGTTTCATCCCGGCCGGTGGAGCTTGTCCGATTCGGCGCCGCGCGACGGAGCATGCTCACGGCTGCAACCCGCCCACGGTGGTCGCATGACATCTCCGGATGACGCCTGCAAGCCCGAGGCGGCCCCATCCTCCAGTGCCGTGTCCAATCGGGCAGAACCCGATCATGCCGGCAGTGTGCTGTGCCGTCTCCTCATTGGCCACCCTGACGTCGTTGACATCGAGATCCTCGGGCAGACCGAGATCCTGGAGGGAATAACGTCCTATTCACTGGGCGTGCTGCTGCCCGGTGGCCGCGAACTCTACATCGATGTGGAGGACGCGCCCGCAGCCCCGCCAGTCTCCGGGCGCCCGTAGGCGGGAGACGGGCTGGCCGGGAACGGCTGCGGAGTGGCGCGCTCGATAGCGGGCCAGCCGACGTCCGCGTCGTACTCAGCCCGCTCGGCCCGGCCGCCGCCGCGCAGCCCGAACAGGCGTTTGGAAAACAGCAGGTACACGACGATGGCCAGGTTGATGACCAGGGTGAGGATCTTCAGCGCGGTCACGCTCTTGGTCAGCTCGTAGATCTCGTATGGCACGAATACCACCGTCGCCACGAACGTCAGGTATTCCGCCCAGCGGCGGCCCAGCCACAGGCCGATAGCCTCGACTCCCTCCAGGGCCGCATACGCCGCGATGGCCACGCCGGCCAGGTACAGGTTCGTGATGCTGACCGCGAACAACCGGTTCAGATCGTGCACGACGCCCTGGCGGCTGCTGACCACCGGGCCACCCAGACCGCCCTGGAGGTCACGGAGGATGCGGCTGAAATCCGCGTTCAGCGCGGCCTTGTTACTGGCGAACAGGAACACGGCCGCGGCGAGCGCGGACAGGACCAGGAAATGCAGCATCCGGTCGATGGCGATCAGCCGCAGGACGTAGCGGTCGCGCAGCGGACGGCCGCGCAGCGGGAGGGTGATCTCCTCCCGGGACGGCGGATAGCGCCGGGCCGCCTGGGCCGGCGGGGTGAGCACCACCCAGGAGTCGCAGCGCAGGCACCGGTACCAGCGCAGGCCGCCCGTCTCACGGGCGAAGAGCTGATCGCCGGCCCGCAGCTCAGCCGCGTCCGTGCCGAGCAGTTCGTGGCCGTGCAGGCCGCACCCGATGAGCTCGTAGCGGAGCTTGGGGCGGTACCGCCGCGGCCGCTCGGTGCCCGGCGCCGCCGTGGGGGCGGGCGCCGGGATCCCGGTATCCATACGTGCGTGCTACCCTCCGGGGCCGGGTCAGGAACGGTCACTCAGGAACGGATGGCCCCCGTCGGCAACCGTACCCCGGTCAGCCGCTCGGCCTCGGTCCAGAGCCGGGCCGCGGCCGCGGTGTCGCGGGCCCGGCGGGGCGGCCGGACGAAGGTCGTCGGCCCGACCAGCCCCATCATGCGGCCCGGGCCGTAGTACCCGCCGGACACGGCGGACGGGCTGGTGGCGGCGTACAGCAGGGGCTCGGTGCCGGGCCCGACCTCCTGTGACGGGAGGAAATGCAGGCTGTTGAACATCGTCCGCTTCGGCTTGTCCCGGCCCAGGCTGGCCCCGGCGGTCTGCAGGTTCGTGCGGGTGAACCCCGGGTGCGCCGCGTTGCTCATCAGGTTCCAGTCGCGTTCGACCGCGATCGCCGCCAGGCGCAGGCTCATCATCAGGTCGGCCAGCTTGGACTGGGCGTAGGCGAAGTTCGCGCTGTAGCGGCGTTCCCACTCCAGGTCATCAAAGTGGATCCGGCCGTAGTTCGCGGTGCCGCTGCTCATCGTGACCACCCGCGGCGCCGGGGCGGCGAGCACCACCGGCAGCAGCCGCAGGGTCAGCGCGAACGGGCCGAGGAAGTTGCTGCCGAACTGCAGCTCGAAGCCGTCGGCGGTGGTCATCCGGGCCGGCGGGGCCATCACGCCGGCGTTGTTGACGAGCAGGTTGACCGGGGTGGCGTCGTCGAGGAGGCCGTCGCTGAACTCCCGGACCGAGGCCAGGTCGGCCAGGTTGACGCGGCGTACCTCGAGCGAGGCGCCCGGGTGGCGGGCCAGGATCCCGGCCCGGGCCTGGTCGCCCTTGGCCACCGTGCGGACGGCCATGATGACGTGGGCACCCGCCTCGGCGAGCCGCCGGGCCGCCTCCTGGCCGGTGCCGCTGTTGGCGCCGGTGACGATGACGCGCTTGCCGGTCTGATCCGGAACCGTGTACATGGTGAGCTTCCCTTCCGGGTCCCTGAAAGACCATCGGTCTGTTATTCATAGTCCAACGTGCTCGCTACTTGGCCCGGTCCTCCCGGCCGTAAAACCGGTTGCCCTCCCGGGCCCGGGTCTGCTGAACTCACCGGAAATCAGCGAGCTCCAGGAGGGTGACGTGCGAGCAGCGTTCATGTCCAGCCAGAAAGGACCGGTTGCCCAAAGCAAGGACATGACGCTTAGTGAGCACGCTGAACCTGGGGATCGTGGCGCACGTAGACGCCGGTAAGACCAGCCTGACCGAGCGGCTGCTGTTCGCCGCCGGGGTCATCGACGACATCGGCCGCGTCGACGACGGGAACACCCAGACCGACACGATGGCGCTGGAACGCCAGCGCGGGATCACCATCAAGTCCGCGGTCGTCTCGTTCGCCGTCGGCGGCCGCACGGTGAACCTGATCGACACGCCCGGCCACCCGGATTTCATCGCGGAGGTCGAGCGCACCCTGGCCGTGCTGGACGGCGCGGTGCTGGTGATCTCCGCCGTCGAGGGCGTGCAGGCGCAGACCCGGGTGCTGATGCGGGCGCTGCGGCGGCTGGGCCTCCCGACGCTCATCTTCGTGAACAAGATCGACCGGGCCGGCGCCCGGGACGAGCAGGTGGCAGCGGAGATCCGCGAGAAGCTGACCCCGGAGACCGTCTCGATGGGATCGGTCCGGGGCCTCGGCACCCGCCGCGCCGTGTTCAGCCCCTACGGTGCGGGCGATGCGGCCTTCGTCACCCGGCTGGCTGATGTGCTGGCCGACCACGACGACGGGTTCCTGGCCGCCTACCTGGATGACGAGACGGCCGTCTCCTACGGCCAGCTGAGGTCCGGCCTGGCCGCCGCGGTCCGTCGCGGGTGCGTGCACCCGGTGTTCTATGGCTCGGCCGCGACCGGCGCAGGCGTCGGCCCGCTGGCGGGCGGGCTCCGGGAATTCCTGCCCGCCGCCGCGGGTAACGCGGACGGCCCGGTCTCAGGAGTGATCTTCAAGGTCGAGCGGGGCCCGGCCGGGGAGAAGATCGCTTACGCCCGGATGTTCTCGGGCACTGTGCGGACCCGGGACCAGCTGCGGTTCGGCGGTGACCGGAAGGGACGGGTCACCGCGATCAGCGTCTTCGAGCGCGGCCCGGCCGCGCCCCGGGCCTGCATCACCGCCGGGCAGATCGGGAAGCTGTGGGGTCTCGGCGCCATCCGCATCGGCGACATCCTCCGCATTGGCGGCGCCGCCGGCCCAGGCCAGGCAGCCGCACCGGGCCGGCATTTCGCCCCGCCCAGCCTGGAAACCGTGGTCGTGCCCGCTCATCCCGCCGACCGGGGGGCGCTCTGGGCGGCCCTGGGCCAGCTTGCCGAGCAGGACCCGCTGATCAACGTGCGCCAGGACGGCGCACGCCAGGAGATATTCGTCTCCCTTTACGGCGAGGTGCAGAAGGAAGTCATCCAGGCCACGCTGGCCGCGGACTTCGGGATCGACGCCGGTTTCCGTGAGACGACGACGATCTGCATCGAGCGCCCGGCCGGCGCAGGGACGGCCGCGGAGTTCATGGGCGAGCCGACCAATCCCTTCCGGGCCACGGTCGGGCTGCGGATCGTTCCCGCGCAGGCCGGCTCGGGCGTGCGGTTCCGGCTGGGCATCGAGCGCGGGGCGCTGCCGGCGGCGTTCGCCAAGGCCATCGAGGAGACCGTCCACCAGACGCTGCGGGAGGGGCTGCGCGGGTGGCAGGTCACCGACGCCGCGGTCACCCTCACGCACTCCGGATTCACTCCCCCGCCGCCGTCCGGCTGGAGCAAGTGGTCGAGCTCAGCCGGGGACTTCCGGAACCTGACCCCGCTCGTGCTGATGAGCGCGCTGCGCCAGGCCGGCACCCGGGTCTATGAGCCGGTGCACCGCTTCCACCTGGAGGCGCCGGCCGACACGGCCTGGTCGGTGCTGCCGGCCCTGGCCCGGCTGGGAGCCGTCCCGGGCCCGCCGCTGACCCAGGGCTCGCTGCTCACCGTGACCGGCGACATCCCAGCCGCCCAGGTGCACGAGCTGACCCAGCAGCTGCCCGCCCTGACGCACGGTGCGGGCGTCCTCGACGCCACCTTCGGCTACTACCGGCTGGCCCGCGACCCTGCTCAGTCGAAGCGGCGGGCGCTCGGGTAACGCTGGCCGCCGTCCACCACGACGTTCGAGCCGGTCACCCACGAAGCGCGCGGCGACAGCAGGAACGTGATCACGTCCGCGACCTCGGGCAGGCTGCCCAGCCGACCGAACGGGAACTGGGTGGCGAGAAAGGTCGCGAAGTCCCCCGGGTTGTCCTGCTGGAAGGAGTCCCAGGACCCGCCGGGGAACATGATGGAGCCGGGGCTGACCGCGTTCACCCGGATGCGGTCGGGGGCGAGTTCCTGGGCGGCCGTCGCCGCCAGCTGGATCTCGGCCGCCTTGGCCGCGGCGTAGGCCGTCCGCGGCGCGGGACGCAGCCCGGTGATCGAGGAGACGATCACCACCGCCCCCCCGCCCGCCTGGCGCAGGTGGGGCAGGCCGGCCCGGATCAGCTCCGCCGCATGCCCGGCGTTCAGCGCGAAGGTCGCGGTGAACTCGCCCGGCCCGGCGCTGGTCAGGTTGCCCGTGCCGACGGTGCCGCCCGCGTTGGCGACGAGCAGGTCGAGACCACCCAGCTCGGACGCGATCTCTCCGACCGCCCGGTGCAGCGCGTCCACGTCCAGCACATCCGCCGCGGCCGTGGCCACCGGGGTCTCGCGGGCCGCCAGCCGCCCGGACGCGGCGGCCAGGCCTGCGGCGTCCCGGGCCACCAGACCGACCGCGACCCCCTCGGCGGCCAGCGCATCGGCGACCGCGAAGCCGATGCCCCTGCTTCCCCCGGTGATGAGCGCCCGGCTGCCGCGCAGGCCAAGGTCCATGCTGACTCCCTCCGCGGGCGCCTCGGGAACGGCCCCGGTCCAGGGTGCCACGCCAGGGAGCGGCAGGCCGGCCAGTCCGGGTCCCGCGGCGGACCTGTCCCAGATCCGGCGCTGGACACGTCCGGGTCCACCGACGAGGAGCTCAGCGCGACGGGACGGAGCGCGGGTAGCCCGGCGGAATGCGCACCCGGAGCAGCGCCAGGTTGGCCGGCGTGGGGGGGAGGTAGGCCCACTCATTCACGGTCACGTTGGCCGAGCCGACACCGTTGACCATCCGGATCGGCAGGTGAGTCCGCGCGTTCACCCACAGCAGCGTGGGCAGCGGGTCGATGACATCGCGGCCGTGGCTGGTCTCGCGCAACTCAATGGCTGGCTGCCCTTTCAGGCGGGTGCGGTGCATGATCCGCCACTGCCCCGTGGCGATCCCCTGGGCCAGCGAGGCCGGGCTGAGCATGCCGCCCCCGCCGATGTCCGGGGCGTTCAGGACTGTCCCGCTGACCTGGGACCACGTTCCGGCCGGCGTATTGCTGCTGCCGTTTCCGCAGGCGTTCCCGGTCCCGAGGTAGCAGACCATGGTGATCTGACCGCGCACGGTCGTCACCCCGGCCCGCGGAGTGACGAAGCTGATCTCGTTGTCCTCGGCCAGAATCACGGCCGGGGATTTCGGCGTCCGCTCGGAGAAGAGCGTGCGGTCGTGCTGCAGCTGACCCGGGACAGGCTGGGCCGGCCAGGACCAGTCCCGGTACACGTCAACGGTGGCGCCCTTGGTGATACCGGTCTCCGTGCTGTACTCGATGTCGTCTTTGACGGCATTGAAGGCGCTCAGCATGGCCCGGCCCATTGCGGTCGCAGTAGGCAGTCCGGCCTCGCTGTGAGCGCTGCCGGGCAGCCCGGTCTGGCCGGCCCTGCTGCCAGGATGTGGCGGCCCGGAGGCCGGCAGCATAGTGATCACCAGTCCGGCGGCCGCGGCCGTGGCGACCAGGGAAAGGATCAGCCGAGGACGGCGCCACCACCGATGTGCCACCCGTGGCCGCCACCCTCGGATCCGGCTGCGGCCGCCGGCACCGCGGACTGCGGCCAACGCGGTCTCCACGCTCGGAGCGTGCCGTTCGAGCGTGGCCAGGGCCTGGCGCAGGTCGTCCTCGGTCCGCACCGGTCGCCCGTTCCCGTCGCGGGTCATGACCTCTCCTTGATCACGTGCTGGGCTGGGCTCGGGGGGCCGGTCATCTCGACGCGCAGGATGGCGAGCGCCCGTGAGGCGTAGCCGCGGACCGTGCCGGCGGCGCAGCCGAGCGCGTCCGCGATCTCGGTGTCGGAGAGCCCTTCGTAGTAGCGGAGGACGAGCACGGCCCGCTGCCGGGCTGGCAGCCGGGCCAACTCGGCCAGGAGGGCCTCGCGCTCGGCGTGCCCGGCGGCGGGATCCGGCGAGAACCGGCCGTCCACCTCGGTGCCGGCCCCTGACGGCACCAGGCGCCACGACCGGCGCCGCCAGGACAGGTACTCGTTGACGATCATTTTGCGGACGTACGCTTCCGGCCGGTCCAGGACCGCGATGGATTCCCAGCGTCGGCTGGCGCGGAGCAGGACCTCTTGCACCACGTCCTCCGCGAGGCCGCGGTCGCCGGTGAGCACCGCGGCGAATCGCAGTATCGCCGGCAGCCGGGCCGCCGCGAATTCCTCGAACGTCAATGCCACCTCCGCCATCGGTCCCCACGTATTACACGCGGGCCGGGACCGTTCTGCTGTGCGGCGAGCCAGAACTGTAATCCTTAGTCAAGCGCTTGACCTGTCCAGGCCGACGCGATTACCGTCTCTGCTAGGCGGTCGGCCGCGGCGTGACCAGGGCATCGACTCAGCCTGGCCTTCCGGGAGATCCCGCCCGAGTGAGGAGAAGCCATTCCATGCTGGGCACCGAGGGCGTCACGCCCGGGGCGGATGGCACCCCGGGGATGTCACGGATCGAGTGGGTGCGCAGCGGCTGCCGGCTGCTCAGCTCCATATCGGGCGAGTTCACCCGGACCCGCCCGTTCGACGGCCTGACCATCGGCACCGGCATCCACCTGGAACCCAAGACCGTGGCCCTGCTGCTGACCCTGGCCGAAGGCGGTGCGCGGGTGGTGTCCACCGGCAACCTGTCCAGCACCCAGCCGGACGCGGTCGCGTACCTGCGCGCCCGCGGGATCGAGGTGATCGGCGCGGCCACCACCGATGAGGCCGAGCACGATGGGTACCTGCGCCAGGTGATCGCCGCGCGGCCGCAGCTGCTCCTGGACAACGGCGGGGACCTGTTCGTGCGGTACCTGGCCGAGCCGTACCCGGGGTTGCTGGGCGGGACCGAGGAGACGACCTCAGGGCGGATGCGGCTGCAGCCGCGGGCGGCCGCGCTCGGGATCCCGGTCCTGGTCATCAACGACAGCCCGATCAAGCAGTTCGCGGAGAACCGGCACGCGGTCGGGCAGAGCGTGCTCGAGTCGTACCTGCGGATCACCAACCAGATGACCAACGGCCGGCGCGTCGCGGTGTTCGGCTACGGCGCGTGCGGGAAGGGCGTGGCGGCCAACTTCCGGAACGCGTGCGCGTCGGTCGCGGTCGTCGAGATCGACCCGGTGACCAGGCTGGAGGCCAGCCTCGACGGCTTCGCGGTCCCCGGCCGTGAGGAGGCGCTGCGCGACGCTGATGTGGTGATCACCGTGACCGGGGCCGAGTCCGTGATCACCGCGGATGACCTGGGCTTCCTGAAGGACGACGTGGTCCTGATGAACGCTGGCCACTTTCCCCGGGAGATCGCCGTGGACGGGCTGGCCCGCGCGCCCGGGGTGGTGCAGCGGTACGACGCGGCCGACGGGATCGAGACGTTCCGCCTCGAGGACGGCCGGCGAATCCACCTGCTGACCCGGGGCCACATGGCCAACCTGGCGGGCCCGCGCCCGCTGGGCAATTCCATCGAGTCGATGGACCTCGGGTTCGCGCTGCAGGCGCGCTGCCTGGAGGCCGTCGCGGCCGGGTCGCTCGGCGCCGGGAACGCGGTGGTCCCGGTCCCGCGGTTCATTGACGAACTGGTGGCCACGTCGTTCCTGGACCGCTACGGCCGGTCCGGGATTCCCCCGTCCAGGCCCGGGCAGCCTGGGTAAGGCCAGCGCGGATCAGGCCCGCGGGCCACCGGACCGTGCGGGGCCGGTGGATTCGCGGACGACCAGGGCGCTGGGCAGCACCTTGCTGACCGGGGCGCGCCCGGTCCGGATATACCTGCTCAGCAAGTCCGCCGCTTCGGTGCCGAGCCGGGTCGCGAACAGGTTCACGGTGCTCAGCGCCGGCCCGGTCAGCTCGGAGTAGGGCAGGTCGTTGAAGCCCACCAGGGACAGGTCACCCGGGATGTCCAGGCCCAGCGCCCGGGCGGCCCGGAGCACCCCGTAGGCATGCAGGTCATCCCCGCACACCACGGCGGTCACGCCCGCCGCGGACCAGGCCGGCCAGATGCGCCGGAACCCCCCGAAGGCATCGCCGATCGTCATGCCTTCCAGCACGAGATCGTCCACGGCCAGGCCGGAGCCGTGCTGCAGCAGCCCGGCCTGCAATTCCTCCCGGCGGTACTGCAGGGAGACCTTCTTCTTCCGGCTGACCCCGACGTAGCCGACCCGGTGGTGGCCGAGCGAGGCCAGGTACGCCGAGAGCTCGCGGACCGCGCTGCGCAGGTCAAGATCGACGCTGGGCAGTTCCCCGGCCGTCCCCCCGGCGTCGAGGATCACGGTCGGGCAGGTAGGCACGAAGCTCTCCAGGAACTCCGTGCCCGGGCTGGCCAGGATCAGCCCGGCGAGGTTGCCGGCCATGGCCCGCCGCACGGTGGTGAGGCTGTAGTCCTCACCGCCTTCTGGCATCAGGACCGTCAGCGAGAAGGCGCTGTCCAGGTGCCGGGTCAGGCCCTCCAGCACCATCGAGAAGAACGGGTTCGTGGGGTCCGGGCCGACGAACCCGATCGATTCGAGCTGCCCGCGGGCCAGGGCGCTGGCCGTGGAATTGACCCGGTAGCCGAGATCCGCGGCGGCCGCGAAGATGAGGCTGCGCAGCTGAGGGCTGACCCGCCCGGCGTCCTTGCCGGTGAAGACCAGCGACACGGTTGACGCGGAGCAGCCGGCCCGGTCGGCGACATCCCGGGCGGTAGCGCGACGGCTGGCCGGATGAGTGGTCACGTCTTGAGATTCTGGCATGTGGGGCGCCCGGCCGGGGATCCTGGCCGGGCGGCCGGGTGCTACGCGGGACCCGGCTTGGCGAGCTGGCCCAGGCGCCCGACGACCAGCGGGTGCCTGGAGCGCTGCCGGTAGGCCATCAGCATGGTGACGCCCAGCACGATCAGCGCGGCCTCGCTGACCAGCGACACGGTGCCGAGCCAGTAGCCCCAGTTACCGACGTCACCGTGATCACCCGGCACGCCCATGGACCGGGACGCGACGTAGCCGATGAACGGTGCCGCGCCGAGCAGCACGCTGGCCGCCCACCCGAGCCAGGTTGACCACGGAATCAGCAACAGCACCGCGGTGAGCACCCCGCCCACCTCGATGAGCCGGTAGCCCCAGCCGATCCAGTCCGGTGTGGCCAGGCTGCCGATCCCGCCCTGATCGGCCACGTGCACGGCCGCTATCGCCAGCGCGAGCAGCCCGCCTACCATCCGCACGCCCATCTCCGGCGCCGCGCCCGCCCGCATCCCGGGCCGGTCCGCGCCCGCCCAGTCCACCACCTGCTGCTCTGCCATTCGCCGTTCCCTACATCGGTCGCTGCCCCGGTGCTGCCCTTCTGGTTCCGTACACGGCGAGGACGCGGCTCCGGTTCACCGCCGCCTGACGCGGCGGCCAGGTAATTCTGCGAGCATCAGGGGATGGGCTCGTGGTGGCATCGGGACGTTATCGCGGCAGGAAAACTGCCGCTTGGCTTGTGTTTCCTGGCTTTCGTGGTGACTTTTGCGTCCACGCGCACAATCACCCGGCTTATCCGCGATGGCCGCGGCCCTTTCCGTAATCAGGTAACGGCGTCCGGGACGCATATCCATCATGCTGTGCCGGGCCTGATCCTCTTGATCATCGGCGCGCTCACCGCGGTCGGCGGGCCGGACTCGCTGGGCTGGCTGTGCTTCGCCGGGGTGTGCGTGGGGATCGGCATGTCCCTGGTCCTGGACGAGTTCGCGCTGATCCTGCACCTGCAGGACGTCTACTGGAACGGCGAGGGCCAGCTCTCGGTCGAGGCGGTGACCCTCACCGCGGCCTGCCTCGGCCTGATGCTCGTGGGGTTCAGTCCCTTCGGCATTCAGGGCGCCAGCGGGATCGAACGGTCAATCCGGGTGAGCGCGACGGCCCTGCTCGCGATTGACGGGGTCTTCTCCGTCCTGTGCGCGCTCAAGGGCAAATACCGCTGCGCGCTGTTCGGGTTGTTCCTGCCGCCGGTCGCGTGGACCGGCGCGGTACGGCTGGCCCGCCCGGCGTCGATCTGGGCCCGGCACCGCTATCACGGTGAACGGCTGGAGCGGGCCGCCGTCCGGGCCGCCGCATTCGACCGCCGGTGGAAGCCGGTCCAGACCGACTGGGAGGACTTCATCGGCGGGCGGCCTTCACCCGCTGGCCCGGCCACCCGGCGGCCTGAAGCGAGCGGGCGGCGCCAGCCCTAGCCGCTGACCTGGCTGCCCGGCGTCCCGGCCGCCTCGGGCCGGGTCAGCGGTTCAAGGAACTCGATCGTTGCCTGCTGGCCGAAGTGCCGGGCCCAGCCGAGCGGGGTGGAATCAAAGCGCGTGTCCTTGATGTCCGGGTCGGCGCCGAGATCGACCAGGAGACGGGCCATCGGGACGTCGCCGTGCGCCGCCGCCTCGTGCAGCGCCGTCTCCCAGGCCTGTTCCATCGGGATGTCGGTGCGGCCGAGGGCGTTGACGTCGAAGCCGAGTTCGGCCAGCAGCACGATGGCATCGGTGCTGCGGCGGGCGGCGGCCCACACGATCAGCCCGGGCCGCTCGGCACGCGCCGTTCCTGCGTGGGACCGGAGGCGCCCGGCGGTGGCGCGGTCGCCGGCCAGGACGGCGGCGATCAGCCCGTCGGCCCCCGTACCCGCAGGGCGCGACGCGCCCTGCGTCACCAGCCACTCGGCTACCTCGGGGCAGCCGGCCAGCGCCGCGACCTCGGCGGGCGTTCGCCCGTCTGACGTGCGGGCCCACGACGGCCGGCCGCCTGAGACCTGGAACGGCGAACGGAAGTCGGCGCCGCGGGCGACCAGGAGCCGCACCCGGTCGCGCAGGTCATGCACGATCGCCCACCAGAGCTGGATGCGCAGCAGCTCAGCCGGGGAATCGATGGTGTGCCCGAGCCGGGCCCGCCAGGGCCCGCCGTCGCCGTGGCCCAGCCCGTGATCCAGCAAGAGGACCAGATGGCGGTCATCGGCGCCGAACTGGCGGTTGTACAGCACCTGGCCGTCATTGGCCTCGGCGCCGGCGCCGAGGAGCAGCGACGCCAGCGCGAAGCCGTGCGGGTGCTCGGGCTGGTCACCTTCGCCGCTGCCGAGCGCCCCGGCCAGGGCCGTGAACGGCGGGATAAGCCCATGCCACAGGTAGCCGGCGTTCGGATCGGCGCCCTGATCCAGCAGCAGCCGGGCGGTGCCCAGGGTGGCGTCCTCACTGACCGCCGGGTCGTGGCGGGCGTAGGTGAGGTAGAGCAGCGGCTCCCATCCGTACGGGCCGCCCTGGCGGCCGGCGAGCGCCGGATCATCCTGCAGCAGGGCACGCACGGCGGCCCGGTCGGCAGCGGCCGCCGCGACGTGGATGCTGGAACGGGCGATCCCCGGCTGGCCGGCCAGCAGGCGGGCGGCCCGCTCCCAGCGCGCTGGAACGTCGTCGCCCCCGTAACGCAGGCAGGCCAGCGCGAGGAACTCATCGGCGGGGCCGGCTGGTTCGGCTACCTCGTCAGGAACCCGCTGGTAGTACTCGATGACTTCCAGGTGCCGTTTCAGCCGGGCCCACGAGGTGAAGCCGTAGTGACGGGCCACCACCAGCTGGGCGCCGGCCAGTCCCACCGGATTGCGGCCGCCGGGATGGTGGGCGGCGACCAGATCCAGGGCGCCTGGTACGCCTGCCCGGGCCAGGTCCCGGAGGTCCTTGGCCTGCTTGCGGAGTTGCTCCAGGCTGGGATGGTCGGGGAGCGGGACGGCTGGCAACGCGACTCCTTTCGCCGCCTGCGGTCCGCGTCGCAAGCCGAAAGGAGGCACCAGCGTCATGCCGTTCGTAACGCTCAGTCTCGGGTGGGCTCAGCCCTGTCCGCGGACCGGGGGCGCCCCGCGCGCCACCAGGAAGGATAACCCAGCGAGCCGCCGAGGCAGAAGCGCCCGTGGTGCCAGGGCTCAGGAAATGCTGTGCACGGCCTCGTCTATCGGGCTGTCCCCGCTGACCAGTTCAAGGGTCAGGTGCCGGCTGCCCGGATTGTCCAGCAGCGCCACGATCATCCCGGCCACGTCTGCGCGGGGGATGCTGCCGCGCGGAACCGGCGGGGCCGCGAGCCGGACCCGGTCGGCCGGCGGCGCGTCGGTGAGCCCGCCAGGACGCAGGATGGTCCAGTCCAGGTCCCGGGAGCGCAGATCGTCCTCGGCGGCGGTCTTCGCGGTGATGTAAGCGGCCCACACCTCATCACCGTCGCGGCCGGGCGGCTGGCCCGCTCCCATCGAGGAGACCTGCACGAACCGGCGTACCCCGGCCCGTTCGGCGGCGTCGGCCAGTAGCACGGAGGCCCCCCGGTTGACGGAGTCCTTGCGGGGCACGCCACTGCCCGGGCCCGCCCCGGCCGCGAACACCACCGCATCCGCCCCGGACAGCAGGGCCGCGACGTCGTCGGCCGAGGCCGCCTCCAGGTCACACACGACAGCTTCCGCGCCGGCCTGCTGCACATCGGCGGCCTGGGCCGGGTTCCTGATCAGTCCCACGGCCTGGTCCCCACGGCCGGCGAGGAGGCGTTCCAGCAGCAGCGCGATCTTCCCGTGCCCGCCCGCGATCACTACACGCATGCTCCCACCCTACCGAGGGCGGTTTGGCCGGTCCCGTGCTCTACGGTGCGGGACATGGCCAGGGCCGGAGCGTACTCGCGGCGTGAAAGCGCGATGGCTGGTCGAGACCAGGCGCCCGGGCTCCCACCGTAGGATGGTCCTTGCCATGAGTGCGCTGCGAGTTGAGTTCCTCTTCGACGAAGAAGCCAGTAACTGGCACTTCCGCGTCCCCGCATTGCACATCAATGGCGGGGGGGCGGCGAACCGGGCGGATGCTGAGCGCGAGTCCCTGGCCGCTATCGCTTTCGCTCTCGAGGGCGATCCCCAGGATTATGACCGCGATGCCGAGACCGTCACTCTCGACGTGAGCGTCGCTCCTGCTGCCTGAGCAGGCAGCGGGAGCGAACCCTCCGCTGTCACCGGCGGACAGTCGGCCCGCCGGACACCAGGAAGGCATGACCGCCATGACCGATGCGCGCCCGCCGTTCCCGCCGTTCGACCTCGACAGCGCTATCACCAAGGTCCAGGCCGCCGAGGACGCGTGGAATACCCGGGACCCGCACCGGCGCGAAGCCAGCATCAACGACGTGCCGATCAGCGAGGCCGGCCGGCGCTATTTCGGTCCGCGGCCTGACGGCGAGCGCGGCCCGGGACACGACATCCCGCTCCAGTAGCACAGCGTCTTCGGCTGGTAGCGCGCCTCCAGCCGGCAGCGCGCCCCAGGCAGCAGCGCCGTGTGATGCACTGGGTGACGTGGACTGGGGTTGGGCGGGACCGCCGCTGGATGTCCGGCCGCTGTTCCCGCTGGAGCGGGCCGCCTTCGTGGCTGTGCTGGAGGACCTGACGGCCAGGGAGTGGCAGCGGCCCACCGTGTGTCCCGGCTGGCGGGTGCACGACGTGGCCGCGCACGTGGTCCACGACTACCTCAGGAAGCTGTCGGGCCGCCGCGATGGGCAGCCGGCGCCCGGTCCCGGGCCGGGCGAGGACCTGCCCCGATTCCTGCACCGGGTGAACCAGGAGTTCGTGGCCGTCGCGGCGCGCTGGAGCCCGCGCGTCCTGACCGATCTGCTCAGGCATCTCGGCCCCCAGCTCGACCAGCTCTGGGCATCGCTGGATATGGATCGGCTCGGTGAGGCGGTCTCGTGGGCGGCTCCTGGCGCACCCGCCCCCGCCTGGCTCGACGTCGCCCGCGAGTACACCGAGTACTGGGTGCATCAGCAGCAGGTCCGCGACGCCGTCGGCCGCCCCGGCGCCAGCAGCGAGCGCCTGATGACCCCGGTCATCGACACCTTCGTGCGCGCCGTGCCGTATGCGCTGCGCCACCTGGCTCCGGCTCCGGGGAGCCGCGTGCAGCTAGCGGTCACCGGGCCGGGCGGCGGTGCCTGGACGGTCCGGCGGCAGCAGGGCGCCTGGGCGGTGGACCGCGGCCCATCCGCGCAGGGCGCCACCGCGCTCGTGCGGCTTTCCGCCGACACCCTGTGGCGGGTGGCCACCCGGGGCATCACGGTGGAAACCGCGCGGGAGCGCGCCACCATCGCAGGCGATCAGGACCTCGGATCGGCCGTCCTAACCCTGGTGGCCATCATCCGCTGACCCAGGCGTGATCACCACCATGTGCGCGGGCCGCGTCCTAGGCCGGGCTGCCGGCCACGATGATCCGGTCGAAGTCAGGGGTGTACGCCGAAGGGTCAGCGAACTCGATGGTGTTGGTCCCGGCGCTGAGCTGCAGCGGCACCGTCATGGTGCCGACGGTGCTGAAGCTGCCGGTGGGGGTGAACGACAGGTCCTGCGGAGTCCCGCCGTTCACGCTGATGACGGCTGGCCGGCCGGTGGCCGAGCCGTCACAGTAGGCGATGGTGACGTTGTAGGTGCCGGCGCTGGCCACCGTCACGCCGGTGAAGGTCAGGGTGCCGCCTTCGCCGACGAAACCGACTTTGTTCCCGCCCGAGCAGGTCGGGCAGCTCTGCACGACCGCGCCGCCGGCCAGCGTGTTCGCCGCCGCCTCTGCCTCATATGAGGTGGCCGCGGGCGGCGTGGTCGCGCTGCCGGTCGTGGTCAGGCCGCTGAACAACGCCTGGGCTGGCGAGCCTGCCGCGTGCGAGGTCACGAAGAGGCCGGCGTCCTGCGTGGCGCTCTGGCCGGGCACGGTCGCGCTGCCGACCGTCAGCCAGTCCGAGCCGTCATAGGAGTAGTAGCCCGTGTAGCTGGATCCGTTGCGCACCAGTTCGAGCCAGACCGGCGTGCTCTCCGGAATGGTTTCGTTAGGTGGCGTGACGGAGGTGATGTCGTCGCCGCCGTTAGAGTTCCACTCCAGCTGGATGCCGCCCGACGGGGACGCGAAAAGAATGACTCCCTCCGGCGATGACCCCGATCCGGTCATGTCGTTGCGGACGATGATGCCCGCCTTGCCGTAACCGGTCAGGCTCGTCGTCGAGACCACCTTGGTCTCGATCGTCGCCGTGCTGGCCGCGGCGCCCGGCAGGTAGATGGTGCTGTAGGCGTCGGCGTCGTTGTACAGGTCAGCGCCGGCGCCGGAGATGCCGAACTCCTGGCCCGACTGGGCGAACGCCGCCGGGGCGTCGGTGGCGGAGGAGTAGGTCTTATAGGGCGCCTGGACGGGCGGGCTGACGGTGACCGGCTCGCTGACCGAGTCCTGCTGGCGGAGCAGCAGCCACCGGTAGCTGGCGGTGGCCGTCAGGGTGCCCGGCTGGAACAGCGAGGCCGGCGCCGGCGCGGTCACCGCGAAGGTGGCCTGCGCGGTCTGACCGCCCGCCACCGAGGTGAACGTCGTCTTCGAGGAGGGCGTGACCGTCCAGCCGGACGGCGCGGGCAGGCTCAGCCGGACGTCCTGGACCGGGGCAACGCCCTGGTCGGCGAAGGTCTCCGTGACCGTGCCTGGCTGGCCGCCGATCAGCGTGGCCGGCCCGCTCAGCGAGACGGTCGTGGCCGGCGGCAGGAGTGCGGGGTGCTGAGCGGGGGTGATCCGCAGCAGCGCCACCCCGTGTGAGGCCACGTCCGCCGCGATGGCCGGCCCGCTCTCGGTGAGGTGATGCGTCCACAGGTTGTTCAGCTGGTAGGCGCGGGCGGCGGGCAGCCCGACCGCGGCGGCCGTCGTCGATACCACCTGGGGCTGGCTGCCGGTGTTGAACAGGCCGACGACTACGTCCCCGTTCTTTTCGGTCTTGGCGAACACCTGCGTGGTGGACGTGCTGGTGATCCGTGATGCGTCGATGGCGTCCTGGTCGACGGACAGCACCGCCCGGTTGGTCAGGTATTTCAGGTCGGCCGGGTCCAGGTTGGTCAGGTCGGTGCCGAGGATCAGCGGCGACGCGGCGAGTGACCACAGGCTCATCTGGGTCTGGCGCTCGTCAGGGGTGAGGCCGTCGTTGCTGCCGTTCCCGATCTCCAGCGAGTCATAGTCGTTGAAGGCGCCGGGCCCGCCGTACGGCTGCCACTGGGCGACCTGGTTGAACCGGGACTCGATGTTGGCCCAGTCGGTGAGCGGATAGCTGGTGCCGCTGGTCTCGCAGCCGTAGCACTCGATGTCGCCGCCGGTGCGCCAGCCGTTGGAGTACTGCGCCCAGGTCGAGGCGTCGGCGATGGCCAGGCTGTTAGACAGCTCCAGGTGGATCGGGCGGCCGGTCTGGGCCAGTGCGGTTGACCAGGCCTGCACGTCGGGGATGTCCCCGGCGCCGACCCCGTCGAGCTTGAGGTAGTCCACTCCCCAGGAGGCGAACTCATCAGCCCAGGAGTTGATGAAGGCCTGCGCGCCGGGCTTGCTGTAGTCGATGCCCTGCATGCCGCCGCAGTTGTAGTTGTTCTCGCTCGCCCCGTCGGCGATCTCGCCGGCGGTGTCCGAGGTGCCCTCGATCGGGGTGTTCTGCGCCACCGCCTGATCGGAGATGCCCGGCGTCATGTACAGCCCGAACTTCAGCCCCAGGGAATGCACGTAGTCGGCGACCACCTGGATGCCATTCTCGGATCCGCTGGGCGGGAACTTGGTGGCGTCGATAACCCACCGGCCGTACTGGTCCACGCTGGGTCCCTGACTGCCCGGGCACTGGTACCAGAAGTCATCCACGTTGACGTACAGATAGCCGGCCCGGGCCAGGCCGCTCTTCTTCATCGCAAGTGCCTGCGCCTCGATGTCAGCCGCGGTCGGGTCATGCCGGATGAAACTCCAGCTGCTCCAGCCCAGCGCCGGGGTGAGTCCCACGCCGTTGGCCTCGTTCACCGTGGCGGGCGCCGCCGTGGCGGCGGGTGCGGCCACGGCGGCCGGTGGGCCGTCAGGATGGCGAAGGCGGTCAGTGGCACCGCGGCCAGCCCGGCCGCCAGGCCGCAGATCAGTCTTCTCATGGGCCAAGACGAGCGCATAGCGGCCTTCCGTGGCGGGTGGGGGGCCCAGACGAGCGCTGGACTCCGCGAAGGAGGCGGCACATCCGATATCTAGACTCGGACGCTAAGCTCGGTTCTGTTTGATGTCAATGCTGAATCGGCCTAATTCAGGCTAATTACGCCATTGAATCTCCCACGATTCGACATGGGACCACAGGATCCGACAGGCAGACGCACCCGGTGCCCGCTGGCGAGAGGTCCGCCGTGACCAGCACCCTGCGGGGCCTGGGCGGCGCGGGCTAAGCAGGCGGCCGGGGGTCGCGGGGCAGGCCTAGGACGCGCTCGGCGATGATGTTCCGCTGGATCTCCTCGGTGCCACCGGCGATCCGGTAGCCCGGCGCCCCGAGCACGTGCTCCGACCAGCCGAAAAGCCCGGGCTCCCCGGTGTCCGCGACCAGCCGCGGCCCGAGCAGCTCGGTCACCACGGCTGAGACCTGGATCAGGTTCGCCGACCACATGAGCTTGAGTACCGACCCTTCCGAGCCCGGCGCGCCCGCAGCGCCCCCCGCGCCCGCGGCAGCCTCCGCACCCGCCGCGGCCGGCTGGGTCATCTGCTCCGCGTACCGGCGCTGGACCTCGGAGCGTACATAGAGGTCGGCCAGCAACTGCCGGACCAGCGGGTCACCGGCCCGGCCCAGCTGGCGGGCGGTCGCGGCGACCTGGGCGAAGGATCCGCCCGGCTGCTGCGCACCCGCGCCGGAGGCGGCCCGCTCGAAGCCCAGCGTGGTGAGCGCCACCTGCCAGCCCTGGCCGATCTCCCCCAGCCGCGCCTGGTCCGGGACCACGACGTCGGTGAAGAAAACCTCGTTGAAGCTCGACCCCCCGCTCATCTGCCGGATCGGGCGGATCTCGACGCCGGGCACGTCCATGGGCACCAGGAACGCGGTCAGCCCCCGGTGCCGGGCCTGGGCCGGGTCGGTGCGGGCGATCAGCTCGCCCAGCGCGGCGTGCCGGGCCCCGGACGTCCACACTTTCTGGCCGTTGAGCACCCAGCCGCCGCCCCGGCGCTCGGCGCGCAGCGACAGCGAGGCGAGGTCACTGCCCGCGCCCGGCTCGGAGAACAGCTGGCAGACGAACAGCTCGGCGGCCAGCAGCCGGGGAATCAGCTCCCGCTGCTGGGCCGGCGTCCCGAACGCCGCGATGGTGGGCGCGACCAGTTCGAGGGTGACCGAGAACAGCTCGTTCTTCCGCGGCACCGCGACCTGCGCCTCTTCCCGGCCGAACGCCTCCTCGTAAGCGGGGGCCAATCCCGCCCCGCCGAACTCCGGCGGCCAGGTGATGGCCCCGTAGCCGGCCGCCAGCTTGGCCCGCTGCCAGGCGGCCGCCGCAGCCAGCTGCTCCTGCTCCTGCTCGAAGGTGAGGTTGTCGAACACGGCCACCGAGCCCAGCCCGGCCGCGTCCGCGCCGTCCCGGGGCGGCGCGCAGGACCGCAGCCATTCCCGCGCCCGGGCCTGCCACCGCGCCAGGTCACCCGGCGGGTCGCTCATCGGCTCAGCACCGCGCAGGCGCTGATGCCCGGCGCGCCGTACACGTGGGTGAACCCGGTCCGGGCTCCGTCCACCTGGCGATCACCGGCCTGGCCGCGCAGCTGGAGCACGGTCTCGTGGACCTGGCGCAGGCCGGAAGCGCCGATCGGCTCGCCGCTGGCGATGCACCCGCCGTCGGTATTGACCGGCATCGCGCCGCCGATCTCCGTCGCGCCGGTCCTCATCAGCTCCTCCTGCGCGCCGTGCCCGCACAGCCCGCACTCGGCCAGGTGCATCAGCTCCGCCCCCGACTCGGTGTCCTGAACCTGCACCACATCGAACTCGCCGGGCCCGATGCCGGCCTCCGCGTACGCGGCCTGCGCCGCCTCCTGGGACGGGGAGGGCCCGCGGGTCACCGGCATGCTGGGACTGAACACCTCGAAGGAGCCGAACCGGCGCGAGCGCATGGACACGGCCCGGACGTACACCGGCGGCGCCGGGAACCGGGCGGCCAGCCCGGGATGGCACACCACCAGGGCCACCGCGCCCGCGGACGGCGAGCAGAACATGTACTGGGTCAGCGGGTCGGCGACCATGGGCGAGGCCAGGATGTCCTCATCCGACAGCGGCTTGCGCCGCCACGCGGCGGGGTTGCGCTCGCCGTTGCGGAACGCCTTGGCGGCCACCCGGGCCAGCGACGCGGACGTGATGGCGTGGTCGTGCATGTAGCGCTGGATCTTGATCCCGAAGTACTGGGTGGTCACCATCAGGCCCAGATCGCCGTACCAGGCGCCGAGGCCCCAGTCCTCCGGCCGCGGGTCGAAGGCGCCGCGCGGGTGCTTGTCGAACCCGACGACCAGCCCGATCTCGTGCTGGCCGGCGGCGATCGCCGCGCGGGCGGTGACCAGTGACGCCCCGCCGGTGGCGCAGCCGTTGATCACGTTGGTGAACGGGAGGCCGGTCAGGCCGAGCCGGCTGACCATCGTGTCGGGCTTGCCCGCGGAGTCCGAGCCCCCCACCGCGAACTGGACGTCCGCCCAGCTGATCCCGGCGTCGGCCAGCGCCGCGCGCGCCGCCGCCACGCCCATCGCCAGCCCGGACACGTCCTCGTTCCGGCCGAACGGGTGGATGCCGATGCCCACGATGGCCAGGCTGCCCGTGCTCATGATGCTGCGGTCACGATGCCGCGCTCCCGTCGTCCGGCCCGGCCGCCCGGCCATGGTCGCGGGCCTGCTCGCTGTCCCCGGGTGCGGGCGCGAACGCGTACCCGGCCACCGTCGTCCCGTCCCGGCGCGGGAACGGCTCGAGGACCAGCCGCATGGGCATGCCGATCCGGTAGCCGTCCGGCGCGTCCGCCCCGGTGAGCCGCCCTTCCACCGCGATCCCGCCGGGCAGCGCCACGTAGCCGACCGCGAACGGCCGGAACCCGGCTTCTCCCCCGGCGTACGGCGGCGACTTCGGCGGGAACCGCTGGACGGTCCAGGACCACAGGGTGCCCTCCGCCGGCAGCAGCGTCGCCGTCACATCCTCGCCGCAGCAGCGGGGGCAGGACTGCTGCTGCGGGAAGGCCAGCGTGCCGCACGCCCGGCAGGCCGACCCGATCAGCCGCGGCGTCCCGTCCGCCGTGGTGAACAAATTCGCCGCAACGGGCGGTAGGTCCGCCGGGGCGGGCCGCCGCGCCGCCGTGGCGGCCGCCGCATCCTCGGGCCCGGGCACTCAGCGCCCCCGGAAGACGGGAGCACGCTTTTCCAGGAAGGCCGCCACGCCCTCCGCCGCGTCCTCGCTGTCGTTGATGATGTTGACCGCGTTCTCGGCGTCGCCGAGCGACTGCTCGAAGGTCAGTTCCAGGGAGCGGCGCATCATCCGCTTGGCCATCCGGACCGCGAGCGGTGCCCGCGCGGCCAGCTCGTCCGCGAGCTGCATGGTCCGCTCCCGCAGCTGCTCGTCCGGGACCACCTCGCTGACCAGGCCGTGCTGCTGCGCGGTGGACGCGTCGTACAGCTCGCTCAGCAGCGTCATCCGGGTGGCGGCCGCGATCCCCATCACCCGGGGGAACAGCCAGCCGCCCCCTTCGTCGGGCAGCAGGCCGGCCCGGCCGCTGGTGTCACCCAGCCGCGCGCTCCAGGCCGCGATCCGCAAGTCGCACAGCAGGGCCAGGGTCAGGCCGCCGGCCACGGCTGGCCCGTTGATCATCGCGATCAGCGGCTTGTCCATCCGGTACAGGGACTGGGCGAGCAGGTGCATCCGTTCCCGCATCACCACCCCATGGCCGAGCTGGCGGCGGGCCGCCTCCTGCACTTCGACCTGGCTGGCCACGTCGCCGCCGGCGCAGAAGGCCCGCCCCGCGCCGGTCAGGACCAGGACCCGGGCGTCCTCATCGCGGGCGTACCGCAGCAGGGCATCGTTCAGTTCCTCGCACATCCGCGAGGTATAGGCGTTCAGCGCGGCCGGGCGGTCCAGCGTGACCTGCACGACCTGAGGGCCCGCCCCCTCGGCCGGCCCGTACCGGATCTCCTGGTAGTCCATGCCCGTCCCCTGCCCGTCTGCGCTTGCCCGACTACAGTTCGCCCGACTACAGCTCGCCCGCCTGGTCCTCGCCGGTGACGGACGGCGCGACCATCGCGCCGCCGTCCACCACGAGCGTGTGCCCGGTGATCCAGGACGCCGCGTCGCTGGCCAGGAAGACCGCGGCGCTGGCGATGTCGGCGGTCTCGCCCAGGCGGCGCAGCGGGATGCGGCGGGCCTGCTCTGGTTCCCGCCCTTCCCACAGGCCGCGGGCCATATCCGTCTTGACCAGCCCGGGCGCGATCGCGTTCACCCGGACACCCGGGGCCATCTCGTAGGCCAGCTGGCGGGTCAGCTGGATCACGGCGGCCTTGGTCACGTTGTAGAACCCGATCATCGGCTCCACCATGAACCCGCCGATGGACGCCACGTTGATGATCACCCCGCCGTGCTCGCGCATCGACGCGTGCCAGGCCTGCTGCGCCCAGGTCAGCACGCCCAGCTGGTTGACCTGGAACGTCTTCTCCGCCCGGGCGACATCCAGCCCGGCCAGGTCGCCGAAGTAGGGGTTGGTCGCGGCGTTGGCGACCAGGATGTCGACGGAGCCGAGGCGGCGGACGGTCTCGGCTACGCAGGCCTGCGCGTCCGCGGGCCGGCCCGCGTGCGCGGCCTGCCAGATGATCCGGCCGGGCAGCCCGCGCCCGGCGGCCTCCTCGGCCACCTGCTCCAGCGCGCCGGCCTTGCGCGAGGAGATCATCACCTGGGCGCCGGCGGCCGCGAACGCCTCGGCGATGGCCCGGCCGATGCCCCGGGACGCCCCGGTGACCAGTGCGTTGCGTCCGGCCAGCGGGCCGCCGGCCTGTGCTTCAGTCACGGTACTTCGCCAGCTCGCGGCGGGCGACGGTGCGCAGGTGCACCTCGTCCGGGCCGTCGGCGATCCGCAGCGCCCGGATGCTGGTGTACATCCGGGCCAGCGGGAAGTCGTTGCTGACCCCGGCGCCGCCGTGGGCCTGCAGGGCCCGGTCGATCACCCGGTGCGCCGCGTCGAGGGCGGCCACCTTGATCTCGGCCACCTCGGCCCGCGCCGCCTTGTTCCCGCGGGTGTCCATCAGCCAGGCCGCCTTGAGCACCAGCAGCCGGGCCTGGTCGACCTCGATCCGGCTCCGGGCGATCCACTCGCGGACTACGCCCTGGTCGGCCAGCGGGCCGCCGAACGCGACCCGGGTGCGTCACCCGGCGGCACATCAGCTCCAGGGCCCGCTCGGCCATCCCGATCGCGCGCATCGCGTGGTGCACCCGGCCGGGCCCCAGCCGCGCCTGGGCCATGGCGAAGCCGCCGCCCTCGGCACCCAGCAGGTTCGCGGCAGGCACCCGGACGTCGGTGAACTGCACCTCGCCGTGGCCGAGCCGGTCGGTGTACCCGAAGACCGGCAGGTTGCGCAGCACGGTGATGCCGCGGGTGTCGGTGGGCACCAGGACCATGCTCTGGCGGCGGTGGGCGGCTTCCCCCGGGTTGGTGCAGCCCATGAAGATCATCAGCTTGCAGTCCTTGTTGAGGATCCCCGAGGTCCACCACTTCCGGCCGTTGAGCACGAGCGAGTCCCCGTCGCGGGTAATGGTGGCGGAGATGTTGCTGGCGTCCGAGCTGGACACCGCGGGCTCCGTCATCGCGAAGCAGGACCGGATCGTGCCATCCAGCAGCGGCACCAGCCATTCACGCTGCTGCGCCCCGGTGCCGAACAGCACCAGCAGTTCCATGTTGCCGGTATCCGGGGCGGAGCAGTTGACCGCCTCCGGGGCGATGGCCGAGCGGCCCATGATCTCGGCCAGCGGCGCGTAGTCGGTGTTGTTCAGCCCCGCACCCCAGGTGGCGTCGGGCAGGAACAGGTTCCACAGGCCGCGGGCCCGGGCCTCCGCCTTCAGCTCCTCCATGACCGGCGGCTGGCTGTGCGGGTCTCCCGACGCGGCAAGCTGGCTCTCATACAGTTTCTCGGCCGGGTAGACATGGCTGTCCATGAAAGCCAGGAGGTCGCGCTGAAGCTGCGCCGACCGCGCGGAGAACTCGAAATCCATCAGACTCCTCACGGGTCATCAGCCCGGCTGCTGCGGGTCCTCGCAGCGCCCGCGGGAACGGTCTCCCATCTAAGCCGAACTTGATTCCGACGTCAAGTTCGACTAATGTCAGGTCGCATGGCGCGATCCCGGACCGCCGACCCGTCAGCGGTGAGCGGCTCCCCCAAACCACCCGAGCAGCTGAGCGAGCGCGGCCGCCGGACCCGCGAGGCGCTCATCGCCGCCGCGCGCCGGGTCTTCGAGCGGGACGGTTTCATCGACGCCCGGATCACCGACATCGCCGAAGAGGCGGGCGCGGCGCACGGCACCTTCTACACCTACTTCGACTCCAAGGAAGCCGCGCTGCGCGCGGTCATCCTGCAGCTGGAATCCGAGCTCCTCGGCGCGGGTGCCGCCCAGTACCGCGGCCGCCGGGATGACCAGGATCCGGTGGCCGCGCTGCGCGCGGCGAACCGCCGGTATCTGGAGACCTACCGGGCGAACAGCAAGCTGATGGTGATCTGGGAGAACGCCGCGGCGATCGTCCCGGACATGGCCGACCTGCTGCACGAGGCCAAGGCGGCGTTCGTCACCCGGGCCGAGAAGTCCATCCGCGGCCTGCAGGAATCCGGGCTGGCCGACCCCGCCCTCGACCCGCGCTACGCGGCGCACGCGCTGACCGGCATGGTCAGCCGGTTCGCCTACACCTGGTGCACCCAGGGCGAGGACTTCGAGCTGGACAAGGCCACCGACGAGCTGACCGCCCTGTGGGCCCGGGCGATCGGCCTGCAGGGAAGGACGGACGCGTGAGCGGGATCTGCGCCGGCCGGGTCGTGATCATCACCGGGGCCGGCCGCGGCCTGGGCCGGGCGCACGCGCTGGCTTTCGCCCGCGAAGGCGCCCGGCTGGTCATCAACGACACCGGCGTCGAGCGGGACGGTACCGGCGGGGATCACGGGCCCGCCGACGCGGTGGTGGCCGAGGTCCGCGAGCTGGGCGGCGAGGCGGTGGCCAGCTACGAGGACGCCGCGGACTGGGACGGCGCGGCCCGGCTCATCCAGGCCGCCCTGGCCAGCTACGGCCAGCTCGACGTCCTGGTGAACAACGCCGGCATCCTGCGGGACCGGATGCTGGTGAACATGACCGAGGACGACTGGGACGGCGTGATCCGCACCCACCTGCGCGGGGTATTCGCCCCCACCCGGCACGCCGCCGCGTACTGGCGGGAGCGGGCCAAGGCCGGGCAGGCCAACGACGCCCGGGTCATCTGCACCTCGTCCCCGTCCGGTCTGTACGGGAACCCGGGCCAGGTGAACTACGGCGCGGCCAAGGCCGGCATCGCCGCGTTCGCGCTGATCGCCGCGACCGAGCTCGGCCGGTACGGGGTGACGGTCAACGCGATCGCGCCGGGGGCGCGGACCCGGATGACCGAAGGCCTGGCCGTGCTGGAGGGAGCGGTGCCGGACGGAGCCGCCGGCGAGGCCGACGACCTGGCCCCGGAGCGCGTCTCGCCGCTGGTGGTGTGGCTGGGCAGCGAGCAGTCCCGGGAGATCACCGGCCGGGTATTCAACGTGTGGGGCAGCGAGCTGAACGTGGCCGGGGGCTGGCACTCGGGCCCGGGGGTCCGGCACCCCGGCACCTGGGATCCGGCCGGCCTGGGCGCGGTCGTGCCCGGGCTGGTGGCCAAGGCGGCCCCGAACTGCGACATGTGGGGCCAGCCCATCGTGGCTGGCTGACCGGGGGGCTCATGCCAGCATCCGGGCCTGTGCCGGCCACCACGGGGCCGGCCACCACGGGGCCAGCCACCGGGCCGGCCACCACGGCAGCGGAGCGGGACGATCTGCGCGCGATGGTCCGGGCGTTCGTACGGGACCGCTCGCCGCTGGAGGAAGTCCGCCGGGTAGCCGCCACCGAGGCGGGCTACGACCCGGGAGTGTGGGCCGGCCTGGGCGGCCAGCTGGGCCTGCCCGGCCTGCTGGTACCGGCCGAGTACGGCGGCGCGGGCTGCGGGCTGGCCGAGGCCGGCGTGGTCCTGCAGGAACTGGGCCGCGGCCTGGCCAGTGTCCCCTACCTGTCCTCCGCGGTGCTGGCCGTCACCGCGCTGCTGGCCAGCGGGGACGAGGCGGCCCAGGCGGAGCTGCTGCCGGGGCTGGCCACCGGGGATCTGATCGGGGCCGTGGCGGTGAGCGGGCCCGGGGGCCGCGCGGACGGGACCCCGGGCTCGCTCGGCGTGACCGCGTCGCACTCCCCCGGCGGCACGACCCTGGACGGCGAGGCCTGTTACGTGGTGGGCGGCCACGTGGCCGGCGTCCTGCTGGTCGCCGCGCGGCACGAGGGGGGCACGGGCCTGTACCGGGTAGCGGCGGATGCGCCCGGACTGACCCGGACGCTGATGCCGGTCCTCGACGCCACCCGCAAGCTGACCCGGCTGGGCTTCGGCGGGGTCCCGGCCCATCCCCTGGGCCCGGCTGGGTCCGGGGCGGCGACATTGGCCCGCGTCCTGGACACCGCCGTCGTGGCGCTGGCCGCCGAGGCGGTCGGCGGCGCCGAGCAGGCCCTGGACCTGGCGGTCAGCCACGCCAGGCAGCGGGTCCAGTTCGGCCGCCCGATCGGTTCGTTCCAGGCTGTCAAGCACAAGTGCGCGGACATGCTGGTGGCACTGGAGGGCGCCCGGGTCGCCCTGGACGGGGCGCTGCTGGCCACCGCTGACCCCGGGGTCGCCGCGCTGGTGGCCAGCCTGCAGTGCTCGGCGGCCTACACGCATATCACCGCCGAGGCGATCCAGGTCCTGGGCGGGATCGGCTTCACCTGGGAGCACCCCGCCCACCTGTACTTCCGCCGGGCCCGGACTTCGGCGGTCCTGTTCGGCACCGAGGCCCAGCACCGCGCCACCCTGGCCGACCGCCTAGGGCTCTAGGCGGCCGGCGCACTGGGCGTTAGTTGTACGGCAGGAGGCAGATCCCGGCGTGGCCGCTCACCCCGCCGCAGGTGTCACTGCCGTCCAGGTTGTCGCTGGCGATCCACAGCCCGGCGCTGGTGATCAGCATGTCGTCGGCCCCCAGGCCCCGGGCCCGGCTGTAATAGCCCGCGGTATTCGTCGAGTTGACGAACAGCGCTCCGGTAGCCGCGTTGAGCCCTTCCATGCCGGGGGCGTTGTACCCACCGGGGCCGAGGGTGTCACACGCGTTGGGGTTACTGGCGAAGCGCTCGTGGCCGCCGAAGTACGCGGCCTGGCTGTCGGCCGCCGTCGTGTACAGCGAGTCACAACCGACCTGGTTGATCCACTTCGGGCTGACCGACGCCTGGGTGGCCGGGAACGCCATCGCCACGTCACACGGGCTGCCGGCCGGGCGCGGCCCGTGCGAGCTGACGCCTGGCTCGTGGAAGCCGGTGGTGGCCACGTAAATGGTGGCGTCGTCCGGTGACCAGGCCCCACCGTGGGCCCAGAACGTCTGCGGAGTGCAGGCAATGGCCAGCGTGGGCGAGGTCCACCCGGTCACGCTGGCTTTCGAGCCGCTGACGTTCAGCATGAACATCTGGTGGCGCGCGACACCGCCCACCGAGCTGACCGCGCCCTCGACGAGGTCGAGCGTGCCGCCGTGGCTGAGCTGCTGGTTATAGACCTGGCTGCCCGCGATGGACAGGTTCAGGAACCCGTCGCTCAGGCCGGTCGCCGGGCTCAGGCTGACCATCCGCGGGATGCTGGCCCCGTTGATGGAGGAGAAGGTGCCCCCCACCAGCAGGTGGCCCCCGACCGCGGCCAGGGTATCCACGGCGCCGCTGGCGCTGTGCGCGAAACCAGTCACCACGTTCCCCGTCGTGGTGCTGATCTCGGCGATGTTTTTCACGGCGGTGCCGTTGACGTTGGTGAAGTTCCCGCCGATGTAGGCGTTGGCGCAGTTGCCGCCGTTGAACGCGATGGAGTTGATCGCGGCCGCACCCGACTCGTTGGTGTTCGTGCTGCCCACCACCACGGGCGCCCAGGACGTGACCGTGTAGGGGCTGCTCGCGCTGAAGCTGACCAGATCAGTGCGGGAGAAGGTGCTGCTGCCCTTCTTGATGGAACTGAAGCTGCCTACCGCGTACATGGTGCCGCCGCACTGGACGAGCTGGCGGATCTGCTGCGTGGGACTGGACGAGGCGGGCAGGTGAGGCGTGCCGCTGACGGGCGTCGCCGAGACGACTCCCGGCGGCGGCGGCTGGCCTCCGGTTCCTGCCTCGGCGGCCGGGATGCTGAACGCCAGCAAGCCTGCGGCGGCGGGTACGGCGAGGATAATTTTGCGCACAAGGCCCCCCCTTGTCTGCTGGGCGAGTATTCGCCCTATTTCGCAGCGTAATCTTCTTTACCCCTTTAGTCCCCTTCCACGTAGTGGGTTTCTGGTTGGTTCAGCCCGCGGCGGGGGCGTAACTGAGATGCACAACCCCGTTGCTGTAGGCCTCGGATCCGGCCAGGGTGAACTTCGTGGCCGGACCGCCATCGGCGAGCAGGCGCTCGCCTTCACCGCGTGCGACCGGGTAGACGAACAGGTGCAGTTCGTTGACCAGGCCGTCGGCGAGCATGGCCCGGACCAGCGTGCCGCTGCCGCTGACGTAGAGGTCGCCGTCCACCTTGTCCTTGAGGCCGCGGATGGTGTCCGCATGGTACGGGCCGAGGATGGTGGAGTTGTTCCACTCCGCGCCCGGCGGTGAGCCAGCGACGACGTACTTGGGCGACTCGTTGAAGAACGGCGCGCCCGGATCCTCCTCGGCGGTCCGCGGGGACCAGGCCGGGGCGAACATCTCGAAGGTCCGGCGGCCCAGCAAGATCGCCCGGCAGGTTCCCGTGATGGCGCCGATGGCCTCGCCCATCTTGGGGTCGAAACCGAACTCGAACGTCCAGGACGGGTTCTCGTACACGCCATCCAGGGCGATGAACTCATGCACCTTGATCGCGCCCACTGTCATCAACTCCCTCGTTCCGGGGCCAGGTTGGCTTTGCACACGTAGGACCGGGCCCGGGCGGCAAACTCATCGGCGCAGTTCCCGCAGGCCCGCCACCAGCAGCGTGCCCAGGCCGGACAGCAGCAGCACGGCCGCGGGGAGCCCGACCCCGGGATCCCCGTAGGGAATGACGGGAAGGATCGGGGGCTGCTGCAGGGCCAGCCAGCCGGCCAGACCGACGGCGGCGAAGTAGACAGCGGTTATCGCCCCCAAAGCGCGGCTGCGCCCGGCCCGCGCCAGGATCGCCAGGCCCACGCCGATAGCCAGCAGCGCGAACGTCCCCAGCCGCCACAAGCTGTCCAGCCAGGACCACGCGTTCAGGCCCAGGCTGGCCACGGAGATCGGCGTCCCCCAGGCGAGCAGCGGCAGCGCCGCGGTCACCACAGCCAGCACCAGCCCGGTCACCAGGTACCCGCGCAACGGGGTACTGCGGCCCGTGCGGCGGTCCCGCCATCGGTACCAGGCGGCCGTGATCAGCAGCCCGGACAGCAGCACACCAACCCAGTACCAGCCCAGCGGGAACGGGAAGGGCCCGGAGGCAAAGCCGCCGCCCAAGTACATCGCCTGCGTCACCGTGGGATAGATCTCCCTGGTCAGCATGGCCACCCGTCGCCGGCCTCGGTGATGCCAGGACCGATAAGGGCAGCGAGAGCGCGGCCAGCCCGCCGAACAGCAGCAACGGGAACCAGTAGGCGGGCCGCGCCCCCGGGGGGCCGGACGGCACGGGCATGGCTGGGGACATGCCCGGCAGGATCCCACGCCGGCCGACCCTGGGCCACATCCACGACGCTGCCGTCACTCAAGCGGCGCGAACCGGGCGGTGAAGTGCCGCAGATGCCGGGGCTGGGACACGATGCGCAAGCCGGGCAGGCTGGCGGCCCGGCTGGCCACCCGGGTGAGAACCTCGATGACGTAATCGATGTGGCTTTGCGTGTAGGTGCGACGGGGAATGGCCAGCCGGACCAGGTCCATGGGGGCCGGGGTCTCAGAGCCGTCGGGATGCAGGCCGAACATCACGGTTCCTATCTCACAGGCCCGCACCCCTCCTTCCTCATACAGCGCGCAGGCCAGGACCTGCCCGGGGTACTGCAGCGGGTCGAGATGGGGCAGCAGGGCGCGAGCGTTGACGAAAACCGCGTGGCCGCCAAAGGGGACGACGACCGGAATCCCTGCTGATTCGAGCGCCTCACCGAGATAAGCGATAGAGCGCACCCGGTAATGCAGGTAGTCATGGTCGGTGGATTCGCGCAGCCCCTGGGCGATCGCCTCCAGGTCACGCCCGGCCAGCCCGCCGTAGGTGGGGAAGCCTTCGGTGAGAATCTGCAGGCTCCGGCACTGCTCGGCGAGGCCGTCGTCGTTGAGGGCCAGCCAGCCGCCGATGTTGGCGAGTGGGTCCTTCTTCGCCGACATCGTCATGCCGTCTGCGAGGGAAGCCATCTCCTGGACAATGGCGGTGACGGGGACGTCGGCATAACCAGGCTCCCGGGTCTTGATGAACCAGGCGTTCTCGGCGAACCGGCAGGCATCCAGGAACAGCGGCTTGCTGAAGCGGTCGCAGATGGCGCGGATGGCCCGGAGGTTGGCCAGGCTGACCGGCTGGCCGCCGCCGGAGTTGTTCGTCACGGTCACCATCACCAGCGGGACCGCATCGGCACGGGTTTCCAGGAGCTGCTCCAGGGCGGCGGGATCCATGTTGCCCTTGAAGGGGTGGCGCATGCCCGGCAGGAGCCCTTCCGGGATAGGCAGGTCGATGGCCTGTGCCCCGGTGAACTCGATGTTGGCCCGCGTGGTGTCGAAATGGGTGTTGTTCGGGATGACCCGGCCCGCCCCGCCCGTCACGGTGAACAGGATCTTCTCGGCGGCCCGGCCCTGATGGGTCGGCAGGATGTGCTGGAACGGGAACAGGCTGGTCACCGCGTCACGGAACCGGTAGAACGAGGGCGCCCCGGCGTAAGCTTCGTTGCCCCGCTGGATGCCGGCCCACTGCTCGGCCGACATCGCGCCTGTCCCCGAGTCGGTGAGCAGGTCGATCAGCACCTCCTCGGCCCGGACTTCGAACAGGTTGTACCCGGCGGCCGCCAGCGCAGCCGTCCGTTCCTCCCGCGTGGTCAGCCGCATTGGCTCCACCGAGTGAATGCGGAACGGTTCAATGATCGTGCGGAACGGCTGCTCGCTCATCGCTCTGCCCCCTCCCTCGAGCCGGGCCTGCCCGGCGCGGCTTTGCCCGACTCTAGGAGCCCTGGTCGTCTGGGGCTGCATTACGAATCCCGCCGCGCCGAGTATTGACGCAAGCCGGCGCAGTTCAGGACGGTGGCGGGTGCATGACTGGTGCTGCAAGGGTGTGGCGTGATCGCGATAACGATGTGGTCGCGCCAGCTCTTATGGCGGGGCTCTACGTCCGGACCTGCTCCGGCGGCCCGGCTGACGCCGACGAAAAGCCCGCACTGCGCTCCTTCCGTTAATACCGAGCGTCACCACGACGAGCACGCCGAAGAGAGGGGGGCTGATGAGCCTGTCTGCCAGGGCCAAGCTCGCCAGAAGCAGCCAGACTGCTAGCAGCAGCCAGAAACCAGCGAGCCTTGCCCTGGCCGACCGCCACCGGAACAGCGCCGTGGCTGAGGGGGCCGGCTCCGGAGGCGGCGAGCTGACCTGGCGGCCAGGAGGTCCGGCCGCGTCGATCGTCACGATCTGGGCGACCGCGACCAGGCCCGGCAAGTCGCTGAGCGCCTGATCAGCTCCATTCCAGTCTCCTGCGGCCAGCCGGATGTGGAAGCCATCGTTGCCGACGAGCATCTGGGTTCCGTCGTTCCATCGCAGCAGCGCAGCCAGATCATCGAAGCGGACCGTTGCCAGTAGATCAGGCTCGCCCTGCTGGCTGACCCCATCGGCACCGATTATCAGAGAGCCCGCTGCCTCTCGGGCCGGATACCTGGTACCGGTAACCGCGGCCGCCGGTGTGGCTCGCAACATTTGCATCCGGCCCTGAACGGCTGGCAATACCTGGGGCGTCACCACGATCATCTGCCGCCGCAGGTCCGTCATCGCCGTGGCAATGTCCCGGCTGGTCAGCAAAGCCGCACGACGGAGCAGGTCAGCCTGATCGGGGAACTTGCCGCGCAGCAGGTGGGATCTGGCCTGGCTCAACAGCAACTGCCAGGGGGCATCCAGCGCTTCACAGGCCCGGCGCGACTGCTGCACGTAGTCGGCCAGTTCCTGCTCCGTGGCGCAATCAGCAGCCAGTTCTTCCAGCACGGTCAGCGCAACATGGGCGGCCATCGGGATCTCGTCGGGGAGGGCGTCGGCGGCGATCCAGGCATGGTGCAGGCGCGAGTCGAGGTACTCCGACGCCGACGTGACCTGGTAGGACAGGCCCCGCTGGTGCCGTAGCTGCTGCGTCACTCTGGACTGCAGGATCGACAGGGCCGCGCCAGATGCTAGCTCCGCGTCTCCGATCAGCGATATCCCGACTCCGCCCCGGCCTGCGGCCAGATACGCCGGCAGGTCCAGTTGGCATGGGTGCAATGGCTCCATCTTGGGCCGGGCATCCCCGGGAAGCGGGATCCGCAAGTTTGCTGGTATGTCGCCGACGATGCACAGTACGGCATTGCTGGCCACGAACCACCGGCGGCGCCAGTCC
This sequence comes from uncultured Actinomycetes bacterium, assembly GCA_963837335.1. Classification (GTDB taxonomy): domain Bacteria; phylum Actinomycetota; class Actinomycetes; order Streptosporangiales; family Streptosporangiaceae; genus RYN-230. The sequence goes on along the minus strand of CAWINS010000012.1, from coordinate 69,428 downwards.
GCGATTTGTGCCCAGTCGGGCTTGAGCAGGCCGTATTCCTCGTATCCGGCGAGGCCGGGGCCGGTAGCGCCATAGCGCTCGATCAGACAGGCGCCGACCGCGCCCGCCGCCCGCGGCTAGCTGCCTCGGTGCGCAGCACCCGGGCTTCGCGTTCCAGCAGGGCCGACCGGTCATCGATCAGGCCCTGGCAGACTGCCGCGACAAAGGCTTCGATATCGGCCGGGTCAGGGCTGCGCATGACGAACCTCGTGAACCGTCCATCTACCGAGGCGTTGAACGGATATAGCGGCAATGGCACGCCGCTATAGACGAGGTGCTCGGCTAGATGAGTGATGCCAGCGGATGGCAGTGTCTCGTCGAAGCGACCGACCCGGAACATCAGGGCCGCCATGAACTGGCCAGTCGTCGAATCAGCCTGCAGCACGGTCACGCCGTCGAGCTCCGACATCTCGACAAGGGGCAGGGTCACCGGAACGCGCGGCCCGCTGCTACGGCCGTCGCGGCCTCCCGCCAGGCTCTCTGATAGGAGCCGATCGGATCGTTGAGGTAGTTCCACGGCACTCCGCTGATCACTGACCCGGTCAGATCCATCTGCTCGAGCTGCGCCCGGTAATCACCTAGCAGCCAGAAAGCCATCGAGAACATATTCCGGTCGCTGATCGCTTGGTGCCCGGGCTGGTAGGCGGAGGAACCGACCGACTTCTGCGCGGCCTGGTTGATCTGATCACGCACATGCGGGGTCCGGAAGTAACCCTGGCGGTCCGCCGCAGTCGCGTCCTTCTCCCGGCTGAAGTCAATCCAGCGCTCGAAGTGGACGGTCGGTACAAAGGTGTGCACGCTGTGCCCCTCCGGCGCCTCGTCCATCACCTGCCGTGCCAGTCCGAACAAGGTGCCGAGCGATCCGCCCCACTTCGGCGCGCCACCCTGGCTCATCGCCCGGTAGGCGCCGCAATGCCATGGGCCGCGGCGGTTGACCTCAGTGAACCGCCGGTGCAGCTCGGGCTGGCCGAGAGAAAGGCCGAAAGCAACCCACATCGACTCAGCGTGCGGAGTCGGATCCCGCGGATCGAGTTCCGCAGCCGCTGCCAGGTCCCGGTCGGCCCGGACCAGCCGCTCATGAAACAACTGGGCCGCGTCCTTGGCCACGTACTTGCCCCGCCTCGCCCCCCTCGCTTCCCAGGCGCTACGGACGTGATGCGCCCCGCTGAACAGCACAGGCAATGCCGAACCGGGCCGCGCCGCACGCCATTCATCGATCCACCCGGGCCGATCCCCGGCGATGACACGACTCAGCTGATTGACATAGAAGTACAGGTCTTCAGGGTCCTGCGTCGCCGCCAGGAAGTCATGCAGTTCCTGCCACCGGCCCGCCGCCAGCTCCGCGGCGAAGCGATGGGCGACCTGGTCGCCCATCAGGTTGTTGACCGTTACCTCCGGCGCAATGGCCTGCGGCACAGTCGCTGCCGACGCCCCCTTCGCCGGGGCAGGACTGCTCTTACTACGTCGGCCGAATAGTGGCATGCCCCGCCGCCCGTCCCATCTGCTAGAGCAACGATCCCGGCAAAGTATCAGCTAATCCCCGCTCCCGGAGCGCCAGGCTGGGCAGTTGGTCCCGCAGCGCAGTCCGCGACACGGGCATGCCAACTCAGCGGGACGCATCACCAGGACCGGCGCCATCCGGATTGGGTAGGGACGCGGCTACCACCAGCCTTATTGGATGGCCGGTCTGGCGGTCCCGCGGTTACCGTGGCCAGATCCCTCCCTCTTCCCCCCCCCCCCCTTCTCCCTCACCCCTTTCCACCCCCCTCCTCTTCTCCCCCCTCCCCTCATCCCCATGTCCCGCCTCTCCCTCCACCCCTATTCGTCGCCGCCTCCTGGGCCTGCTGACCCCGCCTGACGGCCTGCCTGAGACGACCCTGGTGTCGGCGCTGGACCGTGGGTGGGGCATGACCATCACTTCGATGGAGTACCGGGCGGTCGGCTGGGGCAGCCACCATTGGGAGGTGGCCGACGCGGCCGGTCCGCGCTGGTTTGTCACCGTCGATGAACTGGAGAACAAGCGGCTGTCGGCCAGCGAGCCACTGGCAGCGGGATTCGCGCGGCTGCGCGCGGCGCTGGCCGCCGCCACGGATCTGCGGGCCTGCGGCCGCGACGTTCGTCGTGGCGCCGGTTCCCACCCGGGACGGCGAGCCACTGGCGCGGGTGGACGGCAGATTTGGCGTCTCGGTGTACCCATTCGTGGCGGGAGCAGAGCTTCGACTGGGGGGAGTTCTCGTCCCCGGCGCACCGGCTGAGCGTGCTGGGTCTTCTGGTCGATACGCACACGGCCCCGCCGGCAGCTAGCCGGCGCGCGCGGGCGGACGACTTCGCCGTGCCGTGCCGGGACGAACTGGAGGCAGCCTGTGCCCCAGACGGTGACGTCGCCGACTGCGGACCTTACGCCCGTCCCATGTCACTGCTCGCCAGGCAGTACGCGGCGCCGCTCCGGCGGCTGCTCGCCCGCTACGACGCCCTCGTCCTGGAGGCCCGTGCCCAGGATGCTCCGACCGTCCTCACGCACGGCGAGCCTCATCCGGGCAACACGATGCTGACGGCCGATGGCTGGGTGCTGATCGACTGGGATACCGCGCTTCTCGCCCCGCCCGAGCGCGACCTGTGGGACCTGGACCCTGGGGACGGGAGCATCCTGGACGCATACGCCAGCGCGACGGGCACCAGGCCGCGGCCGTCCCTGCTGGACCTCTACCGTCTGCGCTGGGACCTGGCTGACATCGCCGTCGACGTGAGCCGGTTCCGGCGCCCCCATACCGGAAACATCGACGATGACCAATCCTGGGAGCTCCTCAGTTCCCTGATCAAGCAGGTCAGCGGCTAGGTGGGCCTGAAGCCGCTGCCAGGCAAAACGCCCTTCAGGCCGGAGCCCGGGACAGGAGAGCAGGACTGTGACATCGGTTGTGACCCAGTACACGACGCGTCTGCTCACGCCCGATACCTGGGATGACTTCGCCGCACTGGTTGAGGCGAACAACGGTGTCTGGGGTGGCTGCTGGTGCATCGGCTTTCATCCCGGGGGAATCCCCAAGGACAGCACGGCGGCAGGCAACCGCGAGGCCAAACTCACTCACGTGAACAACGGCACCATCCACCAGATGCTCGTCTATCACGACGGTCGCTGCGTGGGCTGGTGCCAGTACGGGCCACCGGCCGAGGTGGCTACCATCAAGAACCCCAAGGCCTATGAAAAGGGTCTAGCCGAGTTGCCCGACTGGCGGATCGGCTGCTTGTTCACTGGTTCCGGGTCCCGTCGCAAAGGCGTGGCGCGCGCCGGAGTTGCTGCGGCGCTGGCCGCGATAGCCCATGCTGGCGGAGGCTTGGTCGAGGCCTACCCCGAGCAGGTGGCTGGACGTGACCCGCAACGTGGCGCCTATCTGCATACCGGGCCAGAGAGCCTGTTCGAAGAGTTCGGATTCGTCCGCGACCGTCGCGTCGCCAAGTGGCGCTGGGTTATGCGTCTGCGCATCTCCGCCTAGGAGTTCCTCCGACCAAGCCATCAGCCCTGATCAGCAGGTCGCGCGGCTAGGCAGGGCAGCGCGGAGTTCGTCCAGGTCGGGAGTGAGCACCAGCCAGGGACGGGCGGCCGTGCCGGGGCGCGCCCGGGCCACGAACCGCCTGCCCCGGCCCGGGTAGCTCTCGGTACTGATCAGGTGATCCGGGCACTGGTCGGCCAGCGCCGCTAACTGCTTCTGTAAGCGCCGTTCGGAGAGAAGTACGGCCTGGCCGTGCTCCAGGCCTGCGCGGGCATCCCCGTCGTCGTCAAAGATGTTCATGGCTGATTCCTCCGGTGGTATTCGTCCGGTGGTGGGCGTCTGGTCGCAGGGCTCGCCCGTAGCGTGGCCCCGGAGTCGTAGGCTGCGCTACAGATCCACGCGTGCACGGTGGGTCACGCGGTCAAGGAGAAGAAGGGGGAACAATGGCGGTTCGCACGGAAGACGCCAGCCCCATGTCCGGGGTGCAGGCGTTCGCGCAGGAATTAAAGGCCCAGCGTGAGGCGGGTGGCCTAACTCAGGAGCAGTTAGCCGGGCGAATGGGCTACAGCACCTCGGTGATCGCCAAGCTGGAAACCTGCCGGACTCATCCCTCGAAACAGCACGCGGATAAGGCCGACCAAGCGTTGGGCACACCGGGCACGTTCCGGCGGCTGCGCAAGGTGTCGGTGCAGCAGGTCTACCCGGCGTGGTTCCACCGCTGGCCCGAGGCCGAGGAACAGGCTCAGACCCTGCGCTGGTACGAGCCGCTGCTGATTCCAGGCCTGCTCCAAACGGACGATTACGCGCGCGCTGTCTTGCGGGGGCCCAGCCTGACGCAACTGAGGAGAGAGATCGCAGCACAGGTCAGCGCACGGATACAGCGCCAGGAAGTGCTGCTTAAGGATGATCCGCCACACCTATGGTGCGTTGTAGATGAAGGTGTCCTGCATCGCTGTATCGGTGATCGCAGGATCATGCACGAGCAACTCGCGCACCTGTGTCCGATGACGGAGCGCTCGCGGATCTCCGTGCAGGTCATACCTTTCGAAGCCGGGGCGCACGCAGGCCTGCTTGGCCCATTTCGCTATCGCGGAGGTCGATGGCCAGCGCGATACCGTGTACCTGGAGACGGCGACGGTAGGGCAGGTCATCGAGATGCCCCCGATCATCGCCCAGGCCTCGCGTGGTCTTCGACACCCTCCGCTCGCTGGCCCTGCCGGGCGGCGCCTCCCTCGACCTGATCATGAAGGTGGCTGAGAAGGAATGGATGACGGCGGACTGACGGCGCCCAGTGGCGCACGAGCAGCTACAGCGGCAGCAACGGCGGAACCTGCGTCGAGGTCGCGGGCAACCTCCCGGGCGTGATCGCGGTGCGGGACAGCAAGGATCCGGACGGTCCAGTGCTGAGGTTCAGCCGGGCGGACTGGTCCGCGTTCGTGGCCGGGATCCGCGAGACACGCTAGGCGGGGCCGGCGGCGACGCGGTCGCGGATGATGAAGCGCTGGATCTTGCCCATCGAGTTGCGGGGCAGGTCGTCCCAGACCTGGACCTCCCGCGGGCACTTGTAGCCGGCCAGCCGGGCCCGGCAGAACGCGGTGACCTCGCCCGGGTCGGGGGCGTTCCCGGGCTCGGGCACCACCACCGCGACCACGACCTCGCCCCAGCGCTGGTCCGGCTTGCCGATCACGGTGACGTCGCGGACCTGCGGGTGGCTGATCAGCACCCGCTCGACTTCGGCGGCGTAGACGTTCTCGCCGCCGCTGATGATGAGGCCGTTTTTCCGGTCGATGATCCGCAGCCGGCCGTCCTTCTCCAGCACCCCGATGTCGTCCGAGCGCAGGAAGTCCCCGGCCCACGCGGCGGCGGTAGCGTCGGGCCGGTTCAGGTAGCCGGAAAAATGGGCCAGGGTCTTCACCGCCACCTCACCCTGCTCCCCCGGCGGGACCGGATTGCCGTCCGGGTCCAGGATCGCGATCTCGCAGCCGAGCGTGGAGTACCCGACGGTCGCGTCCGCGAGGGTCTCCGGGCGCTTGACCTCGTCCGTGGCGAATCCGGCCTCGGTCCAGCCGTAGGTCTCGGTGATCCGGGCGTTCGGGAACATCGCGAACGCGTCGGCGAGCGCCTCGGGTGACACCGAGGCGGCCGCCGTCATCATGGCCCGCATTCTGGTCAGCGGGGGCCGGCCGCGGCGCTGCCACTCTTCGATCATCATCGAGGTCATCGACGGCACCAGGAACGCCGTAGTGGCGGTCCCGGCGAACTCGTCGCAGGCGCGGGCGGCGTCGAATGAGGGCATGATCCGGATCCGGCCACCGATCATCAGGGTGCCGAAGGCGAAACTGCAGTAGGACATGTGGAACAGCGGGCCGGGCACCAGCATGACGTCGTCCCAGTTCAGGCCGAGCTGCCAGCCCCAGCGCATCGCGTTGATCAGCCAGGTGTCGTTGGTCATCGCCGCGCCCTTGGGCGCCCCGGTGGTGCCCGAGGTGTAGAAGACGGCCGCCATCTGGTCGCCTTTGGCCGGATCGGGGATGGCCGGGTCGCGCAGGTGGCCCGGGGTGGGCAGCGGGGCCGGGTCGATGACCGTGACGGCGTGGTCCGCGGCGGCCGCCACCTCCTCCGCCATGGGCAGCAGGTCCCCGCCGGAGAAGATGCGGGCCGCCCCCGAGTCGTTGATGATGTGCAGGATCTCCGGGTGCGCGAGCCGCGTGTTGACCGGCACGATCGCGCAGCCCGCGAGCTGCCCGGCCAGGTAGATGAGCAGCGCGTCGGTCCCGTTGCCCAGCAGCGTGGCGGCCACCGGTCCGTGCGGACCCGGCTCGACCTGGCGCAGGGCGTCGGCCAGGGCCGAGACCCGCAGCCACATCTCCCGGTACGTGTAACTCTCCGGTGCGGCGCCAAGCACCTCGATGGCCTGGCGGTCCGGGAACGACCGGACGTTCATCGCGATGAAATCGGCGAGGGTGAGCTTCATGACTGCCTCCGGGGCCGCATGCGGCTGATTGATTCTGACGTCGGATTCAACTACTGTCAATGAGCAGCGGAAGGGGCAGCGGATGCGGGACGTGGCCATCACCGGGATCGGCGTCATCTCCTGCATCGGCCAGTCCGCCGGCGAGTACTTCACCCGGCTCGACGCGGGTGAGCACGGCGTGACCGCGGCGCCCTGGGCCGAGCCGGAGGCCGGCCGGTACGCCTGGATCGCCCCGGTACCGGACTTCGACCCGGCCGCGTGGCTGGACGAGCGGGTCATCGCAGGCTCGGACACCTTCACCCAGCACGCCCTGGCCGCCAGCATCCAGGCGGTGCGCGACGCGGGCGGGGACTTCGACCCGCTGCGCACCGGGGTGGTGCTGGGTGTGACGATGGCCGGCGCGCGGGCCCTGCTCGACGCCCAGCGACTGCTGGACGCCGAGGGCCCCGATGCGGTGCCGCGGAAGCTGAACATCCAGGTCTGGCCGAACATGGCGGCCGGGCAGATCGCTATCCACTACGGGCTGCACGGCCCGCTGCTCACGGTCTCCTCAGCCTGCGCCTCCTCGCTGGACGCGATCGGCACCGGCGCCCGGATGATCGAGAGCGGGCAGGCCGACGTCATCATCGCGGGCGGCACCGAGTGCGGCCTGGCGCCTGCGCTGGCCTACAGCCAGCGCAGCTACGGGATGTCCAGCCCACCGGACCGGGCGGACCGGGCCAGCCTGCCCTTTGATGTGCATCGCTGCGGGGTGGTGGAGGGCGCCGGGGCGGCCGTGGTGGTGCTGGAGAACGCCGGGCGGGCCGCGCGGCGCGGCGCGCATGTCTACGGCCTGGTCACCGGGTACGCGTCGCTGTCCGAAGGCTTCCATCCCTCCTCGCCGGAGCCGTCCGGCCGGTGGGAGGCCGAGGCCATGCGCCGCGCGCAGCGTGACGCGGGACTGCCGGGCCCGCAGGCGGTGGACGCGGTGATCGCGCACGCCACCGCGACGCCCGCCGGGGACCTGGCCGAGGCCCGGGCGATCAACGACGTGTTCGGCGAGCACGCCGCGGAACTCCCGGTCACCTCGATCAAGGGCCACGTGGGGCACACCGGCTCGGCCAGCGGTGTGATGGGCCTGCTCGCTGGGCTGCACGGGATGCAGGCGGGCACGCTCGTGCAGGTCGCGGGGACCACCGAGGTGGAGCCGGTGGCCCGCTTCCGGGTCATCACTCACGCGCCCGCCAAGGCCGACATCGACGTGCTGCAGGTCAACGGGTTCGGCTTCGGCGGTCAGGACGCCTGCCTGATCGTCACCCGGGCCTGATCAGGACACCTGGGTCGGCACCGAAGTCCCGGCCACGGCAGGCGCATCCCAGTCGATCCGGTACTGCTGCTCCCACCCCATGACCTTCTCGAAGTTCATCAGCTTGAAGAAAACCGGCATCAGCGCATACATCGCCTTGCGCGCGACCGGCCCGGGCGTCTTAGCGCTGTTCGTCCGGGCGCCCCGCTTCGTGATCCTCTCCACCCGCCCCCGCCGCAACCGCTCGTAAGCACTGAACGCCGACGTGGGATCGGGCAGGTCCCGCAGGCAGCGCGCCAGCTGGATGGCGCTCTCGATCGCCAGCGACGCGCCCTGGCCGGTGCTGTTGGACGGCGCGTGGACGGCGTCACCGACCAGCACCATGCGACCGCGGTACCAGTGCGGGACAGGCGGCATGATGTGGATCGCCCCGGTGACGTCGAGGTTTTCCGCAGTGGTGCGGTTCGCCAGCAGCTCACCCGGAAGGTCGCCCGCGTACGTGTCGCGCAGCGTCTGCAGCCACTGCCCGGCCGGGATCGCCCGGGCCTCAGCCAGCGACATGTACTGCTTCGACGGCAGGTTCGCGCCCCAGGTCACCCGGCCGTCCGCCATCTTCCAGAACAGGTAGTAGGCACGCTTGCCGAAGGCGAACGTCATGACGCCAGGCTCGGGGTCGAGGTCGGGGCTGGCGTTGACATAGCCCTGGAAGCCGAGCAATCCCGTGTAGCCAGCGCCGGGGGCTTCCGGGTCGATCAGGGTCCTGACGGTGGAACGGACGCCGTCGGCGCCGATCAGGACGTCGGCGGTGGCGGCGGTGCCGTCGTCGAACCTCGCCGTGACCGAGTCCGGGGCTTCGTCGACTGCCACCAGGCGCTTGCCGTACTCGAAGCGCACGCCCGACTCGACCGCCCGGTCGTGCAGGACCCGGTGCAGGTCGCCGCGGCCGATGACCTGGAGTGGCTCCACGCCCGCCAGGCTGGGCAGCCGGCGGGTGTTCCCGCCGACCGCCATGACCGTCCCGGTGATCGGCGTGGCCAGGGCCCGGACGGCGTCGTCGGCGCCGATGATGCCGAGCGCGGCCAGGCCGTTGGGGGCCAGGGCCAGCCCGCCGCCGATCCCCTCGGCCAGAGTGGGGTAGGCCTCGTAGACGGTCGCCTGGAGGCCGGCCTTGAGCAGGGCGGTCGCGGCGACAGGACCGGCGATCCCGCCGCCGATGACCAGTGCGGTGCGGACTTTGGACGTGGCTGCAGACATGGGTTCTCTCCTGTACGTGGTGTTCGTCGGTTGCTCTGCGCCGAGATCACGCACGGGGAACCCAGCTATCCTTTGGTTGCCACCTCGTGGCCGGGTTCGTCTCGTGCGGGCATCGGTTCGCGGGTGCTGGACGGGATGGCTGCGAGCAGCCGCCCCGGGTCCCGGCGGCGGTGTTGCCGCACCGCCTCGGGACCATTTAGCGCTTTCTACTCGTCTGCCACCCCCCTCTGCGCGAGCTCGACCAGCTCCGGTGGCATCTCGCCGCCATCGTGCAAGGTCCGCCACATCGCGAGATCGGGGAAGCTTCCCGAGGTCAGCTCCTCCAGGAGGGCGCGGACCCAGGCCGCCTCCGCCTCGACCATCGCCACTGCGAACTCCTCCTCGACCAGGAACAGGCGGGGAATCTCCTTGAGGTGCCCGGTGATCGCAGCGCGACGGGCGGCGATCGACTCCTCCAGCCGGCCGAGCCGGGTCCGCAGCAGGGCCATCACCTCATCTGGCGACAGGATCATCTGCACGGAGAGCCCGGCGGCGAACCTCGGGTGCTCGGGCTCCGGTGTGGACAGCAGTTCCCGGGTCCAGTCGAGCATCTCCTGCAGGCCGGCCTCGGTGATCTGGTAGACCGTCCGCTCCGGGCGCGCCCCCTGCCGGCTGGTGCCGACCACCTCCAGGAAGCCGTGCTTGGCCAGGTTCTGCACGACGGTGTAGAGGGACCCCCACTTGACGTCCATGTCCTGGTCTTTGCCGCGGGCGCGGATCAGGGACGCGATCTCGTAGCGGTGCATCGGCTGCTGGACGACGGTGGCCAGCACCGCGAGGGCCATCAGGTTGTCAACTTTGCGCTTCGCTGCCATCGGATCGCCCTCCATTACTCGTCTGCAAATATATGTCAGCGAGTATTTTCTGGCAACCCCAGGGCCGCGTTAGCCAGGCGGCCACTTGAAGCCGAACGCCCCGTCACGCCGGGCGTCCTCGGCGACCGCCTGCAGTTCCTCGTCGCTGAGGCCGGCCTGGGCCAGCACCTCGGCCGTGGCGTCCGGCGCGGCGCCGTCACGGCCCCGCTCCCCCGGCGTGCGGGAGAACCGCGGCACCGGCTGGGGCGGCCCGCTCGCGCCGAGCACCTCGCCGGGCGTGAGCACCGGGGTGACGCAGGCGTCGATCCCGGCAAACGCAGCGGTCCACTCATCCCGGCTCGCGGTGGCGAACCGGTCCCCGATGACCTGGGCCAGGCCCGGCCAGGTGGCCGGCTCGAACCGGTCAGCCGGGTAAGGCGCGGGCAGCCCGAGCCCGTCCCACAGGGCCGCGAAGAATCCGTCCTCGACCGCGCCCACCGCCACGTACTGCCCGTCGGCGCACCGGTAGCAGCGGTAGAACGGCGCCGCGCCGGTGGTGAAACCGAGCCCGCGTTCGGGCAGCAGCGGGGTCCGCCAGGCGTTCAGCCACATCTCCATCAGGGACAGCACGCCGTCGGTCATCGCGGCGGTGATCTGCTGCCCGCGCCCGGAGCGGTCCCGCTCGACGAGCGCCGCGCAGATGCCGAACGCGGCCAGCAGGCCCCCGCCGGCCAGGTCGGCCACCACGTTGAGCGGCGGCGCGGGCGGCTCGCCCGCCGGACCCATCGCGCCCAGCAGCCCGGTGACGGCCAGGTAGTTGATGTCGTGCCCGGCCGCCCCGGCCGCCGGGCCGGCCGGGTCGTAGCCGGTCACCGAGCAGTAGACCAGCCGGGGGTTCACCTGGCTCAGCTCCGCGTAGCCCGCGCCGAGCCGCTCGGCCACGCCCGGGCGGAACCCCTCGATCAGGACGTCGGCGGTGGCGACCAGCCGGTGCAGGGCCTCGCGGCTGGCCGGGTGCTTGAGGTTCAGGTGCACGAACCGCTTGCCCCGGGCGAAGTCCGCGGGAACCTGCCCGGCGCGGCCCCCGGTGACCGCGATGACCTCGGCCCCCAGGTCGGCCAGCAGCATGCTGCCGTACGGCCCGGGCGCGAGGCGGCTCAGGTCGATGACCCTGATCCCGGCCAGCGGCCCGCCCGCCGCGGGGCCACCCGCCGGAGGCCCGCCCGCCGCGGCCACTGGATCACTCACTGGTCCCCCTCGCTGGAGATGGCCCGGACCGACCCGGCAGCACCCGGTCCGCCGTCGCGGCCCAGCCGCCGGTCATCCGCGTGCCTGCCCGGCTAGGTGCGCGGCGCTGGCGGACGGGTGGCTGAGCGCCGCCCGGACCTGCCGCTCGGCCTCGGCGTTCAGCACCGCGTGCAGGTCCAGCTCCTCGGCGTCGTTCAGGTTCTGCTTGATCCCGGCGAGGACGTGCGGCGGTGCTTCCGCGAGGCGGCCGGCCAGGTCGGCCACCCGGCCCGCCAGGGCGCCGTCCGGCACGACCTCACCGACCAGTCCCATGCTGAGGGCCGCGGCCGCGCTGTGTTTTTCGTTGCGGAAATAGAGGTCGCGGGCGCGGCCCGCACCCACGAGGCGGGCCAGCAACCAGGTGCCGCCGAAGTCCCCGGTCAGCCCCGCGCTGAGGAACGCGGTGCGGAACACCGCGGACTCGGCGGCGATCCGCAGGTCGCAGGCGCAGGCCCAGGACAGCCCCGCGCCCGCGCAGGGGCCGTTGACCGCCGCGATGGTCGGCTTGGGCATCTCGTGCAAAAGCTCGGTGGTCCGGTGCAGCCGCCGCAGCTGCGCGATGCTGGCCCCGGGGGTGCGCGGTTCCGCGAACTCCCCCATCGCCCCGAGGTCACCACCCGCGCAGAAGCCCCGCCCGGCGCCGGTCAGCACCAGCACCCGGACGGCCTCGTCCGCGCTCACCTGCTCCAGGAGAACCAGGACCGCGGCGATCAGCTCCTCGGTCATCGCGTTCAGCCGGTCCGGCCGGTTGAGCGTGATCGTGGCCACCGGCCCGGACACCTCGAAGCGCACTGTGTCGGTCATCCGGTCTCCTCCCGCCGCGCAGGCGTGGGCCTGCGCGGCCTATAGTCCGCCATCGAGCACCCGCCGCGCGGCCTCGGCGCGCATCCCGGGCTGGCGCCGGAGCAGGTCCATGTCCGCCCCGGACGCCCCCATGTCCCCCGACCGGTGCCGGGTGTAGACACCTTCGGCCATGCAGGCCACCTTCCAGTGCGCCAGGGCCACGTAGAAGCTCAGGTCGCCGTCCGGCCGGCCGCTGCGCTCGGAGTACCGGGCCGCGACTTCGCGGCGGCCGGGGAAGCCCGGCGTATCGGTGGGCGCCGGCGGGAGCTGGCCGGCCTCCCGGGGCTCGGTCCAGTAGGCGAGGGCCAGGCCGAGATCGGCCAGCGGATCCCCCACCGTGGCCAGCTCCCAGTCAAGCACGGCGCTGACCCGCCGGGCCGGGTCCAGGATGACGTTGTCGAGCCGGTAGTCCCCGTGGATCAGGGACACCGCGGGCTGGTCCGGGACGCGGGCGGCGAGCTCGGTGTGCAGCTCCTCCAGGAGCGGCAGGTCCCGGACGCGGATCTCCTGCCACTGCCGGTACCAGCGGCGGAGCTGGCGCCCGGCGTAGGAGCCGCCGCGGGCCATCGCGGCCAGGCCGGTCGCGTCCAGGTCCACGGCGTGGATCTGGGCCAGCACGTCGAACAGCCCGTACGCGATCGCGGTGAGATCGCCGGCGGCCAGCCCGGCCGTATCGGCCGGGGTCCGCAGGACCTGGCCGGGAACGAAGGACATGACGAAGAACGGCGCGCCGTTCCACCGGGGATCCGAGGTACGGCCGAGCACCGCCGGGACCGGGACGCCGGTCCCGGCCAGCGCGGCCATGATCCCGCCTTCCCGGTCCATGTCGTGCGCGGTGGCCAGCACGTGGCCGAGCGGGGGGCGCCGGAGCACCCACTGCTCCCCGGCCGCGTCGCTGACCAGGAAGGTCAGGTTGGAATAGCCGCCCGCGAGCCGCTCGAACCGCAACGGGGGCACGGCGGCCAGAGTCGCCGTGAACCAGTCCGTGAGCGGGCCGGCCGCGACGCCAGCTACCGGGTCACCGGTCACCGGGGCACCGGCCCCCGGCTCACCGGTCACCGGGGTTCCGCGAAGCGCTGGCGGACCTCGAATTTGCGGATCTTCCCGGACGGCGTCATCGGGAACGAGTCCACGAAGAACCACTGCCTCGGGGTCTTGAACCGGGCCAGGTGCTCCCGGCAGAAGGCGGCCAGCTCGTCCGGATCGGGCGGGGCGTCCGGCCGCGCGGGCCGGATCACCGCCGCGACCTGCTCACCCCAGTGCGGGTCCGGCACCCCGATGACCGCGACCTCGGCCACCCCGGGGTGATCCGCCAGCAGCTGCTCGATCTCGAGCGGGTGGATGTTCTCGCCGCCCCGGATGATGATGTCCTTCAGGCGGCCCGCGATGCGCAGGTACCCGCGGCCGTCCATCGTCCCGGCGTCGCCGGTGTGCAGCCAGCCCTCACCGTCGATCGTGGCCGCGGTGGCGTCCGGCATGTCCCAGTAGCCGATCATGTTCTGGTAGCCGCGGGCGCAGATCTCGCCCTCCTCTCCCACGCCGGCCGGCTCGCCGGTGGCCAGGTCGGCGATCTTCACCTCGACGTGCGGCATCGGCTGGCCGAGGGTCTCCGCCTGGTCCTGCGGGCTGTCCGTCGTCTGCGTCTGGGTTAGCACGCCGTGCAGCTCGGCCTGGCCGAACAGGATGGTGAACCCGCAGCCGAGGGTCTGGGTGGTGCGGCGGACCAGCGAGTCAGGCACCTTGGCCCCGCCCGACATCACCGTGCGCAGCGACGAGACGTCACGCGGCTGGCGATCATAGTTCTCGAGCATGGCCAGCAGGATGGTCGGCACGGTCAGCACCATGCTGCCGTGCTCCGCCTCGATCAGCTCCAGGACCAGCCCCGGGTCGAACTGCGGGACCACCACATGCGCGGCGCGGCGGGCCAGGCAGCCGATCCCGGCCAGCACGCCGCCGCCGGTGTGGAACAGCGGGATGGGATTGATCCAGGTGTCCCCGTCCTGGAAGCCCGCCCGCTCCGCCGACAGCCCGGCCGCGTTGACCAGCCCGAGATGGTGCAGCATGGCTCCCTTGGCGAAGCCGGTCGTGCCCGAGGTGTAGATGATCAGGGCCGGGTCGGACGGCTTGAGCCGCGGCAGTGGCGGCCGCCCCGGGCCGCTGGCGGCGAACTCGTCCCAGTCCGCGAAGCAGACGGCCTCGCGCAGCGCAGGGAGTTCCGGCCGGACCTGGTGCACCACGTCCACCATGGACACGCCGCGGTGGCTGGTGCCATGGACCAGCCCCGCCACCCCGGACTGCTCCAGCGCGTACTTCAGCTCAGCTTGCCGGTACTGCGGGTTGATCGTGACCAGGATGACGCCGGCCAGGGCCGCGCCGAGCTGGAGCATGACCCACTCCGGGCGGTTCGCCTCCCAGACGGCGACCCGCTCCCCGGGCTCGAACCGGGCCAGCAGGGCGCCGGCCACGTCCTCGGCGATAGCCAGCAGCTCCGCGTAGCTCCACCGGCGGCGGTCCGCCGCCTCGGCCTGCCCGTCTACCAGGGCGATCCGGCCGGGGACCTGCCCGGCCACCCGCCGGAGCAGGTCACCGACGGTGACCTCGTCGAGGGGTACGTGAGCGTCGGCAGGCCAGTAGGACGTGGTCAGCACGGACTTCCTCCACCCGCTCGGTGGCCAAGATTCAACACGAACTTGATATTGACGTCAAGGTCATGTTATGTCGATTAGGGCCGGTCCGGCGTGGTCTTGGGAACCCGGGTGGGCCGGCGTAGTGTCCGGTACAGACCCTGCGGGGGAAGGGGAGTCTGCGATGCCTGCTCGAAATCGCTTCCTGGAGGGCCCGTTCGCCCCGGTGACCGAGGAGGTCACCGCCTTCGACCTGCCGGTCACCGGCCAGGTGCCGGCCGCCCTGAATGGGCGGTACCTGCGGAACGGGCCGAACCCGATGGGCCTGGAGGATCCGAACTATCACTGGTTCACCGGGGACGGGATGGTGCACGGGGTCCGGCTGCGGGACGGCCGGGCGGAGTGGTACCGCAACCGCTGGGTCCGCTCCCAGGCGGTCGCCAAGGCCCGCGGCGAGACCTGGCCAGCGGGCCCGGTGCACGAGGGGATGGATTTCGCCGCCAACACGCACGTCATCGGCAACGCCGGCCGCATCCTGGCCACGGTGGAGTCCGGGCCGCTGCCCTACGAGCTCTCCGCCGAGCTGGACACCGTGGGGCCGTGTGACTTCGGCGGGATGCTGCCCGGCGGGTTCGCCGCGCACACCAAGGCCGATCCGGGCACCGGGGAGCTGCACGCGATCGCGTACTACTGGGCCTGGGATCACGTCCAGCACCTGGTGGTCAGCCCGGCCGGCCAGGTGACGGCGGCGGTGAACATCCCGCTGGCCGACGGCCCGATGATGCACGACTTCGCGCTGACCGCCAGCTACCTGGTGCTCTTTGATCTGCCGGTCACGTTCAGCATGGACGCCGTATCGGCCGGCAAGAGGCTGCCCTACACCTGGAACCCCGGCCACCCGGCCCGGGTCGGCCTGCTGCCCCGCGGCGGCAGCGCGGCCGACATCCGGTGGTTCGACGTGGACCCATGCTGGATCTTCCACACCCTCAACGCCTACGACGACGACTCCGGCCGGGTGGTCGTCGACCTGTGCCGCTACCAGGGTGCCTACGACGTCTCCGTGCTGGACGGGAAGGGGCCGCTGACCCTCGACCGATGGATCATCGACCCGGCCGCCGGGAAGGTCACCCAGCAGCGCCTCGATGACCGGCCCCAGGAGTTCCCCCGCGTCAGCGACCAGTTCATCGGCCGGCCTCACCGCTACGGATACAGCGCGGTCATCGGGGAGGTGAACCGGGCCGTCGTCACCCCCGGCGGCGACTTCGCCGACCAGGCTTTCTCCAACGCCCTGCTCAAGCACGACCTGGCCCACGGCAGCACCGAGGCGCACGAGTTCGGCCGCGACGCCACCGCGGGCGAGGCCGTCTTCGCACCCGCGGTCCCCGGGGCCGACGAGGACGAGGGCTACGTCATGGCGTTCGTGCATAATCCGGACCGCGGCGCGGCGGACCTGGTCGTTCTCGCGGCCCAGGACTTCACCGGCGAGCCTGTCGCGCGCGTCCACCTGCCCGCCCGGATCCCGCTGGGGTTCCACGGCAGCTGGGTCCCGGACCTCTAGACGCCTGGGCGGCAGGGGGTAAGGGTGGGAAGAGCGCCGGACTACCCCTCATCGCCGCGGGAGGTCACTGATGACGGCAACCCTGCCATCCACCGAGGTCGCGGCCGGGGTGACCGCCTGGCTGTCGGAATTCGGGGACGCGCTGGCGGCGGGTGATCCGGCGGCAGCGGCCGGCCTGTTCACCGAGGACTGCTACTGGCGGGACCTCATCGCGTTCACCTGGAACATCAAGACGCTCGAGGGTCGCGCGGCGATCGCCGGGATGCTGGAGGAGACGCTGCCCTGGGTCCAGCCGGGCAACTGGAAGATCACCGGCGGCGAGGAGCCGGCCGAGGCGGGCGGGGTGGTCGAGTCGTGGATCGACTTCGAGACCGCGGCCGGCCGCGGCTGGGGACACCTGCGCTTGCGTGACGGCCGGTGCTGGACCCTGCTGACCTCGCTGTATGAGCTGAAGGGCCACGAGGAACGCCACGGGCCGAGCCGCCCGAAGGGCGTCCAGCATGGCGCGGACCCGGCCCGGACCAGCTGGCTGGAAGACCGCGAGCATGAGGCGGCCGGGCTGGGATTCGCCGAGCAGCCGTACGTGCTGATCGTCGGGGGCGGCCAGGCCGGCATCGGCCTCGGCGCCCGGCTCCGCCAGCTCGGCGTGCCCACGGTCATCATCGACAAGCACGGCCGCCCTGGTGACCAGTGGCGCAGCCGGTACAAGTCACTGGCCCTGCATGACCCGGTCTGGTACGACCACATGCCCTACCTCAAGTTCCCCGACAACTGGCCGGTCTTCTCCCCCAAGGACAAGATCGCCGACTGGCTCGAGTCCTACGCGACAATCATGGAGCTCAACTACTGGCCGAATACGGAGGCGACCAGCGCGGCCTACGACGAGCAGGCCGGCGAGTGGACGGTGCACGTCGCCCGGGACGGCCTGCCGCTCGTGCTCCGTCCCGCCCAGCTTGTGCTGGCCACCGGGATGTCGGGCCGGCCCAACATCCCGGCCTTCCCCGGCCGGGATATCTTCCGCGGCGAGCAGCATCATTCCTCAGCCCACCCGGGCCCGGACGCCTACCGGGGCCGGCGATGCGTGGTCATCGGCTCGAACAACTCGGCGTTCGACATCTGCGGCGCGCTGTGGGAGAACGGCGCGGACGTCACCATGGTGCAGCGCTCGTCCACGAACATCGTGCGGTCCGGCACGCTGATGGACATCGGGCTGAGCGCGCTGTACTCCGAGGAAGCCGTCGCGTCCGGGATGACGACCGACAAGGCGGACATGGTGTTCGCGTCGATCCCGTACCGGATCATGCACGTGTTCCAGACCCCGCTCTATGACCAGATGCGCGAGCAGGACCAGGAGTTCTACGACCGGCTCGAGGCGGCCGGCTTCGACCACGACTGGGGCGACGATGGCTCCGGCCTGTTCATGAAGTACCTGCGCCGGGGCTCCGGCTACTACATCGACACGGGCTCGGCCGACCTCGTCGCGAACGGGGATGTGGCGCTCGCGCGGGGCCAGGTTGATCACCTGACCGAGGACGCCGTCGTGCTGGAGGACGGCACCACCCTGCCGGCCGACCTGGTCGTGTACGCCACCGGATATGAGTCGATGAACGGCTGGGCGGCCGAGCTGATCTCACCGGAGGTGGCCGGCAAGGTGGGCAAGTGCTGGGGCCTGGGCTCGGACACCACCAAGGACCCCGGCCCGTGGGAGGGCGAGCAGCGCAACATGTGGAAGCCCACCCAGCAGGAAGCGCTCTGGTTCCACGGCGGGAACCTGCATCAGTCCCGGCACTATTCGCTGTACCTCGCCCTGCAGCTCAAGGCCCGGCAGGCGGGCATCCCCACGCCGGTGTACGGGCTGCAGGAGGTCCATCACCTCCGCTGACGGATCAGCCGGGCATTGACCGGCTCGATCGGGACGAGGCGGTTGGCCAGCGCGACGCTGGGCTGCCCGGTGCTCAGCCGGACGATCAGCGACGCCGCGGCACCGAGGCCGCCGCCGGCGTGGCCGCCGACGTCCTTCGGCTCGTTGAGCAGCCAGCCCAGGCCCATCCGTGCCCCGGTGGAGTCCCGGTCCGCCTGCGGCCGGAGAGCCTCGCGGGCCAGCCCGGCCGGCAGCAGTGACGCCCAGGACAGGAACCGAAGCGGACCAGGTCAGCCGCGGTCGTCCACAGGCCGCCGGCGGCCGGGACGGTGCAGATCCTGGCCGGGGCCGTCTCGAACGAGCCGTCACCGGCCAGGTGGTAGCCGGTAACGGCGCCCGTGGCCGGCCAGCTCGCCGGGAACCACGAGCCGCTCATCCCGAGCGGCCCCAGCACCATATGGGTCGCCGCCTCCGGGTAGGTGCCCCCGGTGACGTCGGCGATCAGCTGGCCGAGCAGTCCGTACCCGCCGTTGCTGTAGCTGAACGTGCCCCGCGGGCCGGCGCTGGCCACCACCGGGCCGACCAGGGTGACCAGATCGGGCACGTGATCGGCGAACAGCTCGCCGGGGTTCTGCACGCCCGCGGTATGGGTGAGCAGGTCCCGGACGGTGATGGTCTCGTCAGCGGGCCGGACCGTGCGCAGGTGGGCGCGGGCCGGGTCGTCCAGCCCGATCCGGCCGTCGGCGGTGAGCCGCAAGACCACGATGGCGGTGATCAGCTTGGTGACCGAATAGGCCGGGAACCGGTGATCCGGCGTCAGCGGCACGGGGCCATCCAGGTCGGCCTCCTCCGGACTGGCCCCGTCCAGGTTGGCCCCGCCCAGATTGGCCCAGCCCCGCGCGGCCACCCATCCGGTCCCGTCGCCCGCCCGGGCCCCGCCGGGCGCGCCGGCCAGGACCAGGCCCGGCAGGCCGAGCCCGGCGAACGATTCCTCGGCCACGGCGGCTGCGGCGGCGGGCACCGCGCCGGACGTGCGGGTGGACGGCGCGGCCACCCGCGGATCGGTCACCCGCTCGCCCAGCGGAAACAGGCGCAGTCCGGTCAGCCGGTGCGGCGGGTCGGCCGCGGCAACCGCCTCGAGCTGCAGGCCGCCGATCTGGCCGCGCAGGCGCAGCGGCGTCTCCAGCATGGTCACCAGTTCCGCACGCAATTGCGGCAGCACGCCGGTCAGCGTCCTGACCAGAGTCCCCGGAGGTACCAGGCGCAGGAACTGCGCGTCGAAGTGCTCACCGAGTTCGCCGTCACCGGGAACCGTCCAGCCGGGGGTACCGGCCTCCGCCGAACCGGGAGATCACCCAGCGGGCCTGGCTGAGCACCGGGCTGGCCTGGCTGGGGCCGGCGCTGATGTACTCCTTGAGCGCGGTCCAGCTGGGCAGGCCGTGCTCGCGCGCGATGGCGAGCTGGGCCTCGTGCAGGGTCGCGAACTCCCCGGCCGACAGCCGCCTTTTCGCCTCCACCTTGAGGTAGCGCAGGCTGGGCTGGTCGGGGAGCGCACGTGGTTGATCAGGCAAGGCAGTCCTTCCTCCGCTGCCCGCGGGTCCGCGACATCGGGCTGGAAAGACATGCCGTCAGCCTGTGTATCGATGCCGGTGAGCTTGAAGCTCTGCCCGCGGACCCAGCGGCAGCCGGAATCTGCCACCACTGACGGTACCTCCTTCCCGGGTAGAGTCGCGAGCCTCAGTTCTGAGGGAGGAGGGGCATGCCGGAGGACCCACCGCCGGCGGCGTGCTGGGTGCCGGACTCGGTGAGCCTGCAGGCGACCAGCCCCGGGCCGCTGGACAACGTGACGGTCGCGGTCAAGGACATGATCAGCGTCGCGGGTCACGTGTCCTCGTTCGGCCACCCCCGGTGGCGGGCCACGCATTCCCCCGCGCAGGAGAATGCGCCGGTCCTGTCCGGCCTGCTGGCCGCGGGCGCATCCGTGACGGGTCTGGCCAAGCTGGATCAGCTCGCTTACTCGCTGATCGGGAACGCCGGCGAGGGCGTGGCGCCGCTGAATGCGCGGTACCCCAGCCGGTTCACGGGCGGATCATCCTCGGGGCCGGCCGCCGCCGTGGCCGCCGGGCTGACCGAGGCCGGCCTGGGCACCGACACCGCCGGCTCGATCCGGGTCCCCGCCGCGGCCTGCGGGCTGTTCGGCTTCCGGCCCACACATGGCCTGGTCAGGACCCGCGGTGTCCTGCCGCTGGCCCCGTCGTTCGACGCCGTGGGGGTCCTGGCCCGCCGCGCCGCGCTGCTGGGCCAGGTCATGGAGGTCCTGCTGGCCTCACCGGAGGCGGCGCCCGGCCCGATGACGATCCGGACGGTCTGCGTGCCATCCGATTGCCTGGCCCGGGTCAGTCCCGAGCTATCAGCAGCGGTCCAGGCCACCGCCCAGGCCATCGCCGAAACCTGCGGCTGTGCCGTCTCGGAATGTTCGCTCAGTTCTTTCTCTAACGAAGAGGTGGCGGACCTCTTCGCCCGGATCCAGGGCCGGGAGGTCTGGCAAACCCATGGTTCGTGGCTCAGCGGCAACAGCCAGTTCCTGGCGCCCGACGTGCAGTCCCGCGTCCAGCGCGCGGAAGCTCTCTACCGCGCCGGGCCGGATCAGGCCGACGAGCAGGCCTGGCGCGGTTACCCGCCGCGGCTGGGCGAGGTGCTGCCTGCTGACTCGGTCGCCGTGCTGCCGGTGATCGCTGACCTCCCGCCACTGCGCAGCGCCGGCCCGCAGGAGCTTCTCGCGTTCCGGGCGGCCGCCCTCAGGTTCACCGCCCCGGCCAGCCTGGCCGGGCGGCCGGAACTTGTCGTCCCGGTTCACCATCGCGCCAGCGGCCAGCGATTCGGCGTGGGCATCCTCGGGCCGCAGTCCGGTGACCTGGCGCTGCTGCGGATCGCCCGCCTCATCTGCCCGGAAGGCGACGCGCTGGCCGTCTAGCCCGGAGGCCTGGTCCCTGGGTGCCTGGTCTCGCCCGGCGGGCGTTAGGGAAGGTACAAGTGGAGCCCGGCGGGCATGTGATCGGTGGCGGCGATCGTGCCGCGGAACACGCCGTTGATGTAGGCCGCGACGTTAGCCGGGTAGGCGCCGCCAGGACTGTGCTCGGCGGTCAGTCGGAGGATCGCGGACGGCTGGCACTTGTGCCCGTCAGCGAGCTTGGCCAGCGACATCTGGCCAGCGGTGGTGTGCTCGATCATCGTGACTCCTGCCTGGGCACTGGGCTGGGCGTTGCTCCCCCCGGACGGGCCGACAATAGCTTTGCCACACCGCCCCGGATGGGCCGACAATAGTCGCATGCGTGGTCGCCTCGGTAAGATCCTGGACGGCGCAGGCTGGTCGGTGGGCCTGGCCGCCGCGCTGTTCGCGTTCGCCCTGCTCTTCCTGGCCCTGGACTTCCAGTCCCCCCAAATCGTGCTCTGGACCGGCCAGCGCGCGGTCGGAACCGAGCAAAACGGCCTGGTCACCTTCTACTGGCACCACCACGCCTATACCGCCACGACACCCGGAAACGGGTCGGCCAAGGCCGTGAGCGTCTACTTCCCGCCGGGCAACCCGGATGCCGCCGTCGCCGAGAGCCTCCCCGACCGGCTCACCGCGGTGGCGCTCTTCGCTGTGCCGGTGGCCGCCGGCGTGGTCGTGCTGGCTGTCGGCCTGACCCGCAAGCGGCGGTGGGCAGCGCCGGCTGAACCGCAAAGGCGCGACTTCTGCGTTCGGCGCTGGCCTCGACGAGGACTTCGTCGCCCGGCGGCTGCAGGAGCGGCGAGGCAGTCATCAGGACCGCCAGTAACGCGGCGGTCCCGGGCGGACGGAATCGAGGCTGGGCTGCCCGTGGCGGGCCGGGCTGGCGGCGGCTGGGCTAGCGGTGGCTGGCCAGCCAGGCGTGCACGTCCCCGACGCGGTGCTCCATGAGGCTCAGGTGTCCCTCGTCATCGAACAGCCACGCCTCGGCCCCGGGCACACGCTCCGCCAGCCACTGACCATGGGCGAAGGGCACGAACTGGTCGTGCCGGCCGTGGAGCAGCAGGACCGGAACCGATATCTGGGCCAGGTCGAATCCCCACGGTCGCACCTCCGCGAGACTGTCGTCCCACCAGCCCTGGCCTCCCGGGGCGAGGCCCTCGCGCATGGAGTAGGCCAGGTACTCTCCCAGGTCGCCGGCCAGCAGTGCCGCGTTGACCGGGGACAGCAGCGACTTCATCCCCTCGGCCAGCTCGTCCGGTGACGCGCCCAGCATCGCCTCCCGGTCCTGGTCCAGCTTGACCCGGGCGGCTTTCTCATCGGCCACCATCAGGCGGATGTCGTCGACGTTGTCCTGGCCCATGTCGTCGAACCAGTCGAGCCCATCCACGCCGTACGGGGCCGGTGACGCCAGCGAGGCCACCGCTACGGCCAG
Organism: uncultured Actinomycetes bacterium; assembly: GCA_963837335.1. Lineage (GTDB taxonomy): Bacteria > Actinomycetota > Actinomycetes > Streptosporangiales > Streptosporangiaceae > RYN-230. The sequence goes on along the minus strand of CAWINS010000012.1, from coordinate 46,955 downwards.
GTCGGGAAGCAGGGCCGCGCACGCCAGCACGTGCGGCCCGCCGCCCGAGATCCCCCACATCGACAGCCGCTCGATGCCGAGTGCGGCGCAGATCGCACGCACATCGGCCGCGCAGTCGGCGACGCTGCGTCCCGGCTGGGCCGACGAACCCCCGTAGCCAGGCCGGTCGTAGCTGATCAGCCGCAGGCCGCGGCCGGCGGCATCGGTGACATTGCGGCCGTACAGCCGCCGGGAGTTCGGGGTACCCATGTGAACCAGGACGGGGTAGCCGTCCAGGTCACCAGATTCCGTGACGGCCAGCGCCCGGCCATCTGCCGACTGAATAACGTGTTCCATGCTGGCCCTCCATAGCCCTCGCTGACCGGACCCTGTCCCCTGCCCGAACGCTACGCGCCCTGGTCCCGGGGACGAGCGGGACTTGCCGGCCAGGCGCCGCGAGAAGGTTGCCATCCCGGCGGATCGGCGGTGCGCAGGCTCCTGTCGCGGTTCATCAATAAATAGGTGGCTATTACTTAGTTCCACGGTCGGCAGGAGTATTGCCTAAAGGTGCTGAGATCGTCCTCGTCTTTTGCCGGTATTCAGGTCGTGGCGAATCCGATCATGTCGTTGGCCTGGCATTATGCTCGGCTGCAGGGCACCGGACGAGGCGTCTGCCATGCACCTTCTCATACGGTAAACCCGACAGCATAAGCCGAATTTCCTGATTCCGGCGCGATAGAAGGGACCTGACACAGTGAGCTTCATTCCCAACGCCAATCGCGGCGCCGGGGCCGGTGGTTCCCGGTGCCGTAACACGGGCCGGCGGGTGCGGCAGGCCTGGTCCCGCCCCGGCGCAGGCACAGCCATCGCGGCCGCGGTGGCCGCCGCGGCCGCCCTGGCCCTGGCCACACCGGCCGCCAGCGCAAGCAACGCCGGCCGCGCGGCCCGGGCCACCCAGCGAGCGTACGGTCGGCAGGTCCTGTCCCTGCATGCGATGCCGGTCGGCACGGTCCGCTTCGGCCGGGGCGGACACGGCCACCTCACGGTCCACGCCCGCGTGTCCGGGCTAACGCCTGGCTCGTCGCACGCGGTGGACCTCCGGGTTCCCGGCCACTCCCGGGTCATCCGGTTCAGCGCGCTCACCGCCAACAACGTCGGTCAGGCCAACAGCACCCTGCGCAGCCACTTCAGCGGGACGCTGCGACGCGGGAGCCGCCTGCTGGTCCGCATGGGGGCGCAGGGCGGCCGCCTGGCCTCGACACCGATCGCCGAGACCAGATGGCTGCGAGATCCGGGCCGCAGAACGCACCGGCTCATCGCGGTCGAAGTCAGCCAGCGGGGGATCAGCTACGGCACACCGCGCGGACGGGCCACGCTCGCCTATAACGCCTCGCGCCAGACTCTGACCGTCACCGTCCACGCGAGCGGGGTCACACCCGGGCGGCACGCCGCTCACATCCACCTCGGCAGCTGCGTGAGCCAGGGGCCGGTCAAGTACATGCTGCGGGACCTGGTGGCCAGCCGCCGCGGCCGGATCGCGCACGCGGTCCGGGTATTCACCCACGTGACCGCGCCGATACCGGCCCGCGGCTGGTATCTCAACATTCACCAGGGAAATAGCGGCAATATCCTCAGCAATGGCCAGCCCACTATCTACTTCCGGCCGCTGCTATGCGCGGACATCCGCCACGGCGGTGGCGGCGCGCTACTTTACCGGTGAGCCGAACCGGATCAGGTTCCCGTCCGGGTCGATGTGCGCGCCCTCGCGGAGCTGGTAGGGGGTGAGGCAAACAGGCAGCGTCTGACCGCCGATGCCAGGCCGGCTCCATTCCGCGTAGAGGGCGTCCGCGTCGCGCACGTAGAGATACGCCGACGCGTGACTGTGCGCGGGGTCATGCCCCGGATCAGCGGTCAGGTGCAGGCCGATGCCGTCACGATCGGCGAATCCATAGCCGTCCTCACCCTCGTAGGGGAAAACATCGAAGCCGAGCGCGGCATAGTGGGCCAGCGCGGCCGTCATGTCCCGCACCGGGAAGATGGGGCTGAACTGGCGGAACTGCCGTGGCGGGCGGCGCTCACCCGCCCCGGTGGCCGCGGCGTCGCTCTTGATCTCGGCCAGGGCCGCCAGCGCCGTGCGCATGGCGGCGACCTGCCCGGCCGGTACCCGCTCGAGGAGCCGGGCGTCAACCGACTCCACCCCCCGCACGACGGCGTCGACCACCTGCAGGCCGCGCGGGGTCAGGGTGAGGGAGATCCGCCGGCGGTCGCCAGGATCGGTGTTCCTCTCCAGGTACCCCCGGCGGGCCAGGATCTCGACCGCCTGGCTGACGGCCTGCTTGGTGACGCCCAGCCCGGCGGGCAGGTCCGGCCGCGGTCCGCCGGTGGCGGCGATCCCGGCCAGCAGGGTCGCGCCGTTCCTGGGCAGGTCACCGACGCCGATGGCGTGCAGTTCCGTCCGGATGGACTGGGCGTACACGCCGCGGGCGGCGCGCATCAGGGTGGGAGTGGCGAGTTCGTACGGGTCCGGTTCGGCCATGGAGCCAGGCTAGCTGGCCGTCAAGAGCATTGACAGTCTGACGGGATTGTGCCAGCCGTCAGCCCTTCCCCGGACCAGGCGGATGCTGCGGCCCGCCGCGTCCAGGATCAGCTGGGCGTCGAGCCCAGCGCGGTTCGGGATCCCAGCGCCAGATGCTCCATCGGCCCGGCGGGCGGCAGCGGCCAAGCCACCAGCGCCAGAAGCTGGAACGCGGGCCGCCGCCAGGCGCGGTCCGGGCTGCGGACCGCCCGAGGCTGCCGATGACCCGGTGCCGTCGGCGAACTGCAACCCGAGGCGGAAGGATCGCCGCGGCGCATCGGCTCTATACGTCATCGTGACCCGCCGCCGGCCAGGGCGCGATGGGGGCGCACCCACATCCGCAGTGGGCCTGGACCCACCGCCCGGGAGCGAAAAGGGCGGCGGCGGTAAGCAAAATGTCACCCTCCCCCGCACGTTGCACACGAACGTGTGGCTGCACGTGCATATGCTCCGTGCAATCCTGGACCTATGTTTGCCCCGAAGTTCTCGGCCTGTGCCATTCACCCGGGCGCGTGCCTGCCTGCCTGCAAGGCGGGCCGCCGGCGAGGGCGCGGAGCAGATGCCGCGGCGACTCAGCCGTGGCCGGAAGCGCGCGCCGCGGGTGGCGTGCTGTTGCCGGAGCCGCATGCCGCGCCACCCTCCGGGTTATCCCGAACGGCAGGAGAACCACGATGCTCGTCAATGACAACCTGGCCGCCCTGGCCGCCCACGGCGCAAGGACCCTGGCCGGGGCGATGACCACCGGGGCCTGGCCTGCCGCCCGGAATGCCATGATCCGGCTCTTCAGCGTGCATGGCCTGCATCACCAGGCCGCGGTCCGGGCTCAGCTGGACGGGGGCATCGCGCTCGTCGAACTGGCGGGTCATCCTGACCTGGCCCGGGAAGGGCTGGTGTCATTATGGGAGCTGGAGCTGGCCCTGCTGCTCAAGGAGCATCCTGAGGCCGAGGCTGAATTGCGCCAGTTCATCGCCGAGATTGGCCCGGCCCTGCCCGGGGAGGCGCACCGGCGGTGCACCGGCTGATCGGGCCAGCGCACCTTCGCCGGGAAGCGGTCACCGGGGTCCGCGGGCGGCGCCTGGATGCAGCCGGCTCAGGACGGGCCGCGGTGCAGGTCGGCGATCTGGCCAGCGGCCCGGGCCAGCTGCGCGCGCAGCTGCGGCGGGTGCAGAACCTCGACCTCCGGCCCCAGTGCGAGCAGGTCGAGCACCGCGGCCTCGATGGAGTCGATCCGGACCCAGGCCTCGGCCCAGTCGCCGCGGCCTGCCGCGGGGGTGGCGCCATGACGGATCCGGAGGGCGGCGGGCCGGCCCTGCAGGGCGGCGAGCCGCCGGCCACGCGGCGACAACCGGATCCGGGCCCGCCCGGCACCAGGCACCGGGCGCTGGCGCTCCCCCAGGCGGCTGCCCGGCAGTTCGCTGCTGAACCCGTCGATGAGCTCGAAGCCGCCCCGCCGGCCTCGGGTCGCGTAGACCGGGATCCCGGCGCTGCTGAGCGCCTCGATGTCACGCAGCACGGTACGCGGGGAGACCTCGAGCTCGGCGGCGAGCTGCTGGGTGGTCATCCGGCCCTGGGCCTGGAGCAGCCCCAGCAGGCCGACGAGCCGGCTCGCACGCACCGGATCAGGATAGCGCCCAATCATGACAAGAGATGTCATGTATTAGCTGCCATACTCGCCTTCATCCGCGACGAAGGGAGCGACCACGTTGAGCAGCACCGACGCTGGACCGGGGACGGCCGCCGATCCGTGGATCCTGACCACGCCGCCCGGCAAGTCTGACTTCGAGGCCTGGCGCGACCCGGACAGCGACCCGCCCGCCCTGGTGGTCCAGGTGGGCGGCACCCAGTTGCGCTACCAGCTCCGGTGCATCGAGGACCTGCACGCGATGCTGAAGGAGCACGGCGACTGGATGCCGCTGGGCAACGCCGATGAGCAGAAGCAGGCCGCCGAGGGCACCGTCGAGGCGTGGGGGCGCTCGCCCGGCAACCCGGCCGGAGGCTGGTACGGGCTGAAAAAGGGTCTGCGCGGCCGGTTCGGCAACTACGTTCCCCCGGTGCTGGAAGCGCTGGGCCTCGCCGAAGTCGAGCACAACGCCCGCAACAACCGGATGCGGGCCAGGTAGGGGCGCACGAGGTGCGCGGCAGGGTGGGACGGGGGCAGGACCTTCAGTCACTCTTCGCCGGGAGTGAGGTCGGCCAGCGGCAGGTCACGCACCTCGTCCCTGGTCAGGCTGAGCCGGATACCGTCGCTGAAGCTGGCCACCACGCCGATCGGGATGGCTACCCGCCGCTTGCCCCAGAGGTGACCCTCGTCGAGCAGAATGTGAGTCACCTGATGCCCCCGGGTAAGGACGGTCAACCCCCGGACCTTCCCGACGGGGCCGTCCGTGGCACGCACGTGCTCTCCGGCGCGGACTTCCGCTTGGCCTGCGGGGATGCGATCAGAGGTGATGCGCAGGGGAGCGGTACCCGTGCCCAGGCCCGTGCCAACCGCCATGGCCAGTCCCATGCCCCCCCGCCCGTAGTAGGGCGCAGATAGCTTGTGGTCTGGCCCGGTGCCCAGCTCACCAAGCGCCCCCGGCACGATCTGCGTCTCCGTGAGCTGGCTATGAGCCGGCTACTGCAGGTCGCCGGGAAGCAGGCTGTAGATCACGCTGTCGCGGCGGGCTCCCTTGAAGGGCACGTGGGAACGAAGCAGGCCCTCACGGGAGAACCCGCAGCGCTCGGCCACAAGCTGTGATGCCTCATTGTCGGGACCGCAAGTCAGCTCCAGCCGGGCCAGTCCCAGCCCGGCGAAGGCCCACCGGGCGAGCAGGCGGACTGCCTGTGTCGCGGCACCCCGGCCGCGGGCCCCCGGGGCGAGCCAGTACCCGACCGCCGCGCAGCCCTGACCCAGGCGAACCTCATCCAGCGAGACGGCGCCCAGCATCACGTCCTGGTCGCGGGGTCCGGCCAGCGCGAAGTGCAGCGCCTCGCCACGCAAGCGGGCCTGTTCCTGCTCAGCGAGCCAGGCGCGCGCATCAGACTCGGTGTACGCAGCAGCACGCCATGAGAAGCGCTGCATCACCGGATCACTGAACGCCGCCACCATGGCCGGCACGTCGGCCTCGCGCCAAGGGCGCAGCAGCACCACATCACCAGCCAGGGGCGGCACCGGGAACCAGAGCTCGGCCATATCGAGATGATCCCCCAAGACCAGGAAGCCGGGGCGCACTGTGGCCGCTGAATCCCGGAATCCGCGCCGGGCTTCCAGCCGATTCGATTATGTGTTTGAATACCCTCGTGAAGCAGGAGAGACGTTCGGGCCGGCCAGCCCCGGCTGATCGGCACCGCAGGCGGCCCGGACCGCCGGGGGCCCGGGGACCGCACGTGGCCAGGGCCATGAGGGGGACCACATGCTCACCGCCGTGATGGCTGATGCCGGGCATCCCGTGGTCGCCGGGCTGCTGGGACTGGGGGCGGCAGGACTCGCCGCGGCCGTGGTGGTGATGGCCTGGAGCGTGCACATCCACCAGATCCGGCTGGCCGAGCAACTGGCCCGCCGCCAGTTCCTGGTGACCCCCGAGGCCGCGCCGGCCGCACACGCCGTGAACGGCCACGGGAATGGGAACGGGAACGGCCACGGTGAAGCGGCGCCCCAGGACGCCGCGCGGCCGGCCGCCCCGGGCCTGGCCCCGCCGGTGGTCATCGACGGGCCGGACACCGTCGTCGCCGGGGAGCAGGTCCGTTACCGCGTCCAGCCCTCGGGGACCAGGAAGGTGATGTCCTGGGCCGCCGGCGGCGGGTCGGTGGCCCAGGCTCCTGACCCGGGCCACCCCGATGAACTGCTCCTGGTCGCGGATCAGCCGGGCACCCTGATGCTCACGGTGCGGGTCCGGGAGGGCATGACGGAGACCCGCGGCATGAAGTCCATTACCGCCGTCCCGGACGTGACCGAGCCCGCGCCGCCCTTCACGCTGCGGCTGTTCCTGCACGGCTGGGGGCTGGTGGCCGTGGCCGTGCTGATCGTCGGCTTCGCCGGGGCCCTCGACGCCCTGGGCAACCTGGCCTCCTCCGACTTCATCGCGCTGGTCGCCCCGCTGGCCGCCCTGCTCGCCGTGGCCCTCATCACGCGCGGGACCGGCGAGGCCAGCAGCAGCCGCCCGGTTACCGGCAAGGACCCCGCCCGGCCCCGGCCCTGACCCTGCCCGGCCCTGACCCGGCCCCGTGCCCAGGCCCCCGTGTCCATGACGGTGGGCCGGGTAGGTAGCCGGTCAGCGCCCCCCAGCAGGCACACGGGGGGTTCATGCCGGAATCAGGGCCCAGCGCCGGGTTTGCGTCGCCGGTACCGCCGATGCTGGCGGTGCCCGCGGCTGAGCTCCCGGAGCCGGGGCCAGCGTGGGCCGCGGAGTTCAAGTGGGACGGCGTGCGGGCGGTGGCCTACCTGTCCGCCGGGAGGCTGCGGCTGCTCTCCCGCAGCGGCCGGGACATGACCCGGGCCTACCCGGAACTGGCCGACCTGGCTCAGCAGGCCGGGTCCCGGGAGATGGTCCTGGACGGGGAGATCGCCGCGTTCGCCGGGGGCCGCCCCAGCTTCGCCGCCCTGCAGCGGCGGATGCACGTCGCGGCGCCCTCGCCCCGCCTGCTGGCCGCGGTCCCGGCGACCTACCTGGTCTTCGACATCATGGACCTGGGCGGTGAGTCGCTGATCAGCGAGCCCTACGCCCGGCGGCGGGACATCCTCGAGGCCCAGCAGCTGGCCGGTGAGCAGGTCCATGTCCCGCCGTCGTTTCCCGGCGGCGGGAAGGCCGTGCGCGCGGTGAGCATCCGCGATGGCCTGGAGGGCGTGGTGGTTAAGCGCCTCGACTCTCCCTACCGGCCCGGACGCCGCTCCCCCGACTGGCTGAAGATCAAGAACCGCCGGCTCCTGGACGTGGTCGTGGGCGGCGTCAGCCCCGGCCGGGGGCACCGGGCCGGGCAGATCGGCTCGCTGCTCGCCGGGATCCCCGGACCGGGCGGCCTGGCTTACGCGGGCCGCGTCGGGACCGGCTTCACCCAGCCAGAACTGCGGCGGCTGGAGCAGCTGCTCGCTCCGCTGCGCCGGGACCGCCCGCCGTTCGCCAGCCCCGTCCCCCCGGCCCAGGCCCGGGACGTGACCTGGGTGGAGCCCCGGGTCGTGATCGAGGTCAGCTACGCCGAACTGACTCCCGACGGGATTCTCCGCGCCGCTTCCTACCAGGGCATCGCGGCCGTCTCCGAGGGCCGCGGCGCCGGGACGTTAACGCTCAGCGGACCGGTGGCCGGAGCTCGTCCGTGCCCCCTTCCTCAGGGCCGAGCTCGTCGGTACCGCCCTCCTCGGTTCCGAGCTCATCAGTGCCGCCCTCCTCGGTTCCGAGGACATCGGTGCCCCCCGGTTCGGGACCAAGCTCATCGGTACCGCCGGGCTCGGAGCCGAACACGCCTGCACCCGGCTGGGGCTCGTTCGGGGACCTGGAATCGCTTGCCATGTCAACCTCCTCGACGGTGGCTTGCTCCGGGTCCTGCCCGGCATGAGGGGAAAAGACACGGCCTGGCCGACAGCGGCCGGATGAAGTTTCGGGTACCGGGATCCTCAGGATCGGTCCCGGTGACTACTCGGTCCTGAGCACCACGGCGGGCCGGGTCCGGGCCGCGGTCCGCGCCGGGATAGCCGCGACCGCGTTGGCCAGCAGGAGGACCGCCGGGACAGCCAGCAGCAGCACCGGGGAGATGACGGCCACCGGCTGGATCGCGAATCCCTGGGCCAGCAGGTCCACGCCCAGCGCCCGGCGGCCACCCCGAGCGGCAGGCCGGCCAGCAGGCCCGTTGCGGCGATGGCGGTCGCCTGCCAGGCCACGCTGGCCCGCACCTGCCGGCCCACGAAGCCGACCGCCTTGAGGATGGCCAGATCCCGGCGGCGGCGGCGGACCGAGGTGACCAGCGTCTGCGCGATCGTGCCCACGGCCAGCAGCGGTGAGCACGGCGGCCAGGACGAGCGGCAGGCCGTTGACCCCCTTGACTTCCCGGACCTCCGGCGGCGGCACCGCGGGGAGCACCACCCCGGGGAATTCCCGCTTGAGGCGGGCGATCGCCGCCGGGTTACCCGGGTGCCGCAGCCGGACGAGGTACACGTTGACCGGGAGAGGGGTCCGGCTCAGCGTGCCCGCCCCGGCCAGCGTCATGACCCCGCCGGACCCCAGCTTGACCTGCTCGTTGGTGATCTCCGGGGACAGCACGACCTGCCCGGTAATGCGGAGCGCGACCACTCCCCGGCTGGTCCGGGCGCGGACCAGCCCGCCGACGCTGCGGTGCAGCGCGCGGAGTTCCCCGCCACTGAGGGCGATCTCGCGTGGCCCGCGCGGCAGCCGGCCGTCCAGCAGCGGAGGCCCGACGCGGCCGCGCAGCGTCTGCATCCCGACGACCGGCACGTCCTGGCCGCCTATGTCCCCGTCGCCCAGGGCCGTGGCGGTGAAGCCCGCCAGGCCGGCGTCCGCGCGCAGCTTCGGGATGGTCTGGGCGGAGGTGTCTCCCGAGTGCGGGTTCCCCACGGCCACGTCCCAGTTCCAGCCGGCCAGCCGGGGATCGCCGATGACGTGGGCCAGGCTGGCCCCGAACACCAGCGCGGCGATGACCGCGGCGAGGGCCAGCGCGGTGCCCAGGACCGCGGAGCGGACCGGGACCGCGGTGCGGTCGCTGCCCGGCTCGAACGCGAGGCGGATGCCGGTCACGGCGGGGGACGGGAACCCGCGGCGGGCCATCCAGCGCGCCAGGCGCGAGCCCCGGCCCCGGCTCCTCGCCGTGGCGTCACCCTGCGTCCAGGCCACCCGCTGGGCGGCCAGGGCGGCCCGCGCGGTCAGCAGGAGCGTGAGCAGGAGCGGCTCCGCCCAGCAGCACCGGGGCGTCGAACGAGAACCCGGGCGAGATCTCGGCCCGCCGGGCCAGGCCCACCGGCGTGAATACCGACAGCGCGTAGGCGGCCGGGATGGCCAGGGCCATCCCGGCCGCGGCGACCAGGGCCCCGGGAGCCAGCGCCACGGCGGCCAGCTGTCCCCGGCTGGATCCGAGCGCCCGGAGCACGGGGAAGTCGTCCGAGGCGATGTAGGCCAGCCGGGCGACGCTCTGCCCCACGATGACCAGCAGCGCCAGGGCCACGATGATCCCGAACAGGAGCAGCGCCAGGGCCTGCAGTCCCGTGCCGCGCTGGACCGCGGCCGCGGCGATAGCGTCGTCGCTGCCCAGCTCGAACTGGGCCCGGCCCCCGGTCAGGCGGTTCACCTCGGCCTTGAAGGCGGGCAGGCCAGCCAGGCCGCGGCGCAGGTGGAAGGAGAGCCCCGCCATGTTGCCGACCGATCCGGCGAAGCGGTGGTAGAACGCGGCGGTCAGGAAGAGCGAGCCGGTGCCGGCGAAGGTGACGTCGGAGGGGGCCCCGGAATTTGCCAGGTCCGAGGGCGTCCGGATGATCGTGACCACGCGCACGTCGGGCAGGGTGACGGTCGGGTGCAGCGCCTGGTTGTTGAGCACCGCCATCACCTGGCTGGGCCGGAACCCCCGGAGCTGGATCACCGAGCCGACGTGCGCACCCAGGACCCGCGCGGCGGCCTCGTTGATCATGACCTCGTCGGCCCGGGCCGGGTTGGGCCGCCGGCCGGCCACGACGATCGCCCGGGACTGTGGCGGGGTGTCGATCAGGGCCCACGTCGTCACCTGGCCAGGCCGGCCGGCCGCCGGCTGGCCGGCCGGGGACGCGGCCATCAGCATGAACGCGCCCCGCTCGCTGTAGGCGAGGCCGGGCAGCCGGCGCGATCCGGCCCAGGGTCGCGAACGGGACCCCGGCCACCTGTCCCTCGGTCGGGCCGGACCAGGCCAGGAACCGGGGCACGGCGGTGTCGGTCCGGCGGGCGCCCGCGAGCGACACCAGGACCAGGGACGCCCATCAGGCCGGTGATCAGCGCGAGGACCAGCGGGCTGCGCCAGTCCTGCCGCAGCCCGGCGCGAACGCGCAGCCACACCGCCCGCATAACGCTCCCCGCCCCAATGTGCACCGGATTCCTGGTGCGATTGTGCCCCAGCCCGGAGCCAGGGGCGCGGTGGCTAGCACGATACTTGCCGGGGAGCCAGCCCTACCGGGCCAGAATCCAGCGGCCGGAACTCAGCCCGGCTGGGCGGCCGCGAGCAGTTCGCGGGCGATGATGAGCTTCTGGATCTCGCTGGTTCCCTCGTACAGCCGGTACAGCCGCGAGTCGCGGTACAGCCGCTCCACCACGGTCGAGCTCATGTAGCCGAGGCCGCCGTGGACCTGCACCCCGCGGTCGGCGACCCGGGACACCATCTCGCTGCAGTACAGCTTGGCGGCGGACGGCCCGGCGGCCACGTTCCGCCCGGCGTCGTAGTCGTCCGCGGTGGACAGCACCAGGGACCGGCCGGCCTCGATCTCGGCGTAGGAGTCGGCCAGCATGGCCTGGACCAGCTGGTAGCTGCCGATGAGCTGGCCGCCCTGCTTGCTGGTCGCGGCGTGGGCGACCGACTCATCCAGGATCCGCTGCGCGGTGCCGACGCATACCGCCGCGATGTGCAGCCGGCCGCGGGCCAGGACGGTCATCGCGCTGCGGTAGCCGCGGCCCTCCGCACCGATCAGGCGGTCGGCCGGCACCCGGACGTCGTCGAAGATCACCTCAGCGGTCCACGCGCCGCGCTGGCCCATCTTGTGGTCGCGCGGCCCGACCGTCAGCCCCGGGCTGGCCGCGTTGACCGCGAAGACAGAGATCCCGCGGCCGGCCCCGGCCTCGGGGTCGGTCCGGGCGAACACGACGAACAGGTCGGCCAGCGGCGCGTTGGTGATGAACCGCTTGGTGCCCGACAGCACCCAGTCGCCGCCCTGGGGGCCCTCGCCGTCGCGGCGGGCCGACGTGCGCAGCCCGGCCGGGCTGGACCCGGCCTCGGACTCGGTGAGCGCGAACGAGGCGACCTGATCCCCGGCGGCCAGGCCGGGCAGGAACGCCTTCTTCTGCGCGTCCGACCCGAACTTGGCGATGACCTGCCCGGCGATGCCGTTGTTCGTGCCGAACATGGACCGGAACGCGGGGGTCGCGTAGCCGAACTCGAAGGCCAGGCGCACGTCCTGGGCCATGCTGACCCCGGAGCCGCCGAACTCGTCGGGCAGCGCGTAGCCGAACAGCCCGAGGTCCGCGGCCGCCGCGCGGAGGTCCGGGGGAATCGCGTCGGTCTCCTCGATCTCGTCCTCGCGGGGCAGCACCTTCTCCCGCACGAACCGCCGCACTGCGTCGCGGACCTCACCGAACGTCGCCTCGTCCATGGCACCTCTCCTCGCGATCCCCCGCCTCGATGCTCGCACCCCAGTTTCCCTAACGAAACCCGGAGCCCATCCCCCGCCACGCAAAACGGGACCCCTGGCCTGGGAGACCAGGAGCCCCGTCTGCTCTGCGTGCCGGTTCAGGCCAGGTCAGGCCTTGGCCTGCATGCTGCTGCGGGCCGGGTTGGCCTGCTCGGCGGCCTTGGGGTCCTTCTCGCCCGCCTTGGCCCGGACGCCGGCCTCGATCTTGCTGCCGAGGTCCTTGTCCACGTTGCTCCAGTACTCGAAGGCGCGCTGCAGGACCGGCTCGGTCACCCCGTTGAGCAGGTGGCCGACGACGTTGGTGACCAGCCGCTCACGGGCGGCGTCGTCGAGCACCTCACGGACCATGGTGCCCGCCTGGCCGAAGTCGTCGTCCTCCTCGTGCGGGACGTAGGCGGAGCGCATGATCTCCCCGTCGGCGTACCAGCTGGCCGGCTTGTAGTGCTCGGAGTCGGCCCGGGGGCCGCCCTTGGAGTTCGGCGCGTACACCGGGTCGGTGACGTTGACGACGCGCATGGCCCCGTCCTTGCTGTAGGCGTGCACCGGGACCTTGGGCGAGTTGACCGGGATCTGCTTGTAGTTCACCCCGAGCCGGGCGCGGTGCGCGTCGGCGTAGGAGAACCCGCGGGCCAGCAGCATCTTGTCCGGGCTCAGCGCGATGCCGGGGACCAGGTTGTTCGGCTCGAACGCGGCCTGCTCGATCTCGGTGTGGTAGTCGGTCACGTTCCGGTCCAGGACCAGCCGGCCGACCTCCATCAGCGGGTAGTCGCTGTGCGGCCACACCTTGGTCAGGTCGAACGGGTTGAACCGGTAGGTCTTGGCCTCCTCGAACGGCATGATCTGCATCTTCAGCGTCCAGCTCGGGTACTCCCCGCGCTCGATGTGGTCGTACAGGTCGCGCTGGTGGTAGTCGGTGTCCGCGGACGCCATCTGGTCGCCCTCGTCCTGGGTGAAGAACTCGACGCCCTGGTCGGTCTTGAAGTGGTACTTGACCCAGAACTTCTCGCCCGCCGCGTTGATCCACATGTAGGTGTGCGAGCTGTACCCGTTCATGTGCCGCCAGGACCTGGGGATGCCGCGGTCGCCCATCAGCCAGGTCACCTGGTGCGCCGACTCCGGGGACAGGGTCCAGAAGTCCCACTGCATGTCGTGGTCGCGCAGGTTGTTGTCCGCGCGGCGCTTCTGCGAGCGGATGAAATGCTGGAACTTCATCGGGTCCCGGATGAAGAACACCGGGGTGTTGTTCCCGACCATGTCGTAGTTGCCCTGCGAGGTGTAGAACTTCAGCGAGAAACCCCGCGGGTCACGCCAGGTGTCGGGGCTGCCCCGCTCCCCCGCCACGGTGGAGAACCGGATCAGCGTGTCCGTCCGGGTCCCGGGCTGGAACACCTCAGCCTTGGTGTAGGCGCTGACGTCGCTGGTCACCTCGAAGTGGCCGAACGCCCCACCGCCCTTGGCGTGCGGCTGCCGCTCCGGGATCCGCTCCCGGTTGAAGTTCGCCATCTGCTCGATCAGGTAATGATCTTGCAGCAGGACAGGGCCCTCCGGGCCGACCGTCAGCGAGAACTCATCGCTCTCGACCGGGATACCGGCATCGTTGGTCGTGGGTATCGGGTGGTTGTCGGTCACTGCCATACCTCCTCGTCACGCTGTACTCCGTCAGCGGAGCTTTCAGCTGCCTTGCAGGCGGGGCACACGCCCCAGAACACCACTTCCGCCTCGTCCACCACGAAGCCCATGTCCTCGCGCCGCGGTCAGGCAGGGCTGGGCTCCGATAGCGCGATCGACATCCTCGGTGCGGCCGCAGCGGCGGCACACCAGATGGTGATGGTTGTCGCCGGCCCGGCGCTCGAACCGGGCGGGATGGCCCGCCGGCTCGATCCGCCGCAGCAGTCCCGCGGCGGCACACGCCGCGAGCATGTCGTAGACCGCCTGGGTGGACACCGTGCCGAACCGTTCCCGCACGCCCGCCGCGATCGCGTCCACGGTGGCGTGCGGATGTCCGTCCAGCCAGGTGAGCATGGCCAGCCGGGGCATGGTCACCCGCAGCCCGGCCGCGCGCAGGGCCCGGGACATCTCGCCATCCGGGTCGATCGCTGCCAGAACCATATGGCCCTACCCTGCCGAGATATCTGGAATGAGTCAAGTTTCTTAGGCATTCGTCTCAAGGCGAGACGGCCCGTCCCGGGACGCTGGCCACCTGGGGAATCGCGCGTGCTCCCGCTGCCCGCTGTACTTCCCCTGCCCGCGAGGGCGCGGCCCAACCGGCGCTCCTGGCCGCCGTTTGCCATCCGCGCGCCCGCCGCCTAGGCTAGCGATATATCGGGACCGTATCGCGAGTGAATCACTTGAGACCCGGGTTCCGGGTCCCAGATCTGGGGGTTCAGATGAGTGCGGCATGGAGTGCGGCCGGGGACTTCGATCCTGGCCGGTGCGGGATCATGCAGGCCGCGGAGGCCCTGCTCGGCCGGGCCCGGGACGCGATGCAGGGCATGTCCGGCCCAGACCAGGGCGGCCCGGACCAGAGCGGCAGGGACCAGACCGGCCCAGATCAGGCCGGCCGAGACCACGGGCCGCCCGGGCCGGCGGGGCGGGCCGTGGGCGCGGCGGGGCGGACCGTGGGAGCGGGGCTTCGGATTCGCCGGCCCGGGCGGATGGCCCGGCGGCTCGGCCGGCCCAGCGGGGGGCTTCGGCGGCGGCCCGCGCGGCTGGTGGCCCGGGCAGCCCGGACCGGCCCGCGGGCCCAAGGCCGGCCGCGGCGACGTGCGGGCCGCCATCCTGGCCCTGCTGCGGGAGGGCCCCCGCAACGGCTACCAGATCATGTCCGAGATCGAGGAGCGCAGCGGGGGCGCCTGGCGGCCCAGCCCCGGGGCGGTGTACCCGGCCCTGCAGCTGCTGGCCGACGAAGGGCTGATCGCGGGCGAGGAGTCCGGCGGGCGCCGGACGTTCAGCCTGACCGAAGCCGGGCGCCGTCATGTCGAGGACGACCCGGAGGCGGCCCGCCCGGCCTGGGAGGCCATGGCGCAGGACGAGCCCGGCGAGATGCCCGGCCTGTTCGCCCAGGCGGCCCGGCTGGGCGGCAGCATCGTCCAGCTGGCCCACGCGGGCACCCCGGAGCAGATCCGGGCCGCCGAGCGGCTGCTGGAGCAGACCCGGCGGCAGATGTACCAGATCCTGGCCAGCGATGAGCCCGCCGATGCAGACGACGATCCACCCGATGAATAGGCAGCAAGTGAACAGGCGACAAGTAGAAGGCGAGGGGACCAGCCATGGATGACCGCATCCGCGCATCTGACGCCGACCGGGAACGGGTGACCGCCCGGCTGCGCGACCACTACGCCGAGGGCCGGCTGACGTCCGAGGAGCTCGATGAGCGGACCTCGGCGGCCCTGAACGCGAAGACCTTCGGGGATCTGCGCCGGGTCATGACGGACCTGCCGGACCCGGTCCTGGTGCCGCAGGGGGCACCCGGCCTGCGGCCGGCCGGGCCACCGTGGATGGCCCGCCGCCGCGGGCCCCGGTTCCTCCCGGTGGCCATGGTCTTGCTGCTGGTCGCGTTGCTGGCGCCGGGGCCGGGCTGGGTGCTGTTCGCCTTCTTCAAGGTGATCCTGCTGTTCTGGCTGGTGACCGGGCTGGCGGCGTTCGTGTTCGCCCGGCGGTTCCGGCGCCGTGTGCCCGGCGGGCCGGGCGGCTATTCGTCGGGGATGTAGAACATCCGCAGCTGCATGGGCCGGGCCCCGGGCGGCGCATCCTGCGCGGAGTGCCCGTACTTGTGCAGCAGCGCGATGTACTCATCGTGCAGGGCCTCCAGGTCCTCGGCGGTGTAAAACCCGCCTGCCCGGGAGGCCCTGGCCCACGGGCCGTGCTGGCGGACGTCCCGGATGAAGCGGTTGACCAGCTCGAGCTCGCCCGGGATCTGCTGGGCGCGCCACTCATCCAGCGCCGCGCGTTCCCCGGCGCTGAGCGTGTCGTAGTCGGGCTCACGGTGGTCCACGGGAAACGTGCGCCACCAGCGCTCCCGGCCGTTCGCCCGCTCCGGCACTTCCTCGATGACCCCGGCGTCGGCGAGGACCCGCAGGTGGTAGCTGGTGGTCCCGGTGTTCTCGCCCAGGGCCTCGGCCAGGGTGGTGGACGTCGCGGGCCCGTGCTCGTCGAGGTGACGCAGCATCTCGCGGCGCAGTGGATGCGACATGGCCTTCCAGCGGTTGGCGTCGCCAACCACCCGCCGAGGAGTTATCGCCATGGGCGCAGCCTACCAGAGTTACAGAAATTCCTCTGCAGAAATTTGTTTGCATAATTTTCTCTGTAACTCTACGGTGAGGGTCATGCCGACTCACGCGACCCTCCGCCGCAGCGAACCAGTCACGCCGGTCACCGCCCCGGCCCGCCGGCTCACCCCGCCCTCCCCCGTGCTCTCCCCCGCCGCGCTGCGCCGGGCCCGGCTGGCCGCCCTGGCCGTCGGCGGCTTCCTGGTGCCCTGGTGCGTGGTGCTCAGCGCCACGCTGCCCCGCACCGCCCAGGCCCAGAACTGGTCACTGGCCTGGACCGGCCTGGACGCGGCCGAGGCGGTGGCGGCGCTGGTCACCGCCGCGCTGCTGGCCCGGGATGACTCCCGCGCCTGCCTGACCGCGGCGGCCGGCGGCGCGCTGCTGATGGTGGACGCCTGGTTCGACGTGTGCACGTCGGCATCAGGCCTCGAGCACACGCTGGCGGTCTGCGAGGCGGTCCTCGTCGAACTGCCCCTGGCCTGCGCCGCGGGCTGGCTGGCGGTCAGGCTCTCCCGGCGGACCCGGTGACCGCTAGCGCAGCACCGGCGGGATGACCTGGCTGTGCCCGGTGGCGGTCTCGAAGGCCTGCGCCACCTGCAGCAGCGGCCAGTCCGCCCGGCGGCGGCCGACCAGCTGGAGCCCGACCGGCAGGCCGTCCGGGGTGAAGCCGGCGGGCACGGAGATCGCCGGGAGCCCGGTGACCGAGATCAGGTAGGCCGATGCCATCCAGTCCAGGTACGTCCGCTGCGGCTCGCCGTTGATGTCGTGCACCCAGTCCAGGGTGACGTCGAACGGCACGACCTGGGTGACGGGGCAGGCGAGCACCTCCACCGACTCGAAGAACTCGCTGACCCGGCCGGCCAGCGCGGCGTGCAGCACCGTGGCCCGGCTCAGGTCGGCGACGCTCAGCTCCAGGCCGCGCTCGGTGTTCCAGGTGACGTTGGGGCCCAGCTGGCCGGGGTGCCGGCGGAGCAGCGACCCGAAGGCAGTCGCGAACCGGAACGCCCGCCAGGTCCGGAACACCTCATCGGCGCCGGAGAGATCCGGGGCCGCGTCGATCACCTCGCAGCCCAGGCCGGCCAGCACCTGCCGGGCCGGCCCGAGCACGTCACGCACCGCCGGCTCGACCGGCAGGCCCAGGTCCGCGCTCCACGCGACCTTGACGCCCCGCAGGTCGCGGGCCAGCAGGCCCGCGATCTGATCAGGCGGGACACGGGGCGCGGGCGCGTCCAGGGCCAGCGGCACCCGCGGGTCGGGACCGGCCAGCACGGACAGCAGCAGTGCGACGTCGGCGACCGTGCGGCCCATGGGCCCCTCCACGCCGAGGACATCCGCGACGTCGGTGACCGGCCAGGAGGGCACCCGGCCGGGCGAGGGCCGCAGCCCGGTCACGTTGCAGAAACTGGCCGGGTTCCGCAGTGAGCCACCGAGATCACTGCCGTCCGCCAGGGTGATCATCCGGGCGGCCAGCGCCGCCGCCGCACCCCCGCTGCTCCCGCCTGCGCTGCGGCTCAGGTCGTAGGGGTTGCGGGTGGCGCCGAACACCGGGTTGACCGTGTGCGAGCCCGCCCCGAACTCCGGGGTGTTGGTCTTGCCCAGGCTGATCGCCCCGGCCTGGGACATCCGCTGCACCACCAGTGTGTCCCGGTCCGGCACATGATCCGCGAACAGGACCGAGCCGTAGGTGGTGCGCACGCCCGCCGTGTCGTGCAGGTCCTTGTGCGCGACCGGCAGGCCGTGCAGCGGGCCGGGCTCCGCCCCCCGGGCCAGCGCCTGGTCCGCGCGGGCCGCCTGGTCCAGGGCCGCGTCGAAGGTCCGGGTGACCACGGCATTGACCGCGCCATCCACGTCCTCGATCCGCTGGATGTGGGCGGCGGTGACTTCACGCGCGGACACCTCCCGGCGGCGGAGCATCCCCGCCAGGGTCACCGCTCCCGTCGCGCACAGATCCGTCACCGGCTGCTCCCCTCGTTGCCGCGGCCCTCGCCCCTCCTGTGTACCCATCAGTTTGACTGACGGCCGGCCGGGAGCTGGCTGGCATTTCGCCTGCCCGGAACGGCTACCCTGGCGGAGTTTCCGGCCGTCCGGACAAGGGCCCGGCCGATCGATGGAAGGTCAGGTCATGGCGATATATCAGCACATCCGCCATCCGCGCATTGCCGCGCGGCGCGCTGAAAAACCGGTGAAGGTGGCTGATCTGCTGCCCCGGGGCAGCGCGATAAACCGGTTCAACACGAAAGTGGCACTGCTCATCACGACGGTCGTGGGCAGTATGTGGTGCGCTTATGCGTTCGCATTGTTCGACCTGATCAGCCTGCCCGAAGCGATCCGGGGCGGGCCGGGCACGCTCGTCTCCTGGGTGGCGCAGACCTTCCTGCAACTGGTCCTGCTGTCGGTCATCATGGTGGGCCAGAACGTGCAGGCGGCCGCGGCGGATAAACGCGCCGAGGCGACGTTCCACGACGCGAGCGCGACCCTGCATGAGGTGGCGCACATCCAAGGGCACCTCGCCGCGCAGGACGTGCTGCTCACCCGGATCTCCGCAAAGGTCGGGCTGGACCCGGTGCCAATCATCGATGCCGATTCCGGCGACGAGGTCACTGATGACCCCATCCCGCCCGACGACCAGGCAACGGCTCAGAAACCCGAAGAGTGATGCGCGCCCACGAATTCCAGGGCGGCGGGCCAGTGCCGCGCCCAGAAGGAACCGTCGTGGCAGCCGGGCATGATTCCGCCCGGCACCGGGCGATGGGTGAGGGCCGAGAGGCGGGACCGCACCAGCGCCACTTCCGGCTGGAACGGGTCGTCGGCCCCGCAGGCGATATAGGCGGGCACGCGCCGCAGGGTGAACAGGCCGGAGACGACATCGTTGCGGCTGAAGTCGGCCGGGCTGTCGAAGGCCTCGGGGTTGGCGGCGCGCGCGTCGTCGTAGCTGGCGAAGACGGCCGGTGACAGCGCGGCGACGGCCGCGACCGCCGGGCCGCCGCCAGGCGCGCCGGCGGCCTCGAGTTCCTCGGTGCCGTGCCGTTTGGTCCGGAACTTGAACGTGCTGGGCTGTTCGGCGCTGAACTGCTCGGCGATCAGCAGGGCACCATAGCCGCCCATCGACAGCCCGACGACTCCGATCCGCCCGGTATGCATCCCAGCCGCCGCGGCCCGGGGCAGGACCTCGTGCACGATCATGCCGGCCGGGTCGTCACCGTCGGCACGCTGGTGCCAGTAGGTCTCCCCGCCGTCCACGCAGATGACCGCGAACCGGCTCACCCGCGCCCGGCTCATCGCCCGGGCCATCCCCGGGGCCAGGGTCGCCGGGCTGCCTCCCGACCCGTGCAGCGCGATGACCACGCCGAGCCCCGCGGGCGAGGCCGCCGCGGCCGGGATCAGCGTCACCATCTGCACGTCGCGGCGCCGGTAGGCGGAGTGGAACGACACCTGGTGCCGGGACGGCAGCGGCCCGGCCAGCGGCGCCGGCGCGAGTTCACAGGCGCCGGTCAGGCGGGCCAGCTTGTACCGGCCGGGCAGCGTCCCGTCCTGCACGAGCTCGTACCCGCCCGCCCCGCAGGCCGCCACGGCCGCCAGCCCCAGGCCCCCGGCCAGGACCGCGCGGCGGGACGGACGCGTACCGGGTCGGCTGGGCACCGGGCTACGACGCAGCCGCGGCGCTGCGGGCGTAGGAATGGACGAAACGGCGCAGGATGTCGGGCGGGTAGACGACGTTACTGCGGTAAGCCAGGGCCTTGATCTCATCCGCCTGCTCGGGCTGGAAGTACCCGGCGTGCTTGTAGACATCGATCCGGGCACACAGCCCCGCTGCGTCCAGCTCGGGATGGAACTGGGTCGCGTACACCCGGGAGCCGATCCGGAACGCCTGGACCGGGCAGCCGGGCGAGGTGGCCAGCAGGACCGCGTGCCGCGGGAGCCGGCTGATCGCCTCCTTGTGGCCGGTGAACGCGTCGAACGCGGCCGGGAGCCCGGACAGCAGCGGGTCCTGCTGGCCCTCCGCGGTGAGCGTGACCGTGACTGGCCCGACTGGTTCGGCGTACTGGCGGTCGACCTCGGCTCCCTGGTGGCTGCCGAGGGCCCCGATGCCGTAGCAGGCCCCGAGAAACGGGAAGTCGTCGCCGGTCACCTGGTCGAGCACGGCGCGCAGATCGGCCTCGACCCGTCGCTGGACCGGGGATTTCGACGTCTCCGGGTCGCTGGAGTTGAACGGGCCGCCGCCGAGCAGGATCCCCGACCAGTCCCGGAGGTCGAGGGGGCCCAGCGCCCGCTGCTCCAGCCGGCACCGCCTCAGGTCCCCCTCACTGAGCCCGGTGAACCGGAGGAACAGGTCGTACTCGTCGTCCGCGGCGGCATCCTCGGGCCGGGTGGCCAGCAGCAGGAAGGGCTTCACATGATCATGCTAATCGGCCGGGGGCCCGGTTCCGCCCGCTGTTGAGGGAACGGGTCAGGGGTGCGGCTGGCGGCCGATCAGCTCGGCCGCCTCGGCCTGGATGCCGGCGGCCAGGTCGCCGACATCCGCCAGCAGGGTCGGATCCGCGACCAGCCCGACGTTCAGGGTGCCGGCCAGGGAAACCACCGCGACGCGCAGGGCGTGCCGCTCGCCGATCTCGGCGAGTGAATACAGCCCGCGGACCGGGACGCCGAGCACGCAGATGGGCCGGCGGGGGCCAGGGACGTTGGAAACGTTCAGCGCGAAGGACCGGGGATGTGCGAGGACGTGCTCGGCGAAGCGGCTGAGCCGCGGGGCGCGCGCCAGTTCGCGCATGAGCGCGTCAACGTGCTGGGCGTCGTGGCCCTGTTTGCGGGCCCGGGTGGTGCGGCTGATGGCCGCGAGGCGTTCCAGCGGGTCGGCTGAGCCGAGCGGCAGGTCGAGGCAGAAGAACGAATCGCGGTTGCCCGGCTGGGCCTGGTCGTCACCGGGCGGCGGCCCCGGCGGTGGTTCCGGTGGCGGCTGGCGGTGGCGGCAGGGCGTGCAGGCTCACCGGCACTTTCACCCGGACCGCGCCGAGATGGCCATGATGAGCCTCCAGCCAGCGCCGCAGCCCGCCTGCTACCACGGTCAGCACCGCGTCGTTGACGGTCGCGCCGTCGGTGGCGGCCGCCACCCGGTGCAGCTCATCGAGCCTGGCCGTGGTGAAGGCGACCTCCCGCCGCGCGTCGATGTGCCCGTCGAACGGCGACCGCAGCCAGGGCTGCGGCACCTCACGCGCGGCGGCCAGCAGCGTGGCCAGCCGCTGATGCGGCACCGGCCGGGCCGTCCGTGGCGCCCGTGGCGCCCGTGATCGCGTGCGGGTGGTGCGTGCCCCGGTGGCCGGCGGCCCAGGCCCGGTGACCGGCGCCTCATCCCACAGGACGGCGCTGGCCATCCGCATGGCCGTCATGCCGTCCGCCAGGGCATGGTGGATGCGCCAGATCAGGGCGCTGCCGCCGCCAGGCCGCCGGGGGATCACGTCGATCCGCCACAGCGGCCGTGAGCGGTCCAGATGCTGGGCGAAGACGCCCGCGACCGTGGCCCTGAATCCGGCCTCGTCCCCCGCCCCGGCCTCGTCTCCCGCCCCGGACGCCGGCGCCTCCACGACGTGGGCGGCCATGTCCACCTGATGGGCCGGCACCCACCACGGGACGCCATCGATCTCGCCGAGCCGCATCGACAGCATGGGGGCGCGGGGCAGGCGGCTGCTGATGGAAGCACGCAGCGACCCGGGATCAACCGCGCCGTCCAGCAGGATGACCTTGCAGGTGTGCCCGGCCACGGTCTCGTTCTCGAGCGCCAGGATGCTCAGATCCTCGCGGGACAGAGGCCGGGCCTCCGCATCCAGGCCAGCCTCATCCGGCCGTTCCCCCGCACTCAGCACCGCCGACCCACCCCCTACGCCGCACCTCGCCGTTCCGCCCTGAACACATTAAGTACTCAGTACTATACGTAACGCTACTTAAGGGTGGCGTCCCCCGCCTCGGCTGTTCCGCCGGTTCTGGCTAGAGTGACCGGCTATGCAGTTCGATGAGGCCACGTCCCGCCGCGTCGAAGCGACCTACACCACGCCCGACGTGTCCGGCCAGCGCCAGGTCATTCGCGCCGCTCTTGGCCTGAAGCCCGGCGAGGATGTGCTCGACATCGGATCGGGACCGGGCTTCCTGGCCTGCGAGATGAGCGCCGAGGTCGGGCCAGGGGGATCCGTCACCGGCGTCGACCCGAGCCCGAGCATGCTCTCCATCGCCCGTGGCCGGCCGCGGGCGGCTGACTCGGCCCCGGTCGAGTTCCGCGCCGGCGAGGCGACCGCGCTGCCGTGCGCGGAAGACTCGTTCGACGCCGTCACCTCGACCCAGGTGTATGAGTACGTCGAGGACGTGCCGGCCGCCCTGGCCGAGGCCTGGCGGGTCTTGCGGCCCGGGGGCAGGCTGCTGGTGCTCGACACCGACTGGGACTCGATCGTCTGGCGGTCCAGCGACAACGACCGGATGCGCCGCGTGCTCGCCGCCTGGGACGGGCACCTGGCCGACCCTTACCTGCCGAGGCGGCTCACCGGGCTGCTCGAGCAGGCCGGCTTCTCGGTCACCTGCCGGTCGGCGATCCCGTTGCTGAACGCCGGCTATGACCCGGATACCTACAGCGCCGGGCTGATCGAATTCGTCGCCGCTTTCGTGCCGCGGCATAGCGACATGACCGCCGATGACATCGCCGCCTGGGCCAGCGATCTCGTCGGGCTGGGCCCCGGGTACTTTTTCAGCCTCAATCGCTACCTGTTCGTCGCGGTCAAGGATTAGACCGCGACGCGCTGCGGCGCGCCGCCCTAGCATGAGCCGTGATCGTCGGCCCCAGGCCCGCGGTGGCTGGCCGCATGGCACCTGGCCACACTGGCTCCGGATCGCCCGAGAGAGGACCTGACCGGTGAACTTCATGCTGATCATGAAGAATGAGAAGTCTGACCTGGTGGCTATCGGCCCGGTCTCCATCGAGTACCAGGCGGCCGTGCTCCGCGACGAACTCGAGGAGAGCTCGAACTGGACGTCCGTCGGGATCGCCCGGGTCCTCACCGAGGCGCAGGCGCGCGACCTCGCCACCACCGGGCACCGCTGACGCGCACCTTGCGGCGCCGCTCCGCGCGGGGACTCAGCTCAGGATCTTCCCGTACCAGTGATCGGCGAAGCGGCCGTCGTTGAAGGGTGCTACTTCCTGGTAGCCGTTCGCGGCGTAAAGCTGCCGGGCCTCGGCCAGGTCGGTGCGGGTATCGAGGCGGAGCCTGCTGACCGCATGCTGGCGGGCCGCGTCCTCCACCGCCTGCAGAAGCTGCCTGCCCACCCCGTGGCGGCGCGCTTCGGGGACGACGAAAACGCGGGTGATCTCGCCGGTCCCGGCTGGGAGCAGGCGCAGGCCCGCGCAGCCGATGACGGCGTCGTCCCGGCGGGCCAGCAGGAACAGGCCGTGCGGCGGGCAGAGGTCAGCGCTGGGCTCGGCAGCCATCGCCGCCCGGACCTCGTCCGGGGTGGCCTCGCGCCGGTGGTACCGGCTGACGATGTCGTGGAAGTAGGCCGTGAGCACCGCGCGGGCTTCGGGTGAGCTAGGTTCGGCGACCGCCACCGCGGCATAGCGGGCCGCGTGCGGGAAAAACCCGGTCATGACCCGATTATCGGCCCGGCGCGGCCGGGCGCGCTCAGCGCCGCCCTCACGCTCACGAGGCCGTCTGGCCGATGTTGAGACCGATGTTGGTCATGTTGTAGAGGTGCTCGCTGGCCACGAGCCACACGATGTCGCAGATCTCGCGCTCGCTGTAGTGCGAGCCAGACGCGCGAACGTTCCCGGGTCTACCTTCTTGTCCCTCGTGAGTTCGGTCGCGTAGTCAAGCGCCGCCCGCTCGGCGTCGGTGAACAGCGGGCTCGCCCGGTAGTCCGGCAGCGCGTCGAAGCGCGCCAGGTTGGCCGGCTCTTTCATCGCGTACCACCTCGCGGCGTCCATGCAGAAGAGGCACGTATTGATGCTCGCGACCTGCTCGCGGATGAGCCCGCTCGAGCTGTTGCCGGAAGCTGGAGCTTCTTATCCAGCCGGGGCAACTTTCCCGTACAACGACGCGAAAGAGGCCGGCATGCGCGCGGAGAACACAGTGACCGGCGTGATCACCTGTGCCCGTCCCGGCGGCGAGTGAAGTAGTAGACCATTTTCACGAACAAGCCCCGCGGCCGCTCCACGGGGGGAAGGTATGTGCCACCGGCGGCCTCCTTGGTGTCGTCCTCCCGCGTCCTGCGGGTCACTTTCTACGACACCTGGGAGCGGAACGATGTGACCAGCGATCCGCGGCGGCCGGCCCGGCGGCCGCCTTCAGGCCCCGGGTCGGCTGGCCCGGCGCGGGGCGCGGGGCTCAGGGCGTGTCCCACCTGCTCGCCGAGCAGAGCCATCTCGTAGGCCACCTGCCCGGTATCGCAGTCGGCCGTGGCGAAGGTGACCAGGGATGCGCCGTGGCTGATCGCCCTGACGATCAGCAGGCCGCGGTCCATGACCACGACCGTGTGCACGACCGGCCCTCCCTCAAAGATCCTGGCCAGGCCATACGCCAGGCTGGTCAGCCCGGCGATGATCGCCGCCAGCCGGTCCAGGCCGTCGGGCGGAAAGCCGCGGGAGCGCGCTAGCGGGAGGCCGTCGGCCGAGACCACGGCCGCCCGGGCGACGGCGGGGACCCGTTCGGTGAAGCTCGTGATGAGCCAGTCGAGGTCAGGCGCCGCACCCACCGGCACCCCTCCCTCCGGCCGTGGCTCACCGTCTGGTCAGCGTAGAACATCTCGTGACCTGGCCGGCCAGTAACGTTATCCATCGGGGCGGCCCGCCGTCTGTCCGGGGCGGAAGGCCCGTGCTGTCCCTGGGCCGGGCCCGCGCCTGATCCCCGGTGCCGGCATGTCCGCCGAACTGGCTGGCGGGCGGGTAGCGTGAGGGCCCTTATGTCTGCTCCTGGATTGCTGCTCGAGGACCGTTACCGGCTGGAAAGCCGGATCGCCGCGGGCGCCGTGGGTGAGGTATGGCGGGCAGACGACCTGGTGCTAGGCCGGCAGGTGGCGGTGAAGGTGCTCCAGGAGGGGTACGCGAGCCACCCGCAGACGCTGGCCAGGTTCCGCGCCGAGGCGCGGCACGCCGGGGCGCTGGCCCACCCTGGCGTCGCGCAGGTCTATGACTACGGCGAGACCGGCCTGGCGGGGCGGCCCTACCTGGTGCTCGAACTGGTGGACGGCCCGTCGCTGGCCGGGGTGCTCGCCCGTGGCCCGCTGGATCCGGCCGCCACGATGGACGTGGTCGCCCAGGTGGCCGCCGGCCTGGCCGCCGCCCACGCGGCCGGCCTGGTCCACCGCGACATCAAGCCCGCCAACCTGCTGATGGGCCGGGACGGACTGGTGAAGATC
This sequence comes from uncultured Actinomycetes bacterium, assembly GCA_963837335.1. Classification (GTDB taxonomy): domain Bacteria; phylum Actinomycetota; class Actinomycetes; order Streptosporangiales; family Streptosporangiaceae; genus RYN-230. The sequence goes on along the minus strand of CAWINS010000012.1, from coordinate 21,400 downwards.
ACCGATTTCGGGATCGCGCACGCGGCCGGGTCCGCGCCGATCACCCAGGTAGGCACGCTCGTGGGAACGCCGGCCTACCTGGCCCCGGAGCGGGGCGCCGGTGAGCCCGCCACTCCCGCCTGTGATCTGTACTCGCTCGGCATCGTGGCCTACGAATGCCTGACCGGCAGCACGCCGTTCCACGGGACGCCCTTGGAGGTAGCGAGCGCGAGCCGGTACGGGTCGCTGCCCCCGCTGCCCGCGGCTGTGCCAGCCCCGGTAACCGCGCTGGTCACCGACCTGACCGCGAAAGACCCGGCGGCCCGGCCGGGGAGCGCCACGGAGGTCGCCGTGCGGGCCGCCGGGCTCCGCGACGCGATGAACGGCGGGCCGCGCGGTGCCGTCCGGCCGGCCGGGCACCCTGCCGTTCACCGTCCCTCATCCCATACCGCCGTCCTGCCTGATCCACCGGCTCCGGCGACGGAGCTGCTGGACTGGCCCGCCGCGGCGCCGCAGGCCCGGCCGGCCCCGGCGCGGCGGGCGGGCCGGGTGCGGGCCGGGTGGGTGGTGGGGCTGGCCGTCGTGCTGGTGGCCCTGGCCGGGTGGCTTCTGGTCAGCGCCGTCCGCGGGTCCGCACCGCCACGCGGCGGCGGCACCGCCGGCGTCCCCGGCGGCCAGCACGCAGCAGCCACCCACCGTGAACGTCAACGCCGCCGCCCTGGTCGGCCGCCCGGTGGGTGCCGTCCGCCAGCAGCTGGCTGATCGCGGCCTGCGTCCCCGGGTGGTCGGGTCGGTGACCCGCGGCCAGCGGCCAGGCACTGTGGTGTCCGTGCAGCCGGGCGGGCGCGTCGCGGTAGGCAGCGTCATCACGGTGACGGCCGCGGTCGCGCCGCCCGGCCACCGTCATCACCAGGGCCGACGCCATCAGGACGGGAAGGGCGGGGGCCACGGCGACGGGTGGACCCGGCGGCGGCTGACCCGGCGCCTCGCGGGAATCCGGGCCCGGCCCGGCGGTACGGGCCCAGCCGCTACTGGGCCTGGACGATCATGAGCTGGTTCCCGTCGCGGTCCCGGAAGAAGTGCGGGGGACCAGCGCGACGGCTGCGCCGCCGGGCGGCGCGACCTCGACCCAGCGGCGTCCAGCCGCACACACGGAGAGGCCGGCCCGGACAGACTCACCCGGTGTACTGTCCCGCCGTGAGCACACCGGGTCAGTGAGCTAGCGCTCCTTCCTGCCGACGCCGCCGAAGGCCTCCACGTCCGGCGGAGGGCTGGACTGGTCCGGTTCCGGGCGCCAGTGCGGGGTCGGGACCACCCCCGGTTCCACGATCTCCAGGCCATCGAAGAACGCGGCGATCTGCTCCGGCCGGCGAAGGCGGTAAGGGATGGCGCCGGTGTCGTCGTAGCCTTGCTGAGCTTCGGTGAACGCGCCGCTGGTCCGCGCGCCGTCCTGCAGGGCCAGGTAGCTGGCGGGCGGCAGGCCCTCCAGAAGCTCGCGGACGATCGGGTAGGCGCTCTCATCGTCGATGTGGCCCATGACGCCCATCAGCACCAGCGCGATGGGCTGGGTGAAGTCCAGCACGCGGGCGGCGGCGCTAAGGATCTCCGCTGGCTGGTGCAGGTCGGCCTCGATGTAGTCGGCGAAGCCCTCGGGCGTGCCGCTGAGCTGGCTGCGGCCGTGGCTCACCACGAACGGGTCATGATCCACGTACACGACGCGTGAGTGCGAGGCGATGCCCTGGGCTACCTCATGAGTATTGCCCGCGGCAGGCAGGCCTGCCCCAACGTCAAGGAACTGCCGGAGGCCGGCCTGGCCGGCTAAGAACCGGACCGCGCGGGCCTGGAATGCCCGCGAGGCGAGAGCCAGATCCACGATCTGGGGATAGACCCCGCGATACTCGTCGCCGGCCTCGCGGTCAACCGGGTAGTTGTCGGTGCCGCCGAGCCAGTAGTTCCAGATCCGGGCCGAGTGCGGCACCGTAGTGTCGGCCGGAGGTGCCGGCCGCGGGCCGGGGCCCGCGGAATCATCAGACATGGGGCCTCTTTTCCAGAGCCTCGCCCATCCCCCACTGCGCCTGACGCTACTAGCCCCCTGACTCCTCCAGCAAGGATCACCCAGCCGCCGAGTAGCCTCGACCGGGCGGCCGGATGGCGTTCCAGGACCTCGATCGGGTCGCCGACCCGGATGGAGCCCGGAGCGTCCGGGATCAGGTTCTGCCCGAAGACCAGCTCCTGGCCGAACCGGCGGCGCCGGCCGAGCAGTTCCAGGGGCTGCCGGCCGCGCTGCCCGGTCGCCTGATCGATCGTGGTGACCACGCAGCGCCCGCACGGCTTGGCCACCCGGAAGGTGACGGTGCCGATCCTGATCCGGCGCCAGCCGTCCTCGGCCCACGCGCGGGCGCCCGCGACCACCACACTCGGCCGGAACCGGTTCATCGGGACCGGTGGATGGCCGTCCTCGGCGAGCCAGCCGCCGAGCGCCTCCAGCGAGCCGGCGCTGGTGAGCAGCAGCGGGTAGCCATCGGCGAAGCTCACCCGGTCGCCGGGGTCCCCGTAGTCCTGATCTACCTGCCGGCGCGTCGGATCGTCCAGGTAGACGAGGCGGACATCGCGGCCCAGCAGACGGCCGAGCCAGTCGTCGGCCTCCTTGCCCGCCGCCGCGGCGCGGACCCTGGACTCCCAGACCGCCACCGGCACCATCTCGGTGTCGTCATCCGCCCACGGCATCGTGACCTTCAGCGGCGGGTGCCCGGCGGCGGACAGGGTGATCGCATCGGTCGGCAGCGGCGGGCCCCCGGCCAGCTGATCCGCCCCGGCCGCCGGGTACGCCGCGGTGACCCGGGCCAGCGCCGGTTCCTCACGCTGGCTGACGAACCGGCCGGCGCCGTCGACCACGAGCCACCGGCGGTCGCCGGCCAGGCCCCACGGTTCCACGGCGGACTCGCTCAGATCGACGGCGCGGCCGGCCTTGAGCGGATAGATATGGATCGACGCGAGGCGGGGCGGTTCTTCCACGGTTCGCACGTTACCGAACGGGCCGGCGACCGGGCGATCGCCGGTTCGCCCGGGGAATGCCGGCGGGCGCCGCAGGCTTGGCATTACCGATGACGAACAACGATGAGTCGCTTCCGCTGGCCGTGCTGGATTTCGTCGGGATCGAGCACGGCGAGGAGGCCAGCGCGTCGGTGGCCGGTGCCGTGGCGATCGCGCAGGCCGTCGAGGCGGCTGGGCTACCGGCGTTACTGGGTCTCCGAGCATCACAACATGACCAGCCTGGCGTGCAGCGCGCCCGAGCTGCTGACCGCGCACGTCGGGGCGCACACGTCCCGGATCCGGGTCGGCGCCGCGGGCATCATGCTGCCCAACCACGCACCGCTCAAGGTCGCCGAGACCTTCCGCACGTTGCTGGCCATGTACCCGGGCCGTATCGACCTCGCGCTGGGCCGCGCCCCGGGCACTGACCCGCTGACCGCGCACGTCCTGCGCCGCGGGATGGTCACCGATCCGGCGGCTGAGTTCCCCGGGCAGGTCGCCGAGCTGCTCGCGTTCCTCGGCGACGGGTTCCCGGCCGGCCACCCCTACGCCCCGCTGGTGGCGGCACCGGTGATCAGCGAGCGGCCGGAGCTGTTCGTGCTCGGGTCCAGCCCCTACGGGCCGCGCTTCGCCGCGGTCAACGGGATGAGTGCCGCGTTCGCCCACCACATGAGCCCCGATCTGGCGTTCGAGGCGCTGCGTGGCTACCGCCGCGACTTCACCCCGCGGACGGACGGTGCGACGCCCTACTCGGCGATGTCGGTGCTCGCCTTCGCCAGCGACGACACCGAAGCGATCCTCGACTTCGAAGCGGCCTGGACGCTGACGATCCAGAACCTCCGGCGCGGGATACGGGAGCCACTGCGGCCCGAGCAGGTCCGTGACTTCGCCCGCTCCGCGGACTTCCGCGCCAGCCGGCGCGACGACGGCCGGATGGTGACCGGGGAGCCCAAGGCCGTGGCCGAACGGCTCCTCGAGATGAAGGAGCTCGCCCAGGCCGACGAGATCGTCGCGGTCACCCCCAGCCTGGACCGGGCGCGCCGGATAGGCAGTTATGTGGCGCTGGCCGACGCCTGGCGCAGCGCCGCCTGACCCAGGGCAGCCTCACCCTGGGCAGCCTGAGCTGCCCCGCAACCAGGAACCCTGATCACCCGCGCCTGGTGAAGGCGCCCGACTTGGTGAGCGAGTCACCGGCGAGCGCGCGGGGCAGGTAGTCGCGCTGGAGGATCGCGGCGGTCAGTGCACCGCGGCTGCGCACGCCGGTCTTGTCGAACACCGATTTCAGGTGGTCCTGCACGGTGTCCGCGGTCAGGTGCAGCTGGCCCGCGATCTGGCGGGTGGGCAGGCCCTGGCACACCAGCGCGGTGATCGTTCTCTCGCGGTCGGTGAGCCCGTAGGCGGCCATGATCATCGGTGCTATCTCGGCGGGCGCCGCCTCCTCGATGATGACCGCCACCGTCTCCTCGGCCTGGGAGGTCAGCCAGGACGCGTGCAGCGCAGCCCACCGGCCACTTCTCACCCGGACCCGGAGCCGGGGCAGCCCAGCTTCACGATCTTCCAGATGACGCAGCCTGGTGGCCAGCGCCGCGATCTCGATCGGCAGATCCGACCCGTCCGGGCGGCCGCCCAGTTCCTCGAGCCACCGCTCCGCGGCCGGGTTCAGCCCGGCGACCGCTCCGTCGGCGGCGAGCAGGACCAGACCGGGACCGTCAGCGGGCCCTTCCAGCTCACAGGCCTGCCGCAGCAGGCCCATCCGGACTCCCTCGGCGATGTGCGGGGCGAGCCGCCGGACGAACCCGCACCTCCTCGGCGGAAAACCCCGCCTGGGCCGCTTCCCGGTGCAGGCAGATGTAGCCCCAGCAGACACCCCGTATCCGCAAGACCCCCCGGAGCTCGTCCTGCAGGCCGAGCGGCGCGAAAATGTCCCGGTAACGATCGCTCCGCGCTGGATGGCCATCGGTCGCCTGCATGAGGGTCCGCACTCCCGAGGCATCCCGGGCCAGGTCGGTCCACTTGTTGACGTCATCATGCAGGAACTCGTTCTCGACGAAATAAGGTCCGGATTCCTCGGGCAGTTCCTCGCGGTAAGACCGGGTGAACAGGAGGGTGGCCGGGTCCGCGGCGGCCCACCAGAGCGCGTCGACCGGCACGACCTTCCGGAGCCGGGGCAAGACGGCGGCCCGCAGGGCGTCAGGGTCCAGACCCGACCGGCAGGCCCGGGCTACCGCAGCGGCGAGATTGTCGAGCGCCGGACCAGTGAGCATTGCTCCCCTTTACCTGAGTCTAGCTGCTGGCCACGACCTCGTAGCTGCCGCGCGCGACCAGTTCCGCGCCCGTCGCGGCCACCGTCGCCGCCCGGCTCTGCTCGGCGAACTGATCGGTGGCACTGGCGTGCTCCCCGTTGTCCCACAGGGTCAGGGTCAGCGCCGTGCCACCGTCGCGGTCGATCAGGAACACCACACCCGCGTTGCCGGGCAGGCCCTTCACGAAGCCCATCACCTGATCGACCGCGTGGTCGGCCCACTTCTGCAGGGCCTCGGGCGATCCTGACCATGTCGTCGTTCGTGCGAACATGTCTGGCTCCTTTCCTCGCCGTCAGCTTCACCGGCCACGCGCCGAAACGCCCTCCCAGAATTCGGACCCGGCCGGATGGCGCTCCAGGACCTCGATCGGGTCGCCGACCCGGATGGAGCCCGGAGCGTCCGGGATCAGGTTCTGCCCGAAGACCAGCTCCTGGCCGAACCGGCGGCGCCGGCCGAGCAGTTCCAGGGGCTGCCTGCCGCGCTGCCCGGTCGCCTGATCGATCGTGGTGACCACGCAGCGCCCGCACGGCTTGGCCGCCCGGAAGGTAACGGTGCCGATCCTGATCCGGCGCCAGCCGTCCTCGGCCCACGCGCGGGCGCCCGCGACCACCACACTCGGCCGGAACCGGTTCATCGGGACCGGTGGATGGCCGTCCTCGGCGAGCCAGCCGCCGAGCGCCTCCAGCGAGCCGGCGCTGGTGAGCAGCAGCGGGTAGCCATCGGCGAAGCTCACCCGGTCGCCGGGGTCCCCGTAGTCCTGATCTACCGGCCGGCGCGTCGGATCGTCCAGGTAGACGAGGCGGACATCGCGGCCCAGCAGACGGCCGAGCCAGTCGTCGGCCTCCTTGCCCGCCGCCGCGGCGCGGACCCTGGACTCCCAGACCGCCACCGGCACCATCTCGGTGTCGTCAGCCGCCCACGGCATCGTGACCTTCAGCGGCGGGTGCCCGGCGGCGGACAGGGTGATCGCATCGGTCGGCAGCGGCGGGCCCCCGGCCAGCTGATCCGCCCCGGCCGCCGGGTACGCCGCGGTGACCCGGGCCAGCGCCGGTTCCTCACGCTGGCTGACGAACCGGCCGGCGCCGTCGACCACGAGCCACCGGCGGTCGCCGGCCAGGCCCCACGGTTCCACGGCGGACTCGCTCAGATCGACGGCGCGGCCGGCCTTGAGCGGATAGATATGGATCGACGCGAGGCGGGGCGGTTCTTCCACGGTTCGCACGTTACCGAACGGGCCGGCGACCGGGCGATCGCCGGTTCGCCCGGGGAATGCCGGCGGGCGCCGCAGGCTTGGCATTACCGATGACGAACAACGATGAGTCGCTTCCGCTGGCCGTGCTGGATTTCGTCGGGATCGAGCACGGCGAGGAGGCCAGCGCGTCGGTGGCCGGTGCCGTGGCGATCGCGCAGGCCGTCGAGGCGGCTGGGTACCGGCGTTACTGGGTCTCCGAGCATCACAACATGACCAGCCTGGCGTGCAGCGCGCCCGAGCTGCTGACCGCGCACGTCGGGGCGCACACGTCCCGGATCCGGGTCGGCGCGGCGGGCATCATGCTGCCCAACCACGCACCGCTCAAGGTCGCCGAGACCTTCCGCACGCTGCTGGCCATGTACCCGGGCCGTATCGACCTCGCGCTGGGCCGCGCCCCGGGCACTGACCCGCTGACCGCGCACGTCCTGCGCCGCGGGATGGTCACCGATCCGGCGGCTGAGTTCCCCGGGCAGGTCGCCGAGCTGCTCGCGTTCCTCGGCGACGGGTTCCCGGCCGGCCACCCCTACGCCCCGCTGGTGGCGGCGCCGGTGATCAGCGAGCGGCCGGAGCTGTTCGTGCTGGGGTCCAGCCCCTACGGGCCGCGCTTCGCCGCGGTCAACGGGATGAGTGCCGCGTTCGCGCACCACATGAGCCCCGATCTGGCGTTCGAGGCGCTGCGTGACTACCGCCGCGACTTCACCCCGCGGACGGACGGCGCGACGCCCTACTCGGCGATGTCGGTGCTCGCCTTCGCCAGCGACGACACCGAAGCGATCCTCGACTTCGAGGCGGCCTGGACGCTGACGATCCAGAACCTCCGGCGCGGGATACGGGAGCCACTGCGGCCCGAGCAGGTCCGTGACTTCGCCCGCTCCGCGGACTTCCGCGCCAGCCGGCGCGACGACGGCCGGATGGTGACCGGGGAACCCAAGGCCGTGGCCGAACGGCTCCTCGAGATGAAGGAGCTCGCCCAGGCCGACGAGATCGTCGCGGTCACCCCCAGCCTGGACCGGGCGCGCCGGATAGGCAGTTATGTGGCGCTGGCCGACGCCTGGCGCAGCGCCGCCTGACCCTGCAGCGACCTGGCCGCTGGCCCGCGATCAGGAACCTGATCAGCCGGCCTGGTGAAGGCGCCCGACTTGGTGAGCGAGTCACCGGCGAGCGCGCGGGGCAGGTAGTCGCGCTGGAGGATGGCGGCGGTCAGTGCACCGCGGCTGCGCACGCCGGTCTTGTCGAACACCGATTTCAGGTGGTCCTGCACCGTGTCCGCGGTCAGGTGCAGCTGGCCCGCGATCTGGCGGGTGGGCAGGCCCTGGCACACCAGCGCGGTGATCGTTCTCTCGCGGTCGGTGAGCCCGTAGGCGGCCATGATCATCGGTGCTATCTCGGCGGGCGCCGCCTCCTCGATGATGACCGCCACCGTGTCCTCGGCCTGGGAGGTCAGCCAGGACGCGTGCAGCGCAGCCCACCGGCCGCTTCTCACCCGGACCCGGAGCCGGGGCAGCCCGGCTTCGCGATCTTCGAGATGACGGAGCCTGGTGGCCAGCGCCGCGATCTCGATCGGCAGATCCGAGCCGTCCGGACGGCCGCCCAGTTCCTCGAGCCACCGCTCCGCGGCCGGGTTCAGCCCGGTGACTGCCCCATCGGCGGCGAGCAGGACCAGACCGGGACCGTCAGCCGGCCCTTCCAGCTCACAGGCCTGCCGCAGCAGGCCCATCCGGACCCCCTCGGCGATGTGCGGGGCGAGCCGCCGGACGAACCCGACCTCCTCGGCGGAAAACCCCGCCTGGGCCGCTTCCCGGTGCAGGCAGATGTAGCCCCAGCAGACGCCACGTATCCGCAGCACCCCCCGGAGCTCGTCCTGCAGGCCGAGCGGCGCGAAGATGTCCCGGTAGCGGTCGCTCCTCGCGGGGTGGCCATCGGTCGCCTGCATGAGGGTCCGCACTCCCGAGGCATCCCGGGCCAGGTCGGTCCACTTGTTGACGTCATCGTGCAGGAACTCGTTCTCGACGAAGTAAGGCCCGGATTCCTCCGGCAGTTCCTCGCGGTAAGACCGGGTGAACAGGAGGGTGGCCGGGTCCGCGGCGGCCCACCAGAGCGCGTCGACCGGCACGACCTTCCGGAGCCGGGGCAAGACGGCGGCCCGCAGGGCGTCAGGGTCCAGACCCGACCGGCAGGCCCGGGCTACCGCAGTGGCGAGATTGTCGAGCGCCGGGCCAGTGAGCATTGCCTCCCCTTTACCTGAGTCTAGCTGCTGGCCACGACCTCATAGCTGCCGCGCGCGACCAGTTCCGCGCCCGTCGCGGCGACCGTCGTCGCCCGGCTCTGCTCAGCGAACCGATCGGTGGCACTGGCGTGCTCCCCGGTGTCCCACAGGGTCAGGGTCAGCGCCGTGCCGCCGTCGCGGTCGATCAGGAAGACCACACCCGCGTTGCCGGGCAGGCCCTTCACGAAGCCCATGACCTGATTGACCGCGTGGTCCGCCCACTTCTGCAGGGCCTCGGGCGATCCTGACCATGTCGTCGTTCGTGCGAACATGTCGTGCTCCTTTCCTCACTGCCAGCGTCACCGGTCGTGCGCCGGATCGCCCTCCCAGAATTCTGGGAACTCTGGCCGCCAGGGCCAGCAGGACCGGCCACACGCCGCCCGGCCTGCCCCAATGACTACTATCGGTTCATGCAACATGGACGATCTGTTATCACCCTGGCCGCTGCCGCGGGCGTGAGTGGTCTCCTGGCGGCCACCATGGCCGCCATGCCCGCCGCAGCGGCGGCCGGGCGCCCCGGCGCAGCCACGGTCGCGGCGCGAACGCCGCTCCAGCGGGCCCTGGACAGGCTGGTCGCCATGCCGTCCGGGCCGCCCGGCGTCATCGTGATCGTCCAGCACGGCCGCGGCCGCTCCGTCTACCAGGCCGGCACGGCCAGCCTGGCCCATCCCCGGCCGCTGGCTCGCACCGACCACGAGCGGCTGGCCAGCTTTTCCAAGGCCCTCAACGGGGCGGTCGCGCTCAGCCTGGTCAGCCGGGGGAAGCTCCGGCTCAGCGACACGATCGGGCGGTGGCTGCCCGCACTCCCCCGGGCCTGGCACCGGGTCACCCTCCGCCAGATGCTGCAGCACCGCAGCGGACTGCCCGACTACACCAGCAGCAAGGCGCTGGCCCGCCAGTTGCAGCGGGCCCCGCACCAGATCATCCCGCCGCGCCGGCTGATGCGCTACGTCTGGCACCAGCCGCTGCAGTTCCCGCCGGGCAGCCGCTACGAGTACGACAACTCTGACAACACGGTCATCGCCCTGATGGCCCGCGTGGCGGCGGGCCGGGGCTACCGGGCCCTGCTCCGGGACCTGGTCTACCGCCGGGCCGGGCTCGGCCAGACCAGCCTGCCGGCCGGTTCCCGGCTGCCCCGTCCCTACCTGCACGGGTACTCGCTGCGGCCCGGTCAACCGGCCGGGGACGTCAGTGAGGCGTTCTCCGCGTCGGTCACCTGGGCGGCCGGCGGCATCGTCTCCACCCCGGCCGACACGAACCGGTTCATCCGCGCCTACCTTGCGCCCCGGTTCTTCTCCCGGCCCACCCAGGCGGCTCAGCTGCGGTTCGTGCCGGGCAGCTCGCAGCCGGCCGGCCCGGGCATCAATGCGGCCGGGCTGGGCATCTTCCGCTACCGCACCCGGTGCGGCACCATGTACGGGCACACCGGGAACATCCCCGGCTACACCCAGCTCGCCGCGGCCAGCCGCAGCGGCGGCGATTCGGTCAGCGTTACCGCCACCGAGCAGCTCAGCCGCACGGCGCACCCCCGGGTGCTGGCCGCCCTGCGGCATGCGGAACTGCTCGCCGTCTGCGCCGCGATGGCCCCTCGCTAGGCACCGCGTTCGCTCAGCGCCCGGTCACCTCCGCTGCGCAGCGGTAGCCGCTGCGCAGCGCCCCTTCCATGAAGCCCTGGAAGTTCACCGACGTGTGCTCGCCGGCGAAGTGCAGGTTCTGGTGCCGCCGCCCCTGGATGCCGTTGAAGCCGGTGTACTGGCCGGGCTTCAGGTAGGAGTAAGCGCCGCCGATGTGCGGATCGCCTGAGGACCAGGCGTAGTAGGCCTTGCCGTTGTACGCGTCCCGGGTCCCGGGAAAATTCTCGTCGAACCCGGCCAGGAAGTCGCTGGCCATGGCCTGCGGCGCGGGCCCTTCATAGCTAGCCAGGCCGTAACGGTGGCCGATGTCCGCGCCGGCCTCCCCGCCCGGCAGGGCGATCAGTATCCCCGCAGGCCCCGGCTGGTCGATCGTGGCTTCCCAGCCGCCCTGCACGATGCCGTCGGTGTACATGTTCCCGGTCCAGCGCTCGGTGTTCCACACGCGCCTGGAGAACTGCATCTGGATCTTCGAGTTCGAGCCGAGCGGTTCCTCGCGGATGGCCCGGCGCTGGCGCGGCGGCAGCCCGAGCCCGCGCAGGTCCACCTCGCGCAGCCTGGTGAACGGCAAGGCGAGCACGACATGATCGGCGGGCACGTCGCGGGGGCTGGCCCCGCAGGAAAACGTGCACGTGTACCGGCCGTGGCCGCGGCTGCGCACGGCTTCCAGGCGCTGTCCCAGGCGGATGGTCCCGGCGGGCAGCCTGCTGATGAGCCTCGAGATGAGCAGGTCATTGCCCCCGCGCACCTGCCACTTCTCGTCGGTACCGGACAGCTGCGGGCTGTCTCGTGGCTGGGCGCCGCTGGGCGCGCTGTCGTAGTAAGCGAGCAGGTAGATGAGGTTGAGCGCGGACTGCTCGGCGACCGGTCCGCCGTACTCATCGAGGAGCACGGCCACGCACAGCCGGCCGAAGTCGCTGCCCAGGCCGCCCGGGATGTGCTGCTCGATCCATTCCGGCGCCGGGGTATGGTCCCATCGCCGCGCCCAGGCGGTGTGCTGGTCAAACCGGGTGGGCCAGGGTGCCTGGTGGAAGGCGGCGTCGTGGAACAGCCGGAACCCCCACTCGTGCCAGTCCCGGTTGAGGGCGGCCTGCGGCCAGAAGCGCCCGCCGAACCGGAACCGGTAGTCGTCTGGGCGGGTGTGCGGCGGGTAGGCGTTGACGTTGTCCAGGGTGAGGCCCAGCCGGGCGGCCAGCCGCCGCATGGCCGTGTGCTCACTGGAGATGAACTCGCCGTGTTCCTCCGTGTATTGCCCGTCGTCGAAGAATCCCCGGAGGGTGTGAATGCGCCCGCCCGGCCGGGCCGCGTTGTACTCGTAGACCTCGCTCCGGAGGCCGTATGACTTCCACAGCCGGAAGGCGCAGCCCAGCCCGGCGATGCCGGAGCCGATGATGACCACCCTGCGATCCCGCCCGGCCGCGGCCGCGGCGGGCCGTATCCCCGCAGCGCCCACGGGAATGGCCGCCGCGAGGGCCGCGGCGGCGCCGCCGCGCAGAACGTCCCGCCGGGAGATTCCGCCGTCCGCAGCCAGGGCGCCGGCGGCCTCGTCGATGTCGCATCCGGTCCGCCGGGCGCAGGCCGACGCCGACTGCGCCTCCCGGAGCGCTCGCGCGGCAGGTGATGACCTCATACCTGAATCCCCCTGGACGGGCAGAGAAGACGGCAGGACGTGCAGCCTCAGTCTGCCCAGGAGTCCCGGCCAGCGCCAGCGGCACCAGCCGCCGGCGTCAGGGACCTGGAATGGCCAGGTCGACGGCCTGGAGGCGGCCGGGTTCGGAGATCATGTCGATCTCGGTGATCCGGCCGCCGGAGAAGGTGAAGCCGAGCGCCCCCATCAGCCGTCCCTGGGGGACGATGGCCAGCCCCACGGCGCCGTTCACCAGGGCGGGTTCGACGAACTGGGCGCTCCGCGAGAAGCCGAGCGCATGGCTGCCCACGGCCCGCGCTCCCCGCATCACGGCCGCCCCGCCGGGCAGGCCAGCGCTGTCATCCCGGAGCACCACGTCGGGGTCGAGCACGGCGACGAGAGCCGCGAAGTCACCGTCGCGGAGCGCGGCGAGAAAGGCATCGACGATCTGCCGCTGACGGCCCGGATCGGTGTTCCGCGGCGGCGTGACGCCCTGGACCCGCCTGCGGGCGCGGCTGGCGAGCTGGCGGGACGCGGCCGGGGAGCGCTCGAGGATGGCGGCGATCTCGCCGAACGGCACAGCGAAGATGTCGTGCAGCACGAAAGCCAGGCGCTCGGCCGGCCCGAAGGCGTCGAGCACCACCATCAGCGCCGGGCCGACCGAGTCGGCCAGCAGAGCCTCGGCCTCGGGGTCGCTGACGTCGTGCGGCCCGGCTGGTGGCCCGGCCGTGATGTCGGCCAGGGGCTCCTCGCGGCGGCTCCGGCGGGTACGCATCATCTTGAGGCACTCCCGGGCGACCACCGTGGTCAGCCATCCGGCGAGGTTCTCGACCTCGGCCGGGTCAGCGCGGCTGAGCCGCAGCCACGAGTTCTGCACCGCGTCGTCGGCCTCGGTGATCGAGCCGAGCATCCGGTAGGCGACCGCCCGCAGATGAGCCCGCTGCTCCTCGAAACGTGCGGCCAGCCAGTCTGCCTCGTCCATCGGTCACATTCTCCTGTCCGGTCGGCTCATACCCATGAACCGCCGGAACGTGCGGATGTGACCAGGAGCAAGGAGAAGCATGACATGGACATCATGACCGAATCGCCGGCCGCCGTCCGCCGGGACGGGTACCCGCGCATCCGGTCGGCCGGGTACTGGCTGGCCACCGCCGTCGTGGCCGGCGAACTGGGACTCGGCGGTATCTGGGACATCGCCCGCATCCCCTTCGTCCGCGACCTGGCGGTGCACCTGGGTTATCCGTCCTATTTCCTGGTGCTGCTGGGCTGCTGGAAGGTGCTGGGCGCGGTAGCCCTGCTCATCCCCCGGCGCCCGCTGCTCAAGGAATGGGCCTACGCGGGCGCCTTTTTTACCTACACCGGGGCTATCGTCTCCCACCTGACCACGGGCTACGACCGGGGCGAGGTGGTGCTGCTGGCCATCATGACGGCAGCGACCATACTGTCGTGGGCACTACGGCCCGCCAGCCGCCGGCTCCGCTGAGCCGCGCTCAGACAGGAGCGTGAATGACCGCCGATCCCAGCGGCCTGCCGGCCGGCCCGACCGCGGCCGCCGCGGGCCCGTTGCTGGTCACTGCCTCACCTCTAACGCCCGGTACCGGGCTGATCCTGTTCCCGCAGCCGGGGTCGCTGCCCGCGGCGTGGGCCGGCCCGGTGCCCGCGGGCGGGCTGGAGCCCGGCGAGGTGGCCGCGCTGCTGGCGGCGGTCCGGCCCTGCCCGCTGCTGCCCGAGCACGGCGCGGGCTGGTTCGGCCGGCCCGGCCTGTCCGGTCACCGGCTGGACACCAGCGGCGGCCATCCCGCCGCCGGGCGCGACTGGTCGCCGCTCTTCCGGGCCGCCCCGCCGGAGCACGGGGAGCGGCGCGCCCGCGTCGAGGCCGAAGACAGCGGCGCCGGCCTGCGCCTGGTCACGGAGGCCGAGGCCGTCCCGGGCGGCGCCATCCGGGTCCGGCACACGGTGGCCAACACCAGCGGCGAGCCGTATGTGGTGGATGGCCTGGAGGTCGTCTTCCCGCTGCCCGGGCGGGTGGGCGAGGTGCTGGACTTCACCGGGCGGCAGACCGCCGAGCGGATCCCGCAGCGCCACCGGCTGGGTGACGGGTTGTGGCTGCGTGAGGGCCGCCGGGGGCACACCGGGCATGATTCGGCCACCGTGGTGGTGGCCGGCGTTCCCGGCTTCGGCTTCGGCAGCGGCGAGGTGTTCGGGGTGCACGTCGCCTGGAGCGGGAACACGGTGCACCGCGTCGAGCGGGTTCCCTCCGGCCTGGGCATGATCGGCAGCCAGCCCGGGGAGGCCGGGCCCGGGCCGCAGCAGCGGCTGCTGCCGGGGGTGACGACCATCGGCGGCGGCGAGCTGCTGCTCCCCGGCGAGATCACCCTGGCCGAGGGCCAGTCCTACACCACGCCCTGGGTCTATCTCGTGGCCAGCGGCGACGGGCTGGACGGCCTGGCCGCCCAGCTCCACGGGTACCTGCGCGCCCAGCCCAGCCATCCGCGCTCGCCGCGCCCGGTCGGACCTCAACGTGTGGGAAGCGGTCTATTTCCGGCACGAGTTCGGCACGCTGGCGGCCCTGGCGGACACCGCCGCCAGCATCGGCGCAGAACGGTACGTTCTCGACGACGGCTGGTTCACCGGCCGCCGCAGCGACCGGGCGGGCCTGGGCGACTGGCAGGTCGACGAGGCGGTCTGGCCCGGCGGGCTGCACCGGCTCACCGATTACGTGCGGGGCCTCGGCATGGCGTTCGGGCTGTGGATCGAGCCCGAGATGGTGAACCCGGACTCGGAGCTGTACCGGGCCCACCCGGACTGGATCCTGGCCACCGGGCAGCGGGTGCCGCCGCTGCAGCGTCATCAGCTCGTCCTCGACCTGACCCGGCCGGAAGTCGTCGCCTACCTCTTCGAGAAGATCAGCGGCCTGCTGTCGGAGTACCCCATCTCCTACGTCAAGTGGGACTGCAACCGGGACCTCATCGACGCCGGATCCGGCCTGCGGGCCGGCGCCCCCGCCGCCCACGACCAGGCACTGGCCGTCTACGGGCTGCTCGACCGGCTCCGTGAGCGGTTCCCGGCCGTCGAGTGGGAGTCGTGCGCGGCCGGCGGCGGCCGGATCGACCTGGCCATGCTGGAGCGGACCGAGCGGGTCTGGACCTCCGACATGACCGACGCGCTCGCCCGGCAGCCGATCCAGCGGTGGACGGGACAGCTGGTGCCGCCGGAGTACCTCGGCGCGCACGTGTCCGCGCCGTTCTCGCACCAGACCGGCCGGTACCTGCCCCTGCCGTTCCGGTGCGCCACGGCCCTGTTCGGGCACCTGGGCATCGAATGGGACATCACCCAGGCCGACCCGGACGAACTAACCGACCTCGCCGCCTGGATCGCGCTGTACAAGGAACATCGCGCGCTCATCCACACCGGCCGCATGATCCGGCTCGACACCCCGGACGACACCGCGTGGATGCACGGCGTCATCGCCGCCGACCAGTCAGCCGCCCTGCTGAGTTACGTGCAATTGGATGAGCCCCGCAGCGACCAGCCGGCCGCGCTGCGGGTGCCCGGGCTTGACCCCGGACGCCGGTACCGGGCCACGAATGTGACACCGGGGCGGCCGCTGCCGCGCCGGGCGGGCCTGGCCAGCGACCTGATCCCCCGCGTCGAGGCCACCGGCGGCGCGCTGGCCGGGATCGGCCTGGCCATTCCCGTGCAGCGCGCGCTGACCGCTCTCGTCCTGCTGGTGGAGGCGCTGTGAGTCACCGCAGACCGGGCCATTACCGGTGACACCGGCACCGACGTGGAAACCCTGGCCACGTTGCTCGACGGTGACCCACCCGGCCTGGTACTCGACTTCGTGTGGGGAGCCGGGGCCGAGGCCGCCGTTCCCTCCGCCTTGCTGCGCAGCAGGAAGCTGACCATCTCCGGGAGCGGGGCCGGCTCGGTCGCCGCGGCGGACACCAGGGCCCAGGCAGAGTGACTCCCCCGCCATGGTCGCGTGGATTGCGGGCTGGGCGGCTCGCGCCTGATCGCTGGCTCTACTGTCGGCTTATGCGCGGCGAAGTGACCGTCCACGTGGCCGCACCGGCCGGCCGGTGCTGGGATCTGGTGACGGACATCAGCCGCATCGGGGAGTTCAGCCCGGAGACCTTCGAGGCGGAGTGGCTGGCGGGCGCCGACGGGCCCGGCACCGGGGCCCGCTTCCGCGGTCATGTCCGGCGCAACGGCCGGGGACCGGTCTACTGGACCACCTGCACGGTGGTCGCCAGTGATCCGGGACGCGAGTTCGCCTTCTCCGTGGGCGGGCCCGGCGGCAGGTCGGTCAACACCTGGCGCTACGTGCTCCGCCCGCGCGCGGACGGTACCGACATCACCGAGTCGTTCGAGCTGTCCGACATGCTGGCCACCCGGGTGTACTGGCTGCTGGCCGGGTGGGCCCGGCGGCGCACCAACCTCAGCGGCATGCGCGTCACCCTGGAAAGGATCAAGGCGGCCGCCGAGACCAGCCGCTAGTGATCCCGGGCCGGGAGACGCTCTGGCTGCTGCTCCCGGGCGGGTTCCGGGATGGGCTGCGGGGCGGGCTCTGGTCCCGCGGCGAAGGCGGCTCTGGTCCCGCGGCGAAGGCGGGCTCTGGTCCCGCGGCGAACCGCGGAGCCGTGCCCAGCCGGTCGGTGGCCGCGGCCGGCGGGCCGGCCTGCTCCCCGGCGCGGGAGCGGAAGACCTCGCCAGACGGGCCCATCCAGGCCGGGGGTTTTACTTCCGGCGAGATCAGCGCGGCGGGCAGGTGGACCTCGGCGCTGGTACCACCGTCCGGCGGCGTGCCCAGGGTCACCGTGATGCCGTGCCGGGCCGCCAGGTGCGCGACCGCGAAGAAGCCCATCCGCTGGCCGACGGTCGTGTCCGGGAGGCGCGGGTGGGCCAGCTGCCAGTTGAGCTGGCCCAGCTGCTCCTCGGCGATGCCGGTGCCTGCGTCGGTGATGCTGATGAGCGAGCCGCCATCCTGCGCTGTGCGCCCGGACACGATGACCTGGGTGGTCCTGGGCGAGAACGTGGTGGCGTTCTCCAGCAACTCGGCGAGCAGGTGCACGGTGTCGGCCGCCGCGCTCCCGCTCACCGACACGCCCTGCTGGACATCCAGGGCCACCCGGTCGTACTGCTCTACCTCCGACACTGCCGCCCGCAGCACGTCCACCAGGGTGACCGGCTCAGCCGGGTGATCCGGCGCGTCGTGACCCGCGATGGCGAGGGCGCTGTCTGTGTTGCGCCGCATCCGGGTGGCCAGATGATCCATCTGGAACAGGCTGGCCAGCCGTTCCGGGTCATCCTCGGTCAGTTCCGAACTGTCGATCAGCCGCAGCAGCCGATCCAGCAGGGAATGGCTGCGCCGCAGGAAACTGGTGGATACGGCGCTGACGCTGGCCCGCAGCCGGGCCTGTTCGCCCGCCAGCCGCAGCGCTTCCCGGTGCACCCGGTCAAAGGCCCGGGACACCTGGCCGATCTCATCGGTGGACTGGACGTCCATCGGTACCGCGGGGAGACGGTGCCTCGGGTATCCGGCCACACCCAGCGCCCCGACCTCCGCGGGCAGGCTCGTCCCGGCGACATCCAGCGCGGCGGCTTCGAGCCGCCGGAGCGGACCCACGATAGACCGGGCGATCATCAGGGTGACCAGGAAGATCAGCGCGAGGGCGGCCAGTGCCGCGGCGGCCGTGATGATCGCGGACTGCACCGCTCCTCGCTGCAGAGCCTGGGCGTACGACGTGATCGAATCTGTCAGTTGCTGCTCGGCATCACGCATCCAGCCCACCGTGCGGGACATCCCGGCCTGCCACTGCCGCCCGGCGTGGGCGCCGAGGGCCAGCGCGCCTGGGCCCGCCACTATGGCCTGCTGTTCCAGCGCCCGGGCCTGACTTGGCACCGAGCCGGCCAGGGTGCCGGTCAGGGCCCAGATCTCTTCCGGGGTCGCCGAACCGCGGAACGCTACAAGGTCACTGGCCTGCTGGGCCTGGGCGATGGCCAGCGCCATCTGGGCCCCCGGTCCGAAGTGGCCCTGAGCCAGCGCCACGCCGAGGATGGCCTCCTGCTGCGAGGCGTGATCCTTCATCCGGGACAGCGCACCGAGCGCGCGCACGCTGGTGAGCAGGCCGGAGTTGCCGCTCAGGTCGGCGATGCCGTCATCGATGGTGAGCAGGCCTGCCGTCGCGGCGGAATAGCCGTTGATCACGGTCAGGGCAGCAGCCTGGCCCTCCGCGCCCCGGCGCAGGCCGGGCACGTGGGCGATGCTGGCCAGCACGGACGCTGCGGTGGCCCGCGTCTGGGCCGGGTATCCGCCGCCAAGCTGGCGCATCTGCCGGCGTACCGCGGCCGCCCAGGCGTTGGTGATCGCATACTGCCGGTGCAGGACCGGGAGGCCTGCGGCCCGGCGCCCGCCTGCGATGTAAGCGGCCGTGTCGGCCCGCTCGTCCTCCAGGGCCTGCGCTAAACCGGTGACCTGCTGGCCGAGCACCGCGAGCCGGCCAACCTGGCGGTAAGCCCCCGCGCTGTGCGCCGCGTCGGTGACCCGCAGCCCGGCGAGCGCCAGGCCCAGCACTGTCGGGATCGCCACCAGGATGATCAGCCGGCGGGCTACCCGCCAGTTCCGTACCGCTTTCGGGGCCACGAGCCATTTCCCGGGCCTCTTCAGCCAAGAGTACAAACAAGGTCACCTTTCTCCTTGCCTTCCCAACGACCATACCTGCGCTTTGCCTGCCCGGATACGGCCATGCTCGGCCGCATGGGGCAGGCCAGCGTGCTGAGGACACGGAGAGCGAGTGCGCCGGAAGTTTCCCTAATCAGGGAGCGGGACATATTCAGGCCCATGAAAGCGCTGAGGTTATATAGGGCTTCTGTTAATAGACAGGCAGACGGTTCTGGCGGGGCATCTGCTCCTCATGGGAACCGGCCGGGGTAGCGGCGGCACGGGTACGGGTTCCGCCCAGACGGCCGGTGAGTTCCGCCTCGCCGCCTCGTCTGCATGCTGGGAACGTCCCCCTTCCGCCCCCTTCCGCGCCTGCGAGAGTCCCGAGATGAGATGACGAGGAGTGCCCGCCATGGACCAAGAGAACGTGAGCGCCACCCTGACTATCGCCGCGCCCGCCGCCAGGGTGTTCGCGGTGCTGGCGGACCCGGCGGCCCATCCTGCGATCGATGGCACCGGCTGGGTTCAGGAATCTGCCGACCAGGCGCCGCTGACCGAGGTGGGGCAGATTTTCCGGATGGACATGTATCACGCCAACCATCCAAACGGTGACTACCAGACGGTTAACCAGGTCCAGGTGCTCGACCCGCCGCGCGCCATTGGCTGGCGGACGGGGCACGACAAGGGTGACGGTCAGCTGGAGTTCGGCGGCTGGATCTGGCGTTACGACCTGGCGCCGCTCGGCCCGTCCGAGACCGAGGTCACGCTCACCTACGACTGGTCGGCGGTGCCGCAGTTCATCCGGGACCGGGGCATCAAGTTCCCGCCGTTCGGCCCGGAGCATCTCACCAACTCGCTGCGCCACCTGGCCGAGCTGGCCGCACCGGCGGCCCGGGCCTGAACGCCCGGCGGCTAGGCAGCGGGCGGGCCGGAGACGGCAGCCAGCCGGGCCGTAGCCAGCCGGCCGGGGCCGCAGTGAAGAATGAGCCCATGACTGACACGACGGGGACTCCCACCACAGGCACTCCCACCACGGGCACTCCCACCACGGGCACTCCCACCACGGGCACCGCAGCCACGGGCACCGACGCTCAGGACGCCGGCGTCGCCTGGCACGCGTCAGGCGAGTACTCCGATATTCGCTACGAGACCACCGACGACGGCATCGCCAAGATCACGATCTGCCGGCCTGAGGTGCATAACGCCTTCCGGCCGCAGACCCTGATCGAGATGTCCGCCGCCCTCACGGTGGCCCGCGAGGACGAGTCGGTCGGCGTCATCATCCTCACCGGCCAGGGCGACAAGGCGTTCTGCTCCGGCGGTGACCAGCGGGTGCGCGGTGACAGCGGGTACCAGACGGACGAGAACGCCACCGGGCGCTTCCACGTCACCGACCTGCACGTGCAGATGCGCCGCTGCCCGAAGCCGATCGTGGCCATGGTGGCGGGCTGGGCCATCGGCGGCGGCCACGTGCTGCACGTGGTCTGCGACCTCACGATCGCCGCCGACAACGCGACGTTCGGCCAGGTCGGCCCCAGGGTCGGCTCGTTCGACGGGGGTTTCGGCGCCAGCTCGCTCGCCCAGCTGGTGGGCATGAAGAAGGCCAAGGAGATCTGGTTCCTGTGCCGCCGCTACGATGCCCGCGCCGCCGCCGAGATGGGCCTGGTCAACGCCGTCGTGCCGCTGGCCGACCTGGAGCGCGAGACGGTCAAGTGGTGCCGCGAGATGCTGGCGCTTTCTCCCTTCGCGCTGCGGCTGATGAAGGCCAGCTTCCACGCGGCGGAAGACGGTTACGCAGGCATCCAGCAGCTCGCCCACGACACGAACCTGCTGTTCTACGGCACCGAGGAAGCCCGGGAAGGCCGCGAGGCCTTCAAGGCCAAGCGAGCGCCCGACTTCGGCCAGTTCCCGCGACGCGCCTAGTGCCGCCTCAGGCTACGTTTGCCCGGGCGACGACCCGGCGTAGCCGTTCGTCGTAGGCGTGGTTGTGCGCACGCGATCTCGACGTGGCTGGCCACGGCCCCGACCCTGCGGTCCCTGGCCGTGGTCAGGTGGGGCTGAAATTGTCACAGACGATCGCGATGCGGACGTCTGGCGGGTAGAGGGAGCGCAGGTGGCGGCAGAACTCCCCGAACCGGGTGCGGGTCTTGCGCCCTGGGGACCTCGTCCTCTCCGGGACGCATTCCAGCTCACACGCTCAAAAGGCGGCGAAGCACAGGCAGGTAAGAAGGGTCAGCGAACCTGAGCCCATCAAGCTGCCTCTCTTCGAACCAGCCGATGGCGTCATGCTCTTCTGGCTGCAGGTTCGACACGGTCCCCCGCCAGCGCCACGAGACCCACACGGTCAGGTCCAAGCCAGTCTGCGGGACGACCCGGTGCAACACAGGGCCGCCATCGACGCCCTCAAGCCCGGCCCCCAGTTCCTCGGCCACCTCCCGCCGGAGCGCATCCTCGGGCCGCTCGCCAGGCTCCACGTGACCACCGGGGAAGTCCCACACATCCGGATACCACCGCCGGCCTGGGGATCGGTGACACAGCAACAGCTGGTCCGCCCGACGCAAGATCACGGCTACAACGTGGTGATCCTCCATCGCCTGAGTATCCCGTAGGCGGGGCAAAGGTTGTCAGACGCGGCACTAGCACGA
>CAWINS010000011.1:0-280119 GCA_963837335.1 uncultured Actinomycetes bacterium | reverse complement strand
TACCACGATGGGCGGCCTCGAACAGACCCGCAATTACCTCCCAGGTCAGCCGGGACGTCACGCCTCGTCACGCACCGAGTGGAAGCTCCGCGGCCACCCGCCAGCTGGCCACGGCCTGGGTGCCGGTCATGAGCCAGGCACGGCTGACCAAAGTGCGGACCGGCAATGATGGCCGCACGTCAGCCTCGGCCGCCTCGAGCATGGCCAGACCGCCCGGCGGCCGGGTACCGATGGTCAGGTGCGGCACCACATCGGGATAGATGCCACCGAACGGCGGGTACTGGGGAAACGCCGCATGCAGAGCCGTGGTCAGCGCCCGGAACGGCTGGTCGGGCTCGGGTGCCAGCCACAGCACGTCCTCGCCGAACCAGCTCGTCCGGGCCAACGTGCACCCGAACGCGGGCACTGATGCGACGGCCACTGCCGCGAGCTCGATCACCTCGCTGGTGATCGCCTCTGGCCGGGCGAATGGGTAAAGGATCGTGACATGGGCTGGGACGCCCCAGGCTGCGGCCCGGTCCAGCTGGCCGCGAAGCAGGCCCACCACTGGCTCAGCCTCGGCCACCGGAACCAGGAGGCAGCTCTCGCTCGGGCGCGGTCCCTGCTGAATACTCATTCGCCGTCGTGGTCAGCCCGGCTGGGCCGGTGCCAGCGGCTTGAGCACGCAGAACTCGTTGCCGTCCGGGTCAGCCATCACGACCCAGCTGACGTCTGCGCCCTGCCCGACGTCAGCCCGGCTCGCGCCGAGTTCTTCCAGCCGCGCGATCTCGGCGGCCTGGTCCTGGGGCCGGAGGTCGAGGTGAAGGCGGTTCTTGCCCGCCTTTCCCTCGGGAACCCGCAAGAACAGCAGGTCCGGAGCGACGCCATCTTCCGCGCTGCCCTCCGGGGGCTCCAGCACAACCTGGCCGTCCTGCTCGAACGTACGGCGCCAGCCCAGCGCCGACTGCCAGAAGGACGCCAGCCGGTCCGGGTCGGCCGTATCGACGCACAGGCACTGGATACGCAACTGCATGAGGGTGATCCTCAGGGCCCGCGCCTGGCGCTGTCTATCGGTTTTCCGCCCCCACCGGATCAGGCGACGGTCAGGTCCCGCCGCCGGCCTGGCCGCGGGAGCGCACGATCGCGTTTTCCAGCCGGACCTGGGTGCCGGCGCGCAGCGAGTTGGGAATCTCCGCAATCTCATCGACGTGCCGGACGAGTGCCCCCAGCTCCGCTTCGGTGGCCAGGCCCTCGATCTCAGCCGAGTAGGAGATACCGGCCGAAACCGCAGGCTGGCCGTGGTACCCGCCGTCGGCGGTGATCACGACCCGGGTGAGCTCAATACCGCGCTTCGCCGCCTCCCGGAACAGGTCGTTGGACACGCAGCCCGCCACGGCCAGGTGCAGCAACTGCCCGCCGTTGAAGCCGCGGCCACCGCCGCCCGCGGCGACCGGGCTGTCCACCACCAGCGTGTACGGCCCAGCGGCGCCCAGCGCCGTCACGCCACCATCAACGTTCCTGACTTCAACCTCGAAACCCATGGCCTTACCTCCCCTCGCCCATCATCAACTAGATCCGGAGGCCTCCGGCGTTGACGGATGTACCCGATCTTCGGGGACACTAGATCATCACCGGACCCTCCGCCCGATCGCGGGTCCCAGCCAGGAGGACGCCATGAAGATCGCCGGATCGGTGGCCCTCGTCACCGGGGCCAACCGCGGGCTCGGCCAGGTGTACGCACGGGAGCTGGTCAAGGCGGGCGCGGCCAGGGTGTACGGGGCCGCGCGGAACCCGGCCCAGGTCACCGAGCCGGGCGTGACGCCCATCGCCCTCGACATCACCGACGCCGGGCGGGTCACCGAGGTCGCCGCGCAGTGCGCGGACGTCAGCCTGCTGGTGAACAACGCGGGAGTGCTGAAGTACAGCACGTTCATCGGCGCGCCCAGCCTGGACGCCGCCCGGCAGGAGATGGAGACCAACTACTTCGGCACGCTGAGCATGTGCCGGGCCTTCGCGCCAGTCCTGGCGGCCAACGGCGGCGGCGCGATCGTCAACATGCTGTCGGTGACCAGCTTCTACACCAACCCGTTCAACGCTTCCTACGGCGCCTCCAAGGCCGCGGGCTGGTCGCTGACCAACGGCGTCCGCCTCGAACTGCACCACCAGGGCACCCTCGTCGTCGCGGTGCACGCCGGCTTCATCGACACCGACATGGCCGCCCTCGTCGACGCCCCCAAGGACAGCCCGGAGTCGGTCGCCGAGCAGGTTCTCGCCGCCGTCGAGGCCGGCCAGACCGAGGTGCTCGCCGACGAGCGGACCCGGACCGTCAAAGCGGAACTGGCCCGCGACCAGGAGCTGATCTACCCTGCTGTCCAGGAATTCTGGGACTCGGCGCTGAAAGGCACCGGCTGAGGCAGGCCGGACCCAGACGCTGTCACGCATCAGGTGGTGGCCACCAGCAGGTCCTCCCCGCTGGACGGGCGGAGGCCGTCGGCCCGATCGGCGAAGTAGCGCTCGGCGAGCATGCTTCCCGGCACGTGCCGGGCGTCCGCGAAGCCGGCTTCGCGGGCCAGGGCCAGCATTTCCGCCGGGGTGTAGAAGCTGATGAACGGCGTTCCGGAGGTGCGCGCGCCTCTCTCGGCCGTCTGGAGTCCGGAGCGGTCAGCCCCGCCGAGAAGTTCGGCCGGCAGCAGGAACGTCATGGCCAGCGTCGAACCCCGGGCGAGCCGGGCGAGCTGGCGCAGGGTGGCCGCGGTGGCCTCTTTGGTGAGGTACATGGTCACGCCCGTGGAGACGACGACCGCGGGCTGGCCGGGATCGAAGCCGGCCGCACGCACCTGCTCCCACCAGTCCCCGCTGGCCTCGAAGTCGACCGGCACGAGTACCAGCCAGTCGGGGACGCCGTAGCCGAGCTCGATCAGGCGCTGGCGCTTCCAGGCCTGGGGACCGGGCTGATCGACCTCGAAGACTCTCACCCGGGCGGCGATCGCCGGCCTGCGCTGGGCGAAGGTGTCCAGGCCCGCCCCCAGGATGACGTACTGGGTGACGCCGTGGCCCGCCTGCTCGGCCACCAGGTCCTCGATGAAACGGGCCCGGGCCACGATGGCCGCCCGGAACCCGCTGGTGCCGCGCGGGTCCATGTCCGGGCGGTCGCGCCAGCCATCGTGGGGTGCGGCGAGCCGCAGGCTGATCTCGTCCTCGAGGACGTGCGGCGGCGGGTCAACCAGGACGTGCATCGCCCGCCAGAGGGCGACCCGGACCGCGGTGCTGTCCGGCGCCCCGGTTTGCTCGTCGGCCATGGCGTTACCTCTCCCCTGCGGCCAGTTCCTGATCTCTTCGTTCCGGTCAGCCGCGGGCCGGGGCCTGGAGGCTCCACAAACGCCCGTCGGGGTCACGGACGGTCATCTCCCTGGTCCCGTAGTGGGTGTCCTGGAACGGGGTGACCACCTCGATAGCCGGATCGGGACGAAACGCATCTTCGTCGGCCACCTTCAGCACGATCTGGACCTGGGGCTCCCGGTCCTCGGGGACCTCAGCGATGAACACGTAGGGGCCGTCGCCGTTGCGGAGCTGACCGGAGCTGTGGTCGGTCGAGAACTCCAGATCGAAGCCCAGGGCCTGGAAGAACTTGGCTGCCTTCCCCCAGTTGCGGGTCTCCAGGAACACAGCCTCGATTCCTTCGGTCGCCATGTCAGGTTTCCTTTCCGGTCGATTGCTGTCGTGGCCCGCGGGCGTCGTCGAGGTAGGCGCGCAGCGCGTCAGCGACCAGCGCCGACAAGGACAGGCCCGACTCGATGGAGTGGTGCTTGACCTGCTTGATCAGCCCGACCGGCAGATACACGTTGAACTGCTTGACCTCATCATCAGCCACAGCCCGATGCTAGCATACTAGCAATCTAGTGCTGACGCGCTCCGGTCACCCGGAGGATGACGGCGACGCCCAGCGCACCGGCCGGCACCAGCGTGACCAGCGCGGGCAGCTGGTATCGCCAGGAGAACTCGAACAGGTCGGAGACCAGCAGCAGGGCCGCCGCCGAGCTGAAGCAGAGCAGGCAGGCCAGGCCGAGTGACCGGGTGGCCGGGTCGGACCGCCAGCGCCTGCGGACCAGCACTACGGACCCGGCCAGCCCGGTGACCACGCACAGGGCCAGCAGCGGGCCGGGCGTGAACCCGCCGTGCAGCTGGTAGGAGCGCAGGAACACGGCCCCGGGCCGCCAGAGCGCCGGGGCTCCCCCGCCGTACTGGGCGATCTCGGCCATCACGTCCGGCCTGGTCGAGTGCGAGGAGAAGTACGGGAACGTCGTCTGGAACTGCCAGCGGGTGATCGGCGTGTCCCCCGGGCTGGTGTCGCGGGTCAGCGCGAACAGCTTCACCACGTCACGGGTGTACGCGCCGAGCAGCCGCTGCGGCTGCTGGGCCAGCACCCGGTGGTTGAAGTCGGAGAGCAGGCTGTCGGTCTCGGCCCGCGGCAGGTTGGCGTAGTAGGGCCGGATCGGAGAGCCCGGCTGGTACTCCAGCCAGTCCGGCCCCCTGGCCTGCTGGGCGGGGGTGGGGCACATCGCCCGCTCGGCCGCCGGGAGCCTGATCGTGGCGCAGTCCGCGGCGGCCGCGGCCCTCCCGTAGAAGGAGGTGACGCCGGTGTGGGACAAGAAGAAGTCCCCGGCCACCACGTAGGACACGGTGCAGTAGGCCGCGATCGGCAGGGCGAAGGCCGCACAGAACGCGGCGGCCTGGCCGACCGCCCGCCGCCAGCCACCGCCCGCGGCCAGCAGGTAGATCACCCCGGGCAGGATCAAGGCCTCGCCGACCTGGGCGAACGTGGCCGAGGCGCCCAGCACCACGCCGGCCGCCAGGACCGCCCGCCACCCGGCCCTGGGGCGCCAGGCCAGGATGGCCAGGCCGGCCACGATCAGGGCCTCGAACCAGGTGCCCGGCATGATCGCCTGCTCGTTCTGGATCTGGTAGGCGTCCAGCAGGACCGGCGCGATGGCCAGTGCGGCGAGCCACCGGGACACGCCCCGGCGCACCAGCAGCACGTAGATGACCACCGCCATGGCCAGTCCGAGCAGGTGCTGGACGGCGGCGACCGCGCCGAAATTGGCCACGAACAGGATCGCCCGCAGCGGCACCTTGTAGCCGACCGGGTCCATCCCCTGGGCGTCGTACAGGTACCGGGCGGTGTCGATGTAGAACAGCGCGGGCCGGTAGCTGACCTGGGCCAGTACCCGGAGCGCCAGGCCGGCGGTCAGCAGGATGATGGCCAGCCAGTGCCGCCGGGCGAGTCCGGCCCACGAGGCCCGCCACCGGCCGGTGCGGCGATCCTCGGCCGGTGTGCGGGACAGAAGCGCCGTCACGTCGTCGGGACCGCGTGGCCACCGCTGGATAGGCAGAGGGCGAGCAGGACCGTGACGATGGTCAGCCAGCGGGACATCCGGTTGCGCGGCACCTGGGTCAGCGCGGCCCAGGCCACTGCGGTGTACCAGGCGAAGACCCACGGGGCGACGAGGATCCAGGCGAAGGTCAGCGCGAACGGCGCCACCACCTCGGCCGGCTGGTCGGAGGAGATCCGCCGGTAGATCAGCCAGGCCACGATGAACAGCGCGACCGGCCACAGGCAGCTGATGATCGTGACCATCACGCTGTGCGGGACGCCGGACCACTGCCCGACGAGCTCGAACACCCGCCACGGCGAGGGCAGCGTGGCCAGCTTGAGCCCGCCGAACACTGTCTTCAGCGCGTCCAGCCCGTAGTAGCTGTAGCTGAGGGCGAGCGTGGCCACGGCGGCCACGGTCATCCGGGTGATGCGCATCCAGTCGCGGTTGCGCAGCAGCGCGAAGGCCAGGCCCAGGCCGATCAGCACCGCGTAGATCTTCACCCCGCAGGCCAGCCCGATCAGCACCCCGACCACGACGTCGCCCCAGATCCCGGTGAACCGGCGGGCGACCTGGATGGCGCCGATCGCCGCGGCGGCCACCAGCGTGTCGAGGTGACCGCCGCTGACCAGTTCCAGGATGAGGACCGGGTTGGCGGTCCAGAACAGGGTGGCCCGCACCGGGTCGTCCGAGGTCAGCAGGAGCAGCAGGCCCACGCCGAGGAAGACGATCCCGTTGAGGATCATCAGGACCCAGATGGTGGTGGCGACGTTCCCGAGGCCGATCGAGGCCGCGAACGACTGGATGACGGTGGCGAACGGGCCGTAGACCGACGGCTGCGCCTTCCACATGGTCCCGACAACCTGGTGTAGGGCGAGTGGGCGCCGAGGAAGGCGAGCGGGTTGCTGGTGTAGGGGTTGCCGCCCAGGGCCGCGATCCGGCCGTAGGCCGCGTAGCTCGCGGTGTCCGAGGACCCCACCGGGGTGAGGCAGACCATGATCGCGACGATGCCCGTGCTGATCAGCAGCAGGACCCGCGGGTTGGGGCGCCAGCCCTGGCTGTGCGCCCACAGCATGCCGGCCAGCCCGAGGCAGGCCAGGCTGATGCTGGTGTAGAGCATGAGGCTGGCCAGCACGTGCTGCGAGCCCAGCGACGGCAGCAGCCGGGACAGCGGCAGCAGGACAGGCAGCGTCTCGGCGTTCGGGGCGGTGGCCCCCAGGAACATGCCCAGCAGCAGTCCGGCCGCCGACAAGCTGACGGCGACCTTGGGATTGGACAGCCTGCTCCACGCGAGCTTGCGGATGAGCGTGCTCATCAGCCGCTCGACCGGCCCGTTGCCGCCGTCCAGGGGGCCAGGGGCGGCCGGCCGCTCGGCCGGCCGGGTCAGCCCGGGCGCGTCGGCAGAGTGACTGGACACCTGAGTCACCCTGCGCCACACCTCCATAGGCGGTCTTGCGCGGCCAGCGCTGTGCTCACCAGCACTGTGCCCGCAGACACCACTGCTCTGGCCGGCACTACGGGCGCAGCCATCACCGCGCTATCAGCTAGCGCCGGACGGCCAGGCGCCCCGCGTGCCCTCGATACTGCCTGGCTGGCCCTGCATAGCTAACCCTGCTTACATGTCTACTCTGAGCGTAGGCTGAGCACCGAATGCACCACGCCACATTTACTGAATCCTTCCGGCGAATTCATTGACTTGCGGCGGTTGCGGAACTTCCCGTATCAGCACAGGTTACCCGGGCCGGCGTGGCCAACTTTGAACGAAGGTCAGGCTGGGCATGTCTGGCCTGGCCCGGCGGGAGGCGACCGGGATCGTGGCCCACCCCCGAGACGCCCAGATTACTGTCATCGGCGGCGGCGCGGTCGGCGCCGCCGCCGCCTACTTCCTGGCCCGCGCCGGATACCGGGACATCCAGCTGCTGGATAAGCAGGGCCTGTGCGAGGCCACCAGCAGCCAGGCCGCGGGCATGGTGGGCCAGGCCCGGCCCACGGTGGACCGGGCCCGGCTGACCATGGCGGCCGCGGAGCTGTACCGCGGCTTCGAGCGGGAGACCGGCTATTCGATGGACTACCGCGAGTCGGGGGCCGTCCGGATCGCGCTGTCGGACCCGTCCGTCGCCGAGCTGGAGCAGATCGCCGCGACCGCCGCGGTGACCGGCCTGCCGGTGGAGTTCCTGTCGGATGTGCAGCTGGCGGAGATCTTCCCCCCGCTGCAGCGCACGGACGGCATCCGGGCCGCTCTGTGGTCCCCGACCTGCGGATACGTTCAGCCGAACAGCCTGGTCGCCGGGTACGCCAGTGCGGCACGGGACCTGGGCGTCACGATTGCCCCGCACGCGGCCGTGACCGGGATCGGGACCAGGCACGGCCAGGTCTGCTCGGTGTCCACCCGGGACGGCGAGTTCGCCACCGAACAGGTCATCATCGCGGCCGGGCCCTGGTCGGCCGCGCTGGCCGCGCTGGCCGGCGTGGAGCTGCCGATCGTCCCGGTGCTGCATGAGTACTTCGTGACCGAGCCGGTCCCGGGCTGGCACGCGGGCCTGCCGTGCCTGCGCATCCCGGAGATACAGGTCTACGCGCGCGGCGAGGGCGAGCGGGTGCTGTGCGGCGGGTTCGAGAACCAGGGCACCAGCCTGGACCCGCGCGGGGTGAGCGTGGGCGACCCGCTGCCCGCGCCTCCCGACTGGGACGTCCTGGGCGGCTTCGCGGAGGGCCTGGGCCGGTTCGTGCCGGGCCTGTCCGAGGCGGGGGTGAGCACCACGTTCCGCGGCTGGCCGGCGTTCACGCCGGACGGCCGGTTCCTGGTCGGCCCGGTCAGCGCGGTCCGGGGCCTGGCCTTCGCGGCCGGCTGCAACGCGCACGGGGTGTCCGGCTCGGCGGGCCTGGCCATGTACCTGGTGGAGAGCCTGGGCCCGGATCCCTCGCCGTACGTCCGGTCCCTTAGCCCGGACCGCTACCTGCCCCGCACCTGGACCTGGGAGGACGCGGAGCGCCAGGCCCGCGGGGTGTACGAGACCTACTACCCGATGCCTACCACCCCCGGGCCGGCCGTCCCGGCGTGACCGGCTCCCGGCTGAAAGGCCGGCGGCCGCCGGGCGGTGACTTCCCGCGGGGCCCGCGGCGTTACTTTCCCCGGGCCGCGGGCGGTGACTTTCGGCGCGGTCGCGGGTCAGTACCGGTATGACCGCCAGCGAGGACTTCGCCAGCCGCACCGGCCAGTTCCGGCGGGAGCTGCTGGCCCATTGCTACCGGATGCTGGGCTCGGCCGATGAGGCCGAGGACCTGGTGCAGGAGACATATCTGCGGGCCTGGCGTGCTTACCAGGGGTTCGAGGGACGGTCGTCGGTCCGCACCTGGCTGTACCGGATCGCCACGAACGCGTGCCTGACCGCGATCGAGCGCCGCGGCCGGCGGCCGCTGCCTTCCGGGCTGGGCGGGCCAGGCGATGACCCGGCTGCCTCCGTGGCCGCAGCGCCTGAGGTGCCGTGGCTGCAGCCCATTCCCGATGCCCTGCTGGCCGCACCCCATGACGACCCGGCCGAGGCCGCCGCGTCACGGGCGGGCATCCGGCTGGCGATGGTCGCGGCGTTGCAGTACCTGTCCGCCCGGCAGCGGGCGATGCTGATCCTGCGGGACGTGCTGGACTGGCCGGCCGCCGAGGTGGCCGCCATGCTGGGCACCACGACCACCGCGGTCAACAGCGGCCTGCGGCGCGCCCGGGCCCAGCTCGCGCGGGTCCTGCCCGAGGAAGACAACGTCGCCGAGCCCGCCGAACCGGAGCGCCGCGCGCTGCTTGACCGTTTCGCGGTGGCCTTCGAGAACGGTGACGTGACCGCGCTGACGGCGCTGCTGCGCGAGGACGTGGCGCTGGAGATGCCGCCCATGCTGACCTGGTTCGCCGGCCGGGAGGACGTGCGCCGCTTCCTGGCCACGAAGCTGTTCGGCACGCCCGGGCAGTTCCGGCTGGTTCCCACCATGGCCAACGGGCAGCCGGCTTTCGCGGCCTACGAGCGCGGGCGCGACGGGGTGTACCGGGCGCACGCGGCCCTGGTGCTGACGGTCACCGCGACCGGGATCGCCCGGATCGTCATCTTCCTCAGCCCGGGCCTGCTCGGGGCGTTCGGCCTGCCGCAGGAGTACGGCGTGGCCCGCCCCGCGCCGGATCCCGCCGCCACCTCCCGGCCCGCGGCCGACCTGCCGGTCCCGTCATGGCCCCGCTGACGAGGGGACTCGAGCTGCTCGGCTGGGCGGTCAGCTATGCGCTGGCCAGTGCCAGGCTGGCCACCCCGCAGCGGCTCCCGGGCCCTACCCCGTGCGCCGGCTGGGACCTGGGATTGCTGCTGCACCACGTCAGTGATTCGGTCGGGGTGCTGCACGAGGCGGTCACCACCGGTTGCATCGGCTCCGGGCCGCCAGCAGAGGACGAGGACCCCGGGCCTGACGTGGTCAGCGGCCTGTACCGGCGGGCCGGCCGGCTGCTGGCCGCCTGCGCCCCGGCCGCCCCGGCCGGGCACCTGGTCACCATTGGTGACCGGGAACTGCCCACGAAGATGGCCGTGGCCGCCGGGGCCATCGAGATCACGGTCCATGGCTGGGATATCTCGGTCGCGTGCGGCAGCCGCCGGCCGGTCCCGCCGCACCTGGCGGCTCTCTTGCTGCCGATCGCCCCGCTGTTCATCACTCCCGGCGCCCGGGCGGGATTGTTCGCCGACCCGGTCCCGGTGCCCGGGCGGGCCTGCCCCGGCGATCAGCTGGTCGCCTTCCTCGGCCGTCAGCCGCAGGGCCCGGACGCGCCCGGGCGCCCCTGATCCAGGCGCCCGTCCGCCCAGATCCCGGCGCGGCCCGGATCCCACCACGGCGATTCCTGCGGGCGCCTCTGGTCTACCCCTATGGGCCGCCTGACTGCCTGGGCGACCGCGATACCAGATGACGGAGAACGGAGTAACTGACATGTCGGAGCTATCTGCCGCCCCGCCGGCCGGCCGCGCCAGCGGCCGCATCGGGGGCGGCTCACCCAGCGGTGCCACGGGCGCCGCGCCGGGGCGGTCCCGCAATGGCTGGACGCTCGTCCTGGCCGGGCTCGGAGCGTTCATGGCCGCCCTGGATGTGGTGGTGGTCGCGACCGCGCTGCCCACCCTGCAAACGCATCTGGGGGCCAGCCTGGCCGATCTGGAGTGGACGATCAACGCCTACAACCTGGTCTTCGGCGGCCTGATGCTGACCGGCGCGGCCCTGGGCGACAGGTTCGGCCGCCGCCGGATGTACGTCCTCGGCCTGCTCGTGTTCGTGCTGGGCTCGGCGATGGCGGCACTGTCCCCTGGCACCGGCACGCTCATCGCGGCGCGGGTGGTGCAGGGCGCCGGGGCGGCCCTGCTCGTGCCGCTGACGCTGACCCTGATCAGCGAGGCCTTCCCGGCCGAGAAGCGGGGCGCGGCCATCGGGATCTGGGGCGGTATCACCGGCCTGGGCGTGGCCGCCGGGCCGGTCGTGGGGGGTGCCATCGTGCAGGGCATCTCCTGGCAGTGGATCTTCTGGCTCAACGTCCCGGTCGGGCTGGCCGTCGCGGCGCTGTCCGCGCTGCGGCTGCGCGAGAGCCGCGGTCCCCGCCCGCAGCTGGACTTCATCGGCATGGCCCTGGCCGGGGTCGCGCTGTTCGCGCTGACCTGGGCGCCGGTGCGGGCACCCTCGGCCGGCTGGGGCAGCACCGAAGTGGTCGGCTCGTTCGTGGCCGGTGCCGTGTTCCTGGCCGGGTTCCTGGCCTGGGAACGGCGCGCGGTGTATCCGATGCTGCCGCTGGCCTATTTCCGCCGCCGCGGCTTCGCCACCGCGAACGCGGTCATCTTCTTCCAGTTCATCTCGCTGATCGGGTCCCTGTTCTTCATCACCCAGCTGTTCCAGATCGGGCTGGGCTACTCGCCGCTGCAGGCTGGCCTGCGGATCCTGGTCTGGATGGCCACGCCCATGCTGGTCGCGCCGGTCGCCGGTGCCCTCGCCGACAAGATCGGCAACCGGCCGTTCATGGTCGCCGGCCTGGTCATGCAGGCCGCCGGGCTGGGCTGGCTGGCGTCCGTGGCCGAGCCGGGGGTGGGCTACGGCAGCCTGGTCGCGCCGCTGATCATCGCCGGCGTGGGCGTCTCGATGTGCTTCCCCACCGTGGCCAACGCCGTGACCAGCTCCGTCCCGCCCGCTGACGTCGGCGTGGCGGCCGGCACCAACAACGCGCTGAACGCGCTGGGGGGGGTATTCGGAGTCGCGATCCTGGCCGCGGTCTTCGCCGCCCACGGCAGCTACGCCTCCCCGGCCACCTTTATCCAGGGCTTCAGGCCCGCCGAATGGACCGCGGCCGCGGTGGCG
Source organism: uncultured Actinomycetes bacterium (assembly GCA_963837335.1). Lineage (GTDB taxonomy): Bacteria > Actinomycetota > Actinomycetes > Streptosporangiales > Streptosporangiaceae > RYN-230. The sequence continues at coordinate 268,414 of CAWINS010000011.1, read as the reverse complement.
GCCGCCGGGGTCGTCGCGGCCGTCGTCGCCCCGCCCAAGCACCAGCGGCCAGGTGATTAGGCGAACAGAGCGCAGCGGTGGCCGGACCGGGCAGGCTCGGCTGGCCGGCGCCGGTGCCCGCGTCGGCGCCGCAGGCCCAGGCGATGACCCGGGTCCGGTCCCCGCGGAACCAGTCGGTGGAATACTCCAGCGGCTGGTCCGCGGCGTCCGGCACCCATATCGCGACCATAGACGGCCGGGCTCGCGACGCCGCTGGACTCGCGGCCCCGCCGGCTGACGGTCCCGGCGGGCGGGCGTCCCGGCCATCAGCTCTGACGGCCCGGGGCCGGGGTGGATGAGCCGGGCAGACGGTTTTCGTTGCGGAAAAAGAAGAGCCCGGGCCGGCCCGCACGGGCGCTACGCGCGGGCGGCAGACAACTCCGGGGCGCCGGCCGCGTCCTCGGCCTGGCGGGCCGCGGTGTAACGGTTCTCCGGGATCGGGAGGCCCAGGTTGCCGCGCTGACCAAGACCCTGGCCGACGAACTGGGTCCCGCGGGCATCAACGTCACGGTCGTGCATCCCGGCCTGACCGCGACCGAGCGAACCCCGGCCATGATCGCCGGATACGCCGCCGCCAGCGGCAGCACCGAGGCCGAGGCCGAGGCGAGGCTGGCCGCCGGCATCAGCATCGGCCGCATCATCACCGCCGCGGAGGTGGCCGATGTGGTCGCCTTCCTGGCGTCGCCCCGCAGCGTGGCCATCAACGGGGACGCCATCGCCGCCGGTGGCGGGGCGCCAGGCGCCATCCACTACTGAGCGGACCCGGCCGCGGCCACTCCAGCGCCACGGCCGTCGCCGATCCCCCGGTTACCGCCTGAGTGACGGCGCGTTGCCGATGGCGGTCCAGGCCCTTGTCATAGTCCGACTGTCGGTATATAAAGACGGTATGAGCCAACGTGCGCTCCAGGAACCCTCGTTCCTGATCCTCACCGCGCTCGCGGCCGGAACCCAGCACGGCTACGGGATCATGACCGACGTCGCCAGCATCTCCGGCGGCCGGGTGAAGCTGCGGGCCGGGACGCTGTACGCCGCCCTGGACCGGCTGACCGACGAGAAACTGGTCGAGGTGGACCGGGAGGAGATCGTGGACGCCCGGCTGCGCCGCTACTACCGGCTCACCCCGCCCGGGGCGCAGCGCCTGGCGGCCGAGGTGGAACGGATCCGGGCGCACAGCGCCGTAGCGGCCCAGCGGCTCGACCTGCTCGGGGGCCTGGCGTGAGCGCGGCCCCGGCCCTGGAGGGCCGCTACCGCCGGCTGCTGCGCATGTATCCGGCCGAGCACCGGCGCAAGCACCAGGACGAGATGCTCGGCGTGCTGATGACAGGGGCGCACGCGGGGCAGCACCGGCCGGGACCCGCGGACACCGCGAACCTGATCTGGGGTGCCCTGCTGATCAGGCTCCGGCCCGCCCGCCCGGGCTGCGCGTGGCCGCTGTGGCGTGATGCGCTGGCCGTGGTCAGCGTCCTCCTGCCGGTGGCGTTCCTGGCCACCGAGATCTTCTCGATCAGCAGCCAGTTGACCCCGCAGCCTGAGACACACGCGGCCTTTGTCGCGTTCCTGCAGGAGATGCTCGTCAGCGCCGGGGCCTGGGCCCTCCTGACCGCCCTCGCCCTGCTACGGCTGCGGCGGACGGCCATCCTGGCCACCACCGGCCTGCTGATCTGGTTCCTGGTCGCCACGGCGGGGGCGCCTTACTGGGTGGGAATCGATCCTGGTGTCATGCTGACCGCCACGGCACTCGGCCTGGAGCTTGCCGCGCTACTCGCCTCGGCGGGCCCGCGGCAGGGGATGCCGCTGATGACCTGGCGGTATTACGTGCTGACCGTGCTGGTCCCGGTCGCCGTGGCCGCCATCTACACCTGGGTGTGGCTACCCCATCCGCTTCTGGCGGACGCGACGATGATAACCCTGGTCGCGATCACTCTGGCCGGTATGGCCGTGGCGACACCGCTGAGCCGACGGGTGGCGCTCGCGCTGTCCATTCCCATTTACTACCTGGTCGTTGGGCACCTTGTGGCTCCGTCGTTCAGCTATTCCCTCGGCAGTAGCTCGGCGGGATGGGAAGGACCGCTGCGGGTCTCGCTGACCGTCCTGCCGTTCGCGGTGCTGCTGTGCGTGGCGCTCGTGGTGGTGCTGCGCACCGTCCGGCACGCCCCGGCCGGTAGCCGGGAAGCCTGACCCGTAACGGGTAAGACCTGAGCCCTTTACTCAGCCCCGGGCAAGATGCTGGAAAAAGGACAGGATACCGGAAATCCAGGAATGCACGTCATTACCGGCGCCGGATGGTGTGGATACAACCCAGACCACGATCAGGATGGCCACGAGCCAGCCTATTATCTTCATTAGCACGCGTTTCCCCTCCGCTCAAACGCTGCAACGCTGCTGGTGCCTGGACGCGCCCTCCCCGAATGGAGCGCGTAGCAGTAGCGACCGCGAGCGCCCGCAAACAAGCAGGTCAGCGCCCCGTGCTAGGTTCCAAGTTGATCACGCAAAGTAACGCAGCGCAAGGATCATCTAGGTAATGCCGACGGGAGTTTTATCGCATTAGGGGCACACCCGCCCAATATCCGGCCGGCTTATGAGAGACCGCCTACAGAAAGCGACCACCAGTCGGCCGGGGCCCGGCCGCGGGGCCCTTCCGGATCAGGCCCCCCGCCATAACAGGTTCCATGAAGTGTCATCTTAAAGTGCATTCTGCGGTAATGCGTGAGCGGTTATGGCCGGTCGCGGCCCGGGTAATCGCGGTGGCCACGGCACTCGCGGCGCAGGCGCAACCATTCGCGGCGGCCACCGGCGCCGGCCGCGGCTGGCCTGGCGCCCCCCGGTCAGGCATCCAGGCCAGACTTCATGTTTCCCTCCCTCATTCGAGGTATGATTTCGTGAAGTGGAGGCTTACCGCCGGGGGCAGGAGGATGCGATGACGCCACGGGTCCTCATGGCCGGCGAGGCGGCCGGCCGGCTGGCTGAACTCGGCCTGAGCATCGATCTGGTCGAGCGGGTGGTGCGCCAGGCCGACGCCGAGGCCAGCTTCTGCACCCCGCTCGACCCGCCGATCATGGAGGGGCTGACCCGCTGGGCCCGGACCAACCGCTTCCTGCGCGAGGAGCTCATCCCGCTCGGCTGGGGGTTCGATAACCCCCGCAACCTGCCGCGCACGATCCATCCCGGCGGCCAGTTCGCGATCGTGGCCACCACCGGCGACGACGTCACCGGCCTGGCCGGCCTGCTGCCCGCACCCAAGTACGCGAAGGGGTACGCCACCACCCGCGCGGTCGAGGTGAACGAGCAGCTCGCCCTGGATTTCGGGGACTTCGACCTGGCCGGCCTGCCGCCTCGCGACCAGCTGCTGACCTGGCTGCTGCTGTTCCACAGCGCCGACGACGGGTTCCACGTCGAGCTCTCCCTCCCGGACCGCATCGACGATGGCCGCATCACGAGCTGGGCGGAGCGGATCATCCTGCCCGTCTTCCCCCGGGGCGAGATCCTCCTCGCGGACGGGCTGGCCTCACCCGACTCCGCCGGGGACCGGGGCATCCTCGTCGAGGTCAGCCGGCTGTGATGCCCGGGCGGCCCAGCGGCGGCCCTGAGCCCGTCCCGGCTGGTGATCGCGCGCAAGCGGCGTGGCCTCACCCTGACCCAGCTGGCCGGGCTGACCGGCCTGAGCACGCGCAGCATCTCGCTGTACGAGAACGGCCACACCGAACCGTCCGCCGACACGCTCCGGCAGCTGGCCGAGGCGCTGGACGTGTCCCCCGGGTTCCTCGGCGCGCCGGACGTGGACGAGATCCCCGAGGATGCGGTGAGCTTCCGGGCGCTGAGCAAGATGACAGCCCGGCAGCGGGACCGGGCGCTGAGTGCGGGCCGGGTCGCGTTGCTGATCAGCGACTGGATCGACGCGCGGTTCCGGCTGCCGGACACCGACATCCCGCGCCTGGGCGGTCATGAGCCTGAATCCGCCGCCCAGATGGTCCGGGCCCACTGGGGCCTGGGCGAGCGCCCGGTCAGCAACGTGCTGCATCTCCTCGAATCCCGCGGGGCCCGGATCTACTCGCTGACCGCCGAGAACACCGAGCTCGACGCGTTCTCGCTGTACTGGCAGGAGCGGCCGTTCATCTTCCTGGCCACCGGCAAGACCGGCGAGCGCGGCCGCTTCGACGCCGCGCACGAGCTGGGCCATCTCGTCCTGCACGGCGAGCACCAGGTGCCCAGCCGCCCGGCCGCCGAGGCCGAGGCCAACCGCTTCGCCGCCGCGTTCCTGATGCCCCGGGCCGGCGTCCTGGCCCAGGGCCTGCCCGACGCCACCCCGGCCCGGATCCTGGAGGCCAAGCGGATCTGGAAGGTGTCGGCCATGGCCCTGACCCACCGGCTGCACGAGCTGGACCTGCTGACCGAGTGGGGTTACCGGACCGCATGCGTGCAGCTTTCCCGGCTCGGCTACCGCTACGGCGAGCCGCGCGGTATCGAACGCGAGTCCTCGCAGCTGCTGGCCAAGGTCTTCCGGGCGATCCGGGACGCCGGGGAGACCCCGGCCACGATCGCGTCCTCCATCGGGATCAGCACCAGCGAACTCCAGTCGCACGTGTTCGGGCTCACCCTGACCTCGGTACCCGGCGACGGCCACCCCGTGACGACCCCGCCCCGGCACGGCCTGCGCCTGGTCCCGCCCCCCAGCTGAGGCTGACTTGTCCAAAGCTCAGCCAGAGGTCCTACGGGACCTCCCGGTTCGACGACTTCGCCGAGCGGGCGGGGATCCGCCAGCCGGTCGCCGCGGCCCGGCTCCGCGAACTGGTGCAGGATGGGCTGCTGGCCCGGGAGTCTTACCAGGAGCCGGGCCAGCGCACCCGGATGCAGTACCGGCTGACCGGGAAGGGCGCGGAGTTCTTCCCGGTCCTGGCCGCGCTGATGGACTGGGGCAACCGCTGGGTCCGCCCGGCGCCACTGGAGTTCCGGCACCGGGACTGCGGCGAGGCCGTCCACTCCGAACTCCGCTGCGCCTGGGACACCAGGTCGCGGCCGGTGACCTCGACCTGGTCGTCACCGAGTCCTAGCGGCACTCCTCATCCGGGCAGTGCCCGCGCCCGCAGTCCCTGGGCCCGCAGTCCCTGGGCAGGCCACCGGTCGCGGCTCCGTCGTGGCAGCAGGGCAGCAGGACCGCACCGACGCCCGGGATGGCCTGGCGGCGCGCCTCGGCGAGCAGGGCAGCGGCTGCTTGCTGACTGTTTTCGCCGGTGCGGGACATCCGGGCGGCGATCAGCCCGGTCACGATCGGCGTCGAGAAGGAGGTGCCGCTCCACTTGGCCATGCCGTAGAAGTGCCGGTCCTGGCCCTCGTACGGACTGACGTGGCAGGTGTACTTGCCGGTCGCGTACGCGTTGACGAGGTCTCTGCCCGGGCGCGTACACGTCCACCCACCCGCCGAAATTGCTGAACGAGGCCCGGCCACGCCAGTCGCCGCCGAGCGCGCCGACGGAAATCACCTCGGAGAAGGCGGCCGGCCAGGTGGGCCTCCGAAAGCCGCTGTTACCCGCAGCGGCAATGCACACCACGCCCCCGTACTGGCGCAGCCGCCGGAGCCACGCCAGGAAAGAGATGAGCGGGAGATCATGCCTGGACAGGCAGGCAATAGTCAGGTGGAAGATGTCCACGCCGAGGCTGAGCGCTGCTTCGAGCCTCGGGACCAGATCCGCTTCCAGCACACTGCCCGCGACCGAGAACGCATTGCTCACGATGATCTCGGCGGAGGGTGCCATGCACCGCGTCACACCCGCGACGAACGTGCCGTGCCCGGTGTAAGGCGGGGATCACCGGCGGGTTGCCCTGGAGTGGGGAAAGAGGGTCCGCGTCCTCCGCCGGGTCTCCCATCTGAACCCCGGCCAGCCATGAGTGGGTCGTCGCGTCCCTCAGCAGCCCGGTATCGGCCATGTAAATCAGCACCCCGGCGCCCCCGCCGGCCTGGCATACCGAGGGATAAGGCTCGATATCGTCGTACACTTCCTCGGGTTCTGTGGCCGGGCAGGAACTGCCCACGCCGCCGGCGACGGTCATGACGTGATTCGGCGTGGCGATTCCCCGGCCGAGCTGCTCGTCGATCAGCGCCGAGCGGCATCGAGCATGCGTCGAGTAGCGGGGGCCCAGGGCGGTGAGCCGGGTCACGCCCGCGATGACCGGCCGGACCGGATTCGGCTGGTCTCGCTCTAGTTCGCGCCGGGGGGGGTGCCCGAGAATCTCCAGTACCCGGTCGAGGTACTCCTCGCGGACCAGGATCTCACCTTCGGCGAACATATAGTCGAGCCCGCCATCCGGGGCGGCGACGTGCTGCAATTTCCCTTCCTGGCGGTCGGCGGGCGCCCTTACTGCGGGCCGGGTTGCTGAAAGGCCGCCTTTATGTACTCGACCTCATCGGCGATCTCTGGGCTGTAGTCCATTTCTCCAATTATCTGTCTTGGTCATACTGCCCCTCCGTAGGTTGAAACGACCTGGATTCGCCGCGCCGGACCCAACGCGGGCCGGTGGCACGCCGGCCGCACGCACGATGCGCCAACTGGCCTACCGCATATAGGGAGCCATCGCCTGAGGCGGTGATACATCTGCCCAGCATCTTTGGGAAGCGAATGCCGCTAGGATGATTACTTCCCGTATCCGTAATATAACTTAAAGTAATCAGCTGACCCGGAAACTCGGCTTACCTAGTGGAACATATTTTCGCAAAGAATTGCGTAGACCGGCCAGCAAAGCGAGGAACTAGCATTGGCTTCGTGGCCGAAGGCGCACTTGCATGCCGGAACCAGTCGGCGCGATGTGGACGATTTGCTGCTGCTGGCCCTGTCCCGTCCTCATGAGGCACTGGCCCGGGCGCGGGTGGTTCTGCCGCGGCCTGCCCGACCCGTATGAGGCCTCTGTCGCCCGTCAGGCCGCCGGGATCGTCCTGCGCGATACCGGTGATGTCCATGCCGGGGTACGTGAGTTGCGCCGCGCGCTGCAACTGGCCCGCCAGACCGGTGCGGCAGAACGCGAGGCCGATGTGCTGGGGTCCCTGGGGACCGCGCTCATCTACGCGGGCCAGACGGCGGGCGGACTCGCCGCCTTCGACCGGGCTATCCAGCTGGCCTCCGGCGTCCTGAGGGGACGGGTACTGCACCGGCGCGGCATCATGCTCTGGAACCTGGGCCGGTACCCGGCGGCCCTGGACGACTTCCGCCGCGCCGTCAGCGTCCTGGAGCGCGCGGACGATCTGGTCTGGACCGCCCGCGCGCTGAGCGGCCGCGGGCTGGTCTACCTGGCCATCGGCTCGCCCGCCCGGGCGGATGCTGATTTTGTGGCCGCCGGACGCCTGTTCGCCAAAACCAGCCAGAAGACTGGAAGCCATCCAGACGGTGCTGAACCGCGGGGTGGCCGCCTTCCGGTCGGGAGATCTTCCGGCGGCGCTTTCTTTCCTCGATGAGGCCGCCGCACGCTACCGGCCGCTGAACGTGCCGACGCCATTCCTCAGCTTCGACCGATGCGACGTGCTGCTGGCGGCCGGGCTGGCCAGCGATGCGCTGGCCGAGGCAGATGCGGCCATCCGGGATATCGAGCAAGCCCAGGGCTGGTCCACCAAGAAGGCCGAATTGCTGCTGATGGCGGCCAACTGCGCGCTGGCCGCAGCGCAGCCGGAGGTGGCCCTGGTCCGGGCCCAGGCTGCCTACCGCCTCTTCCGGTCCCAGCAGAGCGCCTGGTGGGAAGCCCACGCCGGGCTCGTGCTCGTCCAGGCACGTTATCGCGGCCGGCCAGGTGTCGGCCCAGTTGCTTAACGCCACGGACCGGACCGCCGACCGGCTGGCGGCGCTCGGCTCGAGCGAGGCCACCCAGGCGCATCTGCTCGCTGGCCGGGTGGCACTGGACCTGGGCCGCCAGCCTGACGCCGATCGTCATCTCACCGCTGCCGCCCGCAGCCGACGCCGCGGCCCTGCGCTGTCACGGGCCAGCGGCTGGCTCAGCGAGGCACTGCGGGCCGAGGCGGCCGGCGACCCGCGCCGCCTGCTCGCCGCCTGCCGCCGCGGGCTGGCGGTCCTGGATGAGTTCCAGTTCACCCTGGGCGCCTCGGAACTGCGGGCCCAGGCCACGGCCCACGGGGCCGAACTGGCTGTCCTCGCGCAGCGACACGCTGCGCGGGCTCACCGGCCCCGGCTCCTGCTGGCCTGGAGTGAACGCTGGCGGGCCACCGCGCTGGCCGTCCCGCCGGTACGGCCCCCGGCCGACGCCGGATTCGCTGACAGCCTGGCCGCGCTGCGCGAGATCACCAGCCGGCTGGAGGACGCCCGGCGCCAGGGCATGCCCTCCGCCGCGCTCCAGCGGCAGCAACAGCGGCTCGAAAGATCGGTACGCGCCACGTCGCTGCGGGCCCGCGGGGCCCGGGACTCCGGCCCCAGCGTGGTCGACATCCCGCAGCTACTCGACCAGCTCGGCACCACCCAGCTGATCGAGATCATCGACCTCGACGGCACACCTGCATGTTCTGTCCTGCGGAGCCGGGCGAGTACGGCACTTCATCGCAGGCCGCACCGAGGACGCTATCCGCGCGGCTGATTTCGCCCGCTTTGCCCTGCGCCGCCTGGCCCGCAGCCGGCCGGGAGACAACCCGGACAGCGCGCTGGGCATCCTGAAGGCGGTCGGCCCGCAGCTCCAGGACGCGCTCCTCGGCCCGGCCGCCGGTGACCTGGGCGACAGGCCAGTCGTGGTCGTCCCGCCCGGCAAGCTGCACACGATTCCCTGGGCCCTGATACCGGCGCTCGGCGGCCAGGCGTTCAGCGTGGCCCCGTCCGCGGGTGCCTGGCTGCGGGCGCACTCAGCCTCGCCGCCGGGCCGCCGGCACGTCACCCTGGCCCGCGGGCCTGGCCTGGTCACTGACGGCGCTGAGGTTCCGCTGATTGCGCGACCTGTATGACGACGTCACGGTGCTCGGAGGGGCTGAGGCCACCGCGGGGCGGGTGCTGTCCGCACTCGATGGGGCCTGGCTGGGTCACATCGCCGCGCACGGAAGCTTCCGCGCCGACAGCCCGATGTTTTCTTCCCTGCGCATGTATGACGGGCCGCTGACCGTGTATGACTTCGAGCAGCTGGACCGCGCGCCTTACCGGCTGGTGCTCTCGAGCTGCGACTCCGGCGTTCAGGCGCCGGCTGGGGCTGATGAACTTCTCGGCCTGGTCAGCAGCCTGCTGCCGCTGGGAACGGCCGGGATTGTCGCCAGCGTCGTCCCCCTGAACGACTACGCGGTCGTGCCCCTCATGGTCGGCCTGCACCGCTATCTGCGAGCCGGCCAGAACCTGGCCGAGTCGATGCGCGATGTCCGGCTCAGCCTCACCGGCGATCAGCTCCAGCAGGCCACCGCGACGTCACTGGTGGCGCTGGGCGCCGGCGAGCCGGCCTGGCCCGGCCGCGCCCCGCTCCTACGGGCACAGCCGGACCGGGCCTCCCCCACCCCGGGTTTCCCCCCGCACTGGTCCACCGGGGTGCTGCCTGGACGGAGCCGGGCGGATGGCCGGTGATACAGGCCGCGGCCAGAAAAATTTTCGGGCTGCGCGCGTATCAGGGGCGACCCGGCGTCCTCCGTCTGAGCGAACCCGTCTGCTCACGCCAGGCAGACGCTCCACGGGGCGGCTACCGCCCTCCGCGCGGCACGTTGAAGGGCCAGGTGAACGTGGAAACAGCGCCCCGGCTTGGCCGTCCTCATACAATGCAAGGCATTCCCGGGCCGCCCAGGGCACTGCGGCCCGGGCGGCGAGAGGACGGGCCCGCGATGCGCGATGACTCGCCGGTCGCCGCGCTGGTCACCCGGGCCCGGGACGGGGACAAGGGCGCCTGGGACGCGATCGTGGACCGGTACGCGCCGCTGATCTGGTCGATCTGCCGCCGCTACCGGCTGGACCGGGCCGACGCCGACGACGTGGGACAGAGCGTCTGGCTGCGGCTGGTGGATCAGCTGGCCCAGCTGCGCGAGCCTGAGGCGCTGCCCGGCTGGCTGGCCACCACGACCCGCCGCGAGTGCGGGCGGCTGCTGACCGGGTCCCGCAGGCGGGAGGCCCTGGGCTTCGCGGTGGACCCGGCGGACATCCCGGACCAGAGCCTGGCGGCGGCCGAGGAAGAAGTGCTCGCCGCCGAGCGCCACGCCACCCTCCGGGAGGCGTTCGCTCAGCTGCCGCCGCACTGCCAGGAACTGGTTGGCCTGCTCATCACGGACCCGCCGGTCCCTTACGCTGAGATCAGCGCCAAGCTGGGCATCCCGGTCGGCAGCATCGGGCCGAACCGGGCCCGGTGCCTGGACCGGCTGCGCCGGCATCCGGCGGTCGCCGCCCTGATCAGCAACGAAATCCCGGCCGGAGGTGATCCCAGTGACGAGCCAGCAGTGGGCTGATGATGACCGCCTCCTGGCGGCGCTGGGTGAGGCCGTCCGGGCCGCGCAGGCGGTCCCGCCCGAGTTCACCGCGGCGGGCCAGGCCGCCTTCACCTGGCGGACGATCGACGCCGAACTGGCCGCGCTCACCTTCGACTCGGCCGCCGCGCCGCCGGCGGTGTCGGCCGTGCGGGCCGAGGAAGCCAGCCCTCCGGTTTCTCACCTTCGCCGGGTCCGAGCTCACCATTGAGCTGGAGATCGGCTCGGACTCGATCGTCGGCCAGATCGTCCCGGCCGGGTCCGGGCACGTGGACGCCACCCCGGCCAGCGGCCCGGCCATGACGGCGGAGATCGACGAGATCGGCTGCTTCATCATCCGGCCGCTACCGCCCTCGCCGTTCCGGCTGCACTGCCACCTGGCCTCCGGCGGCAGCGTGCTGACCACCTGGATCACGCTGTAGCCGCGGCCGTCACCGCCCGCGCGGCCCGGTGCAGCGGCACGCTGGTGGGCGGATGGACTCGGCGTTCTACGGTTCCCCAGCCTGCCCGGCGGCCCGGCGGGCCGGGGCGCCTTTCTCCGTCACCGTGCGCACCGACCCCCAGGTCCGGGCCGCGATCACCGCCATCGGCGAGGAGGCCTGGGCACCGCCTTCGGCTCGAAGAAAGGCCAGGCCACCACCGCCCGGCTGATCGTCCGCCGGGTCAAAGACCTCAACCGCAAGGCCACTGCGGGCCAGGGCGAACTGTTCACCGGCTGGCGCTACCACGCCGTCTTCACCGACCCGCCCTTCGTGATGCTCCAGGCGGAAGAACACCACCGCGGCCACGTCCAGGCCGAACAGATCTTCGCCGACTGGACCGACGGCCCGCTGGCGCATCTGCCTTCCGGCTCGTTCCCCGCCAACGCCGCCTGGCTGACTCTCGCCGCCATCAGCTGCAACCTGCTGCGCGCCGCCGGACAGTGAGCGGCAGCAACCACGCCCGTCACCAGCCTCAAGGATCAGCGTTCCCGGCCCAGCGGACGGAAACGATCACTCGAATTCACACGATGGATCGAGGCTAGGTGGCCAGCACAACTGCGCTCGTGATCTTCATCCTGCAGCCCCGTCGTGCAGGCTTTGCGCGTTAGTGGTGACCCAGGCGGTACCGCTGGCGTTGACCGTGACCGTGCCCGTGTAGGTGTCCCACAAGATCCCGTTCTCGCCCACCGTCTCCTGGCAGTTGAACTCATACTGCACCAGGCCGTCTGGGACGCACACCGTGGTCGCGGTGGTGGGTGCTGCGACCCTGAGCGGCAGCGGCGGCTGCTGGCGGGGGCCGAGGCCCGGGCGCTGGGTCATGGCGGGATCCGGGTCGTGGCCCGGGCAGCGGGGATGCGCGAGGGCACGGTGTCGCGCGGGGTCGCCGAGCTGGAATCCGGGGCGGAGCCGCTGGGCCGGGCCCGCCGCCCGGGCGGCGGCCGCAAGCGGGTGGCCGACCTGGATCCGGGGCTGCGGCCGGCGCTGCTGGCGCTGGTCGAGCCGGATGAGCGGGGTGATCCGATGTCGCCGCTGCGGTGGACGACCAAGTCGACTGCGGGCGCTGGCGGCCGAGCTGACCCGGCCAGGGGCACCGGGTCAGCGCCGACACGGTCGCCGACCTGCTGCGCGAGGAGGGCTTCAGCCTGCAGGGCAACGCCAAGACGCATCGAGGGCAGGCAGCACCCGGACCGCGATGCGCAGTTCCGGTACATCAACGAGCAGGTCAAAGCGCATCACGGCAGCCGGCGACCCGGTGGTCAGCGTGGACACCAAGAAGAAGGAACTGGTCGGGGACGTTCAAGAACGGCGGCCGGGAGTGGCGGCCCGGCGGGCGAGCCGGTCCGGGTCCGCACCCACGACTTCCCCGACCCGGAGCTGGGCAAGGCGATCCCCTACGGGATCTACGACCTGGCCGCGAACACCGGCTGGGTCAATGTCGGCACCGACCATGACACCGCCGCGTTCGCGGTGGAGTCGATCCGCCGCTGGTGGCACGGCGGCCGGGCGCGGCCGCCTACCCGCGCGCCCGGCGGCTGCTGATCACCGCGGACGCGGGCGGCTCCAACGGCTACCGCACCCGGGCCTGGAAGGCCGAGCTGGCCGCGCTCGCGCTGCCAGGCCGGGCTGGAGATCACCGTGCTGCCACTTCCCGCCCGGCACCTCCAAATGGAACGCGATCGAGCACCGGCTGTTCTCCCACATCACGCATGAACTGGCGCGGCCGGCCGCTGACCAGCCACGAAGTCATCGTCAACACCATCGCCGCGACCACCACCCGCACCGGGCTTACGCGTGCACGCCGAACTCGACACCCGCGCCTACCCCGACCGGCGTCCAGGATCAGCGACCAGCAGATGGCCGCCCTGCCGCTGGACCCGCCACGACTGGCACGGCGACTGGAACCTAGTCCTAGTGCTGCGATGCCTTTCATGATCCCGGCATCCAGGAGTGGTCCGAGAGCTGGAGGTGCCAGCGCGTAGCGATACCGTGGCTGTGCCCCCCGGTACGGAGACATGCTAGTGAGGTTTGGGTTAATGGCCTCCACAGTGGGCTTTGAGCCATGTGTGGCCGGCGCGGACACTGCCGCCGTGGTGCTGAGGATGCCAGCCAGTGCCATTGCGACGGTTCCGGCTAGTGCGATGATGCCTTTCATAGTCCCACCCCTATGGAATAACTCTATCTGAGCATTCCCCGACCGCGCCTCCCCCTCGGGGGCACGGACAGCCATCGCTCAGGTTAGCGATTGTTAACCCAGTTGTTCGCGCGCCAAGACCAGTGCCAATGCTGCACTGAGCCACCATTACCTGGGCGGATTCCACTGAGCCGGACGTTTTCCCAGTAGCAGTAGTTCCGGCCGGTCGCTATGAAGTGCGCGTTGCACAGCCGGCGTGAGAAGGCGTCGGTCACATTCCCGATGTAACTTTTATGGCCATCTTCCGAGATGGCGTACATAGGTCCTTTCGCTAGGTTGATACGAGTCCAGAACACAGGTGTCGAGAAGATGTCGTACGCCCCCTCCACCAGGAAGAACGTCCCTGGAAAGAGCTTTACGCGTGAGTTGCCATCTGACCCGTGCTCGTTGATGTAGGTGTTGCGCGAGGATGACGCTGGTGCGTTCCCGCTGCCCGACTGCACCCCTGGGCCAGTGGACGCCGATGCTGCCGTTGCGCCGAGCGCGACAACCGTCATTGCGGCTGCCCCTGCTATTGCGGCGAGTTTCCCGATCATGAGTGGTCCCCCTTATTGGAATTCCTTACCTGGGCATTCCCCGTCGTGGTACGAATGGCCACGACAGCCAGTGGCCAATGGACTACCAGGCGACGAGGCTATGTGAATAGAACGTCAGCGTTGATGTGTACGGCACCTTGTGCTTCGGATGAGAATGCAGCCGCGTGAAATACGCATGCCCGTTGTGATACCTGACCCGGTAGAAGTGCAGCGTGGTCCGCATAGCTGCGAACGGTGGCAGCTTCCCCGGCATGTCCGGACGTGTTCGGTTGCGGAGCCCCGCGTACCGGAGCCTGACCAGGTACTCCAGGATCAGCAGCGGGATCATGGCTGCTCAGTAACGATCGTGATGTAGCTGTCACCGTTGGCGTACAGGGTCGCGGTGCCGGTGAAGGACCCGTAGTCGGAGTTTGCAGGGCTGGTGCCCGCTGGTGCCCAATAAGGCTCCCCCGAGACCTGAACACTGGAGTCACCAGCGGGATCGGTCGTGACCACGCTAATCGGAGTGTCCGCGCGAACTACGGTCGGGTAGGCCGCTGATGTGATCGTGTTGCCGATAACGGACGCAGCCACATCCTGGGCGGTTACCGCAGTCGGCGTGGCCGGAGCGCGCCCGCCATCCGGTGCTACCGCCGATGCGGGACTGCCCCCGCCGCATGCCCCCACGCCCATGGCCAGGCCTGCTGCTACGGCCCCAAGACCGGCTGCTGCGAATAGCTTGTTCATGGCGTGCTTCCCCCGAATGACTCTTTATGTCCACGCTACGAAATATCCGGGGGACGCTCCAGAGGCGATATCCTCTGCTCATGTGAAATAGAAGGCCCATGCCTAAGGCCTCCGGGCGCTAGAGCATTGTGGCTCTAGCGCCCGGGGCCTGCGAGAATAGGCTTGATGCTCGGAGAACAATCAGTTCAAGCATCCTGCGGCCCTGACGAGCCCTGCACTGTGGTAGGCCTCGTAATACCGGACAGTGCCTACCATCCTGATATTCAGGCCGAATGGCCCTAGAAAAGCGGGCGCGTATTCAGGCCGTGTGGCCCCTACGGGCTCGGGCCACGAGACGTAGTTTTGAGGGAAAAGCGCATAGGCCGCGCGGTCATCACGCATCCAGGCCATCAGTGGCCCATGAACTTCCGCCATGGGGAGGGCGGAAATAGAGGGGGAACCATGAAGCTCCGCAAGATCACCGCCATCGCAGGCGCTGCCGCCGCGCTCGGCCTCGGCCTGGGTGCGTGCGGGTCGTCCGGTGGCCGCGCAGCTCCGGTCAGCCACGCACCGGGTCTAACTACAAGGCTCAGTACCTGGCGGACGTGGCACTTAGGAATGCTCTTTCGGACACGATTTCCGGCAATGACGGCTGGGCGTCACGGCCGGTAACCGCGTACAGCGATGCACTGGTCAAAGAGTCTCGCACGATGCTTCGCCAGAGTTGGCCAGTCGGTGCCCGTGGTGATATTCACGTGCTCGCGCTCGCGGAGCTGAAGGTCCACAACGACACTCTGTCCAGGGACTACTCCGGGTTCGAGACCGACTTGACTACCGCCAGCGCGGAAGCCAACGCCGTTCGCGCCGAGCTTGGCTTGCCCGCTGTGAACACTCCTAACATCAAGCCCGCACGGCACCGGCATCACGCGGCGCAGCAGCAACGGGCACCCGTGATTGTCCAGCCCGCCGTACCGACAGTACTGGCCGGACTCACTGCCAGGGGCATCGGCACCGACGGTGAAGAGGTCTATGCCAACGGACCTACAAGTACGCCGTTCGCGCTGAATGTAGAGTCTGACTACTGGAACGCTCCAGGAATGCAGTTCACCTCATACAGCCCGGTCACCGGACAGGACTACTCCATGTCAGCCGTGGATTCTGGTGGCGAAGTGACAGTCACGAATAGCCTTGGTTGTGAGATCCAGTTCAGCGACAGCTGAGCACTGGCTATCGGACCCGGCAACGGGGCCCGGTTGGGAAAGCTCACCGTGAGCAGTTCCATAAAGGGGGGACCATGAAGATCGAGAGAATCGCCGCAGCGATAGGCGCAGCTGGGATGCTGTTCGCTGGGGTTGGGGCGCGAGGCACGGCAACTGGAAGATAGCTCCCAAGTACGTGAACTTCGGTGGTGGAACCAGCGCTTGTGTACCGATCATGAAGAATGTCCACTGGACCTACTACCGGCATGGTAGCGCCTACGCTGCGCACGTCCTGGCATGGGTGGATAACGGCAATGGGGGTTGCGCGAATGGCGGGCACTGGGTTAACGCCAGGGCGTACCAGGTCCGGCTGCTGGCATCGCTCGTACGCTGCGAGAGGGCTGAACCTCGACCGGCAGGATGTTGACTAGCCCTTGACGGGGCCGTCCTTACCCCGCCGCGAGGTCCCCCGGGACAGTGCCCCACCGCGCCTGGGGCCGTGCTCCAGAACACCCCAAAAGTCAGGCAAAAGTCAGGGCAGCAACGGAACACGACAGCGCACAACGGCACACAACGGACAAGTTCCCAGACTCCCTGGCCTCTCGGAAGCGTACCCTGACCTGCATCAACGCAGGTCAGAGCGTGATACCCAGGTCAGGAGCCGTTAATTCTCCGCAACGAAAACCAGGCCCCGGGCGCTCAGCGCCCGGGGCCCGCTAATGCCGAAGCGGTGTGCTCACAGCAGGATGAACGGCTCGCTCTGCTTGATCGAGGCGATCTGGCCGTTGGTGTTGTACAGGGACGGCCGTGTACTGGTAGGCATGGCCGGCGACCGCGGGCAGGCCCACCTTCACGGACTGGTTGAACGTCCAGAACGCGGGCGGCCCAGCCGGCGGAACCTTCTTCCACTCTGCGCCCTGGAACATGCCCGGCCCCGGTGTTGAGCGGAGCCCCGGGCTTGAGACCGGCCGGGGCGGCTGCGCTGGCCGTCAGGTCGGTGCAGGTGGTGGTCACGGTGTAGTCCCGGCGAGCACGCCCTCTCCGGCCACCATCTCGAGGGTCACGTCGAACTTGCCCCCGTTGGGCGCGTTCGGCGCGTCGTCCTGGATGTCCGAGACCGCGCCATCCCCGTTTACGTAGAGACTGCTGATCTTGGCGTCGTTGAAGTTCGGCATGTGAATTGCCCCCTGGCAGATACGGTGCCGCCCGCCCCCTGGCGGCCCGGAGGACGCTCCTCCACCCATGCAGAGCGCGGACCCGCCGGTGAGATACACCGGCTTAACCGGGGCAAATGTCTTCGCTGGGCAGCGCCCTACGGCTGGTCACTCGCCCGTCAGAGCACCACCGGCGGCCACAGGTTGTGCTGGCCGGCGATGGGGTCCCCGGCCCACTCGTGCATGGAGTCCAGGTTGTCGTGCGCCGGGTATTTCGCTGCGGCCGGGCCGTCGGCGAACCCGTGCAGCAGGTTGGTGGTGACCTGGCGGGTGAACCGGGCCGCCTGCTTGTCCAGCCCGAACAGGCGCAGCCCGTTGCTGCACGCCACCCAGCGCATGGTGCCGGTGTTGAACACGCCCGCGCCGCCGCGGTGGGTGTAATAGGCCGAGTCCGAGTAGCTGTTCACGCCGCGGCACCTCAGCGGCGAGTGAGAGAGCACCTCCATCGGGCGCCTGACCGGGTAGACCGGGTTGACCCGGTCGTACTCGATACCAACCAGGCCGGTGAGCCTGGTGCCCTTGCGCACCCCGGTCTTGGCCAGGATCCAGCAGCCCGGCGACGCGATGATGAAGTCGGCGGTCACCGGGTTCGACTCGTACAGCGTCCCGGTCAGCGACGACTCCGGATCCGGCACCGGCGGCTCCCGCCAGTCGCTGGTCACCAGGGCGTTGTTCTTGCCGTACATCGGGTCCTGCAGGTAGCTCGTCTTGTAGCAGATGACCAGCCGCCGCTCCCCCAGCCTGGTCCTGGCCATCCGGGTCCGCCGGAACATGGTGTTCGCGCCCATGAAGGCGATGTTCGTGCCGGCGTCCCGGGCCGCCGTGACGTGCGCCCGCTCCTGCGGGGTCCAGTACTCGTCGTGGCCCGCGGTGAACAGCGCGTGCGCCCCGTCCAGCA
This sequence comes from uncultured Actinomycetes bacterium, assembly GCA_963837335.1. Classification (GTDB taxonomy): domain Bacteria; phylum Actinomycetota; class Actinomycetes; order Streptosporangiales; family Streptosporangiaceae; genus RYN-230. The sequence continues at coordinate 250,742 of CAWINS010000011.1, read as the reverse complement.
GGTGCGGATCGGCGTCGATGTCCATGCTGGTCACATAGGCCAGTGGCCGCCCGGACCGCTCGGCCAGCTCGATCGTCTTCCGCTCGTGGTACAGGAACATGTAGGCGCCGTTGGCGTCGTACGGCCGGTCCAGGCTGACGGCGAGCGAGCGGTTGTCGTAGTCGCCCACCCCGCCGGGCCCGTTGTACAGGTCGTAGCCGCCCCAGGTGTTGTAGGCCTGCCAGGTCTCCACGCCGTTCTTGATCACGATCTTGCCGGCCGTGCTGGCCGACCGGACGGTCACCGGGACGAACCGCTGGGCGCCGTGCTCCGCGTCCAGCCGGAGCAGATAGGAACCCTCCGGCCAGTCGTGGGTGGGCACGGTCAGGGATGGGCCCCACCTGGCCTCCACCGTGTTGGTCGGCCTGATCAGCTCCGGCTGGCGCTGCCGGTGCCCCTTCACCGCGGCCGACTTCCAGACCAGCCGCGCCTGGTCGCCCTGGTACCAGCCCATCCGGAAGGCACTCACCCGGAACGAGCGGGCCGTGGTGGACACGTACAGCGTGATCGGCTCACCCGGCAGCACGCTGGACTGCCCCGCATAGCCGACGATGGCGTCCGGGGCGCCCAGGTGCCTGATGTTCCAGTGCGGGTCGCCCGGACGGTCGTTCTCGCTGACCGGGCCTTTCGCGGTGGTGGTGCGCGCCCCCGGCCCCTGCTTCTGGCCCGGGCCGCCGCCCCGGCCGGCGGTCCTGGCCGCCGCGTCGCACGCCGCCGCGGCCACGGCCGTGGCGGCGGCGGCGATCCCGAAGAACGCCCGCCGCGAAAAGTGCGCGTACCCAGAGGGCAGCCCCATGCGATCCATCATGAACCCGCCCCGGCGGGCTGGGCGGGTGGCGGGGCCGATACGCATCGGCCGTATGACCTTTCTTGACCATTCCCATACCAGGCAGGAATGCGGTCAAACGGGCCGCCCGCGGCTCCGCAAACCACACCTGGTGCCGTGATTGCGTCCTCCGCGGGCGCCCCGGGATGCCACAATCCGGACATGCTCCCAGGTGCTACCGATTCGGCCGAGGACCCCCTCGAACAGGATGCACCCGACCACCCGATCGACGACCCGGCCATCGCGTGCTGGTTCCTGGGCGATGGCGACCGGGCCAACCCCGCCACCGACCTGCGTACCTTCACGATCGGGAACCTGGTTCAGCCGCTGGTGGACGGCGCCAGCTACTTCGCCCGGCTGCACGCCGAGCTGAACGCGACCGAGCCCGGCGACCAGGTCTACTTCCTGGACTTCCGCGGTGACCTGGACGAACTGCTCGACGGTCCCGGCTCGGCCATCGGTGACGTGCTCGGCCGCGCCGCGCGCCGGGGGGTGAAGGTCTTCGGCCTGCTCTGGCGCTCCCAGCCCAAGGCGCTGCGGCAGTCCGAGGCAGCCAACGCCGAGTTCGTCCGGGAGATCGACGAGGACGGCGGCCAGGTACTGCTCGACGCGCGGACCCGCCGGGCCGGCAGCCACCACCAGAAGCTGGTGGTGATCCGGCACCCGGGTGCGCCCGGCCGGGACGTCGCGTTCGTGGGCGGGATCGACCTGGGCTACAGCCGGGGCGACGACTCGCGCCACGACGGTGACCCGCAGGTGATGGACTTCCCGGACAGCTATGGCCCGCGGCCGCCGTGGCATGACATCCAGGCTGAGGTGCGCGGGGCCGCCGTGCATGACCTGGAGCACACCTTCCGCGAGCGCTGGTACGGCAGCAGTGTCCTGGACCTGCCCAGCCCGGTCCGCCAGCTCTATGACCGCGCGTACCACATGGGCGCGATGACCAGCCGCCCGCTGCCCGAGCCGGTACCGGACGAGAGCATGCCGCGTGGCCCGCACGCGGTGCAGGTGCTGCGGACCTACCCGGCCCGGCTGCGCCGCTACCCGTTCGCGCCGCACGGTGAGCGGAGTATCGCGCACGCCTACCGCAAGGCGTTCGCGCGCGCCCGCGCCCTGGTCTACCTGGAGGACCAGTACTTCTGGTCGCGGCCGGTGGCCGGCCTCATCGCCTCGGCGCTGCGTACCCATCCCGGCCTGCACGTCATCGCGGTCGTACCCCGGTACCCGGACAACGACGGCCCGGTTACCCGGATGCCCGGCCTGATCGCCCGGCACGATGTGGTGCGCGCCTGCGCCGCCGCGGGCGGTGACCGGTTCGCCGTCTACGACCTGGAGAACCACCAGGGAACCCCCGTCTACGTGCACGCCAAGATCGTGGTGGTAGACGACGTCTGGGCGATGGTCGGGTCCGACAACCTGAACCGGAGGTCCTGGAGCCACGACAGCGAGCTGTCCATCGGCGTGCTGGACGCCGAGCCGGACCCCCGGGAGCCCCTCGACCCCGCCGGGCTGGGTGACGGGGCCCGGCTGTTCGCCCGGGACCTGCGCCTGCGGCTCAGCCGGGAGCATCTGGACCGCGATCCCGATGACGTGGCCGACCTGCTGGACCCCCGGGCCGCCTTCGCGGCGTTCCGGCGCCAGGCGCAGCAGCTGGCCGCCTGGCATGACCAGGGGGACGCGGGGGAACGGCCGCCCGGGCGTTTGCTGCCTCATCGGACCTACCGGCCCACGACCGCCCAGCGGTACTGGTCGAGGCCGCTCTACCACCTGGTTTACGATCCGGACGGGCGGCCGCTGCGCGACCGGGTGCGTGGCCGCCTGTGACCGTGGCCGCCCGCAGACAACCTCCGGCCCGCGCCAGACGTCTGGTCAGTTAGCAGCGTTGATCCGGACCTGGCTGACCCGCAACCAGGCTGACCCGAAACTAGGGGATGGTGGGACATGAGATGGTGCCGATCCCGGTGGCGGGGCCGGATCAGCCTGGCCGTGGGCCTCGGTACCGCGGCCGTGCTCTGCGCCGCGGTCACCGGGGCCCCGGCCCAGGCGGTGTCCCCGGCCCGGGCGGTGTCCCGGCCCGGCCCGCCTCCCCGGCCGGCCGCCGCGCTGAAGCCGGCCCGATCGCGGTGAGCTGCCGCTCCCAGGCGCATCCCCGGCTGGCCGCCCGGCTGGCCCGGGGCATCCACACGGCGCTGGCGGGGCGGGTGTCCACGGTGGCGCTGCGGGTGGAGGACCGGAGCGAGGACCTGGGCTGCTTCCTCAACACCACCGCGCACTTCGATTCGGCCAGCGTGGTGAAGGTGGAAATCCTCGGCACCCTGCTGCGCGAGGCCGAGACCCAGCACCGCAACCTCACCGCGTCCGAGATCCGGCTGGCCCGGCTGATGATCACCGAGTCCGACAACGACGCCGCCTCAGCCCTGTGGGCCCACGTGGGACGGGCCCGGCTGCGCTACTTCCTGGGCCGGGCCGCGATGACGCAGACCCACCTCGGGCCGGGCGGCTACTGGGGCCTGACCCAGATCACCGCGCACGATGAGCGGCTCCTGCTGGACCTGATCATGTACCCGAACCCGGTGCTGGACAGCGCGTCGCGGGACTTCGCGCTCAACCTGATGGCGCACGTCATCCCGGCCCAGCGCTGGGGGGTCCCGGCGGGCGCGCCGGCCGGGCTGACCGTGCACGTGAAGAACGGCTGGCTGCCGCTGGCCACCCACGGCTGGCGGATCCACAGCATCGGCTGCTTCACCGGCCACCACCGCGGCTACCTCATCGTCGCCCTCACCGAGGACAACCCGACGATGGCGTACGGGATCACCACGATCCAGCGGGTCGCCGAGGTCATCCACCGCCAGCTCAACCCGGCCGCGGCCGCGTTCCGGCCGGCCTCCGCGCCGGCGCCGTCCTGGGGCACGCCCGACGAGCAGATCCCGCCCTCCCTGGGCGGCCGGTAGCCGTGTCCCCCGCGGCCGGCCGCCGCTGTTCCCGACCCCCGCCTCTTGCTGTTATCAACAGTGGCGCACTAACGCCTAGGGCGGCGTTGGCCCCGTTCCCGGCCGCCGCCGCTGCGCCGCGAAAATTTTTGCGGAACAGGCGGAACCGCCCTGGCCACGCCGCGCGTCTAACTGGATGCCTCTTCCCACCTGGGGCGCATGGTGAATGGTCGCCCGCACGACCCGGTGAGCAGCGCACAGTTGCCGGGTCGTGCGGGCGACGTCGTTGCGGGCCTGCGCCGGCTGGCTCACCCGCAGCGAGGACCGGCCAGGCAGATTACTCCGGCGCGCCCGGGCCGGACGCGATCGCGGCCGGCGAGTCCAGCCGGCGCAGCCCGCTGCGGTGCCGTTCGGCCAGGTCCAGATAGGTCTGGACCGCGTACTTGAGCCACGCCTGCTGGCGCAGGCCCGCCTCTTCCCTGATGACGGCGGGTACCCCGATAGCCAGGGCGCCCGCCGGGACCGTCATGTCCTCGAGCACCAGCGCGGCCGCCGCCACGACCGCGCCTCTGGACACCCGGGCCCGGTTAAGGACCAGGGATCCGGAGCCGATCAGGCAGCCGTCCTCCACGACGCACCCCTCCAGGTGCGCGCGGTGCCCGACGACGCAGTCCGCGCCGATCACCGTCGGATGCTCCTCGGTCGTGTGCACGATGGTGCCGTCCTGGACTGACGTGCGCTCGCCTACCGTGATCAGCCCGTGGTCCCCCCGCAGCACCGCTCCCGGCCACACCGAAGACCCGGCGGCGAGCTCCACGGCGCCGATCACCACGGCGTCCGGGTGAACGTATGCCTGCGGGTCGATAGCGGGTGCGGCGTAGTCGAGTGCATAGATCGGCACAGCATCACTTCCCCAGAGTGCGTCATCGGCGCGCAGCGGTGCGGCCACGAGTCCCGGCCCCATTAACACGGCATAGTGCCCGAAACCAGGATTACATGGGCATGACGGATCGGCACCGCGCCTCACGGCAGAAGTTGATCAGTTCACCCGCGGTAACCAGGCCCCCGCTTCTGCCCGGTGAGCCGCTGCGCAGCATGACGTGCAGCGGCGCCGGCCAGGCCACGGCCTTCGAACGGATTCCCGCCTAACTGTCCGGGCATGACCCATTAAGGCCGGGTGAGCAAGCCCAGGAGGTGCTTCATGTCCGAGCGTGACTCCGCGTGGCAGGTGGCCCAGGACGCCGCCGACGTGCTGGCCCCCGAGATCGAACTGGTCGCCGACCTCGACATGGCCAGTTTCGGCGGATCCCTGATCGCCGTGCTCAACCGGGCCATGGAGCGCCCGGGCCGGCTCGCGGAGGCGAACCTGCAACTGTGGGCGACCCTGGCCCGGATCGGCCCGTTCGCCGTGGCCCGGGCCGCCGGGGCGGATCTGCCGCCGCCCCTGCCGACCGGCCGGGACAAGCGCTTCGCGGATCCCGCCTGGGAGGACAACCCGGCGTTCGCCGCGCTGCGCCAGGCCTACCTGGCGGCCCGGCAGTTCTCTGCGGCCCTGCTCGCGGCGGGCCAGGGTGACCAGGTGAGCGACGGGAAAGCCGAACTGGCGGCCAGCTTCCTGCTCGATGCGTGCAGCCCGACGAATTTCCTGGCCACCAACCCCGCGGCCCTGAAGCGGGCGTTCGACACCGGCGGCACCAGCCTCATCGCCGGGGCCCGTAACTTCGTCGACGACCTGGTGCACAACCACGGCCGGCCCCGGCAGGTCGACACACGGCCCTTCACGCTGGGCGACAACATGGCCGCCACGCCCGGGAAGGTCGTGTTCTCCAATGACCTGATGGAGCTGATCCAGTACGCCCCGCAGACCCCCGAGGTGCACGCCATCCCGATGCTGGCCAGCCCGCCCTGGATCAACAAGTACTACATCATGGACCTGGCGCCCGGCCGCAGCTTCATCGAGTGGGCGATCCGCAACGGGCACACCATGTTCGCGATCTCTTACCGCAACCCCGACGAGAGCATGCGCGGGGTCACGCTGGACGACTACCTCATCGCCGGGCCCAAGACCGCACTGGACGTGATTTCCGACATCACCGGCGCGGACAAGATCGACATTACCGGCCTGTGCCTGGGCGGCGCGCTCACCGCGATGCTCGCGGCTTACCTGGCCGGCACCCGGGACCAGCGGATCGGCTCGGTCACCCTGCTGAACACCATGCTCGACTACAGCGAGCCGGGCGTGCTCGGGGTGTTCACCGACGAGCCGACCGTGGCCCGGCTCGAGCGCCAGATGGCCAAGCAGGGCTTCCTGGAAGGCAGCCAGATGGCCGGCACCTTCGACATGCTCCGGGCCAACGACCTGATCTTCGGTTACGTGGTGTCCAACTGGCTGATGGGCAAGCCCCCGCCCGCCTTCGACATCCTGGCCTGGAACTCCGACAGCACCCGGATGCCCGCGACGATGCACTCCTTCTACCTGCGCTCCCTCTATATCCGCAACGAACTCGCGCGCGGCGAACTGGAACTCGCCGGACAGCGCCTCTCGCTCGGTGACGTCAAGAGCGACAGCTATGTGGTCGGGGCGGTCAACGACCACATCGTGCCGTGGACGACCTCCTACCAGGCGACCCGGCTGCTCGGCGGCGCGGTCCGCTACGTGCTGTCCAACGGGGGGCACATCGCCGGGATCGTCAATCCGCCCGGGCCCAAGGCCTGGTACACGGTCAGCCCCGGCCCGGCGGCCTACCCGGCCGGCCCCACCGGGGCGGAGCAGTGGCGGGCGGCGGCGGAGACCCGCGACGGGTCCTGGTGGCAGGACTGGGCCGACTGGGCCGGACCGCGGGCGGGCGGGCTGGTCACCCCGCCCCGGCTGGGCAGCCGCCGTTACCCGGCCCTCGGTGACGCGCCGGGCCAGTACATCTACGGCTGACCGTGCCAAGCTGAGCCCGGCTCGGCTGCGAACCAGGACTGTGTGAGCTACCCAACATCGGCTTGCTTGGTAAACCGCGCAGATGCGCGGTATAGTAAGCACGTACGAGGGAAGCCCCGCCCCGGGCTTCACCGCCACGCAGACCTAGGAGAACGCTATGGCCGACATCCGTACCACCAGCCAGGAAGTCCAGGCCGAAATCCTGGACACCGTCCGCAAGAGCCAGGATGCCGTGGTGGACGCGATCAAGCGCTGGGCCGACACGGTCCAGTCGATCACCCCGTCCATCCCCGTCCCCAGCCTGCCCTACACCGACAAGCTGCCCAAGCCCGAGGAGCTGGTGGCCAGCGCGTACGACTTCGCCGAGAAGCTGCTCGCCAGCCAGCGCACCTTCGCCGAGAGCGTGCTCCAGGCCACCAGGCCGCTGACCTCAGGCAAGAACGGCACGACGGCCCCGAAGGCCAGCACCTCAGCCAAGTAACATGATCACCCGACCCGCGCGGTGGACCTGGATACCCGGGGCCACCGCGCGGACGTTTGCGTACTATAGTTTGCAGCAGTAACCAGCGGGCACGGTTTGCGGCACCGACTTGTGCCGCACCAGAGTCTGCCGCACCGAGCAGCCCGGGCCAGCCGGGGCGATCCGGCCGTCTCCGGCACTGGAGGTCCTGATGCCAGAACCCTGGGACACCCAGCGGGAAGCCCTGGGCGCCTTCATCCGCACCCAGCGGAAGCTGGCCAATCTGTCCTTGCGCCAGCTCGCGGAGATGACCAGCCTCTCCAACCCCTATCTGAGCCAGGTGGAGCGCGGCCTGCACCAGCCATCGGTCCGGGTGCTCAAGCTCATTTCCGACGCGCTGAACGTGTCGGCGGAAACCCTGCTCGCGCAGGCCGGCCTGCTGGACGGCGACCGGGCCGGCGCCGCGGCGGCCGCGGGCCAGGCCAGCGCCGCAGCGCCCGCGGCTGACGCCGAAGCGGCCATCCTCGCTGATCAGCGCCTCACCGATGAGCAGAAGAACGCCCTGATCACCGTGTACCGGAGTATGCTTCGCTCGGAATAGGTGCTTCGGGCCGCGCCCGCCAGGAGTGACATCAAATCCCGCGCTTTGTCGCTTTCAGGCCGTCGGCGTAACCAAGAAGTTATCTATATCTAGCTCTCCGGCCAGCACGGAGAGTCAATCATGTCTATAATTCCTACATGAATATAGGGGAATCTCGCTTGCCTATGCTGCTGCCGCGCCCGGAAGAGTCAGAACTTGCCATCGGCCCGCCCGGCGCAGGCCCCGGATACTGGGCCGGTGCCTCCAGCGCAGTAGTGGGCGACGATGGGATCTACCTCGCCTACCGGCTGCGCCGCCCGGTCGGCCGCGGCCGCGGCTACGGCACGAGCGTGGCCCGCTCCGAGGACGGCGTTCATTTCGAGCCGCTGCTCACCATTGGCCGCGAGATGATCGGCACCGAGTCGCTGGAGCGTCCCTCCCTGGTGCGCACCGAGACGGGTGCCTGGCGGCTCTACCTGAGTTGCGCCACGCCGGGCACCAAGCACTGGCGGGTGGAACTGGTCGAGGCGGCCCATCCGGCCGAGTTTGACGCCCTGACCAGCCAGATCGTGCTGCCCGGGGACACCAAGACGGGCGTGAAGGACCCGGTGATCGTGCAGCACGACGGTCTGTGGCAGCTGTGGGCCTCGTGCCACCCGCTGGCCGATCCCGACGAGGCCGACCAGATGGTCACGGACTACGCCACCAGCGTGGACGGCAAGGCGTGGACCTGGCACGGGACGGCGCTGAACGGCCGGCCCGGCTTCTGGGACTCGCGTGGTGCCCGGGTGACCGCGGTGATGCACACCGGGACCGAGATCGTGGCGTACTACGACGGCCGGGCCAGCGCCGCCGAGAATTACGAGGAGCGCACCGGCATTGCCACCGGGATCGAGCCGACCGCGCTGACCCCCATCGGGGACGCGCCGTCCGCGCAATCGCCCTACGGCGGCGGAGGCCTGCGCTACCTGGACATCCTGCCGCTCGGCAACGGCAGCTACCGGCTGTACTACGAGATGACCCGGCCCGACGGCTCACACGAGCTGCGCACCGAACTCCGGTCCGGGCTGGACGGCTAGACGCTGCCGGGCTGGTCGTTGCGGGGCTGGCCGTTGCGGGCCTGGCGCTGCCCGACCGGGCGGTCACCGACCAGCCCGCCAGACCTCTCCCGCGGCTGCAGCCAGTCGCTGAAGTCCGACTCGGTGATCTTCTCCAGCAGCCGGATATCGGACTCGAAGTACGGCAGCACCGCCTGCCGCTGCTCCCAGGTCAGCGGCTGGCGGGGCCGGGCGCCGCGCTGCAGCATCCGTTCCAGCGGGCTGGTCAGTACCGTGCCGGTGGTACCCGGCAGATGCCTGCTCACCGCCGCGGCCGCCCGGATCACCGAGGAAACGGCCCGGTGGCCCAGTGACTCATCCGGGTGCGCGGTCACGTTCTCCCGGGGCACCTCGGTGACGACGCCCTGCTCGACCCCCAGGAACCCGCAGATCTGGTCCAGGGTCTGCACCGGCGCGTCGACCAGGTCGCGGTAGCGCAGGACGAGCACCTGCTCCTTCGGGAACACCTGGTACAGGTGCTCGAGCTGCTCGCCGTACCGGCCCAGCCTCGTGTAGTGCCAGAACGGCGCCCAGCCCGCCGCCACCCGGCGGTCCTCGTCCGCGCAGGCCCGGACGAAATCCCCGATCGGGTCGAGGCCGGCCGACCACAGGTGGGTCCAGTTGGAGTGGGCCCGCTCCACCGGGTCACGCAGCATCGCGATCATCTTGACGTCCGGGATCTGGTCCCGGATCCGGCGCTGCGCCGCGGCGTCATAGAGGTAGAACGGGGTTGACTCGGCCCGCAGCTGGCCCGCGGGGGCCGGCGCGAAGAGGGCCTCGTAGTCCTCCCGCCGCCAGACCTGCTCACGCCAGGTCGGGATGTCGCCCGGGCCGCCACCGCGGTCGGGGGGCGGCCGCCCGTCGGTCAGGAAGAACTTGGGCTCCTTGACCGGCGACATGTAAAGCACGGGGTGTGTGGCCAGGGCCGCATGCAGGGCCGTAGTGCCGGCTTTCGGGGCACCGATGATCAGGAAGTCCGGGAGGGCCATGGGGCCTCCTTCACATGGAAGAGCTCCTGCGCACATCCTCGGGCGACCAGAGCGAGGGGGAATCATCCCGACCAATTTAGTAGAGTATGGGACGCGCGGTTTCCGGTCAATGCCAAATCCACCCGGCGCTACCCGACCGGGCCGCCCGCCCCGGTCATCTGGACAGACGCTCCCCGGCTTCGTTGCGCGGGGAGCGCACGGCCACCACCCTGCCCCCCCGGGAGCGAATTACACATCCGGCCTGGGATCCGGTGATACGTGTCCCAGTAGCTAAAACCGCTCCATAAGCCGCTGGGCATTGACACGCGGGAGGACTGCGCCGGAGTCCGAAACCGGCTGGAATCCGGCCCGCTATCGGGGGGAATTGCGCGGGCCTTACCCGGACGAGCAGGACGGGCACATGAATGCCAGGGATGCGCAGCCGAGCAAGGTAGAGGAGACCATCCTGCGGGTGGTCCGGGAAGAAGCGGCACGGCCGATCGAACTGGCCAGCCGGGCTCAGGCCCCGGCGCGCTCCTCGGCTGCCGGGAGGGCCAGGTCCTCGCGGCGGAGCGCCGCGGGCTCACCGTCGTGGCGCAGGAGCGCGGCGACCTCCGCCGCGGACACCCCGTGGAAGTGCAGGTGATAGCCGCCCATGGTGAGCTGGGCGGCGGCCGGGACGGCCAGGGCCGGGCGCGGCCGGGCGAGAGCCGGGCGAGACCCGGCGAGAGCGGCGCGAGACCCGGCGAGAGCCGTCGGGGGGCGGGCGAGAGCCGGTGTTGCTACCGCGGCCTGCCGGACCCGCGGGGGCGGCTGCTTGTGCACCAGGACCATGTACCGGCGCAGATAACGGACCGTGGCGAGAGTGGCCACCGGGAGCGCGACCGCCGCCAGCGCGAGCAAGACCAGATGGGCCGCCAGGAATGCGACGACCCCGCCGGCCGCCACCGCGCCCACGGCCAGCATCACGACGCCACCGCCGAGGTCGCTGGCCGTGCTTCCGCAACCGCAGGCCGATCCGGGTGCGCACATGGACATCTCCTCAATAAGAGTGGGAGGCCACGCGGCCGCAGGACACCGGGTGGTGCCGCAACCCAGCCGCGCAGCGGGCAACCAATTCCCACTGCACGCCGGGTCGCGCGTCGTTGTCTGCTCTCCAGAAGGGGACTATCCGGTTTCGTCCGCGTCGTGCTCACCCGGCGGGTGTCCGGCCGGGAGCCGGTGCTTGGCCACCCGCGCCGTGGGCGTGCGCGGCAGTTCGTCGATGAGCTGCCAGTAGCGGGGCACCTTGAAGGCGGCCAGCCGGGCCGCGGTGTGCGCCCGCAGGTCGGCGAAGTCAGGCCGGCGTCCCGGCGCCGGCACCACGAACGCCTTCACCTCCTCCTCCGACAGCTCTGATGGCACCCCGACCACCGCGCATTCCAGCACGTCAGGATGAGCCTCGAGGACCTCCTCGACCTCGGCCGGCGACAGGTTCTCGCCGCGCCGGCGGAGTACCTCCTTCTTGCGCGCCACGAACGTGTACAGCCCACCGGGATCCACGGTGACCAGGTCCCCGGTGTGCAGCCAGCCGTCCTCGGTGAACGCCTGGGCCGTCTCGGCGGGCATGCCGTAGTAGCCGCGGGTCAGCACCGGGTTGCGGAGCAGCAACTCGCCCCGGCCGCCCGGGCCGACCTCCCGGCCCGCGTCGTCGATCACCCGGGCGTGGTTGATCACGCCGAGCACCGGGTGCTGCCGGACGGCGCCCAGGGTGCCGAACGGCCGGGTGCCGTGCGGCCAGATCAGCCCGTACGGGCTCTCCGACATCGCGTACCCGACCACGATGCGCAGGCCGAGCCGGCGCTCCATCTCCTCCTGCCGTTCCCGGGGCGGCGCCGGGCCGGTGTAGCACAGCCGCAACGGCGTGTCCGCGTCACCGGGCCGCCGCGGCTGGCGCATCAGGATCTCCAGCATCGCCCCGATCGCGTTGAACTCGGTCGCGCCGTGCCGCCGCGCGGCGTCCAGGAAGCCGCTGGCGGAGAACCGCGGCAGCAGGATCAGCCCCGCCCCGCAGGCCAGCGAGCCCATCACCGAGTAGGCCGGGGCGTTGATGTGGAACAACGGCAGCGAGGTCATCAGCCGGTCCTGGGCGGTCAGTTCCATCCAGTACGGGAATCCCTCGCCCGCCAGCACGTAGGCCCGGTGGGTCTGCATGACCAGCTTGGACCGGCCGGTCGTGCCGGACGTCGGGATGAGCACCGCGAGGTCGCCGGGGCTCACCCCGCCGCCCAGCAGATCACCGGTCAGCTGGCCGGTGACCAGGCCCTGGGAGCCGGCGTGGGCCCAGTCACCGGCCAGTTCCCCGGCGTCCAGGACACCCAGCGGGAAGCGCCCGGCCACGCTCGCCCGGCTGATCAGCGGGGCCAGGCCCGCGTCCGTGATCAGCGCGCGCGGCCGGGTCTGCTGGGCCAGGCCGGCCAGCTCGGCCGGAGCGCTGCGGGGGTTGACCGATACCACCACCGCGCCCAGCGCGGTCAGGGCCAGCCAGCAGATCAGGTACTCCGGCGTGGTCCGGGCGGTGACCATGACCAGGTCCCCGTGCCCGACCCCGGCGTCACGCAGCCGTAGCGCCGTCGCTGCCACCTGGCTCAGCGCCCCGGCGAAACTGAGTGTCCCCTCGTCGCTGCGGACCCAGATCCCGTCCGGGTCGCGGGCCGCGGCGTCGGCCAGGACCTGCGGGATGGTCCGGCTCGGCACCGTCCCGGCCCCGGACACGGTCAGGATGACCGGGGGCCCACGTGATCGCGCCACGAGTGCTGCGGGGTGAAACCCAGCGCCGCACGGGCCCGGTCGATGGCCAGCAGGGTGCCGAACTCCCCCACGTCGCGGGTCAGCGTGACCCCCGGGTACACCTCGGCCAGCAGCTCCGCGGACGGCCGGTCCATCACGGTGTCCGCGGCGGCGATGATGTAGCTGGCCGCACCCTTGGCCGGTGCCTCCAGCGCCAGCCGGCAGGCCATGGCCGCGTCACGCTCATCGATGTAGCCCCACAGGTTCCACCGGCGCACGCCCGCGTCTGGCCAGTGCTCCGGGAACTGCTGGTAGTCGGCGGGGCCGAGGATGTTGGAGAACCGCAGGCCGATGAACGGAATCTGGGACCACTCGGAGATGTGCCCGGCCACGGTCTCGCTGGCCACCTTGGACAGCGCGTAGGTGCTGGTCGGTACGGGATAGTGGTCCTCGTCGACCGGGGCGTAGCGGGGTGGCTCGTCGAACGGCAGGCCCAGTGTGGTCTCGCTGGACGCCCACACCACCCGCTCCAGCTTGGCCTGGACCGCAGCCGTGAACACGTTGAAGTTCATGGCCATGTTCTGGTGGAACGTGGTGGCCGGCGTGTGGATCTCCGGGGCCGGGATGTTGGCCAGGTGCACCACCGCGTCCACACCCTGGAGCACCTCGGTGGCCTGGCCATAGTCGGTCAGGTCAGCCAGCAGCGGCCGGACCCCCAGGTCCTCGGCGGGCATGACCCGATCGGTGGCCACCACCTGGTACCCGTGGGCCAGCAGTTCCCGCACGGTGACCCGCCCGGCGCGCCCGCTGGCGCCGGTTACGCAGATTCGCTTCGTCATGGGCCCAGGATTTCACGCGTCCCGTGCCCCGCGGCAGAGCAACCCTGGCCGCCGATCACGTTCGTGATCATGACCTGGGTGTCGAGCGACACCCAGGTCATGATCACGATGGCGGGCTGGTGGTCAGGGGCTGGGGGTGGCCAGGCTGGGGGTCCTGGCCGCGCCACTGCTGCCCGTGCTCGGGGTGGGCGACGGCACGGTCGAGGGTGACGCCGAGCCGGACGTACCCGGGGTTGGCGTCCCCGAGGTCGGCGTCGGCGTCCCCGAGGCCGAGGACGTCGGGCTGGCCGACGTGGACCCGGTCGGCGTGGCCGACGGCGTGCTGGACGGGTGTGTGGTCCTCTGCTGCTGCCGCGCGGCGTGGCCGCACCGGGCTGCTCAGCGGCGGCCTGCCCACGGCGAGCTGGAACACGACGATGCCCGCGATGACGACGGCGAAGAGCCCCGCGGCGATGCCGCCGTAGGTCAGCCACTGCCGCCGGGTCAGGCTGGCGAAGAAACTGGTGATCGCGGCCCACACGGTGCCATGGCCCGCTGCGTCGCCGTCCGCCCCTTCCGGGGTGATACTCCCGTGAGCATGCTGGCCGGCGCTGTCACCGGAGCCGTCCCAGCCGTTCGACGTTCCGCCGTTCGGTGAGCCGCCGTTGCTGACCCCGCCGTTCGCGGCTCCGGCCCATTCGGTACCGAAGCCCGGGATCGTCTGGGTTTCGCGGGGATCCCGCGGGGTGCCGTACTGCCGGCGGTCCCAGACGGCCGTGTCCTGGTTCGCCGGGTCCTGGCCTGCCACATCGCGATTTCCCAGGTCCCGGGTCACACCTCGCTGACCCGCCGAACCCTGGTAGGCGGCGTGCCGCCCGCCGGAAGCCGCTCCCGCCTGGGCATTGGTGTTGCCGGTCCCGGTCCGGGCGGCTGAGTGGTACAGCACCTGCCCCGCAGACCGGAGACGTTCCTCGGAACGCTGGAGGTAGTGCTTGTAGATCTCGGTGCCCATGGTGCTGACCACGCTGCCCAGGGCCGCACCAAGGAGGGTGCCAGCCACCCCCAGGAAAGAGGCGGCGACCGCGGCGCTCAGGGTGGCCAGGACGCTAGCGATGACTTGGGCGGCGCTCAGATTGAGTCCGCGCCTCCCGCTCATTAACCGTCCTCCTTTGCCTTGTGAGTCCCCCGCTCTGGCCGGCGCGGAATTCACGGCAGGGGGGATGCGGACCATCTTCCCGACCCGACCGAGCTTATGCGCGACACCCGGTGCAGCAAGTCCGCTTGCGGCACTTCGCCGCAGATCGCAGGCCTGCCGGTGCCCGGACCGGGGTCCACGGGCCGTCCACGGGCCGCAGCCGCGCCCCTCGTTGCCGGTTCCCCGGCCGTCCCGGGCTCACCCCGCCTCCCCGGCATGACCAGCGCGCTTTGCCGGGGCATGACAGTCCAGCTCCAGGCCGCGCGGGCCGTCAGCCGCCCTGGCCGCCGCAGGCCAGACGATCCGGTGAGTCTTTTCTTACGGGCGTCTCGACAGTTGAGATGCGCCGCGGCGCCCGGCGCCGCGCAGACCCCCTATCCTGGCCCGCATGCGTTCCCCGGCCGCCTGCCCGCAGCGCCGCGGGCCCGGTCCCGCCGCCTTCCGCCGCGCGGCCGCTGGCCGGGCCGGACCGGCACTAGCCGGGCTGGCGCTAGCCGGGCTGGCGCTAGCCGGGCTGGCCCTGGCCGGGTGCGGTGGGTCCGGGCCAGGCGGCCCTCCGCCGCCTTCGTCTCCCGCGTCGGCCAGGGACACCCCGCCGCCCGGGGCCCTGGCCTCGCCGTCGCCGAGCGTGGCCGCCCCGCCCACCCCCACCTGCACTGGGATCGCCCCCGGCTTCTCCTGCGTCATGCGGCAGCGGATCACCGAGGTGCAGCATTACCTGGCCGGACGGCATGGCTCGATCGGGATCGTGCTCGACGACCGGGTAACCGGAGCGGTCTGGCACAACGGCCGTGCGCACGCCCTGTACCCGGCCGCCTCCACCATGAAGCTGGCCGAGATGACCGACCTGCTGCTCCGCAACCGGCGCGGCCGCATCCACCTCACCGCCACTGACTGGCGGGAGATGTACCAGGCGCTGCACACCAGTAACGACGCGGACGCCAACGATCTGTGGCGCAAGTACGAGAACGCCAGCTTCCTGGCCCGGATCCGGGCCTTCGGGATGACCCGGGCCCAGTTCGAGGGAATGATCAACTGGGGCTTCATGTACTGCACCGCCAAGGACCTGGACCACCTGATGAACTATGTCCTCACCCAGGCCCCGGCCGGCGTGCGGGACTACCTGGTCCGCCAGTTGCAGCACGTGAGCGTGCACGACCAGCAGTGGGGAGTGTGGGGGGCCGGCCCGCAGAACGAGCCGGGTAACAAGGACGGCTGGGAGCAGGATGACATCAGCCCCGGCGACTCCTGGTGGATCACGAATACGGTGGGGTTCGCCGGCCGGCGCAGGAGTACACGCTGGCCGTCATGGACAACCTCTACAACTACGGCGGGACGGGCCGGCGGGATTCTTCTACGGCGTGAACACGCTGACCCAGATCGCCTCGATCCTGTTCCGGGGCCAGCACACCACCGCCCCGCATCCGCAGCCGTCCTACGTCCCCTGACCGGCGTCCCCCGACCGGACGTCATCCCCGCGGCGGCCCGGCGGCGGTCCGCGGTCCGCCGGCGGCGGCGCGCTTCCCGCCGGGCGCTACGGTCGGGGGGTGACAGATCGTGCGGATGGGGTGCTAGTGATCGGCGCGGGTGTCGCGGGGCTCACGACCGCGGTGTGCCTGGCCGAATCCGGGCTGGCCGTCACCGTCCAGGCCAGACAGTCCCCGCAGCAGACCACGTCGGCCGTGGCCGGGGCCATCTGGGGACGGCACCTGGTCGAGGACACCAGCCGGGTGACCCGGTGGTGTGCCGAGACCCTCGAGGTGCTCACCGCACTGGCCACCGACCCCGGCGCCGGAGTCCGGCTGGTCAGCGGCATCGACGTGGCGCGGGCCGCGTACCCGCGCCCCGGCTGGGCCGCGCCCTTGACCGACCTGGGTCCCTGCGACCCGGCGGCCCTGCCCGCGGGGTTCACGGCGGGCTGGCGATACACCGCACCGGTGGTGTCCATGCCCGTGTACCTGGACTACCTGGCGAGCCGGCTGCGTCGTGCGGGCGGGCAGCTCACCACCGCACCGCTGGCCTCGCTGGCCCAGGCCGTGGAGCAGACCGCCGCGCCGGTGATCGTGAACTGCACCGGGGCCGGGGCCCGCGACTTCGTGCCCGACCCGTCGGTGACCGCCGTCCGCGGCCAGGTCGTAGTGGCCGAGAATCCGGGCCTCACGGAGTTCTTCATCGGGGGCCCGGACGAGACCCACGAGCTCAGCTACGTGTTCCCGCACCAGGACCGGGTGGTGCTGGGCGGGACCGAGATCGCGGGCGACTGGTCACTGGACCCCCGGCCCCCGACCGCGCGGCGGATCCTGGCCGACTGCGCGGCCATCGACCCGCGGCTCGCCACCGCCCGGATCCTGGAGCACCGGGTCGGCCTGCGCCCGGTCCGGCGCACGGTACGGCTGGAGGCCGAGGCGGCGGGCCGCGACGGTGAACGCCGCGGGGCCGGGCGGCTGGTGGTCCACAACTACGGCCACGGGGGCGGCGGCGTGACCCTGTCCTGGGGATGCGCGCGCGAGGTGGCCCGCCTCGTGGAGTCCTCGCGCTAACCGGCTGTCACGGGGCGACGGCGGCCAGGCTGTCCAGGATCACCTGCTGCACCGGGGGCGGCGTCTCCCCCGGCGCAGCCCGCAATGCGTACTGCCCGTGCAGCGCCACCCCGGGCTGGGCGATCATCCGCGGCGACTGCCCCCGGTGCGGCCAGGACGCCGCGTGGACCAGGAATGGGTGGCACAGGAACACGTCACCAGCCTCGCCGGTCGCCAGCGCGGCCGGGCGGTGCGCACTGGCCCGCGCGGCCTGCTGGGCCGCAGGCAGCCACTCCATCCCGGCATCCCCCGCCGCGGCCAGGATCGGCGGGACGTCGCGGTGCGAGCCGGGGCGCAGCCGGGTCGGCGCGCTGTCCGGATCCACGTCGGTGAGCAGGTAGAGCGCGAGCAGCCCGCGTGCCCGGGAGCCGGCGTTGACCCGCCACTGCCCGCCGTCCTCGTAGCTGGCCTCGATGTGCCAGCCCGCGTCGCCCGGATCGGCCTCGCTCGGGAACCGCACCGGGACGCTGCCGCCTATCCCGGCCCGCCGCCACCACCGGCCGGCCCCGATCAGCTGGTCGCAGGCCTCCTGCAGCACCGGCATGGTGGCCGCCTCGGCGAACGGGCCGCCCTCGGGGCACGGGATCCGGACCACCGGGGCGGTCCACGTCGAGGCGTCGTCGCGCTGGACACCCTGGCGGCCCAGTTCGCCCCAGATGGCGTCCTGGATCGCCGTGATCACGGGAGCCGGGACCGCACCGCGGACCGCGACATACCCGTCGGCCAGGAACGCGCTGATCTCGTCGTCGCTGAGCACGGACTCAGGCTGCCACGCCCGCCGCCGCCCCGGCCACCGGATAAACGCGCCGCCGGATCCGCCCGTTGACCCCGGTCCGCCTCATGGGTACATTAGTCAAGTAATGAACCACCTAACCGGGAGGTGCGGTGCCGGCGCTGGACGAGGGGACGCCACTGTTCGTGCAGATCGCCGAGCAGCTGGCCGACGACATCGTCGACGGCGCGCTGGCCGAGGGCGCGCGAGTGCCGTCCACCAACGAGCTGGCCGCCTTCTACCGCATCAACCCGGCCACCGCGGCGAAGGGAATCAACCTGCTGGTGGACGAGGCGGTACTGGAGAAGCGGCGCGGCATCGGGATGTTCGTGGCCACGGGGGCCCGCGAACAGCTCCGGGCCAGCCGCCGCAAGCGGTTCGCCGAGCAGTACGTAGACCCGATGCTGGCCGAGGCCAACCGGCTGGGCATCGACACCGACACGCTGGTGTCCCTGATCCAGGGACCTGGCTGGCACAACGGAGGCAGCACGCCATGACCCCGACGATCTCCGCGACCGCGCTGGGCCGCCGCTACCGCGATCAGGTCGCGCTCGACGACGTCTCCCTGTCGATCGAGCCGGGCACCGTGACCGGCCTGCTGGGCCGCAACGGCGCCGGCAAGACCACGCTGATGCGCATCATCACCGGGCAAGAGTTCCCCAGTTCAGGCGACCTGCGGGTGTTCGGCGAGACCCCGGCGGAGAACGATGCGGTGCTGCGGCGCATGGTGTTCGTGCGGGAGGAGCAGTCCTACCCGGACTTCCAGGTGCGGCATGCGATCCGGGTGGCCTCGTGGTTCTACCCGAACTGGGATGAAGACCTGGCCCAGCAACTGCTCGAGGACTTCGAGCTTCCGCCCCGGCGCCGGATCAAGCGGCTGTCGCGCGGGATGCGGTCCGCCGTCGGGATCGTCATAGGGCTGGCGGCCCGCGCCGAGCTGACCCTGTTCGACGAGCCCTACGCGGGCCTGGACGCGGTCGCGCGCCAGCTGTTCTACGACCGGCTGCTGGCGGAGTTCGCCGAGCATCCGCGGACCATCCTGCTGTCCACCCACCTCATCGACGAGGTGGCGGATCTGCTCGAGTACGTGGTGATGCTCGATCACGGGCGGGTGGTGCTGGACGCGCCCGCTGACGAGGTTCGGGGTACGGGCATGATCGTGAACGGGCCGGCCACGGCGGTGGAGGAGTTCGTGGCCGGCCGCACCGTCTGGCACCGGCAGCGGCTCGGCTCGCGGGCAGCGGTCACGATCGCCGACCCGCTCGACCTGGCGGCGCAGGCCCGGGCCCGCGCGCTGCACCTGAGCCTGGAACCCCTGTCCCTGCAGCAACTGCTGGTCCACGCGGCCGGCGTCTCGGCCGAGGAGAAGGTGAGCGCATGAACACGCTGGTGAACGTGGGCCGTTACCACCTGGTGGACCGCATCACCTGGCTGGCGCTGCCGTGGGGAATCATGGCCTTCAGCTTCCTGGTGAACATCGGCGTCGCCCTGGCCGTCCCGGCCAGCCCGGACGGGATCTATACCGGCGGACTGGTGTCGCTGTACATCTTCATGCTTCTCTGCGGGTCGCTGAGCATGACCAGGTCGCTTCCGTTCGGGCTGATGATGGGGATTAGCCGCCGCACCTACTACGCCGGCACCGCCCTGCTGGTGCTGACCCTGGGCGTGGTCTACGGCCTCGGCCTGACCCTGCTGCAGCTCATCGAGCGCGCCTCCAACGGGTGGGGTCTCAACCTGCACTACTTCCGGATCCCGTGGATCCTGAACGGCCCCTGGTATGAGACGTGGCTGACATCGTTCGTGCTGCTGGTCGCGTTCGTGCTGTACGGCATGTGGTACGGGCTGGTGTTCCGGCGGTGGAGCGTGCCCGGGCTGGTCGCTTTCATCGCCGCCCAGATACTCGTGGCGCTGCTGGCCGTGATAGCCGTGTCGGCGACCGGCAGCTGGTCCGGGGTCGGGCACTTCTTCACCACGGTGACGGCGCTGGCCGTGACCGGCGTGCTGGCCGTGATCGCGCTGGCCATGGGGTTCGGCGGCCTCACCACCCTGCGCCGGGTCACCATCTGACCAGCGGCTCCCGGCAGCAGCGCGGGAAGTGCCGCCTCAGCAAACCCGCCGGGGCTAGAAGCCGGGGAACACCGCACGGAGCCGGTCCAGCTCGATCCCCTCGGCCGTGTACGCCGGGGTGTGGTCCGGGTCGAGCCGCCCGTAGAACAGCCGGAGCAGCGCCTCGGCGGGCAGCTGGATCTCCCCGTCTACCGCCGGGGCACCGGCCCCGGCCCAGTCCGACAGGGTCACCGACTCTCCCACGTCGAGCAGGTAGTCGCCCTCTGGGTCGGTGGTGCGCAGCCGGACCCGGAAGGCCTCTCCCGCGGGCTTCGCGACGAACTGGAACAGCTGGGTGATCTGCTCCATGACCGGGAGGATCGCGTCGTCCGCCACCGAGGCACCCGGGTCGACGGTGACCGCCACGTCCCAGACGTGGATGGCGTGCTCGCTGAGGCGCAGCCGGACCAGCCCGGCCGCGTCCAGCCGGCGGCCGAAGAAGTCGAGCCCGATCGAGTCCAGTTGCTCGCCGGTGAGCTGCTCCAGCCGGCTGACGTGCTCGCCGTCCCAGGTCAGAGCGTCAGCAGCCTGCATCTCCGGGGTGCGGTTGTTCCAGGTGTCCCAGATGGCCGGGAACGCGTCCTGGTCCAGCTGGCCCCCGCCCAGCGCGGCGGCCAGGCTGAGGGTGGCGATCTCCGCGCCGCTGCCGAGGTGCGAGAGGACCTGGGCGATGGTCCAGTCCGGGTCGTAGGACTGGGCGCGCAGCTGTTCGGGGACCAGCGGCTGCACCAGGCCGGCCAGCCGGTCATGTGAGTTGCGCAGCACGCCGATCAGTGCGCGAGGATCAGTGGGCAAGGCGAGCTCCCCTGGAGATGACCGGACCGGACCGCACAGCTTACCGAGACGCCCTGGGGCCAGCGAGGGCAGGACACCCTAGGCTGAGCGGAATGAAGATTGGTTTTGGTGCCCCGGTCTCGGGTGTGTGGGCGACCCCGGACACCCTCGCGTCGATCGCGGCCAGCGCGGAAGCCGCCGGCTACGCCTCACTCTGGACCTTCCAGCGGCTCATGGTGCCTGAAGGCTCGGCTATGGAGCCCGTTTACCACAGCGTGCTCGACCCCATGGTGGCGCTCGGCTACCTGGCCGCGGTGACCCAGCGGATCCGGCTCGGCGTCGCGGTGGTGAACATGCCGTATCTCGCGCCGGGGTACCTGGCCAAGATGGCCGCCACCGCGGACGTGCTGTCCCGCGGCCGGCTCGAGCTGGGGCTGGGCATCGGCTGGCTCCCGGAGGAATTCACCCTGGCGGGCGGGACCATGGCCCGCCGGGGCGCGCGGACCGGCGAATATATCGAGGTCATGCGGCGAATCTGGGCCGAAGGGCTGGCCGAGTTCCACGGTCAGGACTACGAGGTGCCCGCGGGCTGGTTCGCGCCCGACCCGGTGCAGCGGCCGGGGCCGCCGATCCTGCTCGGCGGGATCGCGCGGCCTGCCCTGGAGCGGGCCGGCGGCTGGCGGACGGCTGGGTCACCTCCAGCCGGACCGACCTGTCCCGGATCAGCGAGGGGATCAGCGTGGTCCGGGTCGGCGGCGGCGCAAGCCGGCCGCGACCCCGACTCGATCCGGATCATCTGCCGGGGCGTGGTCCGGGCGGGGGCGCCGGTGACTGTCCCCGAGGGCGGCGGACGGGTGCTGCTGTCCGGCAGTTACGCCGACATCCGCGCCGATGTGGAATGGCTCGCGGAGCGCGGGGTGACCGAGGTCTTCTACGACCTGAACTGGGATCCGCTGGTCGGGGCGCCTGACGCGGATCCGGTCGGCGCGGTCGCCCGGGCCGAGGAGATCCTCACCGAGCTCGCTCCTGGTGGCCAGCCCGGGCGCTGATCCCGTCCGGCCGGGCGGCGGAGCCGCGGCTAACCGTCCGCCGGCGCCAGCCCGGCCGCCGCGGCGATGGCCGCCGCCTCCCCCCGGCTGGCCGCGTCCAGCTTGGCCAGGATGTTCGACACGTGCACGCTGGCCGTCTTGGGCGCGATGAACAGCGCCGCCGCGATCTCCCGGTTGCTGCGCCCCGCGACCAGCAGGCGCAGCACTTCGAGTTCCCGGCCGGTCAGCCCGGCCAGGACGTCGGCCGGATCGCTGCCCGGGCCGCCACCGGAGCCGCCGCCCGGCTGCCGCCCGAGCCGGGCCCGGCGGCCAAGATCACGCAGCGCGGCCACCAGCGGCGCCGCGCCCAGCTCGTCCGCGGCGTCCAGCGCGAGTGACCACTGGGCCTCGGCCTCGGCCCGCTGTCCCGCCTCGGCCAGCGCCTCGGCGAGCCGCCAGCGGGACCTCGCCGTCTCGTAGCTGAACGCCGGCCCGAACGTCTCCACCACGGCCTGCCAGGCCTGCGGATCGTTGCGGCCCTGGGCCCGGGCCCACTCCGCCTCGGCCCGGGCCAGCCAGCCGCGGCCGTCCACGCCCAGCACGAACTTGGGCCGGCGCGGGAACGCGGCGCCCTCCCGCGCGGCGTCAATCAGCACCGCGGCTGCGGTCACCTCCGCCGCGGCGGTTTCCTCGTCCCCGGCGGCGCGGGCCCGCCGGGCCTGGTCGCCGCGGGCGGCCAGGCCCACGGCCGCGACCCGGATGGCGGGCGGCCCGTAGCCGCCCTCGACGTCCACCTCGGCCAGGGTGGCCGCCACCTCGGCCAGCGCGGTCGCGGTGTCCCCGCGCCACAGCGCGTGCTCGGCCAGCAGGCCGCGCGCGATGTAGGCGCCGAAGCTGTCCCCCGCCCAGAACGGCTCCAGCCAGGCCCGGCGCTCCGCGACCGCCGGGCTGCCCCGGGCCACGTCCAGGAACAAGGCCATGGCTGACAGCCTGGCCTCGGCCGGGGTGGTCACCCGGACCCCGAAGCCGTCGGCCAGCTCCTGGGCGTGGCTCCAGCAACCGTCCGAGTAGTGCGCCAGGTAGTGCAGGTACTGCAGGTCGAGGCCGTAGGGTGCCAGGCCCAGGCCGGCCGCGTCGGCGCGCTCGCCGCCCTCATGCGCGGTCGCGGCCGCCGCGGCGAGGTCCCCGCTCTCCAGCTGGGCCCGCGCTACCTGGAAGGCCGCCCGCAGCTCGACGCCGAGCATGTTGAGGGCCTGGGCTTCCCGGTAGGCCTGGGCGAACAGGTCGAGGGCCTGGGCAGGCTCGCCCTGGCGCTCGGCCAGCATGCCCAGGGTCACCAGGGCATCCGCCTCCACCCAGGGGGCATTCGCGGCCCGGGCGGCCACCTGGGCCTGCTGGGCCCGCCTCGAGGCCGCCGCCTCGTCGCCCGCGTGCATCAGCGTCTGAGCGTGGGTGGCCAGGGCCCGGGCCCGTTCCTTGCGCGGCGGGTCGGCTGGGAGCAGCTCCACCGCCGCCCGTGCGGCCGCCTCCGCGTCGGACGCCGCGTCGAGTTCGAGCAGGTAGTAGGCGAGCCGCTCGTGCACCCGGCTGGCCAGCACCGGGTCGGTGTCCTCACGGAGGAAGCCGCGGATGCGGTGCAGTTGCTGCACGGCCCGGGCGATCTCGCCGCTGGACGCGGCACAGTTCGCGGAGCAGAAGGCCAGGTGGTCCCGGTCCTGCCCGGCGAGCTTCTCCGGCTCGCTGACCCGCTCCCACAGCGCCAGGGCGGCGTCGTAGTGCCGGTGCGCCTCGGCCGGGGCGGCCAGCCGCTCGGACTCCTGGCCGGCCCGGACCGACGCGGCGAAGGCTCCCGGGATGTCGTGGCTGGCCAGGCAGTGATGGGCCAGCTCGGCGGCGGACCCGGGTATGGCGGCCAGGCGGCCCGGGTCGGCCAGCAGCTCGGCGAACCGGGCGTGCAGCCGGGTCCGCTCGCCGGGGAGCAGGTCGGTGTAGAGCGCCTCGCGGATCAGGGCGTGCCGGAACACGTAGCCGTCCGCGCCGCCCGGCACCAGCAACTGCTGGGCCACGCAGTCCCGGATCGCGTCCTCGTACTCGGGCCCGGCCAGCCCGGACGCGGCCCGGACGATGTCGTCGTCGACCCGGCGCCCGCCGACCGCCGCGGCCCGGAGCACCTGCTGGGCCGCACTGGGCAACTGCTCCACCCGGGCCAGCAGCAGCGCGGCCAGCCCGCTGGGCAGCACGTCGCCGCCCATCCCGCCGCCCAGGGCACCGGCCACCCCGCCGGACCGGGCCGGCGCCAGCGAGGCCAGCAGTTCCTCCGCGTAGTAAGGGTTGCCCTCGGCCCGGGCGACCATCCGGTGCAGGGCGGCGGGGTCCAGCGGGCTGGCCGGCCAGCGCGGTCAGGTGATCAGCCATGTCCGCGTAGCCCAGCGGCCCCAGTTCGATGGAGGCCACGCTGGGCAGCCGCAGCAGCTCCGCCACCACCGGCCGGAGCGGATGGCGGCGGTGCAGGTCGTCGGTGCGGTACGTGGCCACCACGGCCACCCGCTCCCGGTGCAGCACCCGGCTCAGGAAGGTGATCAGGTCGCGGGTAGAACGGTCGGCCCAGTGCAGGTCCTCGAGGATCAGCAGCACCGGATGCCCCTCGGCCAGCTCGGCGAGCAGCCCGAGCACGGCGCCGAACAGCTGCTGCTGGGCGAGTCCGGAGACTTCCCCGCCCGGCTGCGCCACGGCGTCCCGGTCCGGCAGCAGGCGGCCCAGGACCGGGCGGGCGGCGAGGGCTGCCACGAGCGGTTCCGTTGCGGCGCCTGGCGTAGTTGTGCCTTCCCGCAGTGCGTCGGCGAGCGGCAGGTAAGGGATGCTGTCGCCCAGTTCAGCGCAGCGGCCGGAGAGGACCAGGAAGCCCCGGTCGGACGCCCGGCTGGCCAGCTCGGCGACCAGCCGCGTCTTCCCCACGCCTGCATCACCGCTGATCAGGGCGTGAGACGGGCGGCCGTTGCTGGCGTCGTCAAGCAGGCCGAGCAGGCGAGTCAGTTCACCGTCCCTGCCGACCAGCCGTCCACCCGACGCCCGCAGCATGTCTTAAGTATCCCAGCATCCGCGGGCTACAGCTCGCAGTGATACGCACTTGCTGCCCTTTTATGGTTTTTTGCGCCCCGCTGAGGGGTAACGCGGGACGTACATGCTCACGCTTGGTGAGGACCGGGCCGCCGGGATCCGGGCCGCACGGGCCTGGGCGGCACGGGAATCCTCATCGCGTCCGCGGCCCGTGATGCGCTACCCTGACCGCCATGAGTACCGATTCCCGTCCCGCGGCCGCGCCGGCCTCCCCGGCCCGCGCGAGCCAGGCCAGCCCGATGCCACTCAAGCCGTCGCTTGAGGGCATCGAGGAGAAGTGGTCGCGCCGGTGGGAAGAGTCCGGGGTAGTACAAGTTTGATCCCGCCGCGCTCAGCGGCAAGAACCCCAGCGGCAAGAACCCCAGGCGGCCAAGCCCCCGGCGGCACCAGCCCGCGTGAGGCGGTCTTCTCCATTGACACTCCCCCGCTGACCGTCAGCGGGGCGCTGCACATCGGGCACGTCTGCTCGTTCACCCACACCGACACGATCGCGCGGTTCCAGCGGATGCGCGGCAAGGCCGTGTTCTACCCGATCGGCTGGGACGACAACGGCCTGCCCACCGAGCGCCGGGTGCAGAACTACTTCCACGTGCGGTGTGACCCGGCGCTCCGCTACGACCCGGCGTTCGTGCCGCCGGACCGGCCGGCGGGCGAGCCGGTGCGCATCTCCCGGCGCAACTTCGTGGCCCTGTGCCAGCGGCTGACCGGCCTGGACGAGCAGGCGTTCGAGCAGGTCTGGCGGCGGCTGGGGCTGTCGGTGGACTGGTCCACCCAGTACCAGACCATCGACGAGAACGCGCGGGCCACCTCGCAGCGCGCGTTCCTGCGCAACCTGGCCCGGGGCGAGGCGTACCTGGCGGAGGGCCCGACCCTGTGGGACGTGACCTTCCAGACCGCGGTGGCCCAGGCCGAACTGGAAGACCGGGAGGTGGCGGGCAGCTACGTCCGGCTCGCGTTCCGGCGCCCGGACGGCGCCGCGGTGGCCGTGGCCACCACCAGGCCGGAGTTGCTGCCCGCCTGCGTGGCGCTGGTCGCCCATCCAGACGATGAGCGTTACGCGGCGCTGGCCGGCACGACGGTGACCACGCCGCTGTTCGGCGTGCCGGTGCCGGTGCGGACACATCCGCTGGCCGACCCCGGCAAGGGCACCGGCATCGCCATGGTCTGCACGTTCGGCGACACCGCCGACGTGACCTGGTGGCGTGATCTCGACCTGGGCACCCGGCCGCTGCTCGGCCCGGATGGCCGCCTGCTGGCGTCGCCGCCGCCGGGGATCACCAGCCGGGCCGGCCGGGCCGCCTACCAGGACCTGGCCGGCGCCACCCTGGCCGAGGCGCGGACCCGGGTCACCGCCGCGGCTCGCACCGCCGGCGACCTGCTCGGCGAGCCGGAGCCGGTGGTGCACCCGGTGAAGTTCTACGAGAAGGGCGACACGCCGCTGGAGATCATCACCACCCGGCAGTGGTACCTGCGCAGCGGCGGGCGGGACCCGGAGCTGCGGGAGGCGCTGCTGGCCCGGGGCCGGGAGATCAGCTGGCACCCGGCGCACATGCGAGCCCGCTACGAGAACTGGGTGAACGGGCTGTCCGGCGACTGGCCGGTCAGCCGCCAGCGGTTCTCCGGCGTGCCCATCCCGGTCTGGTACCCGCTGGACGGCGACGGCCTGCCCCGCTACGACACGCCCATCGTCCCGGATGAGGCCCTGCTGCCGGTGGACCCGGCCGCCGAGCCGCCCCCCGGGTACGCCGACCAGCAGCGCGGGCGCCCCGGCGGGTTCGCGGCCGACCCGGACGTGCTGGACACGTGGGCCACGTCCTCGCTCACCCCGCAGATCGCGGCCCGCGCGGCCAGCGGGCCGGACCTGGACCGGATCTTCCCCATGGATCTGCGGCCGCAGGCGCACGAGATCATCCGGACCTGGCTGTTCTACACGGTGCTGCGCGCCCACGAGGAGTACGGCGTGGCTCCCTGGCGGCACGCCGCGATCTCCGGCTGGATCCTGGACCCGGACCGGAAGAAGATGTCCAAGTCCCGGGGGAACGTGGTCACCCCCATGGACTCGCTGCGCAAGCACGGCTCGGACGCGATGCGGTACTGGGCGGCCAGCGGCCGGCTCGGCACCGACATGGTCTTCGATCCAGCCCAGCTGCGGGTGGGCCGCCGGCTGGCCATCAAGCTCCTCAACGCCTCACGGTTCGTGCTGTCTCTCGCCCCGGGACCTGGTCCGGAAGACGCAAGCGACGGGGGCGGCGCCTGCGAGGCAGGCAGGCTCAGCGAGCCCCTGGACCGGGCCATGCTGGCCCGGCTGGCGGACGTGGTGGCCGGGTGCACCACGGCGTTCGAGTCCTACGATCACGCCCGGGCCCTGCACGAGACCGAGTCGTTCTTCTGGTTCTTCTGCGACGACTACCTGGAGCTGGTCAAATCCCGGGCCTACGGCGAGCACGGCCCCCAGCCCGCCGCCTCAGCCACAGCCGCCCTAAGAGCGGCCCTGTCGGTACTGCTCCGCCTGTTCGCCCCGTTCCTCCCCTTCGTCACCGAAGAGTCCTGGTCCTGGCACCAAGAAGGCTCCATCCACCGCTCCCCCTGGCCCACCCCAGCCGAGCTAAGAGCCCAAGCCCAAGACACGGACCCGGCCCTACTAGACGCCGCCTCCGCCGCCATAGCCGCAGTCCGCGGCGCCAAATCAGCCGCCCGCCTCTCCATGCGAGCCCCCGTCCGCCAGCTAGTCATCTCAGCCAGCGACGAGGACCTGGCCCGGATCCGCCCAGTCCTCGCAGACGTCCAGGCGGCCGGCAAAATAGACCAGGTGCTCCTCAAGCCCTCAGCGTGCCCCGACCCGGTGCACCACGTCACGCTGTGAGATCGGGCCAGGCCAGGCGGCGAGGCAGCCGCCGCGGGGCCGGTGCCCTTCTCCCGGCGCTTATTTGCGCCGGGAAAGGGTCCGGCCCCGCGGCGGCCCGGCGGCAACGCCGCTAACCCTGCCCAGCCGGCTGCTCGCGCTTGGCGATCCGCAGCTCATGGAACGACACGCTGAACCCGGACCCTTCGGGCGCCGCGCACATCACGCCGGCCAGCAACTCAGCGTCGGGCGGCAGGTAGACCAGGGCGGCCAGATCCGGCGCGCCGTCGCCGGTGCTGTAACGGATCTCCACCGCGTCCCCGCGCCGGGACAGCCGGAGCGCCACATCGTTGGTGTCGTCGGGCAGGTTCGCCACGGTCCAGCTGGACATGCCCAGGGTCAGCACGGTGCTCAGCCGGGGGCGGCCCTCGAAGTACTCGATCCCCGTCTTCAGCCAGGTCCGCTCGTCGGCCCGGAGCATGACGCCGGCCTGGTCGTACTGGGCCGACCAGTTCCCGCGGATCCGCACCGCCACATCCAGGTCGCCCGCCAGCACCTCACCGTAGACGTGGCCGCTGTCACGGATGTAGCCGTAACCGGTTACCCGCCAGAAATCGGTGCCGGGGTTGACGTTCACCTGCAATACGTCGTCGGTCCGCTGCCAGCTAGCTGGCTCATTCAGCCACTCCATGAGTCAACGCCTCCGTGATCTCGCCGACACGAGGGTAGCGGTACCGGGGCCGGGTAGTCTCACGGGCATGGACAAGGTGCGCCGAACAGAGACCGAATGGCGGGAAGCGCTCAGCCCTGAGGAGTACCGGGTTCTCCGTGAGGCGGGCACCGAAGCGCCGTTCACCGGGGAATACACCGACACCAAGACCGAGGGTGTCTACCGCTGCCGGGCCTGTGGCGCCGAGCTGTTCCGGTCGGACTCGAAGTTCGACTCGCACTGCGGGTGGCCGAGCTTCTACCAGCCGACCGAGGACGACGCCGTCATCCTGATCGAGGACGATTCGCTCGGCATGCGGCGGGTCGAGGTCCGCTGCGCCAACTGCGAGTCCCACCTCGGTCACGTGTTCGAAGGCGAGGGTTACGAGGTGCCCACCGACCAGCGCTGGTGCATCAACTCCGTATCCCTGAACCTGGAACCCGCCGAGAGCTGACCCGGACCGGGCCGATCTCGCCGCATTTTTAGTAATTCCCCGTCTGGGTACTGACCCCGGTAGCGCGTGGGGACGCGACCTGGGGGGCGCTGTGGGAAACTTCATGGCTGGGCTGGCTCGGTTCGCGATCCGGTTCCGGTACGCCATCATCGCTTTCTGGCTGGTCGCGGGGGCCTTGTGCATCGCTTTGTTCCCCTCGCTAGGCAGCGCGGTCAACACCGACAACAGCTCGTTCCTGCCGCCCAGCTCGCCGAGCGTGCACGCGATGAACCTGGCCGCGCCGTTCCAGCCGACGAACGACACCACGGGCACCCTGGTCGTGCTGGGTAAGTCGAAGCTGAGTTCCAGCGACCTGCAGTCCATCACCAAGCTCCAGAACAAGATCGCCAAAGACGACCACGTCGTGTCGGTCTCTGACCAGGGCCTGTCCAAGGACGGCAAGGTCGATAAGGCCCAGCTGGTTATCAGCGTGCAGACCTCCAGCACCAATGCGTCCCCTACCGTCGCGGCTATCCGCTCCACCATGAGCAGCTTCGCACTCCCGGCCGGCCTGTCCTCCTATCTCACCGGGCAGCTGCCCAGTGCGGTGGACAACCAGAACTCCCAGGCCCACGCCCAGAAACTCACCGAGGATCTCTCGGTCCTGATCATCCTGGTCATGCTGATCATCGTGTTCCGGGCGGTGGGCGCGCCGCTGGTCACGCTGCTGCCCGCGGTCTGGGTGCTGCTCATGTCCGGCGCGATCATCGCCGAGGCGTCCAAGGCCGGGCTCCAGGTGTCGACCATCACCGAGACCATGCTCACCGTGCTGCTGCTTGGCGCGGGGACCGACTACGGCTTGTTCCTCATCATGCGGGTCCGCGAGGAAATCGCCGGGGGCGCGTCGGCCCACACGGCCATCGAGCGCGCGGGCCGGTACGTGGGCGAGTCGATCACGTTCTCGGCGGGCACGGTGATCGTGGCCCTGCTCACCCTGGTGCTGGCCTCGTTCGGCCTGTACTCGGGGCTGGGCCCGGCCCTCGCGCTGGGCGTCGCGCTGATGTTGCTGGCCGCGCTCACCCTGCTGCCCGCGCTGCTCGGGGTGTTCGGCACCAAGGTGTTCTGGCCGCGCCCGGTCCGGGAGGCCAAGAAGGAGGGCGTCTACGCCCGGCTGGCCGACCACGTCATCGCGCACCCGGTGGTCACGCTGGTCGCCGGCGTGGTGTTCCTGGGCGTGCTGGGCGTGTTCGCGGCCGCGTACACCTCCAGCGGGTTCGGCGGCCAGACCACCGGCCCGGCCGGGAGCCAGTCGGCCAACGGCACCAACGTGATCAACAACCACTACCCGGCCGCGGTGGCCAACCCGACCGGGGTGCTGATGGTCTGGAAATCCTCGGTGTGGAAGAACCTGGACCCGGTGCAGAAGGCCGAGAACGACCTGGGCGGCAAGTCGGTCTTCGCGTCGGTGACCGGCCCGTTCGATCCCAACGGCACGAAGCTGACCACAGCCCAGCTGAACAGCCTGTACCAGCAGCTGGGACCGCCGGGGAAGCTGCCGGCCACCGAGCCGGCCGGCACTCCGGTCCCCGCGGACCAGTACGACCTCTACCGGTCGCTGTCCCAGTTCATCAGCTCGGACGGCAAGACCGTGCAGTTCTACACGTCACTGTCGGCGGGAGCGCCCTCGACCACCGCCGCGCTGAACGCCACGCCGTCCATGCGCAGCGCCACCACGAGTGTCCAGCAGACCGTGGGCGCCACCGACAGCGGTGTGGCCGGGCTCGCACCGTCCTCCTACGACGTGAGCAGCGTGTCCCAGAGCGACCTGAAGGAGATCGTCCCGATCGTGATCGTCCTGCTGGCGCTGCTGCTGGGCCTGCTGCTGCGCAGCGTCGTGGCCCCGCTGTACCTGGTCGCGACCGTCCTGCTCAGCTACTTCGCCGCGCTGGGCATCGCGGTGCTGCTCTTCCAGATCGCGGGCGGGCGAGTCCGGGCTGAACTTCGTGCTGCCGTTCCTGCTGTTCATCTTCCTGATGGCGCTGGGTGAGGACTACAACATCCTGGTCATGAGCCGGATCCGGGAGGAGGCGCAGCATGCGCCGCTGCGCGCCGCGGTCCGGACCGCGGCGCACCACACCGGGACCACGGTGACGTCAGCCGGGCTGATCCTGGCCGCGACCTTCGGCGTCGCCGGGATCACCGGCGCGACCAGCCAGATCAAGCAGCTCGGCGCGGCCATCGCGCTCGGCGTGCTGATCGACACCTTCCTGGTCCGCACGCTGATGGTGCCCGCCATCGTGGTGCTCTGCCGGCGCTACAACTGGTGGCCGTCCCACCTGGCCCGGCGCAGCGCGGAGGCGGCCGCCGAAGCTGGTGGCCAGCAGCCGGCCACGGCGGTCAAGAGCTGAGCACCCCGGGCGCCGTCGGCCCGGGACGGCGGCCTGCGCGCCTGCCGTTAGGGAAGGGCGTGGACCAGCTCATGGACCGGCTTACGCCGGCCGGTGTAGAAGGGGATCTCGACCCGGGTGTGCAGCCGCGCCCGCGCCCCGCGCAGGTGCCGCATCAGGTCCACGATCCGGTGCAGCTCGTCCGCCTCGAACGCCAGCAGCCACTCGTAGTCGTTGAGCGAGAAGCAGGCCACGGTGTTGGCCCGCACGTCGGGATATTCGCGGGCCATCTTCCCGTGCTCGGCGAGCAGCTCGCGGCGCTGCGACGGGTCCATGAGGTACCACTCGTAGGACCGCACGAACGGGTACACGGACACGTAGGCCCGCGGCTCCTCCTCGGCCAGGAACGCGGGCACGTGGCTCTTGTTGAACTCCGCGGGCCGGTGCAGCGCCATCGCCGACCAGACCGGCTCGCTGGCCCGCCCCAGGCCGGTCCGGCGGAACCGGGCGAACATCTCCTGCAGGTCATCGGAGGACGGCGCGTGCCACCAGAACATGTAGTCGGCGTCGGCCCGCAGGCCCTGCAGGTCGTAACAGCCGCGGGTGACCACGCCCTTGCCCGCCGCCTGCTGGGACAGCTCGGCCACCTCGTCGGCCAGCCCGTCCCGGCCCACACCCTCGAGCGACCCGGCCGCCTCCAGCGCACCTGACCCGGTGATCCGGAACACCGACCACATCGTGTACCGGATGAGCTCGTTCAGATCCCGGGCCCGGGGCCGCTGCGGCTCCGGGTCCGGCGCCGGGTCGGCGGGCAGCACGCCGGTGCCGGCTGCCCCTCCCGGGCTCTCCGCGCCGGTCTCCTCGGGGACGCCGCCTTCTGCTACACCCTCAGTCGTTCCCATGGGCCCTATTCTCCGCCCTGACCGTGCGTGCTCCCGCCCCGGAGCGCGGCATCACCTGACACGCCGGCCCGGAGCCCGGCCATGGCCTGATCCACCGCGGCCCGCGCGGTCGCGATGCACGCGGGAATGCCCACCCCCGCGTAGGCGGCGCCGCAGGCCGCCAGGCCGGGCTGGGCCGCGAGGCCGGCCTGGATCCGGGCGACCCGGTCCAGGTGCCCGACCGTGTACTGCGGCAGGGCGCCGCCCCACCGGGTGACCAGGACGTCGGCCGGGGCGCCCCGGACCCCGGTCGCGGCGGCCAGGTCGGCGGCGGCCAGGGCAGCAAGCTCGCCATCGTCCCGCTGCAGGATGGCCTCCTCGCCGATGCGGCCGACCGAGCAGCGCACGAAGACCAGCCCGCCCGCGCGGTCCCGCAGATGCGGCCACTTGACCGAGGAGAACGTGACCGCCTTCACCGGCCGCCCGTCCACCGCCGGGACCAGGTATCCGCTGCCCTCCGGGAGCTGGGGGAACGCCGTGTCCGGGTAGGCCAGGGTGACGATGGCCATACTGGCGTAGCTGATCCCGCCCAGCGCCGCGGCCGCCGCGCCCGCGCCCGGCACCCCGCCGAGCAGCCTGCTGGCCGGCCGCCCGGGCAGGGCCAGGATCACCGCGTCGGCGTCCAGGTACTGGGGGGCGTGCGCCGAGCCGATGGTCAGCCGCCAGCCACGCGGCGTGCGGGCCAGTTCGCGGACCATGGCCCCGGTCCGCACGTCGGCACCGGAGGCCGCGGCCAGGGCCGGCGGCAGCACCCCCAGGCCGCCGGCCAGGGTGGTGAACACGGCGGGCCGCGCGGGGCTGGCGGGCGGGCCGCCTGCCGAGGGAGAGCCGCCGCCCGGGGGTGGATTTGCCGGCGGGGGTGGCAGGAGCGAGGCGGCCGCCCCGGCCAGCGAGGCATGCGTGCGGGAGGCCTGGGCCAGGCCGGGCAGCGTCGCCTCGAAGGACAGTTCCTCGGACCGCCCGGCGTACACCCCGCCGAGCAGCGGGTCGACCAGCCGGTCCACGATCTCCTGGCCAAACCGGGCCGCCACGTAACCCTGCACCGACACGTCGCCGTCCCGGTGCGTGGGGGCCAGCCCGGGTTCCCGGGCGGCCCGCTCCAGCCCCTCGGCCGACAGGAGCCCGGTCTGGCCCAGCTCCCCGGTATCCGCGGGCACGCCCATGTACTGCCGGGCGGGCAGCCGGTGCATCGCCCCCCGGCTCCAGATCCGGGCCGCGGTGGTGCCCGGCGACCTCAGGTCGTCACCCAGGCCGGCCGCCCGGACCAGCCCGGTGCCCTCGGGCCTGCGGGCCAGCAGGGCCTCAGCTCCCACGTCGACCCGGCACCCGGCGACCTCGGCCACGGACAGCTTCCCGCCGGTCTGCCGGGACCCCTCCAGCACGACGACCCGGACCGGCTCGCCGCGCAGGAAGAACGCCGCGGCGAGCCCGGCGATCCCGGCCCCGATGATCGCGACCACCGGAAAGTCTTGCTCAGGCTGCTCCACGCGTTCACCCTAAGGGTGCGGCTAGATCGCGCGGGTACACCACCACCGGGGGGCGGATCAGGTGACGATCCAGTACGGCGGGCTGCTCGTAGTGGCGCTGGCGGCTTTCGTGGCCCCGCTGATCGCCCGCCTGGTGCCGCGGCGGCTGGTCCCGCCCGTGGTGCTCGAAGTGCTGGTGGGAATCGTGGTCGGCCCGCAGGTCCTGGGCCTGGTCCGGGCCCAGGGCGCGGCCGAGGTGCTGTACCTGCTGGGCCTGGGCTTCCTGCTCTTCCTGGCCGGGCAGGACGTGCGGCCGGAACGGTTCCGCGGGCCGACCTTCCGGCTGGCCGGGACCGCTTTCCTGATTTCCCTGGTCCTGGCCGTCCCGGTCGCGTTCGGGTTGCACGCGATCGCGCCGGGCGCCGACGTGCGGCTGCTGGCGCTGTGCCTGGTGGCCAGCACGCTGGGAGTCCTCGTCCCGGTACTGCGGGACGCCGAGGAGATCACCACCGAGTTCGGCCAGCTTCTCGTGGTGGCCGGCTCGGTTGGCGAGTTCGGTTCCCTGCTCCTGCTGACCATCCTGTTCTCCGCGCAGCCCGAGTCCACCGTGGTGCAGGTGATCTACGTCCTGGTCATGGGCGTCGCCGCGCTGGTGCTGGCCCTGATCCTGAGGTGGCTGTGGCGCACCCCGGCGATGGCCCGGGTCTTCGCCGACTCCGATGACGACACGACCCAGCTGCGGGTCCGCGGCGCGTTCGTGGTCCTGCTGCTGTTCACCGCGCTGGCGCACCAGTTCGGCGTGGACGCGCTGCTGGGGGCGTTCATCGCCGGCATGGTGGTGGGCATCTCCGACGGCGACGAGCGGCCGAACCAGGAGCGGTACTGGGCCAAGCTCCGCGCGATCGGCTACGGCTTCCTGGTGCCGGTGTTCTTCGTGATGACCGGGGTGCAGTTCGACGTGCGGGCCCTCTTCTCGCACGCCTCGTCACTGATCCTGGTCCCACTGCTGGTGCTCGCGATCGGGCTGGTGCGCGGCGGCCCCGCCCTGCTGTACCGGCGCAAGCTGGGTGCCCGCCCGGCCGCGGCAGCCGGGCTGCTCCAGGCCACCACGCTGACCTTCCCGGTGGTCGTGGCGGCCCTGGGCAGCGATCTGGGCCTGATCAACCCGGCCAGCGCGGCCGCCCTGATCGGCGCGTCGCTGCTGTCCGTCCTGCTGTTCCCGGCGGCCGCGCTGTCGCTCCGGCCCTGGACCAGGTCCCCTGACCCAGAGCCGGAGCCGGACGAGCACGTTGCGAAGCTGTGACCCCAGAGCCGGAACCGGGCTGGCAGGCTGGCGCGTCCGACCGGCATGACATCGTCCTTGCTGGCCCGGGCCGTCGCATCCAGCGCGTTGCTCGGCGGAGCCTGCCTGCTCGCCGCCGGATGCTCGGCGGGTGGCTCATCCGCATCATCGTCGGCCGGGATGGCCGCCGCACCGCACGCCGCATCCCGCGCCGCCGCGGGCTCTGGTGCCTCCCAGGCCGGATCGTCCGCGGGGAGCACCTCCCTCACGGCCCTGCCCGTGACCGAATCGATCATCTACACGGCCAGCGTGACCGTGCGCACCGCGCATCTCACCCAGGCCGCAGCCCGGGCCACCCAGCTGGCCCGCGCGGCGGGCGGGTACGTGTCCAGCGAGAACACCGCGCTCAACCGGGCCCATCCGGACCGGTCCACGGTCAGCCTCCAGCTCAAGATCCCGGTCAGCGCCTACCAGGCCACGCTCGGCGCCCTGTCCACCGAGCTGGGCGCCAGGCTGGCGATGTCCCAGCACGCCCAGGACGTCACCCAGACCGTCGCCGACGTGACCAGCCGGGTGACGTCAGCCGAGGCGGCGATCAGCCAGCTGCGCAGCCTGCTGCGCCACGCAGGCTCAGTCAGCAGCCTGCTCACCGTCCAGAACCAGATCAACGCCGAAGAGTCCACCCTGGAGTCCCTCCTGGCCCGCCAGCGTGCCCTGAACCACGAGACCTCCTTCGGCACCGTCACCCTCCTCCTGGTCGCCCCCGCAGCCGCCACCCAGCACAAGAAGCACCACGCGGCGGCCGGCTTCATCGGCGGCCTCAAGGCCGGCTGGCACGGCCTGGTCCGCTCCGTCGACGTGGTCCTGACCGGAGCCGGCGCCGCCCTCCCCTTCGCCGTGATCCTCGCCGCTGATCGGCTACGCGGTCTACCGCAGCCGCCGCTGGCTCTTCCGCCGCAGGTCCCTGTTCGGCGGCGGGGGCCCAGGCAGCGCAGGCCCCGCCGATCCCGCCGCCCAGCCCTGAGCGACGGCAGGGACTCAAGGCAGCGCAGGTCCCGCCGGTCTGGCCGCCCGCCCCTGAGCGACGGCGCGCTGGTGCCCTTCTCCCGGCGCTTATTGCGCTGGGAGAAGGAGTACCGGCGAGGCGTCGCGACGACAGCCAGCGATGCGCAGCGAGCGGTCGCGCGCGACGGCCAGCGATGCGCAGCGAGCCTACGAACCAGGCACGGTTCCCGGGCCGACGCCTCATGGACCAGATCCGTCAGCCGGGCCAGCACGTCCGGATTGGTGGCCGGCAGCACCCCGTGCCCCAGATTGAAGATGTGCCCCTCGGCCGTCCGCCCGCGCCCGATGACGTCCTTGGCCCGCCGCTCGATCTCGTCCCACGGGGCGAGCAGGATCGCCGGGTCCAGGTTGCCCTGCAGC
This sequence comes from uncultured Actinomycetes bacterium, assembly GCA_963837335.1. Taxonomy (GTDB): domain Bacteria; phylum Actinomycetota; class Actinomycetes; order Streptosporangiales; family Streptosporangiaceae; genus RYN-230. The sequence continues at coordinate 214,270 of CAWINS010000011.1, read as the reverse complement.
GCCTTGCCGGGCTCCACCCGGCGGACCGCCTCGTCCAGCGGCACCCGCCAGTCCACCCCGACCACGTCCGCGCCCGCCTCGCCCATCATGCCGAGCAGTTCCCCGGTGGCCACCCCGAAGTGGATCCGGGGCACGCCGGTGTCGGCCAGCGCCTGCAAGATCCGCCGGCTGTGCGGCAGCACGCCGGTCCGGTAGTCCTCCGGGCTGACCGCGCCGGCCCACGAGTCGAACAGCTGGATCGCTGACGCACCCGCGGCCACCTGTACCCGCAGGAAGCTGATCGTGATGTCGGCCAGCCTGCCGAGCAGCGCGTTCCACAGGGCCGGGTCGCCGTACATGAGTGACTTGGTCAGGTCGTGGCTCTTGGACGGCCCGCCCTCGACCAGGTAGGAGGCCAGCGTGAACGGGCCGCCCGCGAAGCCGATCAGGGGTTTGGGGCCTAGCTCGGCCACCAGCGCGGTAACGGCCTCGGTAATGAAGCCCACGTCACCGGGCTCGAGCGGGCGCAGCCGCTCCAGGTCCCGCTCGCCGCGGATCGGCTCCCCGATCACCGGGCCGACGCCGGGCTTGATGTCGATATCCAGCCCCACCGCCCGCAACGGGACCACGATGTCGCTGAACAGGATGGCCGCGTCCACCGGGTACCTGCGCATCGGCTGCAGGGTGATCTCGGTAATGACATCCGGCCGGGAGCACGCTTTGAGCATCGGCATTCCGCCCCGCGCCCGCCGGTACTCGGGCAGCGAGCGGCCGGCCTGGCGCATGAACCAGACCGGCGTGTACGGCACCGGCTGGCGGCGGCAGGCCAGCAGGAACGGAGACTCATCGAGGGTCTTGGGCTGCGCATCCACATCAGTGATGATCTCACAGGACGCGGGCTGACCCGCGGCATCCGCCCAGGTGACATCGGGACACGCCGTCCGAGATCCACCGATCCGCGAGCTCCGCGTGCCACGATCGACACCTGCCTGGCGCCGTAGCCCAAAACCCCCAGATGAGGACGCCTGCGGCACCTATAGGTGAGGAGGTCACGAGACCGTGAACCAGATCAGTGGCTATTGCACGGATTGTCGGGACATAAGGGCATTCGCCCAGGTCCATCCTGATCCGGGACGCTGTCTTGACGGATCCGAGGGTATTTGCCCGGAATGGTACTGCATGGCCTGCGGCGGTGCCGTCCTCCTCGGCATCCTCCCGGCCCCCGGGCAGCCCCTCGCCGCGGCGGAGTTGACCGGGCGCGCCGCGTGACAGTCCATGGTGACGACGTACGCTCACCTTATGAGGCAGGCCAGCGGACCAGCGGCAGCGGGCGACACGGCTCAGCCTTCGATGCCGCCTGGTGACGACGCCGCGGCCGGTTTCGGCGTCATCGTGGCCGGCCTGCAGGCCCAGCGTGATCAGCTCGGCGGGCTGCGCCCGGAACTGGTCTTCGAGGACGTTCCGGCTCCGCGAACCCTGGCCCCGTACGCCAGCGCGATGGCGGCCACGGTGCTGGTGGACGACGAGGAAATCGCCAGTGGCAGGCTCGTGCTGCTCTACGACCCCGCGGGGCAGACCGGCTGGGCGGGGTCGTTGCGGGTCATCGCCTACATCCACGCCGACCTGGACCCGGACATCGCCGAGGATCCGCTCATCGGGCAGGTGGGCTGGACCTGGCTGACCGAGGCGCTGGGCCAGCGCACCAGCGGCTACGCCGAGCCGAGCGGCACGGTGACCACGGTTGTCACCGAGGGTTTCGGGGCCAAGGAATCCGAGCCTGCGGCCACTGGGTTCGAGCTACGGGCATCCTGGTCGCCGGCGCTGTTCCCCGGCTGGCTCCGGCAGCACCCCCGGACCGGAGGTCCTGGATGGGCACCTGGCCGCGTGGTGTGATGCGCTCTGCACGGCGGCCGGCCTGCCACCGCTGTCCGAAGGCGTGACGGCGCTGCCGAGCAGCCGGCGGCCGCAGTGACAGACGAGGCCAGCCAGCCGCTGGAGCCGGAGACGTCCGCTGCGCAACAGCCACCCGAACGCCCGCCGGCCATCCCGCTGCTGGAGCCTCGTGATGGCCTGCCACCGCTGGTGACGTCGGCCGGCGCGCTCGGTGAAGCAGTCCGCGCGCTGGGCGCGGGTGACGGGCCGGTGGCGGTGGACGCCGAACGGGCGTCCGGTTTCCGTTACGGTCACCGGGCCTTCCTGGTCCAGTTGCGCCGCCGGGGCGCCGGGACCGTGCTGATCGACCCGGTGGCCTGCCCGAACCTGTCGGAACTGGATGCGGCGCTCAGCGGCACCGAAGCGGTGCTGCACGCGGCCTCGCAGGACCTGCCCTGCCTGGCGGACCTCGGATACCGGCCGCAGCGGCTGTTTGACACCGAACTGGCCGGGCGGCTGCTCGGTTACCCGCGGGTAGGGCTCGGCCCGCTGGTCGAGAACGTCCTCGGCCTGGCCCTGGAGAAGGGTTACGCGGCCGCGGACTGGTCCACCCGCCCGCTGCCTGACGACTGGCTCCGCTACGCCGCGCTCGACGTCGAGGTCCTGGTGGACCTGCGGGACGCGCTGGCGGCGGAACTCCTGGACCAGGGCAAGGATGAGTGGGCCCGGCAGGAGTTCGCGGCCGTGCTCAACGCCGGGCCGCCCCCGCCGCGGACTGACCCCTGGCGCCGCACGTCCGGCATTCACCGGGTGCGTACCCGCCGCGGCCTGGCCATCGTCCGGGAACTATGGCTGGAGCGCGACCGGATCGCCCAGCGGCGCGACCTGTCGCCCGGCCGGGTGCTGCCGGATTCGGCCATCGTCGAGGCGGCGCGCGCGGCCCCGACCACGGCCGCCGCCCTGCTCGGGGTGTCCGGATTCAAGGGCCGCGGGGCCAAGCGGCACGCCCAGGAGTGGTTCGCCGCCATCCGCCGCGCGCACACCGAGGCCGACCAGGCGCTCCCCCGGCCCTCCGCCCAGGTATCGGATGGTCCGCCGCCCGCGCACCGCTGGCACGAGCGGGACCCTGAGGCGGCCCGGCGGCTGGCCGCAGTGCGGACGGTCATCGCGGCCCTCTCCGACGAGCACTCGCTGCCCGCCGAGAACATGCTGCAGCCCGATTCGGTGCGCAGGCTGGCCTGGCAGCCGCCGGACCCGGTGACCGGCGAGGCGGTCGCCGCTCATCTGGCCGGCTACGGGGCGCGGCCCTGGCAGGTAGAACTCACCTCGGGGCCTATCGCTGGCGCGCTGCTCCGGCTAGCCGAAAAGGGCGACGAGTAACGACCTTCCCCGCGCGGTCAGGCGGGCTGCCACAGCTCGACCCGATTGCCCTCGGGATCGGTGACCCAGCCGAACCGGCCGACGCCCTCCATGTCCTGCGTCTCCGCGGCCACGTCCGCTCCCTGGGCGCGCAATTGGGCGAGCATCGCATCCAGGTCGCGGACCCGGAAGTTGAGCATGGTCTGCTGGGCGGGAGACCCGAAGTAGCCGGTCCCGGACTCGAACGTCGCGAACACCGTCAGCCCGGGTTCCGGATGCCACAGGCCGTGCTCATCGGCGTCCAGGCCCAGGCACTCGCGGTACCACGCGCCCAGCGCCGCCGGGTCGGCGGCCCGGATGAAGTACCCACCGATTCCAAGCACACGTTCCATGCCGCTATCTTCCCAGGACGGCGACCGGGCGGGCTGGCACCACACAGCGGTACATGACCACGGCCAGCACGGAAAAGAAAATTCTTCCAGACAGTTCTTACAGTCTTGACGATAAGAATTGTCGGTGACAGGGTGGTGGCATGCAAGATGTCGCGGTGATCGAGGATGCCGCAGCCGCGGAGGTCTCACTCGATCCGATCCGGGCCCGGATGCTCGCGGAGCTGGCCGAGCCACACACCGCGACCACACTCGCGGCGCGGCTTGGGCTGGCCCGGCAGAAGGTCAACTACCACGTTAAGACCCTTGAGCAGCACGGTCTGGTGGAGTTGGTCGAGGAGCGCCGCAAGGGCAACATGACCGAGCGGGTCGTGCGGGCTTCCGCCGCGGCCTACGTGATCTCGCCGGCCGCGCTCGCCGCGGTCGCGCCCGATCCGGCCCGGTCGCCCGATCGGCTGTCCGCGCGCTGGCTGCTCGCGCTCGCCGCGCGGCTCGTCCGGGAGACGGGCGCGCTCATCAACGGGGCGGCGCGGGCCGGCAAGCCGCTCGCCACGTTCGGGCTCGACGCCGAGGTGCGGTTCGCGAAGCCGGCTGATCGCGCCGCTTTCCTGGGTGAGCTCACGGACGCGATCACCGGAATTATCGGTAAATACCAGACCCAGACTGGTCGGCCGCACCGCCTTATCGTCGCGGTGCACCCGAGCATCACCGAAGACGCCGACCCGCCAGCAGAGGAGCAGCAGTCATGACACATCCATTCGAGGTACGCAACGAGTTCAGCGTCGACGCCACGCCGGACGAGGTGTGGGAGGCGATCGCGTCGGGGCCGGGAGTCGACTCCTGGCTCATGGGGCGCACCGAAATCGACAGCGCCAGCAAGACCAGCACGTTCACCATGTTCGGCGAGGTGTCCAGCTCCAGCATCACCGCCTGGGAACCCGGTCACCGGTTCGCAACGCAGGAAGACAAGAAGCCGGACGGCACGTTCATGGCCTTCGAGTGGCTCATCGAGCCGCGCGGCGGCGGCGGCGCGGTGGTGCGCGTGGTGCACAGTGGTCTCCTCGGCGAGAACTGGGAGGCCGAATACAACGGCCTGTCCGTCGGCGACCACGCCTACATGACGAAGCTCGCCGTCTACCTGACGCACTTCGCACCGCGCACCGCGAAGCACTCGCTGTTCATACCGGGGCCGGTCACCAAGGACTCGTGGGCGGCCATGACGGCGGCAGTCGGCGTCAGCGCGGACGCGGCGGACGGTCAGCCGGCGCGGCTCAGCGTGCCCGGGATCGAGCCGGTCGACGGCACCGTGGAGTTCGTGGGCTCGCCGAGCTTCGTGGGCATGCGTACCGACGACGCGATGTACATGCTGATCCACGGCTACAACGACATGGTCTTCGCGACCGCGCACTACTTCGACGACCGCGACCCGTCGACCGAGACCGAAGCGTGGCAGAACTGGCTCGGCGGCCTCGCGGCCTGATCAACGAGCAGGTCGCCGTGACCCCCTTCGCAGCAGCGGGCTAGCCGACATTGGCGGCCAGGTCCTGATAGGCAGGCAGGAGCTCCCTCCACCGCGGCTCGGCGTCACCGCGCCCGCGCCCGGCGATGTGCGCGGCGAGATCTTCGACATGGACCTGGATCCCGGCCCCGTAGGCGGCGAGCTGGTCCAGCGGCATGCCCCGTTCCTCCAGGACCAGGATGGTCTGGTCGCCATCGGCGGTCAGCGTGGCCTCGATGACCAGCTCGTACGGCACGTCCGGGTCCTTGGTCAGCACCAGGAGATGCCGCGGGGGCTCGCATGCTTCCACCCGCCCGGTGCCTTCCCAGCCGCTGGCGAAGAAGCGGGCCCGGAAGTCACCGCGCAGGCGCAGATCGCCCTCGACGTCGCCGAGCCAGCGGGCGAGACGGCGCGGATCGGTGAGTGCGGACCACAGGTCGCCGATATCGGTGTCGAAGCGGTCTTCCATCCGCACGACGCCCTGGCCATCTGCTGATCGCAGGCTGCCGAGGATGCGGCCGCTGCCACCTGCGTTGCTGGTCATCTGGCGCTCCTTCGTTCGCGTTTCCCCCGCGCCACCTCGGTGTGCAGGGCGTCCAGCCGCTGTTCCCACAAGGCGCGGTACCGGCCCAGCCATTCATCGACCTCGGCGAACGGCTCGGGACGAAGACTGTAAACGCGCCGTTGCGCCTCCTGGCGGACGTTGACCAGTCCCGCCTCACGCAGCACCCGCAGGTGCCGCGATACCCCCGGGCGGGCAATCGGCAGCAGCGCCGCCAGCTCACCCGCGGTTGCCGGGCCGCCAGTCAAGGTGTCCAGCATCGTCCGCCGGCTCTGGTCCGCCAGGGCCCGCAGAACAGCTTCCATAGCGCGAATGTACCAGAGCAGTTACGTACCCATCTAGGTACACAGGCCCACCCTCCGGTTCAGGGCGGGCGGAACGCGGCCGCAGGCGGCAGACTGGTGGAGTGCGGCAGGACGGCGTGCCCCGGTGGAAGATCCTCACCCGGCGACCGGTGCGGCCCTCGCTCAGGGTGCGACTGGTCGCCGCGGCCGTGTGCCTGCTGGCCGCCGGAGCCGGGATCATCGTGGTGGCCAGTGTCTCGGCCACCCGGAGCGAGCTGACCCGGCAGGCCGACGCAGCAGCTGCGCGCCTACGCGGGGCAGCTCACCAGCCGCCCGTTCCTGCTCACGCCGGTCTCGCGACCCGCGACCGGTGCCCCCGGAGCTCCGCGACCTCGCCGCCGGGGCGGGCGGGGTGAGTATCGAGGTGCGCGGGTCCGGTGGCCAGCTGGTCCTGCGGACCGGTCCGGACCGTCTGGCCGGGCCGGGCCTGCACGCGGCGGCGGCCCGGGTCCTGGCGAGCCGGCACCGGCCGGCCGCGGTCCGGCCTGTCCGGCACGGCAGCTATCTGGCCATCGCCGAGCCGATCCGCTACCGGGCGCACCGTATCCCTTACGCCTACAGCGCCGAGGACTTCGACCTCCACGTCACCAGCCCCGCCGGGACCGGCTCCCCGGGCACCCTCGTGGTGAGCGTCAGCCTGGCCCGCATCGGAGAGGCCACCAGCCGCCTGGCTGTCATGCTGCTGGCTGCGAGCGGCCTCGTGCTGCTGGCCGCCGGATGCCTGGCCGCCTGGGTGATCCGCGCCATGCTCCGCCCGGACCGGGTGGCACCGGCACTGAGCGCCGTGGCGGCCCAGCTCGGGCAGCTCCGGGCCCCGGCCGGCGAGCCCGGGTCGGTGGCCCGCCGGGCCGCCGAGCAGAAACGCCAGGCCATCGCCGCTACCGGCCGGGAGCTGCGCAAGCCGCTCAGCGTCCTGGGCGGCCTGGCCGAGTACTACCGGCATCGTGACCAGCTCACCCCGGGCGAGTTCGACCGCTTGCTGGGCCGGGTCGCGGATGAGACCGCCCGGATCGGCGCGATCATCGATGACCGGCTGGGCCCGGGGCAGGATGAGCCGGGCCGGCCGGCCTCACCGGCGGGGCCAGGTCCGCCGGCCTCGCCGGGCTAATCGGACAGGGCCAGGCAGAACGGGTGGCCGGCCGGGTCCAGGTAGACGCGCACGTCGTCTTGAGGCTGGTAGTCAGCCAGCACCGCGCCGGCCGCGATGGCATGGCGGCCCGCTATCGCCAGGTCCTCGACCACGATGTCCAGGTGGACGGACATCTGCGGGTCACCGGGCCCGGCGGGCCACACCGGCCGCACGTAGCGGGGCTCGGTCTGGAACGACAGCCCGGATCCGCCGGCCGGGGAACGCAGCCGGACCCAGTCCGGCTCGTCCTCCTCCACCGCCCAGCCCAGCAATCGGCGGTAGAAGGCCGCCAGCTCCCCCGCGTCCGGCGAGTCGAGAACCACACCGGAGAGCCTCAGCACTGGTGCCTCGTCCATGGTGCCTCCCAGCGGGCGCGTGACCTGGGACCGAGCGTAGGTGGCAGCACCGACAACGGGCCGCGGGTCCAGGCCGGCTGCCGAAATGCCAGGCGGGCGGCCGAAAATGTCAGTGCGGGTGCGTAGTCTCAACCCTGGGCCGACAGAAGGCGGATGGGGAACCATGACCGGACTGGCCAGGGCGACACCGGGCTCAGCAGCTCAAAGCTCAGCAACTCCGGGCCCGGCCGACCACACCGGGCCCGGCCACACCCGGCCCGGCCGCACTGAGCTGGGCCACGCTGAGTTCGCCGGTCGGGCCGCTCGCGGTGGGCTGCAGCCCCGCGGGCGTGGCCCGAGTTGACTTCAGGACGCCCGGTGGCCCCGGCCGGCCCGGGCAGGATCCCGGGGCGAGCCAGGCCGCCGCGGGCCTGCTGGGTGCGGCCCGGGACCAGCTGGCCGAGTACTTCGCCGGGCAGCGTCAGGTGTTCGATCTGCCGCTGGACTGGTCCGGCTGTTCCCGGGCCCAGCACCAGGTGCTGTCGGTGCTCTACGACTCGGCCGGCTACGGGGAGACGCTCACGTACGGGGACCTGGCCCAGCGCGCCGTGGCCGGACCGGACGGGATCTCACTCCCGGCCCGCGCCATCGGGCGGATCATGGGCTCCAACCCGCTTCCGCTGATCGTCCCGTGCCACCGGGTGGTGGCGGGCAACGGGCTGGGCGGTTACAGCGGCGGCACCGGCATCGAGATCAAGCGCTGGCTGCTGATCTTCGAGGGGGCCCTGCCCGCCACGATGGACTGGGACATAGCCGGAGTCTGAGGGCGGCCAGCGATCACCGGCGCCGCCACCGGGTGAGCCCGGCCTCCATCGGGCCGAGGACCGCGATCGATTCCGCGGCAGCGCGGGACCCGGCCCGGGCGGCCTCCTGCGGCGTCGCGCCGGCCATGCTGGCCGCGATGTACCCGCCGGCGAAGTTATCCCCGGCCCCGTCGGTGTCAACGGGATCAGACGACTCGGCCGGGATCACCCAGGTTCCCTCGCGCGTCTCCAGCCGGGCACCGTGCGGGCCGTCGGTGCTGCACACCGTGGCCCCCCGCCCGGTCAGTTCCGCCACCGACAGGCCGAGCGCCTCGATCTCCCCGGTGCTCGGGAAGATCACGTGGGCCAGGGTCAGCGCCTCAGCGAGCAGTGCGCCCGCGGCATGGAGTCAGTGCCTCGGTCCGCACGTTCGGATCCACTGACACGGTGGCCCCGGCCGCGCGCGCCCGGCGGAGCGCGCTCATCGCCGAGGCGGCCAGCGGTTCACCGAACAGCAGCGCTGACCCGGAAAGGTGCAGCCACGACGCTGACTCCGGCAGGCTGGCCAGGTCCGCTTCCAGCACGGCGGTGGCTGCGGTGTCCGCGACCTCGAACTCGAACTCGCGGTGACCGTCCAGGTAATAGGTGATGTACGCGGCCGCGGTCGGCCTGAGCTGGCCGCCGCTGCTTTCGTGGCAGGTCACGCCCGCGGCGGACAGGCGGCTCCGGATGTTGTCTCCGGCAGCGTCCTGGCCGATCCCGGCGACCAGGTGGGTGGGGGCACCGAGCATCGAGGCTGAGTAAGCGGCGATAGCCGGAGCCCCGCTCGCCCACGGACCGGAAAAGGGCAGGTCCTGATCGGCGTCAGTGGCGAGCTGGCGCATGAAAGCGGCGAGTGCCTCACCGACGATGAGCAGCATCAGGCCACCTCCCGGGCACCACGACTGGGTGGGTGCAGACAGTCAACCGCTCAGCCGTCGACCAGGTGATGCTCTTCCTGGGAGGCCAGGACGTTCCACCCGACGTGCAGAGCCCAGAAACCGCCCAGCGGCAGCGGCCCGCTCTCGGTGGCCTTCGCGCCGAGCACCGCGCAGGCCTCTTCCAGGATCAGCGAGAGGTTCTCCCGGTGGCCGCAGAGCACCGCGGGCAGCCTGCTGCCGAGGATCTCGTCCACCTGGCGCCGCGCGTCACCGGCCGCGGCCAGTCCCACGGTGAGCGACGGATCAGGATGCACGCCCTGCCCGGTGGCCTCCGCGTACGGCTGGACTGTCTCGACGCAGCGCTCGGCCAGCGAGCTGAACACCTGCCCGGTCGCGTAGCACCGCAGCAGCGAGGCCAGCTGCTGCCGCTGCCGTAGTCCCTCGTCGTCCAGCGGCCGTTTCAGGTCGTCGCCGTGCCCGGCCGCCCGCCATTCGTCCTTGTTTCCCGCCGAGGCGTGCCGGACCAGGATGAAAGGGATCGTGTCGGGCGGGCCGGCCGCGAACTCGTCGAGCACGGCCGCGTCATGCGGGTAGCTCAGCCGGTCCAGGGCGGCCGGTATGCCCAGCCAGGCCACCTGGTCGACCTCGTCGTTCGGGACGAAGGCGGGCTGGGGGCCGCCGGCGGGCTTCGCCGCCCAGTAATCGACGGTCTTCGGCCGGTTGCCGTGCATCTGGTAGTGAGTGGACGGCAGACGCCGGCCCAGGACCACCCGGATCCCGGTCTCCTCCTCCACCTCGCGGACCGCGGTCAGCAGGACATGCTCCCCGGCCAGGGCCTTTCCCTTGGGCAGGCTCCAGTCGTCGTAGCGGCTGCGGTGGACCAGCGCTACCTCGGGACCGTCGGTCCCGGGCCGCCAGACCACGGCGCCCGCGGCCCGGATCTCGGTGCCTTCTGGTTTGGCTTCCACGCCGTCAGCCGTCAGTCAGGTGCCCACGCCGCGCCAGCAGGTACTCCTGCAGGTCGCGCAGGGGCTTCCCGTCGGCGTCCAGGTGGTGCCTGGTCCAGGTACCGTCGCCGGACAGCCACCAGGAACTGGTGACCTCGTCCATGGCCGCGTTGACCAGGGCCCTGAGCTCCCGCTGCTGATCGCGGCTCCTTCACCGAGCAGAGCAGCTCGACCCGGCGGTCCAGGTTCCGGTGCATGAGGTCGGCGCTGCCGATCCAGACCTTCCCCTCGGGGTCGTCCCGGGTCCCGAACGCGTAGATCCGCGAGTGCTCCAGGAAGCGGCCCAGGATGCTGCGCACCCGGATGTTCTCCGACAGCCCGGGCAGGCCCGGCCGCAGCGAGCAGATGCCGCGGACCCACAAGTTGACCGGCACCCCGGCGCGCGAGGCCCGGTACAGGGCGTCGACCACGGCCTCGTCGACGATCGCGTTGCACTTCAGCTGGATCCGGGCCGGCTGGCCGTCGCGCTGCCGGGCCGTCTGCCTCTCGATCTGCTCCAGCAGGCCAGCCCGGAGGGCGTAGGGGGCGACCAGGAACCGATCGTAGGAAGTCTTGCGGCTGTACCCGGTGAGCACGTTGAACAGATCGGTGGCGTCGCCACCCACGTCCGGATCCGACGTGAGCAGGCCGTAGTCCTCATACAGCCGGGCCGTGGACGAGTTGTAGTTACCGGTCCCGATGTGGCAGTAGCGGCGCAGCGAGCCGTCCGGTTCCTCCCTGACGACCAGCGCCATCTTGCAGTGCGTCTTGAGGTCCACGAACCCGTAGACCACGTGGCACCCGGCTTGCTCCAGCTTGCGCGCCCACAGGATGTTGGCCCGCTCATCGAAGCGCGCCTTCAGCTCCACCACCACCACGACCTGCTTGCCCGCCTCGGCCGCGTCGATCAGCGCGTCCACGATCGGCGAGGAGTCACTGGTCCGGTACAGCGTCTGCTTGATGGCCAGGACCCGCGGGTCCGCGGCCGCTTCCACCGTCAGCCGCTCCACGGTCGCGGTGAACGAGTCGTAGGGATGGTGGACCAGGACATCCTGCTTGTCCAGGGTGCTGAAGACGTCGCCGTCGTGCGGGAACGCCGCCTCCGAGGGCACGAAGGCGGGGTACTTCAGGCGCCGGATGTCCAGGTCGGCGATGGCGTTCAGCCCGGTCAGGTCCAGCGGCCCGGGCAGATGGTAGACGGCCCGGCGATCGACACCCAGCTCGGTGACCAGCCGGTTGAGCACCTCGGCGGAAATGGACTCCTCCACCTCCAGGCGGACCGGCGGCTCCGTGCGGCGCCGGAGCAGTTCGCGCTCCAGCGACTGCATGAGGTCCTCGGTGACGTCCTCGTCCACCTCCAGCTCCCGGGCCCGGGTGACCCGGAACACGTGGTGTTCCAGGATCTCCAGCCCGGTGAACAGCTCGGTGAGGTGGGCGGCGATCACGTCTTCCAGCGGCACGAACCGGTACTTGCTGACGGTGAGGAAGCGGGGCAGCAGGGGGGGCACCTTCACCCGGGCGAACATGGTCAGCCCGGTGTCCGGCTCCGTGATCATGACCGCCAGGCTGAGCGACAGCCCGGAGATGTACGGGAACGGGTGCGCCGGGTCGACCACCAGCGGGGTGAGCACCGGGTAGATCCGGTCGCGGAACAGCTGGTGCAGACTCTCCTGCTCGTCGGGGGAGAGCTCCTTCCAGCGCAGGATCTCGATGCCCTCCTGGGCCAGGGCCGGCCGGATGGCGTTATTGAAGTACTCCGCGTGCTCCAGGCTGAGCTCACGAGCCGTTTCGAGGGTCTGCTCCAGCACCTGGTCCGCAGGCATCCCGGTGGTCACGCCCTCCACCGGGAGCCCGGTGGCCATCCGGCGCATCCGGCCCGCCACCCGGACCATGAAGAACTCGTCCAGGTTGCTGGCGAAGATGGCCATGAAGCGCACCCGCTCCAGCAGCGGGATGGTCTCATCCTGGGCGAGTTCCAGCACCCGCTGGTTGAACCGGAGCCAGCTGCCCTCGCGTTCGATATAGCGGTCGGGCGGCAGATCGTCCGCCACGCCCGCCGCTTCAGGACTCGGCGCCCCGCTCGCGCCGTTCTCGTCCGAAGTCCGCTGAGGGCTCACCTCTCCGACAGTCATGTCGTCATTGTCCCCCGTGCCCGGCCCGTCAAGACTTCCTGCCCCCCTGTTTTCAATATCGCCAAGGGTCGCGTTTGTCCAGTTCAACAGAGCGCCGTTTACCCGCAAAGCGGTATCAAGCGCTACCCTCCGCGCAGCGCAGCGGCGACGGCGGCCGGATGGCGAGCGCCATCCCGCCAGTAATCAGCCCGGAAAGCCCACGCCAGGTCCGGGTCAGCCGGCCGAGGGCCGGCACAATGCCTCGATGGCCCCCCGGTCACCGATCTTCACCCGCTCACCACGGTCGAGCGCGGCGGCCAGTTCCGCCTCGGCGGCCTCCACCCGGAGCCAGTCCACGTAGCTCACCGGACGCACCCCGCGGGCGGCCAGCACCTCCGCGAACGGCATCCGGGCGCCCCGGTCCCCGGACGTGGCGCCGGACAGGTCGGCCAGCAGGGACCGGACGGTCCCGGCCGCATCGGACTTATTCGTGCCCACCACCCCGGTGGGGCCGCGCTTGAGCCAGCCCGCGACGTACTCCCCCGGCAGCGGCGCGCCGTCCGGGCCCAGCACCCGGCCCTCGGCGTTGGGCACCGTGGCGGTGTTCTCGTCGAACGGCACCCCATCCAGCGGCACGCTCTGGTAACCCACGCTGCGGAACACCATCTGGGCCGGGATGGTCTCGTACTCGCCGGTCCCGGTGAACCGGCCCTGCTCGTCGAGCCGGGTGCGCTCCACCGTCAGCCCGGACACCCGGCCCGGGCCCTCGATCACGCTGCTCTCGATCGCGGCCGGCCGGAGCCAGAACCGGATCGCGAGCCGCCGCCCTCCGGTCCCGGCCGGACGCGCGGCCCAGTCCCTCAGCACCGCGAGGTTGCCGCGGACCCGGCGGTCACTGCGTGGCCAGCTCGGCGCTCTGCCCGGTCGGGTCGAACGCGTCGAGATCGATTTCGCCCGGCCGCACCTCGATGTCCACGTCGGCCAGTTCGCCCAGCTCCCGTAGTTCCTTGGTGGTGAACTTGGCCTGCGCGGGCCCACGGCGGCCGATCATGTGCACCTCACGGACCTTGCTGGCCATGAGGGCGTCCAGGACGGGCTGGGGGATGTCGGTGGAACGCAGCGTGGCCGGGTCCCGGGCCAGGATGCGGGCCACGTCCACGGCCACGTTGCCGACCCCGACCACCGCCACCGACTCGGCATCCAGGGTGAAGGCCTCGGCCGGGGAGTCGGGATGGCCGCAGTACCAGTTGACGAAGTCGGTGGCCGCGTAGCTGCCGGGCAGGTCCTCGCCGGGGATGCCCATCCGCCGGTCCCGCATCGCCCCGGTCGCGTAGACCACCGCGTCGTAGCTGGCCAGCAGGTCGTCCCGGGTGACGTCGTCACCGAGGTGCACGCCGCCCAGGAACCGGACGTCCGGGTGCTCCAGCACGCCGCGAAGGTAGTCGGCGATGGACCGGATGGACGGGTGGTCCGGCGCGACACCGTAGCGGACCAGGCCGTAGGGAGTGGGCAGCCGGTCCAGAACATCCACCCGAACGGTTCCCGCCGGGGCCAGGGCCGCAACCTGCTTGATGAGTGCTTCAGCCGTGTAGATGCCAGCCGGGCCGGAGCCCACCACGGCGACCTCGAGTGTCCTCACGGAGTCATCCTTGGGGGTTGTCGGCCAGCTCCGGGTCCAGCTGGGCCACGGCCTCGGTGATCTGCCGGGCCAGGTGCTGCGGGACCAGGCCGATCTCGTCGAGGACCTCATCGCGGGAGCCGTGGGCCAGGAACCGCTGGGGGATGCCGAAGGTCCGCGCCGGGGTGGGCACCCCGGTGTCCCGGAGCAGCCGGCACACGGCGTCACCAAAACCGCCGGCCACGCCGTTATCCTCGACCGTCACCACGAGCCGGGCCCGGCGGGCCTCGTCGGCCAGGGCCGGATCGACCGGCTTCACCCAGCGCGGGTCGACCACCGTCACCCCGATGCCCTGATCGGCCAGCCGGTCCGCGGCGACCAGGCAGGTCAGGGCCATCGGCCCGGCCCCCACCAGCAGCACGTCAGGCGCAGCGGCGGCGTCTGGCCGGCGCAGCACGTCCATGCCGCCGAGCTGCCCGATCGCCTCCACGTCGCCGCCCACGTTGGCCTTGGGGAAGCGCAGCACGGTAGGCCCGTCGCTGACCGCCACCGCCTCATCCAGCAGCTCGGCCAGGCGGGACGCGTCCCGGGGCGCCGCGATCCGCAGGCCCGGCACGACCTGCAGGATCGAGCCGTCCCACATCCCGTTGTGACTGGATCCGTCCGGTCCGGTCACCCCGGCCCGGTCCAGCACGAAGGTGACCGGCAGCCGGTGCAGGGCCACGTCCATCAGCACCTGGTCGAAGGCCCGGTTGAGGAACGTCGCGTAGATCGCGACCACGGGGTGCAATCCGCCCATGGCCAGCCCGGCCGCGCTGGTCACGGCGTGCTGCTCGGCGATGCCGACGTCGAAGACCCGGTCCGGGTAGGCCTCCGCGAACGGCGCCAGGCCGGTCGGGTGCAGCATCGCGGCCGTGATCGCCACCACGTCGGGACGCCGCGCGCCGACCGAGACGAGCGCGTCGCCGAACACATGAGACCAGGTGCGCTTGGGCACACCGGGCAGCCGGCCGACCGGGGCACCCGCGGGCACCTGGTGCAGCCGGTCCTCCTCGTTGTCCTCGGCCAGCTGGTACCCGAAGCCCTTCCGGGTGATCGCGTGCACGATCACCGGGCCGCCGAAGTCGCGGGCCCGCCGCATCGCCATCTCCATGGCCTGCTCGTCGTGGCCGTCGATGGGGCCCAGGTACTTCAGGCCCAGGTCCTCGAACAGGACCTGCGGCTGCAGGACGTCCTTGAGCCCCTTCTTCATGCCGTGCAGGGTGCCGTACAGCGGCGGCCCGACCAGCGGTGTCCGGGTCAGCGTGGTCTTGATGTAGTCCAGCACGTTCTCGTAGCGCTGGTTGATCCGGACCGTGGCCAGGTGATGCGCCAGCCCGCCGATGGTGGGCTGGTAGGACCGGCCGTTGTCGTTCACGACGATGACCAGCCTGCTGTCCTTGGCCACCGCGATGTTGTTCAGCGCCTCCCAGGCCATGCCGCCGGTCAGCGCGCCGTCCCCGATGACCGCCACCACGGTCCGGTCCGTCTCACCACGCAGCCGGTACGCCTTGGCCAGCCCGTCGGCGTACGACAGGCTGGTCGACGCGTGCGAGTTCTCCACCAGGTCATGCTCGGACTCGGCGCGGCACGGGTAGCCGGACAGGCCGTCCCGCTGGCGCAGCGTGCCGAACTCGGGCACCCGCCCCGTCAGGAGCTTGTGCACGTACGACTGATGGCCGGTGTCAAAGACGATCTTGTCCGCCGGCGAGTCGAACACCCGGTGCATCGCGATGGTCAGCTCGACCACCCCGAGGTTGGGCCCCAGGTGACCGCTCGTCCGTGAGACCGTCTCGATCAGCAGGTCGCGAATCTCGCTGGCCAGGACGGGCAGCTGGTCCGGGGCCAGCTCCTTGAGCTCGCGCGGGCCGGAGATGGATTCCAGCAGGGTCACCTGGGCAGCTCCCTCGTCTGAGAAGCGGGAAACAGTGGCGAGTCTATTTCGCTGGTCTCGTGCCCGGCACGGAAGGCTCGCCATCCGGGCCCGGCAAACGTGTGGTTACCGGACGCCGTAGAGGTGTTCGAGGGCGAGCTGGTCGAGGTGCTCATAGGCCAGGCCGCGGGCGGCCAGGGCGTCGATGTCAGGAGTGAAGCCCTGGACGTCGCGCCACGTCTCACCCTCGGCCATGGTGGGCACGGCCAGGTTCTCCACTCCGGAGGCGGCCAGCGCCGCCTTCACCTCGGGGTCGGCGCGGAACGCCTGGACCTTGTCCCGCAGGATCAGGTAGTTGCGCATGCAGGCCGCCGCGGACACCCACACGCCGTCGTCATCCTCGGTCCGCGGCGGCTTGTAGTCGAAGTGCACCGGCCCGTCGTAGCCTCCGGTCACCAGCGCGTCCACCACCCAGAACGCGCCCCTGGCGTTCCCCGCGCCGAACCGCAGGTCCTGGTCGTAGCGCGGCCCGTTCTGGCCGTTCAGGTCGATGTGGAACAGTTTGCCGTGCCACATCGCCTGGCTGATGCCGTGCGCGTAGTTCAGCGAGGCCATCTCCTCGTGCCCGACCTCCGGGTTGATCCCCACCATCTCGGAGTGCTCGAGTTCGTTGATGAAGGCCAGCGCGTGCCCGGCGCTGGGCAGCAGGATGTCCCCGCGTGGCTCATTCGGCTTGGGCTCGATCGCGAACCGCAGGTCATACCCCTGCTCGAGCACGTAGCCCGCCAGCAGGTCCAGTCCCTCCTTGTACCGCGACAGCGCCGCCCGGATGTCCTTCGCGGCGCCGGACTCGGCCCCCTCCCGGCCACCCCAGAACACGTAGGTCTTCGCGCCCAGCTCGGCGGCCAGGTCGAGGTTGCGCATCGTCTTGGCCAGCGCGAACCGGCGGATGTCCCGGTCAGCCGCGGTGAACGCGCCGTCCTTGAAGATCGGGTGGCCGAACAGGTTGGTGGTGGCCGTGGTCACCACCAGCCCCGTCTCGGCCAGCGCCCGGCGGAAATCCCCGATCTTCCGGTCCCGCTCGGTGTCGGATGCCTCAAACGGGAACACGTCGTTGTCGTGGAAGTTCACCCCGTACGCGCCCAGCTCAGCGAGCTTGCGCACCGCCCGGTCCGCGGCCATCGGCGGGCGTACCGCGCCGCCGAACACGTCCACTCCCTGCCAGCCGACGGTCCAGATGCCGAACGAGAACTTGTCCTGCGGGGTCGGTACGTAAGCGTCTGCGGTCACCAGCCAGTCCTCTCTTATTGTCCTGCACAGCTCATCTATTCTCTGTCCCAGACCGTCATCTTTCCCAGACGGCGTGTCCCAGCCCGCGGTGTCCCAGTCCGCCGTGGCCTGGCGGAGCCAGGCGAGCCGCTCGCGGACGACGGGCTCCGCCGGCCCGGTGTACTCCTCCGGCAGGTGCCGCGGCCACTGCGGCGGCTGCGACGTGCCCGCCAGCGCCCAGGCGGCCTGCCGGGCCGCGCCCAGTGCGACGTACTCCTCCGGCGCCGGCACCAGGACCGGGACCCCGAAGATGCCCGGGGCCAGGCGGCGCGCGGCCTCGGAGCGGGCCCCGCCGCCGATCAGGAGCACCCGCTCCCGGGACGCGCCCTGCGCCGCGATCAGGTCGGCCGCCTCGGCCAGCGTGCCGAGCACGGCCTCGATCGCGGCCCGGGCCAGATTGGCCGGGGTCGCGTTCTGCGTGGTGAGGCCCCGGAGCACCCCGGTCGCGTCGGGCCGGTTCGGGGAGCGCTCCCCGTCCAGGTAGGGCAGCAGCGCGATGCCGCCCGCGCCAGGCTCGGCGGCCAGCGCCCGGGACGACAGCCCGTCCAGGTCGGTGCCGGTCAGGGCGGCCACCGCCGAGAGCACCAGGCCCGCGTTGACCGTGGCGATCAGCGGCAGGAACCGGCCGGTGGCATCCGCGAACCCGGCGACCATGCCGGACTCGTCGGCGGCGGCCCGCTCGGTGACCGCGTACGCCGTCCCCGAGGTGCCGATCGAGATGACCAGCTCGCCCGGCTCCAGGCCGAGCCCGAGGGCGGCGCCCATGTTGTCGCCGGTTCCGGGGGCCAGCACGGCGCCGCCCGCGGCTCTCGCCGACGACCTCGTGGGGCTGGGCGATCCGGGGCAGGCCCGGCTCGTGGCCCAGCGCCGCCGCGGCGACCTCGGGCAGCCAGCGGCCGGTCGCGGGCGAGAAGTAGCCGGTGCCAGAGGCGTCGCCGCGGTCGGTGACCGGCTCGGCCCCGCCTGGGCCCGCCCCGGCTGCACCAGTCCCGCCTGCAACGGCCCGGCCCGGTCCCTGCGAGGCGAGCCGCCAGGTCAGCCAGTCGTGCGGCAGCATGACCCGGGCTACCCGGGCCGCGTTCTCCGGCTCGTGCGTGGCGAGCCAGCGCAGCTTGGTGACGGTGAACGAGGCGCTGGGCACGCTCCCGGTGTGCTCCGCCCACCAGCCCGGGCCGCCCAGTTCGGCGATCAGTTCCCGGGCCGCCGGGGCGGAGCGCAGGTCGTTCCAGAGCAGGGCGGGCCTGATCACCTCGCCGGCCTCGTCCACGACGACCATGCCGTGCTGCTGCGCGGCCACCGCGATCGCGTCGGCCCGCTCCAGCAGCCCCGTCCCGGCCTGCTCCAGCGCGGACCACCACGCGGCCGGGTCACACTCGGTGCCGGGCGGGTGCGGGGCGCTCCCCCGCGCCACGACCGTGCCGTCTTCGGCCTGGCAGAGCAGGACCTTGGTCGACTGCGTAGACGAGTCCACCCCAGCCACGAGCATCGCTCACCCCTTCGCGCCGACGGACTGAACCTATCGCCCGGCGCCCGGCGGCGACGGGCCGGCTCAGCCAGGCTCGGGCAGGGTGACGGCCCGGGCGGCCGGCCAGCCGGCGATGAGCTGCAGCCCGGTGATCACCAGCAGCACCACCACCGGGACCGTCCAGCCGCCGATCGCGGAGTGCAGGAACCCGACGACCAGCGGGCCGGTGGTGGCGACCAGGTACCCCACGCTCTGCGCGAACCCGGACAGCGACGCGGCCACCCGCGGATCGGGGGCCCGGGCCATGGTGAAGAAGATCGCCAGGCCGAGCGAGGCCCCCTGACCCAGGCCGAGCACCAGCACCCAGGCCACCTCGCCGCCCAGCGGGGCGAACCAGGCCCCGGCCAGGCCGGCCGCGCTGGCCGCCACCGTGCCCGTGATCAGTGCCTGCTGGTTCCGGGCCCGGTGCGCGAGGACCGGGATCAGCAGCGAGCCGACCGCCCCGCCCACGCCGGTCAGGGCGAGCAGCGTACCGGCGGCGCCGGCGCTCACCCCCCGGTCCCGGAGCATGGTCGGCAGCCAGGACAGCTCCGCGTAGAAGGTCAGGCTCTGCAACCCCATGAACGCGGTGACCTGCCAGGTCAGCGCGTAACGGGAGAGCCTCAGCGGGGCGGCGCGGGGGGCGCGACGGGACCGGGCTCCTGATTCGCCCGATTCCGGCCGCCGCGCCGCGGGGTGGGGCACGGTCCGGTACTTCAGCTGCGGCAGCCAGGCCACCCCGGCGGCCAGCGCGGGCAGCGCCCATACCGACAGGGACAGCGGGACCGACCCGCCGGACAGGTTGTACACCGGGATCGCGATCAGCGAGGCCAGGATCGACCCGGCGTTCAGGCAGAGCAGGTAGATCCCGATCAGCGCCCCGGCGCGCTCCGGCGCGCGCCGCTTGACCAGGCTGGGCAGCAGCACGTTCAGCAGCGCGATGGCCGCCCCGGCCAGCGCCGTCCCGGGGAACAGCAGCACGCCCGGCGCCACCCCGCGCAGGATCAGCCCCGCGGCCAGCAGGCCCACGGCCCCGCCGAGCACCCGTTCCTCGCCGAACCGGCGGCTGAGCGGGGCGGCCACCCCGGAGAACACGCCGAAGGCCAGCACCGGGAGCGCCGCCAGCGCGGACACCGCGGCCGGTGACAGGTTCAGCCGGGTGGACAGTTCCGGGAACAGCGGCGGCAGGCTGGTGATCGCGGCCCGCAGGTTGAACGCGACCGCGAGGACGCCCGCGACGAGCAGGACCCCGTTCCGGGCGTAGCGGCGAGTCCGCGGCGGCGACGGCGCGGGGGGAGCGTCAGGTTCGGGCATTTCCCCGACACGCTACCGCGAGCGCCGTCCCGGGCCTGCGCCCGCTCAGCTGAGCAGCGAGCGCAGCACGTACTGCATGATCCCGCCGTGCCGGAAGTACTCCGCCTCCCCGGGCGTGTCGATCCGCACCACGGCCCGGAACTGCGTGCCGTCCGCGCGGACGGTCACCTCGCGGGGGACCGGGCCGGAGTTCATCTCCTCGATGCCGGTGATCTCGAAGACCTCCTGCCCGGTGAGCCCGAGCGACTCGGCCGACTCCCCCGGCTGGAACTCCAGCGGCAGCACGCCCATGCCGATCAGGTTGGAGCGGTGGATCCGCTCGAACGACTCGACCAGCACGGCCCGCACCCCGAGCAGCAGGGTGCCCTTGGCCGCCCAGTCCCGGGATGACCCGGACCCGTACTCCTTGCCGCCCAGCACGACCAGCGGGGTGTTTTCCTCCGCGTACTTCCGGGAGGCCTCGTAGATCGACATCTGCTCGCCGTCGGGCAGGTGCACGGTGACGCCGCCCTCGGTGCCGGGGGCGAGCTGGTTACGCAGCCGGATGTTGGCGAACGTGCCGCGGATCATCACCTCGTGATTCCCGCGCCGCGAGCCGTAGGAGTTGAAGTCCTTGCGGTCCACCCCGTGCTCGGTCAGGTACTTCCCGGCCGGGCTGTCGGTCTTGATCGCCCCGGCCGGCGAGATGTGGTCGGTGGTCACCGAGTCGCCCAGCCGGGCCAGCACCCGCGCGCCGTGGATGTCGCTGACCGGCGCGGGCTTGTCCGGCATGCCGTCGAAGTACGGGGGCTTGCGCACGTAGGTGGAGCCGGGGTCCCAGGCGAACGTGTCCCCGGCGGGCACGTCCAGCTCCCGCCAGCGGTCGTCGCCCTCGAACACGTCCGCGTAGTCCCGGGTGAACATCTCCGCCGCCACCGCGTGCTGCACCACGTCGTCGATCTCGGCCGGCGAGGGCCAGATGTCGCGCAGGTACACCGGGGTGCCGTCGGTCCGGCTGCCCAGCGGCTCATTCTCCATGTCGAAGTCCATGGTCCCGGCGAGCGCGTACGCGACCACCAACGGCGGGGAGGCCAGGTAGTTCATCTTCACGTCGGGGTTGATCCGGCCCTCGAAGTTCCGGTTCCCGGACAGCACCGACACCACGGCCAGGTCGTTCTCGGCCACCCCGGCGCTGATCGCCTCGGGCAGCGGCCCGGAGTTGCCGATGCAGGTGGTGCAGCCGTAGCCGACCAGGTTGAAGCCGAGCTTGTCCAGGTAGGGCACCAGCCCGGCCCGCTCGTAGTAGTCCATGACCACCTTGGAGCCGGGCGCCAGCGTGGTCTTCACCCAGGGCTTGGTGGCCAGCCCCGCCTCGACCGCCTTCTTGGCCAGCAGCGCGGCACCGACCATGACCGACGGGTTCGAGGTGTTGGTGCACGACGTGATGGCCGCGATCACCACCGAGCCGTGGTCCACCGAGGTCTGCCTGCCGTCCTCCAGCGTCACCTGGGCCGGGTGGGACGGGCGGCCGGAGCCGGACGCCGCCGGCCGTCCGGCGGGCTGGTCGGCGTCGCCGTTCTCCCGGTCCGCCGTGAACGGGTCGGACGCCGGGAAGGTGTCGGCCACGTCCTCGTCCAGCCGGTCGAGCTGCACGTAGTTGCCGAGCGCCTCGCGGAACGACTCCTTGGCGTCGGACAGGGCGACCCGGTCCTGCGGCCGCTTCGGGCCGGCCAGCGACGGGACGATGGTGGACAGGTCCAGCGTGAGCTGCTCGGAGTAGCGGGGCTCCGCGGCCGGGTCGTGCCACAGGCCCTGCTCCTTGGCGTACGCCTCGACCAGCGCCACCTGCTCCGCCGGGCGGCCGGTGAGCTCCAGGTAGCTGAGGGTCTGCTGGTCGATCGGGAAGATCGCGCAGGTGGAGCCGAACTCGGGGCTCATGTTGCCGATCGTGGCCCGGTTGGCCAGCGGCACGGCGCCCACCCCGTCGCCGTAGAACTCCACGAACTTGCCCACCACGCCGTGCCGCCGGAGCAGCTCGGTGATGGTCAGGACCAGGTCGGTGGCGGTCGTGCCGGCCGGCAGTTCCCCGGTGAGCCGGAAGCCGACCACCCGCGGGATCAGCATGCTGATCGGCTGGCCGAGCATGGCCGCCTCGGCCTCGATGCCGCCGACCCCCCAGCCGAGCACGCCCAGCCCGTTCTGCATGGTGGTATGCGAGTCGGTGCCCACGCAGGTGTCCGGGTAGGCGGCCCCGTCCCGGGACATCACCACCCGGGCCAGGTGCTCGATGTTGACCTGGTGCACGATCCCGGTGCCCGGCGGCACCACCTTGAACTGGCTGAACCCGTCCTGGCCCCAGCGCAGGAACTGGAACCGCTCGCGGTTGCGGCCGAACTCCAGCTCGACGTTCCGGTCGAAGGCGTCCGGGCGGCCGAAGATGTCGGCCACCACCGAGTGGTCGATGACCAGCTCGGCCGGGACCAGCGGGTTGATCTTCCCCGGGTCACCGCCCAGGTCCCGCATGGCCTCGCGCATGGTGGCCAGGTCCACGACGGCCGGCACGCCGGTCAGGTCCTGCAGGAGCACCCGGGCCGGGGTGAACTGGATCTCGATCGAGGGGTCGGCCGCCGGGTCCCACTGCGCGAGCGCGCTGATGTGCTCGGCGGTGATGTTGCGCCCGTCCTCGGTGCGCAGCAGGTTCTCGAGCAGGATCTTGAGGCTGAACGGCAGGTCGGCTGACCCGTCCACCGCGTCGAGCCGGTGTATCTGGTACCCGGCCTCGCCGACCCGCAACGTGGCCCGGCTGCCGAAGCTGTTCGCGGTCATCAGGGTCCGCCTCCTGCACCAGTGAAGTATCTCGATATCAAGTTAATGCGGCGTTTTCACGCTAGGACGATTTTATCTCGACGTCAAGGTATCGCCCGCGCGCGGGGCTCACCCCGGGAACCGGGACGAATCTCGCGCGGCCGACGCGATTCCCCTGCCCGAGACGGCACTGCCTATACGACAACATTGCCACCACTTCACCACCGGGGGTGGCGATGCGCCGCGGTCATCACCCAAATCCGCGACTATGGGGAGGTGACAGAGCACACCGAGCGCCCCTGGGGCGGTTACACGGTCCTGGCCGAGGCCGGGGACTACAAGGTCAAGACCATCGAGGTGCACCCCGGCCAGCGGCTGTCCTACCAGCGGCACTCCCGCCGGGCCGAGCACTGGTTCGTGGTCCGCGGCGAGGGCGTGGTCACCCTGGACGGCACCGACATCAAGGTCGGCCGGGGCGACACGGTTGACGTCGCGCTGGGCGCCGCGCACCGGATCCGCAACACCGGCCCCGGCCCGCTGGTGTTCGTGGAGGTGCAGCACGGCGACTACTTCGGCGAGGACGACATCGTCCGGCTGGAAGACGACTACGGCCGGGTCGGCTAGCCCGCCCGGCTAGCCGCTCAGCCGGGCCTGGTAGCCCGGCCGGAGTCCGGCTCGCTGGCCCGCTGCGGCGGCGAGCACCGCCTCCCGCAGCAGGTCGTCGTCGGCGGGGTCAACGGTCCGCAGGTCCAGCAGCAGCCGGCCGTCTTCGATCCGCCCGGCCACCGGGGGCATATTTTTCCGCAACGAAGACCCGAGCGTGGCCGGGAGACTCACCGCCGCGCTGGGCAGCCGGACGCCGGGGGCGCCACCGCCGCCGACCACCGCGTCGCTCTCGGTCACCCGGGCATCCAGGCCCGCGCCGGCCAGCCGGGCCGCGAGCCGCCCGGCCCGGTCCCGGAGCCGCTGCACGGGCTCGTGCAGGGCCGTCGCGGTCGGCGTGGCCGGCCCGCGCAGCGTGGCTTCCAGCGCGGCCAGGGTCAGCTTGTCCACCCGCAGCGCGCGGGCCAGCGGGTGCCGCCGCAACGCCGCGATCAGGTCACCCCGGCCGAGCAGCAGCCCGGCCTGCGGGCCGCCGAGCAGCTTGTCGCCGCTGGCGGTGACCAGGGCCGCCCCGCTGGCCAGCGCGGTCGCGGCGTCCGGTTCGTCCGGCAGCACCGGCTCGGGGGCCAGCAGCCCGGAGCCGATGTCCGCCACCACCGGGACCGGGCCCGCGGCCGGGCTGTAGTCTGCGCTGGCTCTATCCGGGCCAGTTCGGCGATCGAGGCCTCGCCGGTGAAGCCCAGGACGCGGAAGTTCGACGGGTGCACCTTGAGGATGAAGCCGGTGTCCGGCCCGATCGCCGCGGCGTAGTCGGCGACCGTGGTCCGGTTCGTGGTGCCGACCTCCCGCAGCCGGGCCCCCGTCGAGGCCAGCAGGTCGGGCAGGCGGAAACCGTCGCCGATCTCCACCATCTCGCCGCGGCTGATGATGATCTCGCGGCCGCGGGCCAGCGCGGTCGCCGCCAGCACCAGCGCGGCCGCGTTGTTGTTGACGATGTGCACGTCTTCCGCCTGCGGGCAGGCCGCACGCAGCGCGTCCAGGGCGCCCCGGCCGCGCCGGGCCCGCTGCCCGGTGGCCAGGTCGTACTCGACGTCGGTGCACCCGGCGCTGGCTTGCAGCGCCGCCCGGGCCGCCGCGGACAGCGGCGCGCGGCCCAGGTTGGTGTGCAGCAGCACCCCGGTGGCGTTGATGACCGGGCGCAGCGTCGTGGCGCTGGCCGGCAGCAGCCCGGCGGCCAGGTCCGGCACGTCCTCCGGCGCGATCTCACCCCGGCGGGCCCGGTCCTGGGCCGCGGTGATCACCTGCTTGACCGTGGCCGGGCCCAGGCGGCCGACCGCCTCGGCGAACGGGGGCTGCGCGAGCAGCGTGTCCGTGCGCGGTATCCGCCGCCGGCTGTCCACGACCAGCACTCTAGCCCCGGGCGCCGCCCCGCCCCGCGACCCGAGCAAGTGCTCGTTAGCGGCAAGGCGTCGGGCATCCAGCTCACGCCGGACACGCTCGCGGCGATCGACAAAGCCCTGGGGACGTGCCGGTCACCCAACCCACCCCGGCACCGTTCGCCCAGTCCGGGATCACCCACCGCTGATGATCATGGGATTACTGGGGCTGGACGGGCTGTTGCAGATTCGGCGGGTGGCCTGCGGCGTGTTGTTTGTCCTGCTAGATGATGGTTTGAGATGCTTTTCGCATGGCGAAGGGATACCGGCCGGTGCAGCGGGATCAGCCGTTTCTGCTGCCGCCAGACATGCGTGAATGGCTCCCGGAAGATCATGCGGTGTGGCTGGTGATCGGGGCGGTGGACCGGCTGGATACCTCGGCGGTGCATGCGGTGCGGCGGACCGGGGGCGCGGGGGCGCGGGGGTATGACCCGCAGATGCTGGTCACGCTGCTGATCTGGGCGTATGCCAGCGGGGTGACCAGCTCGAGACGGATCGAGGAGCTGTGCCGCACGGATGTGGCGTTCCGGGTGATCTGCGCGCAGGACGTGCCGGATCATGTGACGATCGCCCGGTTCCGGGCCGCGTTCCCTGACCTGGCGCAGGAACTGTTCACGCAGGTGCTGATGCTGTGCGCCCGGCTGGGCATGGGCGCCGTGGGCACGGTGGCGCTGGATGGCACGAAGATCACCGCGAACGCGTCGAAGGCGGCGAACCGGACGGAGGAGCGGCTGCGGGCACTGGCCGCGCAGCGCGCTGGCGAGCACGCGGACGCGGACGCGGCCGAGGATGAGCGGTTCGGGGAGGGCCGCCGCGGGGACCGCCTGCCGCCAGGCGGCGCTGGCGGCGGCAGCCGGGACGAGCGGATCCGCCGGGCCCTGGCGGAGCTGGAAGCTGAACGCCAGGCTGCGCAGGCCGCCCGGGATGCGCAGACCCGGGCCTACCTGGACGCGGCGGCCGCCGGCCAGCCGCTGACCGGGCCGCCGCCCGCCGCCGCGGCGGTGACTGCGGCGCGGGAGCGGCTGGAGCGTGCCGGGGCGGCCCAGCGGGATCTGATCGCGGGGCGGGAAGCCCGGGATGCGCAGGCGCGGGCGGCCGGGCACCGCGGGTTCCGCGGCAGGCGGCCGGTGGCGGCAGAGCAGGCTCCCGCGTCCGCAGGGCCCGCGCCGCCCTGGCCAGGGCACAGGCCAAGGCGGCGGAGCAGGAGCGCAAGGCCGCCGCGAAAAAAGGCCCGGGCCCGGCCCGTAACATCACCGACCGCGACTCGCGGCTGATGCCGGTCCGCGGCGGCGGGTTCCTGCAGGGTTACAACGCCCAGAACGTCACCTCCGCCGACGGGCTGATCATCGCCACCCAGCTCACCCAGGACACCACCGACACCGCCTGGTTCGGGCCGATGCTCACCGCGGCGCTGGACGCCGCCGCCCTGATCACCACGCACCAGCCCCCGCAGGCTGGCAGCCCCGCGGACCCGCCAGGCCAGGACCCCGCCACCGGGCGGGACCGCCTCATCGCGCTGTTCCTCGCTGATGCCGGGTACTGCTCCGAGGACAACCTCACCCTGCCCGGCCCCGACCGGCTGATCGCCACCGGCAAGCACCGCGACCTCGAAAAACGGGCCCGTGCCGGCGGCCGCCCCGCAGACGGTCCCCGCGGCGAGGCGACCGCTGCGATGGCCGCCCGGCTCGCCACCGGCGAAGGCATCACCGCCTACCGCCAGCGCGGCCACATCGCCGAAACCCCCCACGGCCACATCAAGCACAACATGCGGTTCCGCCAGCTCACCATGCGCGGCAAACCCAAAGCCGCCGCCGAATGGGCCTTCGCCGCCACCGTGCACAACCTCTTCAAAGCCATCACTGCCAGCCACCTCACCCCCGCAGCCCTGACCAGCCTGGCACCCCAGCCCGCCTGACCCGGCGGCCTGGCCCAGGCCAGCCACCACCCACCGCCATCGCCGCCAGGAACCACCCCTCCCACCTCGCGGGCCAGCCAATCGAATCCGCAACAGCCCGTCCAGCCCCAGTAATCCCATGATCACGACATGGGTGCTGGGGCTTGTGGTTCTGAAGGGGCACATGGTGCCGAGGATGCGATGCCCGCCGCGCGCAGCGTTCGTGATCATGACATTGGTGTC
The DNA here is from genome assembly GCA_963837335.1 of uncultured Actinomycetes bacterium. Lineage (GTDB taxonomy): Bacteria > Actinomycetota > Actinomycetes > Streptosporangiales > Streptosporangiaceae > RYN-230. Next base: position 187,346 of record CAWINS010000011.1, on the reverse strand, counting down.
GTTGGAACGCGTTCCAACGACACCTAATGTCATGATCACGTCCCAGGTCGCTGGGTCAGCTGAGGCCGTGCCGGGCGGGCGTCTCGGACGTGGGCTGGCTAGCCGAGGCCGTGCCGGGCCGCGGCCACGTCGCGGTCGCCCAGGCCCTGGTCGACCAGGGCGGCCCACCGGTCGCGGACCGTTTCCAGGACCGGCAGCCGGCGGCCGGAGTCGTCCATGGCCAGGCGGATGTCTTTCAGCGCCCACTGCAGCGAGAAGTCCGGGGCGTCATCACCCGCGTCCATCTTCGCGAACTTAGCCGCCGCGGCCGGGTTGGCCAGGTTCCCGGAGCTGAGGAAGTCCGCCACCTGCTGATGGTCCACGCCGAGCGAGTCGGCCAGGGCCATCATCTCGGCCGCCCCTTCGACCAGGATGACCAGCCAGGAGTTCATGACCAGCTTGAGCCGGCTGCCCGCCCCGGCCGGGCCGAGCCACTTGGTCTCCCGGCCCAGCGCGGCGTACACCGGCTCGAGCACGGGCTTCGCCGCGTCCGGGCCGGACGCCAGGATCAGCAGCTGGCCGTTCTCGGCCGGGCCGCGGGTCCCGGACACCGGGGCGTCCGCGAAGTACACGTCGGGCCGCTCCTTGCTGACCCGCGCGGCCAGTTCTTCGGTGGCGCTCACGCCGATCGTGCTCATCTGCGACCAGGCCGCCTCCGGCCGCATCGCCGCCAGCATCCCGGACTCGAAAGCCACCTGGTTCACCGCTGCCGCGTCCGCGACCATGGTGATCACCACATCCGCGTGCCGCACCGCGTCCGCGGGATCCTCGTGGGCGGTCGCGCCGTCGGCGGCGAGCTGGGCGGCGGGTTCCGGGGTCCGGTTCCACACGTCCACCGTGGAAGCCCGCCCGGAGCAGGCTGTGCGCCATCCCCTGGCCCATCGTCCCGGCGCCCAGCACCGCTACCCGTGGCCGCGCCCCGGCTGCTCCGGAAGAGCTCATGTCGTCATCCCCTCGGTGGTTTTCGTTGCGGAGGTTGTTGCCTTTCATCTTTAACCCGCACCGATCAGGGGCAGCAGCGGCCGGCTTGCGGGGCTGGCGCCGGTGGGCCACCGCGATGAGCGTGGCCAGCCCGGCGACGCCCGCCCCGGCGAGCATCGCCGCCCGGTCGCCGCCGACCCCGGCCATGCGGCTGCCGTGGCTCGCGGTCAGCGCGATCGCGGGCAGCAGCGCGGCGCCGACCCCGGCCCCGATCTGGCGGCTGGTGTTGATCACCCCGCCAACGAAGCCCTGGTCGCCGTCGGCCACCCCGCGGCTGGCGGTGACCATCGCGCCGAACGCGGTGCCGGCCGTGCCGAAGCCGACGAAGGTCACCGCGGCCAGCAGCGGGCTGTACCCGCCGGTCGCGGGCAGGTGGGTGAGGACCAGGAAGCCGGCCGTGGCCACGGCGTTGGTCAGCACCAGCAGCCGCGCCACGCCCAGCCGCGCGGCCAGCCGGGCCCCGGTCAGCCCGGCCACGAAGCCGACGACGCCCTGCGGGGCGATGGCCAGCCCGGTCATCAGCGGCGAGTCGTGCAGGACCTGCTGGAAGTACAGGGACAGGACCAGCATCTCGCCGCCGTTCCAGACGCCGAGCAGCATGATCAGCGCGCCGCCTTTGCGGAGCGAGCTGAGCCGGAGCAGGTTCGCCGCGGACCAGCGGGTCGGGGGTGTGTCCCTCGGTGACGGCGAACCCGGCCAGCGCGGCCACGGCCACCCCGGCTGCGGCCAGCACCAGCGGCGACGTCCAGCCCGCCGCGCCGCCCTGGGACACCGCGAACACCACCGAGGCGACCACGAGCGTGATGAGCAGCGCGCCGGCCACGTCGAGGCGGCGCCGTTCCCGCTGCTCCCGGCCCCGGCCCAGCAGCCGCGGGGTGAGCAGCACCGCGGCCAGCCCGACCGGCACATTGACCAGGAACACCGCGCGCCAGCTGGTGAACTCGACCAGGACGCCGCCCAGCACCTGGCCGGCCACGAACCCGATGGACGCGGTCGCGCCGTACAGGCCGAGTGCGCGGGTGCGCGGCGGGCCCTCGGGAAAGCCGGTGGTGATCAGGGACAGGGCGGCCGGGGCGACCAGGGCCGCACCCACGCCCTGCACCGCCCGCGACGCGACCAGCAGCACCGGGATCCTGAGCCAGCCCGCCGGCCAGCGAGGCGATGGAAAAGACGATCAGCCCGGTCACGAACATCCAGCGCCGGCCGAACAGGTCGGCGGCCCGGCCGCCGAGAATGAGCAGGCCAGCCGAAGGTGATCGCGTACCCGGTGACCACCCACTGCGCGGCCGACGCAGCGAAGCCCAGCTCGCGCTGGATCGAGGCCAGCGCCACATTCACGATGCTGAAGTCCAGCACGACCATGAAGGAGGCGACCAGGATGAGCACCAGCGCGGCCCGGCTGTACCTGGGCTGGGGAGGTTTCGGGGCGCCGCGCGGAGTCGCGGCGGGTGGCGGGAGTCGCGGCGGCGGGGGTCGAGGGAGCGGGGGTCGGGGCGAGCGGGGGGCGAGGGAACGGGGGAAGGAGGAAGATCCGAAGTGTGCTCTCCGGTGATCGTCCTGCTCTGAGTCACAGCGCTATCCGATACGTATCGTTTCGTATATGGCCGTAGAGTGGCAACCACGATGAGTGACACGCCTATTCCCGGTGCTGCGGTGCGGGGACGGCCGCGCAGCGAGGCGGCCGACCGCGCCATCCTGCGCGCGGCCACCGACCTGCTGGCCGAGCGCGGCCTGGCGGGCATGTCCATGGAAGAGGTGGCGGCCCGGGCCGGGGTCGGCAAGGCGACCGTCTACCGGCGCTGGCGGTCCCGGGGGGCGCTGGCCCTCGACGCGTTCATGGCCGACTTCCAGGCGCTGCAGCCGCTGCCGGACACCGGGACGCTGCGTGGCGACCTGCTGGCCGCGCTCCGGGCCTGGGTCCGGGCGGTGACCCAGACCCCGGCCGGGCGGATCCTGGCCGGCCTGATCGCCGCCGCGCAGGATGACCCCGAACTGGCCGCCGCGTGGCGGGCCCGGGTACTGGAACCGATGCGGGGGCAGCACCGGATCATGTTGCGGCGCGCGATCGCCCGGGGCGAGATCCCGGCCTCGACCGATATGGACGTCGCCCTGGACCTGCTGTACGGGGCCGCGTACCACCGGCTGCTGCAGGGACACCGGCCGCTGTCCGACACGTTCACCCGCCGCGTGGTCGAGGTGATCGTGGCCGGGCTGGGCGGCCCGCAGTAGCGGTGCCGGTGGCCAGCACTGGCGGCCCGCGGTAGCGGCGCCGCCGGCCAGCACGGGGCGGCTCGCGGTAGCCGCGGGTCATTCGGCGCTGTGCGGGGGCGGCTGCTGGACGGCCGGGCCGCGCAGCGAGCGGAGCCACTCCTCGGGCGTGTCACCCCAGCCGCTGGCCGGACTGTGCGCGGCGCGCCACCAGACCCGGTCCGCGGGGCGCGTGTCCGGCCGGCCAGTGCGGCGGGTCCAGTGGTGGCGGGTCCGGCGGCGGCGGGTTCATCAGGGACCGCGGCTCAGCCAGGGACGGGGCCGGTCCCGCAGACTCCGGGACCCCGGCAGTGGGCCCGGCGCCCCCGGCCGGGGCCGGCTGGCCGCCGGGCCGGGCGCGGCCCGCGCTGGCCAGCGCGAAACCCATCCCCGCCCCGCACGCCACACCGCCGGCCAGCAGGGCCAGCGACGCCAGCCGCAGGTCGCTGGCCGCCGTCCCGGACGTGACCGGCCCGAGCGTGGTGATCAGCCAGGTGGCCACCCCGGCGGTCAGCATGATCGCCCCGGCGATGGTGAGGCCCAGGGCGAGCCGCACGGCGCGGCGATCCATCTCCGCGGAGCTCACGGCGCCACCTTATGGGAAGGCCGGCCCGCGCCGCGGGCGGCGCGGCGAGACCTCTCCGCGAGGACAGGAGGACCTAGCCGCCCAAGCAGGGTGGCCCGCCGGCCCGGCGCTCCCGCACCGTGTTGCTGCTGACGCGCTGGCGGTGCTGGCGTTACTTGACGGTGTTGGTATCGATCTGGTCGAAGTCGCCGATGCCGTTGGTGACGCCACCGCCGCCCGACCACTGCCACATCACGGCCTGCTTGGCGGAGCGGCTCACCCCGCCGAAGAACCGGGCGCAGGTGGTCGTGCCCAGGACGCACCACTTGACCGGGGGCTTGGAGAGCCTGCTGGTGGCGTTGGTGTACGTCCACTCATAGGTGCCGGAAACATTCGAGGCGCTGCCGGTGCCGAAGATGGAGCCCCAGATCGACGGGGACGAGTAGATGCCCGGGACATAGGAGGAGTGCGCGGTCAGATAGGCCTCGTACCCGTTGACCTCGGCCCGGTCCACGGCCGCCGCGATGCCGGCGGTCTTGATCCTGCCGCTGCAGGGCGAGGTGTAGACGTTGTTCCAGCCGTTGTCCAGCGCGGGCTTGATCCCCGGCAGCTCGATGTCCAGCCACACGATCTTGTAGGTGACCTTCAGGCTGCCCATGGCCTTCAGCGTCTTGGCCGCCTGGGCGGCGCCCCAGGAGCTCGCCTCGCTGGTGGTCCCGTTGTAGTGCGGGTCGACGCCCGGACCGCCCATGAACCAGTAGACGCCGGTGCCGATGCCCCGGCCGTACGTGTTGTAGTTGGTGTTGGCCGCCGCGCTGTCCGCCGATGACCAGGCGATGTTGCCGCCGCAGCCGGACCACCGGGCCCAGTTCCCGGCCATGCCGATATAGCCGCCGTACACGGGGTTACCGGGGATGTCCGGCTCCCGGTACGGCGCTTTGCTGTTGATCGCGATCGGCCAGCTGTCCGTGCCGTAGTAGAAACCGGCCGGGCTGTCCGCGGCCGGCACCGCCCCGCTGGCTTGCGCGACGTCCGCGGCACGCGGGCCGGATGCGGTGAGGGCCAGCGGCAGCCGCCACGGCCACCGCGGCGGCCAGCGCCAGGGCAGGCAGCAGCCTGGCGGGGCGGGGCATGCGACGATGAGGCAGGTGGGGGCGGTTCATCGGGGGCCTTCCAGGCGGTGCAGGCGCGGCGTCTGCGGACCGTGATCCGCGGACCGGGGGGCTTTGTGATCTTCTGTGAGATTTTGCCCGATACCGACATACTAGGCACGTCAGCGCGGTCCGCCAGATGATTCGCGCGATGAGCCAGGCCGCGCCGGAGCGCGGCGCCAGCCGCACCGGAGGGACCTATGGACCGTCAGGTCAAATATCTGCTCGATGAGTCCGAACTGCCCCAGCAGTGGTACAACGTGCTCGCCGACCTGCCGTCTCCCCCGCCCCCGCCGCTGCACCCGGGCACCCGGGAGCCGGTCGGGCCCGACGACCTCGCCCCGCTGTTCCCGGCCGCCCTGATCGGCCAGGAGGTATCCGCCGAGCGTTACATCCCGATTCCCGAGGACGTCCGCGACGTGTACCGGCTGTGGCGGCCGACCCCGCTGCTGCGCGCCCGGCGGCTGGAGAAGGAGCTGGGCACCCCGGCCCGGATCTACTACAAGTACGAGGGCGGCAGCCCGGCCGGCTCGCACAAGCCCAACACCGCGGTGCCCCAGGCGTACTACAACGCCGCGGAGGGCGTGACCCGGCTGGTCACCGAGACCGGGGCCGGCCAGTGGGGCAGCGCGCTGGCCTTCGCGTCGTCCGTGTTCGGCCTGCAGTGCGAGGTCTGGCAGGTCCGCGCCTCCTACGACCAGAAGCCGTACCGCAGGCTGCTGATGGAGACCTACGGGGCCACGGTGCACCCCAGCCCGTCCGACCTGACCCAGTCCGGCCAGGCGATCCTGGCCGCCGACCCGCAGTCGCCGGGCAGCCTGGGCATCGCGATCAGCGAGGCGGTGGAGGTCGCCGCCGCTGACCCGTCCGCCCGGTACGCGCTGGGCAGCGTGCTGAACCACGTGCTGCTGCACCAGACCGTGATCGGCGAGGAGGCCATCAAGCAGCTGGCGCAGGCCGGCGACGTCCCCGACCTGATCATCGGCTGCACCGGGGGCGGCTCCAACTTCTCCGGGCTGGTGTTCCCGTTCCTGCGGGAGAAGCTGGCCGGCCGGATGAACCCGGTGCTGCGCGCGGTCGAGCCGGCCGCGTGCCCGTCGTTCACCCGGGGCGTGTACGCCTACGACTTCGGGGACACGGCGGGCTTCACCCCGCTGCTCAAGATGCACACGCTGGGCCACGACTTCATCCCGGACCCCATCCACGCGGGCGGGCTGCGCTACCACGGCATGTCCCCGCTGCTGTCGCACATGTACGAGCTGGGACTGTTCGAGGCCGTGGCCAAGCCGCAGTCGGAGTGCTTCGCGGCCGGCCTGCGCTTTGCCCGGGCCGAGGGCATCGTGCCCGCACCCGAGCCGACCCACGCGCTCGCCTCGTGCATCGAGGAGGCGCTGCGCTGCAAGGAGACCGGCGAGGAGAAGGTCATCCTGACCGCGCTGTGCGGGCATGGGCTGCTCGACCTGAGCGCCTACGAGAGCTTCCTGGCCGGCCAGGTCACCGACTTCGAGCTGCCCGCCCAGTCACTGCAGGACGCCCTCGGCAGCCTCCCGGCTGGCGTCTGACTCACCGTGAGGCGGGGGCCGTTCCCGCTGCGCCGGTCACGGCCCCCTGCCTCACGGCGGGCTAGGCGTTATGGTGCCATTTGTCGTCGTACACGAGTGATTCGTCGAAATGGCCTTCGGTCACGGCCGGCCCGGGCGGTTCCGCCCATGAACCGTCCGGATGCTGCGCCCGGGCCGCGCTTGTACTGAACGGCCGTCACCCCGGTCATGTCGGGAACTTGCCTGGTGCCGTCCAGGGTGGCGATCCAGAGCCGGAAATCCCTCACGACGTGCAGGTTCTCAGCTTCCAGGACGTTGAATATGGGCGTCAGGAAGGAGCGGTTGCAGTAGATGATGGGGACGTACGCATCGGGAAGCGCCGCCTTGCGGGCCTTGACCCAGGCCGGGGCGCCCGCCACGGGCGCGCAGCCCGGCTCGACGTCGAGGACCCCGGCGTTCGGATGGGAGCCGCTGATGTCGATGAAGACGTGCGGTATCCCGGGAAACCGGCGGTAATCCGCCGGTGTCCACTCGAACTTGCCATTGATGTAGCCGGCCACGAGCCCCGTCCCCCGGACCGGAATGTCTCTAGCCGTCGTGCTGTCCCGCATTACCCGTGTCATTCCAGTTTCTCCCGACCCTTACCCTCGTTGACCTGCGGATTCGCCCTCACTGTGAGCACGAGGCCCGGCCCGGTCAAGGGGACGGGCCGTCACGGTTAGGTGACGGAAAGTATCGGGTTGGTGGCGGTCGGCGACGGCGTCACGGGCGCGGGAGTCTCCTGGGCCAGCGCAGGAGCCTCCCGGCCGATCAGCGTCACCCGGGTGCGGCGGCCCAGCCGGTCCAGTGGGTGACCTGGATGCAGATCACCGGGCCGCCGGGGGGCTGCTCCCGGTACTGGGGGTAGCGCCCGGCCAGCAAGGCGAGGCCCGGGGCCATCGCGGCGGCCTCATCCAGGACGGTGGCCAGCCCGTCGGCCCGCACCCACCACAAGGCGCCCCAGTCGTCCTCGTAATGGTCGGCCAGCACCGCCACCCGGGGGTTGGCCCTGATGTTCCGCAGCCGCCGCAGGTCGGTGCTGCTCTTCGGCTTGGCGTCCACCGCACTGTAGATGCGGTCTTCCTGGCCCGGGCGGCGGTCCAGCGCGAACGTGAAGGGCACGAGGTGCGGCTGCCCATCCGGGCCGGCCGTGGCCAGCCGGGCCACGCGGGCCCCGGCGAACCGCTGCCGGGCGGCTCCGGCGTCCAGCCTCATCCGCCCATTGTGCCCCGCTGGTCTCCGTCCGCGGCCCGGCCGGCCGCCGCGTGCGGCCCGGCTGTCCGCCGCCCGGCCGCTGGCGCGGCGCCAGGGCGGTCTCCCGGTACGGGATACTGGGCCGTCGGGCGGCACGCCCGCGGGGGCAGCGGTGAATCCATCACGGGTGAAGGGCCAGCAGAACAGTGTCAGGCGAGGACAGCACGAGCAGCGCGACCAGCAGCCCGGCGGCGGACACCGAGTCTTCCGGCCCGGGCGCCCCGGCCAGGCGGAGCGACGTGCTGGGCGAGATCCGGCGGCAGCGGATCGACAAGGTTCACCAGCTCCGGGAGCAGGGCATCGACCCCTACCCGCCGGACGCGGTGGACCGGGTCAGCATCGCCCGCGCCCGCGAGATCGGCGACGGCCAGCCCGCCACCATCGCCGGGCGGATCATGCTGCTGCGCCCGATGGGCAACCTCACCTTCGGCCAGCTGCACGACGAGACCGGCGAGATGCAGTTCATGATCTCCCGCCGCGACCTGCCCGAGGATCACGTCCCGGGCTACAAGCCCCTGACCAAGCTCCTGGACATCGGCGACTTCGTGGCCATCGAGGGCTACCGGCTGCAGACCAAGACCGGCGAGCTGTCGGTCGGGGCGCGCAAGGTGACGATCCTCACCAAGTCGCTGCGGCCGCTGCCGGACAAGCACTCCGGGCTGACCAACGAGGAAGTCCTGCTCCGCCAGCGCTACCTGGACATCCTGCTGCACCGCGAGATCCAGGACATGATCTATGCGAAGGCCCGGTTCTGGCGGTCCATGCGCCGGTTCCTCGAGGACCACGGGTTCACCGAGGTGCAGACCCCGGCCCTGGAGCTGACCACCGGCGGGGCCGATGCCCGCCCCTTCGTCGCGCACCACAACTACCTGGACACCGACGTCTGCCTGCGCATCTCCATGGGCGAGCTGTGGCAGAAGCGGCTGCTGGTCGGCGGGCTGGAGCGCACGTTCGAGATCGGCCGCCAGTTCCGCAACGAAAACCAGAGCCGCGAGCACCTCAACGACTACGACCAGATGGAGTTCTACTGGGCGTACGCCAACTACGAGACCGGGATGCGGCTGGTCGGGGAGCTGTTCCGGCACGTCGTCAGCGAGACCTTCGGCACGCTGTCCTTCACCCTGCACCGCAACGGCCGGGAGTACCAGGTCAACCTGGGCGGGGACTGGGCCCGCTACGACTACTACGAGACGATCAGCCAGATCCTCGGCCTGGACGTCGAATCGGCCACCCTGGACAAGCTGGTCAGCCTCATCGACGAGCTGGGCATCGCGGTGGACCGTCAGGGCCTGAACCGCGCGCGGGCCATGGACGCGCTGTGGAAGCACTGCCGCCGCAGCCTGCCCGGGCCGGGCTTCCTGGTCAACGAGCCGCTGGAGGTCTCCCCGCTGGCCAAGGGACGGCCGGACCGGCCCGGCATCGTGGAACGGTTCCACGTCATCGTCGCCAGCAGCGAGCTGGGCAACGGCTACAGCGAGCTGAACGACCCGCTGGAGCAGGCCCGGCGCTTCGAGGAGCAGCAGCGGATGCGCGAGGCCGGGGACGCCGAAGCCCAGATGCCCGACCCCGAGTTCGTCGAGGCGCTCGAGTACGGCATGCCGCCGGCCTGCGGCTTCGGGCTGAGCGAGCGGGTGTTCGCGTTCTTCATGGACAAGAGCGTCCGGGAGTGCCAGATCTTCCCGCTGCTTCGCCCGCTGGAGCGCGACGGCAGCGGAGCCCATTCGGCGCTGTGCGGGGGCGGCTGCTGGACGGCCGGGCCGCGCAGCGAGCGGAGCCACTCCTCGGGCGTGTCACCCCAGCCGCTGGCCGGACTGTGCGCGGCGCGCCACCAGACCCGGTCCGCGGGGCGCGTGTCCCCGGACGGCGGGTCCAGTGGTGGCGGGTCCGGCGGCGGCGGGTTCATCAGGGACCGCGGCTCAGCCAGGGACGGGGCCGGTCCCGCGGACTCCGGGACGCCGGCAGTGAGCCCGGCGCCCCCGGCCGGGGCCGGCTGGCCGCCGGGCCGGGCGCGGCCCGCGCTGGCCAGCGCGAAACCCATCCCCGCCCCGCACGCCACACCGCCGGCCAGCAGGGCCAGCGACGCCAGCCGCAGGTCGCTGGCCGCCGTCCCGGACGTGACCGGCCCGAGCGTGGTGATCAGCCAGGTGGCCACCCCGGCGGTCAGCATGATCGCCCCGGCGATGGTGAGGCCCAGGGCGAGCCGCACGGCGCGGCGATCCATCTCCGCGGAGCTCACGGCGCCACCTTATGGGAAGGCCGGCCCGCGCCGCGGGCGGCGCGGCGAGACCTCTCCGCGAGGACAGGAGGACCTAGCCGCCCAAGCAGGGTGGCCCGCCGGCCCGGCGCTCCCGCACGTGTTGCTGCTCGCCGACGGTGCTGGCGTTACTTGACGGTGTTGGTATTGATCTGGTCGAAGTCGCCGATGCCGTTGGTGACGCCACCGCCGCCCGACCACTGCCACATCACGGCCTGCTTGGCGGAGCGGCTCACCCCGCCGAAGAACCGGGCGCAGGTGGTCGTGCCCAGGACGCACCACTTGACCGGGGGCTTGGAGAGCCTGCTGGTGGCGTTGGTGTACGTCCACTCATAGGTGCCGGAAACATTCGAGGCGCTGCCGGTGCCGAAGATGGAGCCCCAGATCGACGGGGACGAGTAGATGCCCGGGACATAGGAGGAGTGCGCGGTCAGATAGGCCTCGTACCCGTTCACCTCGGCCCGGTCCACGGCCGCCGCGATGCCGGCGGTCTTGATCCTGCCGCTGCAGGGCGAGGTGTAGACGTTGTTCCAGCCGTTGTCCAGCGCGGGCTTGATCCCCGGCAGCTCGATGTCCAGCCACACGATCTTGTAGGTGACCTTCAGGCTGCCCATGGCCTTCAGCGTCTTGGCCGCCTGGGCGGCGCCCCAGGAGCTCGCCTCGCTGGTGGTCCCGTTGTAGTGCGGGTCAACGCCCGGACCGCCCATGAACCAGTAGACGCCGGTGCCGATGCCCCGGCCGTACGTGTTGTAGTTGGTGTTGGCCGCCGCGCTGTCCGCCGATGACCAGGCGATGTTGCCGCCGCAGCCGGACCACCGGGCCCAGTTCCCGGCCATGCCGATATAGCCGCCGTACACGGGGTTACCGGGGATGTCCGGCTCCCGGTACGGCGCTTTGCTGTTGATCGCGATCGGCCAGCTGTCCGTGCCGTAGTAGAAACCGGCCGGGCTGTCCGCGGCCGGCACCGCCCCGCTGGCTTGCGCGACGTCCGCGGCACGCGGGCCGGATGCGGTGAGGGCCAGCGGCGCCGCCACGGCCACCGCGGCGGCCAGCGCCAGGGCAGGCAGCAGCCTGGCGGAGCGGGGCATGCGACGATGAGGCAGGTGGGGGCGGTTCATCGGGGGCCTTCCAGTACGCGGCTCTGCGGACCATGATCCGCGAGGGGGGCTTTGTGATCTTTGTGAGATTTTGCCCGATACCGACATACTAGGCACGTCAGCGCGGTCCGCCAGATGATTCGCGCGATGAGCCAGGCCGCGCCGGAGCGCGGCGCCAGCCGCACCGGAGGGACCTATGGACCGTCAGGTCAAATATCTGCTCGATGAGTCCGAACTGCCCCAGCAGTGGTACAACGTGCTCGCCGACCTGCCGTCTCCCCCGCCCCCGCCACTGCACCCGGGCACCCGGGAGCCGGTCGGGCCCGACGACCTCGCCCCGCTGTTCCCGGCCGCCCTGATCGGCCAGGAGGTATCCGCCGAGCGTTACATCCCGATTCCCGAGGACGTCCGCGACGTGTACCGGCTGTGGCGGCCGACCCCGCTGCTGCGCGCCCGGCGGCTGGAGAAGGAGCTGGGCACCCCGGCCCGGATCTACTACAAGTACGAGGGCGGCAGCCCGGCCGGCTCGCACAAGCCCAACACCGCGGTGCCTCAGGCGTACTACAACGCCGCGGAGGGCGTGACCCGGCTGGTCACCGAGACCGGGGCCGGCCAGTGGGGCAGCGCGCTGGCCTTCGCGTCGTCCGTGTTCGGCCTGCAGTGCGAGGTCTGGCAGGTCCGCGCCTCCTACGACCAGAAGCCGTACCGCAGGCTGCTGATGGAGACCTACGGGGCCACGGTGCACCCCAGCCCGTCCGACCTGACCCAGTCCGGCCGGGCGATCCTGGCCGCCGACCCGCAGTCGCCGGGCAGCCTGGGCATCGCGATCAGCGAGGCGGTGGAGGTCGCCGCCGCTGACCCGTCCGCCCGCTACGCGCTGGGCAGCGTGCTGAACCACGTGCTGCTGCACCAGACCGTGATCGGCGAGGAGGCCATCAAGCAGCTGGCGCAGGCCGGCGACGTCCCCGACCTGATCATCGGCTGCACCGGGGGCGGCTCCAACTTCTCCGGGCTGGTGTTCCCGTTCCTGCGGGAGAAGCTGGCCGGCCGGATGAACCCGGTGCTGCGCGCGGTCGAGCCGGCCGCGTGCCCGTCGTTCACCCGGGGCGTGTACGCCTACGACTTCGGGGACACGGCGGGCTTCACCCCGCTGCTCAAGATGCACACGCTGGGCCACGACTTCATCCCGGACCCCATCCACGCGGGCGGGCTGCGCTACCACGGCATGTCCCCGCTGCTGTCGCACATGTACGAGCTGGGACTGTTCGAGGCGGTGGCCAAGCCGCAGTCGGAGTGCTTCGCGGCCGGCCTGCGCTTTGCCCGGGCCGAGGGCATCGTGCCCGCACCCGAGCCGACCCACGCGCTCGCCTCGTGCATCGAGGAGGCGCTGCGCTGCAAGGAGACCGGCGAGGAGAAGGTCATCCTGACCGCGCTGTGCGGGCATGGGCTGCTCGACCTGAGCGCCTACGAGAGCTTCCTGGCTGGCCAGGTCACCGACTTCGAGCTGCCCGCCCAGTCACTGCAGGACGCCCTCGGCAGCCTCCCGGCTGGCGTCTGACTCACCGTGAGGCGGGGGCCGTTCCGCTGCGCCGGTCACGGCCCCCTGCCTCACGGCGGGCTAGGCGTTATGGTGCCATTTGTCGTCGTACACGAGTGATTCGTCGAAATGGCCTTCGGTCACGGCCGGCCCGGGCGGTTCCGCCCATGAACCGTCCGGGTGCTGCTCCCGGGCCCGCTTGTACTGGACGGCCGTCACCCCGGTCATGTCGGGAACCTGCCTGGTGCCGTCCAGGGTGGCGATCCAGAGCCGGAAATCCCTCACGACGTGCAGGTTCTCAGCTTCCAGGACGTTGAATACGGGCGTCAGGAAGGAGCGGTTGCAGTAGATGATGGGGACGTACGCATCGGGAAGCGCCGCCTTGCGGGCCTTGACCCAGGCCGGGGCGCCCGCCACGGGCGCGCAGCCCGGCTCGACGTCGAGGACCCCGGCGTTCGGATGGGAGCCGCTGATGTCGATGAAGACGTGCGGTATCCCGGGAAACCGGCGGTAATCCGCCGGTGTCCACTCGAACTTGCCATTGATGTAGCCGGCCACGAGCCCCGTCCCCCGGACCGGAATGTCTCTAGCCGTCGTGCTGTCCCGCATTACCCGTGTCATTCCAGTTTCTCCCGACCCTTACCCTCGTTGACCTGCGGATTCGCCCTCACTGTGAGCACGAGCCCCGGCCGGGTCAAGGGGACGGGCAGTCACGGTTAGGTGACGGAAAGTATCGGGTTGGTGGCGGTCGGCGACGGCGTCACAGGCGCGGGAGTCTCCTGGCAGCGCGGAGCCTCCCGGCCGATCACGTCACCCGGGCGCGGCGGCCCAGCCGGTCCAGTGGGTGACCTGGATGCAGATCACCGGGCCGCCGGGGGGCTGCTCCCGGTACTGGGGGTAGCGCCCGGCCAGCAAGGCGAGGCCCGGGGCCATCGCGGCGGCCTCATCCAGGATGGTGGCCAGCCCGTCGGCCCGCACCCACCACAAGGCGCCCCAGTCGTCCTCGTAATGGTCGGCCAGCACCGCCACCCGGGGGCTGGCCCTGATGTTCCGCAGCCGCCGCAGGTCGGTGCTGCTCTTCGGCTTGGCGTCCACCGCACTGTAGATGCGGTCTTCCTGGCCCGGGCGGCGGTCCAGCGCGAACGTGAAGGGCACGAGGTGCGGCTGCCCATCCGGGCCGGCCGTGGCCAGCCGGGCCACGCGGGCCCGGGCGAACCGCTGCCGGGCGGCTCCGGCGTCCAGCCTCATCCGCCCATCCTGCCCCGCTGGCCTCCGTCCGCGGCCCGGCCGGCGCCGCCGGCCGCTGGCGCCAGGGCGGTCTCCCGGTACGGGATACTGGGCCGTCGGGCGGCACGCCCGCGGGGGCAGCGGTAAATCCATCACGGGTGAAGGGCCAGCAGAACAGTGTCAGGCGAGGACAGCACGAGCAGCGCGACCAGCAGCCCGGCGGCGGACACTGAGTCTCCCGGACCGGGCGCCCCGGCCAGCCGGAGCGACGTGCTGGGCGAGATCCGGCGGCAGCGGATCGACAAGGTTCACCAGCTCCGGGAGCAGGGCATCGACCCCTACCCGCCGGACGCGGTGGACCGGGTCAGCATCGCCCGCGCCCGCGAGATCGGCGACGGCGAGCCCGCCACCATCGCCGGGCGGATCATGCTGCTGCGCCCGATGGGCAACCTCACCTTCGGCCAGCTGCACGACGAGACCGGCGAGATGCAGTTCATGATCTCCCGCCGCGACCTGCCCGAGGATCACGTCCCGGGCTACAAGCCCCTGACCAAGCTCCTGGACATCGGCGACTTCGTGGCCATCGAGGGCTACCGGCTGCAGACCAAGACCGGCGAGCTGTCGGTCGGGGCGCGCAAGGTGACGATCCTCACCAAGTCGCTGCGGCCGCTGCCGGACAAGCACTCCGGGCTGACCAACGAGGAAGTCCTGCTCCGCCAGCGCTACCTGGACATCCTGCTGCACCGCGAGATCCAGGACATGATCTATGCGAAGGCCCGGTTCTGGCGGTCCATGCGCCGGTTCCTCGAGGACCACGGGTTCACCGAGGTGCAGACCCCGGCCCTGGAGCTGACCACCGGCGGGGCCGATGCCCGCCCCTTCGTCGCGCACCACAACTACCTGGACACCGACGTCTGCCTGCGCATTTCCATGGGCGAGCTGTGGCAGAAGCGGCTGCTGGTCGGCGGGCTGGAGCGCACGTTCGAGATCGGCCGCCAGTTCCGCAACGAAAACCAGAGCCGCGAGCACCTCAACGACTACGACCAGATGGAGTTCTACTGGGCGTACGCCAACTACGAGACCGGGATGCGGCTGGTCGAGGAGCTGTTCCGGCACGTCGTCAGCGAGACCTTCGGCACGCTGTCGTTCACCCTGCACCGCAACGGCCGGGAGTACCAGGTCGACCTGGGCGGGGACTGGGCCCGCTACGACTACTACGAGACGATCAGCCAGGCCCTCGGCCTGGACGTCGAATCGGCCACCCTGGACAAGCTGGTCAGCCTCATCGACGAGCTGGGCATCGTGGTGGACCGCCAGGGCCTGGGCCGCGCGCGGGCCATGGACGCGCTGTGGAAGCACTGCCGCCGCAGCCTGCCCGGGCCGGGCTTCCTGGTCAACGAGCCGCTGGAGGTATCCCCGCTGGCCAAGGAACGGCCGGACCGGCCCGGCATCGTGGAGCGGTTCCACGTCATCGTGGCCGGCAGCGAGCTGGGCAACGGCTACAGCGAGCTGAACGACCCGCTGGAGCAGGCCCGGCGCTTCGAGGAGCAGCAGCGGATGCGCGAGGCCGGGGACGCGGAAGCCCAGATGCCCGACCCCGAGTTCGTCGAGGCGCTCGAGTACGGCATGCCGCCGGCCTGCGGCTTCGGGCTGAGCGAGCGGGTGTTCGCGTTCTTCATGGACAAGAGCGTCCGGGAGTGCCAGATCTTCCCGCTGCTCCGCCCGCTGGAGCGCGACGGCGGCGGAGCCGCTGGCTAGCGGATGGCGTCCCAGCGCACCCGCTCGTCGGCGGCGGGGTCGTCGGCGACGCGCAGGGTCTCCGCCAGCAGGCCGGTGGTGCGGCTGGCGGTGTCGTACGCGGGCCAGCCGGGATCCCCGCTGGTGATGAAGTCCACCCAGACCCGGTGGGCCTGGTCCGCGACAGCCTGGGCGGGCGTGTCGCCGATCAGGGGACGGACCTCGTCGCGGCTGATGGTGTCGAACACGTAGGGAAGCTCGGCGGCGTGGCACGCCCCGAGCTGGTGGTTGGCCGCGGGCGCGGGGTGATCGAAACGGTAGAGCCAGGTACCGCTGGCTCCCGATGCGGCTCTGGCTTCGGCGACCCGGATGGCCGGGATGCGGAAGAACCAGTCGGTGACCACGGCGGCCAGGATGTCGCCTGCGCTGGCCCCAGGCCGGTTGGCCCGGTAGACGGCCAGATCGCCGGATGACAGCCCGTACGCGCCCGCGGCGGCGTCGAGCGCCGGATCGTCAATCAGGTCGATGGTGGCCGGAGCGACCAGGAACAGCCGGGCCTCGTCGCGATTGGAACCGGTCAGCAGGCGCACCCCGCTTCCCTGTCCGGCGGCGATCGCGGTGATCGGCGCTTCCGGCAGGACCGGGCCATCGACGGCGGGCGCGAACGGCAGCACGCTCAGCGCCAGCTGTCCCCACCTGGCCGGGTCGGGAACGGTCTGTACCTCCACCACCAGGTCGGACGCGGCCCGGACGAACTTCTCCAGCGGAACCGCCTTGATCTGCTCCCGGTCGGCCGGCACACCGAGCGCGTCGGCGAGGTAGCCGCCGACCATGCGGGCCGCATCCTGGGTCAGGGTGTGGGCCGCAGCACCGCTCTGGGTGATGGCCTGGGCGAACAAGCCCTCGGCGCGCGGCATCCCCAGCAGCGTCGTGATGCTCATGGCCCCGGCCGATTCGCCGGCGACGGTGACCCGGGCCGGATCGCCCCCGAACGCGGAGATGTTGCTCTGCACCCATTCCAGGGCGGCCAGCTGATCGAGCAGGCCGAGATTGGCGATGCCGTCGCCGAGGAACAGGAAGCCCTCCGCGGACAGCCGGTAGTTGATGGTCACGCACACGACGCCGTCGCGGGCGAACGCCGCGCCGTTGTATGCCCCCACCGACCCGGACCCGTTCATGAACGAGCCGCCATGGATCCACACGAGCACCGGGAGCCCGGCGGAGCCGGTGCCGGGAGTCCAGACGTTGAGGTTCAGGCATTCCTCACCGGGGATCACCACCTCCGGGAACAGCCTGGCGTACTGCGGCGGGTAGTCGCCCTTGGGCACGGTCGGGCCGAATCCGGTCGCGTCGCGTTCACCGTCCCACGCCTGCACGGGCTGCGGCGGCCGCATCCGGTTCGGGCCGAACGGAGCTGCCGCGTAGGGGATGCCGAGAAACGCTGAGACACCAGATTCGGCCTGGCCCCGGACGAGTTCCGTCCTTGAGGCGAACCACCGGATGAGTCATCTCGCTCATGCATCTCTCCATTGCGGCGCTTTGCTGGACCTTGCATTTGCTGAACCTTGCAAACAGTCCACTCAGGGCCCTGGCCGTGTCAAGGTCGACCGGTCCGGGCTGACCGGTTGCCGCTGCATGTTCCGCACCTCGGGCACCAGGAGCACGGCGGCCGCCAGGAGCACGACGAGGATGGCCCCCGCGGTCAGGACGGCGGAGGTACCGAACGACGCGGCCAGCGGTCCGGCGACCGCCGTGCCGACCGGGGCCAGGGCGAAACTGCCGAGCGCGTCGTACGACGAGAGCCGGGACAGCATGGCGGGCGGGATTTCCTGCTGCATCGTCGTGGCCCAGTTCACGCTGAACACCTCCACGCTCGCACCGGCCGCAAACGCGGTGGCCGCGATCACCGGGACCGGCAGGGGCACGGCCAGGGCCAGGAGGAAGACTGAGTCGGCGGGCACGGCCAGGCTGGCCACCAGCAGCATCCGGCGCGGCCGGAACCTGATCATGACAAACCCGCCCAGGACCGCCCCGATGCCCTCGGCGGCCAGGATCAGTCCCCAGCTCCGGGCGCCGCCGAGGTGGGCGTCCGCGACGAGCGGGCCGAGCACGCTCTGGGTGCCGGCCAGGATCGCGACGACGAAGGCGAACTGCGCCACGATCACCCAGAGCCAGCGCCGGGAGATGAAGTCGCGCCAGCCCTCCCGCAGTTCGTGGACCAGGCCGGCCCTGGGCACCGGCGGCAGGGCCGGGAAGCGCATGCCGGCCCGCAGCGCGCCGGCCACGGCGAAGCTCACCGCGTCGGCAGCCAGGCCCCAGCCCGGCCCGGCCAGGCCGACCAGGACACCGCCCAGCGCCGCCCCGCCGATCTGGCCGCTGTTACGGCCGATACGGTCCAGGGCGTTCGCTGGCGCGCGCTGGTCGGCCGGCACCGTGTGCGGCAGCAGGCCCTCCGAGGCCGGGAGGTAGAAGCCGGATCCGATGCCGCGCGCGGCGGCCAGGACGGCGAGCTCCCAGACCCGGGCCTGGCCGGCCAGCAGCAGGACCGCCGACACGGCCTGGGCCAGGGCCTGGAGCGCGTTCGCGGCCACCATGACCTGATGCCGGGGCAGCCGGTCCGCCACCACGCCGCCGAGGAGCAGGAAGCCGATGAGGGGAACCAGATACGCCGCGGCGACGTACCCCACGTCGCTGGCGGAACCACCGATCTGCAGGACCGCGAAGGGCAGCGCCACGGTCGCCACCGCCGTGCCGCTCGCCGAGATGACGTCGCACGCGAGCAGCAGCCGGAAGTTGCGGCTCCGCAGCGGCCCAGGGCGCATGGTCAGGATCGCCTCCGGCGGGCGCGGTGTCGATTAGGGGGCTTCCTGTTCGTCGTATCAGGTGCAGGCCAAGCCGCCATCCCGGCCGGCCAGATTGCCGGGAACGCAGCACGATAGAGGGGGCACCGGAATGAAGTCCGGCGAAATCTGGAAGCACATCCATGCTGAACGGGCTGAGATGGCCGACACCTGGACCACGCTGTCCCCCGCTCAGTGGGCGGCCCAGTCCTGGTGCCAGGGCTGGTCAGTCCAGGACACCGCCGGCCACATCCTGGCCGCCGCTGAGCAGACTCCGCCGCACTTTTACCAGGAGCTGATCTCGGCGGGGCTGCGGTTCAACGTGTTCACCGACCGGGGGGCCAGGCGGCTGGCCGTCATCGGCCCGGATGAGCTGGTCCGCCGCCTGCGGGCCCGGACCTCGACCACGAACCACCCGCCCGCGCCGGTCATGGCCATGCTGGGCGAGATCGTCGTGCACGGCCAGGACATCCGCCGGCCGCTGGGCCTCAAGCACCGGCCGCCGGAGGCCGCCCTGACCGCGGTCGCCGATAGCTGGAAGAACTCCAACCTGCTGATCGGGGCGAAACGGCGGATCACCGGCCTGCGGCTGCGGGCCACCGACACCGGGTGGGCCCACGGCGACGGCCCGGAGGTTTCCGGCCCGCTGCTCTCGCTGATCCTGGCCATGACCGGACGCAAGCCGGTGCTGCCCGACCTCAGCGGCGACGGGGTCGCCGAACTCGGCCGCCGGGCCTGAACCAGGCCCGCAGCGGAAACCGGCGCCCTAACGCCCCCGCCCGCTCAGGGCGGCGGGGTGACCGCGACGATGCGGGCGGAAACGAGTTCGCCGTCCTGGATGTCCAGGACCCCGATGGTGCCCTGGGGCTGGCGGCGGCGGTCGGTGGGCGAGCCGGGATTGAAGATCCGCTGCCCGTCGCCGGCCCGCTGGGGTCGCGATCCCGAGTCGAGCGGGATGTGCGAGTGACCGAAGACGACGAGCTGCGCGCGGGGGAACCGGCGGCGCATCCGGGCCGGGCGGCCGGCCGCCGGGCCGGAGTCGTGGATCATGGCCGCCCGGAGCCCGTCCAGGTCCAGCTCCAGCGTGTCCGGCGCGCCCCAGGCCGCGACGTCCGGGCCGTCGTTGTTACCCCGGACCGCCCGGACCGGGGCGTAGGCGGCCAGCTCGTCCAGGACGCGCGCGGTGCACACGTCGCCCGCGTGCAGGATGAGGTCCGCGCCGCGCAGGTGCCCCGCGACCGCGGGCGGGCAGGACCGCCAGCGGCGCGGCGCGTGCGTGTCGGACAGCACGATCACCTTCACGGGCCCATCCTGCCCGCTGGGCCTCCCGCGGCGGCAGCCGGTACGCGCGCCCAGCATTTCTTGAACGTGTTCAAAATTACCTTTACGTCCAGGTCTGGCCGGCTCATACTTGAACATGTTCAACTAGTCAGGGTCCCGACTCCGGGGAGGCGCAATGGGCGCCCTCGTTACCTACTCCGTCTATCTGGCCATCAGCGTCGGCCTCACCATCGGGGCAGGCCTGGTCCTGTCCCGCAGCGGCCAGGTCTTCCTGCGGGACGTGTTCGGCGGAGACGAAGCCCTCGCCAGGGCGGTGAACCGGCTCCTGGTGGTCGGCTTCTACCTGCTCATGCTGGGCTTCGTGGTGCTGGCCATGCGGCCGTCCGGGCAGATCACCGGCGTCCGGCAGGCGGCCGGGGTGCTGTCGGTGAAGGTCGGCGAGGTGCTGCTGGTGCTGGGCGCGCTGCACCTGACGAACTTCGCCATCTTCCGCCGGATCCGCCGCCGCCCGGCGGCTGCCGCGGCCGGGCCGGCGCCGGGCGCACCGCAGCACGGGCAGCCGCTGCTCCGCGGCCTCCCGCCGGAGCCCGCGCCGCGCAACCCCCAGGACGTACATTGACCTCCGTGGCCGAGCTTGAGCGCAGTCCCCGCGCCGAGCAGACCCGGGCCGCGATCGTGGCCGCCGCCCTGCGGCTGTTCCGGGAAAACGGCTACGAGGCGACCACCATGCGGGCCATCGCCCGGGAGGCGGACGTCTCGACCGGCAACGCCTACTACTACTTCAGCTCGAAGGAAGAGCTGGTCCAGCAGTTTTACGCGAGCAACCAGGCGGATCACCTGGCTGCCTGCCGTGAGGTGCTGGACCGCGAGACCGATTTCGCGGCCCGGCTGCACGGCGCGCTGCGGGCCCTGATCGACATTTCCGCGCCCTATCACGAGTTCGCCGCGCGGTTCTTCAAGCACGCGGCCGAGCCGAGCAGCCCGCTCAGCCCGTTCAGCAGGGAATCGAGCCCGGCCCGGGACGCGTCGATCGCCATGTACGGCGAGCTGATCGACGGCTCCACCATGAAGATCGACCGGGAGCTGCGTGCCCAGCTGCCGGAGCTGCTCTGGCTGTACTCGCTCGGCGTGATCCTCTACTGGGTGCACGACACCTCTCCGGGCTGCGCCCGCACGTACCGGCTGATCGACCGGACCGTGCCGCTCGCGGCCCGGCTGGTCGCGCTGTACCGGATCCGGTTGCTCCGCAGCACCATGCGCGAGCTCCTGTCGGTGATCGAGGACATCCGGAGCTGACCGGGCGGGGTGGCCGGCGCGCGCCGCGCCCCGGCCGCGGGCTGCGGTTATGGTGGCGCCATGGCCGATCGCAAGGAGATCCTGGAGGTGGCCGGCCACGAGGTGGCCATCTCCAACCCGGGCAAGGTCTTTTTCCCGCGTACCGGGCACACCAAGCTTGACCTGGTCCGCTACTACCTCAGCGTGGCGGACGGGGCGATGGCCGGCATCGCGGGCCGGCCGATGGTGCTCAAGCGCTTCGTGAACGGCGCGGAGCGCGAGGCGTTCTTCCAGAAGCGGGCGCCGGAGTCGCGCCCGCCGTGGATCGACACGGTGGAGCTCCGCTTCCCGTCCGGGCGCAGCGCCGTCGAGGTTGTCCCCCGGGATGCCGCCACCCTGATCTGGGCGGTCAACCTGGGCTGCATCGACCTCAACCCGCACCCGGTCCGGGCTGACGACCTTGACCATCCCGACGAGCTCCGGGTCGACCTGGACCCGGTGCCGGGGGTGGAATGGCCGCAGATCCTCCAGGTGGCCCTCGTCGCCCACGGCGTGCTGGCCGACTTCGGGCTGACCGGCTGGCCCAAGACATCCGGCTCCCGCGGGTTCCACGTCTACGCCAGGATCGAGCGCCGCTGGGACTTCGCCCAGGTTCGCCGGGCCGCGGTGGCCCTGGCCCGGGAGGTGGAACGCCGGGCACCAGACCTGGCCACCGCGAAGTGGTGGAAGGAAGAACGGCACGGCGTGTTCGTGGACTACAACCAGAACGCCAAGGACCGGACGGTGGCCTCGGCGTACTCGGTGCGGCCCACCCAGGACGCCCGGGTCTCCACGCCGCTGGCCTGGGACGAGGTCGCCGGTTGCCAGCCGGAGGCGTTCACCATCGACACCGTGCCGGAGCGCTTCGCCCGGCTGGGCGACCCGTGGCGGGGCATGGACGAGGCGGCTGGCTCCCTGGAGCCGCTGCTCAGCCTGGCCGACCAGGACGAGGCGGCCGGGATGCCGGACGCCCCGTGGCCGCCGCACTACGACAAGCAGGCGGGCGAGGCGCCGCGGGTCCAGCCGTCGAAGCGCCGGACCGCCGGGCGCGCGGCCCAGCCGGCCGCCAAGCCGGCCCAGGACATCCAGCCGACCGGCCGCCGCCGGTCCACCATGCCGCTCATCGAGGTGGCCCGCGCCGCCAGCAAGGATGAGGCCCAGGCCGGGCTGGACCGCTGGAAGGAGCGGCACGCCGCGGTGTGGCCCTACCTGGAGCCGGCCGACGTGCTGGTGGACTCGATGCGCGGGCGCAGCTCCACCTGGACCCGGATCCGGCTGAACCTGCGCCACGTGCCCGAGGCCGAGCGGCCGTCCCAGGAGGAACTCGAGGTCGATTACGACCCGTGGGCCCGGGGCGGCGGCCGCCCTGGTGGATAACGCCGCGCGCCGAGACCCACGTCCGCCTGCTGGCCGAGGACCAGCTGCGCCGCGCGGCGACGTCTGCCCGGTACCGGTGGCTGGACGAGGACTTCCAGGCGGGTGGCCAGCCGCCGGTGGAAGTCGGCCTGCACCGGGTCAGCGCGGTGCTGAGTGCCTTCCGCCAGGTGGGCATGCTCAGCGGGGCCACCGCGGCCCGTCTCGCCGCGGAGTTCGCCTCCGCGCTGGCCGCCCGCGGCCTGCATAACCCTGGGGCCCTGGCCAACCCGGCCCGGAGCGGGATGGGTGAAGACACGCCAGCCGGGGCCGGTACTGCGGCGGAGCCGGGCAGCAGTACGCCCGCCGGCCGGTACCAGGCTGTCCCCGTCGGCATAGTGCTCCCAGCGGAGTGGGACGGCCAGCAGGGCGAGGTACACGTTCAGGCCCTCGTGCTCGCGCCAGACCGCGCCGCCATCACCACCAGCTTCGTGAGCACCTGGCGGCCCGCGGCCCGCACCGCCGGTGCCACCGCGGGTGGTACCGCTACGCCACAGCCCAGCTTTCCGCCGTTCGGTGGTTCCGGGGTGACCGACGACCAGGGCCGGCGCTACCGGCTCACCATGGAGGTCGTCGAGGGCGGCTGGCACGAGTCCGGCGTGCTTGACCTCTCCGCGGTGCCGCCGCCGGGCACCCGGTGGCTCGACATGCCGGTCAGCCTGGGCCGGAGCATCCGCATTGACCTGACGGGGGCACCCGCTGCCGTGGTCCGGCACGAACATCGCCCTCCCCCGCTCGCCGGCGAGCTACTGCTGGCCGCGGTGGCCGACACGATGCTCGGCGGCGGCCAGCTCGCCGGGATGAGCGCCACGCTCCTGGCCAGCAGTCTGGCCGAGGTGGCTGAGGCGCTGACGGCTGTCAGCCTGCTGCTGCAGCCCAGCCCGGCCGCCAGCCAGCTGGCCGCGCTGTGCGCGCGGCGGGCCATCGAGGTCCGCGGCCCGTGGGCCAGCGGGGGCCGGGCCACGAGGCTCCCCGGGCCCTGGGTCAGTGTGCTTAGCGGCAGCCGCCGCGTAGACGGCCCGCAGGGCGTGTCGAGCGCCGCCGTAGTCCTGCCGGAGATCGACGGGGCCCGGTTCGTGCTGGCCGGCTTGTCGTCCTGGGAACGCCACGCCACCCTGCTCGTCTTCGCCTGGGGCTGGTCGCACCAGCCACGGGAGTTCCGGCCCCGGCAGCCGTTCTCCTGGTGGGCCCGGGACGACGCGGATCGCTGGCACGTGGCCCGGGTCGGCGCCCACGACGCGGCGACTGGCACCTTCCAGCTGGAGCTGACCCCGCCGCTGCATCCGGCCGCGAGGTCGCTGGACATCATCCTGACCGGCCGGGACGGCCGGATCACGGCCACGCTGCCGCTGGCCTGGCCGGGGCGCCTGGCCGAACCCCAAGATCAAGATATATCGTATTGACCAGCTCACGGCGGGCGCCCGGCGGAGGGTCGGCATGACGGCAGCAGCAGAGCGGGCGGAAGCCTACCTGCGGCTCATGGCCGAAACCGAACTGCGGCGCGCAGAGGCGTACCCGCGGTACGCGCCGCCCCGGCCGCCAGGGCTGCCGCCCGCCGCCCAGTCCGGCAGTCCGCTTGTCCCGGCCGGCGCTCGCGCCTTTGCTGCCCTCGGTACGGACAGCGGCCCGGGTGTCCGGACCCCTGCTCGCGTCGCTGTGGCCGGCGGCACGCACCACCGCATCCGCGGCCCGGCGGTCACCAGCAGGCCGGGCGGCAGAGCCGGTGCTGTGGCGCGTGCTGCGGGTCCGCCAGACCGTCCAGCCACTCGTGACCGGACGCGGCCGCCTCGCCGAGCCGCCCGCGGAAGCGGGGCTGGACCGGGTCCGCCGCATCGCCGACACGCTGGTCTCGGCGGGCGCGATCAGCGAAGCCGCGGCCCGGGAGGTACTCGAGAGCCTGCTGGGCGCACTCATCCTCCGCGGCAAACTCCGCGCCGACCGGTGGAGGTACTGGCCACCGGTCGGCGGGCCGGGGGGCCCGCACCCGGCGGGCACCCCACCGCCGGTCACGGCCGGCCCAGTACAGGCGGTACCGGTGCAGGCGGTAGCGATCGAGGCCCGGCTGCCTCTCGGAGCAGACGGTGACCAGGGCGAAGCCTGCCTGCTCGCCCTGGTCACCGGGCCCGGCCGGGCGGTGATGACCGCCGCAGCGTGGCTGGCCGAGCCCGGTTTCCGCTCTGTCCGTCCCGGGCGGCGGGCCGCACCGCCCCGGCCGTTTGAGGAGATCACCGGCACCGACGAGCACGGCACCCGGTACGAGGCCGACGACACCGCCCGGCAGGTGCACGGCCGCTGGTCGGTCTCCTTCGACCTGGCCCCGGTGCCGCCACCCGCCGCCACCTGGCTGGACATCACCAGCCCGGCCAGCACGGACCCGGTCCGGGTCGCGTTGTCCCGCGCCCCCGGTCCCCTGGACACGCCGGCCTGGGATCCGGCCGGATCCCAGGCCGCCTTGCCCGCCGGGCTGAGCCCGCCGGAGCGGCTCCTGGATGGCCTGGCGGAAGGCCTGCTCGCCGAGGCGGCCCACGGGCGCACGGCCGACGACTCACCTCTGTCCGCCCTGACCGACGTGGTGGAGGCACTCCAGGCCGCGGCCGGCCTGACTCCGGGCTCGGCCGCGCTCAGCCGCCTGGCCGTCCTGGCCGGGCGGCTCGGTATCGGGTTCCCGCCTGGCTTGCACCCGCTGGTGCGGCCAGTGGAGCTCCCCGAACCATGGGTGAGCGTGCTGGATCACCGGGGAGCCGCCGACGGGCCGGATCGCGTAGCGGCGGTGGCGGCCGTGCTGCCGGAGGTGGACGGTGCCCGGTTCGCCCTCGCGGACCTGGATTCGGTGGCCGTCTCCGCCACCCTGCGGACGGTGGGCTGGGGCTGGGAGCCACGCCCGCCGCCGTTCTCCGGCCACCCGCGCTACTCCTGGTGGGCCCGCGATGATCAGGGCCGATGGCATGTGGGCCGCCCACACGGTGGGACTCACGGCCGCGGCCCGGCGGACCTGCTCGTCGAGTTCGGCCCGGCACTGGATCCGGGCGCCCGCGCACTGGAGATCATCGTGCGGGGCCCGTCGAGCCAGGCCGTGGTGACCGTGCCGTTGCGCTGGCTGGTGTCCCGGTGACCGGGCGCCTCCCGGTCTCCGGACCGGGCGATCCGGCCCGGGCCGAGACCTACCTGCGGCTGGCCGCCGAGGCCGAACTGCGCCGGCGGCCGGTGATCTCCGGGCCCGGGCCGCACCCGCACCGGGTCTGGGTGACCGCGGCCACCCTGGCGGCGGCAGGCGTCATCGGACCCGACGTGGCCGGGCAGGTAGTGAGTGAGTTCGAGATAGCCGCCGGGCTGCGCAGCGGGAACGTCCGGCCGGTCATCACCAGCTTGCACCGGCTGCACCGGCCGCACCGGGCTGGCCAGCACGGGGCTGGCCAGCTCCCGGTCAGCCAGCACCCGGTTAGCCAGCACGGGGCCAGCCCCGGCGGGGGCAGCTCCCAGCGAGGCTCCCTGGGAGCGGGCGGACCCGAGGTCCCGACCGCGGTGCCGGTCGGGGCCACGCTGCCGCTGCCCGCCGAGCGGGAAGGCTGGTACGGCGAGTTCTGCCTGCTCAGCCTGGCCCGCACCGAGGCGCAGGCGGCGCTGGCGGTGGCCGCCCGGTGGGCCGGGCAGACCCGGCGCGCGGCCGGGCCGCGTCCCCGGCATGTCCCCTATCACCAGATAGGCGCCGTTGACGACCGCGGGATCAGCTACCGGGCGTCGTTGTGGGACATGGGCATCGAGGGCGGACGCGACTGGTGGGACTGCCATCTGGCCCTGGATCCGGCCCCGGCGCCCGGCACCCGCTGGCTGGAGATCGGGCCGGGCGCCCAGGGCCAGCGGGTACGCATCGACCTGGCCGCGCCACCCGGTGCGGTGCAGATCATGACCGAGCCGGTTCCGCCGGTCAGCGCCGCGGTCCGGCTGCTGGACCAGGTGGGCGACGACCTGCTCGGCCTGGAAGCCTCTGAGCCACAGGCCAGCGGCCAGCTGGAGGCCAGGATCGCGCAGATCATCCAGGATCTGACCGGATCCGGCGCCCTGCGGGCCGATGACCCGGCCGTGCTGCGGCTGGCCGGCCTGGGCTGGCGTCTCGGCCTCGACCTGGGCTTCGGCGGCCCGGTCCCGGCCAGCGCGATGCCGCCCGCATGGATCAGCGTGCTCGCCGACGCCCACGCCCATGACGGACCCGACGCGGTCGCGTCGTTCGCGGCCGACCTGCCCGAGATCGGCGGGAGCAGGTTCGCCCTGGCCGGATTGCGATCCGCCCGCGGCGGCGCGACACTGCACGTCATGGCGACCGGCTGGCAGCCGCAGATCCAGGGCTGGCTGGTGCACGGTGCGGCCCCGGAAGGTGAACCGCTGGACCTGTCCCTCTCGTGGCGCGCTCGGGACTCCACCGGGCGCTGGCACCTGGTCAGCGGCATGAGCTGGGGAATGGCTACCCAGGCCAGGGGGATGATCATGATGTACCTGACTCCCCCGCTGCACCCCGAGGCGACGTCTCTCGACGTGATCCTCAGCGGCCCCGGGTGCCGGGTCCAGGCGACGGTGCCGCTCGACTGGGGATCAGGCCGGTGAGGCCGCCGTGGTGGGCCGCGCTGCCCGCGGTCGAGACCCGGATCCGCTGCGGCCCCGGGGAGCATGTGCTGCGCTGGTCGGAGGGGCGGCTGCACGCCGCCGGCCACCCCGACGCCGAGGGTGAGCTGGTGCTCGCCGCGCTGGGCGGCGACAAGGCCGAGTGCGTGGCCATGCTGGAAGCCTGGGGTGCCCACGCCGACGACCTCGATGTGCTGGCGCTTCGGCCCCCGCTCCCCGGCAGACGAGCTCGCGGTGACCTGGGAGCTCGTGGACCAGCTGCGTGCCGCGTCCGGCCAGCGCCCCGGCTCGGCGCCGATGCGGCCGGGCCCCGCGCCGGGCGCGGGATCTGGCACCTTCCCGGCCTCGGGCTACCCGGCACCGCCCCGCGGGGCGCGGCCGGCCGCACGGGTAGTGCGGGGCATGCCGATGCGCCGGCTCACCCCGGAGCAGGAGCGGGCCCGGGCCCGGCGCGCGGAACTGCTGTCCTTGTTCGCCCTGGGCCGGGACTTCCAGCCGCGCCTGTCCGCCCAGGTGGCCTCGGCCTGGTCCGGCGATGAGCCCCCGGCCGGCCGGCCGGGGCCGGGCCCCGCCCGGCCCGCCCTGGTCGCCGCGCTGACCGGGCGGCTCGCGCCCGCGGCCGGGCCATGGGCCGGGCTCGACCCGGACGCGGTCCGGGCCACCCTGCACGAAGGTCCGGGCTGGGGCCGCGCCGAGCGGGACGGGCCCGGGCTGCGGGCCGCGCTCCCGCTCAGCTGGCTGGCCCGGGTGTGGGCGCCGGGCTTCCCGGTGGCCGGCGGCCACCTGATCGTGGACGTGCTGGCGGGCCGCTGGCCGCGGGTGCAGGTGCTCGGGCTGCCGGCGCCGGGAGCGGAGCCTGCCGTCCTGAGCATCCAGGCCGACGGGGAACACTGGTCACTGGCACGCGGGGAAAGCTGACTCGACCGCTGGGAGCGCAGATGGCTAACGATGGCCGGCGGTTCGCCGGGACAGGCAGCGAGCGCCAGGCCGCGTCGGTCGAGGCGCTGGGCGTGGCGGTCGCCGCGCGCGTCCCGGTCCTGCTGTGGGGCGCCCCGGGCACCGGCAAGACGTCGGTCATCCGGGCCCTGGCCGGCGCCCTGGGATGGCCGTGCGAGACGGTGATCGCCTCCATCCGCGAGCCCTCAGACTTCGCCGGCCTGCCCGTCGTCGTCGGGGACGGGGTTCGTTTCGCGCCCCCGGCGTGGGCCCGCCGCCTGGCTGAGGCCGGCCGCGGCCTCCTGTTCCTCGATGAGCTGTCCACCGCGCCCCCGGCGGTGCAGGCGGCCCTGCTCCGGGTGGTGCTGGAGCGCGTGGTCGGCGACCTCGAGCTGCCGGCCGAGGTGGCCGTGGTGGCGGCGGCCAACCCGCCCGAGCAGGCGGCGGACGGCTGGGACCTGTCCGCGCCGCTGGCCAACCGGCTCTGCCACCTGTCGTGGGACATCGACCCGCGGGCGGTGGCGGACGGGCTGGCCGGCGGGTGGATGCCGCCGCCGGTCCCGCAACTGCCGGAAGACTGGGCAGCCGAGCTCGGCCTGGCCCTCGCCCTGGTGGCCGCGTTCCTGCACGTCCGCCCGGCCCTGGCCTGCGCCCCGCCGTCCGACTCGGCCGCGGCCGGGCGGGGCTGGCCCAGCCCCCGGACCTGGGAGATGGCCGCCCGGCTGTGGGCCGCCAGTGGCGCCGCCGGGTCGTCCGAGGAGTCGCGGGCCGCCCTGGTCCGGGGCGCGGTGGGTGAGGGAGCCGGGGTGGAATTCCTGGCCTGGGTGGCCGAGATGGACCTGCCCGACCCGGAAGCGGTGCTCGCCGACCCGGCCGGGTTCCTGCTGCCCGCCCGCGGCGACCGGGCGTACGCGGCGGTGGCGGCGGTCGCCGCCGTGGTGGCCGCCAACCCCACCCCGCAGCGCTGGGCCGCGGGCTGGCAGGTGCTGGGCCGGGCCGCCGAAACCGCCCCTGATGTCGCGGCGGTGGCCGCCCGCACGCTGGCCCGGTGCCGCCCCGACGGGGCGCCGCCGCCCGCCGAACTCCAGCTGTTCGCGCCGGTGCTGCGGGACGCGGGGCTGCTGCGCGGATGAGCAGCCACGCCGGGGGTGAGGTGCCGGGCCTGGCCGCCGGCAGGCTCTGGGCGGCGTCCCACTTCCCCTACCTGGCCAGCGGGCTGTTCGGCGCGCAAGTGCTCGCCAAGCCGGGGATCGCCACGGTCGCCGTGGACGAAGGGTGGCGGCTGCACGCGGACCCCGAGCTCACCGCGGCCTGGACCCCGGCGCAGCTGGGGAGCGTGCTCGTGCACCACGTGTCCCACCTGCTGCGGGCCCACGGGGAGCGGGCCGTAGCCGCCGGGATCATCCCGGACGACGCCCGCGCCTGGATCCGCGGCGCCGACGCGGAGATCAACGACGACCTGGTCCCGGCCGGGCTGGAACTGCCCGGCCATCCGGTGCTGCCCGGGCACCTGGGCGCCGACGAGGGCCTGCTCGCTGAGCAGTACTTCGTGGCGGGGCGGGCCGGCCAGGAGGACCCCGCCGGGCCGGACGGCGGGGGTTCCGCGGCCGGCGCTCCCGGGGCCGGTCCCCCTGGGGCCAGTCCCACTGGGGCCAGTCCCACTGGGGCCGGCGACTGGGACCTGGACTGCGGCAGCGGCGCGGACGGCTGGCCGCGGGACTGGGACGCCTCCGGGCCGCCGGCGCTCTCCCCCTGGCAGGCCCGGCTGCTCTGCCGCCAGGTGGCCCAGGAATGTGTCCGGCACGCGCGGGAAGCCGGCCACGTGCCCGCCGGGCTGCTGCGCTGGGCCGAGCAGACGTTGCAGCCCGCGGTGGACTGGCGGCGGGTGCTCGCCGCGGAACTGCGCCGGGCCGTGGCCGACACGGCCGGGGCGGTCGACTACTCCTACCGGCGGCCCTCGCGCCGCGCCTCGGTGGCCGGCCCGGTGGTACTGCCCGCGCTGCGGCGGCCGGTGCCCGAGGTCGCGGTGGTCTGCGACACCTCAGGCAGCATGACCGAGGAACTGCTGGCCGCCGCGCTGGCCGAGGTGGAAGGGCTGCTCCGGTCGCTGGGCCTGGCCCGGCAGGTCCGGGTGCTGGCCTGTGACACCGCGGTGGGGGCGGCCCGCCGGGTCACGTCCGCCCGCCAGGTGGAACTGGTCGGCGGCGGCGGGACCGACATGGGCGCCGGGATCGGCGCCGCGGCCGCGCTGCGGCCCCGGCCCGCGGTGACGGTCGTCCTCACTGACGGGTTTACCCCGTGGCCGGACCGGCCACCGCGCGGTATCCGGGTGGTGGTGGCGCTGCTGGGCGACGAGGCACCGGACGGCCCGGAATGGGCACGGGCCGTCCGGGTGCCGTCCGCGACCACCTGACCCACCAGCCTCCGGCGGGCCACCCCTGGCGGCCTGCTGACCCGGCGGTCTTTTACCGGGTGGCCTGGCCTGCGCGCCGGGTCGTTCCCGCCGCGGCGTGCGCCGCCCGCGCCGTGACTCCCCGGGCCGGGGTCGCGGGCGGGGTCAGCACGGTAAGCACGGCGGTGGCGGCCAGCACCGCGGCCAGCCCGTAGCACTCGACCCGGGTCGCCCGGGCAGGTACCGCCGGCCGTGCTGGGTCTGGTGCCCGGCCCAGCCAGGCCCGGCCCGCGATCGCCGCCCCGGCCACGGCCGCGACGAGCACCGCCTTCACGATGACCATGATCCCGTAGCCGGTGCTCAGCAGTGAGCCCAGCGGGACCAGGACCAGCGCGCTGACCACCCCGGTCAGCACCACCACGGCGAACAGCCACACCGCCGCGTTGGCGTAGAGCCGGAGCAGCCCCCGCATAGCCGCCGGGTCCTCCCGCCAGGCGATCGCGGCGCGCAGCGTGTAGACCAGCATCCCCGCCCACATCACCGCGGGCAGCACGTGCACCACGCTGAGCAGCGCCCCGCCGACCGGGACGATGCCCTCCGGGTGGGCCCGGATCGCTTCCGCGAGAACCACCGCGAGGAGCGGCAGCACGCTCAGGCCCGGCTGGCGCAGCCGGAGCGCACCCGCCGCGAGCACGAACGCGGCGCACTCCACGCCCACGAGCCCGCCCTGGCCGGTGGTCAGCAGGGCCGCCACCGCCGGGTGGGCCGGGAGCGTCAGCAGGGCCCGGGCACTGAAGATCACGACGGCCAGCCCGGCCGTCGCGGCCACGCCCAGCAGCGAGGAGCGAAGCGCCCACGGCGTCGGCAACGGCGCGGGGGCGGCCCCCTTGTACTGGCGGGCCAGGCCCCGCCCGGCCAGGCCGCCCAGGGCGCCGGCCAGCCCGGCCAGCATCAGCCAGCGCAGCACGGCGATGAGGCAGGCGACGGCGATGGCAGCCACGGTCAGGCGGCCAGGGCGGCCGGCGCAGCCGGGTGAGGCGGCGTCAGGTTACGGGGCACGCGCCACATCATGGCACCATGCCGCCCGGCGGCGACGGGCGGGCGAAACGACCGCTAGGGGGTGGGCGGCGCGAACCACGGATGGTCGGCGTTGAACAGGTACCGGTCGGCGATGTGGTTGAGTATCCGGCGGGCCTGCTGGAACCGGCCCGCCACGTCCGCCACGACGTCCAGCCGGGCGGTGTGCACCGGGGCCAGGTGGTGGGCGGCCCGGTACCACCGGGCGCCCAGCTGCTCGAGCAGTTCGATGGCGGGCACCGTGGCCAGCCGCTCCTGCTCGGCCGCTGGCACCTGGGCCGCGCGCAGCAGCCGGGCGACGCTGGCCGGCCCGACCCCGTACAGGGTGGCGTAGTCGGGGAAGACCCCCGCCACGAACAGCGACACGTCGCCGAGCCTGCGGTACACCCCGGGCCGCTCGGCGTCGGGCACGCCGTCCAGCAGGCCGGCCAGCCGGACCGGGTCCAGCTCGCTGAACCGCCGGGTCCGGGTCCGGCCGCCGCCGCGGACCCGGTAGCGCCCGCTCGCCACCCGGGTGAACGAGGCCAGCAGCTCGGCCAGGAACAGCTTCCGCGCGGGCGCGTCGAGGAAGTCACGCAGCGCGGGCGCGTCGAACAGCGGGATCCGCTGCCGGGGCCCGGTGCGCTCAGCGACGTGCCCCATGGAAGCCAGCTCGATGGCGGAGCGGTGCACCGCGACCGCGAACGTGAGGAACGGCGAGACCGGGACGGCCTGGCCCGGCCGCGCCGGCCTGCCCTGGTCTCCCGGCCCGAACACAGCTTCGAACACCCGGGGGTCGCCAAGCAGGCCCGGGATCGCGGCGGCGTCGCGGCGCAGCCAGCCGGCGTCGGCGCCCGCCGGGAGGACCGGAACCGCCCCGGGCGGCCCGCCCGGGGCGGGCGCGCCCGGGGCGGGCGCACCCGCCGCCGAGGCCAGCAGCGTCAGGTCAGTGTCGGTCAGATGTTCGGCGTACTCACGGCCAACCAGAGCACCATCCATGACCTCACGTTACTCCGCGTCCGCCGCGATACCAGTAAGCGTTTCCGGCCGGTCTGGGACGGCTCAGGTGACGGCGGTCCCGCCGCTGAGTACCTGCAGCTCCACGATCTGCAGGAAGCCCGCGGCGGTGCCGGGGGCCGCGCTCGTCATGTCCAGCCTCACCTGGCGGCTGCGGACCGGGGCGAAGGTGAGCGTGGTCGGCTGGTTGGACGCCGTGGCGCGGCTGATCGTCAGGTTCCGCACCGGGACGTACTTCGACCCGTCCCAGTACGACACCCTGATCGCGGCGGGCTGCGCGAGCGCCGCGGCGATCGTGAACGAGGCCTGCACCGAGTCGAAGGACTGCGGGGATGGCCAGGACACCGACACCCAGTCGCTGGCGTTGGAGACGCTCACCGCGAGCAGGTTGGCCGTCTTGGCCTTGTCGTAGTAGTTCGACCACCCGGTGCCGGGATCGCCGTCGAGCATGGCCGCCGGGATCGTGTCAGGCGATCCGGAGTAGCTCGCGTCGGCCGTCGCGCCCGTGCTGCTAGCCCCAGCGCCGGCCGCCGCCGCGCTGGCCAGCAGCACCGCCGGGACCGACGCCACCGCGCCGCGGCCCGACGACGTGGTGGCCGCCACCGCGGTGATCCCGGCCTTGGCCCCGGCCAGGCCGGCCGAGGCCGCGGAGACCGTGATCCGGCCGGTGCTCCCGGCCGAGCGGAGGATCACCAGCGCCCGGCCGTTGAAGGCGGGAACCGAGGACAGCCGGTAGCTCTGCGCGTTCTCCTGCTGGCCGTTGTCCACCCCGTCCAGCACGGCCGGGCCGGAGAGCCCGAACTGGATGAGGGGGCTGGCGTCCGGGACCAGGACGCCGGCCCGGTCCACGACCTCGACGGCCACGAAGGCCAGGGACGTGCCGTCGGCGCTGATCACCCGCCGGTCCGGGGTCAGGGTCAGCGCGTGCGGCGCCCCGGCGGTACGGATCTCGTCCCGGGCCACGATCCGGCCGCCGGCCGTCGCGACAGCGGTGAGGGTGCCCGGAGCGAAGGGCACCGTCCAGGTCAGGTGCAGCTTGCCCATGCTGCCGTTAGGGCTGGTGTAGCTGCCCGACGGGTAGTTGTAGTCGTCGCCGGTGGGCTCCGTGGTCTCCAGGTATTTCCGCCCGTAGGTCGTCACCTTCTGGTCGAAGGATTTAACGCCCAGCGAGGTTCCGTTGCGGAAAAGCTCTACCGTGGCCACGTTCGCGTACACCCAGACCGAGACGGGCTGACCGGGCTCGTAGCTGGTCCAGTTCATCGGCACGATGTGCACCATCGGCTCGGTGGTCCACTGGCTCCGGAACAGGTAGTAGGCGTCCTTGGCGAATCCGGCCGTGTCCATCGCGCCGAAGAACGACGCCTTGACCGGGAACACGTTGTACGGCGTCGGCTCGCCGATGTAGTCCTGCCCCGACCACAGGAACCCGCCGTTCCAGAACTTCCGGTCCCGGTCCTTCTTCAGCTCGTACTCGCCGCTCATCGTCCAGGACGCCAGGTTGTTGTCGTAGGACGAGGTGGCCCGCTTCCCCGGGGTGTAGTTCTCCCCCGTGTTAAGCAGCTGCGGGTCCTGGTACACCCCGCGGCTGGAGGTCTCTGACCCCATCTCGGAGCAGAAGAAGAACTTGCCCGGGTACTTCGCGTGCAGCCCGTCCATGGACATGGCCGTGTTGTAGTTGACGCCCAGGCCGTCCAGCTCGGCCACGATCAGGTCCTGCGGCGACCCGGTGGCGGGCACGCTGCGGTACTTGTCCGAGCCCATCACCACCGGACGGCTGGTGTCGATCGACTTGACGTCGGCGACCAGCTGCTTCGCGATCCCCGGGCCGCGGGACGATCCGGTGTCCGGGGTCTCGTTGCCGATCGACCACAAGACGACGGCCGGCGAATTCTTCGCGGCGTTGACCATCTCCTTGATGTCGGAGTCGCTCCACTGGTCGAAGTAGAGGTGGTAGTCGTAGGGCAGCTTCCCGGTGTGCCAGCAGTCGAAGGCCTCGACCATCATCACGATGCCCAGCTGCTCGCAGACCGCGATCAGCTCCGGCGCGGGCGGGTTGTGCGCGGTGCGCAGCGCGTTCACGCCCATGCTCTTCATCAGCTGCATCTGCCGGGCCATCGCGTCGAAGCGCACCGCCGACCCGACCGCGCCCTCGGTGGCGTGCAGGTTGACCCCCTGGATCTTCAGGTGCTGGCCGTTGAGCGAGAACCCCGCGGCCGGGTCGAACGTGGCGTACCGGATGCCGAACGGCGTGGCGACGGTGTCGGCGGCGGCGCCGCCCACGGACAGGTCGGTCCGCGCGGTGTAGAGCTGGGGGTGGTCGGTGGACCACAGCGCCGGGCTGGTCACTTTCAGGCTGACCGTCGCGGTCTGGGTCTGCCCGGCGGGGACGCTGACCGTGGCGGCGCCCCGCGCGGCGGTCTTCCCCGCCGGGCTGGTGAGGGTCACCGCCACCGCCACCGTCGCCGCGGCCGACCCCTCGTTGGTGACGTCGGTGTCCACCTGGACGGTCGCGTAGCCGGAGCTGAGCGTGCCGGGCAGGCCGGGCGTGGTCACGAAGGTGCCGTGCCGCGCCACGTGGACCGGCCCGGTGGTGACCAGGTAGACGTTGCGGAAGATGCCGTCGCCGGAGTACCAGCGGCTGCTCGGCTGCTGGTCGGCCGCGCTGACCGCGATCACGTCCTCGGTGACGCCGTCGGTGTGCACCAGGCCGGTCAGGTCGTAGCTGAAGCCGGTGTAGGCGTAGGGGTGGTTGCCGAGCAGTTTGCCGTTCAGGTACACGTTCGAGTTGCGGTACACGCCGTCGAACTCGACCGAGATCTGCTGGCCGGCCAGGGATTTAGGCAGCGTGAAGTGCTTGCGGTACCAGGCCAGGCCGCCCGGCAGGAACCCGGTGGCGCTGCTCGTGCTGGCGTTGTCCACCGGGGCGAGCTCGATGCTCCAGTCGTGCGGGACGTCCAGCTGCTGCCAGCCGGAATCGTCGAAGCCGGGATCCATGGCGTTCGCGTAGCCGCCGGTCGGGTCGGTAATCCCGTCCGGGTTAACCAGCGCGAACTTCCAGCTCTGGCCGAAGTCCGTGATCCGGTTCGCGGCGGCCCGCGCGGTCAGCCGGGCCCGGGTAGCGGCGTCGGCGGGCTGCTGGCCGGCCGTCAGCACCGGGGCTAAGGCGACCGCGCCCAGCCCGGCGCCGGCCCCGCGCAGAACCTGGCGCCGCGACGGGCCGCTGGCGCGAGGCGGCAGGGCAGCGTGATTCGCCTGATTGGCGTCCATAACGTCCTCGTTTCGCCCGATCCACCTGGGGAGATGCTCCCGCGGCGCCAGTGCGCACTCCGGCGGCCGCCAGTAACACCAAGATCAAACATTTTCTGGTGCTGTTTGAACGAGACCAACCAAATCGAAACACATCATCTCGCGCAGAGACGCGGTGTCAAGACCATCTCCCGTTCGTGATCATGGGATCGCTGGGCCTCTGGCACCAGTAACCCCATGATCACGCTGGCGGGAAGTCCGCAGGGGTCGGGGAGCTGGGGCGCACCGGAGTCAACGGCCAGCCCGGGCGGTCAGGCGGGCCGGAAGTCGAGCAGGAACTCCATGATCCCGTGGTTCTGGGTGGTCACGAACCCGGTGAAGGAAGGATTCGGGATGCCCCACTTCGAGAACACGACCGGGATCGAGCCCTGGACCTCGATCCCGCCCGAGGTCAGCTCCGCCGCGACCGGGAAGGTCACCGGGCGGGTCTGGCCGTGCAGCGTGAGGTTGCCGGTGGCGCGGTAAGTCCTGATCGTCCCGGCCGCGGGCAGCGGCGTCAGCGAGATCGGCCTGGTGAGCGCGAAGGTGCCGTCCGGATACCTGGCCACGTCCATGATCCGGCCGTCGAACTGCGCGTCCCGCTGGGCGGAGTCGGTGTGGATGGTGGCCATCTTGACCGTGAAGGTGGCCGTCTTCACCGTGGCGCCCTTGATCGCCATCGACCCGGTCACCGAACTGCTGCGGCCGACGGCCGTATGCGACTGGCCCGCCAGGATCTCCCTGACCCGGTAGCCGACCCGGGAACCGGAGGCCACCGTCCAGCGTCCGGCCACCGGCCCGGACGCGGCCTGGCTGGACACGGGGCTGGCGCTCTGGGTACCCGGGGCGCTGGCGCCCGGCTTGAGGCTGAGCGGCGCCGGGGAGTTCCCCTCGATGAAGTGAAAGTAAACGAACGGCCCGGCCACCGCGAGCACGACGATCACGACGACGGCCCCGATCACCCATCTCAGCCAGCGCCACGGGCCATGCGACGACACCATGGATGCCTCCTGTCTACGCTGGATAGGAGCTGACCCGACCACGCCGCAGGGCCACGTCGCCCCAGCCGGCGTGACGATCCTCCCGCAGCCTGCTGCCGCGCTGGGGGTTGTTTCTGAAGGGACTCAGAATGGGCGAGTACGCCACCTCCGCCTCACGGCGGCCGTCCAGCCGCCCGGCGCCGGGTCAGCCGGCGGCGCGGAATCCGGCTGCGCGCCGGGCCTGGCTGCCGGTATGAGTGAGGGCATGCCCGGCTTCAGCCTGCCGACGTCCCGTGTCCGCCTCTCGTTCATCGCCGCCATGGAGGAATTCCGGGCGGAGGGGCGCGGCACGGCTACCGACGACACCATGCTGGGCCGGGAGATCCGGGACTTCGGGCTGGACTGGCAGGATCCGGGGCGCTTTGACGCCTACACGAGCTACCTGCGGGACCAGGCCCGGGCAGACGCGCCCCGCCGTCCCGGGTACGTGCCCTCCACGACCTTGTGGTGGGTGGACGGGGACGAGTACCTGGGCCGGCTCGCCATCCGGCACCGGCTCACGCCCCGGCTCACCGACCTCGGCGGTCACATCGGCTACGACGTGAAGCCGTCGGCCCGGCGGCAGGGGCATGCCACGGCCATGCTGGCCGCCGCGCTGCCGCTGGCCCGCGCGCAGGGCATCGACCCGGCCCTGGTCACCTGCGACGAGTCCAACGCGGGATCGCGGCGGGTGATCGAGGCCAATGGCGGCGTGCTCGAGGACAAGCGCGGCAGCGAACTGCGCTTCTGGGTACCGACGTCCTAGCCGGGCCGCCCGGTCAGCGGACCTGGGGCATGACCTCGGACGCGATCAGCTCCAGATGGTCCAGGTCGTGCAGGTCCAACACCTGGAGATAGAACCGCGTCGCGCCGAGCTCGGCGAACGTCCCGATCCGGTCCACGATCTCGTCCGGGGTTCCGACCAGCCCGTCGGCGCGCTGGGTGGCCAGATCCCAGCCGATCGCCGCCGCGCGGCGCGCCAGCTCGGCCTCGTCCCGGCCGCAGCAGACCGTCTGCGCGGCCGAGTAGACCAGGGAGCCCGGGTCCCGCCCGGCCGCCTGGCACGCCTCACGGATCCGGCCGAACGCGGCCCCGGTCTGCTCTACGTTGACGAACGGCACGTTGTACTCGTCGGCGTACCGCGCGGTGAGCTGCGGGGTGCGCCGCGGCCCGCGGCCGCCGATGAGAACAGGCGGGTGCGGCCGCTGGACCGGCTTCGGCAGCGCGGGTGAGTCGGTGACGGGATAAAACTTCCCCGCGAACGAAAACCGCTGGCCGGCCGGGGTCTCCCACAGGCCGGTGATGATCGCGAGCTGTTCTTCCAGCCGGTCGAATCGCTCGGCCGTCGGGGGGAACGGGATGCCGTAGGCGGTGTGCTCGGCCTCGAACCAGCCCGCCCCGAGTCCCAGCTCCACCCGGCCGCCGCTCATCTCGTCAACCTGCGCCACGGAGATCGCCAGCGGCCCCGGGTAGCGGAATGTGATGGGGCTCATCAGCGTGCCCAGCCTGATCCGGGACGTCTGGAGGGCCAGGCCGGCCAGGGTCAGCCACGCGTCGGTCGGGCCGGGCAGCCCGTCGCCATCCCCCATGTTCCGGTAGTGATCGGACCGGAAGAACGCGTCGAAGCCCAGCTGCTCGGTCGCCCGGGCCACCGCGAGCAGCCGGCCGTAGTCCGCGCCCTGCTGGGGTTCGGTGAAGATCCGCAGTTCCATGGATCCATCCTTGCGTACCGGCCCCGTCAACCTTCCGCCCGGCTGTCTCGTACTTGGTTGACGACAGAGGGGAGCTGATGGCATGGCACACGACCCGGCCGTCGCCGACCTGGAGTCGTTCCTCGCCGAGCGGGGCGAGCCGTTGCTGCGGACCGCGGTGCTGCTCACCGGCAGCAAGGAGGCCGGCGAGGACCTGCTGCAGGCGGGGCTGGAGCGGCTGCTGCGGCACTGGCACCGCGATCGAGGGCGATCCCGAGGGCTACCTGCGCCGGACGCTGTACAACCTGGCCGCAGACGGCTGGCGGCGCCAGCGCGCCTGGCGGCGGCGGCTGCCGCTGCTGCAGAGCGAGACGGCCACGGCGGTCGCCGACGGCACCGGCGAGGTGGACACGAGGGACGCCCTGATCCGGCTGCTGACCCAGCTGCCGCCGCGGCAGCGGGCGGTCATCGTGGCCCGGTACTGGGAGCAGCTGAGCGAAGCGGAGACGGCCGCGGTCCTGGGCTGCTCGGTCGGCTCGGTCAAAGCGTCCGCCTCGCGGGGGCTGCAGCGGCTGCGTGAGCTCAGCGGGACCGGCACAGAGAACGACCTGGCAGAGGAGAAGACACCATGAGCACAGACCTCGAGCAGCAGCTTCGCGGGGCCATGGAGCGGTTCACCGGCGATGTGCGGGTGCCTCCGGGACTGGCCCTCAAGGCCTACCGGCACCACCAGAAGCGCCGGATGACGGGCCGGGTCGCCGCCGCGGCCGGGACGGCGACCGTGGTGGCCGGGAGCCTGGCCGTAGCCGGGGCCGCGGGGGCCTTCGGCTCGGCCAGCCGCGCGCCCGTCCACACCACCTACACCGCCTACGTGATCACCCACGTCGAGCACGCCCTGGCCGCCCCGCGGATCGGCAACCTGGTCGAGTCGGACCGCACCGTTTTTTCGGCCGGCAGCACCCTCCAGCCGTTCCCGAACGTCCTGGTCGGGTCAGCGGGCGGCGCTGGTTCCAGCTCGCCGTGGAGCGCCGGCTACACGCTTCGCTGGATCTACCACGGCGCCATCAGGCTTTCCTCGTTCACGGCCGGCGGGCAGCGGGTCTTCGACTGGAGAGCCACCCCGGCGCACGGAACCACCGCGGTGATCTACGGCAACGACACCTGGTGGACGGCGGGAGCGCGGCATGGCCAGGGCGGGAATGGCCCCGCCCCATCCAGTTGCATCCGGGGCCGCGATATTGACCTCGGCGGGGGCGCAGGCAACGGCTGGCCGGCCTTCATCCGGTCCCAGCTGGCCTGCGGTGCGTACACGGTGGCGGGCAGGCAGGTGATCGACGGGATCAACACCATCAAGATCACCGGGGCCAGCGGCCGGTTCACCTTCTGGGTGAACCCGGCGAATTACCTGCCGGTGCAGGCGAATCTGGGGCACAGCCAGACCGAGTTCCACTGGCTCGCCCCCACCCCGGCCAACCTGGCCCCGCTGAAGGTGACGCCCCCGGCCGGCTTCAAGCAGGTCCCCGCGCCGCAGGGCCGCCTGCGCCCCACGCTCCCTGAGCCGCCGGAGGCTGGCCATCCGGCGGGTCCCACCGGACCCACCGGGTGAGCCGGTTGTGGCCGCAGGTACGTCCGCGCTGGGCGGCGGTCAGTCCCTGGCCAGGGTGGCCACGCATTCCACGTGGTGGGTCATGGGGAACGCGTCGAACGCGCGGAGCGCGCC
Organism: uncultured Actinomycetes bacterium; assembly: GCA_963837335.1. Taxonomy (GTDB): domain Bacteria; phylum Actinomycetota; class Actinomycetes; order Streptosporangiales; family Streptosporangiaceae; genus RYN-230. The sequence continues at coordinate 147,096 of CAWINS010000011.1, read as the reverse complement.
GAGCTGCCAGCCGGCCTCGGCGAACACCGCGATGTCACGGGCCAGCGTGGCCGGGTCGCAGGACACGTAGGCCACCCGGCGCAGCGCGCTGTCCGGGCGCAGCAGCTGATCCAGCGCCGGGCGGGCCACGCCGACCCGGGGCGGGTCGAGCACGGCCAGGCTGGCCTGGTCCCACTGGGCCTGGCCGAGGACCTCGGCCACATCGCCCCGGTGGACCCGGGCCCAGGGGGTGGACCGGAGGTTGTGCCGGGCATCGCGGACGGCGGCCCGGTCGGATTCGATGCCGATCACCTCCCCGGACGGGCCCACGGCCGCGGCGAGGGTGCCCGCGAACAGCCCGGCCCCGCAGTACAGGTCCAGCGCCACGTCCCCGGGCTGCGGCGCGAGCACCTCGCTGACCACCCCGGCCAGGACGTCGGCCGCGGCCGGGTGGACCTGCCAGAACACGTCCGCGCTGGTCCGCCAGGTCCGGCCGGCGGCGGTCCGGTGCAGGAACGGGCCGCCGCGCAGCGCGGTCAGCCCGCCACTCCCCCCGGCGACCAGCACCGGGCCGGTCACCTGCCCGGCCCAGGCCGCTGTGGACGCCGCTGAAGGGCTGCGGGCGGGCGGGCGGCCCGTGGCCCGGCCCCGGGCGCCCCTCGGGCGCGGCGCCCCCGCCGGGGTCACCACCACGGCCCGCTCGTCGGTACTCGGTGACGTCACCGCGGCCACCGCCGTCGCGGACGGCCAGCGGCCCCGGGTGACCGCCGCCTCATTGACCAGCGGATGCGCGATCGGGCAGGTCCCGATGTCGATGATGTCGTGGGACCGGTGCTGGCGCAGGCCGGCCAGGCCGCCGGGCCGCACCGCGAAGCGGACCCGGGTCCGCCAGCCCAGGCCGTCCTCGTCGCCGGGCAGCGGCTCCACGGTGATCTCGCGGTCCAGGCCCGCGATCCGCCGCAGCTGCTGGCTGATGACCGAGGCCTTGAACTGGCGTTGCGCCGCGAGGCTGGCGTGCTGCCAGTCGCACCCCCCGCAGCCGCCGGGGCGGGCGTGCGGGCACGGTGGCTCGACCCGGTCGGGCGAGGCCACCAGGATCTCCGTCGCCTCGGCCCGCGCGAACCTGGAGGTGACCTCGGTCACCCGGGCCAGCACCCGCTCCCCGGGCAGCGCGTGCCGGACCAGGACAACCCGCCCGCCTGGCTCCCGGGCCACGCACCAGCCCCCCTGGGCGACCTCGCCGACGTCCAGTTCGAGCTGTTCGTCGCCCGCCGGCCGGGCTGGTTCCACGCTGCACCTCATGTTCAGCTCTGATCGAGTATCGTGACCGGCCGTCTCACCGGGTCAAGACAGGGAATACCGTTGGCGGGCCACTGTAAGCGTTATTCAGACCGGGCAGCGAGCGCGGGCCGCAGGCCTGCGCGAGCGGCCGGTGCCGCTGGCGGCGGCCTCAGCAGCGGCGTTTGATTGAATAACGCGAGCTCTGGGCAAGCACTGTACTCACGCAAGGGGCGGCCGTGCACATTGTGATCATGGGATGCGGGCGGGTTGGTTCGACCCTGGCCCACATCCTTGAGGACCAGGGCCACTCGGTGGCGGTCATCGATCAGGACCGGGATGCCTTCCGCAAGCTGGGCTCCACGTTCAAGGGCAAGAAGATCACCGGCATCGGGTTCGACCAGAATGTGCTGAGCGAGGCCGGCATCGAGCACGCGGACGCGTTCGCGGCGGTGAGCAGCGGCGACAACTCCAACGTGATCGCCGCCCGGGTCGCCAGGGAGTCGTTCGGCGTGAAGCGGGTCGCGGCGCGCATCTACGACCCGCGGCGGGCCGAGGTCTACCAGCGGCTCGGTATCCCGACCGTGGCGACCGTCCGGTGGACCGCCGACCAGATGCTGCGCCGCCTGCTGCCGGAGGGCGCCGAGCCGCTGTGGCGCGATCCCACCGGCGCCGTGGTGCTGGCCGAGGTGGCCTACGGCGCGGACTGGGTGGGCGAGAAGACCACCGCGCTGGAGGAGGCGGCCCGGGTCCGGCTAGCGTTCCTGTCCCGGCTCGGCGAAGTGGTGCTGCCCGGGCCGGGCACCGTCTTGCAGGAGGGCGACGTGCTGCACGTGATCGCGCTGGAACAAGATCTGGAACGGATCTCGGCCGCGCTGTCCGCGCGGGCGCCCGGAGGCAAGGCCAAGGGAGGCCGCTGATGCGCGTCGCCATCGCGGGAGCAGGGGCAGTGGGCCGCTCCATCGCCGCTGAGCTGCTGGATAACGGGCACGAGGTCCTGCTGATCGACAAGAACCCGCGGTCCATCGCGGTGGACAGCGTGCCCCGGGCCGAATGGCTGCTCGCCGACGCGTGCGAGATCGCCTCGCTGGACGAGGCGTCCCTGGAGCGGTGCAACGTGGTGATCGCGGCGACCGGCGACGACAAGGCCAACCTGGTGGTCTCGCTGCTGGCCAAGACCGAGTACGGAGTCCCCCGGGTGGTGGCCCGGATCAACCACCCGAACAACGAATGGCTGTTCAACGAGTCGTGGGGGGTGGACGTCGCCGTATCCACCCCGCGGATCATGTCGGCGCTGGTCGAGGAGGCGGTCAGCGTCGGTGACCTGGTCCGGCTGATGACCTTCCGGCAGAGCGACGCCAGCCTCGTCGAGCTCACCATGCCGGACGACGCCCCGCTGGCCGGCCAGCGGATCGGGGACATCAACTGGCCCGCGGACACGGCCCTCGTCGCGATCCTCAGGGATGGCCGGGTGATCGTGCCGGCCAAGGATGACCCGCTGGAGACCGGGGATGAGCTGCTGTTCGTGACCAGCGAGGACGTGGAGGACGAGCTGGCCACGCTGCTATCCGGCCACCATCATGGGGTCTAGCGCGTTTCGGTGATTTCTGGGCCGCGCTCGAAGGGGTTGATCGGCTCGCTGAACCGCCCGCCTTCGCCTTCCTCAGCGGCGGCCATCTGCTCCTCCATGGCCTTGCGGGCCTCCTCGGGCAGCGTGATATCCAGCAGCTCGCGGGGCGGCACCGGGTGATCGCCGCGGACCACGACCAGGCCGGCGAAGATCTCCTCGAACGGCGCGGCCACCTCGGGGCGCTCCGCGGCCGGCCCGGTCATCACGCCGCGCAGGAACCAGCGCGGCCCGTCCACGCCCAGGAAGCGGATCGGCTGCAGGCCGCTCTGCGGCGGATCGCCTGGCACCCGGACGCGCAGTTCCGGGCCGAACGGGCCGTCCGCCTCCTCCGCGTGGCCGCCCGCCTCCGTCACCGCGGTGGCGATCTCCTGCCGGACGTCGTCCCAGAGCCCGTCGCTCTTGGGCGCCGCGAAGGCCTGGACCTGGAGCGAGCCGTCCTCCCGCACCACCGCGATCAGCGGTCCCTGGTCGTCGGCGATGTTGAGCTGGATCTCGAACCCGTCCACCACCGGGACCTGGAGGCTGCCGAAGTCGACCCGGTTGAGCGGCGGGACGTCGTCCGTCGCGTCCCACGGGCCCCACGCTGGTTCCCCGGCTTCGGCCGGCGCGGCCGTGGACGCCTCGACCCCGGCGCCGTCCCAGGACTCATCGTCCCCGGGCTCGTCCCAGGTCTCCTCGTCGTCCGACTCGAAGTCCTCGCTGGCCTCGTCCTCGCTGACCTCGGGCTCGGCCACTTCCTCGCGGCGACGTCGACGGAACACTGTGCTTCTCCCTGCTATGGATCATGGAGCTTTCTGGACCCTGCTTCCTGGACCCCGGGCCTTCTGGACCCTGGAGTACCGGGCGGCGCTAGGCCGGCGCCTGCGCGCTGGCGTGCCCCCCGGTGGACCCGAAGCCGCCGTCGCCCCGCGCCGACCCGGGCAGGGTGTCCACCTCGTGGAACACCGGGCGGGCCACGCGCTGGATGATGAGCTGCGCGATCCGGTCGCCGCGCTGGAACTTCACGGCCTGAGCCGCGTCGGTGTTGAGCAGCGTCACCCTGATCTCGCCACGGTACCCGGCGTCCACAGTGCCCGGCGCATTCACGATCGTGACCCCGTGCTTCGCGGCCAGCCCCGACCGCGGATGCACGAACGCGGCGTACCCGTCCGGCAGCGCGATGGCCATGCCGGTCGGCACTACCGCCCGCTCCCCGGGCCCGAGTTCCACGTCCACCGCGGTGACCAGGTCGGCGCCGGCGTCTCCCGGATGTGACCGGGCCGGCAGCGGCAACTCCGGGTCCAGCCGCTTGATGAGCACGTCAACAGGGTCCGTGCCGGGGGTCACCGTGCCCATACCTCATCCCCCCGGGTGCGGATGCTGAGCGTGCTGATGCCTCTCACTCCCGCGACCTTACCGCCGGCTGGGTGCCCCGCAGGTACGGCGCGGCGCGCACCAGCGCCGCCGCGGTGGGGACGGCGACGATCGCCCCCGGGATGCCCGCCACGATCCCGCCCACGGCCAGCACCAGGATGATGGCCAGCGGGTGCAGCCGGACCATCCGGCCGACCACGAGGGGCTGCAGGAGATGGCTCTCCAGCTGGTTCTCCAGGATGAAGATCACGACCAGCACGACCGCCGCGATCCATCCCTGGGTGCCGAGCGTGACGGCGACGGCCAGGGCCCCGGCGACCAGGATGCCGATCAGCGGCACGAACGCGGCCAGGAAGACCAGGATGACCAGCGGCACCAGCAGGGGCACGCCGAGCACCCACAGCGAGAACCCGATGACCACGGCGTGGATGGCCGCGACCGCGATCGTGCCGCGCACGTAGTAGACCAGGGCCTGCCACGCCGCCGTGCCGGCCAGGTCGACCCGCTTCCTGCTGTCCGGGCCGAGGAAGCCGACCAGCCAGGCCCAGATCCGCGGGCCGTCTTTGAGCAGGAAAAACGTGACAAACAGCATCAGCACCAGGCCGGCCAGGATCTCCAGGAAGATCTTGCCGCCGGACACCACGGTCCCCGCGACCAGCGACTGGTGCTGCTGCAGGTACTTCAGCGCCCGGTTGGACAGGCCCTGGATGCCCGCATGCCGGACGTGGAACGGCGGCCCGGCCAGTGACGTCTGCAGCTGGGTGACCGTGTGCCTGAGCTCGTTGACCAGGTGCGGATAGTCAGCCGTGGTCCGCGTCACGGCCAGGGTGCCCGCCCCGGCCAGGACGGCCACCGCGATCAGCAGCGTGCACCAGGTGGCGGCGAGGGCGGGCAGGCCGAGCCGGCGGAACCGGGACAGCAGGGGGTGGAGCAGCGCGGTGAGCAGCAGCGCGGCCACGCACGGCAGCACCACCAGGCGGAGCACGCTGGCCACCCGGAACGCCAGGTAGATCACGATGCCGACGAGCAGCAGCCGCCACGACCAGCCCGCGGCGCGCTGCAGCCAGCGGGGTACCTGCGCGGCCGGGACCGGCTCCGGCCCCGGCTGAGCGCCGGCTCCGCCCTGATGGCGCTGCCCCCGCCATCCGGGCGGTCAGGATCCGGCCCGGCCGCGGAGGCCCCGCGATCCTTGTCCCCAGGATCCGGCCCGGCCGCGGTACCCCCACCATCCGGGCGCTCAGGATCCGGCCCGGCCTCAGCAGGCCGCGCCGCCCCGGCCGCTGGCCCCGCGGCCCCGTCCGCCGTGGTGGCCGCGGCGGCGGGAGGGTCTTCGTTGCGGCCCTGGTTCTCCTGGTTTTCCTGCACCGGCTGGCTGGCCCCCTCGCCTGCCTGCGTGATAGCCCCCGCGCCGTGTTCCGGTGAGGCGGGGTCAGCGGCCGGGCCCGCCCCCGAGCGAAGACCGTGCCGCATGTGTCGCCCAATCATGGCTTCATGTAACCAACTACGGTGGACCCCATGCGTGTTTACCACGAACGCCTGCGTGTCCCGGTCAGCTGGTGGGTCCTGGGGATGATTTCGGTCCTCATGCTGGGGGCCGGCTTCCTGGCTGGCTTCGACTGGGAGCCGGCCCTGGCCGTCTACGGGATCCTGACCGCGGGCCTCGCGGCCATCCTGATCGGCTGGGGCCTGCTGCGCCTCGAGGTGGCCGACGGTGAGCTCCGGGTGGGCCGGGACCGGCTGCCGCTCGCCCTGGCGGGCGAGGTGACCGCGCTGGACGAGGAGCAGACCCGGGCGCTGCGCGGGCCGCGGGCCGATCCGGCGGCCTACCTGATGGCCCGGCCCTACCTGCCCCGGTCGGTGTATATCGCGGTTGACGACCCGGCCGCGCGCGGGCCGTACTGGCTTATCGGCACGCGCCGGCCGGAGGACCTGGCCGCCGCGATCGAGGCCGCCCGGCCCGCCGCGCGAGCCGGCGGCACAACCGTGGGATGATCAGCTCGCAGCACACCGGCGCGCCGGGCGGGCGCACAGCCGGCCCGGCGGGCATCAGGGAGGATTGCATGGCAGACAAGCACGGGGACGGCCCCGGCGCCGGCGCCAAGGCACTGAACGCGGTGGCGGCCCTGGGGGCGACTTTCCTCGCCCGCAAGGTGGCCACCATGGCCTGGACCAAGGTCACCGGCAAGGAGCCGCCGTCCGACCCGGAAGATCCGGCGGTGGGCATGGCCGAGGCCCTCGGCTGGGCTGTCGCCATGGGCGTGGTGGTCGCCGCGGTCCGGGTGCTGGCCGTCCGCGCGGCGACCGCGCGGACGCGCCACCACGCCACGGAATCCCCGTCCAGCTGAGCCGTCCCGGTCAGGGTGACGGCGGCTGGGCCCGGCCACGCCGGTAGGCTGCGCCGAACGTTTCGAGGGTGGCCGCGGGCAGCGGGACGTGCCCGCCGAGGGCCCGCGTGCCCCAGGCCACCTGGGCACAATGCTCGGATACCACCGCGCGGTGCAGCGCCTGGGCCGGGGTGCCGGCCACCGTGACCAGGCCGTGGCTGGCCAGCAGCGCACTGGCCCGGTCGGCCAGCACGGTCACCGCGTTCGCGCCGACCTGGGCCGAGCCGCTGATCGCGTAGGGCGCCACCGGGATCTCCCCGCCCAGGAAGATGACGGCCTCGTCGATCACCGCGGGCACCGGCGCCCGGGCCGCCGCGAACATGCTGGCGTACGGCGGATGGCTGTGCAGGACCGCCCCGATTTCCCCGAACGCCTGGTAGCAAGCCGTGTGAAGCTGGTACTCCGACGACGGGGCCAGGCCGCCCCCGCCCGCGGAGACCGGCTCACCCGCCATCGTGATCACGACCAGGTCCCCGGGGCCCATGTCCTGGTAGGGCAGCCCGGACGGGGTGATCACGATGGTCCCGCCAGGCAGCCGGGCGGACACGTTGCCGCTGGTCCCGGAGGTAAGGCCGCGTTCCAGCATGCCCTTCGCGGCGGCCAGCACGGCCGCCCGGGCTTCGTTTTCCGCAAGCATGCCCTGATCCTGGCATCCGGACCGTTAGCTGTTGATGTCCGGGCAGGTCCGGTCGCATGCGAGACTCTGTGCCGTGTCTGCACCTGACCGTTCCCGTCTGTCCTACAAACTCAGCTTTGCGCTGCGGAATCCGGGCCGGGTCCTGCCTTACGCCCGGCGCCGCAGCCGGGACGCACTCATCGGGATGAAAGCCTCCGATCACATCAGCTACTACCGGGCGGTCATGAAGGCCAACACGGCCCGCAACCCCGAGGCCGCGGTGGGCAGCATGACCCACGACTCCTGGCTCAAGGTGGGTCAGCTGCAATACGACTACCTGCTCAAGGACGGGCTGCAGCCCGGCGACCGGATGCTGGAGATCGGCTGCGGTGATCTGCGGGCGGGACGGCTGTTCATCGCCTACCTCAATCCCGGCAACTACTACGGCATCGACATCTCACCAGACATCCTGCTGGCCGCGCAGGAGACCCTCGCCCGGGACGACCTGCAGGCCAAGCTCCCTCATCTGGAGCTGGTCGATGACCTGAAGTTCCGCTTCCTGCCGCCGGAGCAGTTCACGGTGGTGCACGCGCACAGTGTGTTCAGCCATTCGCCGATCGAGGTGATCGACGAGTGCCTGGCCAACGTGGGCCGGGTGATGCGGCCCGACGGCGTGTTCGACTTCACGTTCTGCCGGACCGAAGGTACCGAGCACCAGGTGCTGCGGGAGGACTTCTACTACCGGACGGAGACCCTGCTCGCGCTGGCTGACGCCCACGGGCTCGACGCGGAACTACTGGAGGACTGGGAGGAACTGCCGCACCCCCAGTCCAAGATCCGGGTGATGCGCCGGCCCGGCCTGCGCTACTGAGCAGCACAGTGGCCAGCCCCACTGGGCAGCACGACTGGGCAGCACTGCTGACCGGGACCCGGGGAACGGGTTACGATACATCTCGATATCAGCCAGTTGGCTAATAACGGGAGGGCGGGCATGGACCCAGCGATGGATCCGGCGGCGGGCGGGAGCAGCGGGGCGGCGGGCGCGAGCAGCGCGGCGCCGGCCATCCGGGCGTCGGACCGGGAGCGGGACGCGGCGACCCACCGGCTGCAGGACGCGTTCGCCGAGGGCCGCCTGGATGACGCCGAGTTCGATGTGCGGATGCGCAGCGCCCTGTCCGCCCGGACCCGGGCCGACCTGGACGGGCTGCTGGCCGACCTGCCCGCGGCCGGCCCGGCCGCCGGCCAGGCGGCCGTGGCGCAGAGCAGCGCAGGCAAAGGCCCGGGGCGGCTGAACATCGCGTTCAAGAGCCCGGTCCGCCGGTCGGGCCGGTGGCGGGTCCCGGACCGCCACACCTCGATCGTGTACAAGGGCAGCGGGTGGCTGGACTTGCGGGCGGCCGAGCTGACCGCGCCGGTCACTACCTTGCTGGCGGTGGCGTACAAGTCGCGGATCACGATCCTGGTGCCCCCGGGAGTCCGGGTCGAGGCGGGCGGGTTCGGCGCCGACACCGACACCGACCCGGCGGCCGTCGTGCCGGCCGACGCGCCCGTGCTGCACGTGCGCGGCTTCACCTACAAGGGCACCGTCGAGGTGCGCAGCAGGCCGCCCGGGGACTGACTTGGCCGCTCACCCAGCCCGCGCCGCAGGCTCCCCGCCAGGCTCCCCGACCACGGGCTCCCCGACCACGGGCAGGCCCGCCTCGGCGGCGCGGCCGAACTCATCGTCGATGGCGGTCACCGCACGGCCCGCCGCCTGCAGCAAGGACGCGGCCACCGCCGAGCGGTAGCCCGCCTGGCAGTGCACCCACAATTCACCGCCCCCGCGCCACCTGCCACCCGGCACCACCCCGGCACCCGGCTCACCGCCGGGGATCTCGCCCAGCCGCCCGGTCAGCTCGTGCAGCGGGATATGGACGGCCCCGTCCAGGTGGCCGGCCGCCCATTCCAGGTCCCGCCGGACGTCCAGCACCGTCACCCGGCGCGACCGCCGGGCTTCGGCCAGCGCGGCGAAGTCGGCGACCGGGAAGCTGGCCAGCGGCTCCCCCGCGGCCCAGTCCTCCGGCTTGCCGGTGGCGATGGCGGCGGGCCGGTCGATGCCGATCCGGGCCAGCTCCCGCTGGGCCGCGCCGACCTGGTCCGCCGTCTCCCCGAGCAGCGTCACCGGGGTACCGGCCGGCAGGAGCCAGCCCAGCTGGGCCGCCAGCGTGTCACCTAGCTCGAAGCCGAGCGAGCCGGCCAGGTGCCCGGCGGCAAAGACGCGCCGCGAGCGCAGGTCCACCAGCCACTCCCCCGCCTCCACCCGGCGGCGCAGCTCCCCCGGCCCGGCCTGGGCGGGCAGCGACAGGTCCGGTGCGGCCGGGCCCGCGGCGTTGCCCGGCCCCATCCGCGCGTAGTACGCCGGGTAAGCGTCCAGGCCAGCCAGCAGTTCCGTGACGAAACGGTCCACGCTCAGGGTCAGCGCCGGGTTGCCGGCCTTTTCCTGGCCGATCGTGGACCAGTTCACGCTGGCCGTCTGGGTGGCGGCGCAGAAGCTGCCGAACCCGTGCGTGGGCAGCACCCCGACCCGGTCGGGCAGCACGGCGGCCAGCCGGGCCGCCGACGCGTGCTGGGCCCGGGCCAGTTCCGCCGCGTGGGCGGCGCCGAGCAGGTCGGTGCGCCCGGTCGCCCCGAACAGCAGCGACCCGCCGGTGAAGACCGCGACCGGATCCCCGGTGCCATCGGCCAGCACGTAGGCCAGGTGGGTGAACGTGTGGCCCGGGGTGGCCAGCACCCGGATCAAGGCGGACGGCGTGACCTCGACCTGGTCGCCATCCGACACCGGGACCCGGTCGAAGGCGACCTGGTCCGCGGCGCTGACGTGGTACGCGGCCCCGGTCTCCCGGGCCAGGGCCAGCCCCCCGGTGAGGTAGTCGTTGTGCAGGTGGGTCTCGAACACGTGGGTGATCTGGACCCCGCGCTCGTCCGCCAGGGCCAGCACCCGGTCGATGTCCCGCTGCGGGTCGACCACCAGCGCCACGGTCCCGTCGGTGGCCAGGTAGCTGCGATCCCCCAGGGACGGGGTGTCGAGCTGGAGTATCTCGATCATGCTGCCCCCTCTGCTCAGGACCGCCCGGCCAGCTCCGCTTCCGCGGCCGCCGCTGCCGTCCCCACGGGGGCCGCGTCCCGGCGGGCCACTTCGGCCCGGACCAGCGGGATCAGCTCCCGGCCGTAGTCGGTGGCGTCCTCTAGCGGGTCGTACCCGCGAATGAGCAGCGTGCTCACGCCGAGGTCCACATAATCGAGCAGCGCCTTGGCGACCGTGTCCGGCGTCCCGACCAGGGCGGTGGAGTTGCCGCCGGCCCCGCTGGCCCGGGCCGTGGCCGTCCACAGCGCCCGGTCGTGCAGGTCGCCTTGGGCCGCGGCCGCCAGCAGCCGCTGCGAGCCGGCGTTCTCCGGCTGCCCGTTCGCGCCGCGCCAGCCCCGGTGCTGGGCCGACGGGGACCCGGGGTTCTCGATGGCCTCCAGGATGCGGTGCGCCCGTTCCCAGGCGAGATCCTCGGTGGCCCCCAGGATCGGCCGGAACGACACGCTGATCCCGGGCGCGGGGCGGCCCGCCGCGGCGGCCGCGGCCCGGACCGAGGCGATCTGCTCGGCGGTCTCCTTGAGCGGCTCACCCCACAGCGCGAACGTGTCCGCGTGCTTGCCGCCGACCCGGTAGGCCGCGGCGGAGGAGCCGCCGAAGAACAGCGGGATGCCGGCCGGCCGTACCGGCCGCACCCCCGGGGAGTAGCCCTCGAAGCGGTAGAACTTGCCGTCGAGGCTGAACGCCTCGGCCTGAGTCCACGATCGCCGGAGGATCCCCAGGTACTCGTCGGTCCGCGCGTACCGCTCGTCCTTGCCCAGGTAGTCGCCGTCGCGGCGCTGCTCCGCGTCGTTGCCGCCGGTGATCACGTGCACCGCCACCCGGCCGCCGGAGAACTGGTCCAGCGTGGCGAACTGCCGGGCCGCCAGGGTAGGGAACACGAACCCGGGCCGGTGCGCGATGAGCAGGCCGAGCCGCTCGGTGTGCGGGCCACGGTGGCCGGCAGCCCGCCGCGGGCCGGGGTGCCAAGTTCCGGCTCCACCCGCAGCGCGTTGATCAGCACCGGGCGGCGCGCGGACTCCTGCAGGACCTCCTCGTAGATCCGCCGCGGCCACGTGCCGCCCTGCGCCTGCATCGCGTGGGTCAGCAACGTCATGGCCGTGACCAGCGCCACCGACGGGTCGCCCTGGCCCAGGGCGCGCAGGATCGCGCACCGTGGTGGCCAGGCCGGCGCCCGGGCCGCCGTAGGGCCCGGCCACGGTGGCGGTGAGCAGCCCGGCGTCGTGCACCAGGCTGATGCCGTCCGCCGGGAACGAGCCGTCCCGGTCGTGCCCGGCGGCCTGCGCGGCCAGGGCGGCCGTGATGTCCGGGAGCGCCGCCAGCTGGGGCGGCCGGAGCCGGGTGCGCGGAGGCTGGCAGGTCATGCCGGTCACAGCGGTCATGCGGTCAGGGCGCCCTCAGCCGGGCCGGGCTCGCCCACCGGGGTCCGGGCGGCCTCCTGGCGCAGCAGCGGGACCAGCTCCCGGCCCCACTGCACCACGTCGTCCAGCGGGTCGAAGCCGCGGATGAGCACGGTGTCCACGCCCACCCGGCGGTAGGCCATCAGCGCGTCCGCGACCTGCGCCGCGGTGCCGACCAGCGCGGTGGAGTTGCCGCCCGGCCCGGTCAGCCGGGTCACCCCGTACCAGAGCCGGTCGTCGTACACCTCCCGCTCGGCCGCCTGCTGCTGGAGCCGCTCCGAGCCGACCGAGGAGGATTCGCGGAAGCCGAACAGGCGGCGGGCGGGCCCCGGGGTGTCCGGCACCTGGATGCCCTGAACCTGGGCGCCCGCGGGTTCCGGCGACCCGCTCCTCGGTGGCCGCCCGGATCTGCTCGGCACGCTGCCACGCCGCTTCCTCGGTGCTGGCCACGATCGGCCGGACGGACAGGCTGAACCGGACGGTGCGGCCGTGCCGGGCCGCTTCCGCGCGGATCCCCGCGACCCGCTCCGGCGATGTCGGCCACCGGCTCGCCCCACAGCATGTACACGTCCGCGTGCTGCGCACCGACGCTGATGGCCGCCGGGGACGCGCCGCCGAAGTACAGCGGGATCGCGTCCGCGCTGGCCGGCTTGACGTAGCTGTAGGCCCCGCGGACCCGGTAGAACTCGCCGTCGTGATCGAACGGCTCGGTGGCGGTCAGCTCGCGGCGGAGCAGCCCCATGAACTCGGCCGTGCGGGCGTAGCGGCGGTCGTGATCGGCGAAGTCGCCGTCCCGCTTCTGGTCCAGTTCGTCGCCGCCGGTGATGTGATGGATGGCCACCCGGCCGCCACCGGTCAGCTGATCCAGGGTGGCCAGCTTCCGGGCCACCAGGGTCGGGGCCACGAAGCCCGGCCGGTGGGCGATCAGCACCTTGAGCCGGGTGGTGGCGTTCAGCACGTGGGCCGCGACCGCGAACCCGTCGGGCCCGGTGGCGTGGTAGCCGATCAGGACCCGGTCGAATCCGGCCGCCTCATGGGCCTGGGCGAACCGGGCCAGGTAGCCCGGATCGACCGGCGGCCCGTCGAAGGATCCCCGGGATTCGGAGATCTCCTTCGTGCCTACCATGCCGATGATTTCCGTGGTCAAGGTCGGTTCCTTATCAGCGGGCGCTCACGAGCGCGGCCGGGTCGGCCTGCTCGCGGACCAGACGGACGAGGGTGGCGTAGTCCCGCGCATCGGCGAGCGGGGTGAAGCCGCGGATCAGCAGGGTGCTCACGCCGAGATCGACGTACCGCAGCAGCGCCTGGGCCACCTGCTCATAGCTGCCGACCAGGGCGGTGGAGTTGCCGGCCGCCCCGGTCACCTTCGCGATCGGGGTCCAGAGCCGCTCGTCGTGCACGTCGCCCCGGGCGGCGAATTCCAGCAGCCGCTGCGAGCCGTGCTGCTGGGAGTGATCGAGGTTGAAGAATTTGCGGGCACCGCTGGCCCGTTCCTTGGTGAGTTCCAGGATCTGCGCGGCCCGCTCCCAGGCCTGCGTCTCGGTCGCGGCCGGGATCGGCCGCAGGCTCACGCTGAACCGGGGGTCGCGCCCGTACGGGCTGGCCGCGGCCCGCACCTGGTCGATCCGCTCCTGGATGCCGGCCAGCGGCTCGCCCCAGAACGCGTACACGTCCGCGTGCTTGCCGCCGACCCGGATCGCGTCCGCCGACGCGCCGCCGAAGTAGACCGGGATCCGGCCGGGCGGGGGCCGCACCCCCGACAGGCCGCCCTCGACGTGGTAGAACTCCCCGGCGTAGTCGAACGGGGTGGCGGACGTCCACTCCAGGCGGAGCACGTCGAGGAACTCATCGGTCCGCCGGTACCGGGTCACCTTGTCGGTCAGGTCCCCGTCCCGGGCCTGGTCCGCGTCATCGCCGCCGGTGATGACGTGCAGGGCGACCCGGCCCGGGTGGAAGGCGTCCAGCGTGGCGAATTTCCGCGCCGCGTAAGTCGGGGCGACGAACCCGGGCCGGTGGGCCAGCAGCACCCCGAGCCGCTGGGTGCGCGACAGCACCTGGTCGGCCACGGTGAAGCCGTCCGGCGACGCGGACGAGTGCGCGACCAGCACCCGGTCGAAGCCCGCGTCCTCATGCGCCCGGGCCAGTTCCTCCAGGTAACCGGGCTGGACCGGGTCGGACTGGCTGGGCGGCGATCTCGGTTTCGCTGTGCGGGGCGGTGGCGGCGATGCCGATGAATTCGATGGTCATCGTCCCTCCCGGGGCGCGGCGGGGCAGCCCGGGAGGGCGGCGACGGGGCGAGGGGGCATGCCTCGGATGCAAACACACCGGCCATCGCTATGTCAATAACTCCTATCGTTTTTATAGGAATTAGCCAGCCAGATGACCTGCCCCGGTTCCTGGCCGGGATTATCCCGCGTCCGGGGCGGCGTCCCCGGCCCGGTCCACCGGCGACCACAGGCTTTCCAGGTTGACCACGATGCCCTCCTGGCTGCTCCGGGCGATGACCACGACCGCCTCGTCGTCGCCCGGGTTTTCTTCCCGGTGCGGCACGTACGGCGGCACGAAGATGTAGTCCCCCGGCTCCGTCTCCAGCCTGACCTCGTGGTCCCCCTCCGCGAACACGAACGCCGGATGCCCGGACACCACGTAGATCGCGGTCTCCGCGTGGCCGTGATGGTGGTCACCGGACTTGGTCACCGGGGCCACGTGGGTCTGGCCCATCCAGAGCTTCGACGAGCCGGCGGACTTGCCGGAGATGGCTTCCAGGCGGGTCATCCCGCTGGTCTGGCCGGTATCACCGCGTACGTCGCGGCCGCGGACGTGCACGAGCGGCGTGTGCCACAGGTCGTCAGTCATGGGGGCTCCCGGAGTCATTCACGGCGGCCGGGGTCGGCCTGCCGATGGGCAGGGCCAGTGTAAACAGCCCGTGGCCGCAGGGGCGTCCGGGCGGTGTACTCCTCCAGCGCGTGGGCCAGCCAGCCCGCGGTCCTGGCCACCGCGAAGATGACCTCACCCGCTCCCCGGATCATCCCCGCGCAGCTGGCCAGCACGGCCAGCGCGAAGTCGATATTCGGCTCCGGCAGGGCCCGCCGGTGCATCTCGGCCAGCACGGAGTCCACCACGGCCAGCCGGGGGGACGCCGGGACCGCGCTGCGGACCATGGCCAGCAGGAGCCCCGCCCGCGGGTCGCCGCCGCGGTATACGAAGTGGCCGAAGCCGGGCACCCGCTCGCCCCGCCGGAGCAGGTCCCCCACCACGCGGGGCACGCCCGCCGCGTCCTGCGCCGCGGCCAGCATGGTCTCCGCGCCCAGCGAGGCGCCGCCATGCAGGGCACCGCCGACCGCGCCGAGCCCGGTGGCCACCACGGCGTACGGGTCGGCCCGGACCGACGCGGCCACCCGGGCGGCCAGCGTGGACGCGGCCAGCTCGTGGTCGGCGAGCAGGACCAGCGCGGCCCGCAGCGCGTCCAGCAGGCCGGGCGGAGGGCCGTCCGGGCAGAGCCTGGGCCAGAGCCGGGCCGGGATCGCGGCCGCCGCCTGCTGATCCCGGCCCGGCCGCGGCCTGCCGATTCCCGGCCCGGGCCGCGGCCTGCTGATTCCCGGCCCCGGCCAGCGGCAGGCAGTCCACCAGGCCCGCGATGATGGCCCGGCCCGCCGCGGCCACGGCCGGCGGGTCGAACTGCAGCCGCAGCGGATCCGCCGCGGCCAGCGCCGGGACGATCACCTGGAGCCGTTCCAGCGGGAAGGTGCCAGGCGGGAGCGCCGCTTGCGCGGCCGTGCCCGCCGCGAGCGCCGCGGGCGTCGCCCGCCACTCCCCCGGGTCCGGGCCAGGGGACCGCGGACGGGCGGGACCGGGCCCGGCGGACCCCTGGCCAGCCGGATCCGGACCCGGCCGCACATCCCACAACAGCTCGCACACGTCCTCGAAGTTCCAGTCCCAGGCCAGGTCGAGCGCGTCCAGCCCGCGGAACCAGAGCCGGTTGTCGGCGATCTCGGTCACGCCTGACTCGATCACCAGCCCGGCCAGGCCCGGCGGCCGGCGCGGGCGGCCACGGCGGGCCAGCTCCTCGACCTCCCCCGGATCGAACAGGCTGCCCTTCCGGCCGGCCACGCCGTCAGCACGGCCGTCGGCACCGCCCCAGCACCGCCGCTAGCACCGCCGCTGGCGCCACCGCCACGGCCGCCGCCAGCCCGGCGCCGGGTCAGCACCCCCCGGCTGACGTAGGAGTACAGGGTGGCCTGCTTGATGCCGAGGCGGCGGGCCGCCTCCGCGGCGCTGATCCACTCTGACTCAGCCATCTGCCGCCTCCCCCCGCCCCTCCCGTCGCCGGGAGACCCGAAGCCCGGGCCCGGGGCCGGGCCGGGCAGCGGTTGTCGTTAGTGAGCTCTGTTACCCGGTCTTCACGTTAGTTGATTTTAATCAATGTTGATGACACTCGACAGAAATGCCAGGGTGTCAACTCAGGGCCCGCGCCGCGGGTGACCGACCCGACCGCACCGCGCCGTTCCCGGAGGATGCCGATGCCCGCGATCCACTTCCTGGATGTGACCAACCGGGACGGCGTGCAGACCGCCCGCACTGGCCTGTCCAAGTTCGGCAAGATCATGGTCAACTTCTACCTGGGCCAGCTCGGCGTGGCCCAGTCCGAGCTGGGCTTCCCGTTCCTGTTCCACGAGGTGCCTTACATCCGGGCCAGCGTGGCGCTGGCCGAGGCCGGCGCGTTCGGCGGGCTGCGGCTGTCCGGGTGGTGCCGCGCCGTGCCGGGTGACGTGGCCGCGGCGGTCCCGCTCGGGCTGCGGCACTACAACCTGTCCATCTCCACGTCCGACCAGATGATCGTGCACAAGTTCCGCGGCAAGCTGGACCGGGAGTCGGTCATCTCGGAAATGGTGGCGGCGGTAAAGGCCGCGCGCGACGGCGGGGCCCAGACCATCGGCGTGAACGCCGAGGATGGCTCGCGCACCGACGAGGGGTTCCTGCTCGAGTTCGCGACGGCGGCCCGGGAGGCCGGGGCCGACCGGGTGCGCTACTGCGACACGATCGGCGGGGAGACACCGGACCGGATCCGCGAGCGCTTCGCCAAGCTGGCCGCGGCCGTGCGGATCCCGGTCGAGACCCATTGCCATAACGACCTCGGCATGGCGGTGGCCAACTCAGTCTCGGGAGCCCTCGGGGACCTGGACGCCGGCCAGGACGCGTGGGTGAACACCTGCGTCAACGGCATCGGCGAACGGGCTGGCAACGCCGACCTGCTGTCGTGCATTCTCGCGTTCCGGCACGGCTTCGGCGTGGCGGGCCAGGCCCAGATCGGTGATCCGCTCGACCTGTCCTGGGCCCGGCGGTTCGGCTGGTGGGCGAGCTACGCGTTCGGCCAGCCGCTCCCGCAGAACCAGCCCGGGGTGGGCCGCAACGCGTTCGCGCACGAGTCCGGCATCCACGCCGACGGCGCGCTCAAGGACCGGCAGAACTACGAGCTGTACGACGACGACACGCTGGGGCCGTTCACCGGCGACTGGTTCACCAGGGCGGGCCGGGTCGTGCTGACCGGCGAGTACGGCGGGAAGGCCGGCTTCCGGCACGTGATGGACGGGCTGGGCATCCAGATCGCTGATGGCGATGAGGACCTGGCGTTCTCGGTGGTGCAGCTATGCGCGTCGGCCAGCGGCAAGCCGCTGACCGACGACGAGCTCCGCCTCATCGGGAGCTACCCGCATCAGCTCGCGCTGCTGTTCCCCGGCCTGATCTGACCGGGGCGGTGGAACAGCGCGTCAGCCGCCGATCTGCCGGCGGCGGCGGACTTCCTTCAGCCGCCGCCGCTGCGACGGGTCGAGCATCAGGTACATCCCAGTCGGGATGCCGATCGCCAGGATGATCACGCCGATGGCGAGCCACGGGCTCACTATGAACAAGATGAGACCGATAATGATCCCAGCAATGGCGAACTTCATTCGACCGGACAACTTCTGCCTCCTCAGGCGGCGAGGATACGGTTCCCGGCCGGCCCGGACACGGCCGACCCGTGCCCGGCCGGACCGCCACATCCGCGCCTGCTAAGTGAAACGCCGGCTGGCCGCCACGTAGTTCCGCGTCCGCCGGTTCTGCCCATGTTTCCAGGCTGTGCCCAGCTTCCCGGCCTGCCTGGACTCGGCCGGCCTGCTATTCCGGGCCCGGGTTCGCAGGTACGGCCCGGGCCGGCCAGGATGGCCGCAGTGACCAGGAGGCTGTCATGACCATATCGCTGCCCGTCGATCCCGACGCCAACGAGCTGCTCTCGCGTGACCCGCTCGCCCTGCTCATCGGCATGCTGCTGGACCAGCAGGTGCCGCTGGAGAAGGCGTTCAGCGGGCCGCGGGACCTGGTGCGCCGGCTCGGCCATGAGCCGACCGCGGCTGAACTCGCGGACTTCGATCCGGACGCGCTGGCCGCGGTGTTCAGCGACAGGCCCGCCCTGCACCGCTACCCGAGGGCCATGGCGACCCGGACCCAGGACCTGGCCCGGCTGATCGTGGACCGCTACGACGGGGACCCGGCCCAGATCTGGACCGGCGCCGCCACCGGCGAGGAACTGGTCGCCAGGATCGCGGGGCTGCCCGGTTTCGGTGCGACCAAGGCGCAGATCTTCGCGGCCCTGCTGGGCAAGCAACTGGGGGTCCGGCCGCCGGGCTGGCAGCAGGCCACCGGCCCGTTCGGCGAGGAAGGTTCGCGGATCTCGGTCGCCGACATCACCGACCGCGAGTCCCTGGCTGAGGTCCGCGCCTACAAGCAGCAGCGCAAGGCCGCCGCCAAAGCGGCCCGGTAACGCCATGACCCAGTCGGGCGAGGCACTGGCCGGGACCGCGCAGGTGTTCGTGCTGCACGAGGGGTACGCCCGGGAAGAAGGCGACGCGGACCGGGTGGGCAGCTCGGTCACGCTGATCGTGGACGGGGGCCGGGTGATCGTCGTCGATCCCGGCATGGTGTCCGGCCGTGACGCGCTGCTCAGCGCGCTGGCCGCCCACGTGAACAGCCCGGCCGGGGTGACCGATGTGGTGTTCAGCCACCACCACCCCGACCACACCCTCAACGCGGCGTTGTTCCCGGATGCCGTCGTGCACGACCACTGGGCCAGCTACGACGGCGACCGGTGGATCGGCCGCGAGCCCGGGGATTTCACGCTCACCCCGTCGGTCCGGCTCATCGCCACGCCGGGGCACACCGCCGAGGACATCACGACGCTCGCGGCCACCCCGGCGGACGTGTACGCGTGCACGCACGCCTGGTGGGGCCCGGACGGGCCGGCCGACGACCCGCTCGGCAGCGACCAGGCCGCGCTGCACCAGAGCCGGGCCCGGATCCTCGCGGCGGCCACCGTTATCGTGCCGGGGCACGGCCCCGCCTTCCGCCCCGGCCCGGACACGCCCCGCTAGCGCAGTTACGCCGCCAGCTCCGGCGCGCAGTGATCAGGTCGAGAAACCCGTCACGTGCTCGGGAGTCAGCCGCCCGATCAGCCGGTGCGAGCCGGGTGGGTCTGGCGGTGGGTCCTGGCCGGTATAGCGCCGGGTCAGCTCCACCGACAGGCGGCGGTCGGGATCATCAACCAGTTCAACGGTGCCGCGAATGTCCGCGGTGCGATACGGATCGTCCGCCGCGAACACGGTCACTGACGCGCGCGGATCGCGGATCAGGTTCCGCGCTTTGCGGCGCTGATCGTGGGTCGAAAAGACGAGTACGTCGCCGTCCCGGGCGATCCAGATCACCGAGGTCTGCGGGGTTCCGTCTGGATTCAGCGTCGCCAGC
Source organism: uncultured Actinomycetes bacterium (assembly GCA_963837335.1). Lineage (GTDB taxonomy): Bacteria > Actinomycetota > Actinomycetes > Streptosporangiales > Streptosporangiaceae > RYN-230. The sequence goes on along the minus strand of CAWINS010000011.1, from coordinate 127,559 downwards.
ACCGCGAACGGGCGTCCGTCCAGCAGGCCCTTCACGCGGTCATCGAGGACCATGCAGCGCTCCTTCCTCTGCGGGGGGAGATCAGGAGATCAGGTCCAGCTCCCGCGCCCGGGTGACGGCCTCGGTGCGGTTAGCGCCGCCGAGTTTGCCCAGGATATGACTGACGTGCTTCTTGACCGTGTCGAGAGTGACCACGAGTTCCCGCGCGATGTCCTGGTTGGACCGGCCCGCGGCCACCAGCCGCAGTACTTCCAGCTCGCGGCCGGTCAGCGGCTCGATCAATCCCGGCGCCGCCGTCCGGGCAGGCCGGGTGCCCGGCCCCGCGTCGGCGCTCCCGAAGGCCCGCTGGAGCCGGGCCAGGAAGCCCAGCGGGACCCGGGCCGCGCTCTGGTCGGCCCGCTGGGCCGCGATCAGCCGGCCCAGCAGCCCGGCCATGGCCGGGCCCTCGTCGGCGAAGACCCGGACGTGGCCCTGCTGGCCGGCCAGGGTGAGCATCCCGGCCAGGACGGTGATCGCTTCGCTTTCCCGGCCGCTGGCCGCGAGGGCCAGGGCGCGCAGGGCGCCCGTCTCGATGATGCTGCCGGTCCGTTCCTGGCCCAGGGCCGCGGTGTGCAGCCGGTCCAGCAGCGCGAGCGCCCGGCCGGGCTGGCCCTGGGCGAGCAGGAGGCGGGCCAGCACCAGGTGCCCCGGCTCGCGGGCGTAGTCCGGCTCGTCGTCTGCCTGGAGGCCGCGTCCGGCTATCCATCGGGCGGCGGCGGGCAGGTCGCCCTGGGCGAGCACCAGCCTGGCCTGCTGGGCCGGGACCGGGTTGAGCGGCCCGGCCTCCGCCTGCGAGGTCTGCGCGGCTTCCCGCATCGCTTCCAGCGCCGCGGCCTGATCCCCCTGGGCCTGCCGGATCCAGGCCAGCGTCACCAGGCCGGCCGCCAGCGGCGAGACATAGGCGAGCTGCCGGCACAGCTCGATGCCCTCGGTGACCTGCTCCAGGGCGGCGTCGAGTTCGTTCCGCTGGCGGGCCACTTCGGCCAGGCCCACATACCCGATACCGGCTGCGGGCAGCGGCGTGCAGCCGGGTCCGGCGGTCACCTCCCGGGCCTGCTGGTAGGTCTGGACGGCCGCGTCCAGATGTCCCTGGGCGCGCTGGACCTGGCCGAGCAGGTGACGGCCCCAGGCCACGAAGACGGGCCTGTCGGCCCACCCGGCGATGCTGGGCACCAGGGCCCGCTCAGCCGCCGCGAGCCGGCCGCGGAGCCACTGCGCGACGGCCAGGTCGCAGTGGGTCTCGTAGTCCAGCAGCCGCTCGTCCTCGCCCAGCTCGGCCCGGGCCTGCGACGCGAACGCGGCGGTGGCCTCCGCGTCGCCGCGGTACTGGGCGGCAAAGCCCCGGCACAGCGCAATGTGTGCGGGGATGTTGGCCAGCAGGCTGCTGGCCCGGCCGATGCTGGGCTCGAACGGCTCATCGGCCGCGGCCGCGGAGGCTCGCTCGGCCGCATCAGCGAAGCGCTGCACCTCCTCCATCTCACCGGCGGCCGCGGCCAGCTGGGCCTGGGCCAGCAGCAGCCGGGGACGCGACTGGGGCAGCCCGGCGGGCAGCGCCGAAATCCACCGCTGGATCGTCGCTGCCTCGCCGCGCAGCCGGTACACGGCGTCGAAGTACCGCTCGATCAGCCGGGCCGCCCAGCTCATCTCCCCGGCGGCGACCGCGTGCCGGATCGCCTCATCGGGCAGCCCGTGCTCCTCATGCCAGGCGGCCGCGTTCCGGTGCAGCCGCGCCGCCCGGCCCGGTTCCTGCTCCAGGCGGGCGCGGAGCAGATCGGCGAACAGGCGGTGGTAACGCCACCAGCCGCGCGCCTCATCGAGCGGCAGCAGGAACAGCCCGGCCTGCTCCACCTGCTCGAGCAGGGCCTGGCTGCCCGCGCGGCCGGTGACGGCGTCGCACAAGCCGCCGCTGAGCCGTTCCAGCACCGACGTCTCCAGCAGGAACGTCTGCAGCTGCTCGGGCTGGCACTCCAGTACTTCCTCGCCCAGGTAATCCAGGACATAGCGGTGGCTGCCGGTGAACGCGGCCACGAAGGCGGCCGCGTCGGCCTGACCACGCAGGGACAGGGCCGCGAGCTGCAGCCCGGCCGCCCATCCCTCGGTTCGCGCGGCCAGGGCGGCCACGGCCGTACCGGGCAGGGCCGCCCCCGGCTCCCCGGCCGTCTCCCGCAACAGCGCGCCGGCCTCGTCCGCGGTGAACCGCAGGTCGGCGGCCCGCAGTTCGGCCAGCTGCCCGCGGGCCCGCAGCCGGGCCAGGCCCAGGGGTGGATCGGACCGGCTGGTCAGCACCAGGCGTAGCCCGGCCGGCCAGTGTTCCAGCAGGAACTGCACCGAATCGTGCACCGGCCGGGCGGCGATCACGTGATAGTCGTCCAGGACCAGCACGGCCTCGTCCGCGGCGGGCCCGGCGTCCAGGTCGTTGATCAGCGCGGTGAGCAGCCCCTCGAACGAGGCCGGGGTGGGCGGCCCGATCAGCGGGCCCAGGCGAGCGCCGATCCCCGGGCGCACCCGGTCCAGCGCGGCGACCGCGTGCCGCCAGAACCTGGCCGGGTCGTTGTCGCCGGGATCCAGCGACAGCCATGCCACCGGGCGCTGGCCAGCCCGCGCCCAGTCGGCCACCAGGACCGTCTTGCCGTATCCGGCCGGGGCGCAGACCAGGACCATGCCCTGGCCCAGCCCGGCTTCGAACTGCCCGGCCAGGCGGGGCCGGGGCACCAGGCCGGGCCGCGGGCCCGGCAGGTGCAGCTTGGTGGCCAGCAGGGCATCGCTCTCGGGCGCGGCAGCCTGAGGCGCCGCCGCGGCGGGCGGCTCAGCCATTCCGAACCCGCATGTTCAGTGCCTCCGGCGATACTCCGGGTCGCTGCGCAGCAGCCCCATGGTAGTCAGCCGGCGGCCCGGACGCCGCGACCTCTGACGCCGCTCTGACGGTTCTGGTACCTGGCCGGCCGGTCGAAGCGGGCGGGCGCCGCGTCCCCGGTCAGCCGTTGAACTTCTTGATGGCGTCCTCGGTGACCGGGGTGAAGAAGTTGACCAGGTTGCCGTCGGGGTCGCGGAACAGGATGGAGCGGTTGCCCCATGGCATCGTGGTGGGCTCCTGCACCCAGTCGCTGACCAGCGGCTTGAGTCGCTCGTACTCGCTGTCAACGTCGCCGACGCGGAACTCGATGATGATGGTGTGGTTGTCGGCGGGGCGAGCGGAACCTTCCCCGAACAGCTGGGTCGTCTGGGTGTGGCCGATGGCCAGGGTGAAGGACGGCATGATCAGCTCGGCAAACACCGGCGTGTAGCGCACCGCCTCGACGCCGGTGACCTGCTCGTAGAACTGGATCACCCGGTCCAGGTCGTCGGTGATCATGCGGATAGAGACGAGATCCACGGCATCATCCTCTTTCGGTAGCTGTGATCGTGCAGCCTTAAACGCTACGCTACCATAGCGTAGCGAAGTGGAGGATTGAGGGATGAGACAGGGAACTCCTGGCCACGCCCAGCCGCCGCGGCTCCCGGCCGCAGCGCCGGAGGAGACCGACGCCGCCGGGGTCGACGGCCGGGTGCGGCGGTCGCGATCACGCGTGCTCACGACCGCCTTCGAACTGCTCAGCGAGAGCGGGGTCGGTGGCTTCACCGTCGACGAGGTGTCCCGCCGGTCAGGGGTCGCGAAGACCACCATCTACCGTCACTGGCCCTCCCGGGAGGCGCTCGTGATCGATGCCGCCTCCCGGATCAGTGCCGAGCAGGAGGTTCCCGACACCGGCTCACTCGAGGGTGATGTCACGGCGATCCTGGCCAACCTGGGCCACCTGCTGAGCACGGCCCGGTGGTCGTCGGTCGTGCCCTCGATCGTCAACGTCGCCGAGCGCGATCCGGAGTTCGCCGGCATCCACGGCAAAATCCAGCGCGGGCACGCGGCACCGCTCCGGGAGGTCATCGAGCGGGCAGCGGGCCGGGGCCTGATATCCGCGGCCGCCGACCCGTCCACCATGGTCTCGGCGCTGATCGGGCCGCTCTACTACCGCCGCTGGTTCTCACGTGAACCGATCGATGATCAGTTCGTCAAGACGATCGTCAGGAACGTGATCAGCGGTCAGCAAGCCACCGGCGATCCCGGCCCGGACACGCGGACTTAGCGTGCCGAGCCTCAGGGATACTGCGCATCCCGGAAAACCGGGTCAGGCCGCGGCCGGATCGAGGATCGTCACACCGGCAGCCTCTGACTGCTCAGGCACCGGGCGGCCTTCTTGCCGCAGCAGGGCGATGTGCGCGGCCATGGCCTCGATCATCAGCCTCTCGGTCTCCTGGCGGGTGTCCCCGGCGGCAACAACCCCAGGAAGATCAGGAGAGTACGCCGAATAACCTGCCTGATCATCGCCCTCGAAGACGACCACGTAGCCAGTCACGGCCGCTCCTTTCGCAGGCCTGCTTGCTTCAGGATGCTCGACTCGGTCTTAGGTTTCAAGGTAGCGCTCGGCTTGCCCGCTACCGTCACCAGGCCAGGCTTCTCCGGATGGGTGAAATGCCGATGGGAGCCGGAGACACGCTTCAACGTCCAGCCATCCTGCTGTAACAGGATGATGACCTCGCTGATCTTCATAGGCACAGCCCGACGGTAATTCTGGGATCGGACATTTCATTTCGTGTCGCCCCCGGAGAACGTTAGGGACGCCCATGTAATCCCGGCCCAGCCCTGGCACCCCGCTCGAGCCCAGCCCCGCAGCACGTCAGACCGCGTCGCCCTTGAGCGAGAACGCCGCCAGCCGGCGGATAGCCAGCCCCAGCGTGACCGCGGTGACCAGCGCGCCCATGATCACCGCGGCGGCCAGCCCCAGGTGCGCGTCGAGGTTGGTATCCCGGGCGATCGAGTTGGCGATCCCCAGCGAGTACTGCTCCACGGAGAGGACCCGCACCCCGCTGACCACGTTGCTCAGCAGCGACTCCCAGACCAGCAGGTACAGCAGGCCCAGGGCGATGGCCCGGGTGGTGAGCACGGAGATCATCACGAACACGGCGTTGTAGATGACCGAGCCCACCAGCGCCCCGGCGAACACCCCGATCGCCAGCCTGGTCGCGCCGCCGGTGGCGATCAGGCCGGCCAGCAACTCCGGTACCGCCGCGAAGATCATGGTCAGCCCGGCGCCCACCGCGAACTTGGTCAGGACCACCGTGGACCGCGGTACCGGGGTCGCCAGCAGGTGCACCACGCTGCCATCGTCGATCTCCGCGCCGAGCACGCTGGTCCCGATGATCAGCGCGGTCAGCGGCAGCACCACGGCCAGCCCGAAGCCGCCCAGGATGAGGCTCGGCCAGTCGGCCCGCTCCGGGTTCGCGGCCTTCAGCAACGCGCTGACCAGGACCAGGATCACCGGCGGGATGGCGAACACCAGCGCCCGCCGGCGGCCCATGGTGGCGCGCAGGGTGATCGAGGCCACGGTCCTGGCCTGGATAGAAAACATCTCAGGTGGTCCTTTCTCCTGCTCGCGGCGCGCTCACTGCTCCACCAGGTAGGCGAACACGCTCTCCAGCGACTCATCCTCGGGCAGCAACTCCCGGAGCTGGATGCCCTGCTCCCGGGTGAGCCCGGCGATCTCCCGGCTGAACGCGCCGTAGTCCGACGCCTTGACCTGCAGCCCGCGCCCGCTCATCTCCACCCCGGTCACCGAGGGCCGGCCGATCAGCGCCGCGCCCAGCCGCCGGTCGTCCGAGGTACGCACCAGGAACATGTGCGGCCGGCTGGTCATCAGCCGCCGGATGGCCCGGAAGTCCCCGGACGCGGCCAGCCGCCCGGCCACGATGACCTGGATGGTGCCGGACAGCCGCTCCACTTCCTCCAGGATGTGCGAGCTGAACAGGATGGTGCGGCCCTCGTCGCCGAGGGTCTCCAGCAGGTCCATCATGTGCAGCCGCTGCCGCGGGTCCATCCCGTTGAACGGCTCGTCCAGCAGCAGCATCTGCGGGTCGTGCACCAGCGCCGCCGCCACCTTGATCCGCTGCCGCATGCCCTTGGAGTAGGTCGAGATCTTCCGGTCCTGCGCGCCCGCCATTTCCACGATGGCGATGGCGCGCTCCGCGGAGCGGTCCGGGTCGGCCAGCTTGTGCAGCCGGGCGGTGGCCCGGACGAACTCCAGCCCGGTGAGGAACGGGTAGACCGCGGGACGCTCGGGCACCAGGCCGAGGGTCCGGTAGATACCGGGGTTGCGCCAGCTCGCCGTGCCGCCGACGGTCAGCTCGCCCCGGGATGGCTCCAGGAACCCGGAGATCAGGTGCAGCAGCGTGGACTTGCCGGCGCCGTTCGGGCCCAGCAACCCGGTGACGCCCGGGCCGATGGTCATCGTGATGTCGTTGATCGCGACCACGTTGCCGTACCAGCGGGACACGTTGCGCAGCTCGATCGTGCTCATGCTGGTTTCTCCGCTCGGCTCGCTCATGCCACGCCCGCCTTCCGGTACCGGGCGGCCAGCCCGCCCACCGCGGCCGCCAGCATCAGCAGGAACATCAGGCCGTAGAGCGGCCCGAGGTTCCCCGGCGGCGGGTTCGGCCCCGGTGAGGTGCCGCCGAGCCACTGGCGCAGCCCGTCCAGCACCGTGAACGGGCTGACCAGGCCGGAGAGCCGCGCCCCCGCGCCGGCCCCCGCCCCGTTCTCCGACGTCACCCCGCGCAGCAGCCCGGCCAGGGCCCAGCTGAGGAAGAAGCAGATCGCGATGCTGCCGGTCGCGTAGGCGCGGCGCCCGCTCAGCGAGGCGAGCGCGAGCCCGATCGAGGCCAGCAGCACGGCCCAGGCCAGCCCGACCAGCAGGCCGGGGATCAGCGCCCTGGTCTGGTCCCAGACCGCCGCGCCGCCGTGGGCCTGGGTGATGGCGCCCAGGTAGAGCAGCAGCAGCGGGATGTCCAGCAGGGCCAGGCAGGCCAGGATGAACGCCCCGAGCTTGGCCGCCGGGTAGTCGAGCCGGCGCAGCGGCCGGGAGAAGTACAGCGGCAGCACGTGGCTGCGCAGATCCCGGGATACCAGCTCGGGGGCCTGGGCCGCGACAAAGATGATCATGACGAGGACCCGGAGCTGGAACACGTAGGTGTCGTACTTGACCACCTGGCCGCCGTGCGTGGCCAGCGAGATGGCGTTGACCACCGCGGGCACGCACATGAGCACGAACGCGATGACCGGGATGATCTTGGCCTTGACGCCGCGGCCGATGCCGAACGCGGACCGCAGGCTGTGCCAGCCCAGCGCCCGGATGATGGCGGCCCGGCCCAGCCGCGGCCCCTCATAGTGCCGGTAGCCGATGTCGTGGATGACGCCGGCCCCCGCCGCCGGCGGCCCGCTCTGCGTGGTCACGCTGCTCCTTCCCGGTCCGGGGTGTCCCGGAACAGTTCCTCGACCCGGCGGCGGCGCTGCTCCAGCCGGTTCAGCGGCAGGCCCAGATCGGCCACGGCGTCGCGGACGACGTCGTAGGTCTCGTCCGAGCCGATCTGGACCAGCAGCGCCCGCTCGTCCCGCAGCGGCCGCAGCCCCCGGGCGGCCAGCTCGGTTTCCAGCAGCGCCGTGCCCTCGTCCACCTCCACCAGCAGCACCTGGCTGACCTGCGTGAAGCTGGCCATCGAGTCGGAGCGGAGCAGCCGGCCGCCGTCGATGGCCACCAGGTGGTCGCAGATCTGCTCGATCTCGCCCAGCAGGTGCGAGGACACCAGGATCGAGATGCCGAACTCGGCCCCGATCCGGCTGACCAGGTCCAGCATCGAGGCCCGGCCCGCCGGGTCCAGGCCGATGGTGGGCTCGTCCAGCAGCAGCAGCTGCGGGTCCCCGACCAGCGCCTGGGCCAGCTTGACCCGTTGCTTCATGCCGGTGGAGTAGGTGCCGATCTGCCGGTAGCGCTCCTCGTACAGGCCGACGTGGCGCAGCGACTCGGCGGCCCGTTCCTTGGCCGCGGTCGGCGGCAGCCCGGACATCCGGCCCAGATGGGTGACGAATTCGGTCGCGGTGACATCGGGCGGCAGGCAGTCGTGCTCCGGCATGTAGCCGCATCGCGCCCTGATCCGCTCGCCATCCTGGTCGCTGTTCAGGCCGAGGACGGCGGCGCGGCCGCTGGTCGGGGTGAGCAGCCCGAGCAGGATCTTGATCAGGGTGGACTTGCCCGCGCCATTGGCCCCGACCAGCCCGGTGATTCCCGGCCCGACCCGCACGGTCAGCTGGTCCAGGGCGGTCACCGCGCCCGGGTACCGCTTGGTGAGGGCTGAGGTTTCAACAACCGCCGCAACGAAACCCGGCCCGGGGCCGGTCCCCCCCGGCGGCGGTTCAGTCTGCAGGGGCCCAGCCTGCTGGGACCCGGGCTGCGGTGGCCCAGACCCCACAGGCCCAGGTCCCCACGGCCCGGGTCCCGAAGGCCCGGGTCCTGAAGGCACTGGCGCGGTCACGTGTCTCGCGCTCCCCTCGTCGGGTCGTCGTGGTGGTGGGTTCCCAGCCTGGCGGCCGGCCGGGTCCGCGTCATCATCCCGGGGAATGGCTTCCGCTGTCAGGCCCTGGCCTGACCACGCCCGCGGCGTGTCCCGGATCAGCCCGGCAGCCTACGACCGCGGGCGGACGCCCGCGGGCACCCAGCGGCGTTACCGTTAGCAGGTGAGCGGAGCAACCAGGGCACCCCGAGCGCGCGCGGCTGAGACGGCGGTTCTGGATAGCGCTGGACTTCGGCGCCGCGGCCTTCTGTGCCGTGCTGATCTTCGCTGCCCTTCTTCCACGCCGCCAAGCGGCAGCCCAGTCTGCAGGTCGGGCTGCTGGCCCCGCGAGACGCCCTGCTGCCGTCCTGCTGGCCGACCGCCCTGGCCTTCCCGGTCGCCATCCGGCGCCGGGTGCCCGGTCCGGGCCCTGGTCATCGTGCTGGCCGCCTGCGTGGCCACCCTGGTCATCGGCGGGGAGCTCACCCGTGGCCCGTTCCTCCCGCTGGCGCTGGTCCTGTTCGTGGTCGCGTCTACCTGCCGCCGGACGGTTCGCGCTGGCCGGCCTGGCGCCGCGCTGACCCTGCTGATCGTGCAGGGCGTGGTGCTGCACTTCGACGGGCAGGGTCCGGGCGACGCGATCGCCGTCGCCCTGGTGCTGACCATCGCCTGGATGGTCGGGTACCTGGTGCAGCAGCGGCGGACCCACATGGCGGCGGTCCGGGACCGGGCGGCCAGCGACGCGGTGACCCGGGAGCGGCTGCGGATCGCCCGGGAACTGCACGATGTGGTGGCGCACAGCATGACCGTGGTCACCGTGCAGGCCGGGTTCGGCGAGTACGTGTTCGACAGCCAGCCCGATGAGGCCCGGGCCGCGCTGGGCGCGATCCAGGCGGTGAGCCGGGAGGCGCTGGGCGAGATGCAGCGGATGCTGTGCGTACTCCGCCAGACCGACGGGGACATCGCGGCGGCCGACGCGGAACTGGCCGCCCAGGAGCCGGCGGCGGCCGGGCTCCCCGGGAGTGAGATCCCCGCGGCCCTGGCCGGGCCCGCCACGGACGGGCACCAGCGGGCCCGGCCGGCCCGGGGGCCGCGCGTTTCCGCCCCACCGCGCCACTGGCCCCCGCCCCCGGGCTGGCGAACCTGGACCGGCTGGTGGAACGGACCGCGGGCGCCGGGGTCACGGTGACCGTCGAGCGGATCGGCGAGCCGCGCAGCCTGCCCGCCAGCCTCGACCTGTCCGCGTTCCGCATCGTGCAGGAGTCGCTGACCAACGTGGTCAAGCACTCCGGCGCGGACCGCTGTCACGTCGTCCTCGAATACGGCGCGGACAGCCTGCTCATCGAGGTGACCGACCCCGGGGCCGGGATGCCCACCCTGGTGGCCGCGCCCTCCGGGGTGGCCGCGTCCGCCAGGATCGCCGGCGTCCCGGTGGGGGCCGGCGCCGCGGTGCGCCCGCCCGCCCGCGCAGGCGGCGGGCCGGACCGCGCGGGGCACGGCATCATCGGCATGCGGGAGCGGGTCAGCCTGTGCGGCGGTGAACTGCACGCGCTGCCGCGTCCCGACGGCGGTTTCGTGGTGCGGGCCAGGCTGCCGCTCAGCGCGGGGCGGCCATGACCCTGCGCGTGCTGGTCGCCGACGACCAGGCCCTGGTCCGGGCGGGTTTCCGCGGCATCGTCGCGGCCACGCCCGGATTCACCGTGGTCGGCGAGGCCGGGAACGGGAGCGAAGCGGTCGAGCAGGCCCGCCGGCACCACCCCGACGTCGTGCTGATGGACGTGCGGATGCCAGGCATGGACGGCATCGAGGCCACCCGCCAGATCACCCGGTCGGCCGCCACGAGCGAGGTACGGGTCCTCATCCTGACCACGTTCGACCTGGATGAGTACGTGTTCACCGCGCTGCGCGCCGGGGCCAGCGGGTTCCTGCTCAAGAGCATCTCGCCCGCCGAACTGCTGAACGCGATCCAGGTCGTCGCGGCGGGCGACGCCCTGCTCGCCCCGAGCGTGACCCGGCGCCTGGTCGAGGAGTTCGCCCGGACGCCGCCGCTCACCCCGGCCACCCCGGCCGGCGGCGGCGCGCTGGACGTGATCACCGCCCGGGAACGCGAGGTGCTGGCCCTGGTGGCTGGCGGCCTGTCCAACACGGAGATCGCCAAACGGCTGGACATCACCCCGGCCACGACGAAGACGCACGTGGGGCACCTGCTCACCAAGCTCGGCGCGCGGGACCGCGTGCACCTGGTCATACTGGCCTACCAGGCGGGCCTCGCCACCCCCGCGTAGGAGATCATGACCAGCAGGCAGACAGCAGTCCCGGCGGGTGAGCCTGCCCAGACCGGCAGGGCACCTGAGCCCGCCTCCGCCAGCGCCCTGCGCGGGCCGGCCCTGGCCCGGCTGCTGCTGACCGCGCTGCTCATCGCCGGCGTCCTGGTCGGGCTGCGCGGCGCCTTCACGCTGCACGGCTGGCACGGCCCGTATCGCCGGGACGGGATCGCCATCGGGGTGACGCTGGAGGTCATCCTGGCCGGGCTGCTCATCGCGCTGCTGGTCCGGGGGCGCCAGCCCAGCGACGACTTCCGCGTCCACCGGCTGCGCGGCGTGCTGCGGGCCGGTCTGCTGGCCGGGCTGGCCGCCATCCCGGCGGTGCTGATACTGGCCGTGCCGCTGCACCCTCATCCGCTGCCGCCGCAGCCGCAGCCCACCCAGCCGCAGCCGACCGCCAGGCCCAGCCTGACCGCGGCCCCCGCACCCGGGCGCGGCGTTCCGGCTGCCGCTGGCCGGCATCCTGTACGCCCTGCTCATCCTGGCCCTCATCGGCGGGATCGTGGCGTGCGTCGTGCTGCTGCGGCGGCGCCAGCCCGAGCACGACGTGCTGCCGCCCGACGAAGGGTCGCTGGCCGAGGGGCAGCGCAGTGACCTGCGTGACGCGATCAGCTCCGGGCGGCGGGCGCTGGCCGCGCTGGACGACGCCCGGGCCGCCATCATCGCCTGCTACGTGGCCATGGAGCGGAGCCTGGCCGCGGCCGGCGCGGACCACGAGGTCGCGGACACGCCCGATGAGTTCCTGGCCCGGGCGGCCGGGGCGGGACTCGTCCGCGGATCGGCGGCCGGGGAGCTGACCGGGCTGTTCTACGAGGCCCGTTTCTCGGCCCACGAGCTCTCCACGGCCCAGCGTGACGCCGCCCGGAACGCGCTGGAGCAGCTCGCCGCCGACCTGCGAGGTTCGTCATGACCGGCCGGGGCAGCACCCGCGCCGGCCGGTCCGGCCCCGGCGACCCGGGCGGGGCCGGCTGGCCGCCCGGGCCCGAGCTCATCATCGCCGCCGCGGCGGTGACCGCGACCGCCGCGGCCGGTTACGCGGTGGCCGGTCCGGGCGCGCTCGCGCTGGTGGCGGTGACGGCCGGGGTGATCAGCCTGGTCGTGCTGCGCAGCCTGGTGCGCCCCCCGGGGCTGGCGTCTTCGGCCGAGGACGTCAGCGGCCCCGACCCGGCGGTACCGGCGCCGGTGCTGTCGTCCTTCTCCCGCCAGTGGCGGCGGCGGTCCCGGCTGAGCGACGCCCAGGCCTCGATGACGGCCTACGAGGCCGGCCTGCGCGGCCAGCTGGAGCATCTGCTGGCCTCGCGGCTGGCCGAGCGGCACGGGATCAGCCTCTACGACGACCCCGCCGCCGCCCGGCAGGCCTTCACCCAGGGCAACCCCGGCTACGACAGCCTCTGGCGGTGGGTCGACCCGGCCCGGCCTGCCGCGCCGTCCCCGCCTGGCGACCAGCCGGGGATTCCCTACCGGACCCTGGCCCGCCTTCTCGACCGACTGGAGCACCTGTGACGGACAAGACCCTGACTCCCGGCGAGACCGCGCAGCGGTCCGCCCAGGTGCTCGCGGAGGTGCAGCGCGCGGTCGTCGGGCACCGGCGCGCCCTGGAACTGGTGCTGATCGGGATCCTGGCCGGCGGCCACATCCTCCTGGAAGACCTGCCCGGGCTGGGCAAGACGCTGATCGCCCGGACCTTCGCACAGGTCCTCGGCCTGGACTTCGCGCGCATCCAGTTCACCCCGGACATGCTGCCCTCCGACGTGATCGGCGCGCCCATGTACGACCAGCGGACCGCGGAGATGCAGTTCCGGCCGGGCCCGGTGTTCACCCAGCTGCTGCTCGCGGACGAGATCAACCGGACCCCGCCCAAGACCCAGGCCGCGCTGCTGGAGGCCATGGGCGAGGGGCAGGTAAGCATGGACGGGCAGACCCGCCCGCTCCCGCAGCCCTTCATCGTGCTGGCCACCGACAACCCGATCGAGTACGAGGGCACCTACGAGCTGCCCGAGGCGCAGCTCGACCGGTTCATGATGCGGCTGCGGCTGGGCTACCTGGACAGCGCGGACGAGGCGGCCATGCTGCAGCGGCGGCTGGATCGCCGGGCCGAGAACGCGGTGCTCCAGCAGGTCACCGACGCCCGCGAAGTGCTCGCCATGCGGGCCGCGCTGGAGGATGTGGAGGTGTCGGCCGACCTGATCGACTACGTCGTCGCCCTGGTCCGGGCCACCCGGGAGCACCGGCAGATCCAGGTGGGAGCCAGCCCCCGCGGCGGGCTGGCCATCATCCAGCTGGCGCGCGGCCAGGCCCTGCTGCAGCTGCGGGACTACGTGATCCCGGACGACATCAAGAGCGTGGCGGTGCCCGCGCTCGCGCACCGGATCACGCTGCGGCCCGAATTGTGGGTCCGCCAGGTCCAGCCGGATGATGTGGTGGCCACGCTGCTCGCCAGCGTGCCGACGCCACGGACCGACCCGTCCGCCGCCCGTGCCTGACCGCCCGGTGCCGAGGGGACGCCCCGGCCCGGCCTGGCACCGCCGCCCCGCTGGCCGGCCCGGAACACGAATCCACCACCACCGTGTCACTGTCGTGGAGCCTGTCCCGGCACGCGCGCCGCCTGCTGACGCTGGCCCTGGCCGGCCTGGCGCTCGCGCTCGTGACCAGACGGCCCGAGTTCGCCGGCGCGGCCGCCCCGGCCTTGCTGCTGCTCTCCCCCCGGCGGCCGGGACGGCCGTCGCACGCCCAGGTGACGACCGGGCTGACCGGAAGCCGGCTGATCGAAGGCGAGCGGGCCGCGGTCACCGCGGCGATCTCAGGCAGCGGGGACTACACCGCGGCGGTCCTGCTGCACCCGGCGCACGAGATCGTCCCGTTGCGGGCCGCGCCGGGGCAGCGGCGCGGCTACGCCCCGGGCCACCGGGTCACCGTGCCGTTCCTGGTGAAGCGCTGGGGGCGGCGGCGGGTGGGCACCGCCGAGATCGTGCTGCGTGACCGCTGGCGGCTGGCCGAGGGCCGGGCCCGGATCGGGCTGCCGTCCCTGGAGTGCTACCCGCGCCCGGCGGCCCAGCGGACCCGGGTGGTGCTGAGCCGCCTGCCCCAGCGGCTCGGCGAGCACTCCGCGCGGGCGCCCGGTGAGGGCGCCGAGTTCGCGGGCGTGCGCGAGTACGTGCCAGGCGACCGGCAGCGCAGCATCAACTGGCCGGCCACCACCCGGCGCGGCCGGCTCCAGGTGAACACGTTCCAGGCCGAACGCTCCCAGGACGTGGTGATCCTGGTCGACACGGCCTGGGACGGGGACGACACCGAACGTCATGTGGTGGACATCGCGCTGCGCGGCGCGGCCGCCGCGGCCCGGGCTTACCTGGACACGCGGGACCGGGTGGGGTTCATCACCTACCGCTACCGGGCCCGGTGGCTGGCGCCGGGGCACGGCCAGCGGCACTACTACCGGATCGCCGAGGCCATGCTCACCCAGGACCGGGACTGGACCGCGGACACCGGGTTCTCCCGGCTGCCCCGGCAGGCGCTGCCCCCCGGCGCGCTGATCCTGGTCTTCACCCCGCTGATGGACCCGCGGCTGGTGGAAACCCTGCGCGACCTGCGCCAGCGCGGCTTCGCGGTGCTGATCGTCGACGTGCTCAACGGGGAACCCAGCGCGGGCCGGGGCCGGGGTGCCCGGCTGGCCCAGCGGATCTGGCGGATGGAGCAGCAGGCGATCCGGTTCTCCCTGCGCGAGCTGGACATCCCGGTCGCGGCTTGGGACGGGGAGCAGAGCCTGGACCTGTCGCTGGCCCCGCTGACCCGCCGGGCCATGGTGACGCGCCGATGACCTCGCTGACGGAGGGGCCGCCGCCGGCGCTGCGGGCCAGCTGGCGGATCTGGTGGCGCCGCAGCACCGTCCGGCTCACCACCGTGGCCGGCCTGCTCGGCGCGGCCTGCGTGGCCTGGGCGGCGTCACCCCCGGGGTCAGCCGGCGCCGCCGCCCCGGCCCTCACCGTGCTCGCCGCCTGCTGCGTGGCCGGGGGCATCGGCCAGCTGGCCACGGCGGCCGTGGTGGCGCCCGGGCCGGGTGCCTATCCCGGGCCGCTGGCCCGCCTCGGCCTGGGCGGCCTGGACCGGCTGCGCCGGCTTCCCTGGGCCGAGGGAGTCACGCTCGGCGCCCTGGCCCTGGAAGCTCTCCATCCGGCCCGGCCCTGGCACACCGCCGTGCTCGGCGTGGCTCTGGTCGCGTACCTGCTGGCCACGCACCTGGCCGAGTCCACCGGGGGCCCCGGCGAGGCCACCACGGTGCTGCGCAGCCAGGCGCCGGTGCTGGCCGCGGGGCTGGGGTTGCTGGTGCTGGCGGCGGGATCGGCGCTGCTGCCGTCGGCCGGGGCCGGCCCGGCCGGTGGCTGGCTCCGCGCCGCCGCCGCGGTCGCCGCGGTGCTGGCCGCCGCCCTCGCCCTCCCGGCCTAGCCCTCCGCGTGTTCAGCGGCCGGCCGCGTACCCCTGCATGCCGCGGGGGTTCGCGGCCGCGTACAGCATCCCCTGATCCCGGGCCACCGCGCTGACCCGGCCCAGCGACCAGGGCGGCCGGACCGTGACCTGGTGCCCCCGGCGGCCCAGCTCAGCCAGCACCTGGGCCCCGGCCCGCTCCTCCACGTCCACCGCCAGCGGCCACGATTCGCGCGGGTAGAACGAGGACGGGAAGTGCCGGGTATGAAAGGCGGGCGCGTCGATCGCCTCCTGCAGGTTCATCCCGAACAGCACGTGACGCAGGAAGAACACCAGCGTCCACTGGTCCTGCTGGTCCCCGCCGGGGGTGCCGAAGGCCAGGTAGGGCTCCCCGTCGCGCAGGGCCATGCTCGGCGTGAGCGTGGTCCGCGGGCGCTTGCCCGGGGCCAGGCTGTTGGGCAGGCCGGCGGTCAGGGTGAACATCTGGGCCCGGGTGCCCAGGCAGAAACCAAGGCCGGGGATGACCGGCGAGCTCTGCAGCCAGCCCCCGCTCGGCGTGGCCGACACCAGGTTCCCGAACCGGTCGGCGACATCCAGATGGCAGGTGTCGCCCCGGGACGGCCGCGAGTCCGCGCGGGTGCCCTGCCCGGTGACCTCCCAGGCCGGGCGGGCCGCGGCGCCGGACTCCTCCGCGGTGGGCTCGGCCGCCGCGACGCCGGCCGGGACGGGCCCGCCCGGGACGCGCACGTCCCCGGTCGCGTATCCGGGCAGCCGCGGCTGGGCTCCGCCGGGATGGCCGGGCCGCAGATCCGGGGACGCGGAGGGGCCCACCAGGGACCTGCGGGCCGCGGTGTAGGACCGGGACAGCAGGTCGCGGAGCGGGACGTCAGCGAACCTGGGATCGCCGTACCAGGCCTCACGGTCGGCGAAGGCCAGTTTCGCGCTCTCGACCACGGTGTGGATGAAGTCCGGGCCGGCCGGGTCCATCTCGCTCACGCCGAGCCCGTCGAGCAGGGCCAGTTGCTGCAGGAACACCGGCCCCTGGCCCCACGGGCCCGTCTTGCACACGGTGAGGCCGGCGAAGTCCAGCGTCACCGGCGGCTCGGTGCCGGCCCGCCAGCCCGCCAGGTCCGCCGGGCTGAGCAAGGCCCGGTGCCGCTCCCCCGTCCCGTCCATGACCTCAGCCCGGCCCAGGTAGGAGCCGATGGCTTCGGCCACGAACCCGTCATAGAACGCGCGGCGCGCCGCCTCGATCTGCACGTCGCGGCCGGCGCCGGCCGCCTCGGCCTCATCCAGGAGGCGCTGGTAGGTCGCGGCCAGGGCCGGATTGGCGAACCGGGCCCCGGGGGCGGGCACCCCGCCAGCCAGGTAGATCTCGGCCGAGGTGGGCCAGTGATCGCGGAAGACCGGCTCGGCGGCGGCGATGCCCGCGCTCACCCCGGCCGTCATCGGGTAGCCGTCCCGGGCGTACCCGATCGCGTACGCCATGACGTCGCGCAGCCGCATCCGGCCGTACCGCTGGAGCAGCAGCATCCAGCTGCCGAAGGCCGCGGGCACGCAGGCGGCGAGCAGGCCGTTACCCGGGACCAGGTCCAGATCCAGGGCGCCGAACGCGGCCAGCGTGGCCGCGCCCGGCGCGGGCCCCTGCCCGTCCACCACGAACACGCCGGTCCCGTCACCCCCCCGCCCCGCGTCGAAGCCGATGATCGGCGCCTCACCGCCCAGGCCGTTCATGTGCGGCTCGACCACCTGCAGCACCAGGCCCGCCGCCACGGCCGCGTCGAACGCCGTGCCCCCGGCCTCCAGCACCGCCATCCCGGATGCGGTGGCCAGCCAGTGGGTGGAGGCGACCATGCCGAAGCTGCCCGCAAGCTGCGGCCGGGTGGTGAACGACGAACCCTGCGGCAGCATCAGCGCTCCTGACGGCGTGGGCCAGCATGGCCGGGGACGGGACGGGATCCAGCTGCCATAATCGCCGGGCGCCCCGGCCCGGGCAAACCAAAGTGCGCGCAACCGCCATGCCGCACACTGCGTCGTAAGAGTCAGGACTCCCCTGGGGTCCCGGCGAGCGGCCCCGCCACGCCAGGCATAGCCCGCCACACAACAGCCCGCCACCGCAGCCCCGCCGAACAAGGGAACCGCCGATGAGACCATCCGCCCACGTGGCCCGGCGAATCAGCGCCGCCGCCGCCCTGCTGTGCACCGGTGCCCTCGCGGCGGCTTGCGGATCGGCCAGCAGCAACAACGGCGCAGCCGCAAGCCAGGCGGCCACCCCCGTCTCGTCGCCAGCCCCGGTATCCTCCGCGGTCCCGAGCGCCCCGCCCAGCACGGGAGCCACCACCCCGCAGACCCCGCCCAGCTCGCCGTCGGTGCCCGCATGCCCCACGGCCGACCTGTCCGGGACGGTGAACACCAGCCAGGGCGGTGCGGCGGCCGGCAGCACCTACTACCCGCTGAACCTGACCAACACGTCCAAGACCTCGTGCTACCTGTTCGGCTACCCGGGCGTGTCGTTCGTGACCGGCCCGTCCGGCAGCCAGATCGGCGAACCCGCCTCCCGCAACCCGGCGGTCGCGCCCCGGACGGTAGTCCTGAACCCGGGCGGGACGGCCCACGTGACCGTGCAGGTCGTCGACGCCCTGAACTACAGCAAATCCGACTGCCAGCCGGTCACCGCGCACTGGCTCAAGGTCTTCCCGCCCGGCCAGTTCACCGCGCTGTACATCAAGTTCACCGCGACGACCTGCTCCGCCAGGCTCCCCGCGAAGCTGGGCGTCCCGCTCACGGTGGACGCGGTCAAGGGCGGCGCGGGCCGGCCCGGCCAGGGCCTGTGAACCGCTGGCCGCACCGCCGGCTGAACCGCTGGCCGCACCCCGGCTGAACCGCTGACCCCACCGCCGGCCAGCCCGGCCGGCCCGATAGCGTCAGGGTCATGGATGACCTTCCCCTGCGGGTCCGGGCGGTCTGCGATCTCGATGTCGCCGAGGCACGCGAGTACAGCGGACGCCACGAGTACGACGGCCGGATCCAGGACCTGTCCCCCGGCGGGGTGCGGGACGGCCTGGCCCGGCTGGCGGAGGCTGCCTCGTCCGGCGACCGGGTCGGCGATCCGCACGACGAGTCCCACCTGGCCGCGTTCGAGCGGCGGGCCCAGGTGGTCTACGGCGAGCTGGAACTGCACCGGAGCAACCCGCTGGCCTATCTGGCCGAGATGGACCTGGCCTGCTACGACCGCGAGTACGCCCCGGCGGAGGAGCGCGAGCGGGCCAAGCTGGCGCACCTGGCCCTGTGGCCGCAGGCGGTGGATGCGGCCCTGGCCTCGCTGGACCAGGTGAGCGCCCCGGTCGCGAGTTCGCTGATCGGAGGCATCCAGGGGCTGGCCGCGGGCATCCCGGCGAGCGCCCCGCCCGCCGTGGCCTCGGCCGCCCGGGCCGCGCACCGCCGGCTCGTCGCGCATGTGGAGCGCGCGGCCCGGCAGGGGAACCCCGACGCGGCGCTGGGCCCGGCCGGGCTGCGCAGCCTGATGAGCACGGCCGAGGACATCGACGTCGACCTCGGGGCGCTGGCGGAGCGGGCCGACGCCGAGCGTGACCGGCTGCTGAACCGGCTGGCCGAGGACTGTGCCCGGATCGACGCGACCCGGCCGCCGCTGGAGCTGTGCCGGGACCTGGTCCATGATCACCCGGGCCCGGACGGGGTGATCGAGGCGGCCCAGATCGGCACCGATCAGGCCATCGAGTTCACCCGGGAACGGAACCTGATGCCCTACAACGACGGCGTCTGCCTGGTCGGGCCCGCGCCGGAATCACGCCGCTGGGCCATGGCGATGATCTCCACCGCCTCGCCCGGCGAGCCCGAGGCACCGTCATGGTTCTATGTCACGCCGCCCGAGCCCAGCTGGCCGGAGCAGGAGCAGGAGGAGTGGCTGGAGGTGTTCAGCGCCACCACGCTGCCCGGCATTGTCGTGCACGAGGTGGCGCCGGGGCACTTCTCGCACGGCCGCGCGCTGCGCCGGGCGGCCGGCCCGGTACGCCGGACCCTGCACTCCGCCGCGTTCGTGGAGGGCTGGGCGCATTACGCCGAGGAGTTGTGCGTCGAGGAGGGATACCTCAGCGAGGATCCCCGGTTCGCGGTGGGCGTGTGGCTGGAAGCCCTGGTCCGGGTGACCCGGCTGGCCTGCTCGATCGGCGTGCACACCGCGGGCATGAGCGTCGAGGAGGGTGCCCGCCGTTTCGCGGCCGACACGCACCTGGCCGGTCCCGCCGCCCTGTCGGAGGCCCGGCGGGCGACGTTCGACCCGACGTACGGGCGTTACACGTGGGGCAAGCTCGAGATCATGGACCTGCGCGAGCAGGCCCGCAAGCACTGGGGCAACGGCTTCACCCTGCTGCGCTTCCACACCGCCCTGATGGACCTCGGCTCCCCGCCGCTCGGCCTGCTCGCCACCGCCCTCGACCGCGGCTGACCACCCCGCCAGACTGGGGTTGATCCCCGGGCGCCGATGCGCAATTATTTGACTGTGTCAAAGACTTCGTTGCCTTCGTCAGATACCGCCGCCAGGCCAGCACTGGAGCGGCCAGCACTGGAGCGGCCAGCACCGGACCAGCGGCCGCCGGGGCCGTGCGCGACGGGCGGGTCCAGGCGGTGCGGGAGTTCAACCGCGTCTACACGAACATGATCGGCCTGCTGCACGGCGGCTACCTGGACTCGCCCTACTCCCTTACCGAGGCCCGGGTGCTGTTCGAGCTGGCCCAGACCGGGGCGGCCGGGCGCGGCGAAAGCGAGATCAGCGCGCTGCGCCGCTCCGTCGACATCGACGCCGGGTACCTGAGCCGGATCCTGGCCCGGTTCGAGGCGGACGGCCTGATCACCCGGCGCCGCTCGGACACCGACGCCCGCCGCCGGGTGATCACGCTGACCAGCGCCGGACAGCACGCCTTCGCGGGCCTGGACCAGCGTTCCGCGGAGCAGATCAGCGCGCTGCTCGGCCAGCTCACCGAGGCTGAGCAGCAGCGGCTGACCGCGGCGATGACCACGATCAAGGAGATCGCCGGGCCGCGGGGCCGTCGGGCCGCGTTCGTGCTGCGCTCGCCGCGCCCCGGCGATCTCGGCTGGGTGGTGCAGCGCAACGCCGCGCTGTATGCCCAGGAGTACGGCTGGGACGCCAGCTACGAGGCGCTGGTGGCCCGGATCGTGGCGGACTACGCGGGGCGCGCCGACCCCCGCGAGGCCGGCTGGATCGCCGAACTGGAGGGCACGCCGGCCGGCTGCGTGTTCTGCATGCGCAAGGACGACCGCACCGCCCAGCTGCGGTTGCTGCTGGTCGAGCCGGCCGCGCGGGGCATGGGACTGGGAGAGCGCCTGGCCGCCGAGTGCCTCGCCTTCGCCCGCCAGGCGGGCTATCGCGAGATCGTCCTGTGGACCAACGACATACTGTCCGCGGCGCGCCGCATCTATCAGCGGCTGGGCTTCGAGCTGGTGGATTCGGAGCCGCACCACAGCTTCGGCCACGACCTGGTCGGGCAGAACTGGCGGCTGAGCCTGGCCTGACCCGCAGCCCGGCTGCGCCCCCGGCCGGGCGTCAGCCGGGCAGGCCGCCGGGCACCACCAGGCCGGTCTCGTAGGCCAGGATCACCGCCTGCACCCGGTCGCGCAGCTCCAGCTTGGCCAGCAGGTGCCCGATGTGGGTCTTGACCGTCGCCTCGCCGACGAACAGGTCCCGGGCGATCTCCGCGTTGCTGCGGCCCCGCGCGACCAGGAGCAGGATGTCCTTTTCCCGGGCGGTCAGCGAGGCCAGCCGGGACGGCGCGGTCACGGCCGCGGCCGGGCGCCGCGCGAACGTCTCGATGAGCAGCCGCGTCACCGAGGGAGCGAGCAGCCCGTTGCCCGCCGCCGCCGCCCGGACCGCGGCGATCAGGTCACCCCGGGGCGCGTCCTTGAGCAGGAACCCGCTCGCCCCGGAACGGAGCGCCTCGTAGACGTAGTCGTCGAGATCGAACGTGGTGAGCATGACCACCCTCGGGCCCGCCTCCGGGCCCTGGGTGATCAGCCGGGTCGCCTCCAGCCCGTCCATCCCCGGCATCCGGATGTCCATCAGCACCACGTCCGGGTGCTGCGCCGCCACGGCGGCCACCGCGTCGGCGCCGTTCGAGGCCTCGCCCACCACGCTGATGTCCTCGGCCGCGTCCAGGATCACGCAGAATCCGGCGCGGACCAGTTCCTGGTCGTCAGCCACCAGGACCCGGATCGGGACCGGGCGGCCGGCCAGGTTCAGCGGACTGTCCACCGGGCCGTTCACCGGGCCGGCAGCCGGGCGGTGACCGCGAATCCCCCGGCGCCGGTGGGCCCCACCACCAGGCTGCCGCCGCAGGAGGCGACCCGTTCCGCGATCCCGGCCAGCCCGAAGCCGCCCGACCGGACCAGCGCGGTGCCGTTCACTGACCCGTTCGCGATTCCGTTCACCGCACCGTTCCCAGGCTCCTTTACGCCCGGTCCGGTCCCCGCCTCCGACCGGGTATCGGTCACGCTCACCGTAACGAAACCCGGCTCGTAGCACAGGCCCACGGCCGCGCACGAGGCATTGGCGTGCCGGAGCGTGTTCGTGAGCGCCTCCTGGATGATCCGGTACGCGGTGAGATCGACGCCGGGGGCCAGCGGGCCCGGCGTGCCCCGCACGGTCAGCTCCACCGCGAGCCCGGTGCCGCGCACCTGGTCCAGCACGGGGCCCAGGTCCGCGAGCGACATCGACGGCGCGGTCTCCAGGTGGCCGGCTGGCTCGCGCAGCACCCCGAGCAGCCGGCGCAGCTCGGTCAGGGCCTGGCGGGCCGTATCCGCGATCACCTCCACCGACCGCGCGGCGTCGTCCGGCCGCCCGGGCAGCAGCGAGGAGGCCGCCTCGGCCTGCACCGCCATCAGGCTGACGTGGTGCGCCACCACGTCATGGAGCTCGCGGGCGATCCGGGTCCGCTCCGCGGCCGCGGCGCGGGCCACGTCGTCATCCCGCTCTGATTCCGCCCGCTCGGCCCGGCTTTCCGCCTCCTGGACGCTGGCCTGCCGGTTCCGGACGACCACCGCCGCCCCCCAGGCGCCCAGAGTGGTCAGGGCCGACACGATGGCGTCGTAGGGCTGGGTGTGGCCGGGCGACACCTGGGACTCGATGCTGCCGATCACCACCAGGAGGATGACCACGCGGCGGACCGCGGGGCGGCAGTACACCATCGCGGTATAGAACGCGATGGTGTTAGCCAGCGGGAACGGGGCGTACGCGAAGGCGAGCTGGTCGTACAGGATGCGCGGGATCCCGGCCGCGATGAGCACCGCGAGCGGCCATCTCCGGCGCCACGCGAGCGGCACGCACTGGGCGATGACCAGCACCAGCGCGGCCCAGAACGGGTGGATCTGGCTGCGGTAGGGCAGCACCGACGCGACGTTGACCAGGCTCAGGGCCAGCGCCAGGGCGAGGTCCTGGACCCGCGGCGGCAGCGCGGCGGCCCGGTCCCTCAGCCTCGTCACGACCTGGCTGTTCACGACCTGATCGTATGGCGCACGGGATCTGGCGGCATCCTCCCGACGGTGGAGCCGGGCGGATCCTTCTCCGGGGGGAGGTAGGCCGGTCCCCACGCCGCGCGCTCCACCGCGCTGCGGAGCGGGGGAAATCGCCCCGCCGCCCGATGTCGGCCGGCCCGCCCGGGGCCCACGATGCTGGCATGCCGCAGAACTCGCTCACGGGAAGCGCACTCCCGTCCCGGCCGCGCCCCGGCGGGCCGGACACCACACCAGAAGCCGCCAGCCTGCTGGCCCGGGCCCGCCGCTCGCCCCGGCTGGGCGTCATCCTGGTCGCCGCGGTGGCGTTCGCGGTCGAGATGGCCGTCAGCGCCCGGTACGGCTATCACCGCGACGAGCTGTACTTCGCTCGAAGCCGGACGGCATCCCGCCTTCGGGTACGTGGATCAGCCGCCGCTCACCCCGCTGGCCGCGCGTCTCGCGGCGCTGCTGTTCGCCAACTCCCTGGTCGGTCTGCGGGTGCTGCCCGCGCTGGGTCTCAGCGCGCTGGTCCTGCTCACCGCGGGCATGAGCCGTATCCTCGGCGCCGGACGGGCCGGGCAGGTGCTCGCCGCGGTGTGCGTGGCCGGCTGCGCCGAATTCCTGGGCGCCATGCACCTGCTCAGCACCACCACGCCCGACTTCGTGGCCTGGGCGATCCTGCTGTACCTGGTGCTCCGGCTGCTGGACAGCGGCGAGCCCCGCTGGTGGCTGGCCATCGGGCTGTGCGCCGGGGTCGCCGCCGAGGCCAAGTGGACGATCTGGTTCCTGGCCGCGGCGGTGGTGGCCGGCTTCGCGGTCACCCCGCAGCGGCGGCTGCTGCGCAGCCGGTACCTGCTGCTGGGCGCGGTCATCGCGGCGGCGCTGGCCGCCCCGGACCTGATCTGGCAGGCCGCGCACGGGTGGCCGAACCTGGAGGTGTTCCGGGCCCTGCAGACCGCCGCTGGCCACAACCGGGCGACCTACTGGCCGGCTCAGGTGCTCTTCACCGGCCTCGCCCTCACCCCCGTCTGGGTGGCCGGGCTGGTCTGGGGCCTGCGCAACGAGTCGGCCCGCCGGTTCCGGCCGGCCGTGATCGGGGCCGCGCTGGCGATCGCGGCGCAGTTCGTCCTGGGCGGCAAGGCGTATTACTCCGGCGGCGCCTACACGGTCCTGATCGCGGCCGGCTCGGTGCCGGCCGGGCGGTGGCTTTTCCCCGGGCCCGGGGAAAAGACAGGGACAGGGCGGCGCTGGGGGCGCTGGGGGCTGCTCGCCGCCGGCGCGGTCGTGACCCTCGCAGCCGTGCCGATCGCCATCCCGGTGCTGCCGGCCGTCACCCTGCACACGGTGCCGTTGCAGACCATCAACTACGACCTGGCCGAGACCATCGCGTGGCCACGCGAGGTAGCCCTGATCGCCCGCGAGTATCACGCGCTGCCCGCCGCGCAGCGGGACCGGACCACGATCCTGACCGGCAACTACGGCGAGGCCGGGGCGGTCGACCGGTACGGCCCGGACCTCGGCCTCCCCGCGGCCTACAGCGGCAGCAACAACTTCTGGCTGTGGGGGCCGCCGCCGGCCGCGGACCACTCCGCGATCGTGATCAGCCTGGACCCGTCCTTCCTGCGCCGCGAGTTCCGGCACGTGCGCCAGATCGCGACGTTCTACAACGGCCTGGGGGTCAAGGACGACGAGCAGGGCGCACCGGTCTACCTGGCCACCGGGCTCCGGGAATCGTGGGCCCGGGCCTGGCCCGCGTTCCGCGACTACGCCTGACCAGAGGAACGTGGCCCCCGCGGACCCTGGCCGGCGGCCCCGCCGCGGACCGGATCGCCGGCCCCCGCGAGTCCCGCGGGGAGCCGGCGGGACTACCATCGTGAGCGCGCTTCAGACGCGAGGGTAAAGGACTATGCCGCGAATCGATCTGCTGTCCAGGTGGTCACCTGCCAGGCGGGCGGCCCGCGCGGCCGCGGCCGCGAGCCTGGTCGTGCTGGCCGCGGCCGGCCTCACCGGGTGTTACACCAGCGCCAGCGCCGCCCCGGCGATCGAGCTGTCCACGGCCGTGGTGCCGCAGCCCTCGGTGCCCGGTAAGACCGTCGCCTTCGTGGTCATCCGGAACAACGGCGGCCCGGACCGGCTGATCAGCGCCCGCACCAGCGCGGGCGGGCGGGTCACCTTCGGAGCGGCGGGCAACTCGGCCACGCACACCATCCCGGCGATCGCCATCCCCGGCCACAACGTCGTCCGGCTGGCCCCCAACACCGTCCACCTGCTGATCTCCGGGGCGAGGCCGATGCACGGCGGTAAGGACATCACCCTCACGCTCGTCTTCGCGCACGCCGGGGCCATCTCGGTGATCGCCCAGATCACCGACCCGGAGACCGGCGGCAGCAGCTACTTCATGAACTAACGTCCTCACCGGGAGAGGAACCCGCCAGGTGCCCCGCCGTCCCATGCAGCGGCTGTATCACATCGCGACCGCGCCGGACTGGGAGCGCGCCCGGCAGGAGGGCGAGTACCGGACGTCGACCCGCGGCCGGTCGCTGAGCGAGGAAGGGTTCATCCACGCGAGCACCGCGGCCCAGGTCCTGCCGGTCGCGAACGCGGTGTACCAGGATGAGCAGCAGGATCTGCTCCTGCTGGTGCTGGACAGCAGCCGGATCGCAGCCGAGATCCGCCGTGAGCCGGTACCGGGCTGGGCGGATCCTTTCCCGCACATCTACGGTCCGCTGGACATCGCCGCGGTGGTCCAGGCGGTGCCGCTGGAGCGCGACGCGGCCGGGAGCTTCCGCTGGCCCGCGGGCCTGGCCCGGCCGTGACGGGCCCATCCCCGCCTGGCCGGCCGGTGTCTGACCGCCGGGTGCTGTATGTGATCGCCTGTGCCGCGCCGCCCGCCGCGGACGTGGGCCAGCTGGTCAGCCTGGCCCAGCGGCGCGGCTGGGACGTGTGCGTGCTGACCACCCCGTCGGGCCGGCGGTTCACCGACACCGCGGCCCTGGAACGGCAGACCGGGCACCCAGTCCGCAGCGAGTACAAGAACCCGGGTGAGCCCGACGTGCTGCCGGACCCGGACGCGGTGATCGTCGCCCCGGCCACGGTGAACACCATCAACAAGTGGGCCGCGGGAATCTGCGACACGCTCGCGCTCGGCATCCTGGTCGAGGCGATCGGGAAACGGCTGCCGATCGTGGCGCTGCCGTCCACCAACCAGGCGCACGCCGCGCACCCCGCGTTCGGAGAGAACATCGGCAAGCTGCGGTCGTGGGGGGTCTCGGTGCTGTTTGGCCCGGGCATCGATGGGCACGGTGAGCCCGGGGCAGACGGGAACGGGCCGGATGAGTTCCCCTGGGCCGCGGCCCTTGACCCGCTCAGCAGGCCCGGGCCAGCCGGGCGTGCACCGGAGACGGCTGAGCCCTCCAGGCCCGGCCCAGGTACCAGGTCAGGAGGAGCAGTGCCGGAAGCATCCCCGCGGGATGTCGTGGTCACCGGCGGAGGTACCGGGATCGGCCGGGCCATAGCGGCCGCCTTCGCCGGCCAGGGCGACCGGGTCACCATTACCGGACGCCGCGCCGCCCCGCTCCAAGAGGCAGCCGCGTCGCTCGGCGCGGCCTGGGTGGCCTTCGATGCCTCGGACCCGGCAGCGGTCTCCGCCGCCCTGGACCAGTTGCCGCAGGCCGTGGCGGTCTTGGTCAACAACGCGGGCGGGAACACCGACTTCGACCGGGCGGCCCCGGACGCGAACGACCTGGCCGGACTGGCGGCCGCCTGGCAGGCCAACCTCGACGCCAACCTGCTGTCGGCCGTCCTGATGACCGCGGCCCTGGCCCCGCGCCTCGAGCCCGGCGCCCGGATCGTCACGCTCGGCTCCATCGCGGCCCGCCGGGGTGCCGGCTCCTACGGGGCGGCCAAGGCGGCCGTCGAGGCCTGGACCGCCGACGTCGCCGCGGAACTGGGACCGCGCGGGATCACTGCCAATGTCGTGTCGCCGGGCGTGACGCTGGGCAGCGAGTTCTTCCGGGGCCGGCTGACCGACGAGCGGGCCGAGCGGCTGGTGGCGGAGACGAAGACGGGCCGCCCGGGAGATACCGCGGACGTTGCCGCAGCGGTGACTTTCCTGGCCTCCCCCGCCGCAGGACACATCACGGGCCAGATCATCCACGTCAACGGTGGTGCGTACCTCGGGCGGTGACCGGGCTGACCGGCGGCGGGCTTGCTCTCGCCAGGTTCGCGATATATCGTGTGCGGGCAGCGACCCGATGGCCGGAGGGCTCTATGACGATGCAGGGTGATGTGCGAGCGGGCAGCTGGGCACGGCGTGGCCGGCGCCTTCTGCTGGGCCTCGCCGTCGTCACCGCGGGCGGGTTCGCGGTCCTGTTCCTGGCCGCGTTCGCTCTGGTTTCCGGGCACGGTGCAGTGCTGCAGATCGCGTTGATCGCGGCGGCGGCTCTCCTGGCGGTGGCCGCCGCCGCGGTCGTGGCGCTGGGCTGGATCGCACGCCGGCTCTGGCTGCGCGGGGCCTGGCTGGAGGCGCTGCCGTTGCTGGTCGGCCTCCCCTGGCTGAGCCGGGTGCTGTGGGCCGCGCGGGTGCTGTGGACCGGGCGTGCCGTGTGGCGGCTCCGGAACCGGATCCCCTCACGACGCCGGGACCAGAGCGGGTTCGGCGGCCAGGAGCTGAGCGGGTTCGGCCGTCACGAGCAGGGCGGGTTCGCCGCTCAGGATCTGACCGGGGCCCGCAGCGGCACGACCAGGTAGCGGAAGTCGGCCCCGCCGGGCTCCTCGGCTGGCTCGCTGGCCTCTCCGGAACCAGGTACCGAGGTCACCCGGGTAATCAGGGCCGGCTTGGCGGGACTGGTGAACTCGATTCTGAGTAGCCCGGGATCACCCGGTCCCGTGTTTTCCCCGCCCGTTCCGGCGGTCCCGGCCTGGTGCGGGCCAGCATCCCCTTGGTCAGACTGCTCATGGCCAGCATCTTCGTGGCCAGCGTGGCCCGGGCCCTCGCCATGCGACCGGGGCTGGCCCGGCACGGCGGCGGCGACGAGACCGTCCAGCAGGTAGTGCGGGTTGAACGCGATCACCGGTTCGGTACCGCTGAAGTCGGCGGGCACCGTCTCGACCGCCCGGGCCCGGCCCTCGGTCTGCGCCTCGATCAGCACCCGGCCCGGGCCGAACGTGAGCCGGACCGGGCTGGCCCGGTCGGCGACCAGGGACACGCGGCGGACCGCCTCGGTGAACGGCCCGGCCGGCACGTCGGCGCGGCAGCCGAACTCGGTCGGGAAGCGGGACCGGTACCGGATGAACTCACCGCCGATCAGCCGCGTCGTCAGCTGGCGGCCGCCGATCCCGAAGCTGATCATGCCCTCGGCGGGCCGGGGCTCATCCCCCGGCCTGCTGTCCGGCCGGTTCGCGGCGGGCGCCCCCGGCCCGAAGGCGACCGACACCGGTACTCCAGGGGTCATCGCCCGGGCCGCATCGGCCAGCGTCCGCGCCGGGACCAGGGCCGCCGCACGCAATCCCGGCTGCACCGGCTCCCAGGGCATCTCCCGCACCGCCAGCCGGTAGCGGTCGGTCGCGGCCAGCGTCAAGGCCGCGCCGTCGATGTCCAGGCAGACCCCGGTGAGCATGGGCAGCGTGTCATCCCGGCTCGCCGCCGTCACGACCTGGCTGATGGCCGCGCCCAGGACGCCGCCGTCCACCGTGCCGGCCAGCGGCGGGGGTGCGGGCAGTTCCGGGTACTCGTCGGCGGGCAGCGCGAACAGGGTGAATTCCGCGCTGCCGCAGGTCAGATTCACCGTGTCGGCGTCCGTGGCCACCTCGACCGCCAGCGCGGGCAGGCTGCGGGTGATCTCGGCCAGCAGGCGGCCGGGGACGATCACGGTGCCCGGCTCCCCCACCTCCGCCTCGATCTGCGCGGTCGCGGAGACCTCATAGTCGAAGCAGGACAGGGTGAGGCCGGTCCCCGCCTCCAGGCGCAGGCCAGACAGCACCGGGACCACCGGCCGGGTGGGCAGGGCCCGGGCCACCCAGGCCAGCGCCTCAGCCAGCACGTCCCGATCGACCCTGATTTTCATGTCCTGCCCTCCGCCATTGCCATCGTCGCGATGGCGTTACCGCCCGGCGGCCCCGGAGCGCCGGATGCCACCAGTCCGATACTGGCATGGCACACCGACAGTCCGGGCCACCAGACGGGCAGGCGCCGGCTAGATAAGGCCGGGCGGGGCGGACGCCAGGGTGGCCTGGATGGCCTCGGCGAGCGCGCGGGCGGATTCGGCGGTCAGTTCCACGGCCACCCGGGCGGACGGCCCCTGGCCCGGGTTGAGGAAGTCGATGTTCAGCGTGTGCCCGGCGGGCGCGTGCACCGGATGATCGAAATAGACGCTCGCCTCGCTCAGCGTGAACCAGCCGGCCGGGCCCTTGCCGCTCCCGGCCACGTCGACCTTCTCGGTGAGATACGTGCACATGGGCGGTCTCCCTTCAGCTGGCCAGGTAGCGGCCGAAAAAGTCCCAGATCTTCTGCCAGCCGTCGTTCGCGGCCTCGGGCCGGTACGAGGGCCGGTTCACGGCGAAGAACGCGTGCCCGGCGTCCTCGTAGCTGTGGAACTCGAAGGTCTTGCCCGCCTCGACGAGGGCCTTCTCCAACTCGGCGACCTGCTCCGGCGAGGGATGGGAGTCCTCGGCGCCGAACAGCCCGAGCAGCGGGCAGGACAGGTCCGGCGTCCGGTCCACGATCGGGCCGACCTTGAGCGGCATGCCCTCGGGCGGCCTGCCGACCACGAACGCGCCGTAGCAGTCCACCGCCGCGTCCAGCGGCAGGCTCACGGCGGCCAGGAACGACTGCCGGCCGCCCGAGCAGTAGCCGATCGTGCCCGCCTTGCCGTTGGAGTTCGGCATCGCCCGCAGGTACGCGACCGCGCCGCCCACGTCACCGACCAGCCGCTCATCGGGCACGCCACCCGCGGCCCGCGCGGTAGCGGCCGCGTCGTCCGGGCTGGCCCCGGGTGCCTCACGCCAGTACAGGTTGGGGCAGACGGCGTTGTAGCCGCGCACCGCGAACGTCCTGGTGATCTCCTTGGTCTGCTCGTCATACCCGGGCATGTGATGGATGACCACAACGCTGCCGAACGGGCCCGGTCCGAGCGGGCGGGCCAGATACGCCTCTATCTGGTCCCCGCCGGCCCCGGCCAGGCTGATGGTCTCCGCCTGAATAGCGTCATACATGGAGCGCCCTACTTCCTGTACGTCGTCGTCTTGCCGCGCTGCACTGCTGTTGCCGGGCCGCGCCCCCGCATTCGATTGCGGCGCGGCCGGGGCCGTTACTTGCGCCCAGGCAACTATCACATCCTGCCAGGCATCCCTGGCGGGCGGCGCGCGTTCGGCCCCCGGCGTGACCCATTTCGACCTCGGCCAACCGATCTGTGTCGTAGCGTTCCGTAATGTGACGTATACTTAGAGTTAAAATTGAGTAAAGCAGCCTGTGGCCGGCAATCCGGCCTGCCGGCTGAAGCCCGATGAGGCAGCCGATTTCCCAACTGGACGGCTTGGGCCGCGCGCTCAGGGGCCGCCAACGATGGCTCCGTCCCGGCTCAAGAGAGGATTTGTGACATCAGATGCCGATCACCGAATGCGATTTTCTGCCTCAGCCCTTTGCAGACAGCGGGTGACACGGCCCACGGTCACAAGGGGCCGCATCTCAGACTCGTGGAATCGATGGACGATAATCGGGGCCAGCCTCGGGCTCGTGGCCCTCATCGGCGTGGTTACGGTTGGTTCCCTGGTGACGAGCGATGCGGCCGCGACGAGTGCCCGCGCAGTCCGAATCGCCGACGCGTATGCCCACGCGGCCGCCGCCATCGCGGCCGAGGAATCGCTCGAGCGGAAGTATCGCCTCCAGCCCGGCCCGGTCCCGAAGGCCGCCCACGCAGCGGCCGAAGCCGCCCTGCAGAAGGCCATGCGACAGGTGGCCGTCCTGGATGAAAGCGCCGATCAAGGCGTGGCGAGAGCGGTGCTGCACGAGCACAAGGCCTACGTCGCAGCCAGCGCCCAGTTGTTCCTGTCCGTCGATCGCCACGACCCGGCGTCCGTCACGAACTCCATAGACACCCGCACTGTGGACCCGGTCTTCACCGTGATGGAAGAGCAAGTTTATGGCGCGTCCGCGAAACACGAACTCGAGGCTCTGAACGCCACGGCGTCGGTCCGCACAATTAGCCGTTTGGCGCTCATCGTCGATCTTGTCACGCTGCTGGCGGGAATTGGCCTGGCCGTCGGGGGAGCAGTCGTCGTGACCCGCTACCAGCGGGCCCTTTACTCCGAAAGTGAGCAAAACCGGTATCAGGCCCTGCATGACCCGCTGACCGACCTTCCGAACCGGAGCCTGTTCCAGGACCGGACCAGTGTGGCCCTGCGCGCCGCTGGTCGCTCGGGCGCCACCGTGGCTGTGCTGCTCCTGGATCTCAACCGGTTCAAGGAAGTCAACGACACCCTCGGCCACCAATACGGTGATCACCTCCTTCTGCAGGTGGCCGATCGGCTCAGGGACTCCCTGCGTGATGCCGACTCCGTGGCCCGCCTCGGTGGCGACGAGTTCGCGATTCTTCTCCCCATTTCTGGATGGGGAGAGGCACTAGCGGCCACGCAGCGCGTTGGTGCCGCCTTGCATGAGCCGTTCTCGATGTACGACATCGCTCTCGACGTTGACGCCAGCATCGGAGTAGCCCTCGCCGAACCCGGCGACGACGTCGAGACGCTTCTGCGTCACGCCGATGTCGCCATGTACGAGGCCAAGGCCGCTCACCACCCATTCGCCCGCTACGAGGCGTCTCGCGACGACAACAATCTCTCCCGGCTCGTCCTCCTCGGAGACCTGCGCCGAGCCATCACCGCCGACGAGTTGACCTTGTACTACCAGCCCAAGATCAACTCTGGCACGGGCGAGCTGAGCAGTGTCGAAGCCCTCGTCCGCTGGCAGCATCCCACGCTGGGATTGCTGCAGCCCGACGAGTTCATCCCGCTCGCCGAGAGCACCGTGATAATCCATGCGCTCACGACCGAAGTGCTGCGGCTCGCGCTGACCCAAGCCCGAAAGTGGGCCGACGCAGGACGCCCGATCCCCGTCTCGGTGAACATCTCCGCACGCTCCCTGCTCCACTCCACCTTCCCGGCTCAGGTACGGGAACTTCTCTACGCCCATGGCGTCCCGCCCCACCTGTTGACCCTTGAGCTGACCGAGACAGCAGTAATGACCGACCGCGACCTCGCCCTCACCGTCCTTCAGGCCCTCGACTCCATGGGCGTGTCGCTGAGCATCGACGACTTCGGTACCGGTTACTCGTCCATGTCGTACCTCAAGACCCTGCCGGTCAAGGAACTGAAGATCGACCGCTCGTTCGTGATGGGCATGGCGGACGACCCCGACAGCGCCGTCATCGTGCGCTCCGCCGTTGACCTGGGGCACAACCTCGGAATGACCGTCGTCGCGGAGGGCGTCCAGGATGGCATGGCCCAACGCAAGCTGGCCGACATGGGTTGCGACCTGGTGCAGGGATACCAGATCTGCAGGCCGGTCCCAGCCAGGGAACTCGAGCTGTGGATCGAGACCCATCCTGTGGCCGACTCATCTCCGCCACCGTCTGTCCCTGGCCATGAGAAGGCCGCCGGGCGTGGCCAGTTAAAGAATCCCTGTCCCTCGTTCGCCGGGCGGACCGGAGCGTGCCGCGGGCCGTGGCGGTGGCGTCATGAGGGGTGGCGCCGCGTGCCTCCTGCTGCCGGGAAAATGAAAGACTCCCTCCCATGACTTACGTCGCCGCTCCTGACCGCTATGAGCAGATCCCCTACCGCCGCTGCGGGCGCAGCGGGATCGAGTTGCCTGCCATCTCCCTCGGCCTCTGGCAGAACTTTGGTGATGACCGGCCCCTGACGACCCAGCGCGCGATCCTTCGCCGGGCCTTTGACCTGGGTGTTACCCACTTCGATCTGGCGAACAACTACGGCGGCGTAGCGCCTGCCGGTTCCCCGCTACTCGGCGACTACGGGTCGCCCTACGGCTCCGCCGAGATCAACTTCGGCCGGATCCTTCGCGAGGACCTGCGGCCCTACCGGGACGAGCTCATCATCTCGACCAAGGCTGGCTACGACATGTGGCCCGGCCCGTACGGCGATCGCGGATCCCGCAAGTACCTGCTGGCCAGCCTCGACCAGTCGCTGAGCCGGATGGGCCTGGAGTACGTGGACATCTTCTACAGCCACCGCGCCGATCCGGACACCCCGCTCGAGGAGACCATGGGCGCGCTGGCCACGGCGGTCACCTCGGGCCGGGCCCTGTACGCCGGCATCTCCTCCTACTCCGCGGAACGGACCCGGGAGGCCGCCGCGATCCTGCGCGATCTCGGTGTGCCGGTGCTCATCCACCAGCCGTCCTACTCCCTGCTCAACCGCTGGATCGAGGAGGAGCTGCTGGACACGCTCGGCGAGGAAGGGATCGGCTGCATCGCGTTCTCCCCGCTGGCCCAGGGGCTGCTGACCACCAAGTACCTGAATGGCGTGCCGGATGATTCCCGGGCGTCGCGCAATGGCTCGCTCAGCCGCGACCAGATCACCGACCAGACCCTGGCCCACGTCCGTGCCCTCAACGAGATCGCCCGTGAGCGCGGCCAGTCCCTGGCCCAGATGGCCATCAGCTGGACCCTGCGCGATGACCGTGTCACGTCGGCGCTCATCGGGGCGAGCAGCGTGAGGCAGCTCGAGGAAAATCTCGCCGCCGCGGACCGGACGTCGTTCACCGCGCAGGAGCTGGCGGCGATCGACCGGCACGCGGTCGAGGCCGGGATCAATATCTGGGCGGCGTCGAGCCAGAACTGACCCGCGGCCGCCAGCCATCGCCGCTGGCGGCCGCGGAAATCTCGCCCCTCTGGCCCGTGTCTCCCGGTAACCAGGTGAAAAGGGTGGAGAGTGTCGCGTCAATGCGAGATGCTCTGCCGGTACGGATAGCCGAGAACCCGCAGGAAGGGGCACCGCAATGGGAGCGGCCGGGCTGGCTCTTTACGGCCTTCTCGCCGTTTTTCTGGGGGGGTGCATCGGCTGGTGGTCCCGGCGGGCCGCCGGTTCCCATGCCGACATGAAGGTGAACAAGGCGCGGGTTCCCACGTTCCGCCGCAACCGGAACAGGGCCGGGATCATCGTGGTCGTACTGGTGGTCATCGGGCTGCTGGCGATCAAGGCCCTGGTGGTGGCGAGCTGAGCGGTGCCGTACTGACCGCTCAGGCTGGCGTGATCCCCTGGGGGAACTTGAACACCTGGTTCGGGTCGTACATCGTCTTGACCTGGGTCAGCCGCGTGTAGTTGGCGCCGTAGTACGCCTGCTGCCAGTTCTTCAGGTCCGGGTCCACGTAGTTCTGGTAACACTGGCCGCTCGCCCACGGCCGCATCGACGCGTAGAAGGAGCGCAGCCAGTCGTGCTGGCGGCCTGCCCCGTTCGCCGAGCCGCCCTGGTTCCAGCTGGTCGAGTACTGGGCCAGGAACAGCGAGTTGCGGTGCACGAACGCGGTCGAGGACGGGCTCGGCCGGTTCAGCGCCCCGCCGAACGCGTCGAAGGCGACCGCGCCGACGCCGCCCGCGGCGCCGCGCACCCCGCGCATCCGCTCGATGCCCGCCACCAGGGCTCTGATGCCCGCGGGCGGGATCTTGCGGGTGAAGAAGTCGGACTTGGCGTAGGACGGGACGCGGACCAGCTTGCCGTTGGGCGTCTGGGACGGCAGATGGCACTCGGACGCGGACAGGTTGGCGCAGCCCGCCTCCAGCATCATCGCCTGCTGGTAGGTCCGCTCGGCCACGAACGGCCCCGACGGCGCGGAGCCGACCCGGGAGTACAGGACGCGCAGCAGTCGCTGGCAGTTCGCCACGCTGCCCAGGTAGGTGCCGCCGACCTGGATGGTCGGGGTCCCGCCGCGCTGCGCGGCCGTCATGTGCAGGTTGGACCACAGGGCGTCGGGCTGGAAGGGAGCCCAGGATTGCCAGCCCGCCACCACCTTGGCCGCCTGTGACCAGGGCCAGGACAGGAAGAACACCACCAGCCGGGACAGCCGGCGGGTGCGGAACGTGAACGCGGTGGCGATGCCGAAGTTTCCGCCGCCCCCGCCGCGGCAGGCCCAGAACAGGTTGCTGTTGCTGGACGCGTTGCAGGTCCGCACCGTGCCGTCGGCGGTGACGATCTGCACTGACTCCAGGGCGTCGCTGGTCAGCCCGAAGGCCCGGCCCAGCACGCCGACCCCGCCGCCGAGGGCGAGACCGGCCACGCCCACCGTGGGACAGGAGCCGCCCGGCACGGCCAGGCCGCGCGCGGCCAGCCGGTTGTACAGGTCGATCAGATGCAGGCCGGTGCCGACCCGGACCGTCTGCCCGGTCCCCACCTGGAACGAGTTCATCGCGGTCACGTCCACCATGAGCCCGGTCGTGCCGGGCGGGCTGGACCAGCCCGCGTAGCTGTGGCCGCCGGACCGGGCCGCGACCGGCAGCCCGAACTTGCGGACGAAGGCCAGG
The DNA here is from genome assembly GCA_963837335.1 of uncultured Actinomycetes bacterium. Taxonomy (GTDB): domain Bacteria; phylum Actinomycetota; class Actinomycetes; order Streptosporangiales; family Streptosporangiaceae; genus RYN-230. Next base: position 92,307 of record CAWINS010000011.1, on the reverse strand, counting down.
CAGGTACTCACGTCGCGGGGGCTGGCGCAGTACGCGATGCCAGCTGGCCGCTTGAAGTCGAACCTCGGATCGAAGAGTTCCTTCGCGGTCGGGTAGGTCTTGCTCGCCGGGCGGATCAGCTTGTGCGTGGACAGCGCGCTGCGCAGCGCCATCCAGTCCGCGTTCCCCGGGCCAGCCTGCGGCTGACGCGGCCCCCCGGTGGCCGTGCCGGAGCATCCCGGCCAGCGGGACGCTGCCCGCCGCGACCCCGGCCAGCGCGAAGAAGCGGCGCCGGCCCGGCCCGGGGTCTTCCCCCGGCGATCCGTGTTCCGGGAGCCACCCGCTCCCCCGTGACAGCTCATCCGCCCGGGACTCCGGAACCTCCCCGGTCCAGGGGCCGAAGCCCGCCTCGTCGTCATACGGCCGGACTTCGCTGCCCATGGAATGCCCCCAGTTCCCACCAGCTTCCCCCTCGTCGCCGCCCGGCAGGCTGGCCAGCGGGCACGGCGAGCGGCCCCGGTACTCATACCGACGCTAAATATCATGCTCAGGTTGGGCAGTGACATAACGCCCGGCCTGGTGTTCGTTTGCGGAAAAAGAATTTGACTTACTCAAGCAATCCGGTCTATGTTTGAGCTACTCAACTATTGAGCGACTCAGGGGCTGTCGCCGCAAGAACCCGGGGGGAGGCAGGAGGCATCATGAACCAGAGTTCGGAAGAGACCCAGCTCGACCTGGACCTCCTGGACGCCCTGGCCGGGCTGATCGCCCGGCTCGTGGCCGAGGGAGAGGCGCTGGCCAAGGACTTCGGGGTCCCGGCCTTCTTCATCAAGGCCCTGCACCTGATCGACGCCCCGCTGGCCATGAAGGAACTGGGCCAGCGGATGCACTGCGATCCCTCGTTCGTCACCAGCATCGCGGACATGCTCGAACAGCGGGGGCTGGCGGTCCGTGAGAGCGATCCGGCCGACCGGAGGGTGAAGCGGCTGGTCCTGACCAGCGCGGGCCTGGAGATGAAGCACCAGATGGAGCAGGCCATGCTGGAACGCTCGCCCTGGCGCCAGTCCCTGACCGGCGAGGAGCGCGGCACCCTGATCACCCTGATCCACAAGATGGCGCCGCCGCTGAGCGCCACCGACCCCGCCGACTGCCCGGCCGAGGAGGTGACTAACTTCCTGGCAACTGCTGCTACTCCCAAGGTCGGCTGACCAGCCGCACCGAATTGCTCCCTGGCCGCGGCGCAGCGGCCGGAGCGCACGCCGATGAGTGGCGGCCTCTCTTTTCGTCCCCCATACGTACGCACGCGGCGGAGCCGCCGCGGCCTTGGTTAACTATGCCCTGACAAGGAGACGGCATGAGCTCCACACAGCCCGCGGCCGGGGGCGCCACCGCACGTGGCGCGGCCGCCGGCCCTGTCCAACGACATCTAGGCCTGGCCCTGGTGGTCATCGCCACCGCACAGCTCATGGTGGTGCTTGACGCGACGATCGTCAACGTCGCACTCCCTGACATCGAGAAGGCGCTCGGATTTTCCGGTACCGGCCTGGAATGGGTCGTCAACGCCTACGCACTGACCTTCGGCGGCTTGCTGCTGCTGGGCGGCCGGGCCGGGGACATCCTCGGCCGGCGCCGCGTGTTCATCGCCGGGATCATCCTGTTCTCGGTGGCGTCCCTGCTCGGCGGCTTCGCCACCACCCAGGCGTGGCTGCTGGCGCGCCCGCGCGCTACAGGGGGTCGGCGGCGCCATCGTCGCCCCGACGGCCCTGTCCCTGATCACCACCACCTTCCCGGAAGGGCCGCCGCGGAACCGGGCCATGGGTGTCTACGCCGCGATGAGCATCGGCGGCGCCGCGGTCGGCCTGATCGCCGGCGGCGTGCTCACCACCTACCTGTCCTGGCGCTGGGTGTTTTTCGTCAACGTCCCGATCGGGATCGTGGTCGCGCTGATGGCGCCGCGGGCCCTGGCCGAGTCCGAACGGCGGCCGGGCCGGTTCGACCTGCCGGGCGCCATCACCAGCACGCTGGGCCTGGCCGCCCTGGTCTACGGCCTGACCAGCGCAGCCACCAGCCCGAACGGCGTCTCGCACTGGGGTGACACCAAGGTCATCGTCTCGCTCGCGGCCGCGGTCGTGCTGCTGGTGTCGTTTGTCTTCATCGAGTCGCGCAGCCCGCACGCGCTGATGCCGTTGCGGATCTTCCGCAACCGGGACCGGTCGGCGGCCAACCTGATCATGCTGTGCATCGGGACCGCGATGTTCGGGATGTTCTTCTTCCTGACCATCTTCGTGCAGACGGTCTGGGGCTACAGCGCCCTGAAGACCGGCATCGGCTACCTGCCGATGGTCGCCACCATCATGGTGATGGCCGGGGTCAGCGCCCAGCTGGTGCCCCGGATCGGGGCCCGGCCGCTGCTGATCGCCGGGTCGGTGATCGCCTCCGGCGGGATGTTCTGGCTGTCGCGGATCAACGAGCACAGCACGTACGCCGGGGGGCTGCTCGGCCCGATGCTGGTCACCGCGGCCGGGCTGGGCATGCTGTTCATGCCCGTGACCCTGATCGCCCTGAACCGGGTCCCGGAGCGGGACGCCGGGCCTGGCGGCCAGCCTGCCCAACGTCGGCCAGCAGGTCGGCGGCTCGATCGGGCTGGCCCTGCTCGGCACCGTGGCCTGGACCGTGGTGGCCAACACCGCGCGGCACTCGGCCGAGGCCGCGAAGGCGGCCGCCGCCACCGCCGCCAAGGCCGGCCATCCGGTGCACGTCTCCGCCGCCCAGGCGAAGTCAGCCGCCACGGCGATCTACGACCACGCGCTGTCGATCGGGTTCTCCCGGGGGTTCGAGGTGTCAGCCGGGATCATGCTGATCGCCCTGATCGTGTCCATCGCCTTCGTCCGGGTGAAGCGCGCGGACCTGGCCGGGGCCCAGACCCAGCTGGACAGCCCGGCTGGCGACGCTGGTCACCCGGGAGGCGATCGAGGTCGAGTTAAGGTAACCGGCGCGGCCTGGCTGGCCGCGTTACCGGAACACAACGATGGCCGGCGGGAATTCTCCGCCGGCCATCGTGCGTTCGCAGGCCTGCTGCGCCATGCCCTGGACCGGTCAGGCCCGGCGGGCGAACGCCAGGATGTCGCTCTGGGGGCGAGACTCGAACTCGCAACCTAGCGGTTAACAGCCGCTTGCTCTGCCGATTGAGCTACCCCAGATTGAGGCGGCAACGCGAGCCGGATCATGAACCCAGCTAGCTGTTTGCGCCGCGCATAAGGGTAGCGCACCCAGGGCGCTACCCGTGGCGGGGTCACGCGGCGCAGCCGCGCGGGGAGACACGCGGCGAGGGCCGGGGCAGGTGGCGAGGGCGCGGGGCAGGTGCCGGTTATTTGCCGGCGCGTAACCTGGAATACGGCTGAACATCAGGGGAAGGTCCACCCTGGCGCAGTTGACACCGTTGAGAGAGGTAACCAGATGCGGTACCGGTTCACGTTCTTCGCCGGCCTTGCCGTCGGTTTCATCGTCGGCGCGCGGGCGGGCCGGGAGCGTTACGAGCAGTTGAAGAAGCTGGCCCGCAAGGCCGCGGACAGTCCAGCGATGCAGCAGGCGGCCGGGGCCGCGCAGGCTCAGGCCGCCGGCCTGGCCAAGTCGGCCAAGGACAAGGCGATGGAGCGGGTCCCCCGGCTGACCGAGAAGGCCAAGAGCACGGTCGCGCCCCTCGGTGAGCGCGTCCCGGGTTTCCGGGCGCGGGAGGCCAACGGCCACTCGCAGGGTGGCACGTACAGCGGCACGCCCGGCGCGCCGGGAACGAGCAGCTAGCCACCTGACTGGCCACCAGATGGGTGGCCGGGAGGCCTGCACAAGCGGCCCGCCAGGCCGGCGTAAGCCGGCCCGGCGGGCCGTTTGGCGTCTGAGGATAACTTGTCCACAGGCATCTGACCAGGGCAAACACCCACCCCAGACTGCCCTGTTGTGAATTGTTTTGATCACTATTGGCAACGGTATAACCAGCCCATGAGTCCACTATCTGGGGTACTAGGCGAAGCCTGGACGTATTACAAGCGTTTTGCGGCCCATTTCCTGCTGATCGCCTTCGTGATCTACGTGGCGGCTGGCATCATCGCGGCGTTGCTCGGCCTGGCCGGCAGTATCGGGTTGTTCCTGGGCTGGATCGTCAGCGTGGTGGCCGCCTTCTTGGTCCAGGCCGCCTTGGTCAAGGCGGTGCAAGACGTCCGGGACGGCCAGGTTGACCTGAACCTGGGCGAGACGGTGCGCGCGGTGCTGCCGTTCCTGGGCACGGTGATCATCGCGTCCATCCTGGCCGGGATCGGGATCGCCATCGGGTTCGTGCTGATCATCGTGCCCGGGTTGATCCTGCTGACCTTCTGGTCGCTGATCGTGCCCAGCATCGTGATTGGCGGGGAGGGTGTGTTCGGCTCGTTCCGCAAGAGCTGGCGGACCGTCCGCGGCTACGCATGGCACGTGTTCGGCACCTACGTGCTGGTGTTCCTGATCCTGATCGTGTTCGACATCGTGGTCGGCCTCATCCTGATATTCCTGCCGGTGGTGGCCAGGAACGCGATCAGCAGCATCATTTCCGGCACCCTGGTCGCACCCTTCCTGGCCCTCGTGGTGACGCTGGTCTACTACCGGCTCACCGCGGCGCACGAAGCGAGGGGCGGCCCGGGCGGCGCGGGCGAGGCCCAGTGGCCGCCGGCCGGGCCGGACGCCACGTATCCGGGGCCGGGCACCGAGCCAGGTACGGCCTACCCGGGGCCGGGCGCGGCCTACCCGGGGCCGGGTTCTGCCTCCCCCGGGTCGCCGGGTTCTGCCTCTCCGGGGCCGGATGTCCCGCCCGCCGGGCCAGGATCGGCTCCTGCCGGGCCGGGTGTCCCGCCCACAGAACCCGGCAGCCCGGCTTAACGGAAGCGGGCCGTCGCGCGAGCGGCCCCGCCCGGCCCCTGACCAGGGGCCGGGCGGGGCCAGTCTTATTGCCGGGGCTACGCAGAGACGAACATGCCCATCGGGCTCGTCTGGATGACGCCCTCATCTCGCAGGGATTCGGTGGCCTTCTGGATGGTGGTGCGGGCCACCCCGAACTCCACGGCTAGATCACTGATCGACGGCAGCCGACCGCCCGGCGGGTAGCTGCCGGCCTCGATCCGCTCCACGATGATCGCCCTGACCTGCTGCCATGGCGGCACTGGGCCCGGCTTGATCTGCATGAAGATCACGGTACGTTGCCGCGATCCACGGGCTTAGATAGCCGTAGACGGTGGTGAACTACCGTATACGTGGCTGCGATGACGGTATGCCTGATCACTCGATCGCTGATCTTGACGCTCACCGTGCGGTCGCCCGACTCGGGACGCCGACCTGCTCCTCCGTCGCAAGGCGCCGACTGGGGCCACCGCCAGCCGGACCAGCTCTCGCAGGGAGCCTGAGCATCGCACCAATTGACATCATCGCAGCGGCTCGTCACCTGGATGCCGGTCTCCGCATCCCAGGCTCATGCCGCAGCGGACATCCTCGACAAGCTGGCCACCGAGGTCGCCGAAGCCGCTGAGCTGCTCCGCAAAGCCTGAGGCTGCCGGACCTCGGTAACGGCTGGGCAGGCGCTAGCCCAGGTACTCCCGGAGCATCTGGGCCCGGCTGGGGTGGCGGAGCTTGGCGAGCGTCTTCGACTCGATCTGCCGGATCCGCTCGCGGGTGACACCGAACTCCCGGCCGACTTCTTCCAGCGTCCGGGGATGCCCGTCCATCAGGCCGAACCGGAGCTGGATGATCTTCTGCTCCCGTGGGGAGAGGGTGTCCAGGATCTGCTCCAGCTGGTCCTGGAGCATGATGAAGGCCGCGGCTTCGATGGGCACCACGGCGTCCGCATCCTCGATGAAGTCACCCAGGTCGGAGTCTTCCTCGCCGATCGGGGACTGCAGCGAGACGGGCTCCTGCGCGATCCGCTGGATCTCGGCCACCCGGTCCGGGGTCAGGCCCATCTCCGCGGCGATCTCCTCCGGCGTGGCCTCCCGGCCCAGGTCCTGGTGCAGCTGGCGCTGCACCCGGGCCATCTTGTTGATGGTCTCCACCATGTGCACCGGGATCCGGATGGTCCTGGCCTGGTCCGCGATGGCGCGCGTGATGGCCTGCCGGATCCACCAGGTGGCGTACGTGGAGAACTTGTAACCCTTGGTGTAGTCGAACTTCTCGACCGCCCGGATCAGGCCGAGGTTGCCCTCCTGGATCAGGTCGAGGAAAACCAGCCCGCGCCCGATGTACCGCTTGGCGATGGACACGACCAGCCGGAGGTTGGCCTCGATGAGACGCTGCTTGGCCCGCAGTCCGTAGTCGGCCAGTTCGCCGAGTTCCGCGCGGTGCGCATCCAGCACCGGGAACCCGCCCTGCAGTTTCTCCTCGGCGAACAGCCCCGCCTCGATGGATTTCGCCAGCTCCACCTCGTCCTGCGCCGTGAGCAACGGCACCCGGCCGATCTCACGCAGGTAGATGCGGACGAGGTCGCCGGTGCCCGCCCGGGTTCCGGTATCGGCGGGGACGCCCCGGGGGGCGTCGGGCGCTTCCTCGGCCGGGGGATCGACGATCTCGATGCCCTCGTCGGTAAGCAGGCGCACGACGTTGTCGAAAGCATCGGCCGGAAGGTCTGCGGCATCTAGTGCGGACGTGATGTCAGCTGCGGTAACGGTGCCGCGTTCCCTGGCCCGTGCGACCAGCTCCGCCACCTGTTCCGCTGACAGACCGCCACTGGGAAGTAACGTAAGGGTCACGCAGACCAGTGTGCGCCACGAACCCCGGGTAACGGTGGCGTTAATTTTGTCACCTATTGGTAAGTAACGCATTCAGCGTTCTGCCCGATATGAAGGCCGGTCTGCGCGGCTCACCTGCCACAACAGCCCAACCGGATGACAGCTGCCGCAGCAGACGTGCCCCGAACGCGCCCGGACTTCCGCCCACCAAGGGACCAGAAAGCCCGCTTCCAGTCCGGCCTACAGAGCGCCTGAAGCCCGCTCCAGGAGGGCCTTCCGGCGCTGCTCCAGCGCCACCAGATCGCCGAACGTCCGGTTGTAGTCACTCTGGCTGTCGGTCGGGTTCAGACGCTGCAGACGCGATTTCAGCGTGGAGATCTGCCGGCTCACCGCCAGTTCCGCCACCCGGGCCAGTACTTCCTCGGCATACCGCGCGTCCGCCTCGCCGTCCGCCCGTGGTGTCTCCACCGGCTCCACGGCGAGCCGGGTGACGAACTCCCGGGCCCGGTCGTTCGGGGCCGCGTCGATCAGGCGGGCGGCCCATTCCCGGTCGGTTCCGGCGCCCGCCACTCCCCCGCAACCGGCGATCAGCTCGCGGACCGAGCCGTGCACCGGCACGCTGAAATCGTCCTTCTGCAGCATGTCGAAGACCGGGCCGCACAGGGCCGGGCGCTGGATGGCCAGCTTGAGCGCCTGGCGTTCCAGGTTGACCACGGGGTCGTTCGCGTCGTAGGGATTCCCGTCCGGGGCGTCCCGCCCGGGCGCGGTCCGTGCTGGCGCGCCACCCGGACCACTCCCCCGGGCCGGGCCGCCGCCCCGGCCTGAACTGCCGCCGCGGCCTGGACTGCCGCCGCGGGCCGGGCCGGGGCCGCCGCCCCGCCTGGTGTCCGGACCGGTTTCGTGCTCGCGGACCCGGGCCAGCACGAACTCCTCGTTCAGCATCCCGAGCCAGCGGTCCAGGCTGACCGCGTAGCGGTCGCGCAGCCCGCGGTCCTTGATCCTGGCGATGATCCGGGCTGCCGCGTCCAGGGCCGCCAGCCGTCCCTCGTTGGTGTCCAGGTTGTGCTTGGCCAGCTCGCTGCGGATGGCGAACTCGAAGACCGGCACCCGCTGCGCGATCAGGTCCGGCACGGCCTGGCTGCCCTGCTTCAGCCGCAGGTCGCACGGGTCCAGGCCGTCCCGCTGCACCGCCACGAACGTCTGGGTGACGAAATGCTCCTCGAGGTCGAAGGCCCGCAGCACCGCGCGCTGGCCGGCCGCGTCTCCGTCGAAGGTGAAGATGACCTCGCCGCGGAACTGGTCGGCGTCCATCAGCAGCCGGCGGAGGATCTTGATGTGCCCGTCGCCGAATGAGGTGCCGCTCGTGGCCACGGCGGTCCCGACACCGGCCAGGTGGCAGGCCATCACGTCGGTGTATCCCTCGACGATGACCGCCTGACGGCGCGCGGCGATCTCGCGTTTGGCCAGGTCCGCCCCGTACAGCACGGTGCTCTTGTGGAACAGGGGAGACTCCGGCGTGTTCAGGTACTTCGGGCCGTCCTCGTCCGGGTTGAGCTTGCGGGCGCCGAACGCGATCACGTCCCCGGTCAGGTCCCGGATCGGCCACATCAGGCGGCCGCGGAACCGGTCCATCGCCCCACGGCGGCCCTGGCTGGCCAGTCCCCCGGCCAGCAGTTCCTGCTCGGTGAAGCCCCGGCCACGCAGGTGCCGGGTGAGCGCCTCCCACTCGGCGGGCGCGTACCCCACCCCGAAGTGCTCCGCGTCGGCCAGCGTGAAGCCGCGCCCGGTCAGGAACTCACGGCCGGGGGCGGCGGCCGGCAAGCGCAACTGCTCGGCGTAGTACTCCGCGGCGGCCTTGTGCGCCTCCAGCAGCCTGCGGCGCTGGCTGTGCTCCCGCCCCGGCACCTGGCCGCCCTGCTCGTAGCGCAGGTCGATGCCGGCCCGGGCGGCCAGCCGCTCCACCGATTCCACGAAGGACAGGTTGTCGATCTGCTGGATGAACTTGATGACGTCGCCGCCGTTGGCACAGGAGAAGCAGTACCAGAGGCCGCGGGCCGGGGTGACGTTGAACGAGGGTGTCTTCTCGTCGTGGAAGGGGCATAGTCCCTTCAGCGATCCGCCGCCCGCGTTGCGTAGCTGGAGGTACTCCCCGACGACCTCATCGACGGCTGACTTCTCGCGGACGAGTGCGATGTCCTCATCGCGGATCCGGCCCGCCACTGGCACCCTCCGCCGCTCGCCACTGCTCCCCGTCGCGGCGAGTCTAGTCCCGGCATCCGACAGCCGCTCCACGCCGCGCGCAGCCGGACAGCTGCGGGCGGGGATGGCGAGCGGGCGGGGCGGCGCGCGCGGGCCGCCCGGGGCCGGGATGCGGTACCGTCGCGGACGTGCCCGGCCGCCTGGTCCTGTGGGATGTGGACCACACCCTGATCAACGCGGGCCGCGCGGGCTGGCGGGCGTACCAGCTGGCCTTCGGTGAGATGTTCGGCCGTGACGTGCCCGCCGCCCCGTCGATGGCCGGCCGGACCGACCGGGCCATCGCGCTCGAGGCCCTGGCCCTGGCGGGCGTGCCGCACCCCCGGACCCAGGTGGATGCCTTCCAGCGGCTCCTCGCGCAGCTGGCCCCGGGCGTCGCGGACCTGGTCAGCGAGCAGGGACGAGTACTGCCCGGCGCCGCCGAGGCGATCCGGGCGCTGGCCGCCGGGCCCTGGGACGGCGGCCCCCTCGTGCAATCGGTGCTGACCGGCAACATGCGGGTGATGGCCCAGGTGAAGCTGGGCGCCCTGGGCCTCGACCACGACCTGGACCTGCGGGTCGGCGCCTACGGCGATGCCCATGAGATCCGGGCCGACCTGGTCCCGCTGGCCCGGGCCAGCGCCACGGCGGCGTACGGGGCCGACTTCAGCGGGGCGGCCACCGTGCTGGTGGGCGACACGCCCCTGGACGTCGAGGCCGCCCAGATGGCTGGGGCCCGGGCGGTCGCGGTCGCGTCCGGGGAGTTCTCGGTGGCCGACCTCACGGCGTCGGGCGCCGATGCCGTCCTGCCCGACCTCACCGACACCGCCGCCGTGCTGGCCGCGATCCTCGCCGGCTGACCGTCCCGGGCCGGCCGTCCCCGACCCTGGCTGCCTCGACCCGTGGCGGGCGCGATCCTGGCTGCCTCGACCCCGTGGCGGGCGCGCCGGTTCCCGATTTCCCCCGGCTCCACCATGCTGTGTATCGCGACCTGCCTAACGCACGGCGAAGGAGTCCTCACGATGATCATTGATTGTGCTCACTACCAGGACGGCCGCAGGCAAGAGGAGGGGCCGGTCTCGCTGGAGGAAGCCGCGGCCAGGCGCGCCCAGGACGGATTCGTGTGGCTCGGGCTGTTCGAACCCGGGGTCGAAGAGCTGGACCAGGTCCGTGAGACCTTCGGGCTGCACGAGCTGGCCGTGGAGGACGCGCAGAGCTTTCACATGCGACCCAAGATCGAGCAGTACGAGGGTGACGTGCGCCTGGTCATCCTGCGCACCGCGCGCTACGACGACGAGGCAGAGGACGTGGAGTTCGGCGAGATCAGCGTCTTCCTGGCGCCCACCTTCGTGATCACGGTGCGGCAGGGGGTGGCGAGCGAGCTCCGGGAGGCCCGCCAGCGGCTGGAGCAGCGGCCCGAATTGCTCAAAGCGGGCAGTACCTCGGCGCTGTGGGCCATCCTGGATGAGGTCGTGGACGGGTACGCGCCGGTCGTGGCCGGGCTCGAGAACGACATCGACCAGATCGAGGCCACTGTCTTCTCCGGGACTGTGGCCCCCACCGAGCGGATCTACTCGCTGCGCCGCGAGGCCACCCAGTTCTACCGGGCGGTTCATCCGCTGCTCGGCGTGGTCTCCGCGGTAAGGCGGACCGTCGAACCGGATCTGAAACCCTACCTGCGTGACGTCCAGGACCACCTGCTGCTGGTTGACGAGGAGGTCGCGGCCCAGCGTGACCTGCTCGGCACCGTGCTGGAAGCCAACATGGCGGTGATCTCGGTCGAGCAGACCCAAGTCAGCGTCCGGCAGAACACCACCATCGAGCAGCTCACCATCCTGGCCACGGTGTTCCTGCCGCTCACCTTCGTCACCGGGTTCTTCGGCCAGAACTTCGGATGGCTCGTCAGGCACATCAGCGGCCCGGACGAGTTCGTCATCTACGGGATCGGCGGGCTGGTCGTGCCCCTGGTGCTGCTGTTCTGGTGGCTAAGGCTCCGCCGGCCGGACCCGGACACCGCCGCGGCGGCCGAGGCCGGCCCGCGGCTGCGGCCCACACCCGAAAGAGCGGGCCGGTAAGCAGGAGCAGGTCCCGGCCACGCAGTCCGGGCCGGTCGTCCGGCAGACTGGGGGCATGGCCCGGGCGCCATGGACAGCGGAAGTGTCGGAGTCGGTGCAGGCGGCCCCGGCGGCACCGCTGCGCGGCCTGGTCGCCTGGTACAGCGGATACCGGCAGGAGGGCGGGCCACCGGGCCGGCACCGGGGGCTCCCCTCGCCCTACCTGACCCTGATCATCACCCTGGATGACCCGCTGACTGTCGCGGCGCACCCGGATCCCGCCGATCCGCCGGGCGACTACGTGACCCTGGCCGGCGGCCTGCACACTACTCCGGCCCTGATCACCCACCCGGGCCGCCAGTCCGGCATCCAGCTCGCCCTCAGCCCGCTAGGCGCCCGGGCACTGCTCGGCCGCCCCGCGGGTGAACTGGCCGGAATCGACGTGGACGGCTCCGAGGTACTCGGGGCGATGGCCCGGGAACTGCACGAGCGGCTCCGCGAGGCAGACACCTGGACCGCCCGGTTCGCGCTGCTCGACCAGATCCTGCTCGACCACGCCGACCTGGACCGCCAGGTGGCCCCGGACATCGCGGCGGCCTGGCGGCTGCTGACCGGTAGCGGGGGCAGGATCCAGGCCGGGGAACTGGCCCGGCGGGTCGGCTGGAGCCCCCGCTACCTGCAACGCCGCCTGCTCACCGAGACCGGCCTGACCCCGAAGGCCGCCGCCCGGGTGACCCGGTTCGACCGGGCCCGGCGGATGCTGCAGCGCCAGGCCGCCGGCGCGGGCCGGTGCACCCTGGCCCGCCTGGCCGCCGGCTGCGGCTACTACGACCAGGCCCACCTGGCCCGGGAGTTCCGCGAGCTGGCCGGGTGCCCGCCATCGGCCTGGCTGGCGGAAGAGTTCCGAAACGTCCAATCCGGCCCGGGCACCGAGGACGGAGAGTAGTGCTCATGAGCGATAACACCCCGCCACCTCAGGTGTGGCCCACCCTGCGGGCCCGCGACGCACGGGCCCTGATCCGCTTCCTCGTCGATGCGTTCGGCTTCGAGGAGACCGTGGTCTATGGCGACGGCGACGTCGTCCACCACGCACAGCTGTCCTGGCCGCCCGGCGGCGGCGTCATGCTCGGCTCGGTCCGGGAAGGCCAGCCGGAAGACAGCTGGCCGGTCCAGCCCGGCACCTTCGGCGCCTACGTGGTCACCGACGACCCGGACAGCGTGCACGCCCGGGCCACCGCGGCCGGCGCGGAGATCATCTCGGGTCTGCACGAGACCGACTACGGCTCCCGCGACTTCGCGGCGCGCGACCCGGAAGGCAACCGCTGGTCCTTCGGCACATACCGCGGCGAGCCCCGCAAATCCGGCTGACCCGGCGGTTCCTCAACTGGCGTGTGCCTGTCGAGGCGGTTAGGTTGGCTCGCTGATACTCGGGTCCTGCGGGGAGTGTGAAGGAGAAGGTCGCACCGGCACCGGTGCGCCCTCAGCCCAGACGCGGCCCCCGTGCCGTTCCACTATCTGTTTCTCGCTCTCCAGTCCCTCGCCCTTTCCAGCTTACTGCTCCTCTGTTTTCTTTCTCTCTTTTCTCTTTTACATCTTTTCCTCTTTCTCTTCTTCTTATCCATCTCCTTTTTCTCTCATTTTTTATCCTTTTTTTTATTTCCCTTCCTCTGTCATCCCTTACTCTTTCTTGTCGTCTTCTCTCCCTTAGTTTACTTCCAGGCGTTGTCCTTCAGGTTCTGCTATACCTCGGGTGAGCGTCAGGTCTGCCCTGGCCCAGACCTGTCGCTGGTTGTTGTAGCGCACTTGTCAGTCCGGTCCTTGTTGCTGTAGCTCCTCCTCTTTGCTTTCTACCTCTTCCCCTAGGTCGAGCTCCTGCAGGGTGAATCTGAGCCCTCAAACGCGCGCTAGGTTCAGTAGATCCTCGATTAGCGTTGTCATTTGCTCTGCAGCGTCCCGGATGCGCTCGGTCTGGCCTAGGCCAGCCTCTCTGAGGCTTTGCCCGCAGTCCTCTAGCAGATCGCTACTCAGCCCTTCCATCTCTCTCAGCTTCTCTCTCAGTTCTTTTTATACCTTATAGTAGTATTTCTCCATTTCCTTTTACTCTCTCTCTATTTCTTCCTTTCTTAGTCTTATCTCTTCCTATTTTCTTTACCTCTCTTATATATCTCTTTCTATCTTCTTCTCTCCTTCCATTTCTTTCCTTTCTTCCCATACCTTTTATATCTTCCGGATACTTTGTAGATCTTCCCTTCTTTGCGCTGCCTTTTTTTCTCTCTTTTTTAGTCTCTCTCTCCTCTTCTTATCTTTCTTTGTATCTCCTTTTTCTCATCTTCCCTTTCTTTTTTTCTTATTACCTTTATCTTCTTTCCTTTTTTTTCTTCTTCTCTTTTCCCTTACTTTCTTTTTTCATCCTTTTTCCTCTTATTTTTCTTTCCTTCCTTTTTCTTCCCTTTTATCTCTTCTTCTTTTTAGTTTTCTATCTCCTCCATCAGTTCCTCTTTCTCTATCTTCTCTTTACTATTTCTGGGGCGCCCCCGGCTCCGGGGGGCTCGCTCGGCTTCTCCGGCTCGCCCGGCCACCCCAGCCTTTCCAGCTTCCCCTTCCTCTCCAGCAGCTCCTTTTTCCCCTTCAGCCCCTGCTTTCCCTTTTTCCCCGGCAGCCCCCGCGTCGCCCGCCGCGCCGTTCTCCCCGGCAGCCCCCGCGTCGCCCGCTTCCCCGGCTGCCCCCGCGGCGCCCGCTTCTCCCGCTGCTCCCTCTCTCCCTTTCTCCCCAGCCTTTCCCGCCTCCCCTTCTCTTCCTGCTTCCCCGGTTTCCCCCTCATCCCCCGCTGGTCCCGCCGTCCCGGCCCGGCCAGTCCGCACGGGTGCTCTTTCGCTTTCCTCTGCGTTATTTGTGTAGTACATGGTCTTGCCTTCTCCTTCCTTTCCTTCTTCCCTTTCTCTTTCTCCTTTTCTTTCCTCTTTCTTCTTTTCTCTTTCTTTTCCTTTTCCCTTTCCTTTTTTCTCTTGTCGTCTTGCAGCCTCTTTTTCTTTTTTTTCATCTTTCTCTCTTTCTTTTTTTTATAGCCTTCTCCTTTTTCTCTTTTTTTTCTTCTTTTTTTTTCTTCTTCTTTCTTCTTCTTTCCTTTCTCTTTCTTCTCTTTTTCCCTTTTTTTTTTTTTCTTCCTTTCTTTCCCCTCCTTTTTCTTCTTTTTCTTTCTTTTCTTTTCTTTTTCATCTCTTTCCTTGACTTTTCTCTTTTTTTTTTATCTTTCTTCTCGCCCTTTCTTCTCGCGTTGGAGATCTCCTGCGATATTCTCTATCTCATCTCTTTTTTCTTCTTTCTTTTTTTACTTTTTTTCTCTCTCTTTCTTTTTTTTTCTCTTCTTTTTCTCTTTTATCTTTTTCTTTTTCTCTCTTTTTTTTTCTTTTCTCTCTTCTTTTTCTCTTTCTTTCTCTCTTTTTTTTTTCTCTCTCTCTTTCTTCTTTTTTTCTCTTTTTCTCTTTTTTTCTCTTTTCTTTTTTCTCTTTTCTTTTTTTTCCTTTTTTTTTTTTCTCTTTAGTTCCTATTTTTCTTTCTCCCTAGAATTCAACACTCATCCGGTTCGCGGCTGCCCTCCCATGAAGGCGCTGCCGTCCGCAGATTCCTGCCGGTCCTCTTTGTACCTGATAGTGACGCCACTCTCTTTGGGGCTGCGCTTCCGCACGTGACGCCGCTGCGGATCTTCCGGGCTATCTTTCATCGTACATGCTGGGATCAGTCGCTAAATCTTCGCCGCAAGCGGGGAGTCTGGTGAACTGATACAAGTTGCCCCTTATGCGGCTTTAGTTGACATTCGTAATGCTCTTCGCTGCCTGCCTCGTTCCGGCCTCATTGTGGCAGGAGTTCGGAAATGTCTTGACGACTTCCGGCTGGCCATCTCGCCGTCCGGCCCCTCCGTCGTTATCTTGCCTTCGGCCAGGATCTCGCGGAAGAACCGGGCTGGTCGAAGTGGTCAGGACGCCCTGGCCGCCGGAGTCAGCCGCAGCCCGCTCCGCGCACCGCACCTCTGCGTGATCCCCCCACGCCGATCGCCAGCGACTGGTTTCCAGCTCATCGATCCCCACCCCAATCTAGCCTATTCATGCGGGGCTTCGGTCCGGCCCTCGGGCCACTGGCCTGCAGGTTCAGGGAATCCAGGGTTTTTGTCACGAATTGGTCACGACGACCGGGATGTCCGGCCATACTGCCCGGTGAGCGAGTGTCAGGCCTGGTGAGAGGCGCAGTATGCCGCGTAGCCGGGCGCGGCCCCGGCGTGAGGCAGGTTTGTGACCCCAGCGACCCCCGGCACCAGGACCCGGAAGATCAGGAGACGAGGGCGGCACAAGGCCCCCTCCCCGGTGCGGAAGGTCGCCAAGCGGGCCGGCGTGGCCGCCCCAGCCGTCGCGGTGGCCGGGGCGCTGGCCGCCGCGCCGCACCTGCACAGCCTGACCGCGTCCGCGCCGAAGGTCACCGGGGCGGCCACCGCCCGCCTGGTCTACCCGGTCCAGGCGGCGAGCGCCGCGAACGCCGCCAGCGCCCTGCCCGCGTCGCAGAGCCGGGCGGAGTACCGGCCCCGGCACGCCCGCAAGCCCGCACCCAGGCCCCAGCCGCAGCACAGGGCCGCGCCGGCCAGCCCCGCGCCCAGCGCCAGCGCCGCGCCCACGCCGGGATCGGGCCAGCAGGCCGCCGGGCCGGCCGCCAGCAACGGGAGCCTGTCCTGCTCGGCGTCGGCCAGCGGGCCGCTGCCCGCCAACTACGCGGCCATCATGAGCTTCCTGACCTCGCACGGCTACACCGGGAACGCGGCGGCCGGCATCGCCGGGAACATCTACCAGGAATCCGGCGGCAACCCGGAGTCCGAAGGAGACGGCGGGGGCGGCCTGATCGGCTGGACGCCGCTGCCCGGCGGGTACGTGACCGGGAATCCCGCCGCGGACCTGCAGACCCAGCTGACCGCGATCCTGGCGTTCAACCGCATCTGGGCCCAGTACATCCCCGCGCTGAACGCCGCGTCCTCCCCGGCCGCGGCGGCCGACATCTACGTCACCGACTTCGAGCGGGCGGGCGTCCCCGCGGCGGGTACCCGCGAGGCGGCCGCCGAGGCCGTCGCGGCGGCCTGCGGGATCTAGCCGCCAGCCCGGATCGGCCGCCCGCAGGATCTAGCCGCCCGCAGGATCTAGCCGGTGCCGGCCCTCGTCGTCACCGGGACCGCGAACGAGTGCCGGTCCCCCGCCCAGCCGGAGCGGGGCAGCTCGCGGGCCAGCCGCTCCAGCTCGGCCGGGCCGAGCCGGACCCCCGCCGCGGCGGCGTTTTCCGCGATGCGGTCCGGGCGGCGGCTGCCCGGGATGGGGACGACGTCCGCGCCCTGGGCGAGCAGCCAGGCCAGGGCCAGCTGGCCCGGGGTCAGCCCGAACGCCGCCGCCAGGTCGCGCAGCACCGCCACATGACGCAGGTTGCGGTCCAGGGCCGGGCCGTGGAACCGCGGGTCGGCGCGGCGGAAGTCGCTGCCGTCGATGTCCGCGGCCCCGAGGGTGGCGGTGAGCAGGCCGCGGCCGAGCGGGCTGTAGGGCACCAGCCCGATACCCAGCCGCCGGGCGGCGGGCACGACATCGTCCTCCGGGTCGCGCCACAGCAGCGACCACTCGAACTCCACCGCGCTGATCGGATGCACCGCCGCGGCCTGCTCCAGCTGGGCCGGGGTGGCCTCGGACAGCCCGAGGTAGCGGACCTTACCCTCGGCCACCAGCGCGGCCATCGCACCCACGGTGTCCGCTACCGGCACGTCCGGATCGACCCGGTGCAGGTAGTACAGGTCGATCACGTCGCGCCCGAGGCGCCGCAGCGACGCCTCGCAGTAGCCGCGGACGTGCCCGGGCCGGCCGTTCAACGCGCACCCCGCCTGGGCCGCGGACGATGCCGAACTTGGTGGCGATCTGCACCTGATCCGTCCGGCCGTGCAGGGCCCGGGCGATCAGCTGCTCGTTGTGTCCCTGGCCGTAGCTCATCGCGGTGTCCAGCATGCTCACGCCGAGGTCGAGGGCCCGGTGGATGACCCGGACCGAGTCCGCGTCGTCGGCCGGGCCGTACCCCTGGGACAGCCCCATGCATCCCAGGCCGATCGCGGACGTGACCAGGCCGCCGAGGTTGCGTTGCTGCATAGCTCGTTGCTGCATGGCTCCAGCGTGTCCGCCGGGCACTCATAAGTCCAAGACAGCTTTGCGCTAGCAGTTATAAGCAGTCATTATTAATACGGTGGAGCTACGGCAGCTCGCTTACTTCGAGGCGGTCGTGCGGCACGGCGGGTTCAGCCGGGCCGCCGAGCAGTTGCACGTCGCCCAGCCCGCGGTGTCCGCCCAGATCCGCCGGCTGGAACGGGAGCTCGGCACGGCCTTGCTCGAGCGCACCACGCGCCGGGTCAGCCTCACGCCCGCGGGCGAGCTGGTGCTGGCCCGGGCGCGCAGCGCGCTCGCCCAGGTCGAGGGGGCCCGGGCCGACCTGGCCGAGCTGGCCACGGTGACCCGGGGGCAGCTGCGGGTCGGCGCGACCCAGCTGCTCGCCTCGGTCGACCTGCCCCGCGCCCTGGCCGGATTCCACCGCCGCTATCCCGGGGTGACCATCGCCCTGCGCACCGGCCTCATCGCGGATCTCCTCGCGGACCTGGACGCGGGCCGGATCGACGTGGCGCTGTGCCCCATCCACGACGACCTGCCCGCCGCCTATCTCGGCCAGCCGCTGGCCGCCGAGACCGTCGTGCTGGCCACCCCGCCGGGACGGCATGCGTTCGCCGGGGGCGTGGCCCGGCTCGCCGACGTCCGCGACGAGCCGTTCGTGTGCCTGCCGGCCGGGCAGCGGGCTGCGCGGCATCCTGGTGGATGCGGCCGCCGCCGAGGGCTTCGTGCCCCGCATCCCGTTCGAGACGCACAGCCCGGCCAGCGTCTGCGAACTGGTCGCGGCCGGGCTCGGGATCGCGGTGCTGGCCGGATCCTCGGCGCGGGCCGCAGGCCAGGCCATCGATGTCCATCCGCTCCGGCCCGAACTGGCCCACCCCCCTATCGGCCTCGTCCGGCTGCGCGGCCGCCCGCCGGGCCCGGCCGGCCGGGCCTGGGCCGAGCACCTGATGCGGGCCTGCGGCCCTGGCCGGGCAGCATAGAATGACAGCCAACCCGGTCGAGCTGAACTGGTCGAGCGGAGCCAGTCGAGCGAGAACTAGTCGAGCCGAATCTGGGTAGACCCTGGGATGGTGCCGTGATGTCGCATGATCACCAGGAGATTGACCTCAGCCTGATAGCCGGTGTGACGGACCGGGGCCTGCGCCACCGCCAGAACGAGGACGCGATGGAACTCGCGGTCGTGCCGGCGGCGGACGGCCCGGTCCTGGTCGCGGTGGTCTGTGACGGCGTGTCCACCTCCATCCGCCCGGCTGAGGCCTCGCTCGCCGCCGCCCAGGCGGCCGCGGAGGTGCTGCGCACCGCGGCGCAGGACGGCACCGACCTGACCGAGGCATCCTCGGCCGCGGTCCGGTCCGCGGAGGACGCGGTGGCCAGCCTGGCCCAGTCCCCCGGCGGGGTGGGGTCGGCCACGTTCGTCTCCGCAGTGATCACCAGCTCGGCCGCCACGCTCTGCTGGCTGGGTGACAGCCGGGCGTACTGGCTGGGTGCGCCGGTCACCCCCGCCCCCGGATCACCGGCCCCAGACTCAGCGGCCCCGACTCACCGCCCCGGATCACCGGCCCCCGGATCGCCCGCCCCGGAGACGGCGCATCGGCTCACCCGGGACGACTCGCTGGCCGAGGAGATGGTCGCGGCCGGGCTGCTGCCCGAGGAGGAGGCGCTGAGTTCCCCGCATGCGCACGTGGTGACCCGCTGGGTCGGCGCGGATCCCGGCGAGGCCACCCCGCACGTGGTGACGTTCGAGCCGCCCGGTCCCGGGGTGCTCATGCTGTGCTCGGACGGCCTGTGGAACTACCAGCCGGACGCCGGGAAACTGGCCGAGCTGGCCCTGCCCGGCGCGCTCACCAACCCGCTGGCCGCCGCGCAGACCCTGGTCACGTTCGCGATCGAGGCGGGCGGCCGGGACAACATCACCGTCGTGCTCGCCCCGTTCCCGCCCGGCACCTGACAGCCCGGCACCCGACAGCCCGGTACCTGACAGCTCAGGCCAGCAGCTCGGCCAGAGGCACCCCCGGGTCGGCCAGCCGGGCGGCGTCCACCGCGGTACCCGCGTACCCGGCCCGGATCAGCGCCTGGATGTCGTCCGTCACGTCCCAGACGTTGACGTTCATGCCCGCCACCACCGCGCCGCCGGACAGCCAGAACGCGATGAACTCCAGCGTCGCCGGGTCGCCCCGGTACACGACCTGGTCGTAGTAGCCGGGCTCGGGCAGCCCGGAGGTCTCCATGCCCAGGTCGTACTGGTCGCTGAAGAAGTACGGCACCCGGTCGTAGGACACCGGCTGGCCGAGCATGGAACGGGCCGCGGCCGGGCCGCCGTGCAGCGCGTTGGCCCAGTGCTCCACCCGGACCCGGCGGCCCAGCAGCGGGTGCGGCACGTTCGCCACGTCACCGGCCGCGAAGATGTCCGGGTCGCTGGTCCGCAGCGCCGCGTCCACCACGACACCGTTGCTGACCTCCAGGCCAGCCTGCTCAGCCAGGCCCACGTTGGGCGCCGCGCCGATGGCGACCACCACCACGTCGGCCGGCACCTCGGCGCCCTCGGACGTCAGCACCGCGGTGACCCGGCCCTCGTGGCCGCGCAGCTCGAGGGCGCTGTCCCCGAGCCGGAACTCCACCCCGTGCGCGCGGTGCAGGTCCGCGAACCGCTGGCCCAGCTCGGGGCCGACCTGGCGGTGCAGCGGGGTGGGCTCCGGTTCCAGCACCGTCACCGTGCCGCCTTTCTCCCGGGCTGCGGCGGCGACCTCCAGGCCGATCCAGCCCCCGCCGACGATGACCACGCGGGTCTCCTCGCCGGGGATCGGGGCCAGCGCGGTGGCCAGCGCCTCGGAGTCGGCCGCGGTGCGCAGGTAGTGCACCCCGTCGAGGTCGGCGCCGGGCACCTGGAGCACCCGCGGGTGCGACCCGGGGGTCAGCAGCAGCCGTTCGTAGCCGACCGCCCCGCCGTTGTCCAGGTCGACCCGGTGGGCGGCCCGGTCGATCGCGACCGCGGTCACGCCCGACCGCAGGTCCACCTGGTGCCGGGAGTACCAGTGCTCGTCGTGCACGTAGAGAGAGGCCTTGTCCGCCTGGCCGAGCAGGTACCCCTTGGACAGCGGCGGCCGCTCGTACGGCCGCTCGGTTTCCGTGCCGAGCAGGACGATGGGTCCGCCGAACCCGTCCTCGCGCAGCGTCTCAGCCGCCTTGGCGCCGGCCAGGCTGGCGCCGATGATCACGTAGGCCGGGCCTTCGGGCATGGCTGCTCCTT
This sequence comes from uncultured Actinomycetes bacterium, assembly GCA_963837335.1. Taxonomy (GTDB): domain Bacteria; phylum Actinomycetota; class Actinomycetes; order Streptosporangiales; family Streptosporangiaceae; genus RYN-230. Next base: position 71,882 of record CAWINS010000011.1, on the reverse strand, counting down.
CGCAGGGATCTCAACGGCACAGGTACATCATCGGCACAGCTACTTCAACGGCACTGCTACTTCAACGGGACAGGTACTTCAACGGCACAGGCGGGCGTGCCACGCGACCGCGGACGTGTCGGTCAGCGTAGCCACCTGGTCCACCACGACCCGCAGCCGCCCCGTGTCGGTCGTGGCGGCCTCGTACGCGGGCCGCAGCGCGGGATCGATGGTGCCCGGAGCCCCGATGCGCACCGCGGCCGCGAGCTCCATGATCAGCTCTCGTTCCCGGGCCTGCATCTCGGCGGCGCCGTCCCGGCTCATCACGTAGTAGGCCGTGACCCCCTTGAGCAGCGCGCATTCCAGCCGCTGCCGCCGGGGCACCTGCAGGTCGGCGTCGTACCGGGTGATCCGGCGGCCGCCCGACGCGTCCATGGTCGCCTGGTGCGCGGCGCCGCACAGCCGCCCGATCAGCTCGCTGGTCAGGTTCTTCAGCGCCGCCAGGGACCGCGGGCCGCCGTCGAACCCGTCCGGCCAGCAGGGCAGCGCGAGCAGGTCGTCGAATACCTCAGCCAATTCGTCCGGCGTCACCGACCCCGGAGCGCAGTACTGGTCGGCGGTGAGCTCACTGATGGCCTTCCGCTCCCCCGGATCGGCCAGCGCCGAGAACCTGGTCAGCCCGGCGTGCAGGCCGTCCTCCAGGTCGTGCACCGAGTAGGCCACATCATCGGCCCAGTCCATGACCTGCGCTTCCAGGCAGGGACGGCCGGGCGGCGCGTCCTCGCGGATCCACGCGAACGCCTCCGCGTCGTCCGCGTACGCCCCGTACTTGGGCAGGCCCGGGCCGGCCAGCCATGGGTACTTCAGCGTGGCGTCCAGGGTGGCCCGGGTCAGGTTCAGCCCGGCCCCGGGCACCTTGGCCTCGAGCCGGGTCAGCAGCCGCAGGCTCTGCGCGTTGCCCTCGAAGCCGCCGCAGGCCGCGGCCACGTCGGCCAGGGCCGACTCGCCGTTGTGCCCGAACGGCGGGTGGCCGAGGTCGTGCGCCAGGCAGGCCGCGTCCACCAGGTCAGGATCGCAGCCCAGCGCGCCGCCCAGTTCCCGGCCGATCTGCGCGCACTCCAGCGAATGGGTGAGCCGGGTCCGCGGGAAATCCCCCGCGTCCACCTCCACCACCTGGGTCTTGGCCGCCAGCCGGCGCAGGGCCGAGGTGTGCAGGACCCGGGCCCGGTCCCGCTCGAACGGCCCGCGGCCGAACCTGGCCGCCTCGAACCCGGCCGCCGCGGCCCGCTTGGGTGGCTCAGCCACCCAGCGGGCCGTGGCGTCGTGATCGTAACCGGGCCTTTCTCTCACCTGCTGTCGCTGCCACCCGCGGACTCGAGGACCACGGCGCGGCCAGCCTCCAGCCGGGCGACCGGCACCCGGAACGGCGAGCAGGACACGTAGTTCAGCCCGACCTGGTGGAAGAAGTGCACCGAGTCAGGGTCCCCGCCGTGCTCACCGCAGACACCGAGTTCCAGCCCGGGCCGGGCGGCCCGGCCTTCCTCGCTGGCGATGCGCACCATCCGGCCGACCCCGTCCGGTGTCGATGGTCTCGAACGGGGAGACGCCGAAGATGCCCAGCTCGATGTACCGGCTGAAGAACGCGCCTTCCACGTCGTCCCGGGAGAAGCCCCAGCCCATCTGGGTCAGGTCGTTGGTGCCGAACGAGAAGAACTCGGCCGACTTGGCGATCTCCCCGGCGAGCATCGCGGCCCGCGGCACCTCGATCATGGTCCCGATCAGGGTGTGCACGTGGATCCCGGTCTCCTCCTGCACCTCGGCCAGGATCTTGGCCGTGGCCTCCTTGGCGATCTCCATCTCCTGCACCGACGCGGTCAGCGGGATCATGATCTCCGGCTTCGGGTCCTTACCCGCCTTCTTGAGCTCCGCCGCGGCGTGCGCGATGGCCCGGACCTGCATGTCCAGCAGGCCGGGGATGACCAGGAGGAGCCGGACGCCGCGCAGCCCCAGCATCGGGTTCTGCTCGTGCAGCCGCCGGACCGCCTCCAGCAGCTTGCGGTCCTTCTCGGTGGCCTGGTCGCCGGCCAGGGCGACCTTGACCGACATGTCGGTCAGGTCGGGCAGGAACTCGTGCAGCGGCGGGTCGATCAGCCGGATGGTGACCGGCAGCCCGTCCATCGCGTCGAGGATCTCCACGAAGTCACCGCGCTGCAGCGGCTCCAGCGCGTCCAGCGCCGCCTGCTGGCCCGCCTCGTCCTCGGCCAGGATGAGGTCCTCGACCAGCTGGCGCCGCTCGCCGAGGAACATGTGCTCGGTCCGGACCAGGCCGACCCCGCCCGCCCCGAAGCGCCGGGCGCGGGCGCAGTCCTCGCCGGTGTCCGCGTTGGCGAACACGCCGAGGCGGCGCCGCTCGTCGGCGTGCTTCATGATCCGGTCCACGGCCTTGACCAGGTCGTCCGCGTCGCCGGTGAGGCCGTTCTCGAAGTACTGCACGACCGGGGACGCGGCCACCGGCTACCTCGCCGAGGTAGACGTTGCCGCTGGTGCCGTCGATGGACAGCACGTCACCCTCGCTGATGACCACGCCGCCGGGCGCGGTGATCTTCCCGGCCTTGGTGTCCACCTCGAGCTCGTCGGCGCCGCAGACGCAGGTCTTGCCCATGCCGCGGGCCACGACCGCGGCGTGGCTGGTCTTGCCGCCCCGGCTGGTCAGGATGCCCTTGGCGGCGATCATGCCGTGCAGGTCGTCCGGGTTGGTCTCGCGCCGGACCAGGATGACGGCCTCGCCGGCGGCGGCCTGCTCGACGGCCTTGGCCGAGTCGAACACCACCTTGCCGACCGCGGCGCCCGGGGACGCGCTGACCCCCTTGGTGATCCGCTTCGGCTCGCTGGCCAGGTCGAACCGGGGGAACATCAGCTGGGCCAGCTGGTCGCCGGTGACCCGGGTGACCGCCTCGTCCATGTCGATGAGGCCCTGGTCCACGAGCTGGGTGGCGATGCGGAAGGCCGCACCGGCGGTGCGCTTGCCCACCCGGGTCTGCAGCATCCACAGCTTGCCGCGCTCGATGGTGAACTCGATGTCGCACAGGTCCCGGTAGTGGTTCTCCAGGGTCTGCATGATGTCCATCAGCTGCGCGTAGGCGGGCCCGTCGATGTTCTCCAGGTCCTGCAGCGGCACGGTGTTCCTGATCCCCGCGACCACGTCCTCGCCCTGCGCGTTCTGCAGGTAGTCGCCGTACACGCCCTGCTGCCCGCTGCCCGGGTCCCGGGTGAACGCCACGCCGGTGCCGGAGTCCGCGCCGAGGTTGCCGAACACCATGGCCACGATGTTGACCGCGGTGCCGAGGTCGGCCGGGATGCGTTCCTGGCGCCGGTACAAGATGGCCCGGTCGGCGTTCCACGAGCTGAACACCGCGAGCACGGCCATGTCCATCTGCTCCCGCGGGTCCTGCGGGAAGTCGCGCCCGGTGTGCTCGCGGACGATCTTCTTGAAGCTGTCCACGATCCCGCGCAGGTCGTCGGCGTCCAGGTCGAGGTCGTTCTTGGTGCCCTTGGCCTGCTTGGCGGAATCGATCACGTGCTCGAAGGCCTCGCCCTCGATGCCGAGCACGGTCTTGCCGAACATCTGGATCAGGCGCCGGTAGGAGTCCCAGGCGAACCGGTCGCTGCCGGCCTGCTTGGCCAGGCCGTGCACCGACTCGTCGGACAGGCCGATGTTCAGCACCGTCTCCATCATCCCGGGCATCGAGAACTTCGCCCCGGACCGCACGCTGACCAGCAGCGGGTCGGCGGGGTCACCGAGGCGGCGCCCCATGGCCTTCTCCAGCCCGGCCAGGTGCCCGCTCACCTCGGCGTCCAGGCTCTCGGGCACGGTGCCGTCGTGGAGGTACTGGCGGCAGGCCTCGGTGGTAATGATGAAACCGGGCGGAACAGGGAGGCCGAGGTTGGTCATCTCAGCCAGGTTGGCTCCCTTGCCGCCCAGCAGGTCTTTGAGGTCCTTGTTGCCCTCGGTGAAGTCATAAACGAGCTTCGGCACTGAAAACGCTCTCCTCGGGGGTGCCGCCGGTGCGAGCCGCGGCCTAGATGCACGGCAGCCTGGATGATGACGGCCTCTTCGGCCCGGTCATTTGACTCTACCGAGCACCGGGCGGCCCGCGCACGCGATAGGTGCGCGCTGCGCGGGCCTGCGGGCCGGCCGCGGGCAAAATTTCTGCCGCCCGGAAGCAGCGGATCGGCGCCGCCGGGGTCATAAGGGACATGGACTCCGATGCCGCGGTGCACCCTGGGCGGATGGCTCGCCGCCGAACCCAGCCCGGGCCGCAGCCGCCGCCGGAGGCGGACACCTGCGTGACCGCGCTGTACCAGGCCCACGCGCTGGGGCTGATCCGGCTGGCCTATCTCATGCTCGGCGAGCGGCAGGCGGCCGAGGACGTCGTGCAGGAGGCGTTCGCCGGCCTGTACCGGCGCTGGGAGAAGCTGTCCGATCCCGGCAAGGCGCTGCCCTATGTGCGGTCGTCGGTGCTGAACGGCTGCCGCTCGCAGCTGCGCCGTCACGGCCGGGCCCCGGCCGTGACGGCCGCCGCCGGGCTGGCGGACGCGGCGCTCCCCGTGGTTTCCGCGGAATCCGCGGTGCTGTCCGCGGAACAGCGCCGCTCGGTCCTGCGGGCGCTCCGGCAGCTGCCCCCGCGGCAGCGTGAGGTGCTGGTGCTCCGCTTCTACCTGGACCTGTCCGAACCGGAGATCGCCGCGGCGATGGGAATCGGGCCGAGCACCGTCCGGTCCACCGCGCACCGGGCCCTGGGGGCGCTGGGCCGCCTGCTGGAGGAACCGTCATGAACACGCTGGAAGACCGGGTCCGCTGGGCCCTGCGGGAGACCGCGGAGGACATCTCCCCGACGGACGTGCCGCTGCTGCGGCTGCCCGATGGGGCGGGGCGCGGCCGGCTGGCGCGCGGCTGGCGGGGCTGGCCGCCCTGGCTCACCCCGCTGGCGGCGGCCGCCGCGGTGGCGGCCGTGCTGGCCGCCACCCTCGCCCTCACCGGCGGCCCGGCCCGGCCCGGCCACCGGACCTCGTCGGACGCGCTGCTGGCCCGGGTCCCGCGCTACTACGTCGTGCTGACTGGCACCGGGCCCCAGCATGGCTGGCCGCGGCAGGCGGAGGTCCGCGCCACCCGAACCGGCCGGACCGTGGCCACGCTCGCCGCGCCCCGGCCGGACGACGCGTTCGTCATGGCGGCCGCCGCCTCCGGCGTGGGCCGCTACGTGCTGGCCGCACAGCCGATGACGCTCCAGCACGAGAAGGTCACCCGGCCCGACGGTCGTACGGTACCCGGGACGACCGTCAGCATCATGTCGCCGACCGGCCCGGTCAGCTTCTACCAGCTGCGGATCAGCTCATCAGGCCAGGTCTCGGCGCTGAGCCCGCTGCCTGTCCCGGCGCTGCCGGCCGATGCGGTGCTCGACGGCCTGGCGCTCACCCCGGATGGCCGCCAGCTCGCGGTGGCCACCCGGACCGGCGGGCCCCGGCCCGGCCCGGAGATCCAGGTGGACACGCTGGCCACGGGGGCGCAGCGCGTCTGGACCTGGCCGGGCGCCCAGCCGGTCGAGGAGAGCCTGGGTGGCACCGGCTCGGCGCTGTCCTGGGCGGCGGACGACCGGACGCTGGCCTTTGCGCAGCTGATCGACGGCCATGTACAAAGTCCGGCTGCTGGACACCACCGCGCCGGGCAGCAGCCTGGCGGCCAGCCGGCTGGCCCTGAGCCTGAACTGGTCGGGTAGCGGCCGCCGGTTCAGCCACGGCCGGGCGGTCAACAACAACGACACGTTCGGCGCCCTGCTCACGCCGGACGGCAGCAAGATCGTCGTCGCCACGGTCACCCAGTCCAAGCACCCGCTGACCGCGGAATTCGCCTTCACCGAATTCTCCGCGCAGACCGGGAAGGTGGTCGCGGTGCTCGGCCGCTGGTGGTTCATCCGGCATTGGCCACAGCAGGAGCAGGCCGTGCTGTGGACGAACGCTGACGGCAGCACGCTGATCGTGCAGGCCCACCGGCCCGGCGTGACGGTCAACCCGGCCCGGCCCGGCCCGGGGCCGTTCTCCGTAGAGTTCGGCGTGCTGCACGGTAACCGGTACAGGCCGCTGCCCGGCGCGCACCGCCTGGACCGGCTGAGCGTCTATCCGGCCTGGTAGCGGCCGTAGTGCGGGCCCGGGACCGCGGCCTGGGCCCGCGCCACGCGACACTGGGCGGATGAGCGAGACGCTGATCGGGCTGCTGCACCCGGGTGAGATGGGCGCGGCCGTGGCCGCCTGCCTGACCGGCCGCGGGTACCAGGTGCTGTGGGTGCCGGCCGGGCGCGGCCCGGCCACCCGGGCCCGGGCCGCCGCGGCCGGGCTGACCGCGGCGGCCGGCCCGGATGCCGCGGGCCAGGCCGCCGACCTGGCCCGGCGGGCGGGCATCATCCTGTCGGTCTGCCCGCCGCACGCCGCGCTGGAGGTGGCCCGGGCGGTGGCCGCCGCCGGTTTCACCGGGATCTACGTGGACGCCAACGCCATCTCCCCCGGCACCGCCCACCAGGTGCGGTCGATCGTCGAGACGGCCGGGGCCCGTTACGTGGACGGCGGGATCATCGGCCTCCCGCCGTCCCCGGGGCCCGCAGCGGAGGCCAGCCCGGGCGGCACCCGCCTGTACCTGGCCGCGCGGACCTGAGGGCGGGGACGGGGACGGCCCCGCCGCGCAGGTAGCGGCCCTGTTCGAGGGCACCGCGCTGACCCCGGTAATTCTCCGCAACGAAAACCCGGCCGGGGCCTCGGCCCTCAAGATGGCCTACGCCGCCTGGACCAAGGGCAGCGCCGCGCTGCTCCTGGCCGCCCGGGCGCTGGCCCAGGCCGAGGGCGTGGCGGACAGCCTGCTGGCCGAGTGGTCGCTGTCCCAGCCGGGCCTGGGCGGCCGGTCGCTGGGGGCGGCCCGGTCCGCGGCGGCCAAGGGCTGGCGCTGGGTCGGCGAGATGGAGGAGATCGCCGCCAGCATGACCTCCGACGGCCTGCCGGGCGGGTTCCACCAGGCCGCCGCGGAGGTCTTCCGCCGCTCATCGTCGGACGCTGCTGACGCAGGCGGGCCGGGCGACGCCGTGATCGGCGCCGTCCTGGCCGCGCTGCTGGCCGGGCCTGGCTGAGGCCCGGCTCACGAGTTGTGCTGCCGGAACCAGTTCATGATCGCGCTGCCGGCACCTTCGTCCAGCCCGGTGTCCGCGCACGCCCAGTCGGATCGGATCACCGTCGGGTCAGCCAGGTCAGCAGACGCGGCGAGCACGCCCGGGGTCAGTGTCCACGCGATCAGGCCCATCCCGTTGCGGCCCAGGTAGTGCAGGAACGCCGGCACGCTCGTCGGTGCGTTCGCCCAGCAGGAGCGGGTCGATGAATAGTTCGTCCACTCGGCGTCGGTCATCGGGACCTGCCCGGCGGCGAACCCGAACCGGCGATACCACTCGGCCTGGTCGTGCGGGGCGGCCGGTCCGCCCGGGTGGTTGATCGTGTACTCCACCGGCCCGGCGTCGGTGATCTGGTGAGTGAGGACCTGGTCCAGCGTCCCGGCGGTGTGCGGCCCCTCGATCCAGAACAGGTTGGAGGCGCCGAGGCCGCGGATATAGCGCGCGAGAGGTTCCATGCCGATGAACTGGTGGCCCTTATAGTCGCCGCCGTGTTTCCAGAACCTCCACGTCCCCGCCTCGGTCGGGTAGACGGCGCGCCGCGGCTCGTTGAACAGGTCGAAGATCACGTCCGGGTTCTGCCCGTACAGGTCGGACATGACCTGCCAGAACGCTTTGGTCTGCGCGGTCGGCATGCCCGGGAAGTACGGGTGGCCGCCCCCCTCGGTCTGGTCGTTGATCACCACGACCAGGCCGGCCTTCAGCGCCGTGGTGACCTCGCCATCGATGCGGCCGAGAAACGTGCGGTTCACTTTGACGCCGCTCTGGCCCGGCCCCAGCAGGGCGTACTGGAAGACCTGCAGGCGGACGGTGTTGCTGCACCACGAGGCGGCGGCGGCGTCGATCTCGGCGTCGTCGCCGGGGCTGTGGATCTTCCATCTGGGGCTGCCCAGCCCGGTGACGGTGATGCCGTAGGGAATGTACCGCTGGCCGCCGGCGCCAATGATCATGTTCTTGTCGCGGTGGAACGGACCGCTGATGTGGCGGCATGCCGGTGGGCTGCTGGCCGCGGGGTGCGCGTCGATGACCGGCGCGTCACCCGCCGTCACCGCTGCCACCGAGGCGGCCAGGATGACAGCGCTGGTGACCAGCCGGGCCAGCTTCATCGTGTCCTCTCCGGGAGCCGCGAGGCGGTCCCCGTCGCAGGACACTCAAACCCCCCATCACGATTCTCGCAGGGACAACCATCCGAAATCGCCGGATTCAGGCCCGGATCACGAGTTGTGCTGCTGGAACCAGTTCATGATCGCCGAACCGGCACCTTCGTCCAGTCCGCTGTTCGTGCAGGCCCAGTCGGATTTGATCACGGTCGGGTCGGCGAGATCAGCGGACGCGGCCAGTACGCCCGGGGTCAGCGTCCACGCGGTCAGGCCCATGCCCTTGCGGGCCAGGTAGCTCAGGAAGGCCGGCACGCTCGTCGGTGCGTTCGCCCAGCAGGAGCGGGTAGATGAATAGTTGGTCCACTCGGCGTCGGTCATCGGCACCTTCTTGGCCGCGTAACCGAACCGGGTGTACCAGTCGGACGAGTCGTGCCGGACGTTCACCCCGCCCGGGTGATTGATCGCGTACTCCAGCGGCCCGGCCCGGGTGATCTGGTGGCTGACCACCTCGTCCAGCGTCCCGGCGGTGTGCGGCCCCTCGATCCAGAACAGGTTCCGGGCGCCGAGGCCGCGGATATAGCGCGCGAGCGGCTGCAGGCCGATGAAGTGACGGCCGTGGTAGTTGCCGCCGTGCTTCCAGAACTTCCAGGTGGCTGCTTCGGTCGGGAAGTTAGCGCGCCGCGGTTCGTTGAACAGGTCGAAGATCACGTCCGGGTTCTTCCCGTACTTGCCGGACATGACCTTCCAGAACGCTTCGGTCTGGGTGGTCGGCATGCCCACGGCCGCCGGGCTTGCCGCCCCCTTCGGTCTGGTCGTTGATCACCACGTCCAGCCCGGCATTCAGCGCCGTGGTCACCTCACCCTCGATGAGGCCGAGGAACGTGGTGTTCACGGTGACGCCCGTCTTGCCCGGCCCCAGCAGGCCGTACTGGAAGATCTGCAGGCGGACGGTGTTGCTGCACCACGAGGCGGCGGCGGCGCCGATCTCCGCGTCGTCGCCGGCGTGGTGAGTCTTCCAGTTGGGATTGCCTAAACCGCGTGACGACGATGCCGTAAGGGATGTACCGCTGGCCGCCCGCGCCGATGATCATGTTCCGGGCGCGGTGGAACGGCCCGGAGACATGGCGGCATGCCCCCGCGACGGCTGGCTTGCTGGTCGTGGCCTGCGCGGCGACAGCGGGGCCGAGCCTGCCGCCACCCCCGCGGCAGAGGCGGCCAGGGCGACGGCGCTGAACAGACGGGCGAGCTTCATCGTGTCCTCTCCGGGCCGGGAGGCGGCCCTGGTCTGCGGCGCCGCCATAACGCCCGTAATCCTGCGCCGTGACAACCCTTCTGAAACCGGCGGATTTCAGGCTGGGCCTCCGCCGCGTGGCCCCGACGGCAGCGCCGCGCCGATCATGCTGGGCGGGGGCGCTGACGACCGGCCGGTTTTCGTTGCGGAGAATTTTGCCAACCGCCGCGAGCAACTGGCCGCGCGGCGGGGCGTCTCTGATACGTGGGCATACCAATGGGCACGCGAGCGAGCGGGGCGGGTTCCGGGGCGGGCCCGCCGGACGACGAGGCCAGCGCGGACGCCGCGCAGGCCGTCACCGCCCTGTACGAGTCGCACGCGACCGGGCTGATCCGGCTCGCGGTCGTGATGCTGGGCGACCGGGCGGCGGCCGAGGACGTGGTCCAGGAGGCGTTCTGCGGCCTGTACCGCCGCTGGGGCCAGCTAGCCGACACCGGCAAGGCGCTGAGCTACGCCCGCGCCGCCACGCTCAACGGGTGCCGCTCAGAGCTGCGGCAGCGGATCCGGGCCCAGCGGCGCGCCGGCCCGGTCCCGGACCCGGCGGACGCCGCCTCGGCGGAGCAGGCCGCGCTCCTCGGCGAGGAGCACCAGCAGGTGCTGAGCGCGCTGCGGCGGCTGCCCGACCGGCAGCGGGAGGCCTTAGTGCTCCGCTTCTACCTCGACCAGACCGAGCCGGAGATCGCGGAGTCCATGGGCATCAGCCCCGGCACGGTCAAATCCACCACGTCCCGCGGGCTGGCCGCGCTGGGCCGGCTATCCAGGAGGAGACAGATCACCCATGATCGCGACCGAAGAGCGGCTCCGGGCCGCGACGCGGGCCGCCGCGGACACGGTGCCGCCGGGCAGCGCTCCCGCCGCTCCGGCTGCCCCCCGACCCAGCCGCCGCGGTCCTGGCGGCGCCGCCGCCTGGGGCTGCGGCGGCGGTCGGCTCCGGGCGCTCACGCCGCTGGCCGCGGCGGCCGCCGTGATCGTCGTGCTGACCGTGTCGGTCGCGGTCGCGCACGGCCGGCCGGCGCACCCGGCTGCGCCTCCCACCCACCACGGGTCGCTGCTCAGCCAGCTGCCGGACTACTACGTCACGCTGGGCACCCCGACCGACAGACCCGCCAGGGCACGCTTGGCCAGCCGACGTACGCCGTGGTACGCGCCACGGCCACCGGGAAGGTGCTGGCCACGGTACGGCCGCCCCGGCCGTACACCACGTTCAGCGCGGTGAGCGCGGCGGCCGACGACCGCACCTTCGTCCTCGCGGCCAGCCAGTGGCGGAAGCACGACGATCGGGGCGGGCGGGACGGTACTGGCTGACCACGGCCAATGAGTTCCTCCTGCTGCGGCTCCAGCCCGGCGGCCCGCCCCGGCTCACGGCGCTGCCCATCCCGCGGGACTTCATGACCGGCCGGACCTCGGGGAGGGCATGGCGCTGTCCGCGGACGGGAAGCAGCTCGCCGTGGCCTTGCGCCTGTCCCAGGGCAGTCCGGCTGACCCGGTGATCCACGTCTTCGACCTGGCCACGGGCGCCGAAAAGACCTGGACGTGGCCGGGCGGCTGGGCCGGTCACCAACAACGGCGGCGGCATGGGGCAGGCGCTGTCCTTGGCCGCGGACGGGACGCTCGCGTTCCAGCAGTGGGTCGGCAACAGCATCGTGGTCCGGCTGCTGAACACCAATGGCCCGGGCGGCAGCCTGCAGGCGGACAGCCGGCTGGTGCTGGACTGGGCCGGGGACGCCGAGAGCTTGCGGTTCCACCACGGCCGGGCGGTCAACGTGATCTCGGGCTTCAGCGCGCTGCTCACCCCGGACGGATCGAAGATCGTCTGCGCGACCGTAACCGAGACTAAGCATCCGCTCACGTCGGTCCTGTCGTTCACCGAGTACTCCGCGGGCACCGGGCGGGTGGTGCGGCAACTGGGCTCCTGGACGCTCCACGGCATGTATCCCGGACAGACCCAGGACGTGCTGTGGACGAACTCCTCAGGCAGCACGCTGATCGTCGTGGCTCACCGGCCTGGCGTGGTTCCCGTCCCGGCCCCCGGCGGCAACTCCGCCGACTACGGCCTGGTGATCAGCGCGGTGACGGCGAAGCAGTTCGTCCCGCTGGCTGGGGCTCCATCCGTGCGCGGACCCGGGCCGTGGCCTACCTGGTAGTTCTGGGCGGATGACCCTGATCGTGCGGCCCGGCTGGTGCCGGGGCCCGGCCGGGCCGCACGCGGCGGGGTTCAGCAGCCGTCCAGGCGCTCGGCCAGGTAGGCCTCGATGCCGTCGATGCCGATCCGCTCCTGCTTCATCGAGTCCCGCTCCCGGACCGTCACCGCGTCGTCGGTGAGCGTGTCGAAGTCCACGGTCACGCAGAACGGGGTGCCGATCTCGTCCTGCCGCCGGTAGCGGCGGCCGATGGCGCTGGCGTCGTCGAAGTCGGTGTTCCACCGCTTGCGCAGCCGGGCGGCCAGGTCGCGGGCCTTCGGGGACAGGTCGGCGTTGCGGGACAGGGGCAGCACCGCCACCTTGACCGGGGCGAGCCGCGGGTCCAGCCGGAGCACGGTGCGCTTTTCCAGCTTGCCCTTGGCGTCAGGCGCCTCGTCCTCGCTGTAGGCGTCGAGCAGGAAGACGAGCATGGACCGGTCGACCCCGGCCGCGGGCTCGATGACGTAGGGCACGAACCGCTCACCGGAGTCCTGGTCCAGGTAGGACAGGTCCTGGCCGGACGCCTTGGCGTGCACGCCCAGGTCGTAGTCGGTCCGGTTCGCGATGCCCTCCAGTTCACCCCACTCCACGCCGGTGAAGTCGTAGCGGTACTCGATGTCCACGGTCCGCTTGGAGTAGTGCGAGCGCTTGTCCGCCGGGTGGTCGTACAGGCGCAGGTTTTCCGCGTTCACGCCGAGGCCGGTGAACCAGGCGAGCCGGCTCTTGATCCAGTACTCGTGCCACTCCTCATCGGTGCCCGGCTTGACGAAGAACTCCATCTCCATCTGCTCGAACTCGCGGGTCCGGAAGATGAAGTTCCCCGGGGTGATCTCGTTGCGGAACGACTTGCCGATCTGCCCGATGCCGAATGGGATCTTCTTGCGTGAGGTCTGCAGCACGTTGCGGAAGTTGATGAAGATCCCCTGCGCGGTCTCCGGCCGCAGGTAGGCCAGGCCGGACTCCCCACCCGCCTCCCCTTCCCTCTCCACTGCGCCGAGGAACGTGCGCAGCAGCCCGTTGAACATGCGCGGCTCGGTGAACGCGCCCCGGGTCCCGCAATGCGGGCAGGCGATGTCCTTCAGGCCGTTCTCCGGCGGGTGGCCGTGCTTTTCCTCGTACCCCTCGATCAGGTGGTCGGCGCGGAAACGGCGGTGGCACGACTGGCACTCGGTGAGCGGGTCCACGAATTCGGTGACGTGGCCGCTGGCCTCCCACACCTCGCGGGCCAGGATGACCGAGGAGTCCAGCCCGACGATGTCGTCCCGCTCCTGGACCATCGCCTTCCACCACTGCCGCTTGATGTTGTTCTTCATCTCCACGCCCAGCGGTCCGTAGTCCCAGGAGGCGCGGAGCCCCCCGTAGATCTCACTGGAGGGGAAGACAAAGCCACGGCGCTTGGCCAGGCTGACGATTGTTTCCATGCGGTCGTTACGGCGGGCCATCAGGACTCCATCCGGCTGGCGGTCGGCGGGCAGTGCGCCGCAGCTCATCGGGCGGGCGCATCCGCCCAGCCTATTACCGGTAAACAGCCCCGTAGACCCAGTCGGAGTCGATGTCCAGTCTGTACCCGCCCACCCTGCGCCGGTGCGGGCCCTCGTACTGCTTGATCCGCCGCGGCCCCCGCCACCAGCTCTGCAGCAGGTACGGCAGGCCCCGCACGTTCTGCTCGTTGTCCCACAGGCCGAACCACATCGAGTCCGGCTTGGCGATCGCGTGCCCGTTCACCCGGTGCGCCCAGCCGAGGTTCTCGGCCCCGGACGAGGCGCTGGAGTACACCCCGGACGAATAGCCGTGCGCGTGCAGCGTCCGGGTCCAGGCGTCCAGGAAGGCCAGCGTCGCGTCCTTGCACCGGCGGCGCCCGTGGTAGGCCTCCATGTCGTAATAGACCGGAGTGCCCCGGCCCATCCCCAGGTCGGCGGCCCGATGGATGGCGTCGAGCGCCGCGGCGTGGCCCTGGGCCACCGCGCGGGCCGGCCGGATCCGGACCGAGTACGACGAGCAGGATGCCTGCCGGCCCACGTAGGTCGGCATGAGGACCCAGCCCAGGCCGGTCACCCCGCGGACCCAGCCCGCGGTCAGGTTCGGGGAGGCACAGCCGGCTTCTACGCCGCCGATGTAGACGCCCATGGCCGAGAAGTCCCGGCGCCACGCCTGCATCGCGGCCAGGGAGGGAGTCGTGCAGCTGTCGAAGCCGTGCCGGGCGATGCGCAGGCGGGGAGTGCGCGGATGCGCCCGGTGCCTGCCCCGCTGGTGGTGGCGGGCCCGGTGCTTGCGGGCTCCGGTGCTTATGGGCCCGGTGCTTGCGGGCCCGGTGCTTATGGGCCCGGTGCTTTGCGGGCCTGGTGCTTATGGGCCCGGTGCTTGCCCCGCGCGTGGTGGCGGGCCCGGTGCTTACGGGCGTGACGCTTACCGGCTTTGTGCCGGCTCTCGTGCTTGCTCCTCTGTGCTTGCTCCTCTTGTGCTTGCTGCCCCGGTGCTTGCGGGCCCGGCGGTGGTGCCGGCCTTTGTGCGGGTGCGGGTGCCCGGCCCGGGTGGCTCGTACGGCGTGCAGGATGGCCCCGGCACGCGGAACCGTCACGGTGCCCGGGGACAGGGCGGACAGCGGCGCGGAGAGCAGGGCCGCCGCGGGCCCTTCTTCACCAGGGCGGGGCCCGGCGCGGCGCCGGCCCGGGTGAGGTGGCCGTCCCCCCGCCGCAGGCTGCGCAGGATGGCCAGTACCCCGCGGCCGCCCCCGGTGTAGGTCCCGGTGACCGATACGCCCGGATCCGCGAGCGAGGCGCCCAGCTCCTGATCCTGGGCATCGCGGGTCACTGACCCGCCGACCTGCGGCAAGGTCCCCACCGCAGCCCCGGTGCCCACCGGATCGGCCACGCCGGAGGCCGGTCCCGGGGTCGGGCTGGCCGCCTGGATGCTGATCGTCGCGGTGCGGCCGACCAGGTGCGCGGGACACACCTGGTTGACCCCAGGCTGGCCGAGGTAGACCGCGTGCCGGTCGTACCGGACGCACCGCCTGGGATCACGGGCCAGCCGGTACACTGGCCAGCTCGCGGGGACCCTGATGGTGTACCCGGCGAACCGGACTACCTTGAACCCGGGCCGGCTGGCCTGCGCCGTGAGGTGCACCGCGGCCGCCCCGGAGCCCGACCCAGGGTGCGCCGGCGCAAATGCTCCAAGTCCCGCATAAGTAAGTCCCACGACCAGCGCAAAAGTGATTACCCGACGCATCTGCATCCCCCGAATGCGATAGCGCCCGCAACCGCCGGGGGACGACGTCAGGCCTTCCGCCTTTCCATTCCCTCGGCATTCAGCCGCAAGCGCATCGCCGATGGAAGCGAAGGCGGTAAGGGGGTAACTTTGCCAAGGAGATGTGAAATCTTGAGCCGAAATCCGGCCAGCCGCCCACGGTGGGATACTTAGTGACTGTGCACCAGCAATCCCCGCAGATCCGTCAGTCCATCGAGCGGCTGAGCCTCCGGCCGGCCGCGTATCTTCGTGCCCTGCCCCGGTGGCTGCCGCCGGTGGTCATCGCCGCCCTGTTCATCGGTGGCCTGGCGGTGGGTGGCTGGGGCGGGGCGGCCATGCTGCTCGTGGTCACCGTGTTCCTGGCCTGGCTGGCCGTGCTGTCGTGGCCCGCACTGCCGCCCTCGACCCGGGTGCTGCGGGTGCTGGCGATGGTGGTCCTGCTCGCCCTGAGTATCTGGATCGGCCTGCGCTAGGTGCCGCTGACCGGCAGCAGGTTGGGCTGGGCGCCGCCGTAACGCCGGTCCCGGCTCGCGTAGATCTCGCACGCCTGCCACAGGTGGCGCCGGTCGAAATCGGGGAAGAGGGTGTCCAGGAAGACGAGTTCGGCGTACGCGGACTGCCAGAGCAGGAAATTCGAGATGCGCTGCTCCCCCGAGGACCGCACGAACAGATCGACATCGGGAATGTCCGGCTCATCAAGATAGCGAGCCACGAGTTTCTCGTTGATTTTGTCCGGGCTCAGCCGGCCCGCTGCCACTTCCCGGGCGATCGCCGCCGCCGCGTCAGCGATTTCGGCCCGCCCGCCATAATTGACACAAAATTGCAGGGTGAGCACCGAGTTACCCTCGGTCATGCGCTCGGCGTCCTGGAGTTCCTTGATGACGCTGCGCCAGAGCCTGGGGGTCCGGCCGGCCCAGCGGACCCGGACGCCCACCTCGTTCAACTGGTCGCGGCGGCGGCGGATCACGTCCCGGTTGAACCCCATCAGGAAGCGGACCTCATCGGGGGATCGCCGCCAGTTCTCGGTGGAGAACGCGTAGGCCGACAGGTAGGGGATGCCCAGCTCGATCGCGCCCATGATCACGTCGAAGAGGGCGGACTCGCCCATCTTGTGGCCTTCGGTGCGGGGCAGCCCGCGCTCCTTGGCCCAGCGCCCGTTGCCGTCCATGACCAGGGCGACGTGCCGGGGCACCAGGTCGGCCGGGATGGCAGGGGGCTGGGCGCCGCCCGGGTGCGGGTAAGGCGGGCGGACCGGCGGGCGGCTCACACGTGCTCCACGTGACGGAGGGAACGGATGGAGTGCTCGAGATGCCACTGCACGTAGGCGGCCACCAGGCCGCTGCATTCCACCTGGTGCCGGGCCTGGCTGGCGTCGGCCCGGGCCCAGTCGCCGCGCAGCAGCGCCCGCATCAGGGCGATGGTCGCCACCGCGGGGCTCGCGGCGCCCGGCGGCCGGCAGGACCGGCAGGTCAGCCCGCCGGCCGGGACAGCGAAGGATCTTGAACCCGTCATGTCGTCGGGGGCGGCCCCATCCGGGGTGCCGCACACCGCGCACTCGTCGAGGGCGGGCGCGTACCCCGCCACGGCCAGCGTCCGCAGCAGGTAGGCGTCGAGCACGAGGCGCGGGTCATGCACCCGATCGCCGAGTGCCCGCAGGCCGCCGACCAGCAACAGGAATTGGCGGATGAGGGGCTCCTTCTCCATGGGGGTGAACCGCTCGGCGGTCTCCAGCATGGCCGTGCCGCTGGTGTAGCGCGGATAGTCCGTAGCCAGCGGCTCACCGTACGCCCGTACCGTCTCCGCCTGGGTGATCACGTCCAGCGAGCGGCCGGTGTACAGCAGCAGATCCACGTGGGTGAACGGCTCCAGCCGGGCGCCGAACCGTGACTTCGTCCGGCGTACGCCCTTGCCGACGGCCCGGACACGGCCGTTCCGCCTGGTCAGGATGGTGACGATCCGGTCTGCCTCACCCAGCTTCTGGGTGCGCAGCACAATCCCGTCATCCCGGTACAGGCTCACCCAGCCATTGTCGCGCACCGCGGGCCCTGCCCTGGCGCAGGCGCGCGCCGGGAACCCCGGTTATGATCCCGGGTTCCCGGCGCGCGGAGCTAACCCGGGGGGATGACCCCGGCCATCACAGTCAGCCGCGGCGGGACCGGTTCACGGCCGAAAGAACGGCGCGCAGTGAGGCGGTCACCGTGTTCGCATCGACGCCCACGCCCCACCAGGGGCGGCCGTCTACCTCACATTCCACGTAGGCGGCCGCCTGCGCGTCGCTGCCCGCGGAGAGCGCGTGCTCGGCGTAATCGAGCACCCGGACCTCGATCCCGACGGCGGCCAGCGCGTCGCAGAACGCCGAGATCGGCCCGTTGCCGGCCCCCTCGACCTGATGCTCCTGGCCGTCGATCTGGATGTCCACGGTGAGCGCGTCCTTGGCGTCCACCACGGAGGACGTGTGGTGCGCGAGCAGGGCCACCGTTCCCCGGGCGAGGTACTCGTCGGAGAACGCCTCCCACATCTTGGCCGGGGACACCTCGCCGCCTTCGGCATCGGTGTGCGCCTGGACCACCCGGGAGAACTCGATCTGGAGCCGCCGGGGCAGATCCAGCTGGTGCTCGGCCTTCATGATGTAGGCCACGCCGCCCTTGCCGGACTGGGAGTTGACCCGGATCACGGCCTCGTACGTGCGTCCCACGTCCTGCGGGTCGATGGCCAGGTACGGCACGGCCCAGGGGAAGTCGCGGACACCGATCCCGGCGGCCGCGGCGTCCCGCTCCACCGCCTCCAGGCCCTTCTTGATGGCGTCCTGGTGCGAGCCGGAGAACGCCGTGTAGACCAGGTCCCCCGCGTACGGGTGCCGGGGGTGCACCGGAAGCTGGTTGCAGTACTCGGCGGTGCGCCGGATCTCGTCGATGTCGGAGAAATCGATCATCGGGTCGATGCCCTGGCTGAACAGGTTCAGGCCCAGGGTGACCAGGCAGACGTTCCCGGTCCGCTCGCCGTTGCCGAACAGGCAGCCCTCGATCCGGTCCGCGCCGGCCAGCACCGCCAGCTCCGCGTCGGCGACGGCGGTCCCGCGGTCGTTGTGGGTGTGCACGGACAGGCACACGTGCTCACGGTGGGGCAGGTTCCGGGTCATCCACTCGATCTGGTCGGCGTACACGTTCGGGGTGGACCGCTCGACGGTGCAGGGCAGGTTCAGGATGATCTCCCGGCCGGGCCCCGGCTGCCAGACATCCATGACCGCCGCGCAGATCTCGGCGGCGTAGTCGAGCTCGGTGTCCATGAAGATCTCCGGCGAGTACTCATAGCCGAAGTCGCAGTCCGCGAGGTACTGCCCGGCGTACTTCATCACCGACCGGGTGCCCTCCACGGCCAGGGCCTTCGTCTCCTCCCGGTCGTTGCCGAACACCACCCGCCGGAAGACGGGCGCGGTCGCGTTGTACATGTGCACCGCGGCGCGCGGGGCGCCGGCCAGCGACTGCACGGTGCGCTCGATCAGCTCGTCACGAGCCTGGGTGAGGACGGAGATCTGCACGTCCTCGGGAATCCGGCCGTCCTCGATCAGGCTCCGGACGAAGTCGAAGTCCGTCTGGCTGGCCGACGGGAAGCCGACCTCGATCTCCTTGTAGCCCATCCGGACCAGCAGGTCGAACATGGTCCGCTTCCGGGCCGGGCTCATGGGATCGATCAGGGCCTGGTTGCCGTCGCGGAGGTCGGTGGACAGCCACCGCGGGGCCTGGGTGATGCTCCGGCCCGGCCAGGCCCGGTCCGGCAGGTCGACCGGCTGGAACGGGGTATATCGATGGCAGGGCATGCCGCTGGGCTGCTGCCGGACCGGGGGATACCCGGCCGGTACCCGGCCAGCAAAGGCAGGCTCAGCCGCGGCAGGCTGGGAATTACTTACGTCATCGGAATGCATTGTGAGGATCTGCTCCCTCGAGGATCGGGCGGCGGCCAGCCGTCACGCCAAACCCCGCGGCGAGGGAGCCGGCCTTATCGGCCCCCGCCGCGGCAGGTAAGCAGCAGCATTCCGTGCACCATGGCGTTTCGACAGTAGCAGACGAACCGGGCGGCGCGCAGATCCCGGTCCGCCCAGTGAGACAGCCCGGTCGCAGCAGCCCAGCCGCGGAACCTCAGTCGCGGAACCTCAGTCGTAGAAGCCCAGGCGGCGAAGCTGTTTCGGGTCCCGCTGCCAGTTCTTGGCCACCTTGATGCGCAGGTCGAGATAGACCTTGGTGCCCAGCAGGGCCTCGATCTGATGGCGCGCCTGGGTGCCTACCTCTTTCAGCCGGGCGCCCTTGGGCCCGATGACGATGGCCTTCTGGCTCGGCCGCTCCACGTACATGAACGCGTACACGTCGATCAGGTCGTCCCGGCCCGCCCGCGGCGCCATTTCCTCCACCACCACGGCGATCGAGTGCGGTAGCTCGTCCCGCACCCCCTCCAGGGCTGCTTCCCGGATGAGCTCCGCCACCAGCAGCTGCTCGGGCTCATCGGTCAGCTCGCCGTCCGGGTAGAGCGGCTGCCCCGGCGGGAGGTGGGACACCAGCACGTCCGCCAGCACGTCCAGCTGGAATTCTCCCAGCGCGGACACCGGCACGATGTCCGCCCAGTCACCGAGTTCCGCCACCGCCGCCAGCTGCGCTGCGACCTGGTCCGGGGTGGCCTGGTCGGTCTTGGTGACGATCGCCACCACCGGCGTCTTGCGGGAGAGCCCGGCGAGCTCAGCGGCCAGGTACTTGTCCCCGGGACCGATGGGGTCCGTGGCCGGCAGGCAGAACCCGATCACGTCCACCTCGGTCAGGGTGGAGCGGACCAGGCTGTCCAGCCGCTCCCCGAGCAGGGTCCGCGGCCGGTGCAGGCCCGGGGTATCCACGATGATCAGCTGTGCGTCCGGGCGGTGCACGATCCCGCGGATGGCCCGCCTGGTGGTCTGCGGCCGGCTGCTGGTGATGGCCACCTTGGTGCCTACCAGGGCGTTCATCAGGGTCGACTTACCGACATTCGGCCGGCCCACGAAGCAGGCGAAGCCAGAGCGCAGCACCGGCTGCGCCGCCGCTGGCCCTGGGGCGGCGGCGCCGGCTGGAGCCTTGGCGGCCGGGCCTGGGCGAGGACTACGCGGCGATCCCACCCTTGGATTCTCCCCTACCCCCGGCGGGGCTGGTACCGGCCGCCGCCGGGCGAGGTCACCTGAGTCACGGAGTGACCGTCGCGCGGAGCATCCCGTTCGAGCCCGCCTGGAACACCACGGCAGCCGGACCGGCCTCGCGCACCACCGCCAGGTCCGCCGGGTCGACCCCCTCGGCGTCACTGACCAGCGCCGCGGCCTCCAGGCTCGACGCTCCGCTGGACACCGCCATGGCCACGGCCAGGCGCAGCGCGGACAGTTTCAGCGACGGCAGCGAGACGGCCGCGGCCGCGTAGGTGCGGCCGGTTTCATCCCGCACCGCCGCGCCCTCGGCCGCGGCGACCCGGGCCCGCGCCGACCGGGCCAGTGTGATGATCTTCAGGTCTTCCGGGCCTGGCTCTACCGCGCTCACCTGCCCGAGTGTAGCGGCGGCGCGTCCGTCACATCAGTCCCCATCCGTCTCGTACGTACCGGCCGCCTGCCGCGCTTTCTCCGCGGCCCGTTCCACGGTGACGGTGCCGATCCGGTTGCGCCGCCCGGCCAGGCTCTCGGCGGTCAGCTTCAGGCCCGCCACCGTGGCCACCGATCCGGCGATGGGCACCCGGCCCAGCGCGTGCGCCAGCAGGCCGCCGACCGTCTCCACGTCCTCCGCCTCGATCGTGGTGCCGAACAGCTCCTCCAGGTCGGTCACGGGCAGCCGGGCGGTGACCCTGGCCCGCTCCGATGACAGCCACTCCACGGTGGGCTGCTCGTGGTCGTACTCGTCGGTGATCTCCCCGACGATCTCCTCCAGGATGTCCTCGATGGTGACCAGGCCGGCGGTCCCGCCGTACTCGTCGATCACGATGGCCAGATGGATCCGGAGCTGCTGCATCTCCCGGAGCAGCTCGTCCACCGGCTTGCTCTCGGGCACGAAGGTGGCGGGGCGCATCACCGAGGTCACGCTGGCCACCGACTCCTGCTCGGGATGTTCCTGGCTGATCGTCACCAGGTCCTTCAGGTAGGCGATGCCGATGACGTCATCCTGGTTCTCGCCGACCACCGGGATCCGGGAGAAGCCGCTGCGCAGGGCGAGCGAGAGCGCCTGGCGCAGCGTCTTGTCCCGTTCCACGAAGACCATGTCGGTGCGCGGGACCATCACCTCGCGGGCGATCGTGTCCCCGAGCTCGAACACTGAGTGGATCATGGCCCGCGCCCCGGGCTCGATAACCTGGCGCTGTTCCAGCAGGTTGACCAGGCCGCGCAGCTCTTCCTCGGTGCCGAACGCGTCCCGGGATCCGCGGCCCGCGGTCAGCACGCTGCCCAGGGCCAGCAGCAGCCGTGGGAGGGGCCCGAGGACCCGGGTCACCGGATACAGCACGTCGGCCGCGACCAGGGCCACGATGCGCTCATGCTGCCGGCCGAGGATCCTCGGCCCGATCCCGGCCAGGACGTACAGCACGGCGGCCATGATGACAAAGATCAGCAGGAACGCGTGCCAGCCGGTGCCGAGCCAGTGCACCAGCGCGGCGGCGACCAGCACGATGGCTGCGGTCTCGCTGCAAACCCGGGCGAGCAGCAGCACGGCCAGGTACCGGGCTGGCTCGGCCAGCACCGCCTGGAGCCGGGTGGCCGCGCGGTTCCGGTTGCCCTTGCGGCTGCGGGCCAGTTCCCCCGCCCCGGACCGGGACACGCGCATGAGCGCCACCTCGGCACTCGCGCACAGCCCGGCCCCCAGCGCCAGAGCCGCCGCGGCGATGATCAGCCACACCATGGTGGCCTCACCCCGTCCCTTCCTGCCCCTCCTGGTCACCGGGCTGCCCGGGTGGCTCATCCCGGGCCGAGCGCCAGGTCGCGAGCAGCTTGTCTTGCAGGCCGAACATGGCGGTGTGCTCGTCCGCCTCAGCGTGGTCATACCCGAGCAGATGCAGGATGCCGTGCGTGCAGAGCAGCTCCAGCTCGTCGCGCAGCGGATGATGCGCCTGGCCGGCCTGGTCGGCGGCGACCTCGGGACAGAGCACGACGTCGCCGAGCAGGCCGGGCGGCGACGTCGGTTCCCCGCCCGCGCCCTGATCCCCCCGGGCACCGCTGCCCGGGGGCGGCGGTCGCAGCTCATCCATGGGGAAGGCCAGCACGTCGGTCGGGCCCGGTTCGCCCATCCAACGCTCGTGCAGGTCGGACATGGTGCCCCGGTCCACCAGCAGGACGGAGAGCTCGGCGAGCGGGTGTATCCGCATGCCGTCCAGGACATGGCGGGCCAGGGCGGCGAGGTCGGCCTCGTTGACGTCGATCCCGGACTCGTTGGCGATCTCGATGCTCACCGCGGGCCCCGGCTCACCGTGCCGGCTTTCACCGTGCTGGCTTTCACTGTGCGCGCTTGCGGCGCTGCGGCGGGGACGCACCGCGGGCCCGGGCGTCGTAGCGCTCGTAGGCATCCACGATGTCCCCGACCAGCCGGTGCCGCACCACGTCGTGACTGGTCAGCCTGGCGAAGTGCACGTCGTCCAGGCCCTCGAGGATGTCCTGGACGATCCGCAGCCCACTGGCCTGGCCGGCCGGCAGGTCCACCTGGGTGACGTCCCCGGTCACGACGATCTTCGACCCGAAGCCGAGCCGGGTGAGGAACATCTTCATCTGTTCCGCGGAGGTGTTCTGCGCCTCGTCCAGGATGATGAACGAGTCGTTCAGGGTCCGGCCGCGCATGTACGCGAGCGGCGCCACCTCGATCGTGCCCGCCGCGATGAGCCGCGGGATCGAGTCCGGGTCGAGCATGTCGTGCAGCGCGTCGTACAGCGGCCGCAGGTACGGGTCGATCTTCTCGTAGAGGGTGCCGGGCAGGAAGCCGAGCCGCTCACCCGCCTCGACGGCCGGCCGGGTCAGGATGATCCGGTTGACCTCCTTGGCCTGGAGCGCCTTTACCGCCTTGGCCATGGCCAGGTAGGTCTTCCCGGTGCCCGCCGGGCCGATGCAGAACACGATGGTGTGCGCGTCGATGGCGTCCACATAGCGCTTCTGGTTCAGCGTTTTCGGCCGGATTGTCCGCCCGCGTGACGACAGGATGTCCAGGGTCAGGACGTCGGCCGGGCGGACCCCGGACTTCCGCCGGAGCATGGCCACGACACGCTGCACCGAATCCGCGGTGAGCTCGGCGCCGCCGGCCAGCAATTCGATGAGTTCTCCGAAGAGGGCAGCGACCCGCTCGCTCTCCTCGGCCGCCCCGGTAATGGTGATCTCATTCCCGCGGACGTGAATATCGGCATCGAATGCCTTCTCGATCACGTGCAGGAGTTCGTCTCGAGATCCCAGCAGGCTGACCATGGAGTGGTCATCCGGGATAACGATCTTGACCTGCGCACCGGTGGTGCCGGACGGCTTACGGCCCGCAGAATCTCCGGATCTGTCTGTCAATTCCCTCTCTCCGCCTGAGCGCAGGCGCGGCCCTGCGCCCTTTATCCATGGTATCCGCGTAGCGTCAGCCCGGGGGCCAGCCCAGCCCGCGACCGCCCAGGACGTGCGCATGGACGTGCGGCACGGCCTGCCCCGCGTCGGCCCCCGTGTTGAACACAACCCGGTAGCCACTGCTGGAGATTCCCTCCGCCTTGGCCACCTCATCCACCTGGCTGATCAGTTCGGTGAGCAGGCTGCTGTCCGCGGCCGCCAGGGCGGCCAGGTCGGGATAGTGATCCTTCGGGATCACCAGCACGTGAGTCGGCGCTTGCGGGCTGATGTCACGAAAGGAAAGAGTTCGCGGCGACTCGAGCACCCGTGATGCTGGGACAGCGCCCGACACGATCCTGCAGAATAGACACTCCGGCACAGGGGGATCCTAGCTTGTGCCCCTCCGGTGACACCCACGACATATATGGTTGCCCATGGTGCTAGCTGACTGCGCAGGCCCGCCGCACTCCCCTAGGAGCAGGGCGCGGCACTTGCGGGTGCCCCCGGATTCCTGCCGGGGCACCGCCGAAACCGCTGTCACGCACTCAGGCAGACACTCCACACTCGACATCCCGGTGGGGGGAATGTTTCCGTGAGGCCGAACGGCTGGGGCGGGTCGCGTGCACATAGTCGACATGCCAGGTGAACCTGACGGCATAGTGACGCGTCCCACTGATGTGACCGAGGCGCTACTTGCTAATCCTGCGATGACCACGGCCCCGCCGATGAGCGGTGCTGTGGTCGAGTGGGATGCGGACCGGGCGGTCACTGCCATCTACAGCGAGCACTACCGCTCGCTGGTGCGCCTCGCGGCCTTCCTGGTCCGGGATAACGCGACCGCGGAAGAAGTGGTGCAGGACTCGTTCGTGGCCATGCACGGGGCATGGCGCCGGCTGCGCGATACCGATAAGGCGCTGTCCTACCTGCGCCAGTCCGTCGTCAACCGGTCACGCTCGGTCCTGCGGCACCGGATGGTCGTGGACAAGAACACACCGAAGCCACCGCCGGACATGCCGAGCGCGGAGCACGGCGCCATCATCCAACTGGAACGCTCAGCGGTGGTTTCGGCACTGCGGGCGCTCCCGGAACGGCAGCGGGAGGCACTGGTACTCCGCTACTACGGAGACCTTTCCGAGGCGCAGATCGCCTCGGTCATGGGCATCAGCAGGGGAGCAGTCAAGAGTCACACGGCCCGGGCGATGGCAGCCCTGCGGGTCGTGCTGGAGCGGGACTCGTGAGGAGGGTCTTCGGGGACGCAGGGGCCCCTGGGCGGCAGTCATGATGACACAGGACCGGGACTACGAGGACGCGCTGCGCCGCGCACTGACCGCGGCGGCGGAGTCCATCGAACCCGCTGGCGACGGACTGCAGCGAATTCGTCACCGGCTGGATTCCCCACGGTCCCCACGGTCCTTTCTCTCCGGGTGCGCCGCGTGGCTGGAGTTGCACGGAACCCGTTTTCTCGTCCGGCTCGAGCCCGTCACGGAGGCAGGCCGGACCGCACTGGGGCGGAGCGGGCCGCTGCTCGCCCTGGTCAACTTCCTGCGCGGCCTGCTCAGCCCGCGTGCGGCCCGGCAAGCTGGCGGGCATCGCGGCGCAGCCGGCTCGCCGGGCCGGCTGGGGCCCGCCGGGCCCTGGCTCAAGCCGGTGCTCGCGGTCTCGGCGGCCGTGGCCATCGTCGTGGTCGGCGTGGTCATCCTCAACCACGAGACGGGAACCCTGATCAACCCGGCGAATGGGTCGTACGGCTCGGCCAGCCCGGGCTCCAGCCTGGGCAGCGGCGGGACGACGGCAAACTCCAAGCGGTGGAAGCTCCCGCTGGGTGTCTACCCCAGCCCGTCTCCGACCGGGCCGGGCGAGCACAAGAGCGTGAAGACCCTGCTGCCCGCGCCGGCCTGCACCCCGACGCCGTCGCCGAGTGCGATCGCCACGGTGCCGGCCGGGGGTGCGTCCCCGTCCCCGACCCCGAGCCCGACCGGCAGCCCGACCAGCACGCCCGCTACACCCCAGCCGAGCGACACCGGGCAGCCCTCCCCCACCCCGACGTCGAGTACGGCCACCAGCGGCGCGACTACGACGACCAGGGCGACCGGGGCGACGACTATGGTGCTGCTGGCCTATGCCGGGGGGCCGATCGTCGAGTGCGGGGGTAAGGTCCCCCAGACCCCCTGACCAAATCCGGCGGCCGGTTATCACCGCTCCCTGGCCTGTCCAGGCCAGGCGTCTGCTTTAAGCTCAGGCCCAGCGGCCGGCCCGGCTGAGCAGGACCACGGCCGCCGCCATCCCCGCGGATGAGGTGCGGAGCACGGTTGGCCCCAGCCGCGCCGCGATGGCTCCCGCCTCGGTGAGCGCGGCCGTCTCGGCCGGGGTGATGCCACCCTCCGGGCCGACGACCACCAGCATCTCCCCCGAGCGTGGCAGGGTCACCTCGCTGAGCAGCTCCCTGGCCTGCGGATCAAGGATGAAGGCCCGCGCGCCCTTTTCGGCCCGCCTGGCCACCTCGCCGAGGCCTGCGGGCGCGGTCACCTCAGGGACCCGGCTGCGCCGGGCCTGCTTGGCCGCTTCCCGCGCGGTGGATCGCCACCGCGCCACGGCCCGCTCGCCGCGCTCCCCTTGCCACCTGGCCACGCAGCGCTCGGCCGCCCACGGGACGATGACGTCCACCCCGGCCTCGGTCATCAGCTCGACGGCCAGCTGCCCCCGCTCCCCCTTGGGGATCGCCTGGACCACGGTCAGGACCGGATCGGGGGCGGGCAGCACCCTGCGGTGCCGCACCTCGAGCTCGAGCTGGCCACGCTGGGCCCGGGTCACTACGCACTCGGCCACCTGGCCATCGCCGTCGGTCAGGTCGACCCGCTCACCGGCGGCGAGCCGCCGCACATCGGCCGCGTGGCGGCCCTCGGGGCCGGCCAGCACGATCAGGTCAGAGGCCAGGTCCTTGGCGCCGGCGAAGAAGACCGGCGGCTGGGACCCCGCCTGAGCAGGCCCGGGCTGACCAGACCCGTGCTGGCCAGGCCCGGGCTGGCCAGGCCCGGGCGCGGCCCCCGGGTCACCGGCCGTTGAACGCGTCACGCAACCGCGAGAAGAATCCCTGCTGGCCCGGGGCGAAGCGGCCGGGCGGGGTCTCCTCACCGCGCAGCGCGGCCAGCTGCTTGAGCAGTGCCTCCTGCGCCTCGTCCAGCTTGAGCGGCGTCTCGACCGCGATGTGGGTGACCAGGTCGCCCCGGCCAGAGTCGTTCAGGTGCTGGACGCCGAGCCCGTACATCGGGATGACCTGCCCCGACTGGGTGCCCGGGCGGATGTCCAGCTCCCGGGGGCCGTCCAGGGTCTCGACCGACAAGGTGGCCCCTAGCGCCGCGGCCACCATCGGGATGGTCACGGTGCAGTGCAGGTCATCGCCCTGCCGTTCGAAGATAGGGTGCGGGCGCTGCAGGATCTCCAGGAAGAGATCCCCGGGCGGGCCGCCGCCGGATCCGATCTCTCCCTCCCCCGCCAGCTGGATGTGGGTGCCGTCCTCGACTCCGGCCGGGATGCGCACCTTCATCGTGCGCCGGGTCCTGACCCGGCCGTCGCCGTCACATTCGGGGCACGGCCGGCGGATGACGGTGCCGAACCCGCCGCAGTGCGGGCAGGGCCGGGACGTCATCACCTGGCCCAGGAACGAGCGGGTGACCTGGCTGACCTCACCGCGTCCGCCGCAGACCTCACAGGTCTCCGGGTGGGTACCCGGTGCCGTGCCCTCTCCCGAGCACGTCGGGCAGACCACCGCGGTGTCCACGACCAGTTCCCGGGTGGTCCCGAACGCGCACTCCGACAGGTCCAGCTCGACCCTGATCGTCGCGTTGCGGCCGCGCCGGGCCCGGCTGCGCGGGCCGCGGCCCGCCGCGCCGGCACCGAAGAACGCGTCCATGATGTCGCTGAACGGGAAGCCGGGCCCGAAACCGCCGGCCCCGGCACCGCCGTTAGCCGCGAACGGGTCCGCGCCCTGGTCGTACATCTGCCGCTTGCCCGGATCAGAGAGCACCTCGTACGCCTGGGTGATCTCCTTGAACCGCTCCTGGGTCTGCGGGTCCGGGTTCACGTCCGGGTGCAGCTCACGGGCGAGCCGCCGGTAGGCCTTCTTGATCTCATCCGGCGGCGCGTCCCGGCGGACGCCGAGCGCACCGTAGTAGTCGTTGGCCACTAGGACCCGGCCAGGATCTGGCCCACGTATCGTGCCACCGCGCGTACCGCTCCCATCGCTGTCGGGTAATCCATCCGTGTCGGGCCGAGCACCCCGAGCCTGGCCAGTACCTGATCCCCGGTTCCGTACCCGGTCGCCACCACGGACGTGCTCCGCAGGCCCTCCACCGGGTTCTCCGCACCGATCCGGACGGTCAGTGCGGGATGATCGCCAGACTCGCCCAGCAAACGCATGAGCACGACCTGTTCCTCGAGGGATTCGAGGACTTCCCGCAGTCCCCTGGAGAAGTCAGCCGTGGTCAGGTTGGCCGCGCCGCCGACGACGACCCGCTCGTCGGTCCGCTCCACCAGGGTCTCCAGGATGACCGAGAAGACCGCCGCCGCGTTCGGCCGCTCCGTCGGGTCGACCAGCTCCGGCAGGTCCGCGACCACCGACGCCACCTCGGTCAGGCGGCGCCCGTCCAGGCAGGCGTTCAGCACCGCCCGCAGGTGCATGATGGAGTCTTCCTCGGCGGCGTCCGGCAGCTCCACTGAGCGCTGCTCCACCCGCCCGGTGTCGGTGATGATCACCAGCATCAGCCGTTTCGCGGCCAGCGGAACCAGTTCCACATGCCGGACCGAGGAGCGGGTGAGCGAGGGGTACTGGACCACGGCCACCTGGCGGGTCAGCTGTGCGAGCAGCCGGACGGTCCGCATCACCACGTCATCGAGGTCGTACGCGCCGGCCAGGAACGTCTCGATCGCCCGGCGCTCCGCCGAGGAGAGCGGCTTGACGCCGGACAGCCGGTCCACGAAGAGCCGGTATCCCTTGTCCGTCGGTATCCGGCCCGCGCTGGTGTGCGGCTGCACGATGAAGCCCTGCTCTTCGAGCACCGCCATGTCGTTGCGGATGGTGGCCGGGGAAACGTCCAGGTGGTGCCGGTCGACCAGCGACTTCGAGCCAACGGGCTCGGTGGTGGACACATAATCTTCCACGATCGCGCGCAGTACCGCGAGCTTGCGTTCATCGAGCATGTCCCCACCTCCCTTGGCACTCCACGGTCCTGAGTGCCAAGTTTAAGGCGGTCCGGGCGCCGTGACACCCAAGCGCTGTATTAATCCGGGGGGACGACCCCCCTGGACCCCCCGATCGCCGCTCCGCGCCGAACGCCGGGTCGGCGAGCACCCGCCTGCGGCGGGCCCCGCCTCCCCGGCGCGTGCGCCCACACGGCCCCTGGACCACGCCCGCCGCAACGGCCCCGACCCCGTCGCCGCTCCGCGCCGAACGCCGGGTCGGCGAGCACCCGCCTGCGGCGGGCCCCGCCTCCCCGGCGCGTGCGCCCGCTACCGCCCCTGGACCCCGACTCGCTCCACCCGCGTGCGCCGCGCAGACGCCCGTGGACGCCCGCTCCCGGCGCGGCAGCGTGAGGGCGCCCTGGTTGTCCGCTAGCGTCCGGTGTGGTGGACCCCTATAACGGTACGGACGTCCTCGCCCCGGGCTGGCAGCGCCGCTCCCGGCCGGAGCCGCCCCAGGTGGAGGCGGTCCGCGGGCTGGTCGTCGAAGAGACAGGCGGCGGCTTCTGCGGCGCCGTGGTCGCCTGCGAGAAGAACGCCGTGACCCTCGAGGACCGGTTCGGGCGGCAGCGGGTCTTCCCGCTGATCCGCGGCGCGTTCCTGCTGGAGGGCCGGCCGGTGACGCTGATCCGGCCGGCGCCGGCCAGCCCGGCCCGGGTCCCGGCCCGCAGCCGCTCGGGCTCGGTCGCCCGGCCGGTGGGTCCGGCCAAGGTCGCCAAGGCCAGCCGGATCTACGTCGAAGGGCGCCACGACGCCGAGCTCATCGAGCAGATCTGGGGCGACGACCTGCGTGACGTCGGCGTCGTGGTGGAGTACCTGGAGGGAGTGGATCACCTCCCGGCCGTGCTGCAGACGTTCGCGCCGGGCCCGCAGCGGCGGCTGGGCGTCCTGGTCGACCATCTGGTCCCCGGCTCCAAGGAGCAGCGCATCGCCGCCGCGGTCACCTCGCCGCACGTGCTGGTGGTGGGCCACCCTTACGTGGACATCTGGCAGGCGGTCAAGCCCGCGGCCCTGGGCATCCCGGCCTGGCCGGTGGTGCCGCGCGGCACGCCATGGAAAGAGGGGGTGCTGCGCGCCCTCGGCTGGGGCGAGGACACGGCGGCCGGGTGGAAACGGATCCTGGGCGCGGCCCGCAGTTATGCCGACCTGGAATCGGAACTGCTTGGCCGGGTCGAGGAACTGATTGATTTCGTCACCGCACCGGGTACTGACTAACGTAAGGACGGAACGTACCCCG
Source organism: uncultured Actinomycetes bacterium (assembly GCA_963837335.1). Taxonomy (GTDB): domain Bacteria; phylum Actinomycetota; class Actinomycetes; order Streptosporangiales; family Streptosporangiaceae; genus RYN-230. Next base: position 41,864 of record CAWINS010000011.1, on the reverse strand, counting down.
CGAGGAGCCGATGACCAGCCGCCCGCAGTATCCGATGGATTCCGGCCTCAGTGTGTTCGGGCCGCAGGACGGCGGCCCGGCCGGTGAGCAGGGAGAGAAGGACGCCGCGGGCGGGCCGCCCGGCCCGGTTCCCGCGGACCGCGCGGAGGCGCGCCGGGCCATGCTCGCCTACCTGGGCGTGCCGTTCACGCTGTGCCTGGTGCCGCTGGCCGTCTACCTGACCAGCCCGGGCAACCGCAGGTTCGCCCGGGCCCACGCGGCCGTGGCGCTGAGCCTGTCCCTGGCCACCATCCTGTACACGTTCAGCATCGTGATCGTGGGCGGCGTGCTGACGCTCGACTCCACCGCGGTGGGCACGCTGGCCGCCGCGGTGCTGCTGGCGGTGCTGTGGGCTGGCGTCCTGATCGTGGTGATCCGGGCCGCGGCGGCGGCCGACCGCGGGGAGATGTACCAGCTGCCCCGGTGGCTGCGGATGACCTCGAAGCCGCCCCGCTGACCCTGTGCTGCTGACCCTGTGCTGCTGACCCTGCGTGCCGCGCGGGCGTCAGTCGGTGAGGCCGCGGATGACGGCGTCGGCGAGCAGCCGCCCGCGGGTCGTCAGCACGACCCGGCCCGCGGCGTAAGCGTCCTGTTCAGCCAGCCCGTCCGCCACCGCGGTGCGCGCGGCGTCCTGGCCCGGCCGGGCGAGCAGACCGACGGGGCATCCTGAGTCCAGCCGGGTGAGCAGCATGATCTCCTCCAGCTTGCGCTCCGGCCCGGTGAGCACCTCGCGGGCCAGGCCCGGGCTGGTCCCGGCGGTGAGCCGGGCCGCGTAGGCGGCCGGGTGCTTCACGTTCCACCACCGGACCCCGCCCACGTGGCTGTGTGCGCCTGGCCCCACGCCCCACCAGTGGCCGCCCGTCCAGTACAGGAGGTTGTGCTGGCAGCGGGCCTGTGGCGCGGCGGCCCAGTTGGAGACCTCGTACCAGCCCAGTCCCCGGGCCGAGAGGAGCTCGTCCGCGGCCAGGTAACGATCGGCCATGGCCTCGTCGTCCGGGACGGCCACCTCGCCCCGGCGGACCTGGGCCGCGAGCCGGGTGCCCTCCTCGACGATCAGCGCGTACGCGGAGATATGGTCCGGGCCCGCGGCCAGGGCCGCCTCCAGTGACTCCCGCCAGTCCGCGTCGGTCTCCCCCGGGGTGCCGTAGATGAGGTCCAGGCTGACGTGCTCGAAGCCCGCCTCCCGGGCCCACTCGGCGCAGCGGGCCGGCCTGCCCGGCTCGTGCACCCGGTCCAGCACGGCCAGCACGTGCGGCGCCGCGCTCTGCATGCCCAGCGAGATCCGGGTGAACCCCGCCTCCCGCAAGGCGGCCAGGGATTTCTGGTCCACGCTCTCCGGGTTGGCTTCGACGGTGATCTCGGCCCCCGGGGCCAGCCCGAATTCACCCTCGATGACCCGCAGGATCTCGGCGAGCTGATCAGCTGGCAGCAGGGTCGGGGTGCCGCCACCGAAGAACACCGTGGCCACCGGGCCAGCCGCGTCGCCCAGCACCCGGCGGGCCAGCCGGACCTCCCCGGCCGCCAGTGCGGGATAGGTCTCCCGGGAGACCCCCGGCCCGAGCTCGGCGGCGGTATAGGTGTTGAAGTCGCAGTAGCCGCAGCGGCGCTGGCAGAACGGCACATGCACGTAGAACCCGAAGGGGCGCTGGCCCAGCTGGGCGGTGGCCCCGGAAGGCAGCACGCCGTCAGGGGGGACAGGCGTCCCGGGGGGAAGTACTCCAGGCACGTCAGTCCAGGGCTTCGTTCTGCAGGGCTTCGTGCTGCAGGGCTTCCGCGCGAGCGGCGTCCGCCCGGGCGGCGCGCCCGAGTACCGAGGCCGCCGTCTCCTGCCACCCCTGGTCGAGTCCCGGCGCGTCCAGCAGCCGCCGCATCAGGACAGTGTCCCCGTAGTAGGCGCGCATCGCCTCGGACACGGTCACGCTGTCCGGCGGCCGCGAGAGGACCACAATGGGGTCACCCGCCCCCGCCACCCCTTCTTCGAGGACACGCAGGTAGGCACCCGGGCGGGCCGCCGCGGCGAACCGTTTCACCCAGGCCCGCTCGCCCATCCAGCCCGCGAAGGTGCCGCACGGGATGCGCACCGAGGCAATCTGCACCACGGCGGTGCCCAGCCGCCACGTCTCGCCGATCAGCGCCCCGGAAATGTCCAGCCCGGCCGAGGTGATGTTCTCCCCGAACACGCCGTTGGGCAGCTCGCGGCCGAGTTGCTCGGTCCACCAGTCCAGGTCTTCCCGGGCGTAGGCGTACACGGCCTGGTCAGGCCCGCCGTGATGACACTTGTCCACCTGCTCGTCGTCGTCGGCGCCGAGCCGCCCGATGGTCACCGGCCCGCTGCGGGGCCGCTTATCGATCGCGGTGCGGCCGATCCGCCCCGCCCAGCCGGCCTCCTGGCCGCTGGCCCGTGTTCACCGAGATCACCTGCGCGCTCACTCCTGCACGGTATTCGACGCCACAGCGCTGGGCGAACCGGTTTCGCGCGTGGTTATCCTGGGACAGAGCCACTCGGGCGGGAGGCGTCGATGACAAGCTGGCCTGGCTATGGGGGTCCGGCGTACGGGCACGCGACCATGCGGGCCTCGGACTCCGACCGCGATCGTGCGGCCGAGGTGCTGAAATCCGGGTTCGCCGCGGGCCGGCTCACCAAAGACGAGTACGACGATCACCTGCACCGGGTCTACACCGCGCGCACCCACGGGGACCTGGCCCAGGTGACGGGCCAGCTGCCCGGCGGCGGGATGGCCCTGTTCGTGGCGCCCGCCCCCGTCGTGAGGGGGACCAACTCGCTGGCCGTCGCCGCGCTGGTCTGCGGGGTCGCGGAGTTCTTCACCGTGGGACTGACCGCGATCCCGGCGGTGATCCTCGGCCACATGGCGCGCGGCCAGATCCGGCGGACCGGTGAGCAGGGCAGCGGCCTGGCCCTGGCCGGCCTGATCCTGGGCTGGGTAGCGATCATCCTGTTCGTGCTGGTGGTCGCGCTCGGCGCGGTGGCCGCCGTCACCATGACGCACGGCAGCGTGATGCACCCCACGCCGTTCGTCCAGCACGCCTCCCCGGGCGGCTGACGGCCGTCAGCCGCCGGCGCCGGGTCAGCGCTGGCGTTCGGGCGTGGTGGACAGGGCCGCGACAAAGGCTTCCTGCGGCACCTCGACCCGGCCGATGGTCTTCATCCGCTTCTTGCCTTCCTTCTGCCGTTCCAGCAGCTTGCGCTTGCGGGTGATGTCACCGCCGTAGCACTTGGCCAGGACGTCCTTGCGCAGCGCGCGGATGTTCTCCCGGGCGATGATCTTGGCTCCGATCGCGGCCTGGATCGGCACCTCGAACTGCTGGCGCGGGATCAGCTCGCGCAGCCGGGAGGTCATGGCCAGGCCGTACTCACGGGCCTTGTCCTCGTGCACGATCTGGCTGAACGCGTCGACCGGCTGCCCCTGGAGCAGGATGTCCACCTTGACCAGGTCGGCCTCCAGCTCACCGTCCGGCTCATAGTCCAGCGACGCGTACCCGCGGGTGCGCGACTTCAGCTGGTCGAAGAAGTCGAAGATGATCTCCGCGAGTGGCAGGGTGTAGCGGATCTCGACCCGGTCGGCGGACAGGTACTCCATGCCCAGCAGCGCACCCCGCCGGCCCTGGCACAGTTCCATGATCGTCCCGATGTAGTCGGACGGAGCCAGCACCGTCGCCCGGACCACGGGCTCGAAAACCTTCGCGATCTTGCCCCCGGACGGATGCCCGGACGGGACGGCTGACCCGGGGGTGCCGCTCGGGAAGTCGCTGGGGTTGGTGACCTGGAGCTCCGCACCGGATTCCATCACCACCCGGTAGACCACGTTGGGCGCGGTGGAGATGAGCGACAGATCGAACTCCCGCTCCAGCCGCTCCCGGACGATCTCCATGTGCAGCAGCCCCAGGAACCCGCAGCGGAAGCCGAAGCCCAGCGCGGTGGACGTTTCCGGCTCGTAGACCAGCGCCGCGTCGTTCAGCCGCAGCTTGTCGAGGGCATCCCGCAGTTCCGGGTAGTCGTCGCCGTCCAGCGGGTACAGGCCGGAGAACACCATGGGCCGCGGGTGGTCGTACCCGGGCAGGGCCTCGGCCGCGGGACGCGCGGCGCTGGTAACGGTGTCGCCCACCCGGGCCTGCCGGACGTCCTTGACCCCGGTGATGAGGTAGCCCACCTCACCCGCGACCAGGCTGTCCGACGGCACCGGCTCGGGTGAGATCACGCCCACCTCGAGCGTTTCGTGCGCCGCCCCGGTCAACATCATCAGGCTCTTCTCCCGCCGGGTCAGGCGGCCGTCGATCACCCGCACGTAGGTGACCACGCCCCGGTAAGAGTCGTAGACGGAATCGAAGATCAGGGCGCGGGCCGGTGCGTCCGGATTGCCCCGCGGCGAGGGGACCTGCTGAACCACGGCGTTGAGCAGGTCCTGCACCCCCTCTCCGGTCTTGGCCGAGACGCGGAGCACGTCGCTGGGGGCGCAGCCGATGATGCTGGCCAGTTCCTCCGCGTAGAGGTCGGGCTGGGCCGCGGGCAAGTCGATCTTGTTCAGCACGGGGATAATGTGCAGGTCGGCCTCGAGGGCCAGGTACAGGTTGGCCAGTGTCTGGGCCTCGATGCCCTGGGCCGCGTCGACCAGCAGGATGGCCCCCTCGCAGGCGGCCAGCGAGCGGGACACCTCGTAGGTGAAGTCCACGTGGCCCGGGGTGTCGATGAGGTTGAGCACGTAAGGGCGGCCCTCAGGGCCGGTCCAGGGCAGCCGGACGGCCTGGCTCTTGATGGTGATGCCCCGCTCGCGCTCGATGTCCATCCGGTCCAGGTACTGGGCCCGCATCTGGCGGTCCGTCACCACTCCGGTGAACTGCAGCATGCGGTCCGCCAGGGTGGACTTGCCATGGTCGATGTGCGCGATGATGCAGAAGTTCCTGATAATGCCCATGTCGGTATGACCGGGACTGGTCGCGGGCTGCGCACCATCCGGAAGGACCTTCTCGGGCACTGCTGGCACAGGAAATCCGCCTGGTTCGTGTTGGGATTCGGTGTCTTTCATGGTCGCATGGGGGAGCCGGTGCCCGAGCCCCGCCCGCACCAGTTTTGAGACGCACTGCCCGATAGGCTATCCTGCCTCGTCGGAGCGTAAGCGCTGTCGTCGTTGCCCCTGCTGCCGCTGGATCATGCTGTCGGCACGCGGCGCGGCCGGGCGCGACGGTACGTCTCCGGCACCCAGACGAGATCCCGAGTGAGGCTTCCGCGTGGCGAACATCAAGTCCCAGATCAAGCGCAACAAGCAGAACGAGAAGCACCGGCAGCGCAACAAGGCGGTGAAGACCTCACTGAAGAGCTCGGTGCGCAAGTTCCGCGAGGCTGCCGACGCCGGCGACCTCGACGCGGCCACCACGGCCATGCGCACCGCCTGCCGCAACCTCGACAAGGCGGCGAGCAAGGGCGTCATCCACAAGAACCAGGCCGCCAACCGCAAGTCGGCCATCGCCCACCGCTGCGCCGAGCTGCAGAACGCGGCCTGAGCTCACCCAGGCCGTCCACCTAGCGAGCCCGGCAGGCCACGATGTCGCGGATGGCTACCTCCAGGGCGTAGCCGGCGCTCGTTCCCTCTCCTTTGACCTGAGCGTCCGCCCGGGCCACGACGGCCAGGGCGCGGGCCACCCCCTCCGGGGTCCAGCCCCGCAGCTGCTGCCGGACGCGGTCGATCTTCCACGGGGGCGCGCCGACCTCGGCGGCCACGGCCGCATCCGGCTGCCCTTTCGGGGCACTGCCCACCCGGCCCAGCAGGCGTACTCCCTGGGCCAGGCCGCTGGTGATGAGCACGGGTGACACCCCGACCGCCAGCGCCCAGCGCAGCAGCTCCAGCGCATCCCCCAGGCGCCCCTCGACGGCCCGGTCGGCCACGGTGAAGCCGCTCGCCTCGGCCCGGCCCCGGTAGTAGCGGGCCACCACGGCCTGGTCGATCACCCCGGTGGTGTCCGCGGACAGTTGCGAGCACGCGGCGGCGAGCTCACGCAGATCATTGCCCAGGGCGTCGATCAGGGCCCGCACGCCGCTTTCCTCGACTGTCCGCCCCGCCTGGCGGAACTCGCCCCGGATGAACTGCATCCGCTCGCCGAGCCGGGTCACCTTCTGGCACTCGATCATCCGGGCGCCGCGCTTGCCCAGCGCGGCCAGGAGAGCCTTCCCCTTGGCTCCGCCGGCGTGGGTGAGCACCAGGACAGTCTCGGGCGGCGGATCACCCGCGAGGCTGGCGATCTCGTCGGCGACGTTCTTCGCGGCGTCGGCGGTGCCGTGCACCACGATGACGCATCCCCCGCCGAACAGGGAGGGCGCGGTCATCGAGGCCAGCTCGCCAGGCCGCAGTCCCGCGGCCTGCACGTGGCGCACGTCCTCCACCGGCCCTGCGGCCGCGACCAGGCGCGCCACCGCCCGCTCGACCAGCAGTTCCTCCTCCCCCACGACGACGCTGACGCCTGCGATGTCCGCCGGGGAGGCCGTGGAAGAAGGACGTGCAGCGGAAGGCATAGCGGCAGCATGCCATATGGCAGGCGGTGGGCTGGCCCGGAACTGGGCGGTCAGGTCAGGTGGCGACCGGCGCGCCGCCGAGCCACACCCGGCTCGGCTTGAGCCCGTAGGACCAGGCGAACGCGCCCTCGTGGTCGGCGTCCCAGAGCACGATGTCGGCCAGGCGGCCGCGGGTCATCGCACCGCGGTCGGGGGCCCGCAGCGCCTGGGCGCCGCCGAGCGTGGCGGCCCGCAGGGCCTCGGTCACGCTGAGCCCGAACTGCGACACGGCCAGCGAGATCACCAGGGGCATCGAGGTGATCCCGTTCCCGCCCGGGGAGTGGTCCGAGCCCAGGGCGACCGCGACTCCCTTGTCCAGCAGCGCGCGCACCGGCGGGTTCTTGCCGATCTCCAGAGCCGTGCCCGGGCAGACGACCGCGGCCACCCCGGCCTGGGCCAGGGCCGCCACGTCCTCGTCACTCGCCTCGTGCAGCACGTCCGCCGACGCGCAGCCCAGCTCGGCGGCCAGCCGGGCCGCACCAGTCCGGCTCTCCCCGCAGGCGTGCACCCGCGGCAGCAGGCCGGCCGCGCGGCCCGCGCTGAGGATCCATCGTGCTTCCCGCTCGGTGAAGCGGCCTTCTTCGCAGTAGACGTCCACGCTGTCCGCGCCGACCGCGGCCGCGTCCGAGCACCAGGTGCCCACGGCGTCGATGTAGTCGTTGCGGCGGCCGAAGAATTCCGGCGGCACCGCGTGCGCAGCCAGGAACGTCACGTGCACCCGCGGCATGCCGGGCTCGCCTTCCAGCGACCGGAGCATCCGCACGTCGGCGAGCTCACCGTCGCGGGTCAGGTGATACCCGGTCTTGGCCTCGATCGTGGTCGTCCCGAAGCGCAGCCACTCGCCGAGCCGCTCCCGCACCCCGTTGCACAGGGTCCAGGGATCGGTCCCGCGGGTCACCGTGACGGTGGAGGCCATGCCGCCGCCGGCCGCGGCGATCTCGTTGGCTGAGGAGCCGCCCGACCGCATGGCCAGCTCCGCCCAGCGGTTACCCGCGTAGACCGGGTGGGTGTGGGCGTCGATCAGGCCCGGGGTGACCAATCCGCCACCCAGGTTTTCCACCGAGTTGACGTTGACGATGTCCTCGACCACGCCGGGCAGGCTCTCCGGGAGTTCCGAGGCCCGGCCCACCCAGGCGATACGGTCGTTGTGGGTGAGGATGGCCGCGTTACTCCAGATCTCGGACCCGGTCCAGAGGCGGCCTATGTTCGTGAGCAGGCGGACGGTCACCGGCATGCCCCCGGCCGCGCATGCGGGAGGGGCCGGAGGGGAGCGCGCCAGACCGGGCGTACCTGCGTCATGCGCGGTCACCTGCCATAGCTCGTCCGTACCACTGATGGCCCCCCGCCAGGCCCCCGGTACCGCGGGGTCCAGAGCGACCGACGGCGGCGCCGCGGGATGCGGCAGCCAACAATATCGGTTCAGTTACGGTATTGCACTACAGGGTCCCTGTACAGGCAGTTCACGAAGAAGGCAGGACGGAAATTGCCGGCCTTTCCGGTGATCTCACTGTCTGTACAGGTCCGGGCGGTCTTGGCTGCGCAGCGTGTCCACCAGGAGCCTCGTTCTGCTTTACCGGATAAGGCCCGCACAGGAATTCACCGCGCGTTCGGATGGCGTTGTCGTCTGCTCCGCAAAGTTTCCCATGCCGGACCCCTCGCCGGCATGGCTTCCGGGCACAGCATCGTCAGCACGCACTATTCCGGGTGCGGATTAGCTTCCCGCGGGAACGGCAATGCGGTCGATCTCGGCGGCCAGGGCCGGCGGGACCCGGGCGGTCAGCTCGGTACCGGCGGCACAGTGCCGCAGCGCGAGCACCTCACCCTCCTGATGAGCCCGGGCCACCAAGTCACCCCGCACGTACGGCACCACGGCGCTGACCTCGCGGTTACGCCGCGGGAGCACCGCCTCGACCGCCTCGGCCAGTGCCTCCAGCCCTTCGCCGGTGCGCGCGGACACGACCACGCTGCGCGGCTCCTGCCGCCGGAGCGCCTCCACGTCGATGGGGTCGGCGGCGTCCGCCTTGTTGATCACGACCAGCTCCGGGACCTCGCGCGCCCCGATCTCGCCGAGCACCTCGCGGACGGCGGAGATCTGCGCCTGCGGATCGGCGTCGCTGCCGTCCACCACGTGCAGGATCAGGTCCGCCTCGGCGACCTCCTCCAGGGTGGACCGGAACGCCTCGACCAGCTGGTGCGGGAGGTGGCGGACGAAACCGACGGTGTCAGTCAGGGTGAACCAGCGGCCGGACGGGGTCCGGGCCCGGCGGACGGACGGGTCGAGGGTCGCGAACAGTGAGTCATCCACCAGCACCCCGGCCCCGGTCAGCTGGTTGAGCAGGCTGGATTTGCCCGCGTTGGTGTAGCCGGCGATGGCCACCGCCGGGACGGCCTGGTCGCGGCGCTGGTGCCGCTGCACCTCGCGGCCGACCGACATCTCGGCGAGCTGGCGGCGCAGCCGGGCCGTGCGCGTCCTGATCCGCCGCCGGTCCGTCTCGATCTTCGTCTCGCCCGGACCCCTGGTGCCGATGCCGCCGCCGCCGGCCACCCGGCCGCCGGCCTGCCGGGACAGCGACTCGCCCCAGCCCCGCAGCCGGGGCAGCAGGTACTCGAGCTGGGCCAGCTCGACCTGGGCCTTGCCCTCCTTGCTCCGGGCGTGCTGGGCGAAGATGTCCAGGATCAGCGCGGTCCGGTCGATGACCTTCGCCTTCACCACGCCTTCCAGCCGGCGCAGCTGGCTGGGAGTCAGCTCGCCGTCACAGATCACCGTGTCCGCGCCGGTCGCCGCGACCAGCGCCGCAACCTCGGCGGCCTTGCCCGCCCCGATATAGGTTGCCGCGTCGGGCCGCCCCCGGCGCTGCACCAGTCCCTCCAGGATCACCGAGCCGGCCGTCTCGGCCAGCCGGGACAGCTCACGCAGTGAGTTCTCCGCGTCGGCCAGCGTCCCCTCGGTCCACACGCCGACCAGGATGACCCGCTCCAGCCGCAGCGCCCGGTACTCGACCTCGCTGACGTCCTCGAGTTCGGTGGACAGCCCGGAGACCCGGCGCAGCGCATGCCGGTCCTGCAGATCGAGCGCGCCCACATCCAGGTCCCGCTGGGCGCCATCCCCGGTAAACGGAGCCGCGGTGTTCTCCGCAGGGACCTCCTGCGGTAGCTCGCTGGGAAGGGTCATCGCCTGCTCATCTGGGTCGGTTATGCGGGTTGCCGTGCTCTGGTCTGCCAATGCTGTCATGCCTCCGGGATACGCTCATCTGAATAAACACCTGCTCTGATAAACACCTGCGCCGCGCAGGTTGTGCCCGGGATGTGTCCGGGAACACTTTGACCCCCGCCCCGGTGCGGTGTTACGAAGCACAGGACCGGCGCCACCCGGGTCATTACCAACTAGTAACATTCCCGGTAACGACAGGCACCGGATGACCTGGGAGGAGCGCGGCATGGCCAGCGACGGTGTGGAGATCACTGGTCCCAAGCGGGACCGTTTCGACGAGGTTCTCACCCCCGAGGCGGTCGGCCTGGTCGCCGCGCTGCACCGGGAGCTGGGCGGGCGCCGCATGGAACTGCTGGCGGCCCGCGCGGCGCGGCAGCAGGAGCTCTCGGCCGGGGGCACGCTGGACTTCCTGGCCGCGACCCAGCCGATCCGGGATAACCCCGAATGGCGGGTGGCCGCGCCGGCCCCGGGCCTGGTGGACCGGCGGGTCGAGATCACCGGCCCGACCGACCGGAAGATGACCATCAACGCGCTGAACTCCGGGGCCAGGGTGTGGCTCGCCGACTTCGAGGACGCGAACACCCCGCTGTGGGAAAACATGGTCTCCGGCCAGCTCAACCTCATCGGCGCGCTGGACCGGACCCTGGACTTCACCAGCGAGGAAGGCAAGTCCTACCAGCTGGGCCCGGACGCGGACCTGGCCACCATCGTGGTCCGGCCGCGTGGCTGGCACCTGGATGAGAAGCACCTGCTGGTGGACGGCCAGCGGGTCTCCGGGAGCCTGTTCGACTTCGCGCTGTACTTCTTCCACTGCGCACGCCGCCAGCTGGAGAAGGGATCCGGCCCCTACTTCTATCTGCCCAAGATCGAAAGCCATCTGGAGGCCCGGCTCTGGAACGACGCCTTCAACCTGGCCCAGGACAGCCTGGGCATCCCGCGCGGCACGATCCGGGCCACGGTGCTGATCGAGACCATCCCGGCGGCGTTCGAGATGGAGGAGATCCTCTACGAGCTGCGTGACCACAGCGCCGGGCTGAACGCGGGCCGCTGGGACTACCTGTTCAGCGTGATCAAGAAGTTCCGCAGCCGGGGGCAGGAATTCGTGCTGCCCGAGCGCAACTCGGTGACGATGACCGCCCCGTTCATGCGCGCGTATACCGAACTGCTGGTGAAGACCTGCCACCAGCGGGGCGCGCACGCCATGGGCGGGATGGCCGCGTTCATCCCCAGCCGGCGCGATCCCGAGGTGAACGCGGTCGCGCTGGCCAAGGTGCGCGAGGACAAGACGCGCGAGTCGGCCGACGGCTTCGACGGCTCCTGGGTGGCCCACCCGGACCTGGTGCCGCTCTGCCGCGAGGTGTTCGACGCGGCCCTGGGTGACCGGCCCAACCAGCTCACCCGGCAGCGGGACGACGTCAGCGTCTCCGCCTCGGACCTGCTCGCGGTGAGCAAGACGCCCGGGACCATCACCGAGGCCGGGCTGCGCAACAACATCAGCGTCGGGCTCCAGTACCTCACGTCCTGGCTGGGCGGGAACGGGGCGGTGGCCATCTTCAACCTGATGGAGGACGCGGCGACGGCCGAGATCTCCCGGTCCCAGGTCTGGCAGTGGATGCACAACGGCGTCCGGCTGGACGACGGCCAGCTGGTGACCCGGGATCTCGCCGAGCGGATCATCGCCGAGGAGTCGGCCACCATCCGGGAGGCGGCCGGCCCGGCCTTCGACGAGCCCCGGTTCGAGCAGGCGGCCGCGCTGTTCAGCGCGGTGGCCCTGGCCGACGACTACGCGGACTTCCTGACCCTGCCCGCCTACGAGGAGATGCCGTAGCAGCTCTCGGGAAACCAGCGGAGATGCCGTAGCAGCTCTCGGGAGAGCGAGCGGAGATGCCGTAACCCGCGCCCATCGTGGACTAGCGGCCCGCCAAGGGGCACCCTGGAGGGTAAGCAGCAGCGTGGAGGCGGGATGACGGTCCAGGCGATGGTGCCCCGGATGACCGAGATCTGCGGGGCGGGCGGAGTGGTGTCAGATCCTGCTGAGCTGCGCACCTACGAGTGCGACGGGCTCACCTCGCATCGAGCCGCCCCCGGCCTCGTGGTGCTGCCGGAGACGGCGGAGCAGGTCGCGGAGATCGTCACGGAGTGTGTCCGGGCCCGGGTGCCGTTCGTGGCCCGGGGATCGGGCACCGGCCTGTCCGGCGGGGCCCTGCCGCGCACCGACGGTGTCCTCATCGTGACCTCGCGGATGCGCCGGATCATCGCGATCGACCCGGTCAGCCAGCGGGCGATCGTGGAACCGGGCGTCACCAACCTGTCGGTCAGCACCGCGGCCCGGCCGTACGGCTACTTCTACGCCCCGGACCCGTCCAGCCAGGTGATCTGCTCGGTGGGCGGCAACGTGGCGGAGAACTCCGGCGGCGCGCACTGCCTCAAGCACGGCTTCACCGTGCATCACGTGACCGGCCTGCAGATCGTCACCCCCGAGGGGGAACTGACCTGGCTGGGAGACGGCACCGGGGCCGCACCCGGCTACGACCTGGTCGGCATGTTCACCGGCTCGGAAGGCACGCTCGGCATCGTGACCAAGATCGTGGTCAAGCTGACCAGGATCCCGCAGGTCATCACCACGCTGCTGGCCGCGTTCGAGACCACCGGGGCGGGCGGGGCCGCGGTTTCGGGGATCATCGGGGCCGGCATCCTGCCCGCCGCCATCGAGATGATGGACGCGCTGGCCATCGAGGCGGCCGAGGCCGCGGTGGCGTGCAACTACCCGGCGGGCGCCGGGGCGGTCCTGGTCGTGGAACTGGACGGCCCCGAGGCCGATGTGCGCCGGGACAGCGCGGCGGTGCGGGAGCTGTGCCGGGCAGGCCGGCTGCACCGAGATCCGGGAGGCGGACGACCCGGCGGAGCGCGCCGCGATCTGGGCCGGGCGCAAGTCCGCGTTCGCCGCGGTGGGCCGTATCTCCCCGGCCTACCTGGTCCAGGATGGAGTGGTCCCGCGCACGGCGCTCGGCGAGGTACTGGACAAGATCGCCGCCCTGGGGGCCGCGTCCGGGATCCGGGTGGCCAACGTGTTCCACGCAGGCGACGGCAACCTGCATCCGCTGGTCCTGTACAACGACGCCACGCCCGGGGAGGAAGCCCGGGCCGAGGAGGTGTCCGGGGCCATCCTGGACCTGTGCATCGAGCACGGCGGCTCCATCACCGGGGAGCACGGCGTGGGCACGGACAAGTCCAAGTACATGACGAGGATGTTCACCCGGGAGGACCTGGACACCATGCAGCTGCTCCGCTGCGCGTTCGACCCGGCCGGGCTGTGCAACCCGGGCAAGATCTTCCCCACCCCGCGGCTGTGCGGTGAGGTCCCCGGCCCGCGCCGCGGCGTGCACCCGGCGGTCGCCGCAGGTCTGGCCGAGCAGTTTTGAGCACTGCCTCGGTACCCGGATCGCTGGCCCGGGCCTGCCGCGCGGTGCGGCCGGGCGGCCCGCGGGACGCGGTGGGCGGCCTGACTCCGCCCTGGGTCGCCTCCCCCGCCGACACCAGCGAGGCCAGCGCCCTGCTGGCGGCGGCGACCGAGCACGAGCTCGCGGTGGTGCCGCGGGGCAGCGGGACCACCGTGTCGTGGGGCGTCCCGCCCCGCCAGCTCGACCTGGTCATCGACACCCTGCGGCTGGACCGGGTGATCGAGCACGCCGCCGGTGACCTGGTGGTCCGGGCCCAGGCCGGCGTGACCATGGACCGGCTGGCCGGGGTGCTGGCCACCGCCCGGCAGCAGCTTGCCCTGGATGTCCCGCCCGGCCCCGGCCATGGTGGCCAGGCCAGCTCCCCCACGGTCGGCGGCGTACTCGCCACGGGCGCGGCCGGGCCGCGCAGGCTGCGCTACGGCACCCCCCGCGACCTGCTGATCGGCATCACGGTGATCCGCCCGGACGGGACCGTGACCAAGTCCGGCGGCAAGGTCGTCAAGAACGTGGCCGGGTACGACCTCGGCAAGCTGTACACCGGCTCGCAGGGGACGCTCGGCCTGATCACCGAGGCCATCTTCCGGCTGCACCCGCTGCCCGCCGCGACCGCGTTCGTGACCGCGGGCTACGCCGACCCGGCCGCGGCCGCCGAGGGCGTCGCGGCGGCGGCCGGGTCCGACCTCGCCCCGGTGGCCATCGAGATCGACCGGCCGTCGCGGGACGGCCTGGTCCGGGTGGCGGTGCTGCTGGAAGGCGACCCCGGCGGATTGTCCGAGCGGGCCTCGCTGATGCGCGGGGTGCTCGGGGCGGGCACCGCGACCCTGGACGCCGCGCCATCCTGGTGGGGTGCGGGGCCCGCGATCCCCGGGTCCGGGGCCGCCGCCCGGGAGGGCAGCACGCTGATCCAGATCGGCTTCTGGGCCGCGGCCCTGCCCGGCGTGCTGGACGCGGTGGACGCCGCGGGGCGGGCGGCCGGGCTGGACCCGGCGGTGGCCGGCTCGGCCGCGGCGGGCGTGCTGCACGCCGCGGTGCCCGGGACCGCCGCACCGGAGGCGCTCGCCGCGTTCCTGGCCGGGCTGCGCGAGCGCCTCGCCCGCGACCTGGAACCGGGGTTCGCGGGCGGGGAGGGCCCCCCGGCCCGGGCCAGCGCCGTGGTGGTCCGGGCCCCGGCCGCCGCGCAAACCTTGATCGACATGTGGGGCCCGGTGCCTTCGCTCAGCCTGATGCGGGCGCTGAAGGACCAGTTCGACCCCGGGCACCTGATGGCGCCCGGCCGGTTCGCCGGGGGGATCTGAGTGCGGGAGGGACGCGAGTGAGCGAGCCGCAGGACGAGGGGAAGGTGGGCGGGGCCCCGGAGGCCACGGGCACGCCGGGCACGTCGCCCATCGACCCGTCCGGCGAGCTGCGCGCGCTGGCGTCCGACTGCGTGCACTGCGGCTTCTGCCTGCCCGTCTGCCCGACCTACCAGCTGTGGGGCGAGGAGATGGACTCGCCGCGCGGGCGGATCCACCTGATCACCCAGATCCTGGACGGGGCCGCGGCGGGCGAGACCGTGGCGGGCGAACCAGTGGGGGGCGGGTCAGTGGCCAGCGAGACGGCCGTCACCCACCTGGACCGCTGCCTCGGCTGCATGGCCTGCGTGCCGGCCTGCCCCTCGGGGGTGCACTACGACCGGCTGATCGAGGCGGCCCGCGGCTGGGCCGAGGAGCCGCCGGGCGGGCCGGCCCCCGCACCGCTGCCGCCCCGCTCGCCGCGCGAGCGGGCCGCTCGCGCGGCGATCTTCGCGACGTTCCCGTACCCGGCCCGGCTCCGGATGCTGACCCGCCCGCTGCGGGCCGCCCAGCGCACCGGGGTCATCCGGCGGCTGGAAAGCAGCCGGCTGGCCGCCCGGTTTGCCCCCGAGATGGTGGCGTCACTCAAGGTGGCGCCCGCACCGCCCCGCAAGCACGCCGCCCTGGCCCGCCGGGTGCCCGCGCAGGGGCCGCGGCGGGCGGTGGTCGGCCTGCTCACCGGCTGCGTGCAGCAGGTGTTCTTCCCGGACGTGAACGAGGCGACCGTGCGGATCCTGGCCGCTGAGGGATGCGACGTCGTCATCCCGCGCAAGCAGGGCTGCTGCGGCGCCCTGTCGCTGCACAGCGGCCGGGCCACCGAGGCCGCCGGGTTCGCCCGGCGGACCATGACCGCGTTCGAGGACGCGGGGGTGGACGTGGTCGTGGTGAACTCGGCGGGCTGCGGCTCGGCCATGAAGGAGTACACCCATCTTTTCGGCGGGGACGGCGATGAGGCAGCGCGGGCCGAGCGCTTCACCAGCGGGTCCGTGACCTCAGCGAGTTCCTCGCCGAACTGGCCGCTGACGGCGGCCCGCGGGCGGTCCGGCATCCGCTCCCGGTCACCGCGGTCTACCACGAGGCCTGTCACCTGGGGCACGCGCAGGGCATCCGGCGCCAGCCCCGGGACCTGCTCCGCGAGATTCCCGGGCTGGAGCTGGTCGAGCCGTCCGATCCGGGGACCTGCTGCGGCTCGGCCGGCGTGTACAACCTGCTGCAGCCCGAGGCCGCGGGCGAGCTGGGCGCCCGCAAGGCGGCCTCGGTGCTGGCCACCGGGGCGCCGCTGGTCATCTCGGCCAACCCCGGTTGCAGCCTGCAGATCAGCGCGGCCATGACGGCGGCCGGGTCGCAGAGTCCGCCCGCCATGGCGCACATCGCCGAGGTGCTGGACGCGTCGCTGCGCGGCGCTGCGGTGTCCGAGCTGACCGGCCGCGCCGGGACCGGCGACGCGGCCCCCGGAACCACCGGCGTCCCCGGCTAGCGGGCCGCCAGCCAGTCCGGGTCGAGTTCCCCCTCGGCCACGATCACCGCGGGCCCGGTCAGCCAGCTGGTCCCGGCCTCCAGGGTCACCAGCAGCTCACCACCCGGCACCGTGACGTGCCACTGGCGGGGGGCGGTTTTCGTTGCGGAGGACACAGCGGCTGCTGCTGCCGCAGCCGCGACCGCGCCGGTACCACAGGAGCGCGTCTCGCCCGAGCCCCGCTCGTGCACCCGCATGCTGATGGCGTCCGGCCCGGTCCGCCGGACCAGTTCCACGTTGCCGCCGTCCGGGAAGTCGGCCGGGTCCAGGCCGGGCGGCACGGCCAGGTCGAACTTGCCCAGCGCGTCGTCTACCAGGCAGACCAGGTGCGGGTTGCCGACGCTGACCCGCAGGCCGTCCCGGATCACGCCGCCGATCACGGCCTGCCCCGGGCCGAGGACGGCGGCCGGGCCCATGTCCACGCTGATCTGGCCGTCCGGTTCCACCCGGACCTGGCGGATCCCGGACCGGGTCGCCACCGCGAACGACGGCCCGGCGGCCAGGCCGTGCTCCAGCAGGTAGCGGGCGAACACGCGGGCGCCGTTGCCGCACATCTCGGCGATGCTGCCGTCGGCGTTGCGGTAGTCCATGAACCACTCCGGGCCGTCTTCCCCCGGGCCGGTCCGGACCACCCGCAGCACGCCGTCCGCCCCGATCCCGGCCCGGCGGTCACACAGCCGCGCCGCGGCGGCCGGAGTGAGCTCATGCTCGCCGTGGGGATCGGGCAGGATCACGAAGTCGTTCTCGGTGCCGTGGCCCTTGGCGAACTCGCGCTGGCTAAATTCGCGCTCGGTGAACTGGCGCTCGGTGAGTGGCTCCTGGGCGGATGGCATCTCTTGATCGTAGCCAGTGCCTGGGCCGGCAGGTCCGCGCCGGGACCGGCGTCCAGCCAGATCACCCGGGGGTCGCGGCGGAACCAAGCCTCCTGGCGGCGGGCGAACCGCCGGGTGGCCTTGACGGTCTGCTCACGGGCCTCGTCCTCGTCCCACTCCCCGGCCAGGACCCGCAGCACCTGCGCGTAGCCGAGCGCCTGGCTGGCGGTCCGGCCCTCGCGCAGCCCCGCCTGCTCCAGCCCGCGCACCTCGTCCACCAGGCCCGCCCGCCACATCTGCGCCACCCGGACGGCGATCCGGCGGTCCAGTTCGCCGCGGCTGACCCGCAGCCCGATCTGCACCGAGGGGTACAGCGACTCATAGCGCGGCAGCGTCGCGGTGAACGGCTGCCCGGACAGCTCGATGACCTCCAGCGCGCGGACGAGCCGGCGGCCGTTGCTGGGCAGGATGCCCGCGGCCGCACCGGGGTCGAGCGTGGCCAGCCTCGCGTGCAGCTCGGCCGGGCCCCGCGCGGCCAGTTCAGCCTCGAGCCGCTCCCGGACGGCGGGGTCGGTGCCGGGGAAGTTCAGGTCATCCAGGGCGGCGCGCAGGTACAGCCCGGAGCCGCCGACCAGGATCGGTACCCGGCCGCGGGCGGTCACCTCAGCGATGGTCTCCCGCGCCATCCGCTGATATTCGGCCACGTTGGCGGGATACCGCACGTCCCACACGTCGAGCAGATGATGCGGGATGCCCTGGCGCTGGGCCACGGTGAGCTTGGCCGTGCCGATGTCCATGCCCCGGTACAGCTGCATGGAGTCGGCGTTGATGATCTCGCCGCCGAGCTCACCAGCCAGCCGCAGGGCGAGATCCGACTTCCCGGCCGCGGTGGGACCGAGCACCGCGAGCACCGGGTCTGCCATGCCGACAGTGTGCCATCCGGCGGGCGGTCCGGGCTCCAGCCCGGCCCGCCCGCGCGGCCGCCCGCCCGGTCCCGGCCATCCCCGGGACCGGGCGGATCAGGCCTCAGAGGTGGCCGCGGCCCGGCTGGATCCGCTGGACCCGCAGGTAGACGAGGCCCGGGCGGGAACAGGCCAGGAAGCGGAGCCGGGCAAACCCCGGCGCCACCCGGCTCGGCGGGATGACCCGCAGGCCGCGGGCCCTGGCGGGGCGGCACAGCCGGTGCGGGAAGAACGCGGCATCGGTGATCCGCAGCACCGCGTGCCCGGTCCAGCCACGCCGCAGGGTGACCACCCGCAGCGGCGCCCCCGCCACCCAGGCCGCCGGGCTGCCCAGCTGCCGCCCGTGCCGGTTCACCGCCGCGACGCCCGGGAACCCGAACAGGTAGCAGGTGCGGCGCGAGGTGTTGGTGAACCTCAGCAGGTAGGTGAAGGTGCCCGCGGCGCCGCTGCCCTGGCTCACGTGGAACTTCAGGTTGTCCCGCGCGCAGGTCGGGATGGCCGCCGGCCGCGCCGAGTGCGCGGGGGTGGTCGGGGCCGCCGAGGCGGCCGTCACGGTCAGCGCGGTGGCGCAGCCGACCGCCAGGGCCACAGCGGCCCGGCGGACGGTACTCACGGAAAACAGCATGAATGTCCCCCCTTGATGATGGCGGCCCCATAGGCCGCCCACCTGTGCAGACGCAGGTCCGGAGGGCAGGGTTGATCGCACTAAGTGAGCATTCGATCACGAATTGCCGCAAGAGGTCAAGGCGGGTGGCGGTCAGGCGGGACGGCCGACGGCGGGCATGCCGAGCGGCACCGCGGCCGCCACCGCCGGCCCGTCCGTGGCGGCCGGTGGCGGGCCGTCCCGGCGGGCCTGCCAGGCGTCGCCGCCACGGGTACGCCGGACCGTCCGCGGGCCGCCGTCCGCGACCAGGTAGTGCGGGGCGGCCCGGGTCACCGTCGTCGTGACCAGGTCGCCCGGGCGCGGCGCGGTATCGCCCGGGGCGAAGTGCACCAGCCGGTTGTCCCGGGCCCGGCCGGACAGCCGGTGGGTGGCGCCGTCCTTACGGCCCTCACCCTCGGCCACCAGCACCTCGACGTCGCGGCCGGCGAACACCTCGTTCTCGGCCAGCGACACGTCCTCGACCAGCGCGGCGAGCCGCTGATAGCGCTCCGCGACCACAGCCGGGGGTACCTGCCCGTCCATCCCGGCCGCCGGGGTGCCCGGGCGCGGCGAGTACTGGAACGTGAACGCCCCGGCGAAGCGCGCCTGGCGGACCAGGTCGAGGGTGTCCTCGAAGTCACGGTCGGTCTCACCGGGGAAGCCCACGATGATGTCGGTCGTGATGGCGGCGTCCGGCATGGCCGCCCGGACCCGGTCCAGGATGGCCAGGTACTTCTCCCGCCGGTAGGCGCGGCGCATGGCCCGCAGCACCGCGTCGGAACCGGACTGCAAGGGCATATGCAGCTGCGGCATCACGTTCGGCGTCTCGGCCATGGCGGTGATCACGTCGTCGGTGAAGTCCCGCGGGTGCGGCGAGGTGAAGCGCACCCGCTCAAGCCCGTCGATCCCGCCACAGGCCCGCAGCAGCTTGCCGAAGGCCAGCCGGTCACCGAAGCCGACACCGTAGGAGTTCACGTTCTGCCCGAGCAGGGTGACCTCGATGACCCCCTCCCCGGTCAGCGCGCGGATCTCGGCCAGCACGTCGCCTGGCCGCCGGTCCTCCTCCCGCCCGCGCAGGCTCGGCACGATGCAGAACGTGCAGGTGTTGTTGCAGCCCACCGAGATGGCCACCCAGGCGGAATAGCTGGACTCGCGGCGGGCCGGCAGGACCGAGGGGAACCGCTCCAGCGACTCGGCGATCTCCACCTGCGCGGCTTCGTTGCACCCGCGCCCGTTCGAGCAGGGCGGGCAGCGAGCCGATATTGTGCGTGCCGAACACGACATCGACCCAGGGCGCCCGCTCGGCGATTCCGGCCCGGTCCTTCTGGGCCAGGCATCCGCCCACGGCGATCTGCATTCCCGGCCGGGACTGCTTGACCGGAAGCAGATGGCCCAGGTTGCCGTAGAGCCGGTTATCGGCGTTCTCGCGGACCGCGCAGGTGTTGAATACGACAACGTCCGCGGGTTCCCCGCTGGGGGCACGCTGATAACCGGCGTCTTCGAGCAGGCCAGCCAGCCGCTCGGAGTCGTGCATGTTCATCTGGCACCCGTAGGTGCGTATCTGATAGGTGCGGGAGGCGCTCATTTCGCATCCGAGGGTACGCGCACTGCACGGCATGTCCGGAATCTCTCCGGGGAGTCCTGTGGCATGTCCGGAATCTCCCCTGGCAGACCCGCGAATGGTAGACGATATCCCCTATGACAGACAGCGTTTCAGCTCCCCGAATCCCCTACGGCGCCTGGCCTTCCCCCATCACCGCGGCCGACGTGGCCAAGGGACAGGTGCTGATCTCCTACCCGATAGTTATCGGCACCGATGTGTGGTGGCAGGAGGGGCGCCCGGACGAGGGCGGCCGGGTGACGGTGGTGCACTGTGACGCAGCCGGTCATCAGCAGGCGTTGCTGCCCGCGCCGTGGAACGCGCGCAGCCGCGTGCACGAGTACGGCGGGCGGTCGTACCTGCCGGTGCCCGGGAGGCCCCGGGACGGCAGCACCGCCGCGGCGGGCCAGGCCATTGTGTTCGCGAACTACGCCGACCAGCGGCTGTACCTTGCGGAGGCATCATCCCCGGTGCCGCTGACCCCGCCGGCCACCGACGACGGGCTTGGCGAGCTGCGTTTCGCGGACTTCATCTTGTCAGCGGATGGGCAGGAGGTGTGGTCCGTCCAGGAGCGGCACGAGGGCGGCAAGATCACCCGCAGCCTGGTGGCGGTGCCGCTGGACGGGAGCGCGGCGGAAGATCCCGCGGCTATCCGTGAGCTGGTCAGCGGCTCCGATTTTTTTGCCTTCCCCACGTTGTCCCCGGATGGGAGCCGGCTGGCCTGGATCTGCTGGAATCACCCGCGGATGCCCTGGGATGGGACCGAATTGCGGGTAGCCCAGATCTCCGGGGGGGTGCTGGGGCGCGGGCGGCTGGTTAAGGGCGGGATGAGGGAGTCCGTGCTGGCGCCCGTGTGGCGCACTGAGACCAGCCTGTACGTGGCCTCGGACTGGCCCGGCTGGTGGAACCTGTATCAGGTCGGCCTGGTCGGCGAGCCGGCCCAGGCGCTGTACCCGGCCGAGGAGGAGTTCGCCGAGCCGTTGTGGCAGCTGGGCGGGCGGCCGTACGCGATGCTGGGCGACGGCCGGCTGGCGGTGCTGCACGGTCAGGGCGGTATGCGGCTGGGGCTGCTCGACCCGGAGACGGGGGAGATCGCCGACCTCGACCTGCCGTTCCAGGAGTTTCATGGTGGCGTGTCCGCGGACGGGGACACGATCGTCGCGGTGGCCGGTGGCCCGCAGACCCCGCTGTCCGTGGTGCGGGTCGACGCGGCCAGCGGGAAGTCCGAGGTGCTGCGCCGGGAGACCGAGGAGGTTCCCGAGGCCGGGTACCTGCCGGTGCCGGACCAGGTCCGGCTGGAAGGACACTACGGGCGCAACGTGCACGCGCTGGTGTACCCGCCGACGCACCCGGACGCGGTGGCACCGGACGGGGAACTGCCGCCCTACATCGTCTGGGCCCACGGCGGCCCCACCTCGCACGTGGTCGGCCTGCTCGATCTGGAGAAGGCCTACTTCACCAGCCGCGGCATCGGCGTCATCGACGTGAACTACGGGGGCTCCACCGGGTACGGCCGCAGTTACCGGGAGCGGCTGCGCATGCAGTGGGGCGTGGTGGACGTGGAGGACGTGGTGGCGGCCGGGCTGGCGCTGGCCGACAAGGACGAGGCCGATCCGCGGCGACTCGGGGTCCGGGGCGCGTCGGCGGGCGGCTGGACCGCGCTGGCCGCCGTGACCACGCAGGCGGCCAGGCAGCCGGTGTTCAGCGCGGCGGCGTCCTATTTCGGGGTGGCCGACCTGCGCGAGTTCGCGGCGGAGACGCACGACTTCGAGTCGCACTACCTGGACGGCCTGATCGGCCCGCTGCCCGGCTTCGAGTACGTCTACGCGGAACGTTCCCCGGCCGGCCACGTGACCGACGCGACCTGCCCGGTCCTGCTGCTCCAGGGTCTCGATGACCCGATCGTGCCCCCCCGCCAGGCCGAGAGCATCGCGGCCGACCTGTCCGCCCACGGCATCCGGCACGCCCTGCTCACCTTCAAGGGCGAGTCGCACGGTTTCCGCCGGACCGAGACGATCATCGCCGCGCTCGAGGCAGAACTCTCGTTCTACGGGCAGGTGCTCGGCTTCACCCCGCCCGGCGTCCCGCAGCTCAGCCTCACCGAGCCGCGGCGGCTGGCCCAGGAGGCAGCGGCGGCCCAGCAGGGGGACGTGCCCATGGCCCAGCCCGTGTCAGCGGGCGAACTCGGTGGCGCGTGATTCCCGGACCACCGTGACCCGGATCTGGCCCGGGTAGGTGAGTTCCTCTTCCACCTGCTTGGCCACGTCCCGCGCGATGACCTGGGCCTGGATATCGTCCACCCGCTCGGGCTTGACCATCACCCGGATCTCCCGGCCGGCCTGCATGGCGAACACCTTTTCGACCCCCGGCTGGGCGGTGGCGATCTGCTCCAGCCGCTCCAGCCGCTTCACGTAGGCCTCCAGGGACTCGCGCCGGGCGCCCGGCCGCCCACCGCTGATCGCGTCGGCGGCCTGGGTGAGCACGGCCTCGACGGTGCGGACCTCGACCTCGTTGTGATGGGCCTCGATCGCGTGCACCACGTCGGCGGGCTCACCGTAACGCCGCGCGATCTCGGCGCCGATCAGGGCGTGGCTGCCCTCGACCTCATGGGTCAGGGCCTTGCCCACGTCGTGCAGCACCGTGCAACGTTTCAGCAGGGCCGGGTCCATGCCGAGCTCGCTGGCCATCATGCCGGCGATGTGCGCGGACTCGACCAGGTGGCGGAGCACGTTCTGGCCGTAAGAGGTGCGGTAGCGCAGCCGGCCGAGCAGGGTGACCAGTTCCGGGTGCAGGTCGGTGATGGACAGTTCCACCATCGCGTCCTCCCCCGCCCGCACGCACAACTGCTCCACCTCGCCCTTGCTGCGCTCGTAGGCCTCCTCGATGCGCTGCGGGTGGATCCGCCCGTCCAGGACGAGCCGTTCCAGGGTGAGCCGTCCGACCTCACGGCGGACCGGGTCGAAGCAGGAAAGCAGGACCGCCTCGGGGGTGTCGTCGATGATGAGGTTGACCCCGGTGACGGACTCGAAGGCCCGGATGTTCCGGCCCTCCCGGCCGATGATCCGGCCCTTCATCTCGTCGCCCGGAAGGTGCAGCACGGAGACGACGGACTCGCTGGTCTGCTCGCTGGCCACCCGCTGGATGGCCAGGGTCACGATCCGCCGGGCCCGTTCCTCGCCGTCCCGCCGCGCCGCGTTCTCCGTCTCCCTGACCAGCAGCGCCGCCTCGCGCTTGGCCTGGTTCTGGATGCCGGTGACCAGTTCCGCCTTGGCCTGGTCCGCGGTCAGCCCGGCGGTCTGCTCCAGGACCTGGCGACGTTCCTCATCCAGCCGGTCCAGGTCGGCCCGCCTGGTCTCCAGGTCGTTCCGGACCTGGTCCAGGTTCGCGGAGCGCTCGTCCAGCTTGCCGAACTCGGTGTCCAGGCGGCTCTCCCGTTCGGCCAGCCGGGCTTCGCGCCGCTCGAGATCGGCCCGCAGGTCGCGGGCCTCGACCCGGACCGCGCGCAGTTCCTCCTCGGCGTCCCGGCTGGCCTGGGCGGCCTTGTCCGAGGCCAGCCCCGCTTCGCGCACGATGGCCGCGGCCTCGGCCTGCGCCCGGGCCCGGACCTGATCAGCTTCGCTGGCCGGCTTCCTCCAGCGTCCGCTGCGGCGGCGGCCGTGACGGCCGCGGACTCCGCGCCGGCCGGCTCGGCTACCGGCGTCGCCGCCGCGGCAGGCTGGTCCCGGGCCGGCGGCCTGCGCAGCACGACGATGAGCGCAAACACGGCGGCCAGCAGCCCGACCGCCCCGATAACGAGAGAGATTGTGCTGCTCATGGCACACCCCAATCCTGCTCGCCGGCCCTGGCACCAGAGTGTGGTGCCAGGGATAAACCCTGGAGCGAGGGGTCATGCCCGCCATCCACCGGCCGCAGCGCGCGTCCGGAGCACGCCAGACTTGAGGTGTCGCGCGCACCGCTGACCTAAGCCCGGCCAGGCCAGCCTGACCGGGCCACCCGGATGCACAGCACCCGGCTGACCGCACCGGGCGGTCGCCAGCCCGGGTACTGCGACCCTTTCACGGAAAGCGCGCGGACCTAAAGTCCCGGCCAGGCCGGAGCCCGGCCGTCCTGCTGGCCCGGCTGGGAGCCCCGGTCCGGGGCCCGGAAGCCGGGCCTATCAGCCCGGGCAAGCGTCCTCGCCTGGGCCAGACACCAATCAAAGTCCGTGACCGTCAGCCGGTCACGAGCCGTATTTACTCGTTTCATCCGCATGGCGCGGAGTAACACCTCGCTGCCGTGAGGTTAAGCGGAGATAACGTTTTGGGCAAGCCGTGCGTTGCGTTCTTCTCAAGTCTTACCCTGCGGAACCGCGCTTTTACCCTGGGCTACTTTCGCTGTCCAGGGCGGTGAAGGCCAGGTCATCGAGGTCTATCCCGGCGTCCGCCGCGTCGATGCCTTCCTGCTCGATGGCCTCCCGGACGACGCGGTAGGCGATCGGTGCCGGATAGCCCTTCCGGGCCAGCATCCCGACCAGGCGCCGGATCCGGGTCGGCAGCGGCTTGCCCCGGCTGGCGGCGAGGCCCTTGTCAACCAGCCGCCGCGCGGTGGCCATCTCGTCGGCGGGGTCGAGGGCACTGACCGCCGCGCTGATGTCCTGCCCATCCACGCCGCGCTGCTTGAGTTCGGCCGAAAGCGCCCGGCGCGCCAGTCCCCGGCCGTGATGCCGCGACTCGACCCACGCGCGGGCGAAGGCCGCGTCGTCGATCAGGCCCACCTCGGCGAAGCGGGCCAGGACCGCGGCGGCCGCGTCCTCGGGCACGCCGTGGCGGCGCATGGCCTCGGCCAGCTGAGCCCGGGTCCGCGGCCGCCCGGTGAGCAGCCGCAGGCAGAGCTGCCGGGCCAGCTCCTCTGGATCCTTGACCTGGCCAGGGGCATCCTGGCCGGCGCGGACCTGGCCCGGCCCGGGCCCATTCGGCCCGGGCTGGGCCGGCGTTACCCTGGCCGCCCGGTCAGGCACCGCCGCCTACGCCAGCCGGCGTCCCCGCGGTCCGGCTTGCGGCCGCACGGCCCGCTGCGGCCCGGCCCACCGGAGCGCCAGCTCCCGGACCACTGGCGCCCGGGGCCCCCGCGGGAACCCCGTTCGCCGATCCGTTGGCGGCGGCGCCGGCGGCCGGGGCGGCTTCCGCGTCAATGCGCGGCCCGACGCCGAGCTTCTCCTTGATCTTCTTCTCGATCTCGTTCGCGAGGTCCGGGTTGTCCCGCAGGAAGTTGCGGGAGTTCTCCTTGCCCTGGCCGAGCTGGTCGCCTTCGTAGGTGTACCAGGCTCCCGACTTGCGCACGATCGACTGCTCGACCCCCAGGTCGATCAGGCCGCCCTCGCGGCTGATCCCGGTCCCGAAGATGATGTCGCACTCCGCGGTCTTGAACGGCGGCGCGCACTTGTTCTTGACCACCTTGATCCGGGTCCGGCTGCCCACGGCCTCGGTGCCGTCCTTCAGCGTCTCGATCCGGCGCACGTCGAGCCGCACCGACGCGTAGAACTTCAGCGCCCGCCCGCCGCTGGTGGTCTCAGGGGAGCCGAACATGACCCCGACCTTCTCGCGCAGCTGGTTGATGAAGATCGCGGTGGTCTTCGTCTGGCTCAGCGCACCGGTGATCTTCCGCAGCGCCTGGGACATCAGCCGGGCCTGGAGGCCCACGTGGCTGTCGCCCATCTCACCCTCGATCTCGGCCCGGGGTACCAGCGCGGCTACCGAGTCGATGACGACGACATCGATCGCCCCGGAACGGATCAGCATGTCCGCGATCTCCAGGGCCTGCTCCCCCGTGTCCGGCTGGGAGACGAGCAGCGCGTCGGTGTCCACGCCGAGCTTCTTCGCGTAGTCCGGGTCCAGCGCGTGCTCGGCGTCGATGAAGGCGGCGATCCCGCCGGTCTTCTGCGCGCTGGCCACCGCGTGCAGCGCGATCGTGGTCTTGCCGCTGCCCTCCGGCCCGTACACCTCGACGACCCGGCCCCGGGGCAGGCCGCCGATGCCCAGCGCGACGTCCAGGGCGATCGCGCCGGTGGGGATCACTTCCATCGGAGCGCGGCCCTCGTCGCCGAGCCGCATGATCGAGCCCCGGCCGAATTGCCGTTCGATCTGGGCGAGAGCAGTCTCCAGGGACTTGTCCCTGTCACCGCCGGTCCGGTTGACCGCCCTGTCGCTGCCTGCCATGGGAACTCCCGTTGGATTCAAGAGCTTGCTTGCTGGTTCAGTTGCCGGTCCAGAAGCTACGTGCCGCCACCGACAATTCCGCGCACTGCCGTCCAGTTGCCGTGCCGCAAGGTCGCTGGGCCACGGAAAGGAGGCCTGAATGGCCACCCCCAGGCCACTACCCTAAGCGAACAACTGTTCGACCGTGATGCCAACACGCCGCATCCCCGGAGAAAATTCGTCCTGGCCTCAGCCGGCGCTCAGGCCCGGGACAAGGAGATGACGAAGGTGGCGTGCGGCGTGACGTGCACGATGTCCCCGGCGTCCGGGGGCACGCCGCCGCTGTCCGGGGGCACGCCGCCGCTGTCCGGGGGGACGACGCCGGAGGGGTAGGCGTCGATGCGGAGGTGGCCGGGTCCCGGGCGGCCCGCGGCGTCCCAGGCCGCGATCAGCTCCCCGAGCCTGGCTTGCTGCTGCCGTGCCTCCCCGTAGCCGCGGACGGTCAGCTGGAGCAAGCGCCCGCGGGCCGGATCGCCACTCGTGACGCCCGCGTTGCCAGCAGGCCCGCTGCTGGAATCAGGCCCGCTGGAATCAGACCCACTGAAATCGAGAACGGCGAGCCCGGCCGGACCCGGAAGGCAGGGGCTGGCCCGCCGCGTGACACCGCGCACGGTGAAGTCGAGCACTGCGGGCACACCGCTCGCCCCGGCCGCGCCGGGCGGCCCGCTGTAGGTCAGCGTGGCCAGGGCCGGCTCGCGGAAGGCAAGCCAGGGCCGCAGGCTGGCGAACACCTCCGGGGACCGCGCCGTGATGCCGGTGTCCGCGGCTGGCCCCCGTTGCCCCAGAGCGTCGGCGACCAGGGCCGCGTCCACGTCTGTCTCCGCCGCCGTCTGGAGGTACACGCCGCGATGCCCGGGCACCGGCAACCGCTGGTCGCCGTTAGCCATGTCCCCGGTGAGCGGCATGAACTGGCACCCGCATACGGCCACGCTGCGCAGGTGGCCAGCGGCGGGGGTCAGGGCCACGCACTGCTGGACGCCCCGGATCGACAGCGGCATCACCAGCCGCCCGCCGGGGGCGAGCTGGCTGGCCCAGGCCGGAGCGAGGTCTGAGGCAGCGGCGGTGACGATGATCCCGTCGTAGGGGCCGCGGCCGGGCCAGCCCTGGGCCCCGTCCCCGCAGATCACCTCGACGTTGGCGGCGCCCGCTACCGCCAGGTGGCTGCGGGCCTCATCGGCCACCTCCGGGTCGATGTCGATGGTGACGACCCGGCCCGTGGCACCGGCCAGTGCCGACAGCAGCGCGGCGTTGTAGCCGGTGCCGGCGCCGATCTCCAGGACCGATCCGCCCTCCGGGAGACGGAGCTGTTCCAGCATGGCGGCGACCATGGCCGGCTGGGAGGCGGAGCTGACCGGCCACCCGTCCCGGTACCGCGTCACGATGGCCTGGTCCGCGTAGGCCTCGGAAAGGTCCGCCCCCGGGACGAAGACGTGCCTCGGCACCCGGCCGAGCGCCGCCGCCACCCGGGGGTCGGTCAGCTCCTTCCGCTTCCGGAGCTCAGCGACCATTCCCGCGCGGAGCCTGGCCCCCGCATCACCGGCCCCGGCCTCACCCGGCACAGGATCACCAGCCCCAGCGTTACCAAGCCCAGCGTCACCGGACACGGGTCAGCGCAGGCGCTGCGGGACGTCGAACTCCGCGCAGACCGCCCGCCACACGGCCTTGGCGTCCACCCCATCCGCCAGGGCCTGATCGACGGTCCGCTCCCCCAGCGCGGCCAGGACGTGATCCTTGGCCACACTGCTGGCGTACGCGTCGCCGAACTGCGCCCGCATCCGCGTCCAGAACTCGCTGAGCCGCACGGTCCTCCCCGATGACTGCCCCCGGGACCGCCGGGCCCCGAGAACACCTGTCCGTCCTGCCGGCGAGGGTACCGGCGCCCGGCAGCAACCCCAACCCGCCGCCAGCCAGTAACCCAGCCCCCGCCCCAGCCCGCCGGCCCGCACGGACCACGAATCACATTCGTAACAAACAATGAGGAATGCACATAGTTCTGTTGGGGAAGGGTCACCACGGGGCGCCCGGCAATGACATGAGAGAATTTCTCTAGTTCCTGGGCGCATCCAATTCGCAGGGCCTGCTGGCTTCGCGGGCAGGCACGGACTCTCTCCTGGGAGAGCAG
Organism: uncultured Actinomycetes bacterium; assembly: GCA_963837335.1. Taxonomy (GTDB): domain Bacteria; phylum Actinomycetota; class Actinomycetes; order Streptosporangiales; family Streptosporangiaceae; genus RYN-230. The sequence goes on along the minus strand of CAWINS010000011.1, from coordinate 13,372 downwards.
ATGGATTCATCCGCCGAGGACGGAGGCGGCCTTCCGACGGCACTGGCACGGGGCCCAGCGTCGCAGGACTCAGCCTCGCCGAGCCCAGGCTCGCGGGTGCCAGGCGCGCCGGGCCCTGCCTCGCCGAGCCCGGACCCACAGGACTCAGCCTCGCAGGTCAGGGGGGCGCGGAAGCCGGTGGTTCCGGAGCAGCGCACGGCCGCCAACCGCGGTCCGGCCCCGGCCGGACGCGAGGCGGACGAGCCCGCGCCACGCCGGCCGACCGACGGCGTCGCGGTGGCCGCCCTGATCTCCGGCCTCGTCCCGGCCATCCCGGTCACCCTGATCCTCGGGCCGCTGGCCCTCATCCGGATCGGCCGCTCCGGCGCCCGCGGCCGCGCCCTGGCCATTACCGGCCTGGTGCTGGCGGGCCTGTGGACCGTGGCCGCCGCGATCGTGGCCGCCGCCATCATCACCCGGCCGCCGCCGCCCAAGCCGGTCACCCTGCCCCCCGTGTTCAGCCTGCGGGCCGGCCAGTGCCTCAACTCGGGCAGCGACGGGATCAGCGGCCTGCAGGTGCTCAGCTGCTCGCAGGCCCACGCCGCAGAGGTGTTCGCCACCTTCCGGGTGGCCGGCCCGCACTACCCGGGGGCCACGGCCCTGCAGCAGCAGGCCCGCCAGGGCTGCGCCAGCCGGCTCAGCGGCTACCTGAACCCCCAGCTGTCCGCGGCCTCGCTGGCCCAGTCCTTCGTCTACCCCGACGCCGGGGCCTGGTCGGCGGGTGAGCGGACCGTGGTCTGCACCGTGCACAGCACCTCCGGCCCGCTCGTCGGGTCGGTGCGCTCCGCGCCCGGATGAGGTTTTCGTTGCGGATCGGCTGAGCTCAGCCCGCGCGGCGGGTCAGGGACCAGGCGGGCGGCGGGACAGGAATCTGCAGTCTGTGCCGGACGTTTATTCCTGTCGGTATGACCATGCACCATGTACCTATGCCCCGTCGTCCGGTACCGAGCGAGACCGCACCAGCGGGCGGTGCGCCTGCAGGAAGCGAGAGGGACCCTCTCGAGGGCTTCAGCGCCATCACCCGCGACTGGTTCTGCTCCGCGTTCGCCGCCCCCACCCAGGCCCAGGCGCAGGCCTGGTCCGCGATCGGCAAGGGTGAGAACACCCTGGTCATCGCGCCGACCGGGTCGGGCAAGACGCTGTCCGCATTCCTGTGGGCGCTGGACCGGCTGGCCGTCGCCCCCGCTCCCGAGGACCCGAAACTCCGCTGCCGGGTGCTGTACATCTCCCCGCTGAAGGCGCTCGCGGTGGACATCGAGCGGAACCTGCGCGCCCCGCTGACCGGCATCCGGCACACCGCGCAGGCCATGGGCGCCCCCGAGCCCGACATCGCTGTCGCGGTGCGGACCGGGGATACCGCCGCCGAGGAGCGCCGCCGGCTGGCCACCAAGCCGCCGGACATCCTGATCACCACGCCCGAGTCGTTGTTCCTGCTGCTCACCTCGAAGGCGCGGGACGCGCTGCGCGGGGTGGACACCGTGATCGTGGACGAAGTGCACGCCCTGGCCGGGAACAAGCGCGGCGCGCACCTGGCCCTGTCCCTGGAACGGCTGGACGCGCTGAACCCGGACCGTCGCCCGGCCCAGCGGATCGGCTTGTCGGCCACCGTCCGGCCCGCCGAGGACGTGGCGTCGTTCCTGGGCGGGGCCCGGCCGGTGACCATCGCCGCCCCGCCCAGCACCAAGGAAATCGACCTCAGCATCGTGGTCCCGGTCGAGGACATGACCGACCTCGACCCGCCCGCCGGTGCCGCCCAGGAATCCCCGGACGGGCAGGCGGTCCGCCGGTCGATCTGGCCGCACGTCGAGGAGCAGGTGCTCGACCTGATCGAGCAGCACCGCTCCACGATCGTGTTCGCCAACTCGCGGCGGCTGGCCGAGCGGCTCTGCGCCCGGCTGAACGAACTGGCCGCCGAGCGCGCCGAACTGCGCGCGGGCTCCGCAGGCACGGCAGGCACCGCGGGCACCGCAGCCTCCGCCAGCCCGCCCGCGGAGATCATGGCCCAGGCCGGATCCACCGCCGGCGCGCCGCTCGAAGTGGCCCGGGCCCACCACGGCTCGGTGTCGCGGCAGGAGCGGGCCCAGATCGAGGAGGCGCTCAAGGCCGGCCTGCTGCCGGCCGTGGTCGCCACGTCCAGCCTGGAACTCGGCATCGACATGGGCGCGGTGGACCTGGTCATCCAGGTCGAGTCGCCTCCGTCGGTGGCCAGCGGGCTGCAGCGCACCGGCCGGGCCGGGCACAACGTCGGCGACGTGAGCCGGGGCGTCATCTTCCCCAAATACCAGGGTGACCTGGTCCAGTCCGCGGTGGTGGCCCGCCGGATGCGCGGCGGGCAGATCGAGCAGCTGAGCATCCCCCGCAACCCGCTGGACGTGCTCGCCCAGCAGATCGTCGCGATGACCGCGCTCGATGACTGGGCCGTGGACGACCTGCACCAGGTGGTCCGCCGGGCCGCGCCGTTCACCAGCCTGACCCGGCCCATCCTCGAGGCCGTGCTGGACATGCTGGCCGGGCGCTACCCGAGCGAGGAGTTCGCGGAACTGCGGCCCCGGCTGGTCTGGGACCGCACCACCGGCATGCTGCACGGCCGTCCCGGCGGCCAGCGGCTCGCCGTGACCAGCGGCGGCACCATCCCCGACCGCGGCCTGTTCGGCGTGTTCCTGGCCGCCTCCCAGCGCGGCGACGGCAAGAACTCACACCGGGTCGGCGAGCTCGACGAGGAAATGGTCTACGAGTCGCGGGTCGGCGACGTGTTCGTGCTCGGCGCGAGCTCATGGCGGATCGAGGACATCACCGCCGACCAGGTGCTGGTCTCCCCGGCCCCGGGCCAGCCGGGCAAGCTGCCGTTCTGGCACGGCGACGCGCCGGGCCGTCCCGCCGAGCTGGGCCGGGCGCTCGGCGCGTACTGCCGCGAGCTGTCCGAGGCCGGCGAGCAGGAGGCGACCGCCCGGCTGCGCGCGGACGGGCTGGACGAGCTGGCCGCGGCCAACCTGGTCCGCTACCTGAGCGCGCAGCGGGAGGCCACCGGGTACGTGCCCGACGACCGCACGCTGGTCATGGAGCGGTTCCGTGACGAGCTGGGTGACTGGCGGCTGGTGCTGCACAGCCCGTTCGGCGCCCAGGTGCACGCCCCGTGGGCGCTGGCCATCGCGGCCCGGCTGCGTGAGCGGTACGAGGGTATGGACGTGCAGGCCATGCACACCGACGACGGGATCGTGATCCGCGTCCCGGACACCGAGGAGCCGCCGCCGACCGGCATCGCCGAGCTGCAGCCCGAAGAGGTCGAGCAGCTGGTCACCGACGAGCTGGGCAGCTCGGCGCTGTTCGCGTCCCGGTTCCGTGAGTGCGCGGCCCGCGCCCTGCTGCTGCCGCGGCGGCAGCCGGGCCGGCGCAGCCCGCTGTGGCAGCAGCGGCAGCGTTCCGCCCAGCTGCTCTCGGTGGCCCGCAAGTACGGCACGTTCCCGATCGTGCTGGAGACCGTCCGCGAGTGCCTGCAGGACGTGTTCGACGTGCCCGGGCTCATCGACCTGATGAAGGACCTGGCCAGCCGCAAAATCCGGCTGGTCGACGTGGAGACCCCGGCCCCGTCGCCGTTTGGCCGGTCGATGCTGTTCCGCTATGTCGGCGCGTTCATGTACGAGGGGGACGCGCCGGTCGCCGAGCGCCGGGCCCAGGCGCTGGCCCTGGACTCCTCGCTGCTGGCCGAGCTGCTCGGCCAGGCCGACCTGCGCGAGCTGCTCGACCCGGCGGTGGTCGCGCAGACCGAGCGGGAGCTGCAGCGGCTGACCCCGGAACGGGCCTGCCGGGACGCCGAAGGCGTGGCCGACCTGCTGCGCGGCATCGGCCCGGTGTCCGCGGCGGAGGTGGCCGAGCGGAGCCAGGACCCGGCCGCGGCCGCGGGCTGGCTGGCCGATCTGGCCCGGCAGCGCCGGGCGCTGGAGTTCCGGATCGCGGGCGAGGCCCGGTGGGCCGCCATCGAGGACGCCGGGCGGCTGCGGGACGCGCTGGGTGTGCCGCTGCCCCCCGGGGTGCCGGCCGCGTTCACCGAGCCGGTCCCCGACCCGCTCAGTGACCTGGTCGCGCGGTACGCGCGCGGGCACGGGCCGTTCCTCACCGCGGACCTGGCCCAGCGGTACGGGCTCGGGGTGGCGGTGGTCACCGGCGCGCTGCGGCGGCTGGCCGCCGAGGGCCGGGTCGCCGAGGGCGAGTTCCTGCCCGGGCGGCGCGGGACCCAGTGGTGTGACACCTCGGTGCTGCGCACCCTGCGCCGCCGCTGCCTGGCCAAGCTGCGCAAGGAGGCCGAGCCGGTCCCGCCGTCGGCGCTGGCCCGCTTCCTGCCCGCCTGGCAGAACGTGTCCACCGGTTCCAAGGGCGCGGCCGCTGGCCGCGGCCGGCGCGCCAGCGCGGACACCGTGTACGAGGCCATCGACCAGCTGGCCGGGGCGGCGATGCCCGCGTCGGCGCTGGAAACGCTGATCCTGCCCGGCCGGGTGCCCGGCTACCAGCCCGCGATGCTGGACGAGCTGACCGCGGCCGGCGAGGTCGTCTGGTCGGGGGCGGGCGGGCTGCCCGGCGGCGACGGCTGGGTGGCGCTGGCCCCCGCGGACACCGCGCCGCTGCTGCTCCCCGGGCCGGGCGAGATCACCCTGACCCCGCTGCACGAGGCGGTCCTGGCCGCGCTGGACGGCGGCGGCGGGATGTTCTTCCGGATGCTCGCCGACCGGGCGGCCGCGCTGCTCCCCGACGGCGCGCGGGGCGAGGCCACCGACGCCGCGGTCGCCGCGGCCATCTGGGACCTGGTCTGGGCCGGGCGGATCACCAACGACACGCTCGCCGCGCTGCGCACCGTGCTGGGCACGGGCCGGCCGGCGGGCGGCGGCCCGGCGAGCTCCCGCCCGCCCGCCGCGCGCCGCCGTAGCGCGGCGCGAGTGGGTGCCCGGAGGCAGAGTTTCGGCCGCCCGGCGATGCCGTCCCGGACCGGGCCGCCCACGGTCACCGGACGCTGGTCGCTGGTGCCGCCCGCCGACCCGGACGCGACCCGGCGGCTGCACGCGCTGGCCCGGACGCTGCTGGACCGGCACGGGATCCTGATCCGCGGCGCGGTCGCCGCGGAACGGGTGCCAGGCAGCTTCGCCGCGATCTACCCGGTGCTGCGGGCCATGGAGGACGCGGGCCAGTGCCGCCGCGGCTACTTCGTGGAGGGACTGGGCGCCGCGCAATTCGCACTGCCCGGCGCGGTGGACCGGATGCGCGCGCTGGCCGCGGAGGCCGGCCCGGGGGAAACCCCCGCCGATCCGTGGGCGCGGGCCGGCGCGGAGGGTGCGGGCTGGCACGCCCCCAGTCTTCTCCGCAACGACAACCACCCGGCGCCAGCCCCCAGCGTGACCGTGCTCGCGGCGGGCGACCCAGCGAACCCGTTCGGGGCGGCGCTGCCGTGGCCGGAGCGGCCCGGGGAGGCGCCGGGCGGGCACCGCCCGGGGCGCAAGGCCGGCTCACTCGTCGTGCTCGCCGAAGGGGAACTGGTCCTCTACGTCGAGCGGGGCGGCAAGACCCTGCTGTCGTGGAGCAGTGACCCGGCGCTGCTCGGGCCGGCCGCGGCCGCGCTGGCCGGGGCGGCCCGCGGCGGGGCGCTGGGCCGGCTCACCATCGAGCGGGCCGACGGCGCGGCGGTCCAGGACTCGCCGCTGGCCCGGGCCCTGGAGGAGGCCGGATTCCGGCCCACCCCCCGCGGCCTGAGGCTGCGGGCCAAGGTGGCCTGACTGTGACGACCGGATAAGCCATTCCGGCTGCGCCCCGCGCTGCGATAGGGCACCTTTCTCAAGGGGGGAGCGGGAGCATTAGTCTGGCCTGGCCTCCACCCATGAGTGGACGCCGGCGGCCGCGGCCACCGGCGAGTGCGAGGACAGGAGGAGCCGTGGCCAACGCGGAAGGCATCGACCTCTCGAGTTTCCAGCCGTCGTTCGACTGGGCGGCCGAAAAGGGACGAATCTCTTTCGCGTTCATCAAGGCGACCGAGGGCATGACGATCAAGGATCCCGAGTTCGCCGCCAACTGGCAGGCGGCGAAGGCCATGGGCATCGTCCGTGGCGCCTATCATTTCGGCCACCCGAAGAACGGGGCGGCCAACGACTCCCGGGCGTTCCTGGCCACGGTGCGGGCCCACGGCCTGCAGCCCGGCGACCTGCTCGCCCTCGACCTGGAGACGACCGACGGCCTGGGCCCGCAGCGGGTCGCGGAGTACGCGCGGAACTGGTGCACGGACGTGCACCGGGCCACCGGGCACACGCCGGTCGTGTACACGTTCCTGTCCTTTGCCGAGGAGGGGAACTGCGCCGGCCTGGGGCACTACCCGCTGTGGATCGCTGAGCCGTCCGCCCCGGCGGGCCGGCCGGTCGTGCCCAAACCCTGGTCGACGTGGAAGTTCCACCAGTACGGGACCACCCGGGTGGGCACCAACACGGTTAACGTGAACGTGTTCAACGGGGACACCGCCGCCCTGAAGAAGTTCGCCAACCCAGCGACCAAACCCAAGGAGGAGACCGAGGTGCAGAGCGGCTCCCTGAACAACGGCGCCAACGCCGTCACCGCCATCGCCATTCCTTTCGGCAGCGCCAAGGAAATCGGCTTCGCCTGCGACAACGGGAGACAGGGGCTGCCCACCGCCAAGCTGCGGGTGGCGGTCTGGAACGGCCACTGGACGGTGCACAACTCCCTGACGGTGGACAGCACCAAGGGCCAGACCGTGCTCAAGTTCGGCGACCCGTCGCGGACGTCGGCGGTCTCGGTCGAGCGTCTCGACGCCGGCGAGGTCAGCGTCGGGTACGTGGTCTCCTAAGCTGCCGGCGTGAACGGCGCTCCGCCCACCATCTACGACGTCGCCGCGACCGCGGGCGTGTCCATCGCGTCGGTCTCCCGGGTCCTCAACGGGACCGGGAGCCCCCGGACGGACACGCGGGAGCGGGTGCTGCGGGCGGTGGCCGAACTCGGCTTCGTGCCGGACGGTGCGGCCCGGGCGCTGAGCGTCAAGCTCAAGGAGACGGTCGGGGTCGTGTACCGCCGGGTGCCCAAGGCGACGTCGGCGGCCGTGTTCGCCGAGGAAGACGAGAATCTCCAGTTCGCCGACATCATCAACCGGGGCATCGAGGTCGCCGCCCAGCGCAGCGGCTTCAGCCTGCTGATCAGCTCGGTGGCGGCCGAGGACGCCGACGCGGGCCGGCGGATGCTGGCCCTGGCGGGCAAGTGCGACGGGCTGATCGTGCACGACCTGGTCCTGGACGCCGACCAGCTGGACCGGCTGGGCCGCCAGACCCCGGTGGTCAACCTGGCCGGGATCACCACGCCGCACACGGCCAGCGTGCGCGGCGACAGCGAGACGGGCATGCGTGACCTGATGCGGCACCTGACCCGGGACCACGGGTACGCCACCCTCGGGTACCTGGCCGGGGTCGCGGACAGCCCGGACAACGTGACCCGCCGGGCCGTGGTGACGGCCGAGGCCGGGGCGGCGGGCGCCGGGCTCGCCGCGGGGCCGCAGTGGCAGGGCAGCTACTACGCCGACGGCGGGGCCTCGGTCATCGACGCGCTGGCCGGCGCGGGCCAGCCGCTGCCCCGGGCCATCGTCTGCGCCAACGATCTCGCCGCGGTCGGGGCCCTGCACGCGCTGGCCCGCCACGGCGTGGACGTGCCAGGTTCGGTCGCGGTGACCGGCTTCGACGATATCCCGGTCGCGCGGCGGCTCCGGCCGGGACTGACCACGGTGCGCCAGCCCATCCAGGAACTCGGCGCCACCGCGTTCGAGTTGCTGGAGTCGCTGGTCCGGAACCGCCAGCCGGAGCCGCGCGACGTGGTCCTGCCCACCCAGCTGATCCGCCGGGAAAGCTGCGGCTGCTAGCCCGGGCGCGCTTAACCAGCGGCGTCCCAGCGCACGGGCAGCGACGGGGGCTTGCGGAACACCAGGCCCCGGGGTGCGGCCGGATGCCCGGGGTCGAGCCGCAGGCCCGGTAGCTGGCCGAGGGCGGCGCTGAGCGCGGCGCGGGCTTCCAGCCGGGCCAGGTGCACGCCCAGGCAGAAGTGCGGGCCGCGGGCGAAGGCCAGGTTCTGCCGGGCGTTGTCCCGGCGTACGTCGAAGCGGTCCGGGTCGGGGAACACGGCCGGGTCCCGGCCCGCGCCGGCCACCGAGACGCTGACCAGGTCGCCCGAGCGGATGGCGGCGCCGCCGGGCTGGGCATCACCGAGTTCCACGTCACGGGTGGCGTAGCGGTCCACGACGGCGGCCGCGGGTTCCAGGCGCAGCGACTCCTCGATGGCCAGTGGCAGCAGGCCGGGGTCGGCGCGGACCAGGTCCAGCTGATCGCGGTGGCTGAGCAGGTGCCAGGCGGCGTTGGCGATCATGCCCTCGGTCGTCTCGATGCCGCCGAACATCAGCACCGCCGCGTTGGAGATGATCTCGGCCGCGGCGAGGCCAGGCTGGACCGCGGCGGCGAGCAGGGAACCGCCGGCCGGGCCCTCGATGACCGCCGTCAGGCTGTCGCTGAGCTGGCCGAACCCGGCCAGGCCCGCGGCCACCCGGGCCGACCTCGCGGAAGCTCCGCCGGTCAGCTCGGAGACCGCGCCGACGATGGCGTCGTACCAGGCCAGGATGGTGCCGGGGTCAACCTGGCCGAGTCCGAGGGCCCGGGCCACGACGGCCACGGCCAGCGGTGCGGCCAGGCCGCGGCTCAGGTCGCCCCGCCCGGGGGTGCTTGCCGAGCCGGGTCCGCCGGTGCTTCCCGTGCGCATCGCGCTGACCAGGCGATCCGCTTCCCCGGTCACGAACGCGGCCAGCTGGTCGTGCACGCCGGACCGGCTGAACGGCGCGCCGAACGGGCGCCGGTGCCGGTCGTGGTCCGGGCCGTCCAGCGAGAGCATGCTCGGCCCGACGATCCGGGCCGTCGAGAACCGCGGGTCATCGACGGTGAAGGTCGCGCTGTCCCGCATCACCGCCGCGGCCAGGTCCCACCGGGTGACCAGCCAGCCGTTCAGCACCGGCACCCAGGAGACAGGCTCGGCCTCACGCAGCCGGGCCAGCCCTGGATGGGGGTCCTCGCTGAGCTCAGCCAGGGTGAGGGCGGCACCGCGCGGGTACTGGCCAGCCCGGTCCGTCATGACCCCGACCGTACCGAAGGCTCTTGCGCGGCCGCGGTCAGAGCCGCAGCAGGCCGCGGTCAGGGCCGACGGGGCTGGCGGCGAGCGTAGGCAATGTTAATGACGGCAATGACGGCCCAGATCAGCGCGACCAGGACCAGCCCGCCGGCGCCCACCGAGCTGGTAGTCGTCATCACCGATCCATGCAAAGGCCCCAGATTGATTGATGCCTTGGGTGCGACGTGGCTGACCGAGTAGGCATTCAGCGTCACAGCCGTCGCGCCGATGCCCAGCCCCACCGTGCCCAAGCCCATAGCGACGTTCGCCCATGCGGCCCGGCCGGACTGGATGCCATGCTCGGCCAGCCTGGCGTCAACTTGCTTGTCGATCTCCGAGCTGATCCTCTCGACCAGCCCCTCGGCCACGGCCCCGTCGTACGCCCGGCCGAGTTCGGTATGGACGGCTGCTGCGGCAGCGACGTCCTCGTGCGCCCGCTCGTCCATAAAACCAAGCTATATCGCGATTAACAGCCCGACAATGAGCTGGGCCTGCTCCACCCCGTCCCGCTCCCGGGGCCACAGCGCGCTTAGGCCAACGGCCGCACGCCGACTGGAAGCCCCCACCGCTCATCTGGGATACGGGGCCGACCGCGTGGTGTATTGACGCCCTGAAGGCGTGGTCCAGAGGGACTCCCCCGGCGCGGGCTGGCTCAAGCTCCAGCCTTCGGCCTGTTTGCAGCGATGGTGCCTGCGGCATAGCGGACCCAGGTTGCACAGGCAGGTCAGTCCGCCGTGCTCGAACGCCACGGTGTGGTCGATATCGCATCGTCGGGCGGGCTGGCGGCAGCCGGGAAAGGTGCAGGTGGGACGCCGGATGCGCACGAGGTGCTGGAGTTTGAGGGAGGGGCGGTACCCGATCTTGAGCCCGGTGTGATCGCACGGGCCGGTCAGCGGGACCAGCCGGAGCCGCGCCAGCCACCGTGCGAGGGCGGCATCCTGCTGATCGGGGCCGGAGGCTGAGGGGCCGGACGTAGACGCGCCGGACGATGCGCACGTAGAGCGCCGGACGATGGCAGGCCGGACGCTGGCAGGCCAGGAGGCCCGGCCGGTTCCGGGGGGCCCGTCGGAGGGGGCCGCTTCCCGCCCGCGCAACCGTGGGCTACCGGACGGCCGTCGAGACCGAGGAGAGTCAGGCACCACTGGGTGGCGGGGTGGCTGGCGAGCGCGTCTGCCAGGTCCCGGGAGTCGGTGGCGTCCAAGGGCCCGAACCCGGGGATGTCCCCGGGCGTCTGCGACCAGCCCAGCCAGGTGGCCAGCGGCAGGGTGAGGTTGACCGACCCGGTCAGCGCCGGCCACCTCGTTCCTGGCCGGCCCGCCGGGCCGTCAGCGGCCGGACTAGCGCCACCCGGCTGGCCGGTGCCCTGCCGGCTGGCGTCCGGCTGGCCGGTGCCCTGCAAGCCAACGTCCGGCTGGCCGGTGCTCGGCTCCGGCCTGGCATGCTCGGCTGGCTGACGCCGGGGTGGCCGGTGCTGTGGTCTCGGCCGGCGGCGGGCAGCAGGGACTCGGCGCGCAGGCCGCACAGCAACCCCAGATAAGCCCGGGCCCGCAACTGGCCCAGTGTGCCCTCGGCTCCCTGGGCTTTGAGGTACTCGGCGGCGGCGGTCACGTGCTTGTCAGCCGCCAGCGCCAGACCCGGGGGCAGGTCACGGCCGCTGAGCGCGCAGGTGCCGGCGTCCTCGCGCCAGAACTCCACCCGGGCGTGCTTGCTGGCGGCCTCCTTGCGCCGGAGCGCGGCGGCCGGGTCCATGAAGATCACCAGTCGCTGCAACTCGGCCCGCAACTGGCCCGTCGTCATGGAGGACGCCGCGCGGATGATCACGGTGGCCACGGCCGCCGCGGCCAGCGTCACTCAGGGCGCTGGTCTCGGCGACGATCACCGCCGCCTTCGCCTGGTCGATACGGCCCGCGGCCAGCGCCGTGCCGACACTGGGCAGCCGGGCCAGGCCCAGCGCCAGGTCGTGCAGCCTGGCGGCGGCGGCAGGGGTCAGGGTTAACGCCGCGGCGACCTCCGCGTCGACGTGCTCCCCGGGGTCTGGCCCGTCACGGTCCGGGCTGGCCCGGCGGCGCCCGGCGAGATCAGCGACCACCGCCAGTTCCAGGGCCGCCGCCCGTGAGGCCAGCCGCCGGGCCGCACGCAGTAACCCGGTCAGCTCATCGTCACCCAGCCCGCCCAGCCCGGCTTGCCAGGCCTCATCGGCCAGCGCCGCCAGCCGCGGCCCGGGCGGGAGCGAGTCGGCCTGCGCACCGGACGCGAACCCCGCCTGCCCGGCAGCCGCGCCGCCCTCAGGTGAGGAGCCGCCCTCACGTGAGGAGTCGTGAGGCTCAGGATTGCCGGACAGTGTGACCGCCTCCCCTGCCGCATCATCGGCCGTTCCGTACATGTTCGACACTACAGGCGACCACCGACAAAAACCGGACTCAAATATCGAACACAAGTACGATTATCTCAAGATCTTTCCGTAGCGATCTTGGCAGCCAGTTGAAACGCGGAAGGCCACCCCCAGGCAACCCCGGCCCCTCGCCGTTCGTCATGGACTGGCGACAGCGCTCGCGGGCGACGATGCTCGCAGACAGCGGGAGGAGGCGGCATGGCAGGCACGCCCGGCGGAGCGGACCTGGAGCGGCTTCTCGCCGAACGCGGCACCCAGCTCATGCGCGTGGCCATCGCGCTCACCGGCGACCGCCAGTCCGGTGAGGACCTGCTCCAGGCCGCCCTGGAACGCCTGCTCCGCAAACCGCACGCCGTGGAATCAGACACCGAGGGCTACCTGCGGCGGATCCTCTACAACCTGGCCGCCGACGGGTGGCGGCGGCACGGCCGGTGGCGGCAGCGGCTGCCGCTGCTCCGTCCTGCACCGGGCGAGGACACGGCGGACGTCACCGCCGCCGTCGACCTGCGCGACGCGTTGGTCCGGCTGCTGCGCCAGTTGCCGCCGCGGCAGCGCGCGGTGATCGTGCTGCGCTACTGGGAGCAGCGCAGCGAAGCGGAAACCGCAGCGCTACTCGGCTGCTCGGAGGGCACGGTCAAGTCCGCCGCGTCACGGGGGCTGCGGCGGCTGCGGGACCTGGCGGGGACCACGCCCGGCGCTGGGCGTCGAGCTGATGGAGGGAACGTCATGACCAGCGACCTGGAAGAACTGCTGCACGAGGGCCTGGACCGACTCACCGCCGACGCCGAGCGTCCCAGCCGGGCTGGTCCGGCGCGCCCGCCAACGTAACCGGCAGCGGAGGAGGGCGATCCGGGCCTCCGTGGCCGCTGGCACGGCACTGGCTGCAGCGGCGGCCGCGATCATCGTCACCAGCGGGGCGGGCCGCGGGCCACAGGGCGGCGCGGCGGCACAGACGCAGACCGTCGCGTACGTGACCTCCCGCACCCAGCAGGCCCTGGCGGCGGAAGCAGCCAAGGGCCGGGCGATCGAGGAGATCCTGACTAGCGGCCGCCACGTCACGTTCGGCTTCACGGTGCTCAACATGGCGTTGTCCGAGGAAAAAAACCCGGTCGGCAGCGCCGTCGTGCCTGGCGTTCTGGCGGGTGTCAGCGCACAGCGGATGGTCACCTGGTCCTACCACGAACGGGTTCTGTACGAAGGATTCTCCGCTGCTGGAACGCAGGTCTTCAATTCCACCTTCAACGTGGTCACCACCCGGTCTGGCCGGCACGTGACGAAGGTCTACGGTGCCGCCTACCCGGCCCGGACCCGCTGGCGGACCAATCTCGTCGGGCAGAGTGGACCGCTGCCCCCCTGACCTGCCAGACCGCCGTAGTCGTCGCCCCCCTCGGCTCGAGGTGGCGGGCCGCGCTGTCCAAGGCGGTCTCGTGCGGCCTCTTCCGCCTCGACGGTCGCCAGCGGGTCGACGGCGTCGACGCCCTGAAAATCGTGTCGAAGCCGGGCGACGGCCTGCCCGTCCGGGAGACCATCTGGGTGGATCCGGTGACCTACCTGCCCGTGCGGGTGAGCGTGGCGTTCCCGGCCGCTCACGGGCCGCAGAGCCTGCTGGTGTACGACTACCGCTGGCTCACGCCTACGAAGGGCAATCTGGCCGCGTTGCGGGCCGCGGTACACGGCGCGACCATCCCGCCCGGTTTCCGGAAGCTGCCGTCTAACTACCTGCCGCTGTCCGGAGCGAACCCCTGAGTAGTCAGGGACCGG
>CAWINS010000010.1:0-21343 GCA_963837335.1 uncultured Actinomycetes bacterium | reverse complement strand
CACTGGTGTTATAGGGACGCGCCGAATCCGAAATCTGGCCCCCTAGCCAAGGCCACCGGCTAACCATCCAATGGACCACGCAGCTATGAGACACCCGCCAGCACTCGCCCGCCAGTCAACATAGCAACCAGCGGCCACCGGGCCGCGCGGCAACCATCGGCCCGCGCGGCCCGCGCCACGGACACCCGCACCCATGCGGGCAGCCACACCACCACAGCAAGGCGGCCCACCCACCCGCCCCCTCCGGGCCGTGGTCCCGCGGCGCACCCGTGACCGACCCGCCACCGGCGCGGCGGCATAAGAGCGCGCCCTACGGGCGCACTCCATGGGTGCCCTTCGGGCACCGCCAACCCAACCCCGGCGCGACCGCCCCGTGTCAACGGCCGTTAGGAAATCCAGTTGTGTGGCCTGGTTTTCTCCGGGCTGGCGGCCACCAGTTTTCCAGGCTGGTGGCCGCGTGTTCTCCCGGCGGGCGAGGGTCAGGTGGCCAGCGGGGTCACCCCCTTGCCTGCGAGGGCCTCGGCGAGGCGGTGCGAGTCGCCCTTGGTGAGCACGAGGTGGGCGTGGTGGAGCAGCCGGTCCACGGTGGCGGTGGCGAGGGTTTTCGGCATGATCGAGTCGAAGCCGGAGGGGTGGATGTTGCTGGTCACCGCGACGGAGCGGCGTTCGTAGGCGGCGTCGGTGATGCGGTAGAACGCCTCGGCGGCGTCCTGCCCGGCGGGCAGCATGCCAATGTCGTTGACCACGACGAGGTCGCTGCGGCAGATCCGGGTGACGGTCCGGGCGACCGACCCGTCGGCCTTGGCCCGGCCGATCGCGGCGGTGAGGGTTTCGAGGGTGAACCAGGCCACGCGCAGGTCCTTCTCGATCGCGGCGTGGGCCAGGGCCTCGACCAGGTGCGACTTGCCGGTCCCGGACGGGCCGGCGACCACGAGATTCTCGGCCCGCCCGATCCATTCCAGGGTGGCCAGGGCGTCCTGGGTGGCGGCGGGAACGGAGGACTCCTCAGCCCGCCAGGAGGAGAAGGTCTTGCCGGCGGGGAACCCGGCGGTCTTGCGGCGCATCCGGCGGGTGGCCGCGTCGCGGCCGGTGACCTCCTCGGCGAGCAGGACGCGGAGCACCTCCGCGGGCTCCCATCTTTGGGCGCGGGCGGTGGCCAGCACGTCGGGCGCGGCCTTGCGGAGGTAGGGCAGGCGCATCCGGCGGAGCAGCGTGTCGAGTTCCGCGGGGAGCGGCGGGGCCGCGGGGCCGGTCACCGGGCGCTCCCGGCCGCATCGCAGAAGTCCAGGTAGTCGATGGCCAGGCTGGCCTGGCCGGCCAGGGCGCCGGGGGCGCGGCCGAAGCCGGCGGCCTCGGCAGCGTCGGCGGCCGCCGCGGCGAACTGCGGCCCGCAGTACCGCTCCGCCCAGGCGATCAGGTCCGCGCAGGCGCCCAGGACCTGGCGGATCATCGCCACGTCCGCGGCGGGCAGAACAGCGTCCTCGCAGGGCTGGCGGAGCGTCATCGTCCTGCCTCCTTCGTGCCGAGGCGGGCCCAGCCGGTGGTGCCAGGCTGGACGGAGTGCGCCTCGTCCGCGATCACTACCTCGCCGATCTCCCGTTCGCCGGCCAGGTGGTCGATGATCGAGGCCAGGTCGCCGTCGGCGAACCGGCCGGCGATCGCCGCCAGGCCGAGCGCCGCGTCTGCCCGGTCCGCGCCGACCACGGCGGCCAGCTCGACCGCACGGGCCATCTTCGACCGGATCCGGGCCGTGCCGGAGGCGGCGGCCTCGGCCAGCCACCGCTGCGCGCCGTCGCCGATGGCCAGGAATGCCGCCTCGGCTTCGGTCCGCGGCCTCGGCCTGGGCTGGCGCGGCCCGTTCCCGCCCGGGTGGTGCGGGTAATGCTCGTCGCAGATCCGCGGGCTGCCCGGGACCGACAGCCGGTGCCGGGCGATCTCGGCCGCGCCCCGGCCGGTGCGGGCAGTGATCACCAGTTCCTCCCCGGCGGCCCGGCACCACACCCGCGTGCCGGCGTGGCCGGGCGGGGTGGAGTAACGCACCGACCCGAACCGGATGGTCTGGTCATCCCCGACCAGCCGCTCATCGCCCAGGGCGAGGGCGTGCGGCTCGGCTGGCAGCGGGTGCAACCGTTCCCGCTCGGCCGCGAGCCTCGCAGCCGGGGCGGCCGCGGTCTCCCGGTGCACCCGGGCGTTGACCCGGCCGCAGAACTCCCGGCAGGCCTCCTCCAGCTCCGTGAAGCTGCCGTAGTCCGGCAGCAGGTTCGCCTCCGAGGGCACCAGGTCCGCCTTGGCGATCTTCACCGTCGCCTCGACGCCGCCCTTGGACTCGGGATCGAACGGCACGCACGTCTCCACCTTGCAGCCGTAGTGCCGGCCCAGCGCGACCATCTCCGGGTGCCGCACCGCGATCCCCGCCACGTGGTCCATGGTGACGGTGCGCGCGTTGTCGGTCAGCAGGTAGGTCGGCGCCCCGCCCACGGCGCGCAGCGCCTGGTCAATGCACCAGGTCAGGGTGCCCATCTGCTGATCCCAGACTGGGATGACCACCCGGAACCGGGACCAGGCCAGCCACGCCGCGAACAACTGCGTCTTCCGGCCCCTGACCCGGGGCCCGTCACCCCAGTCCCACTGCAGCCACATCCCGGGCTCAGGAATCCACGGCCGGTAACGCCTGCGCCGGCCCGCCTGCCAGGCCTCCTTCACCTCCGCGACCGCCCGCCGGGTTGACCGCTCCGACCCCCGGTAACCCATCGCCGTGATCTTCCGGTGCGTGACGTCGGCCCGGATCTTGCCCTTGCTCCGCTCGACCATCTCCTCGATCTTCGGCATGAACGCGTCGATCAGCCGCGGCCGCCCGGCCCGGGCCAGCGGGTCGCCGCCAGCATCGCGGACCGCCACGTACCTGGCGACCGTCTTCGCATCACACCCGGTCAGCTGCGCAGCCGACCAGGCCGTCCCCGTCAGGTCAAACGCCTCGAAAATCTCCATGATCTCCCTGCCAGACTTGGTCACGGGTCCCTCCGGACTCCGATGGGTAAGGCGAATCACCTCAGACCCATCCACACCGGAGGGACCACCAGCATCACGACACGCCGGACGCCAGCGGAGAACAAGGCCAGCAACCTGGACCGTCAATGGCCGCAGGACTGGAGAAACGATGACCGCGAACCTGGAGCCAACTGACCGCACACCCGTATTTTTTCGTGGCCGCTAGCACCCCGCCTCAGGGCCGAGGGACCGGGCGCGAACCAGGCCGCCGACGTCGCCGGCCGCCGCCGGCGTGACCCGCGGGGAATAAGTTAGCCCACACGTCCCACACGAAAAGGGAAACCCCATGCGCCACCCGCTCGCGGCCACCGCCGCCGCGACACTCCTCCTCACAGCATGCGGCGCACCCTCACTGGCGGCGACGGCAGACCCCGCACACGGGCCAAGCCGCCCAACCGCTGCGCAATGCGCCCAGGCCAGGTCAGCCGCCCGCCAGCTCGCCCGCATACCCTCCCACTTCACCGCCGTCACCACCCCCCGCAGCCTCGCCACCTCCGACCAGCAGCTCGGGCTCCCCACCGCAACCAGCTCCACCAGCTCAACCTTCGAGTCCTACCTGATAGCCAACGTCAAATCCCCAACCCTGAACCGAGAACTACGACGAGTCGAAGCCGACTACAGGACCTTCTTCGCCGCCTGGGCCACCAGCGGTCACTCAGCCGCCAGCGCCCGGGCCACCGGCGCAGCCGCCCAGAACACCATGCGAGACATCCACGCCATCACCACAACCTGCCCTGGGCACCTCAGCCCGTCCGCCGCCTACCAAAGCTCCCTGACAATCCGATGGCCCAACGGAACCGTCACCCACGGCATCCCCCGACCAAGCCAGGGCAGGTAAACGAGCAGCCCACGCGCCCGGACACCAGCCAATTGCCACGACGGACCGAGCTAAGCGTCCAGCGCAGGAAACCATGACGTCAGAACCGGAACTGCCTCCCGACCTCGACCCCAGGCACACCCGCCGCACCGGCGCGAGGTCATCGAGCACGGCCTCCCCGGACTGCCCGGAGTCCTCACCTACCAGATGTCCATCCCGGTCGCCTGCTGGACGGCCCCCACTTGCGCCGTGGTGCTGTTCCTACGATTCCAGCAACAGGACGACAAGTTCTGGCCTGGGGTGCCCCGGACCTTCCGGACTGCGGATCCTTATAGGATCTTCACCTGAAAGGACGGGATCACGTGGCAGGGAAATACCGGAAATTTACTCCTGAGTTCCGTGATGAAGCAGCCCGGATGGTCGTGGAGACGTCCCGGCCGATCGCGGATGTTGCCCGCGAGCTCGGAATTAACGAGACGTCGCTTGGTAACTGGGTGCGGGCCTACCGTGAGAAGGGTGGGTGATGAGCCGCCGCTGCAGCTGTCCGAGCGGGCGCGCCTCCGGGAGCTGGAACGCGAGAACCGCGAGCTGCGGATGAAGAACGATTTCCTTTCAAAAGCCGCGGCGTACTTCGCGGCGGAGCATCGGTGAGCGAGGTGTATGAGTTCATCGATGTGGAGTACGCCACCAATGGAGCCGCTCCGGCAATCACACTCATGTGCAGGTGGCTGGAAGTCTCGAAGTCCGGGTATTACGAGTGGCGGTCGCGCCCGGAATCAGCCACGGCGAAAAGAAGGGAGGAACTCAAGCTCCTGATCAAGAAGGCTTTTGACGACTCCGACGGGACGTATGGGTACCGGCGCGTGTGGTGGCAGCTTGCCCGCTGGGGCGTGCGGGCGGGCCTGGAGCTGGTCCGTGCGCTGATGCGTGAGCTGGGCCTGGTGGCCTGCCAGCCGCGGCCGTGGCGGCCAGCCACCACGCAACAGGGCTGCGCCGGGCCTATCCCCGACCTGGTGAACCGCGATTTCACCGCTGATGCCCCCGGGCGGAAAATGGTTGGGGACATCACATATATCCCGACGTGGGAAGGATGGGTTTACCTCGCTACCGTGATTGACTGCGCGACACGCAAAGTCGCCGGCTGGGCGATGGATGACAATTACCGGACGCCCTTGATCACATCCGCCATAGGGATGGCTGCCCGCAACCTCGATCTTCCCGCTGATGCTGTTTTTCATTCAGACCGTGGAAGCAATTATACTTCGGGCGAGTTCGCCGAGGTGCTGGAAGGGCTCGGGATCCGCCAATCAGTGGGGCGGACAGGGACATGCTACGACAATGCGCTGGCCGAATCATTTAATGCCGCCCTGAAAGTCGAGCGCGTCCACCGGACAGCTTACCCGACGAGAAAGAAGGCGAAGGAGGATATTGCGCGGTACATCGAACTTCGGTACAACGTATACGTCTTCACTCAGGACTCGGGTACCGGACTCCGCAAGAAGTCCTTGACGAGTACCTGAATCGGCAGCTTGCAGCATGAAATAGGCTCAATTCAGCTGTCCGGAAAGCGCGGGGCGGCCCAGGCCCAAGGTGACGATGGGCACCTATTGCCGGGACGGGGAGCGCTGGACCGCCCACCGCATGTGGGCATCCAAGAGCTGGCCGCACGACCCCATCGCCAAGCCCGGCGCACTCCGCGACCTTGCTGGCCAGACGATAGGCAGCAGCGGCGGAGCCTCCACCAAGCAGCCCGAACCGGGATACCCGGCAGCTGTCGCCGTCGGCCGGGCAGCGCCTGCAGTGAAACAGATCGCCCTCATCCAGGACGGATACCAGGACCGCCGCCCGCTCGAATCACATTTCGGCGCCTGGGCCGTCTGCACCGACGAGCCCGGACCGTACGACGTCGCCGCGCTCGACGACCACGGCGTCACGCTCGCCACCTTGCAGCACCCATCCCGCCACCGCCCCACACCGGATGGAACCCACCACTGACCCAAAGCAGCGGACACAAGCAACGTGACGAGCAAGCCAACCTATGACGCCCACACCCCCCGCGCAGCCGCACCACAGCACGCGGACACATAGTGGCAATTGTGCGGTCCGGGCCCGGTCCGGCCCCATGGCCTGCCTGCGGGTTTAGTGGCGGGGCCGCCGCTTCCGCTGTTCCCGACCTCACCCAGGTCAGGCCGCACGTGGTCGGCATCAGCTGAGCACGGCCGACAACATACAGATTTACGAGGGCGACCAAGCGTCGTGGGAACCGACTCGCCCGCCCTGACGTCATTCCGGCAGGTTCGAGCCTAAGAATATGCCGATTTTGACGTCGATATCGCGCCGGTCGTCTGGCGCGAAGACCGGGAGCATCGGGCCGCCGAAGACCAGACGTTCATGCAAAGCTCCACAGCTCCGCGGCTACAGCCTGAGCGGCTTCCAGGGTTCGCGGCGGGCGCCGGGCCAGCAGCCGAATGTGAGCGAAACCGACCTCGGCCAGCAGCGCGCCGAACCTGTGCTCCCACGAGCGCAGCGCCCCCGACAGCAGTTCGGAGGTGCCGTAACGGTTCACGGTGCCGTCGAATCCCACAGGGCCAGCCTCGGCTGGCCGGAGCCAGGACCAGGCCGATCCAGGCCGACCCAGCCAGCCCGCAGGGCCAGCTGGGCCTCGGTCAGCGCCTGATCCTGGCCGTCCAGCTGGCCCCGGAAGCAGCGCGACCACACCCCGACGGGGGATAAGACGGAGAAGACCAGGTTCCGGTGAAGGAAGGACCGGCGGCACTTTTTGTCAAGGAGGCGGAACCTTTCGCGACCCCCAGGTAGTCCTTTCAGGCGATGCACGCCCGAGCCCACCGGAGGCGCATTGAATGCCGAGGCGAACGATTTCGCGCAGTTCGTCGAGGCGCGCGAGCAGGCGCTTCGGCGGACGGCGTGGCTGCTGACTGGTGACTGGGGCCTGGCCGAGGACCTGGTGCAGACGGCCCTGGCACGGTCGTGGCCGCGGTGGGAACGGATCAACCGCCGCGACGATCCCGAGGTCTACGTGCGCCAGGTGATGGTTAACACCTGGCGGACGTGGAGCCGCCGCCGGTGGCACGGCGAGAAGCCATCACCAGCGGTGGCCGAGGCCCCGGCGGCCGGGGACGTGGCAGCCGAAGTGGCCATGCGCATGGCGTTGCGGGATGCGCTGACGACGTTGACCGGCCGCCAGCGCGCGGTGCTGGTGCTGCGGGTCTACGACGATCTGCCCGAGGGGCAGGTGGCAGACATGCTGAACTGCTCGGTCGGCACGGTCAAGAGCGCGATGTCACGGGCACTGGCCAGATTGCGCGAAGATCCGCGGCTGGCCGGGTTCCTGGAGCGAGAGGCCCGGTGAGCGTGATGGACAACAGGCAGTGGCGTGAATTCATGGATGCCGCCATGGGCGTGCCACCAGGCCGGGTGACCGTGGCTGCGGTCCGGCGCCGACTGGTCAGGCGCCGGATAAGGGAGGCCGCTGGCGTACTTGCCGCCGTCGTTGTGGCGGTCATCGGCGTCACTGCCGCCGTCCGGGTATTCGGCGCAACCCCTGGACCGGCGGCACCACATCGATCGGCCGCTCCGACCGTCTATGTCGCCTACGCCAAGGGAGGCGGCGAGACGCCCCCCCTCAAGCCTCCCCCGGCCGCGATCATCCCGATCAGCACGGCCACCGACAGGGCCGGGAAGCCAATCAGGGTCGGCGGCGGCGACCAGATCGCGATCACCCCGGACGGGAAGAGCGCCTACGCCCTCAACTCCGACGCTGGCACGGTCACCCCGATCAACACAGCCACCAACACGGCGGGTAGGCCGATCCACGTCGGCCGTACCCGTGACTTTGGCCCTGAGTTCATCGCGGTCACCCCGGACGGGAAGACCGCCTACGTCGCCAACACGGGCCTGAACACGGTCACCCCGATCAGCACCGCTACCAACACGCCCGGCAAGCCAATCCGGGTCGGCCCCGCCCCGGTCTGGATCGCGATCACGCCGGACGGGAAGACCGCCTACGTCGTCAACGAGACCCACAACGAGTGGCAGTCCGGCACAGTCACCCCGATCAGCACCGCCACCAACACGCCCGGCAAGCCAATCCGGGTCGGCCGCATCCCATTCGCGATCGCTATCACCCCGGACGGCAAGACCGCCTACGCCGACAGCGGCTCCAGCGTCACGCCGATCAGCACCGCCACCAACACAGCTGGCCAGCCGATCCACCTCACTGGCAACCCCGGCGAGGGCTCCATCGCGATCACCCCGGACGGCAAGACCGCCTACGCCACCACTGTGAGCCCGTGGACGGTCACCCCGATCAGCACCGCCACCAGCACGGCCGGGAGGCCGATCAAAATCCCGGCCGACCCGACCATCGGCAGCGCATACGCAGGGCAACTCGCGATCACGCCGGACGGGAAGACCGCCTACGTCCTGTCGAACCACACCCATACGGTCATCCCGATCAGCACGGCCACCAACACGGCTGGCCAGCCGATCCGGTTCGGCTCCGACTGCCATGCCCAACCGCTCGTCTGGCCCGGCCTCAGCATCGCGATCACCCCGGACGGCAAGACCGCCTACTTCGCCTGTGAGAGCGCGGTCATCCCGATCAACACAGCCACCAACACGGCTGGCAAGCCGGTCCCCATCCCCCTCAGGGATCCCATAACGATCGCGGTCACTCCATGAACGTCGCCGTCGATCGGTCCCACAAGCGTTACGGCAGGCCACGGCCGGCAGATGGACCTGAGCTGCGGCGGTCTGTACCACCGGCAATCGGAACCTGGCCGTCTGAATTCAGAACGCGTTCGCATTGTCGATGACTCTGCGCGCCGCGTTCGAGACGCCATGCATCCGCCGACTCCTTGACATCATTCCGGCAGGTTCGAGCCGTCCACCATGCTCACGTCGTAGAAGTCCAGCCCGTCCCAGGCGTTCATGTCGTACTCGGCCAGGGTGGCCGGGATGGCCCCGTTGCCGGTGCACTGGTAGCGGCCGCCGCAGTCCCCGGACTGGCAGTGGCCGCGGCCAGCACGGAACACGCAGCCGGTCCGGCCCCAGAAGCGGCCGTTCCAGTGCTTGGGGACGGTGATCGTCAGGCTGTGCCCGGGCAGGAGTTTCCAGCCGGTCCGGGCCAGCGGGTGCGCCGGGTTCTGCGCGGCGCCCACCCAGATGGTCTGGCTGACCCGGTTCACGAACGTCACCAGGTGAGCCCCGGCCGCCGCGGCCGCGCGGGCGGGCGCGCGGGCTGGGGAGGCGGCGGCCGGGGAGCCGGGAGCCGCAGGCGGCCGCCTGGCCGGCTGTCGCGGCGCCAGTTGAGGCCGGACCAGTGCGGAGCGCGGGCGCAGCGGAGGGCGTGGCGGCGGTCCGGCTCACCGCCGCGGCCCGGACGTCCGCGGCGGGGGCGGCGGCGTGCGCCGGGCCGGTGACCGGGTGCGCCCGCGCGGCGGCCCCGCGCCGCCGTCCCGCCCGTGGCCGAGCACGCGGTGACCAGCGCCACGGCCGGCCCCGCCGCCGCGACCAGCGCGACGATCCGCAGCGAGCGCCTGTTCTTCCGCCCAGCAACCATGGGGCCCGTCCTCCTTGCGCAGAAGTGCTGTGCCGCAGGCCGGCTGTGCACCCTGCTCTGGGAGACGCTCCCGCCTCCTGCAGATAACGAAAACCCGCCGGGTGCCCGGCCCCCGCCGCGGCGGGTCCCCGGGCCGCCAACGCCCCCGCCCGCCCGTGCCTGGCCCCGACCACGCGGGCCTGGCCACGCGGGCCTGGCCACGCCGGCCCCGCTACGCGGGCCCTGGCCACGCGGGCCGCGACCACGTGGCCCTGGCCACGGCATGGGTGTCACTCCGCTGCACACCGAAGTGACCCAATCCCGCACCCATGCACGTGACGCCTGGCTGGAGGCCCGTCCGCCGGCTGCCACTGGGCGCCTTCGCCCGCGGCCAGGCGCAATCGCCCGGCGGCCAGAGAGGTGCCTTCGCCGATGCGGCCAGGTTGATAACAGCAAGAGGCGGGGAGTGAGCCTGGGGCGGGCCCGCCGGGCGCGCAGCGTCGCGCCGCGCCGGACCCGCGGCCCCGCCCGGCTGGGGACCCGCGGCGGCTGGTCCGAAACACCCGCCCCGCCCGTCATAGCGCGGGATCATGCGGCTGGCGGGTTTTCTGTTATCCGGCCCGGTGCAGCGGCGTCTCCCCTCAGGGCGGACTCCTGCCGCCCACACCGACGAGGGTGAGGTGCCATGCACATGCCGCGCAGCGGCGGGCCCGGGGTGCAGACGGTGATCGCCGCCCAGGCCGGGGACGCGGAGGCGCTGGACAGCCTGCTGTCCAGCTACCTGCCCCTGATCTACAACATCGTTGGCCGCGGCCTCAGCGGGCACGCCGACGTGGATGACGTGGTGCAGGAAACCATGCTCCGCGCCGTGCGCGGCCTGGGCGACCTGCGCGACCCCGCGGCGTTCCGGTCCTGGCTGGTCGCGGTGGCTATCCGGCAGATGCGCGATCACTACCGGGCCCGGCAGGCGGTGGCGGCCGGCGACCTGAGCGACGAGGTGGCCGATCCTGAGGCCGACTTCGTGGAGCTGACCATCCTCCGGCTCGGCCTGTCCAGCCAGCGCGAGGAGACCGCGCAGGCCACCCGCTGGCTCGACGCCGGGGACCGCGAACTGCTCGCGCTGTGGTGGCTGGAGGCCGCCGGGGAACTGGACCGCAATGAGCTCGTCGCCGCGCTCGGCCTGCCGGCGACCCACGTCGCGGTGCGCATCGGGCGGCTGAAGGAGCAGCTCACCACGTGCCGGGTGGTGGTGCGGGCGCTGCGCGCCGAACCACCGTGCCCGGGCCTGGAGTTCACCATCGCGGACTGGGACGGGGTGCCCAGCCCGCTGTGGCGCAAGCGGATCGCCCGGCACATCCGCGCCTGCGGACGTTGCGGGGCGCAGCATGACGGGCTGATCCCGGCCGAGCGGCTGCTGGCCGGGCTGACCCTGGTGCCGCTGCCCGGAGCCATGGCCCGGGCCTTCATGCCGCCCGCGCCGGGGGCGCAGGCGCCCGGGACCCATCCTCCTGGGCCTCATCGGCCCGGGACCGGTGCTCAGGCGACTCAGCCGCCCGGGACCGGTGCTCACGCGACCCGTGCGCCCGGGAGCCGGGCGCTCCGGCGCGCGGCGGGTCATTCCCGTCACGCGCGGATCCTGGCCAAGGCGGGCGGGGCGGTGCCGGCCAAGCTGGCCGCCGTCACGGTCGCGGCCACCTGCGTGGTGGCCGGCGGGGCCGCCGTGGTCCACCTGCACGGGGCCCACCCGGCCGCGGCCACCCGCCGCGGTGCAGGCCGCCCCGGTAGCACCGCCCACGCCGGTCACCCAGGCCCTGGCCCGCTCGTCCCCCAAGCCGGTCCGGAGCACCCGCCCGCCCCGCAAGCCCGCGCCGCCCGCGCCGGTCAGCAACGCCAAGAAGGGCGTCGCCGCCTGGGCCTTCACCGGGGCCGGCGCAGGCCCTGGCCCAGTCGCGAGCGTCCTGGTATTACACCTGGTCCGCCTCACCCGCCGTGGGGGTCAGCAGCGCCGGCGGTCCTCGTTTCGTGCCTTTGATCTGGGGGGCGGCGAACGTGAACGCCAGCACTCTCAGTCAGGTGCGCGGCGAGGGGCCTTATCTGCTCAGCTTCAACGAGCCGGACATGAGCGGCCAGGCGAACATGAGTCCCGGCCAGGCCCTGAGCCTGTGGCCGCAGCTGATGGCGACCGGGCTGCGGCTCGGCAGCCCGGCGGTGGCCACCGGCGGGGCCACCCCGGGCGGCTGGCTGGACCAGTTCATGTCCGGTGCCAGCGCACGCGGTTACCGGGTCAACTTCATCACGCTGCACTGGTACGGGTCAGACTTCGCTACCGGGCCCGCGGTCAGCCAGCTGGAGAGTTACCTGCAGGCCGTGCACGCCCGCTACCACAAGCCGATCTGGCTGACCGAGTTCGCGCTGGCCAACTTCGGCGGCTCCCCGCAGACCCCGTCCCGCAAGCAGCAGGCCGCGTTCCTCACCGCCGCGACCGCGATGCTGCAGCGGCTCAGCTACGTGCAGCGCTACGCGTGGTTCGGGCTGGAGGCCACGCCCACCGACGGCAGCATGGGCCTGTTCCGCAGCGGCCCGGCCGTCACCACGGTCGGCCGGGCCTTCGAGGCGGCCGGCTGACCGGCTGAGCGGGCGGCTGGCCGGGGCGGATCAGCCCGTCCCGCCCGCCCGGACCAGACCCGTCTCGTAGGCGAACACCACGGCCTGGACCCGGTCGCGCAGCCCGAGCTTGGCCAGGACGCGGCCCACGTGCGTCTTCACCGTGGCTTCCGACACGAACAGGCGCTGGGCGATCTCGGCGTTGGACAGTCCCTGCGCCACGTGGGCCAGTACCTCGCGCTCCCGGCTGGTCAGCATGTCCAGCCCCGGCGGCGCGGGGGAGCTGGCCGCCGGGAACAGCGGCGCGAACCGGTCGATCAGCCGGCGCGTAGTCGAGGGCGCGACGACCGCGTCCCCGGAATGCACCGCCCGGATGGCGAACAGCAGCTCCTCCGGGGGGACGTCCTTGAGCAGGAAGCCGCTGGCCCCGGCCTTCAGCGCGGCGTACGCGTATTCGTCCAGGTCGAACGTGGTCAGCATCAGCACCCGTGGCCGGTCGCCGGCCGCGCAGATCTGGCGGGTCGCCTCGATGCCGTCCAGCCGCGGCATCCGCACGTCCATCACCACCACGTCGGTGGGCCGGGACCGGAGCAGCTGGGTGGCGGTCAGGCCGTCGCCGGCCTCGCCGACGACGGACATGTCGTCCTGCGCGTCGAGCACCATCCGGAAGCCTGTCCGGACCAGTTCCTGGTCATCGACCAGCATGATGTTGATCATGTTGTGCTTCCTCTGCGCCTCCGCGGCGCGCTGAGCCGCCCCGCCCGGTCGCTCACGCGGCCGACCCAGGCACGTGGGCCGCCGGCTGCGGGTGCGCGGCGGGCCCGGCGGGAACGGCCTGATCGGCCACGCGAAGGGAGCTGAGCGGGAGGGTCGCGGTGACCTGGTAGCCGCCGCCGGGCAGCGGGCCGGTGCGCAGCGTGCCGTTGTAGAGCGCGACCCGCTCACGCATCCCGGTCAGCCCGTGGCCAGCGCCGTCCGCCACGGTTGCGCCCTGTCCGTCGTCAGTGATCTGCAGCAACAGCACGTCCTCGCAATAGCGCAGCAGCACCGTGGCGCTCGCCTGGGGACCGCCGTGCTTGCGGGTGTTGGTCAGCGACTCCTGGATGATCCGGTAGGCCGCCAGGGCCAGCCCGCTGGGCAGCGGCCCGGGCACCCCCTGCACGGTGAACGAGACGGCCAGCCCGCTGGCCCGGGTCTGGTCGAGCAGCTCGCCGAGCTGGCCGATGCCAGGCTGCGGCAGCACGCCCGGGCCGCCGTCGTCGCTGCGCAGCACGCCCAGCATGCGGCGCATTTCGGCCAGCGCCTGCCGCCCGGTGCTGGCGATCGCGCCGAGCGCCTGCCGGGTCCGTTCCGGCGAGCTGTCCAGCGCGTAGGACGCCCCGTCGGCCTGTACCACCATGACGCTGACGTTATGCGCGATGACGTCATGCAGCTCACGGGCGATCCTGGCCCGCTCGGCGGCCGCGGCGATCTGGGCCTGCGCGTCGCGGTCCCGCTCCAGCCGGGCGGCGCGGTCCTCCAGCGCGGTGTAGTAGCCGCGCCGGTAGCGCATCGAGTCGCCGAGCACCCAGGCGATCAGCGAGGACCCGGCGAACATGACCGAGCCGATCATGAGCCAGTGCACGAGGGTGATCCCCGGCGGGGCCCACCGGGCCACCGCGACGGCCGACCCGGCCAGGCAGACGGCCAGCCCGGCTACGGACACCCGGCGCCGGCAGTACGCGGCCAGCGTGTAGAGCAGGATCACGATGACCACGTCGACCATCTGGACGTGGATGTCGAACAGCACCTGGAGGGCGCCCACCGTCACCCCGATGGAGAAGGCGGCCACCGGGTGGTCCCGGCGGAAGACCAGCGGGATGACCAGGGCCAGGGCCAGCGGGACCAGGAGATATCCGCCGGCGGCGACGGCCACCGCCAGGGCGGGGATCGCGAAGACGGCGGCGAGCACGCCGTCCACCAGCCGGGGATGTCGGCGCAGCCAGAGATAGAAGGCGGCCACCGGTCCAGGGTACGGGCGCGTCCGCCGCCCGGGCATCATCCTGCGGTAGGGCCCGGAGTCAGCCCCCCGGGTGAGACGTTCCCGGGTCTGGGTGGCTGGGTCTGGGTGGCCAGGCGCGGCGGCCGGGTGGGGCGGCGCCGGGGAGGCGCCCGGCGCGGCCGGGCCCGGTGCGCGGGCCCGGCCCCGCCGGGCTGGCCTTCCCCCCTCGCCACCCCTTGCCCGGGGCGAGCACGGGATGCCGGCTTGCCGGAGTCCCCCCGGAGAGTCCCAGGATGACGCGGCTAAGCGAATCCTCGTGCACCCAAACCCATACCGTGACCTCCCACGGCACGGACCCGCCTGCCACAAAGGCAGGCCCTCCGGCGAGCCGCTTCCGCGCTCGCCCCGGGCTGGGTCATAGCTAACCGCGTGCCGGGGCCAGGCCGCTATCCCCGGACTAGGGGATCCGGATTGGGCCGCGGCGGGCTCTAGAATGCGCGTCACGGGACGAGTGGCTGCTTCGCGGCCCCTCGTGAGGCTCGCTCCAGGAGACCCAGGACAGGCAGGCAGGGCAGGAAGGCGATGGCGGTCGGGCAGGCCACATCCCCGGCGGCGCGCGTCAGCACGCCGGCCGGGCTGGTTGTCGGCATCCCCGAAGGCGGCCGCCTGGTGTTCGGCCGCGGGCCGGATGCCGACCTGACTGTCGCGGCCGGCCGGGGGCTGTCCCGCCGGGCCGGGGTGATCAGCGCGGTGGGGGACGGCGTCTGGATCGCCAACATCAGCCGGACCCACGCGCTCTACACCGAGGGTGACGGGTACCGGATCAGGCTGCCCCGGATGGAGGACCAGGGCGAGCCATCTGGTGGCTGGTTCCTGCGGGCCGGGATGACCCTGGTGGGTTCCCGGGCCATGCTGGACGAGGGCCAGCCGCTCTGCGTGATGGTCAACGGCCAGTCCGGCGGGCGGGACTCCGCCCCCGAGGGCGCGCGGGTATGGCAGGACGGCGACGCCACCCTGCTCCCGCTGTACCTGGATCCGATGACGAAGATCTTCCTCGTGGCGCTCATGTGGTGCCGTCCCTGGCTGCTCGACCCGGCCGGGGCGAGCCCGCTGCCGCGCACGCCCGAGATCGCCAAGGCGGCCCTCGAGGTGACCGGCGCCTACCACGAGCTGGAGCGCTTCGACACCGACCCCGCGTTCCGGGACCGTCTCTCGGCGCGGGTGGCGGAGCACATCAAGGTACTGCGGCGCAAGATCACCGACCGCGGCCTGGTCCGCGCGGACACCAGGCTCTCCGACGAGGTGGTTGTCCGGGTGCTGATCGAGCACGGGATCATCACCGCGGCGGACCTCGGCCGGCTGAACGACCCGGCCTGGTGCTCCCGCCAGGAAGACCTCTGGTGGACTCAGGCGCCCTGAGGGCTGCGGCCGGAGGGTGGGGCGCGCTGACGGGCGCCCTCAGGGGGGTGGTGGCGCCGCCGGGTGGACCTGGAAGCTCGTGGTCGCCCGCAGACCACCGGCTCCGGTGACCAGGACGTGGTACGTGCCGGCCGGGATCGCCCCGGGAAAGAACACGTGGCCCTGGTCGATCGCGTAGTTGAAGGTCCCCTTCTGGTCCGCGGTGGGCCGGAACGAGGCCACCCTGTGCCCGATCAGGTGCACCTGCACCTGGGTCAGCGGGATGAAGCCGCTGCCGTGCACGACGTACACGGTGTAGCCATCGCCGTAGGGCTGGCCCATCACGAGCTTCGGCTTCGTGCTCGTCCCGGTGGGCAGCGGAGAGGGGGTCAGCCCGGCGTCCGTCGGCGGCGCGGGGGGGAACGTGGGGTACGTCGGCCTGGCGGTGGGAGTGGGGGACGACCCGGAGTGCGCCGCCGCCCGCCCGCTAGTGCCTGGGTACGAGGCGCCCAGCACCGCACCCACCGCCAGCAACGCCGCGGCGCCGATGGTCAGCCCCACCCCCGCGATGACCCGTCTCGGGGGGCGCCGCCGGCCCGGCGCCCCGGGCGCCGCCGCCGGGAGCGCGATGTACGAGCCGAATGTGGCGTCCTCGCTCACCTCGTCGGCGGGCGGCCTGGTCGTGCTCGTGACCGGGCCTGGGTTCCGGCGTTCCCGGGCTGCGCTCGTACTCGCCGATCAGGGCGAGCGCGCTCGCGGGCAGGTAGGAATGCCCGGATCCGGGGCTGGCCGTTAAGCCGACGTAGGGGGCCAGCTCGGCCAGGAGGGCCGTTGAGGTCGGGCGGTTGCGGGGACTGCGCTCCAGGCAGGCGGTGACGACGGGGATCAGCTCCGCGGGCAGGCCGGTCAGGTCGGGGGCCTCGGTGGCCAGCCGGACCAGGATGTCCATCACCGTGTCGCCCAGATAAGGCGGATGCCCGGTCGCCGCGAACAGCAGCGTCGCCCCCAGCGAGAACACGTCGCTGGCCATGGACGCCTGCCGGGTGTCCCGGGCCTGCTCCGGGGCCATGTACGCGGGCGTGCCCAGCGCCCCCCGGGTCACCGTGAGCTGGATCCGCTCGGCCGCCCTGGCCACCCCGAAATCGATCACGCGGGGCCCGTCGGGGGAGACGAGCACGTTCGAGGGCTTCAGGTCCCGGTGCACCAGCCCGGCGTTGTGGATCGACTCCAGCGCCTCGGCACACCCGGCGGCGAGCCAGCGCACCGCGGGCACGGGCAGCGGGCCGCCGCCGCGTACCAGCCGGTTCAGGGACGGGGCCGCGATATAGGCCGTGGCCAGCCAGGGCACGTCGGCGTCCGCGTCGGCCGCCACGACCGCGGCGGTGAAGACCCCGCTGACCCGCCGCGCGGCGACCACCTCATGCGCGAAACGGGACCGGAAGCCTGCTTCCTCGGCGAACTCGATCTTGATGGTCTTGACCGCGACCAGGCGGCCCGCCGCGGACCGCCCCAGGTAGACCTGGCCCATCGCCCCCGCGCCGAGCCGGCCCAGGAGTGCGAACGGCCCTATTCGTTCCGGATCCCATCGGCGCAGCGGCGCAAGTGCCGGCTGCGGACCCATCGTTGCCTCCCCCGGTCCCCATATAGCCCGGATGCCTATCATGCCGACTCCCGGGAGGCTGTGCCCCGGTTCCAGGCTGTGTGCCGGAATGGCACCAAACCGCTAGCCTGAGCATGGGCATGAGCGCGGTGGGGGTGTCATTTGCGGTTTCGGGGACATATCGTCACGGTTATGACCGCGCTGACCTGCGTTAGCCACATTATCGGCCGTTCCGGCGCAGTCGGCATGGTGGCAGCGTGAGCAGCGTGCGCGGGGCCCGCAAAACCTCACTACGACGATTGATGGCCCGTTCTGCGAGCTCTGGTCCCCAGGCAGTGCAGGATGGAGGCATGAGGGATACCAAAACCACAGCCGTCGGGCTGCGGTCAGCCATCGAGCGAAGCGGTTACTACCCCGGGCTAGTGGCGGACGCCGTGTTCTCCGCTCTGGGCGCGGAGGCCGTGGTGTCTTACGTAGTCCAGGCCGACGCCTTGTTTGACCCGGCCATGGAGGTCCGCCGCCACATGACCGTCCTGGTGCTGACCCCGTCCCGGCTGGTCTACTCCCATACCGACGAGAATCCCGCGGACGATGAGCCAGGTGCCCGTCCGCAGGCGGAGACCAGCACCGAGGCCGTCCGGTTCTCCCGGATCTCGTCCGTGGCCGTGACCCGGGTCGTCCCCGATCCGGCCTCCTACGTGCCCGGGGTGACCATGCCGACCGAGGTCGTGCTCACCATCGGCTGGAACGTCCTGTCCCACGTCGAGCTGGAGCCGGCCCACTGCGGGGATGAGAACTGCGAGGCCGATCATGGCTATACCGGCACCATCACCGCGGACGATCTGACCATGCGGGTGAGCGAGGCGGCTGATGGGGACGAGGCCGTCCGGCAGGTACTGGACTTCGCGGTGGCGCTGACCGAGGCGACCACCCACCCCGGCCACTGACGGGCAGCAGTATGACCGACGAGCCGATGACCTCGGCCACTGTGCCCGATTATGGCGAGGGAACCCTGTCCGACCTGGCCAACTCGCTGCTCGCCTCGCTGGGAGTAGGTGATGCGGCCAATCCCCTCGCACTGGCTCCCACCCGCCGGGCGTGCCTGCTGATCGTCGATGGCCTGGGCTGGGAACTGCTGCGCGCCCACCAGGCGGCGGCCCCGTTCCTGTCCGAGCTCACGTTCACCGGGCGCGCGCTGACCGCGGGATTCCCGGCCACCACCGTGACCAGCCTGAGCTCCCTGGGCACCGGCCTGCCCCCCGGCCGCCACGGGATGCTCGGCTATCAGGTCGCCGTGCCGGGCCAGGACCGGCTGCTCAACGGGCTGCGCTGGGACGAGCTGATCGACCCGGTGGACTGGCAGCCCGCCCCCACCATCTACCAGCGCGCGGCGGCCGCCGACATCGCCGCTTTCCGGGTGGCCGCCCGGAAGCTGGAGAAGACCGGCTTCTCCCTCGCGTCCATGCGCGGTGCCACCTACCGTCCCGCGGACAGCATGGGGGCGCTCGTCGCGCAGGCGTCGTGGGCCCTGGCCGATTCGGACCGGGCCCTGGTCACCGTCTACCACGCGGACCTCGACGGCACCGGCCACGTGTTCGGGTCCCAGTCCGAAGCCTGGTCCTACCAGCTCGCCCACGTGGACAAGCTGGCCGAGCAGCTGGCCAGCTCCATCCCGGCCGGCACGGTGCTGTATGTCACCGCCGATCACGGGATGGTGGACGCGGCACCGGACGACAAGATCGACGTGGACCTGGTCCCCGGGCTGCGCGACGGGGTCGCGCTGCTCGGCGGCGAGCCGCGGGCCCGGCACGTCTACACGATGCCCGGGGCCGCGGACGACGTGCTGGCCACCTGGCAGGGCGTGCTCGGCGGGCGGGCTTGGGTGGCGTCCCGCGACGAGGCCATCGAGGCGGGCTGGTTCGGCCCGGTCGAGCCCCAGTTTGCCCCGCGGATCGGGGACGTGGTGGCGGCGCCCGCCGGCCCCTGGGCGCTCGTCGCGACCAAGGCGGAGCCGCTGGAGTCCTCACTCACCGGGATGCACGGTTCGCTGACGCCAGGCGACCAGTTCGTCCCGTTGCTGAGCGTGACCAGCATCTGACGACGATCACGGGCTGACCCGGGCCGGTAGGCTCCCGCGGTACCGGAGAAGGTCGGCTTATCCACAGTCTGGCACCGGGAAAACCAAGAGCGGGCGAAGGTTCATCCACAGATCAGGGGTTAGTTATCCACAGAACGATCCTGGCCTGGAGGACGATCCGGGCAGAATCGTGATGTTACGCCCAGTAGGGGCGGAAGGGATATATCGGTGGATTCAACCCTCGAACCCACGGCGCTGGCGGCCGCATTGGCGGCCGGCCCGGCACCCGTCCTGCTGGATGTGCGGTGGCGGCTCGGTGGCCCACCCGGTCTCGACCGCTACCGCGAAGGTCACCTGCCCGGCGCTCGCTTCGTGGACCTGGACCGCGATCTGGCCGGCCCGCCCGGGGCCGGGGGGCGGCATCCGCTGCCGGACACCGGTGCGTTCGAGGCGGCGATGCGCCGGCCGGGCGTGGACGATGACCGGCCCGTGCTGGTCTACGACGAGAATGACTCGGTGGCGGCCGCCCGGGCCTGGTGGTTGCTGCGCTACTTCGGGCACCAGCAGGTGCAGGTCCTCGACGGCGGCTACCAGGCCTGGCTGGCCGCGGACGAGCCGATCGAGACCGGGCCCGCCCCGGCCCCGCCGCCCGGGACCTTCACCGCCCGGCCCGGCCACCTGCCGCTGCTCGACGCGGCCGGTGCGGCCCGGATCGCCCGCGAGGGCGTGCTGCTGGACGCCCGGGCGGCCGAGCGCTACCGGGGCGAGGTGGAACCGGTCGATCCGGTCGCCGGGCACATCCCGGACGCGGTGAGCGCGCCCACGACCGAGAACCTGGGGCCAGGCGGCCGCTTCCTCGATCCGGAGACGCTGCGGGCCCGGTTCGCCGGGCTGGGAGTCCCGGCCGGCGCTGTGACGGCGGACGGGGCGGTGACGACCGGGGTCTACTGCGGCTCGGGCGTGACCGCAGCCCATGAGGTGCTGGCGCTGAGCCTCGCGGGGATCCCGGCGGCCCTGTACGTCGGCTCGTGGTCAGACTGGATAACCGATCCCGCCCGGCCCGTCGTCACCGGCCCCGCCCCCCGCTAGGCCTGGTCCCCGGCCAGCAGGGTGCCGAGCTGCCGGATCAGGTGCCCGCGCCAGCCCCCGCCCAGGATCCCCATGACCATGCGCTGGCCCGGGTCGCTGTCATCGAAGCCGTCGTGCGTAATCAGAAGCCTGGTCCCGCTGCCCTCGGGAACCAGTGACCAGCTGACGACGGTGTCCAGGTTCCCGCCGCGCCAGCTGAAGCGCATCAGCCGCGGTGGCTCCAGGTCGAGAACCTCGCAGTGCACGAGGCCGTCGAAGCCGTGCTGGGGGACCGGCTCGGTGCGGAACGTGAACGCGTGGCCGATCACCGGCTTGAAGTCGTTCGGCATCAGCCACCGGGCCAGCAGCGCGGAGTCGGTCAGGGCCTGCCACACCCGCCCGGGTGGGTGCGGCAGGAATTCATCGACTTCGATGGCCGCCATCAGCTGTCCTCCTCCAGCAGGTCGCGGAGCATCCGGGCGTGCCGTTGCCAGAACTGCTCGTAGTGGGCCGCCCAGTCCGCCACGGCCCGCAACGGCCGGGCGTCCAGCCGGTAGTGCCGTTCCCGGCCGACCCGTTCCTCGGCGACCAGGCCCGCCGCACGCAGTACCCGCAGATGCTGGGACACGGCCGGGCGGCTCATCTGGAACGGCGCCGCCAGGTCGTGCACCGACCGCGCGCCGCCGGTGAGTTCGTCCAGCAGGGCGCGGCGGACCGGGCTGGCGATGGCGTCGAAGACGTCCGGGCCGGGCATGGCCGGCGTCAGCCGCCGGCCGACGGGGCGGCCGCCGTGGCCTGCAGGACGAGGCCGTTGCCGTCCGGGTCGTCGAAGGTCACGAAGCGCCCCCAGGGCGCCTCCTGGATGCCGGCGTCGATGACCACGCCCCGGGACCGCAGTGCCGTCACGTCGCCGTCCAGGTCGTCGGTCTCCAGCACCGTGCCCTTGACGGACCCGGGCGGCATGGTCGGGAACCAGGTCACCAGGGTCATCGAGGTACCTGCCCCCGGCGGCCTGACCTGCACCCAGCGCTGGTCCGGGCCCATCGAGGTGTCCGCGATGAGCTCGAATCCGAGTGTGTCCACGTAGAAGTCCCTGGCCCGGTCCTGGTCGGTGACGGGCAGCGAGAAAAGTTGCACCTGGCTGATACTCATGGCGCCGATAATACGTAAGAAATCTCTTACCGGTAACC
>CAWINS010000009.1:0-45621 GCA_963837335.1 uncultured Actinomycetes bacterium | reverse complement strand
AGCTAAGCGGGCTCGAACCGCTGACCTCTTGCATGCCATGCAAGCGCTCTACCAACTGAGCTATAGCCCCGACATCGCCCGCGTCACCCGCACGCGGACCGCAGTTAGCATACCGGTTCCCCGGACGCTCCCGAACATCATGGACACCGACCGGCGGCCCGGGCCCAAGACCAACCGACGGCAGCCCCAGCCCCGCCCCGAGCCGCCACGGCAGGGCCCGCCCCAGCCCGCTCAGCGCCCAGCCACCCCCACGCTCAGCCAGCCCGCCCAAGGTCCAAAGATCAGCGGTCGTCGCTGAGCACCGGCTCCGGCAGCGTCCCGGCGTTGTGCTCGACTAGCCGCCACTGCCGGTGCCGCCGGGACACGACGGACCAGGCGCAGTTGGCCAGCGGCCCGATCGCGCCCCAGAGGTCCTCGGGCAGGCCCAGCAACCGGGCGGCGCCCAGCCTGAGCGCCGCGCCGTGGCTCACTACGACCGCGAGGGAACCCGGCTGGAGGCTGTCTGCGATCCGCCCCAGGGCCGATCCGGCCCGGTCTGCGACGGTCACGGAGGTCTCCCCCTCCGGGGGCGCCCACTTCGCGTGCTCTTCCGGGTAGCGGGTCCGGATCTCCACGTCGGTCAGGCCTTCCCAGGCTCCGCCGTGGCGTTCCCGCAAATCCTTGTCCGTGGTCACGGTCAGCCCGGTCAGCCGGGCCAGCGGCGCGGCCGTGGCCAGGGCCCGGCTCAGATCGGAGGCAATGATCGCGTCCGGCCGCAGCGCGGCCAGCAGCCGGGCGGCCCGCTCGGCCTGCTCCATGCCGACCTCATCCAGCTGGATGTCGGTCTGGCCCTGGAAGCGGCCCTGGATGTTCCACGGGGTCTGCCCGTGCCGCCACAACACCAGCCGGACCCGGGAATCCGGGCCCGGCACTGAGTCAGAGCTCATTCCGCCCTCTCCTGCGTGTCTGTCCGCCTGACCCGGGCGGGCACCCTCGCCGCGGAGGGTTTCCGGGAACCAGCCGCCCGGCAGCTGCCGGGCCCAGCGCCCACCCTGCCAGCGCCACGCCATCCCCACCAACCAGCGAACGCACCTCCGCCCGGCCAGACCAGCGGCCCGGCCAGGCGGCCGGCCCGATCAGACCGGCGGCCCGGACGGGCCCGACGGCCTAGCCGGGCAGGCCCTGGATCCGCTAAGCCTGAGGTCAGCGTGCGTCCCCGGCGGATGGCCCGCCGGGGCGCGTCCCGCCGACCGATACCGTCTCGGGCAGCGGAATCTGCGGGCAGTCTTTCCACAGCCGTTCCAGAGCGTAGAACGTGCGCTCCTCGGCGTGCTGCACGTGGACCACAATGTCCAGGTAGTCCAGCAGCACCCAGCGGCCTTCCCGCTCACCCTCGCGGCGCACCGGCCGGGCTCCGGCCTTGCGCAGGTTCTCCTCGATCGCCTCGACGATCGCCCGTACCTGACGGTCGTTGGCCGCCGAGGCGAGCAGGAACACGTCGGTGATGACGAGCTGCTCACTCACGTCGTAGGCGATGATGTCGCTGGCGAGCTTGTCGGCCGCGGCCGCAGCGGCTATCTCCGCAAGCTCAACGGCCCTGGTGGTGGCAGTCACGTGTGGTATTCGTCCTCCTCAGCCGGGGACCTTCCCCCTAGCCTCTCACGCCCCAGGCTCGCGGGGCAGTGCGGCAATTCAGCCTAACCCGGCCCGCCGACAAAGTCCGCCCGCCAGGCCCACGGTCCTGCAGGCTCCAGGCTGGCCCGGACTGATCAGTAGGTCCCTCACCCGCCCAGGGCGACCCCTCCCTCGGGCCCGCACGCTGTCCCGTCGCCGTCGCAGTACAGCCCGCGCTTGGCGATGTACTGCACCACGCCGTCGGGGACCAGGTACCAGACCGGCTCGCCCGCGCCGACCCGCTGCCGGCACTCGGTGGACGAGATGGACAGGGCCGGGATCTCGATGAGGCTGATCTCGTCGCTCGGCAGCCCGGTGGTGCTCAGCTGGTGCCCAGGACGGGTGCAGCCGACGAAATGGGCCAGCTTGAACAAATCCGCCGCATCCTGCCAGGACATCATCTTGGACAGCGCGTCCGCACCGGTAATGAAGAAGAACTCCGTCTGCTCGCCACGGAGGGCTCGCAGCTCACGCAGCGTGTCGATGGTGTAGGTGGGCCCGGGCCGGTCGATGTCCACCCGGCTGACCGAGAACCGCGGGTTCGACGCGGTCGCGATCACCGTCATCAGATAGCGGTCCTCGGACGACGAGACCTTCCGGTGATCCTTCTGCCAGGGCTCGCCAGTGGGGACGAACACCACCTCATCGAGGCCGAAGGCGTGCGCCACCTCACTCGCCGCGACCAGGTGACCGTGGTGGATGGGGTCGAAAGTGCCGCCCATCACCCCGAGCCGCCAGACTCGCCCGGGCTGCGAAACTAGCGAATCGGGCATCCCGGTCTCACCATCGCTCATGACGCGACTCTAATCGGCCCGGCCGGCGCCCAGGGTAGGCCGGGGATCAGCCAAGGCCGGGATCGGCCGAGCCGGTCCCGGCAGGCGGGAAGTTGCGGCGTTCCGGCGGGATCAGCCGAGACCGGGGACCGGAGGCTCTCCCCCGGCCCACCGGACGACCCGCACCGCCTTGCCGACCTCAGTGCGCGGCAGGGTGCCCCCGGGCAGCACCCTGACCCCGACCCGCACCCCCAGGACCTCGCGCAGCCGGAGTTCCAGGTCCGCCTCGGCCGGGCCCGCCCCGCTGGCTAGATCGGGGCCAGCTCCAGCCCCATCCGGGCCAGCCCCACGCGGTCCAGAACTGCCCGGGGCGTACTCGCACAGCGCCACCAGCTGCGCCTGGGCCGCCCGCTCGTCCACCACCAGCAGGTAATCGGGGCTGAGCGAGGTGTGCCCGAGCAGCACCCGTTCCACCTCGCTGGGGTAGATGTTCACCCCGCGGATCACCAGCATGTCGTCCCGCCGGCCGGTGACCTGGCTCATCTTCACCAGGGTCCGCCCGCACGGACAGGGGTCCCGGCGCAGCGCGGCGATGTCCCCGGTCCGGTAGCGCAGCAACGGCCCCGCTTCCCGGGTCAGGGTAGAGAACACCAGCTCCCCCGGCGTCCCGTCGGGCACCGGCTCGGCCGTCACCGGGTCCACCGCCTCGACCAGGAACTGATCCTCGTTGACGTGCAGGCCGTCCGCGGCCTCGGCGCACTCGGCGGCCACCCCGGGCCCGATCACCTCGGACAGCCCGTAGATGTCCAGCGCCCGCAGCCCCAGCAGCTCCTCGATCCGGGCCCGCAGCTGCACCGACCACGGCTCGGCCCCGAACACCCCGGCCCGCAGGGCCAGCCCGGCCCCCGGCCGCAACCCGGCGTCGGCCAGCGCCTCCCCCAGCCGGATGGCGTACGACGGCGTGCAGGTCAGGATGTCCGGCTGCAGGTCCCGGATGAGCGTGACCTGCCGCGGCGTCATCCCGCCCGACGCGGGCACCACCGTGGCGCCCAGCTCGATCGCACCCTGGTGAATGCCCAGGCCGCCGGTGAACAACCCATAGCCGTACGCGTTGTGGATGAGGCTGCCCGGGCCCGCGCCCGCGGCGGCCAGCGCCCGGGCGCACATCCGGGCCCAGAGCCGCTGGTCACTGCGGGTGTATCCGACCAGCGTGGGGCGCCCGCCCGTGCCACTTGAGCCGTGCAGCGCGACCACCTCGCTGCGGTCCACCCCGAGCATCCGCAACGGATACGCGTCCCACAAATCCTTCTTCTCGGTCATCGGCAGCTGGGGCAGATCGGACAGGCCGACACCGCCGCCCGAGGTAACCCCGGCCGATCGGAGCCGCTCCGCCTGAACCCCGTCCGCGGCCAGCAGCCGGTCCACCAGGACCCGGAGCCGCTCTTGCTGGAGCCCGGCCAGCTGCTCGGCGGGCATGGACTCGGCGTC
Source organism: uncultured Actinomycetes bacterium (assembly GCA_963837335.1). Taxonomy (GTDB): domain Bacteria; phylum Actinomycetota; class Actinomycetes; order Streptosporangiales; family Streptosporangiaceae; genus RYN-230. Next base: position 41,707 of record CAWINS010000009.1, on the reverse strand, counting down.
AGGCTCGAACATCATCGTCCTTCTCCTGATCAGGGCGCTCTCACGGGGGCGCCACCAGCTTCCCATAACGGGACTTCCCGCCGATGGTCACTACACAGCGTGATCATCTGACTACATTTTGTTCACGCGGGACCAATCCGCCAGCCGGCGGAGTCCCGAAGTCTCATCAACGGACCCACCACGGGGGTGTGTCCAGTCTTCCCTGGAGGAAGCTTCATGATCGGTACGAAACGGCTCAGAATGCTGGGCACCCGGAAAGCGGGGATCGCCTTGACGGGTCTGCTGGCAGGCGGCCTGGCCCTGGCGTCCGGCACGGCATTCGCCTCTACCTCGTCGTCCGCGTCGAGCATGTCGGCATGCCGGGGATGTCCATGGCGAGCTCGTCCGGGCACCACCGGGGGTTCACTAAGGGCTTCTACGACGGTCACACGGTCCACTTCTACTACAGCAAGAACTTCCGGTGTAAGCAGCCGCCAGTCAGCCACGCGTTCTCCAAGTGCGAGGGCGGGACCAACTACACCCAGACCCCGGCGGAAAGCTTCGATCCGCTGTACGTGATCGTGCCGCTCGGCTTCACCCCGCCGAGCCGGACCCTGCAGTGCCAGACAGGCAACTGCATCGACCATCCCCGGTACATCGACCTGTCGGCGGTACTCGGCAGTGGCGCGGGGAACGTGCTGCTCCCGGCGCACAGCCACATCGTGCAGACCGCGAACGGCCACCAGCCGGAGTGGTGGAACGTGGACATCGTCGGGGTCAAGAGCATGTGGGCCTGGAACCAGCTCATCCGGCACAAGAGCGCGCGCGAGCTGCAGCGCCTGCAGCGGACCGACTCGGTCAAGGTGACCGGGAACATCCCCAGCAACCTGTTCCTGTACTTCGCCGTGCTCAGGTAACACCGCTAGCCGGCGCTGGCCGCGCCTGACCCCTGGGCGCGGCCAGCGCCACCGCGGCCCGTCCTTCACCCCCACCCTTCTGCACGAGAGGTGCCAGGCATGGTTAACCGTCCTCTGGACGCTGTCCGGTCACCGGGCCGGACCGTGGCCACCAGGGTCCGCGGGCTGCGCAGCTGGCGCGGAGCCATCGGCCTCGGCGGTGTGGCCGCCGGAGCCATCATGATCACGGGTGCGTTCCTGCCCTGGGTCACGACGTTCGCCGGATTGATCGCCATTCCCGGGGTGCGCGGCGGCAACGGGCGGATGCTGGCCGGCGCCGGGGCGGTCATCGCGCTGGCCGGGATCGCCCACGCCCTGCGTGGCGGCCGCTGGTCCCGCTGGGTGATCGGCCTGGCCGGCTTCCTGGCCACCGGGTTCTCCGGCTTCCTGCTCCTCCAGCTCGCGGCCAGCCTGCGGTCGCTGAGCAGCGACTCGATGGTGGCCGGCCAGGCCGGCCCCGGCCTGTGGGTCACCGCCGCCGGGTCGGCGCTGGCCTTCGCCACCATGTTCCTGCCCGCCTCGGCGCAGGACGCCCCGGCGGACCGGGACAACTCGCCCGGCCTGCGGGCCTGGGCCGCCGACTTCGGGTCCACCGGACTGCGGCGCGGCCTGCAGATCACGCTCGGCGTTCTCTGGCTGGCCGACGGCGCGTTCCAGCTCCAGCCGTTCATGTTCGGCCGGGGGTTCGTGAACCAGATCCTCGTGCCCGCCTATATGGGCAGCCCGGCCGGGGTCACCGGCCCGGCCCTGGCGTTCACCCGGCTGATCCTGCACGCCCCGGCCGCGTGGAACGCCGCGTTCGCGATCACCCAGCTGCTGCTCGGCGCCGCGCTGCTGTGGCGGCCGACCGTGCGGGCGGCGCTGGCGGGCACCATCGCCTGGGCGCTGGCCGTGTGGTGGTTCGGCGAAAGCCTGGGCGGCGTGCTCAGCGGCATGGCCAGCCCCCTGACCGGCGCCCCCGGGGCGGTCATCCTGTACGCCCTGCTGGCCGTGCTGGCCTGGCCCCGGGCCAGCACCCGCAGGCCAGCCCGGGGCCGGTCGCCGCGGGCAGCCCGCTGGGCCTGACCGGAGCCCGGGTCGCGTGGCTGGTCCTGTGGGGCAGTTTCGCCTATTTCATCCTGCAGGCCGCGAACCGGGCGCCTGGCGCGGCGCGGGACACGTTCGCCGGCCTCGCGGCCGGGGAACCGGGCTGGATCGCCGCGATGGACCGGGCCATCGCCAGCGCCGCGGGCGGCCACGGCCTCGCGATCAGCATCGGCCTGGCGATGGTTTTCGTTGCGGCGGGTTTGGGGGTGTTCTGGCCGGCCAGCACGCGGCCCGCACTGCTGCTGAGCGGGCTCGCGGCCCTGGCCATCTGGGTGCTCGGGGAGAACTTCGGCGAGCTCGCGACCGGGCAGGGCACGGACCCCAACACCGGCCTGCTCCTGGTGGTGCTGGCCGCGGCGTTCTGGCCGCTGAGCCGCCGCCGGGCCGCGCCTGTTTCGGCTGGTCATGATCAAGAACCGGTCCTCGCGGAGGACAAACGGGCTTAATCACGGCCGAGGATGGCGAACTCCGGAACGGCGCCGCGGGGGGATCCTGATGGCGCCGGCCCGGTATCAGGGAGTTGGTGGACCTAGGCCGGCCGGCACTACTCGGCCGGGGGCCTAGCATGGCTGCTATGACCTCTGTGCCGGATCGTGCCCGCGTCCGCCTTCCCGGGATCAGCCCTCGTGCCTACGAGCACCCCGCTGACCGGACGGCGCTGGTAGCGCTGCGTAAACTCACTGGCTTCGACGCGCTGCTCAAGCGTCTGGCCTCGCTGTTCAGCGACCGGAACCTTCGCCTGCTGTACCTGGCCAGCTCGGTGCGGGCCTCAAATGAGCAGTACCCGGGCCTGTACCAGCTGCTGCTGGACGGAGCCGCGATCCTGGACCTCCCTGAGGTGCCTGAGTTGTTCATCACCCAGGACCCGCTGCCGAACGCGATGACCCTGGGCTCCGACAAGCCGTTCATCGTCATCACGACCGGCCTGGTCGACCTGCTGGACGCCGAGGAGCACCGCTACGTGATCGGGCACGAGCTCGGCCACGTGCTGTCCGGGCACGCCGTGTACCGGACCATGCTGTACATCCTGACCTCGCTGGCTGCCCGGCTGGCCTGGTTCGCCATCGGCTACATCGGCCTGCGGGTGATCATTGCCGGGCTGGAAGAGTGGTACCGCAAGTCCGAGCTGTCCTGCGACCGGGCCGGCGTGCTGGCCAGCCAGGACCCGGGGGCCGCGCGCCGGGCCCTGATGAAGATCGCAGGCGGCGCGCGGATCTCCGAGCTCAGCCCCGACGAGTTCCTCAAGCAGGCCCACGAGTATGACGCCGTCCCGGACGTACGGGAAGGCTTCCTCAAGATGCTCCAGATGCTGGGCACCACGCACCCGTTCGCGGTGGTGCGGTTCGCCGAGCTGGACCACTGGGTCGCCGAGGGCGAGTACAGCGCGATCCTGGCCGGGAACTACCCGCGCCGTGAGGACGATGGGGACGCCTCGGTGCAGGACGAATTCGTGGCCGCGGCCAAGTCCTACCAGGACTCCTGGAATCGGAGCTCGGACCCGTTCATCGGGCTGGTCAAGGGGGTCGCGGAGACCGCCGTCGGGACCGGCCAGTCGCTGTTCGGGAACATCTTCGGTCAGCGGGGCGGCGGCAGTAGCGGCAGCGGCGGCGGCGACAACTGACGGCGACCGGGGCACCCGCACGGCGCCTCGTCTCCGGCACTGATCCCGGCTAGCGGGACGCCCTGAGCAGGACGAGGTCGTCGCGGTGCACGATCTCCCGCTCGTACTCGGGGCCCCGCTGGGCGGCGAGTTCGTGGGTGGAGCGGCCCATCATCGCGGGGATCTCGGACGCGTCGTAGTTGACCAGGCCCCGGGCGATCACCCGGCCGTCCGGGGCGCACAGGTCCACCGGGTCGCCCGCGTCGAACCCGCCCTCTACGCCGGTGATCCCGGCGGGCAGCAGCGACGCGCGGCCGCCCTCGATCGCCTTCGCCGCCCCCTCGTCCAGTAGCAGCCGGCCGTGGCTGGCGGCCGCGTGGGCCAGCCACAACTGCCGGGCCCGGGGCGGCCGCCGCTTTCCAGGCGCGAAGTACGTCCCGCACGGCTGCCCCTCGAGGACCTCCCGGGCCGCGGCCGCGCTGGCCACCACGGTCGGGATCCCCGCCTCGGTCGCAATCATCGCGGCGTCCACCTTGGTGACCATCCCGCCCGTGCCCACGGGACCAGATCCCACTGGACCAGAGCCGGCCCGCCCCGGGCCGGGGGCTGTGCTGCCGCCCGCCCCGGCCCGGCCCAGGGTGATCCCGGCCAGGTCGGCCCGGCTGCGCACCTCGGTGATCCGCCGGGCCCCGGGCTGGCGCGGGTCGGTGTCGTACAGGGCGTCCACGTCGGACAGCAGGATGAGCGCGCCGGCCCGGACCACGTGCGCGACCAGCGCGGCCAGCCGGTCGTTGTCGCCGAACCGGATCTCGTCCGTGGCTACCGTGTCGTTCTCGTTGACGATGGGCAGGATCCCGAGTTCGAGCAGCCGGGTCAGGGTGCGCTGGGCGTTGCGGTAGTGCGCCCGCCGCATCAGGTCATCGGCGCTCAGCAGCACCTGGCCGGTACGGACCCCGTGCCGGGCGAACGCGGCGGTGTACCGGGCGACCAGCAGACCCTGTCCCACGCTCGCGGCGGCTTGCTGGGTGGCCAGGTCACGGGGCCGGCGCGGCAGCCCCAGCGGGGCCAGCCCGGCGGCGATGGCCCCGGACGAGACCAGGACGACCTGGCTGCCGCCGCGGGTCCGGGCGGCGAGCGCGTCGGCCAGGGCCGCGATCCGGTCCTCGTCGATCCCGCCCCGCGCGGTGGTCAGCGACGACGAGCCCACCTTGACCACGAGCGGGCTGGCGGCCGCGATCCCCGGCCACGGCCTGCTCCGTCACCTGATCCCTCCAGCCTCACTCACCACGCCAGCCACCACCCGCCACGCCGCGCCATGACCGCCGTGATCATGGGATTACTGGTGCTATACCCCCAGTAATCCCATGATCATCGACGGCGGGCCGGGGCATCCGGCGAGCTGGCGGCGTGGGCCGGGTCACGGGGCGATCCGGCGGTCGGTGCCACGGGGGCCCCGGCCCTGGCGATTGCCCGCCGGGACCTGGGGCTCCCAGTCGAACACCACGGCGTCGTTCCCGTTGCCGATCATGACCTCGGCGCCGTCCTCGGCACCCGCCTCGGCCAGGGCCTCTTCCACGCCGAGCTTGGCCAGCCGGTCGGCGAGATAACCGACGGCCTCGTCGTTGGCGAAGTCGGTCTGCTGCACCCAGCGCCACGGCTTGTCGCCGCGGACCAGGAACGTGTTCTCCCCGGCCTGCTCGATCTCGAACTCCGGGCCAGCGGCGGGCCGCGGCCGGATCACCCGCCGGGTCGGCTCCTCGGCCGGAGCCGCCGCGCGAATCTCGGCCACCACCGCGGCCAGCGCGAACGCCAGCTCTCTAACGCCTTCTCTGGTGGCCGCAGACACCTGGCAGACGGTCAGCCCGCGAGCGGCCAGTACCGGCTCGACCTGCTGGGCGACTTCCCGCGCGGAGGGCACATCGATCTTGTTCAGCACCACGATCCGGGGCCGGTCCCGCAGGTCCGAGCCGGTGACGTTCTGGTAGGCGTCGAGTTCGGCCTCGATCACGTCGAAGTCGGCGACCGGGTTCCGGCTGGGGTCCCCGCTGGTCTCCGGGGCCGTGCAGTCCAGCACGTGCACCAGCACCAGGCAGCGCTCCACGTGCCGGAGGAAGTCCAGGCCCAGGCCCTTGCCCTGGCTGGCTCCGGGGATAAGCCCGGGCACGTCCGCCGCCACGAACTGGATGTCGCCCGCTTCCACCACGCCCAGGTGCGGGGTCAGCGTGGTGAACGGGTAGTCACCGACCTTGGGCCTGGCCGCGGACAGCGCGCCGATCAGCGAGGATTTGCCCGCGTTCGGGAAGCCCACGAGGCCGGCGTCGGCCACCGTCTTGAGCTCGAGGACCAGGGAGCACTCCGTGCCCGGCTCGCCGCGCAGCGCGAACCCGGGGGCCTTGCGCTTCATCGAGGCCAGGGCCGCGTTGCCGAGGCCGCCGTGGCCACCCTGAGCGGCGACGAAGCGGGTCCCGGTCCCCATCAGGTCGGCGAGGACCTCGCCGTCCTCGGTGGCTGACCACGGTCCCGTTCGGGACCCGGATCACCAGGTCGTCACCGGCCGCGCCGTTGCGATTCGACCCGGAACCCTGCGTGCCGTTGCCGGCCTTGCGGACCGGGCGGCGATGGAAGTCGAGCAGGGTCGCCATGCTGGGGTGGACCTCAAGGATCACGTCGCCGCCGCGGCCCCCGTTACCGCCGTCCGGGCCGCCCAGCGGCTTGAACTTCTCGCGGTGGACCGAGGCGCAGCCGTGCCCGCCATTGCCCGCCTTGATCTGCAGGACCGCCCGGTCTGCAAATTCCGCCACTGCCCCTCCTTCCAGGTCCGCGCCGGCCGCTCACGCGGCGAGCGCCCTATTTCCCTTACATGCATCAGGGGCGGACCGTCACCGGTCCGCCCCTGATGCCTACGCTCGATGAGATCGCTTCTGGCGGACCTTATTCCGCCGCCGGGGAATCACCCGGTTCGCCCGCGATCACGCTGATCGCGCGGCGCCGGCGCACACTGCCGAACGTGACCTTGCCTGCGACCAGCGCGAACAGGGTGTCGTCACCGCCGCGGCCCACACCGGGCCCGGGGTGGAAGTGCGTACCACGCTGGCGGACGATGATCTCGCCCGCGTTGACCTGCTGGCCGCCGAAACGCTTCACGCCGAGCCGCTGCGCCGCTGAGTCACGGCCGTTCCGGCTGGACGACGCGCCCTTCTTGTGTGCCACGTCAGCTCAGCTCCCCTTCTTGGCGGCACTGCTCTTCGCAGCACTGCTCTTCGCGGCACCGCTCTTTGCTGCACCGCTCTTTGCTGTACTGATGCCGGTGATCTTCAGCTGGGTGTAGTGCTGCCGGTGGCCCAGGCGCCGCCGGTACCCGGTCTTGTTCTTGTACTGGATCATGTTGATCTTGGGGCCGGCCACCGAGCCCAGGATCTCCGCCGTGACCTTGTAGCGGTCAAGCTCTGCTGCGTCGCTGATGACGTTGCCGTCATCCACGACGAGCAACGCCGGCAGGGTCACACTGGAACCAACGTCACCAGCAAGCGTGTCGACGGTGAGTACGTCGTCCACCGCCGCCTTCTCCTGCCTGCCACCGCAGCGCACGATCGCGTACACCGAGAACTCGCTCTCTGCCTTCGCGGCTAGGCCGCGGCCTCATGCGGCCTGAGCCGCTCTCTCTCGTCAGGGCGGGCCAAGCCACGGGGCCTGGTCCGGGTTTCTGCCTGGCGCGACCCACCGCGCCACCCGCTGCACTAGCTAGCACCTGACGTGACTAGCGCCTGCACTGGGCGGGCATCGGACGGGGGTCTGCCTCGCACACGGGGCGCAGGACCGTGAGGCCCCGGATCCGCTATGTGCACCGACCACTCAGGTTATCAGAAAGGCGGGTGCTCCTCGTCCCTGGCGGCCGGACCCTCGTCCGAGGGACCGCTGGCCTCGCCCGCGGGACCACTGGCCTCGCCTGCGGGACCGCTGGCCTGGTCCGCAGGACGGTTGTCCCCGTCCGCCGGGTAACTGGCCGGTGCGCCGGGGTCGGCCGCGGGTGCGGTGTCGCCGACCGGCGCGGGCTCACCGACGGGTGCGGGCTCACCGACGGCCGCGGATGCGGCGTCACCGACGGGCGCCGCCCCGCCGGCGGGTGCAGACTCGCCTCCCGGTGCGGGCTCCCAGGCGGGTGCGGGCTCCCAGGCAGGTGCCGGGCTGTAGACCGACGGAGCTTCGGCCGGAGCCGGAGCGTCACCGGCGGGCCACGAGGACACGGCGGATGCCGCTTCCGCGGCCGTCAGAGCCTCACCCTGAGGGCTGGCCTCGCCGGCCGGTGCGGCATATGTGCCAGGCCCAGTCTCGGTGCCGGTCACAGCCTCCGGGTCCTTCACGGGCTCGGTGGCGGCCACGGCCTCGGTCGCGGCCACAATCTCGGCGTCGGGCGCCCCCGCGGGACGAGTCGCGGAGCGGCGCCGCCGGCGGCCACCCTGGCGCTCACCCGGCGCGGCGACCAGCAGCGCGGCCGGCTCGCTGGCGGCGGCCCCGTCACCGTCCGGTGCCCCGGCCACGTCGTGATCCGCAGCCGGCCGGTCCTGCTCACCGTTGCGGTCCTGGCGCCCGTTCCGGCCACTCCGGTCGGAGCCACCCCTGTCCGAGCCACTCTTGTCCGAACCACTCTTGTCGGAGCTGTTCTTGTCCGAGCCGTTGCGGTCACCCCGGCCGTTCCGGTCCTGGTGCCCGTTCCGGTCGGCACGGCCGTTCCGGTCCTGGCGGCCGCCGCCAGACTGGCGCCCGTCATCACCGCCGGAGCGGCTCCGCTGACCCGTGCCCGCGGGCTCGGTCAGATCGAGGGAGATGATCCGGCCGCGCCCGTTGCAGCAGTCGCAGGGCTCCGAGAAGGCCTCCAGCAGCCCGGACCCGACCCGCTTGCGGGTCATCTGGACCAGGCCGAGGGAGGTGACCTCGGCGACCTGGTGCTTGGTGCGGTCCCGGGCCAGGCATTCCAGCATCCGGCGCAGCACCAGCTCCCGGTTGCTCTCCAGGACCATGTCGATGAAGTCGATGACGATGATGCCGCCGACATCCCGCAGCCGGAGCTGCCGGACGATCTCCTCCGCCGCTTCCAGGTTGTTCCGGGTCACGGTCTCCTCGAGGTTCCCGCCCTGCCCGGTGAACTTCCCGGTGTTGACGTCGACCACCGTCATGGCCTCGGTGTTGTCGATAACCAGGGAACCGCCGCTGGGCAGCCACACCTTGCGCTCCAGCGCCTTGGCCAGCTGCTCGTCGATCCGGTACTGGGCGAACACGTCCTCGTCGTCCGTCCAGTGGGTGAGCCGCTCGGCGAGGTGCGGGGCCACGTAACGGACGTACTCGTAGACGAGGTCCCAGCCTTCGTCGCCCTCCACCACCAGCGACGCGAAGTCTTCGTTGAAGATGTCCCGGACCACGCGGATGGTCAGGTCGGGCTCGCTGTACAGCAGCTCGGGCGCGTTGGCGGTCTTGGACTTCTGCTCGATGGCTTCCCACTGCGCGGCCAGCCGGGCCACGTCCCGGGACAGCTCTTCCTCGGTGGCGCCTTCCGCGGCGGTCCGCACGATCACGCCCGCGCCTTCCGGCATGACCTGCTTGAGGATCTGCTTCAGCCGGGTGCGTTCCTTGTCCGGCAGCTTGCGGCTGATGCCCATCATGGAGCCGCCGGGCACGTAGACCAGGTAGCGGCCGGGCAGGCTCACCTGGCTGGTCAGCCGCGCGCCCTTGTGCCCGACCGGGTCCTTGGTCACCTGGACCAGGACGGACTGGCCGGACTTCAGCGCGGACTCGATCCGCTTGGAGTCGCCCTCCAGCCCGCTCGCGTCGAAGTTCACCTCGCCGGCGTACAGCACCGCGTTGCGGCCCTTGCCCACGTCCACGAAGGCGGCCTCCATGGAGGGCAGCACGTTCTGCACCTTGCCCAGGTACACGTTGCCGACCATGGACTGATGCGAGCCCTTGTCCACGTAGTGCTCGACGAGCACGCCGTCTTCGAGGACGCCGATCTGGGTCCGGTCGTTCTGCTGCCGGACGACCATGACCCGGTCCACCGACTCCCGGCGGGCCAGGAACTCGGCCTCGGTGATGACCGGCGGGCGCCGCCGTCCGGACTCGCGGCCCTCGCGGCGCCGCTGCCGCTTGGCCTCCAGGCGGGTCGAGCCGCGCACCGCCTTGACGTCGCCGACCGACACGGGCTCGTCGGTGTGCGGGGCGCGTGGCACCCGCACGTGGACGACGGTGTTGGGCGGATCGTCGGCGGCGGGCTCTCCATCGGACGCTGAGCCGCGACGGCGGCGGCGCCTGCGGCGCCTAGTCCCGTTACCGTCCTCGTCGTCGTCCAGGTCCTCGCGGTCAGCCTGGTCGTCAGGGCGGCCCGGCTTGCCCTCGGCGGACTTGCCGTCGGCCTTTTCCTGAGCCTGCTTTCCCGGTGCTGACTTAGCCTGGGCTCCCTTGCCCTGGGCCTTGCCCTGGCCCGACTTGCCGTCGGCGTGCTTGGCCTCGGCGGACTTGCCGCCGCGCTCGGCAGGCTCGCGCCCGCTCCGGCCCGGGGCGGAATCGTCGTCCTCGGCGTCCTCGCCCGCGAACTCGCCGTCGGCCTCGTGCCCCCGTGACCGGCCACCCCGGCGGCGCCGCCGGCGCGTCGTGCCGTCGGAGGCGCCGTCGCCGGACGGCTCCTCCGGTCCGGTGTCCTCACTGGCTGGCTCGTCCCGGACCCGGCCGCGATCCGGCGCCGACTCCCCGGCGGCGGGCGGCTGGAAGATGACTGGCGGCGGCTGGAACGTGGCCTGCGGCACCGTCCCGGATCCGGCGGAGGCCGTGGGCACCGCCGGCACCATCGGGGTCGCCGCAGGTGACGACGTCACAGCCGGGGCTGGCCCGGCGGGCACGCTCACCGGCGCCCCGCTGCTGGCCGGGCCGCTACTAGCCGACTCGGTGCTGGACGACCTGCTGCTAGCCGGCTCGGTGCTGGCCGACCCAGTGCTGGCCGCTGGGCTGCTCGCGGTGCTCGGAAGCGCGGGAGCCTCGGCTACCACCTCGGACGGCGGCCCGGCGGCCCGGGTCGCGGCCCGGCGGGGCCTGCGGGTCCGGCGCGGCGGGGCGGCGGACTCGCCGCCGTCACCAGGGTCGCTGCCACTGGCCGCAGCGCTGGCGCCCGTGCTGCCGCTGCCCGTGTCAGCGCTGGCCGTATCGGTGCTGGCTGGGCTGGTATCGCCGGAGCTGGCGTTACCCGGGCTGGCCGTCCCGGTCACACCGGACGGCGCCGTACCTCCATCACTGTCAACTCCGCGCGCTGTCTCGTTCTGATCGTTGGGCTCGGTTTCGAGCATCCGGACTATCTCCCGTCAGGCTCCCGGGCGCGGGGGTTCGCTCGGAACCCTCCGCTCCGCGCGGGAGCTGGTCGTACGCGTTCGCTGGGAGGCGGCCGGCCAGCGAGGCCGATCGCGCTCCCAGGCGCGTTGTCTCTTCGTGTTCCTGCGCCATGCCCTGTCCGGTTGACTGGAGCCCGAGCGGCTGTACCCCAGACGATGGGGGTGCCGCCACAGGGGACGTCCAATCCTCGGTGGGCCCGGCGGGCATGTGCTGCCCTGCGAGCCCGGCATCGGCAACTACTGCAACCAGCGGTCCTTGGACCAGCCGGGTCACCAGCGGTGGTGCCGAAGGCACCAGCCCGGCGACACGGCGAAGTGCGTTCAGGATGTCGTCGGGTCGTACGGCAGGTGTCACGTGCCGAACAACCATTCGAAGTATCGCATACCCGGCGTTCCGCTCATCCGCGGTCTGCCAGTCGGCCTGCATCGTGAGCACCGCGGCGCGAGCGTCCATGCGCCGCATTCCCTTGCTGGTCAGGCGCTCGACCTCCACGCTGTCCTGAGCGAGGAACGTCTCGGCGGCCGCAGCCGCCTCATCTCGCCCGACCCCGGGGAGGGCCACTTCCCACTCGGACGCCTCGAACGTCATGGCGCCCAGGGAACTGGCTTCCTCGGTCACGTCTATCACATCAATCCCGTCCGGCAGGGCCGCATTGAGCTGGTCCCGGACCTCCGAGACGGCACACGCTGCCGTCAGCGAAATCTCCAGGTACTCAGCTTCACTCGCCGTCCCCGTCGGGGCCGCGCCAGCGTAAGAGATCTTCGGATGGGGCGTAAATCCCGCCGAGTACGCGATGGGCAGTCGTGCCCGGCGCACTCCGCGCTCAACCGCCCGCGCGATATCTCTGTGACTGGCGAATCGCATCCTGCTTCTTTTAGCGTACCGGACGATAAGCCGCTGGACGACGGGCGGCTGGTCAGCGGTGCGTGTCGGGCCGTCGGAGGGCCGGCGGGGCCGGCTGCCGGGGGCTGGCATCTAGCCGACGCCCCCTGCGGCGCCGGGCCCGCCCGCCGGGCTGCCGGCCACCGACAGCGGCAGCAGGGTCCGGCCGGTGGGACCGGTCTGGATCTCGGTGCCCATGGTGGGGCACACGCCGCAGTCGTAACAGGGGGTCCAGCGGCAGTCCTCGACCTCCGCGGCCCCCGCCGGGTCCACCGCGTCCTGCCAGTCGGCCCAGAGCCAGTCGCGGTCCAGCCCGGCGTCCAGGTGATCCCAGGGCAGGACCTCGCTGTACTCGCGTTCGCGTGTGGTGTACCAGGCGACGTCCACCGGCTCATCGGCCAGCGCCTGCTCCGCGGAGCGGATCCAGCGCTCGTACGAGAAGTACTCGGTCCAGCCGTCGAACCGGGCCCCCTCCTGCCAGGCCGCCTTGATCACCTTGGCCACCCGCCGGTCACCCCGCGACAGCAGGCCCTCGACGATGGACGGCTCTCCGTCGTGGTAGCGGAAGCCCACGGCCCGGCCGTAAGCCTGATCGGAACGCAGCGCCGCGCCCAGCTTGCGCAGCCGGTCGTGGACGGTCTGGGCATCGCACTGGGCGGCCCACTGGAACGGGGTGTGCGGCTTGGGCACGAAACCGCCGATGGACACGGTGCAGCGGATGTCCCGGCGCCCGCTGACCTCGCGCCCGGTCTTGATCACCCGCCGGGCCAGGTCCGCGATGGCCAGCACGTCCTCGTCCGTCTCGGTGGGCAGGCCGCACATGAAGTACAGCTTCACCTGCCGCCAGCCGTTGGCGTAGGCGGTGCTCACCGTGCGGATCAGGTCGTCCTCGGTGACCATCTTGTTGATCACCTTGCGGATCCGCTCGGAGCCGCCCTCGGGGGCGAAGGTCAGCCCGGACCGCTTGCCGTTCCGGCTCAGCTCGTTGGCCAGGGTCACGTTGAACGCGTTGACCCGGGTGGACGGCAGGGAGAGCCCGGTCGAGCTGCCCTCGTACCGGTCGGCCAGCCCGGTGACGATCTCGTTGATCTCGCTGTGGTCGGCGCTGGACAGGGAGAGCAGGCCCACCTCGCTGAAGCCGCTCTCGGCCAGGCCGCACTCGACCATGTCGCCCACGGTGGTCACGCTGCGCTCGCGCACCGGCCGGGTGATCATCCCGGCCTGGCAGAACCGGCAGCCCCGGGTGCAGCCGCGGAAGATCTCCACGCTGAACCGCTCGTGCACGGACTCGGCCACGGGGACCAGCGGCTTGCGCGGGTACGGCCACTCGTCCAGGTCCATCACGGTGTGCTTGGCCACGGTGAACGGGACCCCGCTGCGGTTGGGCGCGACCCGCCTGATCCGCCCGTCGGGCAGGTAGTCCACGTCATAGAAGCGGGGCACGTACACCCCGGCCTCGGTGGCCAGGCGCAGCAGCAGGCCATCCCGGCCGCCGGGCTGCCCGGCCCGCTTCCATTCCTTGATCAGCGCCGTGATGGTCAGCACGGCCTGCTCGCCATCGCCGAGCACGGCCCCGTCCACGAACTCCGCGACGGGTTCGGGGTTGAACGCGGCGTGCCCGCCGGCCAGCACGAGCGGATGCCGCTCGTCGCGGTCGGCGGCCGAGAGCGGGATGCCCGCCAGGTCCAGGGCGGACAGCAGGTTCGTGTAGCACAGCTCGGTGGCGAAGCTGACGCCGAGCACGTCGAAGGCCGCCACCGGGCGGTGACCGTCCACCGTGAACTGGGGGATCCCGTGCTGGCGCATCAGCTCTTCCAGATCCGGCCAGACGCTGTAGGTGCGCTCGGCGAGCACGCCGTCGCACTCGTTCAGCACCTCGTACAGGATCTGGACGCCCTGGTTGGGCACGCCGACCTCGTAGGCGTCCGGGTACATCAGCGCCCAGCGGACCTCCGCGGCGTCCCAGTCCCGGACCACCGAGTTCAGCTCACCACCGACGTACTGGATCGGCTTGCGCACCTGGGGCAGCAGGGGCTCCAGGCGGGGGTAGACCGATTCCACAGGCATCTTGACAGCTTAGGTGCTGTGCTGGCCCGGGGGGACGACCCCCGGACCCTCTGCTAGCCCGGAGGCCCGAGCCCCCGGACCCCCACGGCCCGCTTCGCGGGCAATTCGGCTGCTGCGGCTGCCGGGTTGGTCGCCGGCTCGGAGGGAACCCGCCTTCGGCGGCCCCCGCCTCGCCGGCGAGTTCGGCCTCCCGCTTCCCTCTCCTCTCACCCAAAAACGGGATGGCGGCGGTGCACGGACTGGAGGACGCCTATCGCGATCATGTCCGCGAACATGGCTGACCCCCCGTAGGACACAAACGGCAGCGGGAGGCCGGTCACCGGCATGATCCCGATGGTCATGCCGATGTTGATGAAGGCCTGCAGGCCGAACCACAGCGCGATGCCGGAGGCGACCAGCAGGCCGAACTGGTCGTCGGCCCGGGTGGCGATGCGCAGCGCGCGGAAGATCAGCAGGCCCAGCAGCGCGATGATCACAGCGCAGCCGACGAAGCCGACCTCCTCCCCCGCCACGCTGAAGATGAAGTCCGTCTGCTGGTTGGGCACGAAGCTCGCGGTGACCAGGGACCCGTGCAGGAAACCGGTGCCGAACAGCCCCCCGGACCCGATCATGATCTTGGAGTGGATCGTCTCGTACCCGGTCCCCGTCGGGTCCGCCCCCGGATGCAGGAAAGCGGTCAGCCGGTCCAGCTGGTAGGCGCGCAGCAGGTGCAGCTTGAACACCGCCAGCACCGCGAGGCCGCCCGCCGCCACCATGGCCGCCACCCAGGGCAGCCGGAGCCCGGACAGCGCGATCATGCCGAACGTCATCAGCAGCAGCAAGATGATCACGCCGAGGGCCGGTTCGCGCTCCACCAGCACGACCGGGATCAGCGCGAGGGCCAGCACCCCGGCGGCATGCTTCGGGCCGGGGATCCGGCCGCTGTCCCGCAGCTCGCCGAAGACCACCGCGATGACCAGGACGAGCCCGATCTTGGCAAACTCCGAGGGCTCCACCTGGAAGCCGGCGGGCAGGTTGATCCAGGCCTTGGCCCCGCTCACGGTGGTGCCCAGCGGGCTGAGCACCGCGACCAGTCCCAGCACGGCCACCGCGTAGACGATCGGCGCGAACAGCCGGATCTGCCGGTAGTCCAGCAGGCTCACCGCGACCAGCAGGATCAGCCCGAGCGCGACGTTGATGAGCTGCTTGATCAGGTAACTGCGCGGGTCGGCGCTCGGCTGGGTGGCCGAGTAGACCAGCAGCGTGCCGATCAGGCTGAGCCCCACCACCGCCACCAGCAGCACCCAGTCGTACTTGCGCAGCGGCGAGTCCTTGGCCAGCGCCCCGAGCAGCAGGGACCGGCGCTTCTGGCCGAAGCTGGGGGTGCGGGGCGACGTGTAGTCGCGGGTGCCGAGGCTCATCAGGATCCCCCGTAGCCCGCCGGGGCGGTGATAGACCCGTTGGCGGAGATCTTCGGGAGCCCGTGCGGGAGCTTCCCGCCCGGCAGCGCCGCCTTGTGCCCCTCCAGGCCGTAGATGTCGTCGTAGATCTGCCGGACCGCGGGCGCGGCCACCTCAGCCCCGAAGTTCGAGTTGGGGATCATCACCACCACCACGTACTTGGGGTTGGCGCAGGGCGCGAACGAAGCGAACACCGAGGTCACCGAGCTGTTGAACACCTCAGCCGTACCCGTCTTGCCCGCCACGCAGACCTGGCCCCGCGGGAAACCGCTGAACGCCCCGGCGGCGGTGCCCGCTCCCGTGGTCACATCGGCCAGCGCGCTGCGGATGTAAGCCAGGGTGCTCCCGGCCACCGGCAGGCGGCGGATCAGCTTGGGCCTGATCTTCCGGACCACCTTCCCGGTGGGGCTGACGATGGCCTCGCCGATCCGGGGGCTGTACAGCTTGCCGCCGTTGGCCAGGGCCACGTAGGCGTTGGCCAGCTGGAGCGGGGTCACCGCGACGTAGCCCTGGCCGATGGCCGCGATCGCCGCCTCGCCGGGTTCCCAGACGTTGCCGTAATGGCAGTCCTGGTATTCGATCTGCTGGACATATGTGCCATTGGCCCGGCCGTATTTACACCAATTCTGCCCAGTATGGGCATTACCCTTCCAGAGGTAGTACAGCCATTCCCGGGTCGGGATGCTGCCCGCGCCTTGCTCGGGCAGGTCGATCCCGGGCGCTCGGCCGAATCCCCAGCCCACTTCCATTTTCTGCATTTCCTGGATCGGGGCCTTCGGGCTGGTGACGACGTTGTCCTTGGGGTGGTCGTGCTGGTAGGTGCCGTAGGCCAGCTCGTAGAAGACCGTGTCGCAGGAGATGACCAGCGCCTCGTGCAGGCTCATCTGGCCGAGGTTCTTCTGGCCGTCGTTGAGGAAGGAGCGACCGCCGATGTTGTAGGAGGCCGGGCAGTTGTAGGTGCCGGCCAGGCTGTACCCGGCCTTGACCGCGGCCGCGGTGGAGGTCACCTTGAACGTGGAGCCGGGTGCGTACTCGCCCTGGGTGACCCGGTTCAGGATCGGCTTGTCCCCGTTGATCAGCTGCCGGTACCGCTTCTCGGAGATGCCGCCGTTCCAGACGCTGGGGTTATACGTGGGCGCGCTGGCCATGGCGACCACCCGGCCGGTGGTGGTCATCACGATCGCCGCGCCGGTCGTGGCCCTCGGGCTGCCCGTCTGCTGGGCCTTGCGGATCGTGTTGGCCAGCACCGTCTGGACGTCGCCCTGGAGCCGGGCATTGATGCTGGTGACCAGGTCGTTACCGGTCTTCGGATCGGTGTTCTTCACCACCCCGAGCTGCTGGCCGGCGCTGTTCACGGACAGCACCTGCTGGCCGGGGGTGCCTTGCAGGTCCTGGTTGTACTGCGCCTCCAGGCCGGCCTGGCCGACCAGGTCCACCCCGGCGAAGCCGGTGGTCGGCAGGTGCTGCTGCTTCATCTGCCCGGCGGTGATCGGGCCCAGGTAGCCGAGGACCTGAGCCGGGTCCGCCCCGTTGGGCTGCGGATACCGGGCCACCGGGTTCACGCCGGCGCTCACTCCGGGGTAGCCGGCGTGGTCCTGCATGATCTGGACCGCGATCGCATCCGGGACGTGCTGGGCTACCGGGATGGGCTGGTACGGCGAGCCGGGCCAGCACGGCTGGGACACGTGCGCGGTGCACAGCCGGACCTTCTCGGTGAGCAGCTTGTGGGACATGCCGAGCAGGCGGGCCAGCCGGTGCAGCACCGCCGCGCCGCCGTCGCTCTGGGTGGCCAGGTTCATCATGTTCACCGTGACCACCAGCGAGCTGGCGTTGTCCACCAGGGGCAGGCCCGCGTCGTCGAGGATCTGGCCGCGGACCGCGGGCGTGATCACGGTCTGCGTCTGGTCCTGGGAGGCGAGCTGCACGTAGCTGTGACCGTTCAGGACCTGCAGGTAGTAGAGCCGCCCGCCGAGGGAGATCAGCAGCGCGCCGATCACCGCGTACAGGACGAAGAGGCGCCGCCGTGACGCCGGAATCATCTAAACCCTCCCGACCGCTTGCCGAAGATCCGCCACCAGGACCGGCGCCGGCCGAAGACGCGGCGGCCGGCCAGCGTGCTGGCCGGCGTGCGCCGCCCGGCCAGCGCACTCCCCTTGGTCCCCCGGAACCGGGGGGTGTGCACCTTCCCGGCGCGCGGGCCGCGGCCCCGGCCGCGGCGGCCGAGTACCGAGCCCCCGATCGCGCCGTCGCGGCGCCGGCCAGATCCCAGCCGCAGCCGCACCGGGCGCGCCGGGCGGGCATTGAACCGCACGCTAACGCCCCGGGCGCTGCTGGCCGACCCACCTTGCATGACGCCGCCGCGGAGCCGGGGACCCCGCGACGACGGGCGCAGGGCGTTGCCGCCCTGGCCATCGCCCAGGGCGCTGGACCGGCCGAAGGCATTCGCGGACCGGCTGAAGGCCTTCGCGGGCATCCCGCCCCCGCGCTGCCCGCCACCTTGCGGCCGGGTCACGGCGGACCGGTTCCCCCGGCTGAAGGCCTTCGCGGGCATCCCGCCCCCGCCCTGCCCGCCACCTTGCGGCCGGGTCAGGGCGGACCGGTTCCCCCGGCTGCCCAGGTGCAGGTTCACCGGGCGGGCCGGCGGCCGCTTCGCGGGCCGGGCGCCCCCAGCCGACCCGCCCGCCCCACTGCTGAAGTTCACGTGCACCTGCCGGGCCGGCGGGCGCTTGGCAGGCCGCGTCCCGCTGGCCGACCCGCCCTGGCCGGATCCGGCCCGCAGGGTCCGGGCCTTCAGCCTCGGGGGCCGCCCGGTCCCGCTGTCGCGCAGCACCGCGCCGGAACCGGCGAACAGCGCCGCCGCGCCGGCCAGGCCGGGCATCACCCGCTGGCCGGCTGACCCGCCGGGGAAGCTGGCCAGGCCCTGGGCGTCCAGGGCCGGGGCGGCCATCGCCCGGGCCCGCATCACGGCGTAGAGCACGAACGGGCTGAGCAGCACGTCGTACACGACGGAGGCGGGCAGCACGTGACCGACCGCGGACCAGGTGACGTCCAGGTCACCGAAGATCATCCCGCTCAGCGCGTAGAGCAGTTCCCCGGCGGCCGACCCGATGGCCACCATGCCGATCGGCGCCCAGACGGACTCGCTCAGATGGCCGCCGACCCGCCCGCAGCCGTACCCGACCAGGCAGAACACCAGTGCGTACTGGCCAATCAGGTGGGTGGCGGGCGGCGCCACGTCGAGGGCGAGGCCAGCGCAGAAGCCAGCCAGCATGCCTTCGACCGGGCCGCCGGTCAGGGCCAGGGCGACCACCACGACCAGCACGAGATCGGGCCCGGCCGCTCCTGGCCAGGGCAGGTTATCGACCAGGGTGACCTGGATCAGGATGGCGAGCAGCAGCAGCGCGGCCGCCAGCGCCGCACGCCGCACGTCAGCCCCCCGACCCGGTGGCGCCTGGGGACGGCGTGGCCCCTGGATGGGTGGCGCCGGGGGACGCCCCGTGACGGCCCGGCGAGGGGGTCGCTGAAGCAGTCGGGGACGGGGTCGGCCTGGGCGGCAGCACGGAGAACCTCGGGTCCGTCCGCGGCGGGACGACCACGACGCCGACCACCCCGAGCGCGGTGTCGCCGGCGAACGGGCGGACCAGCGCCTCCTTGGTCAGCGAGCTGCTGGTGCCCTCGAGCCTGGTGATGACCCCGACCGGCACGCCCGGCACGTAGGGGCGGCCGCCTGCCGAGCCGAAGGTGACCAGCTCCTGCCCCTGATGCAGGATCGCGTTGACGTCGAACACCTGGAGCCGGAGCAGGCCGTCACCGGTCAGGCTCTTGCCGGTCCCGCTCACCACGCCGATCTGCCCGGTGCCGGCCAGCCGGACCCCGACGGTCACGCTGGCGTCGGTGGCGAGCAGGACGGTGGAGGTGGTCGCGCTGGCCGAGGTCACCGTCCCGACCAGGCCCTGGCCGTTCAGCACGGTCTCGTTGGGCTTGATGCCGTCCACCCGGCCCGCGTCGATCGTGACCGAGTCGTCGTAGGACGCGCCCACGGCGATCACGCTCGCGGCCACGATCCGGTACCGCCCCCGGCCGGCCAGCTGGAGCAACTGGCTGAGCTGGCCCTCGTCGTATTTGCTGAGACGCTGCTGATTCAGCTGGGCGCGGAGATCAACCACCTGCCGTTGGAGAGCATTGATCTTGCTCTGGGAGCTGGAGCCGGTCAGCCCGTCGGTGAACGCGGCGACCGGCCTGGTGACCAGGGCTGGCGGCGCTCTCCACCGAGCCGAACACGCTGCCGCCGAGTCCGCGCAGCCCGCCGACCCGCGAGCCGGTACCGCCCCGGTAGTTGATGGTGATCAGCGCGAGCGCAGCCGCCAGCAGCACCCCCAGAACGATGCGGGTACGCCGGGTGTCGTGCACCAGGTCTCCTCGTCCAACCGCCGGCTATGGCCCCGTGGCTAACTGTGTCAGCTGGCTCCGTTGCTCGGCCCCGTGTTAGCTACCGTTGCCGCTGTCCATCCTCCCCCCTGGGGGTCAGCGTCTGCGCTCCGGGACCAGAACCTGGCTCAGGGTGTCGAAATCTTCCACGCACTTGCCGGTGCCCAGCACCACCGAGTCGAGCGGGTTGTCCGCCACGTGCACCGGCATGCCCGTTTCCTCGCGCAGCCGGTCGCCCAGCCCGCGCAGCAGCGCTCCCCCGCCGGTCAGCGCGATTCCCCGGTCCATCACGTCGCCGGCCAGTTCCGGCGGGCACTTGTCGAGGGTGGTCTTGACCGTGTCCACGATCAGGGCGACCGGTTCCTCGATGGCCCGGCGGATCTCCTCGGCCGAGATGACGATCGTCTTGGGCAGCCCGCTGACCAGGTCACGGCCGCGGATCTCGGCGTGCGGCTCGTCCACCGACGGGTAGGCGGAACCGAGCGCCATCTTGATCTCCTCGGCGGTGCGCTCGCCGAGCATGAGCGAGTACTCCTTCTTGCCGAACGTGATGATCGCCTGGTCCAGCTCGTCACCGGCGACCCGGATCGACTGTGCGGTGACGATCCCGCCCAGCGAGATCACCGCGACCTCGGTGGTGCCGCCGCCGATGTCCACCACCATGTTCCCGGTCGGCTCGTTGACCGGCAGGCCGGCCCCGATCGCCGCGGCCATCGGCTCCTCGATGATGTAGACCCGGCGGGCGCCAGCCTGGTGGCCGGCCTCCTTGACCGCGCTCTGCTCCACCCCGGTGATGCCGCTGGGCACCGCCACGACCACGCGCGGCTTGGCCAGGTGCCGGCGCCGGTGCACCTTCTGGATGAAGTAACGCAGCATCCGCTCGGTCACGTCGAAGTCGGCGATGACGCCGTCCTTGAGCGGACGCACGGCCACGATGTTGCCGGGCGTCCGCCCGATCATCCGTTTGGCCTCGACCCCGACGGCGACGATCTGGCCCGTGTTGGTATTCAGCGCCACCACGGAGGGTTCGTTGAGCACGATGCCGCGGCCCCGGACATACACCAGGGTGTTCGCCGTGCCCAGGTCGACCGCCATGTCACGGCCCAGAAACGCCAGCGCGTTGCTCATCAGGAACAAGAACCTTCCAAAAAGGGTCTGCTGGATGATCTGTGGTCTTTTAACTACGGCCCAGCCCCCTGCCGGGGTTCAGCCGCTCTTTGTCCTTCATCGGCCAGCGCCAGCCTGCCTAAACGAGGTCAGGAAAGAAGATCTTGATTTCCCGTTCGGCGGAGTCCGGCGAGTCGGATCCGTGCACGATGTTCTGCTGCACATCCAACGCGTGATCACCACGGATAGTGCCCGCTGAGGCCTGCACCGGATCGGTCGCGCCGGCCAGCCCGCGGAACGCCTCGATGGCCCGGGGACCCTCGACGACCAGGGCGACCAGCGGTCCCGACGTGATGAACACGAGCAGCGACGGGAAGAAGGGCCGGCCCACGTGCTCGGCGTAGTGGGTCTCGGCCGTTTCCGCGGTGATGACGCGCATGTCCATCGCGACGATCCGCAGGCCTTTGCGCTCGATGCGGGACAGTACCTCCCCGATCAGTCCCCGGCGGACCGCATCAGGCTTGACTAGGACAAGGGTGCGTTGAGTCAAAACTTGCTCCTCTTAGCCGGTGGCAACGGTGCCGATCCCGGAGTGATCGAGGGCAATCCCGCCGCGGCCAGATCTTACCGTTGCCGCAGCGCAGACCAGGGCTCCCGACACGTGCGGGCTCCCCGGTCCAGCCCCCGTCACGCCGGCGCGGGTTACCCAGCGCAGGCGTAGCCGCCGAATCTAACGTAACTGCCCCACCGTATGCGTGCCAGTTGGCGGAACTCTCGGCTGAAGCCGTGACCTGGACATATGACCAGTATCTAAGGCAAGCTCGGGAGAAGCGTCATCGTGGCGACGAGAAGCAGATGAACGGTGGAAGACCAGATCAGCAACCGCGCCTCCGATCCCGGCCCCGCGGATCCACTGGCCGTGGCGTCCGCTTACCCGGATCCGCTGGCCGGCGCCCAGAGCCCGCCGGGGCGCTGACGGATATCCCTGAGCCCGCCGAGGCGCTCACGGACGCCGCTGACTCCGCCGGCGCACTGGCCGGCGCCGCTGACTCCGCCGACGCGCTGGCGGGGACGTCCGGGCCGGCGCTGCGGCGGGACGGCCTGCTGACCCGGATCGCGCCGTTCGCCGCGCTGGCCATCCTGGCCGAGGCGAGCCTGGCGCTGCCCCCCGGTCCGGTCTCCATCCCGGAGGCGATCGCCAGCCTCGTGATCCTGCTGGTCACCGCGGCCCTCGTGGTGCTGGTGCCCTGGGACCGGCTCCCGGCCTGGTGTGACGTGACGGTGCCGCTGCTGTACACGGCGTCGGTGCTGCCGCTCTCCAAGGCCGCCGGCGGGACGTACTCCGGGATCATGATCATCCTGCTCAGCCCGATCATCTGGACCGCGCTCTTCCACCGGCCGTGGGAGTCGGTCGTGGTGAGCGCGGCCGCCCTGGCCGTGGTGCTGGCGGTCTCGCTGATGCCCGACATGGCGAGCCCGGCGGTGCTGATCCGCCGGATGATCTTCTGGGCGGCGCTGGCCGCCATGATCGCGGTGGCCGGGCACGGCCTGCGGGCCCGGATCCGCCGGTCGCGCCAGCAGGCGGCCCTGATGCAGGAGCGGTTGCGCGAGATGAGCATCCTGGCCGACCGGGACCGCATCGCGGCCAGCCTGCACGAGACGGTGGTGCAGCGGCTGTTCGCGTCGGGCCTGTCCCTGCAGAGCGCGGCGGGCCTGCTGGCCGGCCGGCCGGATGTGGCGGGCCGGATCGACCAGGTGGTGCGTGATCTGGATGAGTCCATCACCCTGCTCCGCCAGTCCATCTTCGATCCAGCGCACGAGACGCCCGCCCAGGGCCTGCGGCGCAGCATCCTCGACGTGTCCCGCGAGCTGACTCCCTGGCTCGGGCTGATCCCCGAAGTGACCCTGGAAGGCCCGCTCGACACCGCTGTGCCCCCGCCGGCCGCCCGCCAGTTGCTGGAGGTGCTGCGGGAAGGGCTGGCCCACAGCGGCGCCTACGCGCACGCGACCCAGGTAGCGGTGGCCGTGGCCGCGGACCAGGAGATGGTGACGCTGACCATCACCGACGACGGCACCCGGTGGGCCGCCCGGACCTCAGGGAACGGGCCCACCCTGCCCGCGCTGCGGGCCCGGGCGCACCAGGTCGGCGGGACGGTGGCGACCGAATCCGCGACCGGCGAGACCCGGCTGATCTGGCGGGCGCCGCTCAGGTCGCTTCCCAGCGACGTCCCATCCAGATAGCCAGGATCCAGAACCCGGCGAAGATGACGCCGAGTACGTACATGACCGGGACCAGGACGCCGGCCGCGATCACCAGGAGCTGGAGCACGCTGCCCGCCACCAGGGCCCAGGGCATGCGTGGACGGCCGACCACCCCGGCCAGCAGTACCGCGGCCACCGCCAGCCCGCCGCCCGCATACCCGGCGGCGTGCGAGGCGTGGCCAATGGTGATAGCCACCGGAATGGCCAGGCCGATAATGATGGCCTCCATCACCAGCACGGTGGCCAGGAGCCGTCTCATCTGGGCCGTCTCATTCCTGCCCCGCCGCCCCCTCGCGATCCTGATGCTCGCGGTCCTCGCGGGCCTCGCGGGCTTCGCGGTCCTGGTCCTCGCCGTCCCAGTCCTCGCGCTCCTCGCGATCGCGCTCCTCGCGGTCCAGGCGATCCTGTTCCGCGCGGTGCGCGTC
Source organism: uncultured Actinomycetes bacterium (assembly GCA_963837335.1). Classification (GTDB taxonomy): domain Bacteria; phylum Actinomycetota; class Actinomycetes; order Streptosporangiales; family Streptosporangiaceae; genus RYN-230. Next base: position 18,105 of record CAWINS010000009.1, on the reverse strand, counting down.
CGCTCGGTCTACCTCGACGCGGTCCGGGGCAAGCAGCAGCCGGGCGTCCCCGGCGGTGACGACCGACCCGGTGACCAGCACCCCGGTCAGGGTCAGCCCTTCCTCGCCGGACGCGTCGTCGGCCAGCCCGACCGCCATCTCCAGGGCGTCGTCGAGCCGGCGGCGCCACATGCACCCGCTCCACTCCGAACACCGACGCGGCCAGCTCCGCCAGCTTGTCCGGGTCCATGGACCGATCAGATGAGTTCCGGGTCACCACCAGCTCCGAGATCACCGGCTCCATCTGGTCGAGGATCCCGGCCACGTCCTTGTCCTCGCTGACCGCCAGTACCCCGATGACCGACGCGAACGTGAACGCCTCGGTGAGGGCCTCCATCGCGGCTTCCATGCCCGCCGGATTATGCGCCGCGTCCAGGATCACCACCGGGCTGCGCCGGACCACCTCGAGCCGCCCCGGCGACGTGACCGACGCGAACCCCTCCCGCACCAGGTCCTGCCCAAGCGCTCCGACGGGCGCGTCCGGATCATCGTCCAAAGCGGGCCGGGCCGATGGAACGGCGGGCGTACCGTCATCAAGCTCAGCCAGCTCGAAATCAGCGGGGGCCGAAGACTCAGAACCATCGTCCAACGAGGGCCAGCCCGCCGTTTCGTCGGCCCGGTCCGCCTCCTGCTCAGCCGACTGCCCAGACAACGGCAGTCCCGGCGGCGAACGCTTCGACAGCGGCCAGAGCGACGGCAGCGTTGCCAGCCTGGTAAGCGCCGAACAGCGGCAGCACGATGTCGGTGTAGTCGCCGCGCAGCCCGCGCAGGTCCAGCCGCTGCCCGCCGACCGCGAGATCCCGGGAGAGGACCCCGAACTCCAGCCCCTCGCGGACCACCGAGGCGCCCACCGAGACGACCCGGCGCAGCAGGGCCTCCGCCGCGGGCAGCGGCTGCTGGGCCAGCACCGCCACCGCGCCCGGCTTGATGATCCCGGCCTTGTCCGTGGCGATCTCCTCCACCGTGCCGCCCAGGTACACGGTGTGGTCGAGGGAGACCGGGGTGATCACGGCCACGGCACCGTCCGCGACGTTCGTGGCGTCCCAGGTGCCGCCCAGCCCGACCTCGATCACCGCGACGTCCACCGGGACGTCGGCGAAGATGGCGAAGGCCATGCCGGTCAGCACCTCGAAGAAGGACAGCTGGCTGGCCTGCCGGCCGTTGACCAGGGCCAGGTAGGGGGCGAGCTCGTCGTAGGCGGCCACGAAGGCCTCGGCCGAGACCGGCTGGCCGTCCACCACGATCCGTTCGCGGATGGAGGTCAGGTGCGGGCTGGTGAACAGCCCGGTGCGCAGGCCCCGCGCGCGCAGCAGGCTCTCGATCATCCGGGCGGTCGACGTCTTGCCGTTCGTGCCGGTGACGTGGATGACCGGATAGGAGCGCTGCGGGTCGCCGAGCACCGAGACGAGCGCGGCGATCCGGTCCAGGGTCGGTTCGATGGTGTGCTCAGGGCGCCGGGCGAGGATCTCGGCCTCGGCCTCGCGCAGCTCGCTGGTGATGCTCAAGCGTCCTCCTGCGGCTGCCCGTCCGCTCCCGGCAGGGCGGCGAGGCGGCCGGTGATCCGCTCGATGTCGGCGCGGGCCGCGTCGAGCCGCTCCCGGGTCGTGGCCACCACGTCGGCCGGCGCCTTGGCCAGGAACGACTCGTTGGCCAGCTTCCGCTCGGCCTGGTCCGCCTCCTTGCGGGCGGCGGCGAGGTCCTTGTCCATCCGGCGGCGCTCGGCGGCCACGTCGATCCCGGCGGCGGTGTCCAGTTCCACGGTGATGCCCTCGGCCAGCACGGACGCGGTCGCGGTGAAGCGCTCGCCGGGCGCGGTCAGCCGCAGCAGCGACCGGATGCTGGTCTCGTGCGGCGCGAGGCGGCTGCCCTCGATCCCGGCGAGCACCGCGGGCACCTTCTGCCCGGGCCGCAGGCCCTGATCGGACCGGAACCTGCGGACCTCGGTGACCAGCCGCATCAGCGAGCCGATCTCCGCTTCCGCCGCCGCGTCCCGGAAGTCCGCTGCGTCATCAGTCACGCCCGCCGGCGAAGCCGGCTCAGCCAGCAGCGCCGGGCGCTGGCCGGGCCACGGCGCGATCATGATGGTGTCCCCGCCGGTCAGCGCGGTCCACAGCTCCTCGGTGACGAACGGCATGACCGGGTGGAGCAGCTTCAGCAGCCGGTCCAGGACGTAGCCGAGCACCTCGCGGGTGGCGCCCGTGACTGCCCCATCTGAGCCGGACAGGGCGGGCTTGGCCAGCTCCAGGTACCAGTCGCACACCTCGTCCCAGGCGAAGTGGTACAGCAGCTCGCACACCTTGCCGAACTCGTACCGCTCGAAGAGCGCGTCCACCTCGCCGGTGACGGTGGCCAGCCGGGACAGGATCCAGCGGGCCGCGGTCGGCAGGTGCTGCGGGTCGGGCCGGGCGGCCGGCACGGTCGCACCGTTCAGCAGCGCGAAACGGGTCGCGTTCCACAGCTTGTTGCAGAAGTTCCTGGACCCGGTGACCCATTCCTCGCTGACCGCCACGTCACTGCCCGGGCTGGCCCCGCGGGCCAGCGTGAACCGGGTGGCGTCGGCCCCGAACCTGCCGATCCAGTCCAGCGGGTCCACCGTGTTGCCCAGCGACTTGGACATCTTCTTGCCGTAGGCGTCCCGGACCAGGCCGTGCAGCGCGATGTCCCGGAACGGCACCGCCTGGGCCGGCTCGCGGTCTGACATCGCGTAGAGGCCGAACATCATCATCCGGGCCACCCAGAAGAACAGGATGTCGTAGGCCGTGACCAGCACGCTGGTGGGATAGAAGGCGGCCAGGTCCGCGGTGTCGTCGGGCCAGCCCAGCGTGGAGCAGGGCCAGAGCGCGGACGAGAACCAGGTGTCCAGCACGTCCGCGTCCTGCCGCCAGCCTTCGCCCGGCGGCGGGTCCTCGCCGGGTCCGACGCAGACGACCTCACCGGACGGCCCGTACCAGACCGGGATACGGTGCCCCCACCACAGCTGGCGGCTGATGCACCAGTCGTGCATGTCATCGACCCAGTCGAAGTAGCGGGGCGCCAGCTCCGCCGGGTGGATCCCGACCCGGCCGTCGCGGACCGCGTCACCGGCCGCCTTGGCCAGCGGGCCCACCTTGACGAACCACTGCAGGGACAGCCTCGGCTCGACGACCGTGCTGCACCGGCTGCAGTGGCCCACCGCGTGCACGTAGGGCCGGACCTCGGCCACGATCCGGCCGTCCTCGCGGAGCGCCCTGACCACCGCGGGCCGGGCCTCGAACCGGTCCATGCCCTCGAACGGCCCGTGAGCGGTGACCCGGCCGTGCTCATCCAGGACCGTGATGGCTGGGCAGCCCGTGACGGCGGCCGATCTCGAAGTCGTCCGGGTCGTGCGCCGGGGTCACCTTGACCGCACCGGTGCCGAACTCCGGGTCCACGTGCGGGTCCGCGACCACCGGGATCCGCCGGCTGGACAGCGGCAGCTGCACGTCCCGGCCGACCAGGTGGGCGTACCGGGCATCGTCGGGATGCACCGCCACCGCGGTGTCACCCAGCATCGTCTCGGCCCGGGTAGTCGCGACCACGACGGAGTCGTCACCGTCCCCGTACCGGATCGAGACCAGTTCGCCGTCCTCGTCGCTGTGGTCCACCTCGATGTCGGACAGCGCGGTGAGGCAGCGCGGGCACCAGTTGATGATCCGCTCGGCCCGGTAGATGAGCCCGTCGTCGAACAGGCGCTTGAAGATGGTCTGCACGGCGCGGGACAGGCCCTCGTCCATGGTGAACCGCTCGCGGGACCAGTCCACGCTGTCGCCGAGGCGGCGCATCTGGCCCAGGATCTTCCCGCCGGACTCGGCCTTCCACTGCCAGACCCGCTCCACGAACGCCTCGCGGCCCAGATCGTGGCGGCTCAGGCCTTCCTTGGCCAGTTCCCGCTCCACCACGTTCTGGGTGGCGATGCCCGCATGGTCCATCCCGGGCACCCACAGCGTGGTGTAGCCCTGCATCCGGCGCCGCCGGACCAGGGCGTCGATCAGCGTGTGGTTGAGCGCATGGCCGATGTGCAGCGAGCCGGTGACGTTCGGCGGGGGGATGACCACGCAGAATGCGGGGTGCTCCGGGCTGACGTCCTTGGGGTCCGCGTGCATCAGCCCGCGGGCGTCCCACGACTGATACAGGCGGTCCTCTACCTCGCCCGGCGCGTATTGCGGCGGGAGCTGGGTTGGCTGCTGGCTAAGATCTGCACTCACGACAGCCGAGTCTAGTGCCGCGCGCGAGGCCGCCCGTGCATAGAGCACCGTGCAAAGCGCCCGGTCCGGGACGCTGTGCGCTGCGGCGCCGGACTGCTCCCGGTTAGGCCGACTTTTCCCGTGGGGTGCGGCGGGCGACGTCCCGGGGGACCAGGGTGGGGTTCACGTGCTCCAGCACCACCGGCCCGGTGATCACCACGCGCTCGACGTCCTTGCGGCTCGGCACCTCGTACATCACCGACATCAGCACTTCTTCGAGGATGGCGCGCAGCCCGCGGGCCCCGGTGCCGCGCAGGATCGCCTGGTCGGCCACGGCTTCCAGCGCGTCCTCGGTGAACTCCAGGTCCACGTTGTCCAGCTCGAACAGCCGCCGGTACTGCTTGACCAGCGCGTTGCGGGGCTCGGTGAGGATCTGGATCAGCGCGTCCCGGTCCAGGTTGTGCACGCTGGTGATGACCGGCAGCCGTCCGACGAACTCCGGGATCATCCCGAACTTGAGCAGGTCCTCCGGCATGACGTCGGCGAAGGCGTCGCCCGAGGCCCGGTCGTTCTTGACCCGGAGCACCGCGCCGAAGCCCATCCCGCTCTTGCCGACCCGCGACTCGATGATCTTCTCCAGCCCGGAGAAGGAGCCACCGCAGATGAACAGGACGTTGGTCGTGTCGATCTGGATGAACTCCTGGTGCGGGTGCTTCCGGCCGCCCTGCGGGGGCACCGAGGCGGTGGTGCCCTCGAGGATCTTCAGCAGCGCCTGCTGCACGCCCTCCCCCGAGACGTCCCTGGTGATGGAGGGGTTCTCGCTCTTGCGGGCGATCTTGTCGATCTCGTCGATGTAGATGATCCCGGTTTCGGCCTTCTTCACGTCGTACTCGGCCGCCTGGATCAGCTTGAGCAGGATGTTCTCGACATCCTCGCCCACGTAACCCGCCTCGGTGAGCGCGGTGGCGTCGGCGATCGCGAACGGGACGTTCAGCAGCCGGGCCAGCGTCTGGGCCAGCAGGGTCTTGCCCGAGCCGGTGGGGCCGAGCAGCAGGATGTTCGACTTGGCCAGCTCGACGCCGTCCTCGCCGGGCCGGTTGTCCCCGCCCGACTGGACCCGCTTGTAGTGGTTGTACACCGCCACGGACAGGGCCTTCTTGGCCTTCTCCTGCCCGATCACGTACGCGTCGAGGAACTCGTAGATCTCGCGCGGCTTGGGGAGGCTGTCCCACTTGAGCTCGGACGGCTCCGCGAGTTCCTCTTCGATGATCTCGTTGCAGAGGTCAATGCACTCGTCGCAGATGTACACGCCGGGTCCGGCGATGAGCTTCTTGACTTGCTTTTGACTCTTCCCACAGAAAGAGCACTTCAGCAGGTCACCACCATCGCCGATGCGAGCCACCCAGCTACTCCTTTACCTGGGGCCGTCAGCCCCAGCCTAGGGCTGACGGCGGCGTTACCGCCGTGCCACCACGCTCTCAGTGCCTCGGGCCGCTACCTGCCCGCAAGCCCAACCTTCTAGTTCTGACGGTACCGCCTCCGGGCCCTCTGCCGCGATAGCTGGAACCCGGTGCCGTCCCGCCGGAAGACGAATCCTCCTGGTTAGGACGACCCTACCTCGGTCTTGCGCTTCAGGCTGGACAGAACCTCATCCACCAGACCGTATTCCTTGGCCTCCTCGGCGGTGAAGAACTTGTCCCGCTCGATGTCGTCGCGCACCTGCTCCGGGGTCCGGCCGGTGTGCGTGGCCACGATCTTCTCCATGGCGGACCGCATCCGGAGGATCTCCTGGGCCTGGATCTCCAGGTCACTGGACTGCCCGTAGCCGCCCTCGGTGGCCGGCTGGTGCAGCAGGATGCGGGCGTTCGGCAGGGCCAGCCGCTTGCCGGCCGTACCCGCCGCGAGCAGCACCGCCGCTCCCGAGGCCGCCTGGCCGATGCAGACCGTCTGCAGCTCGGGCTGGACGAACTGCATGGTGTCGTAGATCGCCATCATCGAGGTCACCGACCCGCCGGGCGAGTTGATGTACATCGTGATGTCGCGGTCCGGGTCGAGCGACTCCAGCGCGATCAGCTGCGCGATGACATCGTTCGCCGACGCGTCGTCGATCTGCACGCCGAGGAAGATGATCCGCTCCTCGAAGAGCTTGTTGTACGGGTTCATCTCCTTGACGCCGTACGACGTGCGCTCCACGAACGAGGGCAGGACGTAGCGGGATTCCGCCGACCCCGGCACCAGGTGCCGCGGCCCGGCCAGCCCGCGGCTGGATGTACTCACTTGCGGCTCCTCCGCTCCATGTCCGGTGGGTCCGGTGTGGTGATTCATGAGACCGGCCCGACGGTCGGGACCTCGAGGGCGCTGCGGATCACGTGGTCCACGAAGCCGTACTCCTTGGCCTGGTCCGCGGTGAACCAGCGGTCCCGGTCGGCGTCCTTCTCGATCTGCTCGACGGTCTGCCCGGTGTGGAAGGCGGTGCGCTCGGCCAGGGTGCGCTTGATGTACAGCATCTGCTCGGCCTGGATCCTGATGTCTGATGCGGTTCCGCCGATTCCGCCGGACGGCTGGTGCATCAGGACGCTGGCGTGCGGCAGGGCGTAGCGCTTGCCGGGGGTGCCCGCGGACAGCAGGAACTGGCCCATGGACGCGGCCATGCCCATCGCGTAGGTCGCGATGTCGTTCGGCACGTACTGCATCACGTCGTAGATGGCCAGGCCCGCGTACACCGAACCGCCCGGCGAGTTGATGTAGATGCTGATGTCGCGCTTGTCGTCCTCGGACGCGAGCAGCACCATCTCCGCGCACATCCGGTTGGCGATGTCCTCGTCAACCTGCTGGCCAAGGAAGATGATCCGGTGCCGGAGCAGCCGGTTGAATATCTGTTCGGTAATCAGCGGCGGGGCCGCTTCCGCGGTGCGCGCCAGGATCCCGGCCGGATCCTCGAAGGCCGGAGGAGTCGTCACTCTGCTCTCCATCCATTTCCGCTCACGTATTTGCGTCATTGACTGCGACGATAACTCCCGGCCAGGGCGAGATCGTCCGCGCCCGGGCTCTGTTCGCTGTCGGCGCAGGCCATCACCCGGTCACGGCCCATGCACGACCTGCGCCGGGCCCCGGTCAGCCACCGCTCCCCGACTGCGCCCCCCGGCCGCGTCACGCGGTGCTGCCACCCGGCTCGTCACCGGCTGAGCCTTCCTCAGCCTTACTGGCGCTGGCCGCCTTGGCCTTGGGGGCCCGGGGCTTCCGGGTCCTGGCCTTCGGGGCACTGGCCTCGGGGGCGCTGGCCTCCGCCGCACTGGCCTCGGGGGCGCTGGCCTCCGCGGCACCGGCCTCCGGCGCGCTGGCGTCCGCCGGGCTGTCCTGCGCCTCATCGGAGCCGGCCGGGCCGGCCTCCGCGTCGCCCGCCTCGGCGGTCTCGGCCGTCTCGTCCGGCTGGAGGGGCGCCTGGACGTCCACCGGCTGGCCAGCCTCGTCGGTCACGGTCGCGCGCTCGGTGATGAGGGTGAGCGCCTTGCCCCGGAGCACCTCAGTGATCACGGACCCGATCTGGCCCCGGTCCGCCAGCTCCTGGGCCAGCCGGTCGGGCTGCACGCCCATCCGGTAGGCCTGCTCGATGACGAACGAGTTCAGCTCCTCCTGCTCGATGCCCAGCTCTTCCTGCCGGGCCAGCTGGTCCAGCACGAACCCGGCCTTCACCGAGCGCCGCGCGCTGTCCTCCATGTCCGTCTCGACCTGCTCGGCGGTCTGGCCCGACGACTCCAGGTAGGCGTCCATGGAGGTGCCCGCCCGCTCGAGCTGCTCGTCGAGCGACTCGCGCCGCATTTCGGTCTCGCTGGTGACCATGCTGTCCGGCAGCGGGATGTCGATCTTGGCCAGCACCGAGTCCAGCGCACGCTCCCGCGCCTGGCCGACCTGCTGCATCCGCTTCATGGCCTCCAGCTGGGCCCGGGTCCCGGCGCGGAACTCGCCGAGCGTGTCGTACTCGCTGGCGGACTGGGCGAACTCATCGTCCAGCTCGGGCAGTTCCTTGACCTTGACGCTGTGCACGGTCACGGTCACGTCGGCCTGCTCGCCGCCGTGCTCCCCGCCCACCAGCTCGGCGTTGAAGGTTTTGGTCTCGCCCGCCGACATCCCGGTCAGCGCCTCATCCAGGCCGTCCAGCAGCGAGCCGCTGCCCACCTGGTAGGAGTAGCCGCTCACCTGGGCGTCCTCGACGGGCTCCCCGTTCACCGAGGCGGACAGGTCGATGGAGGTGAAATCGCCGTCCTCGACCGGCCGGTCGACGCCCTTGAGCGAGGCGAACCGCTCCCGGAGGCCGCCGATGTACTCCTCGACCTCATCGGGAGTGACCACGGCGGTGTCCACGGTCACCGGCAGCCCGGTGAGGTCGGGGATCTCGAACTTGGGCCGGACGTCCACCTCGGCGGTGAAAGCCAGTTCCTTGCCGTCGTCCAGCTTGGTGATCTCGAGGTCCGGCTGGCCGAGCGCGAACACGTCGTTCTCCTGCAGGGCCTGGCCGTACAGCTGCGGCACCGCCTCATTGACCGCCTGCTCCAGGACCACGCCGCGGCCGAACCGCTGGTCGATGATGCGCGGCGGTACCCGGCCCGGCCGGAAGCCGGGCACCCGCACCTGCCTGCCCACCTCGCGGTAGGCCTTGTCGAGGCTGCCCTTCAGCTCCTCGAACGGAACCTCGATGGTCAGCTTCACCCTCGTGGGGCCAAGCTCCTCGACGTCGGTCTTCACGTCGCCGTCACTCCCTGATCCATGTGCTCGGTGTGTGCTGCGCTGCCGCGCCGCGTCCCTAGTGTGGGCGTCCCCTGCCTGGCCGCTCCCGCCGCGCCTCGTACGCGGTTACGCGCGACCCAGCGCAGCCGCTGACGGCTACGGCCGCCAGTCTAGTGGCCCGCGGGAGGGCTCCTAGGCGCGAACGACCTGCCCGCGCCCGCCGCGGCGCTTTTACCCCCGCTTCACCCGTGGCGGGTGGTGCCCACCGGGCCGCGACTGTCCACGCTTGATCACACTGGCGCGGGTTCCGCGGAATCTTTGGGAGGCCGTCATGACAGCTCAGGACGCCGGGCAGGCCGGACGCGCCGGCCGGCACCGCGAGCCGGGTGCGGACGTCGGCGACGCGGCCTACGGCTCCGACGCCGGACCGGGTCCTTACGAGCGGGAGACCGCAGCGGCCTGGGCGTCGGGCTGGCAGGTGGTCTTGCTCGTCGCGGTGCTGACCCTCGCGTGCGGGGTCATCCTGCTGGTCTGGCCTAACGAGACGCTCATCATCGTGGCCGCGGTGATCGGCGCGGCGCTGCTGGTCACCGGCCTGTTCCGGCTGATCAGCGGGTTCACCGCGCACGGCGTCAGCGGCGGCACCCGGGCCGCCTACGTCATCATCGGCTTGCTGGGTGCCCTGGCCGGGCTCTACTGCCTGCGGCACCTCGACGTCACTGTGGTCCTGGTCGCGTTCATCGTCGGCGTGTTCTGGACCCTGCACGGGATCGTGGACCTGATCGTGGCGGCCACGTCGGGGCCCGGCACCGGGCGCGGGCTGCGCGCGTTCACCGGCCTGCTGAGCCTGGCGGCCGGCCTGATCGTGATGTTCTGGCCCTCGGTCACGCTGTCCGTCCTGCTCTGGGTGATGGGAATCTGGCTGCTGGCCTACGGCCTGATGCTGGGCGTGCTGGCCTTCCAGATCCGGCACATCGCCAAGAAGGCGCTGGCGTAACCCGGAAACGTTCGTGATCATGGGATCGCTGGGCCTCTGGCCCCAGTGATCCCATGATCATGAAGCGGGGCGGGACCGCCCCGGGCCCCCAGGAGCCCCACCAGGCCCCGGGATTACAGGAGCCCCAGGCGGCGGCCGCGGGCGATGGCCTCGCGGCGGGAGCTGACCCCCAGCTTCCGGTAAGCCGAGCGCAGGTGCGTCTTGACCGTGTTGATGGACAGGAACAGCGCCTGGGAGATCTCCTCGTTGGTCATGTGGGACGGGAGAAAGCGCAGCACCGCCCGCTCACTGTCGGTGAGCGGCACGCTCACCGCGTCGGCCGGCCCGGACGGCCGGGGGGCCTGGGCGTCGAAACGCTCCAGGATGCGCCCGGCGAAGCCGGCGTGGCGGCTGGTCGGCGCGATCAGCACGGTCATCGCCGAGCGGACCGCGGCCCCCGCGTCCAGGAAGGCCCGGTAGGCCCCTTCCGGCTCGGCCAGCGTCAGGGCCCGCTCCAGCAGCCCGGCGGCCTCGTCGGCCAGCCCCAGGCGGCGCTGCGCGGCCGCCGCGATGAGCAGCCCGGAGATCTGCTCCTGCAGCGTCACCCCGTCGGCCGCCCCATCCGCCGCGCTGTCCAGGCACGGTTCGACGGCTTCCAGCGCGCTCTTGAAGTCACCCTCGGCGATCAGCAGGCCGCCGCGCAGCAGCCGGCCGTCGGCCCGGTCGAAGTGCTCGCCTTCCTCGACGAGCAGCAGGACCGCGCGGGCCCGGCCGGTGTTGCCGACCCGCAGCGCCACCTCACCCTCGGCGATGGTCAGCACGTCGGCCAGCGCCGGGTGGGCGGGGCCCCAGGTCTCGCGGAGCCGCGACAGCAGCGCGGTGGCCCCGGTGGCGTCACCGTCCGCGAGCAGGACCCGGGCCCGGATCAGCGCCGCGACCGCGCTCACCGACGGCTCCCCCGGGAACTGCCCGGTCAGCTGGGGGTCGATGCCTTCCAGCAGCCGCTGCGCCGAGGACAGGTCGTCGCGGCGCAGGCTGAGCAGCGCCTGGGCCAGCCCCGCCAGCTCGGCGGCCTGGCTCAGCTCCGGCCGGCCGGAGCCGGGCGGCGCCGAATCCAGCGGCCCGCCCGCGGTCAGCCCGCCAGCCGCGGACCGGCGGGCCGCGGTGAGGTCGCCGTACCAGGCCTCGGCCAGCGCCCGCCAGGCCCGGGCCCGGGCCTGCAGCCCGGTCAGGTTGCCCGCGGCGAGCTGCCGGTCGGCCAGCCGCAGCGCGTGGCGGGCCGGCTGGATCTCCCAGCGGCGCAGCCGGGCCACGCCCAGGGCGAACCACAGCAGGCCCACGGCCCGGTGCTCAGGCTGGGTGCTGGCGGCCGTCTGGGCCCGCTCGGCCAGCGAGCGGGCCGTGGCCAGCAGGGCGGGGTCGGGATCGGTCCGGCCGCCGGCCAGCATGACCCGCAGCGCGGCCAGCGTCGGCTCCATGATCCGCTGCATCGCCGGGACCGCGCGGCTCAGCGCCCGGTCCCCGCTGTCCAGGTACGCGGCCGCCCCGTCGCGGTCACCGTCCCAGAGCCGGGTGGCGGCCCAGGCCGCCGCGACGGCGGGGTCGTCGGACGAGCGGTCCGCCGGGAACAGGGACAGCACGCTCTCCAGGTCCGCGGTCGATCCCGGGCTGGCCACCCCGGCCCCGGCCTCGGCCAGGGTCTGCGCCGCGTAGTCCCAGTCCTGCGCCTCGGCCGCGCAGCGCACCGAGGCGATCGGGTGATCATGCGCCGCGTACCAGCGCGCCGCCCGGCGCAGCAGCACCGGGATCTCGTGCGGGATCTCCCGGTGCAGCTCGGCGGTGAGGACCTGGCGCAGCAGCGGGTGGTAGGCGTACTCGCCGCGCTCGCGGTTGACCACGTCCACGAAACTGTTCTCCCGGCTGAGCCGGTCCAGTGTCCGGGCGCTGCCGGACTGCCCGGTCAGCGCGTCGGCCAGATCACCGGACACCTGACTGGCGATGCAGGTCCGGAGCAGGAACATGCGGGTGGCCGGGGCCTGCTTGACGAGGACCTCGTCCCACAGGTAGTCGGTCACGATCGGCTCGTCACCAGCCAGATCGGTGATGGTCGCGCCCGGTTCCGGGTCGGACCGGGCCCGCATGGCGGCCAGCCGCAGGCCCGCCATCCAGCCCTGGGTGCGCCGCAGCAGCGCGTCCCGGGCCGATGGGTCGACGTCCAGGCCCAGCATGGAGAAGTAGGCGTCCGCCTCCTCGCTGGTGCAGGCGAGGTCGTGGCCGCCGATGTCGGCCAGCTCGCCGGCGACCCGCAGCCGGGCCAGCTGCAGGGCGGGCGGCTGCCGCGCGGACAGCACCAGCCGCAAGGTGGCCGGTGCGTGCCGGATCAGCAGGTCGATGCCAGCGAGCACGGACGGGTCGGTCATCTCGTGGATGTCATCCAGCACCAGGATGACCGGCTCGGTAAAGGTCTGCGCCGCTTCGACCAGCCGCAACGGAAAACCGTCCGGCGATACGTCTTCCAGTGACCGGAGCGATTCGGCCGGGACGGACCGCAGCCGGGCCAGCCCGGCACAGACGTAGGCCCAGAACCAGGACTGCTGGTCCTCGGCGTCCAGGGTGAGCCAGACCACCCGGCGGGCCTGCGCGGGCGCTGCGGCCCAGGTGCTGCAGGCCACGGTCTTCCCGGCCCCGGCCGGCCCGGAGATCAGCGTCACCCGGTTCCGGGCGGCCTGGTCGAGAAGGCCGGTGATCCGGCGCCGGCGCAGGACCGGGAAATGCGACTGCGGAATCTGGAGCTTGCCCTCCAGGAACCGCGGCCGGGACTGGCCCGGCGGTTTCATCGCCACCTGGGCGTGGTCGCGCCCCGGCCCGCTCTGCCCCCGGCCGCCCGGGGGCTGCCGGACGGCCGGCTCGCGGACGGCCGGCTCGCGGACGGCCGGCTCGCGGACGGCCTGGCCCCGAACGCTCTGCTCCCGCACGTTGTGCTCCCGAACGTGGGGCGCCGCCGTGTCGGCCCGCACCGCCGTCTGCGACTCCGCCCCGTTCATGGTGCTTGTCATGGACTTCCCCCCCGAGACCCCATACCCGCGGCACCCTCGCCGGCCATCCTCATCCCTTGGGGTGAATGCGCAGGTCAGACGCCTTTGCGGGTCATACCCGGGGCCGGCTGGTATCAACCACACCGCCTTCCGGCTCCCTTTAACCCATAATTGAGGGTTAGCCATATTGGCTGCCTCACCCGCCACGGGTGAGGCAGCGCCCCGACCGCGGGTGAGCCGGCCGCGCCCAGACGGGTGAGGCAGCAGCGCCACGCCGGGGGCGGCAGCGGCGCCACGCCGAGGCGCGGGACAGGACCGGGCCGGGACCGGGCGGGGCCGCCTCAGCGGAAGCCGGTGGATGGAACCCGGCGGACCCGGGACAGCGCCGGCTGGATCTCCCCCACCCCATGATCCAGCTGGTAGTCGAGGTTGATCGCCGCGTTGATCAGCGACAGGTGGCTGAACGCCTGCGGGAAGTTGCCGAGCTGCTCGCCGGTGAGCCCGATCTCCTCGGAGTACAGGCCGAGATGGTTGGCGTAGGTGTGCATCTTCTGGAAGGTCAGCGCCGCTTCCTCCATCCGCCCCGACCGGGCCAGCGCATCCACGTACCAGAACGTGCACAGCGAGAACGTGCCCTCCTGGCCGCGCAGGCCATCCGGCGAGGCGCTGGGGTCGTAGCGGTACACCAGGCTGTCCGAGACCAGCTTCTTGTCCATGGCCGCCAGCGTGTCCAGCCACATCGGGTCGAACGGCGACACGAACCCCATCAGCGGCATCAGCAGCAGCGAGGAGTCCAGCACGTCGGTGCCGTAGTGCTGGACGAAGGAGCGTTCCTTGGCATTCCAGCCCCGCTCCATGACCTGCCGGTAGATGCGGTCGCGCTCAGAACGCCAGCGCATGATGTCGGCGGGCCGGCCCCGGCGCTCGGCGAGCCGGATCGCCCGGTCCAGCGCCACCCAGCACTGGAAGCGCCCGTAGGTGAAGTCCTTGCGGCCGCCCCGGGTCTCCCAGATGCCTTCCTCAGGCTGGTCCCAGTGCTCGCAGAGCCAGTCCATCATGTTCACCATCGCGGTCCAGCCCACGTGCGCGGCCTGCAGCCCGTGCTCATCGGCCTGGGCGAAGGCGTCCATGGCCTCGCCGAAGATGTCCAGCTGGAGCTGGCCAGAGGCGCCGTTGCCGATCCGGACCGGGCGTGACCCGCGCCAGCCCTCCCAGTGATCCAGGGTCTCCTCGGTCAGATCCGAGGATCCGTCCACCCGGTACATGACCCGCAGCGGGCACTCGCCGTTGCTGCTCTTGTGCTCGATCAGCCGGTCCCGGACCCAGACGCCGAAGGCGGCCGCCTCCTCCGCGTAGCCCAGCCCGAGCAGCGCGTGCACCGAGAACGACGCGTCCCGGATCCAGGTGTAGCGGTAGTCCCAGTTACGCTCGCCACCCACCTGCTCCGGCAGCCCGGCGGTGGGCGCGGCTACCAGCGCCCCGGACGGGGCGTAGGTCATCAGCTTGAGGGTCATCGCGGAGCGGGTCACCATCTCCCGCCAGCGCCCGGTGTAGGTGGACTTGCGGAGCCAGCCCCGCCAGAACTCGGCGGTCTCGTGGGACAGCCGCTCCAGCTCGCCGTCCGGCATCCGGCGCGGGCGCCCGCCGCCTGACTCCAGCACCATCCCGGCGCTCTCGCCCTCCTTCAGGGTGCGGTGGATCCGCAGGTCATCGCCGATCCGTTCGGTTTCGGCGCCGAGTTCGGGCAGCAGAGCTGCCGGGGCCGCCCTCCAAGTGCAGGGTCAGTTCCAGCTGCTCGGTGTGGAAGATCGCCCCTTCGTCGGTGATCTCCAGGTGGTGCTCCTGGCGGCCGTAGTCGAAGCGCGGCTTGACGTCGATCACGAACCGCATCGATCCGCGGACCACCCGCAGCAGCCGGACCAGCCGGTGGTGGCCGGTGGCCCGGCTCCCGGTGACCGGCATGAAGTCGGTGACCTCGCCGACCCCGTCCGGGGTCATGAAGCGGGTGATCAGGATGGCGGTGTCGGGGAAGTAGAGCTGCCGGCTGACGTAGTCGTCCCGGTCCGGGGCGATCCGGAAGTAGCCGCCGTTGTCGGCGTCCAGCAGTGACCCGAAGACGCTCGGCGAGTCAAAGCGCGGGCAGCAGAACCAGTTCACCGCGCCATCCGTGGTGACCAGCGCCGCGGTCTGCAGGTCCCCGATCAGCCCGTGGTCGCTGATGTTGGGATAGCGGGTCATGGTCCCCTCCTGGTGAGTCATCGGTGATGACTGTCCGGCTGGGGGGCAGGGTGGTGCGGGGGGCCAGGCTGGTGCGTGCGGCCGGGTCAGGCCGACGGGCTGGCCGAGGCGGACGGGCAGCGCTCGCTGGCCTTGCGCAGCAGGTCGCTCGCCTTGGTGGTGACGGCGGCCAGCTGGGTGGAGACCGCCTTCGCGGCGGCGGTGGGGCTGGGCTGGCTGCTGATGTTCTTCAGCGTCATCTGCAGCGTGGCCAGGGCCGAGCTGAGCTCGTCGATCTGGGCCGTCCACTCGCCCTTGGCGTCCGTCCGCAGCCGGGCCACGTCCGCCCGGACCTGGGCGACGTCGGTCTTGAGCTTGTCCAGCGCGCCAGCGTTGGCCGACAGGTGTCCGACCTGGGCCATCGACGAGCGAATTGCGGCCACATCGGAGCAGACCGCCGAGGAAGGACTGGCGGACGGGGTGCTCGCGGCGGAACTCGCGCCCGACGGGGTGCTCGCGGCGGACCCCCCGCCCGACGAGCAGCCCGCGCCCAGCAGCACGGCCGCGGCCACGAGAACCACGCCAGCGAGTCCAGCCTTCATGCCCCAAACGCTCCCCCTTGCCCGCGCCCGCGTCCTCACCCGTGCGGGGTTATTCCAGTTGCCCGTTTCGCGGGCCGGAAATCGCCGCGCTCCAGGAGCAGGATCCAGCGTTCGGTCGCCATTCCACTATGACCGTCCGGCAGGCGGTCACACCGCCTTCCCGAGGTGGGCAACACCGCGGTGCCCGGCAATCACCCCGCGAGGATGTTGCCCGCCCAACCCGGGACAGCCAGGGTGGCCGCCATGACCAACAGCAGAGAGCCTGAGCGTGCGTTCCGGCTCAACACCAGGCCGCTGATCGTGGGCGGCGTGCTCATGGGGCTGGGCGGCGTGCTGGGCTTGGCCGGGATCGTGGTCAGCGGGGCCAGCCTGGCGTCGGCCGCGCGTGACTGGGCGAACCGCCAGGAGGTGCCCCCGACCGAGCTGGCCCGGCATCACTGGGCCCGGGCCAGGGCCGCGACCGCCGCCGGCGCCTCCACGTGGCGCAACGGCACCCGGGAGCACGCCACCCCGCAGTCCTGAACCCGCTCCCGCAGGCCTGAACTCGCGGTGGTCATGCCGGCCATGACCACCGCCATTTTGCCCATCTTCACCGAGATTGTCTCCGCGGGTCATGCTGCCTGGTACTAACCCAGCGTGCGGCCGGCCATTAACGACCCGGCGCCCGAGCTACGCGCCGGAAGTGATGACGATCGTCCCCTGCGCCAGCCTCATGCAAATGCCATGCAAATCCAGTGCCAACCCAATGCCGGCCCGGAAGACGCAGGCTGAGAAGGATTAGGGTGGCGCCGGACCTTCACCCGCGTCAGGCGATGCCCGCGGGTGCCGCCTGCGCTGCAGTAGTCCCACAGACCACAAGGAGCCCAGATAGATGGCATCAGACCAGGTTGACGCACTGGTTATCTTCGGCGCGACCGGCGACCTCGCGAAGCTGGAGACGTTCCCGGCCCTGGTGGGACTGGTGGACCGCGGCGTCCTCGACGTGCCCGTGATCGGGGTGGCCAAGAACGGCTGGGGCCTGGAACAGTTCCGCGACTACGCGGTCGCCTCGCTCAAGCTGAACCAGATGGACCCGGCCAGCCCGTCCGCGGCCAAGATGCTCGGCCTGCTCCGCTACGTGGACGGGGACCTGGGCGACGACGCCACCTACCACGCGATGTCGGACGCGGTCGGCGGCGGCCGGCAGATCCTGTTCTACCTCGAGGTGCCGCCGGTGCTGTTCGGCCGGATCGCGCAGGGCATCGCGACCGCGGGCCGGGCCAAGGGCAACCGGATCATGGTCGAGAAGCCGTTCGGCACCGATCTGAAGAGCGCGATCGCCCTCAACGAACTGATGCACCAGTACTTCCCGGAGGACGCGATCTACCGGGTGGATCACTGGCTGGGCCTGGACCCGGTAGAGAACGTGCTGTTCGTCCGGTTCGCCAACGCGATCATCGAGCCGATGCTGAACCGCACCTTCGTGGAGAGCATCCAGATCACCATGGCGGAAGCGTTCGACGTCTCCGACCGGGGCGCGTTCTACGACCGCACCGGCGCCACCCGGGACGTGGTGCAGAACCACATGCTCCAGGTGCTCGCGACGGTGATGGCCGACCCGCCGGACGGCCAGGGCCTGTCCACCTGGCGGGACTCCAAGGCCCGGCTGATCTCCGCGATCCGCCCGCTCACCCCGGAGGAGACGGTCCGCGGCCAGTACGAGGGTTACACCAGCGTGCCGGGCGTGGCGCCGCACTCGACCGTGGAGACGTTCACCGCGATCCGGCTGATGGTCGACTCGTGGCGCTGGGCCGGGGTCCCGGTGCTGATCCGGCGGGCAAGTGCCTGCCGGTTACCGCGACGGAGGTGGCGGTGCGGTTCCAGCGCGCCCCCTACGACGTGTTCGGCCTGGACCCGCTGCCGGACAACAACACGCTGCGCTTCCGGGTCTGGCCGGAGACCGCGGTCGGCATGAGCCTGGCGGGCAAGAAGCCCGGGGCCGGCTGGGAGCCCGCCGTGGAGGAACTGACGTTCGCGGAGCGGCCCGGCTCGGACATGCGGCCCTACGACCGGCTCATCGGCGCGGCGCTGGACGGGGACCGCTGGCTGTTCGCCCAGCAGGACACGGTCGAGGCCGCGTGGCGGGTGGTGGACCCGATCCTCGGCGACGCGGTCGGTGTCCACCCGTACGCCCAGGGCAGCTGGGGCCCCCAGGAAGCCGACCGGCTGCTGCCCGCCCGCGACCTCTGGCACGATCCGGCCGGCTGAGGGCCAGCCGGATGACGCTGAGCGGGGGCAGCGGATGACCGAGGAGAACCAGCCCAGGGCGG
>CAWINS010000008.1:0-36432 GCA_963837335.1 uncultured Actinomycetes bacterium | reverse complement strand
GCGAGGCTGACCGTCTTCGGCTGCAAGGTCGGTGAGGACGGCATCATCTGGGTGGACGTCGGCCGGTGAGCGGGCCTGGGTTGCTGTCCGCCGAACTGCGAGTCGACGAGGAGCAGGTCCGGCTGGCCGAACCGGACGGCCGGACGGCGCTCGGGACGGTGCTCGGCCTGGACGCCGTGGCCGCCCGGGCCCGGCTGCGGTTCGGGCCGGGCCGCACCTGCGAGCCCGTCGCCCGCCTCCTCGACCGGGTCATCGTGCAGGCCGAGCAGGCCGGGCTCAGCCCGGCCCGGCTCATCCTGGCCGCGGGCAGCGTCCAGGCCGGGGAGGACATCGTCCGGGTCCGCCGCACGGCGCACGGCAAGGCCGACTGGATTGCCAGCCCGACGTGCCGGGTGCAGATCACGTTGCGGCCGGCTGGGCTGCACGCCAGCGGCATGACCGGCTCCGGGGCGGACGCAGGGGCCGGCCCGGCCGCGGGCGCGGTGGCGCCCGAGTGCCCGGCGCCCGAGTGCCCGGCGCCCGAGTGCCCGGCGCCCGCGAGCCCGGCGGGTACCGCGTCTGAGCAGCGGGCCGAGGAGGTCCGCGGCGCCCTGCTCGAGGTGATCGACCCGGATCTGGGCGTCAACATCGTCGATCTGGGGTTCGTCCGCCAGGTCGAGATCCAGGACCGGACGGCGGTCATCACGATGACGCTGACCTCGGCCGCCTGCCCGCTGACCAGCATCATGGAAGACCAGATCCGCACGGAACTGGCCGGGCTCAGCGACCTGGCCGGCTTCCGGGTCAACTGGGTATGGCTGCCGCCCTGGCGGCCGGCCGACATCACCGGCAGCGGCCGCGATCAACTCCGCGCGATCGGATTTTCGCTGTAGTCCCAGGCAACTTTCGGCTGCCGCCGGCGTTTCTGATATGTGGAAGGCGACATGGCACGCCCGGGCGACCTCCTCCGCGCTGCTCAGGACGATCCTGTGGCGGCCGGGGCGGCCCGCCCGGAGGACGACGCCCGGGCCGATGCCAGTCAGGCGGTCACCGCGCTGTACCGCAGCCACGCTCTCGGCCTGACCCGGCTCGCGTTCATCATGCTCGGGGACCGGCAGGCCGCCGAGGATGTGGTGCAGGAGGCGTTCTGCGGCCTGTACCGCGCCTGGAACCGGCTGCCCGACCACGGCAACGTCCACGGTTACCTGCGCGTGTCGGTGCTGAATGGCTGCCGGTCGGCGCTGCGGCGCGCCAAGCGCATCCCCCGGCCGCTGGCCGTGCCCGCGGCCGCCTCGGCCGAAGCCGAGGCGCTGGCGGGTGAGGAGCAGCGGGCCACGGTCGCCGCACTGCGCCGGCTCCCGCCCCGGCAGCGCGAGGCCCTCGTCCTGCGTTACTTCGCCGACCTCCCTGAATACGAGACGGCGCTGGCCATGGGCGTCAGCCGCGGCACCGTCAAATCGACGACCGCCCGGGCCCTGGCCGCGCTGGGCCGGATCCTCCGGGAGGACCAGTGAGCGCGCTGGAAGACCGGCTCCGCCGGGACCTGCGGGCCGAGTCCGGGCAGATCACCCCGGACAGCCTGGCCGACCTGCACCTCCCCGGGCCGGCCGGGGAATCAGCCTGGCTGGCTGCGGCGCGGGAACTCAGGACGTGGAGCGCGGCCGTGGCTGGCCTGGGCCAAGCCGCTGGCCGCCGCGGCCGCGGTCATCGCCGTGATCGCCGGCGCCCTCGCCGTGTCCCGCGCGCTCGGCGGCCAGCCTCCCGCCGCAGGGATCCCGCCGGACTACTCCAGCGCCCCTCCGTACTACGCCTATGGCGTCCAGGGCGACATCTACAACTACGTCAGGAACGGCACCCAGTACAGCTCCTCAGCGCAGGGCCGGTATATCAAGGTCCGGGCCACCAGCACGGGGAGGTTGCTGGCCACCGTCAGCCCGCCCGGGCCGTACAACGATTTCAGCCTCCTGACCGGCGCCGCCAACGGCCGGGCGTTCGTCTTCGGGGCTACCCGGTACTGGCAGCTCAACGCGGGACCGTCGCCCAGGCTGGCGGCGCGCAACCAGACGACGCCGATGGTGTTCCTGCTGCTCCGCATTACCGCGGGGGGACACCCGCAGCTATCCATGCTCTCTCTGCCGGAGACGCTGACCCCGGAGCAGGGGCCGAGCATCGCGCTCTCCCCGGACGGCACCCGGCTCGCGGTGGCCTTCTACCGCGGGGCGAGCGCGGTCGTGCAGGTCATCACGCTCGGCTCCGGCCAGGTCCGCACCTGGGAGCAGCCGCGGGCCTCGTGGCGCCCGTCGCTCGGGGGGCAGGGAGCCTGGAGCGGGAACGGGCGCACCCTGCTGGTCGGAGAAGAGCCGGGCACGTCCTTCCTGCCCACCAGGCCCAGGCGGCGTAATTCCCCGCCTGCGTCCGCCAGGGTGTTCCTGCTCGACACGAACGCCCCGGCCGGCGGGTCACCGTCCGGGCACGTCGCGGTGCTCCACGCCCCGGCCGGCCACTCGGCTCCTGCGCCGGTCTTCCTCACACCTGACGGCGCCGCGCTCGTCGCCCCGGTCCAGACGGACAACCGCCTGAACCGGGCCACGACCGGGGGGCTCGCCGTGTACTCGGCGCGCACCGGCGCGCTGCTGCGCACCGTGGCGCCCTGGCGGTGGCCGTCCGGGGCGCCTCCGCCCGGCCGGGGAGGTTTCCCGAAGCAGAGCGTGGCCTGGTCCAATGCGTCCGGCAGCCAGCTCATCGTGCTCCAGCCCCGGCACGAGCTCAACGTGCTGGGAGTGCTCAGCAACGGGTCGTTCGCGGGAATGGGCGGTGCCATGCTGCCCGGGTCAGCCGCCGGCTACCGGGAGCTGCAGTACGCGCTGCGCAGTGGGTCGCAGATGACCTGGTAGTCGCGGGGTATCAGCCGGAGCGAGCGGGGCTGACCTGCACGCTCTCGGCAGGCTGGGGGAGCGGCCGGGTGAAACGGGCCAGGAAGAAGGCCGCGGCGATCAGGAAACCCGCGATCGTGATGCTGCGCAGCACCCCGACCTGGTCGCCGAGGAAGCCGACGGCCGGTGGGCCGCCGAGGAAAGCCAGGTAGCCGATGGAGGCGGCGGTGCTGACCCGGGGAGCCGCATAGCGGGGATCATCCGCGGCGGCGCTCAGCCCGACCGGGAACCCCAGCGACGTGCCCAGCCCCATCAGGACCGAACCGGCCAGCGCGAGCGGCAGGACCCCGCCAAAGACGATCATGAGCAGGCCGGCCAGGGCGGTGGCGCAGCAGATCCGCAGCATCCGGACCCGCCCGTAGCGGTCGATGAGCGCGGGCCCGAACCAGCGGCCCGCGGTCATGGCGGCCAGGAAGAGGGCGAAGGCCAGAGTACCCAGCACCGCGATCGTGTGGTAGCCGTCGATGACCCCCAGGCTCAGCCAGTCGTTCCCGGTTCCCTCGGTGAAGGCCATGCAGAGCACGAACACGCCGATGAGGAGCGTCCGCGGATCGGTCCAGGCCGCGAGCGCACGCCGCCGGGGCGACCCGCTGCCGGGGGCCGGGTGGTCGGCGGTGCGTGCCGCGGGCAGGAAGCGGCGGGCCGCGGTGGGCACGGCCACCGCGACGGCGAGGGCGGCCGCGATCAAGTGCGCGGTGACCGGGACGTGCAGCGCCACCATGACCGCGCCGACGCCCGCGCCGGCCACCGTGCCGATGCTCCAGCCGGCATGAAACCGGGGCAGGATCGCCCGGCCCAGTTCGCGTTCCACCGCCGCACCCTGCACGTTCATCGCGACGTCCCAGGCTCCGTTGCCGAAGCCGAACACGAACAGCCCAGCCGCCACCTCCGGAATGCCGCCCGGGCCCAGGCGGCAGCCCAGCGCGGCCACGATCAGGCCCGCGGCCGCGGCCCAGGCCATCACGACAACCGTGCGGCGCTGCCCGAGCCAGCCGAGGAGCACCCCGGACAGGGGTGTGCCGAGGGTGGAGCCGACCGCCCCGCACAGCAGGACCAGCCCGAGGGCCCCCGGGCCTACCTGTAGTTCCGACCGGATCTGCGGAATCCGGGACGCCCAGCTGGCGTAGATGAATCCGGAGGCGACGAACACGACGTAGACAGCGATCTTCGCGCGGCGGACCAGGACATCCTCGGCGGGGACCGGAGCGGCATCCTGGCCGGCAGGATCGTCATCGGTGCGGGTCGCCCGCCGTCGGCCACCGGGGCGCGTCAAGGGCAAAACTCATAGCCAGGCCCGTGCTCCATGCCGCCCAGTTTCGCATAACGCCCGTATGCCGGGATGGCAGGCTAGTGCGGTGAGCATCCCGTTCCCCGAGCCCACGACTCCGGTGCCGTCACGGGCTGATGTCTTCCTCGGCTACCTGGACTACTTCCGTTCCCGGCTGGTGAGCAAGCTGGAGGGCCTGCCCAGCAGCGAACTGCGCAGCAGCCGGCTGCCCTCCGGCTGGACGCCGGTCGAGTTGCTGAAACACCTGACCTACGTCGAGATGCGCTGGCTCGAATGGGGCTTCGAAGGCCGCGATGTCCCCGATCCCTGGGGTGACGGCCGGGATGGCCGCTGGTACGTCGCCCCGGAGGAGACACTCGCCGGCCTCATCACGGCCCTGGATGCCCAGGCGGCGCGGACCCGGGCCATCGTGGGCGCCCACGCGCTGGACGACCTCGGCGCCCCCGGCGAGAGATGGGAAGGGGCCGACCCGCCGCCGCTGGAGCGGATCCTGTTCCACCTGCTGCAGGAGTACGCGCGGCACGTCGGCCACCTCGACATCGCCAGTGAACTCGCCCATGGCCCGACTGGTGAATGAGCGGGAGAGCCTCGCGGCTCGCCGGTTGCCCGGCGCCCTCGCCGTGGTCGCCTGATCAGATGACGCTGGTCAGGGGACTGAGTGAGCCTGACCTCCGTAGGAGCCGGCCAGGGCCTGGCCGACGCTGACGGCGTCCTGGTCGCGCTGGTCATCGGGGACCGGGGGCAGCAGGTCGTCCCAGATCGCCAGGCACGTTCCGCGCAACTGGCTGAACCCGGCCGGGCGGGCGACGAAGAAGAGATGCAGGTGGGCCCCGCCATCTCCCCAGCGGGAGACGTGTGCCCGGGCGATGTGCGGCAGCGACTCGATCGCCCGCGAGATCGCGACCATGAGCAGCCCCAGCTCGGCGGCCCGGTCATCAGGCAGATCCGGCAGGTCGTGGTGGGCGGCAGGCTCGAGCAGCAAGACGAGCGGAGCCCCGGACGGCCCGAGCACCGACAGCCGCCAGTGCTCATCCGACCAGACCGGCGCGCGCCCGGCGGTGCAGGCGGGGCAATCCAGGCCGTTCTCGCCGGCCCGGTCAGGTTCAGGCAGTACCGGGCGGGCCAGCGGGACCACCTGCAGCCCGGCCTGCTCGAACGGGAACACATCCCAGGCGGTCATCCGGGACAACGGCAGCCGTCCCTGGGTGTCGGCAGCGCGCATCGCGTGCGCGTAGAACTCCTCGGGGCTCATCGGCACCAGGCCAGGATAGGCGCAGCGGGCAGCCGTTCCCGGACATCGTGCCCACCGGTCACCTCAGCGCTACCCCGCCCCCTACCCGCCCGGCCGGTGCGCCCGCCGGGATGAGGTGAGGGACGCGAAAACGACGGTGGAGCTGAGGTAGTGACCGGTTGAGTAGTCGAACGCGCCGCCGCACGTGATCAGGTGCAGGGCCGCGTAGCCGGCCGCGCCGTAAATGGTTTTCGCCGGGAACCTGGATTTGGCGTACTCGCGTACCCCGGTGACGCGGAAAACAGCCGTTATCCCGTCGGCGAGCCTCACGTCGATGCGATCCCCGGGGGTGAGCGCACCCAGGCGGAAGAAGACGGCCGGCCCCTGATAGTTGTCGACATGACCTTCGATCACTGACGTGCCGATCGCGCCGGGCGTGGCCGAGTACTTGTACCAGGCCGCCTCGCCGGCCCGGGTGCGGAGCGGCGGTACCTGGATCGTGCCGTCGGGGTTGACGCCCAGGTGCATCAGTTTCGAGTGCACGCCAATGGCCGGGATATCGACGGACACCGGCCGTGAGGGCCGCAGTCGTGGCCCGTGGCCCGATGACCCGAGCGTGCCCGCTGCGGCCAGGGAGGGCTGTGGTGCGTGCACCTGGGCGCCGATCGCGACGGCGACCGCGAGGATCCCGGCCACGATGAGAACGGCACCGGCCAGTCCGGCCATGCGGGCGCGGAGGCTTACCAGCGTCTTGGGCGGAGGCGCGCACCCCGCCTGCGGCCAGGACATGACCACACGGAACCCGGCTACACGCTGCCACTCCGAATCCCGCAACACGCCGTCCTTCCGCTGCGAGCTCCCCCTGGTGGGCCGCTCCCGTAGCCTGGTATTTCGTGGGTGGTCAGATCATCGCGTGATCGTAGATGGGCTATACCGTTATGCCCCCGCCGTTTCGGGAATGTCTTCGGCTAGCGCGGCCAACGGCCGGGTCGCGACGTGAGGAGGTTCCATGAAGGTGCGCACAACCGGCGCGAGGACGGGGCTCAGCGCGAGGCTGGCCATCACCGGGTGCAGCACCATGGCATTGCTCGCCTCCGTAACCCTTTCCGCCTGCTCGGGATCCACGCCCTCGGCGGGGCCATCGGTATCATTCTCACCCGGCGGAACCGGCTCGCCAACACCTTCTATCTCAGCTAGTAGCACCGATACCCCGAGTGCGAGTCCGAGTGCGAGTGCGCACGCGAGCAACGGGCCCGGCACCGACCGAAACGGTGACGGTGACGGTGACGCATACGGCAGCGGCGAGCCCGGTTCCCGCGGCCGCTCCGGCCACCGGCGGCGGAGGCACGGCCGGACTCCAGGACCCCCTGCTCGTCGGTCTCGGCGGCGCGGCGATTCTGGCCGGGGCCGGGAGCATGGTCTACCGCAGAAGAGTCATCCGGAACCGCTGACCCGGGTCCAGGTATATGGCCACGGCCTGGGTTATCGCCAGGCCAACGTTAAGGTTGCCAGCTGACAACTTCGCATGAAGCTACGGGATAGGTAGCCCCGGCGGTTTCCACAATTTGCCGCGACTGGCCAACGCCGAGCGTTATCCCGGCACCGTTACCCAAATTGCTGTCATGGGGCTGGGCGAAGACGTGGTGCTGATAATTGGCCAGATCCACGGTGACGCCGTAGATCGTCACGATGGTGTTTCCGCTATTGGTGAAGGTGAGCTGATAGGCATTGAACGGTGCTCCCCTGGACGCGACCTGGGTTTCACCGCGTACTGTGCGCTGGTTAGCGTAGCCGCCTGTGCACGAGGTAGACAGATTGGTATAGCTAGCATCCTGGTTACCAAGCCGTGGCCGGGCTGAACGCACGTCCTGGTGTCTCATGAATCCCAGTACCGTATAGAGCAAGAAAAAAATTGCCGTCAGGGTGATCAGTATATCTGCGGTTCTGAAAAGTATGCGTCCTCGCTCAATATTCATGCGCGCTTCCTGCCGTTAAGACGGAACTATTGTACCATGTCAATAGTTAATCTGATGGCTGAGCAGAGGGCGGGAGAGCCGGATGAGCAACGGCCTGGGGGGCGAGTTCGCCGCGTATTCCCTGGTGTGGTCGGACGAGTTCGACGGTCCGGCAGGCTCGCCGCCGGACCGCCGGTTCTGGGCGCCGGAGACCGGCGGTCACGGGTGGGGAAACCAGGAACTGCAGTACTACACCGATAGCACCGGCAACGCGGCGCTGGACGGTGCGGGTCATCTGGCCATCGTGGTGCGGCAGGCGGATCCGCAGGCAGCCGGCCACCGCAGCGGCGGCCGCGGGTACACCTCCGCGCGGCTGGTCAGCAAGGACCGGATGTCATTCCGCTACGGCCTGGTCCAGGCCCGGATCAAGATCCCGGTCGCCCGGGGGATCTGGCCGGGGTTCTGGATGCTTGGCCAGGATTTTGACCGGACCGGATGGCCAGGGTGCGGTGAGATCGACGTGATGGAGTATTTCGGGACCGGCCGGCCTGTGATCCAGGGAGCCGTGCACGGGCCCGGGTATTCCGGCGCCCTGGGTATCGCGGCCTCACGCCGGATGGGCTCATCCCTGGAAAAGGACTTCTGTGTCTATTCGGTCAGCTGGGAACCCGGCCGGATCCGCTGGTTCGTCAACGGCAGGCACTATCACACGGTCACGCCCGGGGATCTGCGCGGAAGACCGTGGGTCTTCGATCATGACTTCTTCCTGCTCGTCAACGCGGCGGTCGGTGGCATCGCATCTCAGCCACCGGACCGCTCGACCAGGTTCCCGCAGACCATGCTGATCGACTACATCCGCCACTACGCTCCGCCCGGGGCACCGGCCGGTGGCTAAGCTGGCCGGCATGTCCCCGGAAGATCTGCCGGTCGTGGAGTTTGCCTTTCCCGGGCCGCTGCGTGACCAGCTCGTCGCGGCGATCGTGGCCGGTGACAAGACCACGACGACCGCGCTGGTCGCAGGCTACGAGCACGAGAACGAGCCGCTGCCCCGGCCTGGTTTGCGGCAGATGGTGATCGATTCCGCCGGGAACCCCGTGACGGTGATCGAGACGACCGCGGTGCGGGTGATGCGCCTGGCTGAGGTGGATCTGGCTCATGCCCTGGGTGAGGGGGAGGGCTACCTATCGGTCGCGGACTGGCGGGCCGGGCATGAACGGTTCTGGCATTCGGCCGACGTGCGCGGCGAGCTGGGCGACCCGGAATTCACCGTCAACGACGACACGCTCGTGGTGGCGCAGACGTTCCGCCTGGCCGAGGGCTAGTCGTTCCGCCTGGCCGGGGCTAGGCGTTCCGCCTGGCCGGGGCTAGGCGTTGCGCCTGGCCGGGAGCTAGGCGTGCGCCGACATCACGCCCGGTTGAAAGCGGCGTGACCTGGGCGGCAAGGCAGGCATCAGGGCCAGTGCAAGATGGCTGTCAGGGTGCGCGCGGCAGGCTGGTACCGCGGTCAGGCAGCGGGACCCGCTGGTGGCCAGCTAGCGAAGGGGCGCCTCAGATGCACAGTCCAGCGCCGGTGTGGCACAAATCCAGCCACAGCAACGGCAACTGCGTGGAGATCGCCTGGCGGCGGGGCGCGGAGGGCATCAACATCCTGGTGCGTGACTCCAAGTTTCCCGGCCGGGATCCGCTGGTGTTCACTCCGGGGGAGTGGGCGGTGTTCCTGGATCGGGTAAAGAGCGAGGACTTTGATGTCCTGGCCGGGCCCCGGGCGGCAGAGTGGGGTCATGTACTTCCTGATCCGCAAATTCATCCGGTACCTGAAGCGCCGTAGGCAGCGACGCTCCTGACGAACCGGCGGTCGCTGCGCGGCCGGAACCGGCGATCGCTGCGCGGCCCAGCCCGCTCCCGGCTCAGGGAACCAGGGCCCCGCCCAGCGCGGCCTGGGCCGTCCGGCGGTCGCCCTCCCAGGCGATCGCCGGGCCCTCGGCGGGGAGCCTGCCCCACAGCATGAGCAGCAGGCTGGCCGCCGTGGCCCGGACGGTGGCCACTGGCTCGCCAGGACCGAGAATCCAGGATGAACCGGTATCACCAGCGCAGAGACGGACCGCGTGCGAGGGAGCACTCCTGCGCCCGAGCCGGACCTGGCGCGGGGCGATGGTGTCGATGACCTCGGCCACCCCGTCGTCGGCCAGCGCCGGGTCAAGCTGGCCGGGAATGCCGAGTGCGTGCTGGGCATCCCATCGGTGGACCAGGGTTTCCAGGCATCGGCGGCGCTGCCAGAACCCGGCGGTGGGCGGCGGAGCGATCGTCCAGGCACTGGTGGACGGATCGGTATCCAGGGCCGCGAGCAGGACGCCGGCGGTGCCGCTGAACCACTTCACCAGATCCGCGGGATCGCGGGGGGCCGCAGGTCCCTCGTAGTCACCGCGCTTCTCGGTCACGGCCACCGCAGCCCACACATTGCCCTGGCCCAGATGGCCGGCGAGGTCGTGCAGGGTCCAGTCACCGCACGGCTCGACCGGCGCCGCCAGATCCCCGGCCAGGCACTCCTCGAAGGCGCCGAGGTCGCTGCGCAGGTGGCCCAGGTAGCCGGCAGAGTCCATGCCCGGACCATACCCAAACGCGTGTCCCGCTGGCCATGCGGCCCGGGCGTGCCCCTCGTGAGGCCCGGGCGTGCCCCTCGTGAGGCCCGGGCGTGCCCCGGCCGGAGGTCAGCGGGGAAGCCTGCTGGCGAGCTTCCGGGCCACGTCGATGGGGCCGGGCTGGCCGCCGGGGTTCAGGATGGTGAGCGCGACCTGGTCCGCCCCGGCGTCCAGGTGCTCGCTGATCCGCGCCGTGATCTGGTCCGCGCTGCCCCAGACCACCAGCTCATCGACGAGCCGGTCACTGAGGTCGGCGACGTCGCCGTCGGTGAACCCCATCCGGGCAAAGTTGGCGCGGTACCCGCCGACACCGGACAGGAAGCCCAGCGGCACCCGGGCCGCCTGCCGCGCCCGGGCCGCGTCGGTGTCGAAGACCAGCATCTGGTTGATGATCAGGGTGGGCTGGCCGCCCAGGGTGCGCCGGGCCTGCCTGGTGTAGGCCGGGGTGACCAGGAGCGCTACGGCCCCGGCGGCCCGGTCCCGGGCCAGCTCGAGCTTGCGGGGGCCGAGTGCGGCCAGGATCCGCCGTCCGGCCGGGACCGGCGGCTCGGCGCGGTCCAGCTCATCGAGATAGTCGCCCAGCGGCCGCAGCGGCCGTGGCCGCTGCGGGCCGCCCAGGCCCACCACGAAACGTCCCGGCGCGCTGGCCTGCAGCTGCGCGTAGAGCTGGACGACCTCGGCGGCCCGGTAGACATCCAGGGGGATGATCCCGGGTACCACCGGCACCGACGTGGTGGCCCCGACGATCTTCGCGATCCGGTCGAGGCTGTCGATCTGCCCGCCGGGCAGCCAGATCGCCGAGTACCCGAGTTCCTCGGCCTCCGCCGCTTCCTTGAGATACGTATCGTCGGCCGAGACGTTCAGCGCGATGCCGACCGGCCCCAGACTGAGCTCGCTCATGCGGCAACGCTAGAACCTGGAGCCGGCTTTAAGTCAAGTCGTCGCGTCATGGTTCCGGTGCCGGCGCCGGGCGGCGGTCCAGCGCGGCCAGGAAATCGATGATCGCCGCCGCGATCTGGGGTGCCCCGCGGCGGGGCAGGTGGTGGCCGATCTGGCGGAGCAGCTGCACCTGGGCGTCGGGGAGGGCCGCGGCCAGCTGATGGGTGGTGCCGACCGGAACCAGCGTGTCGTCCGGGTCGGCGATCAGCAGCACCGGCTGCACCACGCCCGCCAGGGACGCGGTGAGGCCGCCGAGCTCGTGGACCAGCGCCCGCTGCTCGGTGAGGAAGCTGCGCCACACCGGCCCGTGGTCGTGGTGGGTGTGACCCCAGATGTGCCAGTTGACATGTTCCCCGGGGGCGATGGGCCGTCCGCGCAACCGGGCGATGGCCGCCAGCCTGGAGCGGGCCAGCCAGGGAGTGAGGTACCAGGCCGTGAGCGCGCAGGCCTCCCCGGTCACCGGGGCCGCCAGCAGCCGGTCCCAGCCGGTCAGGCAGCCCGGGCCGACGCTGGCCAGCAGGATCAGCGCCTCGACCCGCTCGGGGGCCTGCTGGGCCACCGTCAGCGCGACGCCTCCCCCGTAGGAGTGGCCCACCAGGACCGTCCGCCCGATGCCGCGCGCATCCAGCTCAGCCAGGACCGCGCGGGCGCCGTACCCGAACCCCCCGGCGGGCTGCTGGCTGGTCCCGTACCCGGGCCGGTCCAGCGCCACGACGTCGAGGGTCCCTGGCAGCCGGTCCGACACCAGCTGCCAGTCCGAGGCCGAACCGGGCTGGCCGTGCAACAGCACGACCTCATGCCTGCTCACATCAGACGAGCTTAGGGCGCGGCGGGCGGGACGTAGCCCTCATGGATCAGGTGCTGCGCCCCGGCGGCGTAGACCGCGGGGTCGTCCGGGGCGATCGTGGCCAGCCCGTCGACGTAGCGGTTCATCATGCAGAACGCGGCCGCGATCAGCACCGTGTCGTGGATCTCCAGGTCGGTGGCGTCCGCCGCGCGGGCGTTAGAGATGAGCTTGTCCGTGACCTGGTGGCCGCCTTGCTGGACCGCGGCGGCGATCGCGAGCAAGGCCCTGAGCTTGGCGGAGACCGGCGCCTGGCCGGCGTCGGCCCGGACCTGACCCACGAGCGCCATGCCGCCGGGCAGCTGGGCGGCGGCGGTGGCCGAGTGCGACGATGAGCAGTACTGGCAATCGTTTAATCCCGACACGTAGGCCGCGATCAGTTCCCGCTCCCCGCGGGTCAGGGTGCTTGGCCCGCGCAGCAGCACCTCGGTCAGCTCGCTCAGCGGGCGGCCCGTCTCGGGCCGGAACCGGAGCAGTCCGCGGATCCCAGGTTCAGCCGAGTTCAGGGTGATGTACGGCATGCGCCCTCCTCCATAAGCCGGTGACCATCTCCAGCATGGGCTCTAGGCTGCTCGGATGGCTGAGGATTTTGATCCCGTGGCTCATAACCGTGCCGCCTGGGACCGTGAGGTGGAATCGGGCAACGAATGGACCAGGCCAGTCGGGCCCGAGGTGATCGCCCGGGCCCGCGGCGGGGACTGGTCCGTGGTGCTCATCGGCTACCAGCCCGTGCCCCGGGACTGGTTCCCGGCCGACCTGGCCGGGGTGCCGCTGCTGGGCCTGGCCTCCGGCGGCGGCCAGCAGGGCCCGGTGCTGGCTGCGGCCGGCGCCCGGGTGACCGTCTTCGACAACTCGCCGCGGCAGCTGGCCCGCGATGAGGAAGTGGCGGCGCGGGAAGGGCTGGCCCTCTCGACCGTGCTCGGCGACATGCGGGATCTGAGCGCCTTCCCCGACGCCAGCTTCGAGGTCGTGTTCCACCCGGTGTCGAACGTGTTCTGCCCCGACCTGGCCCCGGTCTGGCGGGAGGCATCCCGGGTGCTGGCACCGGGCGGGATCCTGATGGCGGGATTCCTGAACCCCGACCTCTACATCTTCGACGTCGGCGCGCTGGAGCGCGACGAGTTCGTGGTCCGCCACCCGCTCCCGTTCAGCACGCTCGACCTGCCCGATGCCGAGCGGCAGCAGTACTACGGGGATGGCCCGATCGAATACAGCCACTCGCTGACCACCCAGATCGGCGGGCAGCTGGCCGCCGGCCTGTCCCTGACCCATCTGGCCGAGGCGCCCCATCACGCCGACCCCACCTCGCGCTACATGCCCGGCTACATCGCGACGCGGGCCGTCAAAGGCCAGGGCTTCACAGATCCAGGATCAGGGTGACCGGGCCGTCGTTGACCAGGCTGACCTTCATGTCAGCCCCGAAGACGCCGGTCTGCACGCGGGCGCCCAGCCCGCGCAGGGACGAGACCACCGCATCCACCAGCGGCTCGGCGACCGGCCCGGGAGCCGCCGCCTGCCAGGTCGGGCGGCGGCCCTTGCGCGTATCGGCGTAGAGCGTGAACTGGCTGATCACCAGCAGGGGCGCGGACACGTCGGAGCACGACTTCTCGCCGTCCAGGATCCTCAGCCCCCAGAGCTTGGCGGCCAGCTTCGCCGCCTTCTCCGGGGTGTCGTCGTGGGTGATCCCGACCAGGACGAGCAGGCCCGGCTCGGAGATGGCCCCGACGGCCCGCCCGTCCACTGTCACGCTGGCCTGGGTCACCCGCTGCACCACAGCTCGCACGAGCACGTCCTCCTGGCGGCGGCGTCCGGAACCCTCCTGGCGGGGTCCGGAACCCGTGACAGCCTAGGCCAGGTGCCGGGTGAACCAGTCACGCGCCTGCCCGCTGGCGGCGTCGAACCCCTTGACGTAGGCGTCGAAATGACCGCCCGGCAGGATGACCAGTTCCTTGGGCTGGTGCGCCGTGTCGAAGGCCGCGATAGCGAGTTCTGAGGGCACCAGGTGGTCACCGACGGCCACCAGCATCAGCAGCGGCGTGGGACTGATCCAGGGCAGGTAGACGCCCGGCTCGTACTCGGTGAACAGCTCCACGCTGCGCAGCGTCACCTCGTTGCGCCAGGCTGGTGCCCGGGTGTTGCCGGTCTCGCTGAACCACTCCCACGAGTCCGCGGTCGGCAGTGCCGACGGGGCCAGCGGATCCTTGTTGACCACCGGGACCATGGCCGGCGGCTCCCCGCTGGAAGCGGGCCAGCCGGTCGGCGTCGAACATCTCACGGAACCCGGCGATGAAGTCGGCCCGGACCAGGGCACGCAGGTTGTCGTGGCCGCTGATGAGCGGCACCTGGGACACGACCGCCTTGACCCGGCGGTCCATCGCGGCGACGACCAGGACGTGGCCGCCGGAGTAACTGCTGCCCCAGATCCCGATCCGGCCAGAATCGACCTCCGGGAGAGTGATGGCGTAGGTGATGGCGTCCCGGTAGTCCCTGACCTGCGCCCACGGGTCGATCTCCTGGCGGGGTTCGCCCCCGCTGGCCCCGAAGCAGCGGTTGTCGAACACCAGTGCGTTCAGCCCGGCCGCGGCGAACACCTCGGCGAAACTGTCCAGGTACATCTCCTTGACCGCGGAGAAACCGTGCGCCATGACGACGGTAGGCGCGGGGCCGCTGGCCCCCTCAGCCGGGTAGAACCAGCCACGCAACGTGACGCCCTCAGCATCGAACTCGATATCGCGCCGCGTCATTGCGGTCACCTCCGCCTTGGTTTGCCTCGGCCGCTGGTGACTCCCAGCCCCCTGCGCACCGCTGTTATCCCAGTCTGCGGGGAATCCGCCCAGCGGTCTAGCCCGTGCCGGAGCGCCGCGGGACGCTGGAGTGGCTGTGCTCTAGCCTCGTCAGCGGTAAGTGGCCCCGCTGCAGGCCGTCAGGGAGGGATCCGTCATGACCGGCACCACGGACCCGCGCGTGGATTCTTACATCGATTCGCTGCCCGGCTGGCAGCAGGCCATCTGCCGCGAGGTCCGCGGGCTGGTGCATGCGGCCGACCCGGAGGTGACCGAGACCATCAAGCGGACCCGGCTGCCCTACTTCGTCCTGCAAGGCAACATCTGCGCGCTGCTGGCGGCCAGGGATCATGTCAACGTCTTCCTCTATGACGGCGCGATCGTCCCGGATCCGGAGGGGATCATCACCGGCGGCCACGGCAACCAGACCGCCCGGACGGTGGCGGTGCGCGAGGGTGAGCCCATCAACGCAGCCGCGCTCACCGCCATGTTCCGGCACATCATCGCCAACAACCGCGCAGGCGGCTGGCGCAAGCTCAAGCAGCAGTCCTGACCGCCGGGACCTCAGGCCAGCGTGATCTCGAAGTAGGGTCCCTCGTCGTCGTGGATGATCCGGGCTGACCCGGCCCAGCCGGCGAAATCGCCGGTCCCGGTCTTGGGCACGATGTGACCGAACCACGTGTCCGGGTCTGATTCGAGGCCCCCGTGCTGGACGGTCACCGAGCCCGCCGCGCCGTCCTCGGTGCGGCCGGTAATCCGCTCGGTGGCCACATACGACCGCGAGCCCTCCTCGGTGCCGGCCGACATGAACACGGTCGTGGCCGTGCCGACGATCCCGGACACGAACGTCTTGGCGAACGTCAGCACCCCGACCCAGTCCGCGTCCAGGCCGGTGATCTGCCGTGGCTCGAAACCATCGACCTTGAAGCGGGCGATGAGCGTCATGCCTGGTCCTCCCGGGAGTGCCCAGGCCAGCCCGGGTCGCGGCCGGACAGCCCCAGCAGGCGGTCCAGGGCCGGGGCCGTGGCTGGTACCGGCACCCGCGGGGCGAAGGCCTTCCCGTCGCCCTGATAGTCGGGGGTCAGCATGCCCGGCGCGAACTCCAGCGACTCCTCCGCCGCCTCAGCCGGCGGCGACCAGGGCTGGCCGGTGGCGCGGGCCAGATCCCAGCCGTGCACCTGGTACTCCCAGAGGATCATGCTCAGGGCCATCTCACCCGGCATCGCGCTGCCCCCGAGCCGCAGGGGCCGGCCGGCCGCGCCCCCGCGCAGCGCTGCGGCCATCGCGGCGGACGCGGAACGCACCTCCGCCGCCGGGTCGGCGGGCACGGTGTACCCGTCGAGGCGATCGAGGGGCGCCTGGCCGCCCGGATCGGCGAAACCGGCCGCGAAGGTCGTCAGCCAGCCCAGGATGTGCGCGCGG
The DNA here is from genome assembly GCA_963837335.1 of uncultured Actinomycetes bacterium. GTDB lineage: Bacteria > Actinomycetota > Actinomycetes > Streptosporangiales > Streptosporangiaceae > RYN-230. The sequence goes on along the minus strand of CAWINS010000008.1, from coordinate 20,419 downwards.
AGCTGCCCGACATCCAGTTCGGTGCACGGCGTCGGTTCATGCAGTTGCTCGCCGCTGACGCCGGCCGACCACGGGTTCGAGGTCGCTGAGCACGGCGACAAGCAGGTCAGTGGTCTTCTCGGTGGTTGTGGTCATGAGCCGACCCTACGGAGCCGGGCCGCCCGGCGGCTTGAAGATTCGCGTCAGCACCAGCGGTTAGGGTCACAGGAATGAGCAGCTCAAAGCCGGATCCGGTGGAGCGGGACAGCCGCGGCATCCTCGACCCCTGGCTGCTACGCCAGCGGGTCCAGCTGACCCGCTACCCGGCCGGGCCGGCGCTGGACGGGCTCGTGGATCGCTTCTGGGCGGTGCGCTGGGACCTGCCGCCCGGGACGGTCCATCGCCAGCAGGTGCTCACCCACCCCGGCGCCAACGCCAGCATCGGGCACGCCAACGCGGCGCCGGGCCAGCGCGGGCCGGGACCGGTCGAAGCGCGCCTGTACGGGGTGGCCCGCGGCCTGTCCACCCGGGTGCTGGCCGGCCGGGGCTGGGCCGTCGCCGCCCTGACCTGGCCCGGGGGACTCGGGGCGTTCATCACCGGATCAGCGGCGGAGCTCACCGACCGGGTCGTCCCCCTGGGGCAGGCCCTCGGCACCGACGAGGCGGTGCTGCTGCGGCAGGTGATCGCCGAACCGGACGAAGCCGCCCGGGTCGCGCTGCTGGCCGCCGCGCTGGAGCAGGCCGTAGACCCCGAACGCAGGGAACCTGCCCTCAGCGTCGCCGAGGTGGCCCGGCTCGCCGAGAGCGACCGGACGATCCGGCGGCTCGGTGACCTGTGCGAGCGGTCTGGCCTCGGCCAGCGGACCCTGCAGCGGATGTTCCTGCAGTACGCAGGCGTGTCACCCACCTGGGTGATCCGCCGCTACCGGCTGCTGGAGGCGGCCGAGACGGTCCGCGAGGGCAGGCCCGTGTCGTGGGCGGAGATAGCCGCCACCCTCGGCTACGCGGATCAGGCCCACCTGACCCGGGATTTCCGGGCCGCGATCGGCCAGACGCCCGCGGCCTACGCCAGCGCGCAGTCCCCGGCCTGACAGGATGGGGGGATGCCCCGTCGCGCGCCTCGCCATGACCGGGATGCTGGCGGCCCGGCCGGCGTGCTGGCGGCCAAGGCCGCGCTGCGGCAGGAGGTCTGGGCGGAGATGAGCGCGGCCCGGGTGGCCCGGTTCCCGGGAGCGGCCGGCCGCATCCCGAACTTCTCCGGCGCCGAAGCCGCCGCGCAGCGGCTGCGCGCCCTGCCGGCCTGGCCGGAGGCCCGCACCCTGAAAGCCAACCCGGACTCCGCGCAGTGGCCGGTGCGCCAGCGGGCGCTGGAGGACGGCAAGACCGTCTACATGGCCGTGCCGCGGCTGGCCAGCGCCGAGCCCTTCTTTGCCCTGGACCCCGCTCACCTGAGCGAACCGCCCCGGAAGGCGGCCTCGATCAGCGGGGCGGCCCGGTCCGCTCGCCAGGTCAGCCTGGCTGACCTGGCCCCGGTGGACCTGGTGGTGATGGGCAGTGTCGCCGCCAGCGAGGACGGCGCCCGGCTGGGAAAGGGCGGCGGTTTCGCCGACCTGGAGTTCGCCCTGGCCACCGCGGCCGGGCTGATCGGCCCGCACACCGTGGCCGTGACCACCGTGCATGAGATCCAGCTCCGCCCGGCCGGGGTCATCCCGGTGACCGATCACGATGTCCCGGTGGACTTCATCGTCACCCCGGAGCGGGTCATCGACTGCCGCCCGCACCGGGGCGCGCGGCCAGCCGCCGGCATCTGCTGGGACGATCTCACCGAGGAGAAGATCGCCGCCATCCCGCTGCTGGCCGCACAGCGGTAAGCCGGCTGGACCGGCCGCCCGGCTGGGGCGCGGCTAGGCCGGCGGTGATTCCCGGCGGGCGCGGCTCGCGGCGTCCGGGGCGGCGGCATCGGCCGCGCTCGGCGCGTCCGGGCGCCCGAGGGCGACCGCGCTCAGGATGAGGCAGCCGAACGCCATGACCTGGGCCACGGCCCGGATGCCGTGCGGCAGGGTCTCGCCGAACAAGACGAAGCCCGCCGCGATCGGGACCGCGTTCGTCACTACCGTGGCCGTGCCCGCGGCCGTGAGGGCGTCACCCTTCTGGTACGCCGTCTGCAGGATGCTGGTGCCGATTCCGTACCCGATGATGAGCGAAACCAGGGCCACGAGCCAGATCCCGCCGTACCCGATGAGCTTGGCGGAGATATCCCCGATGGAGAACAGCAGGCCGGTGGCGAGGCCGAGCGACGCGGCCCGCGCGATACGCGTGTGCACCACGACAAGGAGCGCCGCGCCGGCGCCGCACGCCGCGAGCCAGATGATGAGGCCCAGGACCGGCGGGTGCTTCTGGGTCGCCTCCGCACCGGTGATCGAGAGCCCCAGCAGGGCCAGCCCGATGAGGGCGAGGACCACGGCGGCCTGCTCGCGCCGGGCCAGCCGGGACGGGTGCCCCCGGGCCGTCGCGAAGGCCAGGACCGCGACTCCCGAGGCGGTGACCGACTGGACCAGAGCGAGCGGCGCGAGCCGCAGCGCCGCCACGTACATGAGCCAGCCAGCGGTCTCGGTCCCGAACGCCTTGAGCCACCGGCGGTCTTCCAGGAGAGATTCGACCGTCCGGAACGGACGGCGCGGCGAAAGAGGCGGCAGCGCCGCGGCCGCGTCGTGCTCGAATGAGTAGGCCGTGTTGGTCACGAGCGCCGAGGCGAACGCGAGGGCCAGCCCTATCCACGCCAGAAGCGGCACGTTGCGGACAATACCCACTGGTCAGGCAGGCAATCGGGAGACTCGCCGTGGTAAGTGATGAAGGCCGTCCTGCCACGAGGAACAGCCGTGAACGACGGGCCGCCGGCCTATCACCGGGAAGCTGGCAGATTCAGGGGCGGGTGAGCGCGGTGGCCCAGCCCGTTTCCGCTCAGCGGGGGAAGAGGCCGAGACTGTGCGCCGTGGCCGCGGCCTCGCCACGGCTGGTCACGCCGAGCTTGGCGAGAATGTTGGACACGTGCACGCTGGCGGTCTTCGCGGAGATGAACAGCTCGCCGGCGATCTCCCGGTTGCTGTGCCCGGCCGCGACGAGGCGCAGCACTTCGTACTCCCGGGCCGTCAGTCCCAGCGGCGGCTCGCCCGGCGCCGGAGTCAGCGCGGCCTGGCCGGCCGCGGCCTCGTCGTCCGTGGCCTCCACCTCGCCGGCGAGGGAGATCCTGCCCCGCCGGGCGAGCTGGGTGATGTCGCCGCTCAGCGGCCGGGCGCCCAGCGCCTCAGCCAGCAGGCGGGCCCGGCGCAGCCGGGAACCGGCGCCGGCGCGGTCACCGGCGCTCAGTGCTATCTCGGCCGCGCGCAGCAGGGCGGCGGCCTGCGGATAAGGCTGGCCCACCGCCTCCCAGGCCTGGGCCACGTCGTCCCAGGCCGCCCGGGCGCCCTCGGAGGGCGGAGCCTGGCCCGGGCCCGAAGGTGAGCCGTCGGCACTCATCAGCTCGGCGGCCACCGTCAGTTGCTGGGCCCGCTGCGCCAGCCCATCCGCGGCGAGCTTGCCGGCCGCGGCGCGCAGCCGCTCGCGCAGCGCCACCGCCCGGGTGGTGAGGGCCTGGTCGCGGGCCGTGGCTGCGGGAGCGCAGGCGCGGGCTCCCGCGGCCAGCAGGGGCCACCCATAGCGGGGGCTGCGCAGCAGGTCGAAGCGGTCGAGCGCGTCCTCGAGGGCCGTCAGGGCGGCAGCGGGCCTGCCTTGCGCCAGCCGCAATTCGGTTTCCAGCCGGGCCAGCGGCAACTGGTGCTCGTCCTTAAACCGGGTGCCGTCGAGCCCGGCGCGGACCGATGCCAGGGCCTCAGCCGCGGCGTCCAGGTCGCCGCGGGCCAGGGCCATGTCGCCGGAGAGCCGCCACAGTGAAGACCTGCTCAGCCGCGGTGGAAGGAGCTGGAGCGCGCGCTCGATGACCTCGCCCGCCTCATCCCACCGGCCCAGCGACACCAGCGGCTCGGCCAGGTTGATGGCCAGCACCGCGCCCGAGGTCCGGGCGAGGCCGTACCGCCGCGCGGCCGTGATTCCGGCCCGGGCCACCATGGCGGCCAGCTCGTGCTCGCCCATGCCCTCCAGCATGTCTGACTCGGTGATGTCGGCCCGCAGCAGCGGCTGGTAGGCGTCCGCCCGGCCGGCGACGGCGCGGGCGTCGGCCAGCAGCGCCCGGACCTGTTCCATGTTCCCGCTGAGTGGCACGGCGCAGGCCAGGGTCACCAGCGCGGCCGCCTCGGTGGCGGCGTCACCCGCCTGCCGGGCCACGGCCACGGCCTCCTCGGCGTGCGCCCGGAACACGGCGTCGTCGTAGCCGCCCGGCCGGTGGTGGATGTCGTGGGCCAGCGCTTCGAGGACCCGGGCCCGCGCTGCGGTCGGCGGGTCGGCCGGGACCAGCCGGGCGGCCTCGAGCAGGTCGTCAGGATAGTCCTCGCGGCCGAGCTGCTTCTTCAGGTGGCCGCGGATCTCCAGCAGGAGCGCGGCACGGACCGGGTCCGTCGCGACGTCGATCTCCCGCAGAGCGGCCTTGGCCAGGATGATGCCGCGGTCGAACTCCCCGGCCAGCTCGGCGGACCACACCGCCGCCTCGAGCACCGCCAGCTTGCTGGTACCGATGCGCTGCTCGGCTCCCGGGACCTGCCCCCACAGCTCCAGCACGCGCGACAGCATCGCGAGCTGCTCGGCGTAGGCCAGCGCACGGCCGGATTCTTCCGCGGCCTGCCAGGCACTGATCAGGGCCCAGGTCGTGTCGTGGGCTGAATACCAGTGATGCGCTTGCTCGGCCGCGGCGCGGCCGGGTGGCACCAGCGCCGGATCGGCGCTGATCGCTTCGGCGAACCGGCTGTGCAGCTGGCTGCCCTCGCCAGGCAGCAGCTCGTCGTGCATGGCCTCACGGATGAGCGCGTGCCGGAACACGAAGCCGTCGGAATCGGTGAGCAGGACGTTCGCGGCCACCGCGGGCCGCAGCGCCCGGGCGAGCCCGGCGTTGTCCAGCCCGGTGACCGCGGCCAGCAGGGCATGGCCGACCCGCTCGCCGCCCGCGCTCGCGACCCGGACCAGCTCCTGCGTATCCTCCGGCAGTCGCCGAACCCCGGCGACCAGCAGGTCCCGTAGTGACTCGGGCAGCCCGGATCCCAGCTCCCCCTCACTGAGCAGCGCTTCCACGAACAGCGGGTTGCCCTCGGTGCGGCGGTAGACCGTCTCGAGCATCTCCTCGCCTGGCTCGCGGCCGAGGAGGCGGGCCACGAGTTCGCCGGTGTCCGTGCGGGACAGCCTGCCCAGTTCCATCCGGGTGACCCAGCCGATCCGGTCGAGCTCGGCGAGCAACGGCCGCAGCGGGTGGGAACGGTGCAGCTCGTCGGACCGGTAGATCACGACGATCAGCAGGCCATCCAGGGCCCGCTGGTTACGGATCAGGAAGGCCAGCAGATCCCTGGTCGAGCGGTCGGCCCAGTGTGCGTCCTCGATGACCATGACCACCGGGCTGGCCTCGGCCAGCTGCTCCAGCAGGACGAACACCTGCTCGAACAGGCGGGCCCGGGCCTCGCCCGCGTCACCGGTCCCGGCCGGCTCGCCGAACTCCGGGAGCAGCCGGGCCAGTTCCCTGGTCGTGCCGCCGGGCAGCAGCGCGGCGATGCCGTCCGCGCCGATGTCACGGGCCAGGTCGCGGAGCATCGAGGTGAAGGGAGCGAACGGCAGGCCGTCCACGCCGAGCTCCAGGCAGCCTCCGGCCAGCACCCGCGCGCCCTTGCCGCGTGAGCGCTCAGCGAACTCGCTCACCAAGCGGGTTTTGCCCACCCCGGCCTCGCCGCCGACCATGACGGCAGACGGATGGCCGCCGCAGGCTTCCGTGAGCGCCGTATCCAGCACAGAAAGCTGGCCGGACCGGCCGACCAGGACGGGGGTCGCTACACGCATCGCCACATCATTAAGGATGCCAGGTGCCACCGACAGGCGGCCACGCCAATAAAGCCGGGCCCGCATGCCGTCCAGCAGCGGAGCGGCCGGGCTGACCCGGGCCGGCTAGCGTGCAGAGCACGATCTTGCATTGCGTGCTGTCCCGGAGAACCAGATGAGCCTGCCTGACCGCCAGCAGCGGATTCTTGATCAGATCGAGCAGGTTCTGCAGGCGGCTGACCCCCGGCTCAAATCGATGTTCGCGGCCTTCGCCCGGCTGCCGCCACGGGACAACGTGCCGGTCGCCAAGGTCGTCCCGGCCAGGTCAGCGCGGCGGACGGTGCTGATCTGCGTCATGGTGCTCAGCTTGCTGGGCGTGCTCATGCTGAGCATCCTGGCCATGAAAGACGTCTGCCCGGGGCTGTCGTCAGATCAGGCGGTCGTCAGCGCCTCGGTGCGCTACGCGGCCTGCAGCAAGAGCACGGACGCCTGGAGCCGGGGCGCCCGCTGACGCCGGTGCTCAGCCCGCGTACTTCAGCACCAGGTCGCCGACGCGCGGGAGTGCGGCCCCGACGTGCTTGACGGCACTTCCGCGGACGCTGCCGTACGCCTTGATGACCGTGGGCCGGTCGGAGGCTGCGGCGCGGGCGTCGGTCACCGAGAGCAGGGCCTGCGTCACCTCGTCGCTGCGCTTGACCAGGTAGTCCCCGAACCCGGAGCTGCCCGACGCGCAGAAGTTGACCCAGAACGGCTCCAGCTGGCCCACCATGTCCGGAAGCAGGATCCCCACCATGTGCCGGACGTGGCCGGGCATGAAGGCGTTCACCGTCTTGTAGGCCAGCTTGACCGCGGTCCCGGACATCCCCGACTTATCCGCAAGCTCCTGCTCGATCAGCGTGTAGCAGTCGGCCATCACCTGCGGCTGCGTGTCCGGTGCGAGCAGGATCTCCTGAAGCGTGGCTGCCATGGGTATGTTGTCCCTCCCCGGTGCTGGGCGCGGCCCGTTGGATCCCGCATGCCTGGTGCGGTGTGCGCCGTCCGTCAGTAGACGGCGAGCGCGCCGCGATGGTTTACCGTTCCCTGGACCATGATCGAAGTCTTCGCCCGCGGGTCGGCCGGTATCGTCGGGATCCGTGTGGATGCACGGTCATGACCCCGGGCTAGAGGCCGCGGAGAACTACCGGGCGTTCGCCGAGGACGCCCGCGGCCGCAGCCCGCTTTATGAGTCGCTCTCCAGGGCGGTCGCCGGGGACGAAGCGATTCTCGGTTTCCTGGGCACGCTGCCGCCGGAAAAGCGCCAGCCCAACCTGCTGTTCGCGGCGGCCCGCTACCTGCGCGGCGAGCCGGCCAGCCTGGACCGGATACGCGAACTGGTCAGCCAGGACCCGGACGTGCTGGCCGGGGTGATGCTGGCCCGGCGGACCCAGACCAACGAGGCGGCCCGGTGCGCCACGCTGCTGCCGGCCCTGGCCCGGCTCCCGCCTCCGCTCGCGCTGATCGAGGTGGGCGCGAGTGCCGGGCTCACGCTGCTCATCGACCGGTACTCCTACGACTACGCCGGGCGCCGGATCGCCGGCCAGGACCCGCTGGCGCCCACCCTGCGGTGCGAGCCGCGCGGCCGGGTGCCCCTGCCGGACCGGGTTCCCGAGATCACCTGGCGGGCCGGGCTCGACCTCAACCCGCTCGATGTCGCCAGCGACGACGACGTCCGCTGGCTGTCGTGCCTGGTCTGGCCCGGTGAAGGCGACCGCGGCCAGCGGCTGGCCGCCGCGGTCGCCACCGCCCGCCGCGACCCTCCCGTCGTGCATCGCGGTGACCTGCTGACCGATCTGCCCGCCCTGGCCGGCCTGGCTCCCGCCGACGCGACCCTGGTCGTGTACCACTCCGCCGTGCTGGCCTACGTCACCCCCGAGGACCGGCAGCGCTTCGCCGCCATCGTCCGCGGATTGCGGGCGGTCTGGCTGTCCAATGAAGGGCCCGGAGTGGTGCCCGGGATGGCCATACCGTCCTACCAGGGCGCGCCGTTCGTGCTCGCCCGGGACGGCACGCCGCTGGCCCTGGCCGACGGGCACGGAAGCTGGCTGCAATGGCTCCCGTGACTGGCGCCCCCCACGGGCGGCACGCCCGGGTCTGCGACGGCCCGTGGGGGCAATCCGCGGCTGGGAGCGGTTAGGCCGGTCCCGCGACTGGGCATGACGCGCTCATGGGCTCGCACCCCATCACGATCACCCTCCGCGCCGGGCCCCCGGGGCCGGCGATTCCGGAAGACTTCGCGGGACTGAGTTTCGAACGGGGGCCGCTCAACCCCGGCAACGCTGGCGTCCCGGGGTACCTGTTCGACCCGGCGAACACTTCGCTCGTCACCCTCTTCCGCAATGCCGGGCTGCGCAACCTCCGGGTCGGCGGCGGCTCGGTGGACCAGTTCATCCCGGCGGGCACCGGGCGCGATGGCTTCACCGGAGTGGACAACCTGTTTGCCTTTGCCGCCGCGGCCGGGGTGCAGGTCATCTACACGTTCCGCCTGCTCAACCCCCGGGCCAAGCCCATTCCGGAGCTGAAATCCATCAATGCCCAGGCGGCCGCGCATATCTGGGGCCGCTACCGGGAGAATGTGGCCAGCTTCGCCATCGGGAACGAGCCGGACTGGCATGACTTCCACTCCTACGCGGGCCGGCCGCTCGACCCGGCGATCTACGAGGACATCTCGGGCGTGCCGGGCAGCGCGTACTCGTCGTACCTGGCCACCTGGCACAGCTTCGCCGACGCGGTCGCGGAGGCGGCGCCGGGCGCGCCGCTGACGGGGCCGGACACCGGGGCCTACAGCCCGATGACCTGGACCCCCGATCCTGACCGCGGCGTGTCGTGGACCGAGCGGTTCGCCGCCGATGAACGGGGCTCCGGCCGGCTGGCGGACATTACCCAGCACTTCTACGTCGGGGGAGGGCCGGGGAAGACCGCCGCCCGGCAGGCGATCAGCAACATGCTGTCGCCCGAATGGGTGCACGGCACCGCAGTCGGGACCCAGCCCCGGGGCACCACGTACACGCCGTACCCCTGGTTCTACGAGAACCATCTCGCCTCGGTGGTCGCCGCGGGCCTGCCCTACCGGCTCACCGAATCGAACGACTACCTGGGCGGTGTCCCGGGCGCGAGCGATGCGTTCGCGTCGGCGCTGTGGGCCCTGGATTACCTGCACTGGTGGGCCGCGCACGCGGCCGCGGGCGTGAATTTCCACAACAAGCAGTGGCTGCACACCGACACGATCGTGCCGGGTCCGGCCGGGCCCGGCGAAGGCTACGCGGTCACCCCCAAGGGCTACGGCATCAAGGCGTTCACCCTGGGCTCGGCGGGGCGGGCCAGGCCCGTGGCGATCGAGAATGCGGACGGCGTCAACCTGACCGCTTACGGCGTCGAAGGGGCCGGCCAGGACTACGTCACGATCATCAACAAGACCCAGGGAGCGGAGGCTGCGGATGCGGCCGTGAGCATCGTCGCGCCCGGACCAGGAGGGCCCGGACCAGGAGGGCCCGGGGCGCAGATGATGACCCTGGCCGGGCAGGAGCCAGGAGATGCCACCGGGGGCTATGCCACCCTCGGCGGCGCCGCGATCACCGGCGACACCCCCTGGGACGGTACCTGGAGCGCCCTGCCCGCCGATCCCGGGAGCACGCTCAGCCTGACCGTCCGGGCCAGCACCGCCGCCATCGTCAGGATTCCCGGCGGGAGCTGATCAGCCCGCCCCGGCGAGCACCTCCCGGGCTGCGCGCTCGCCCGACCGCAGCGCTCCTTCCATCAGGCCGGCCCAGGCCCCGGCGCTGTGCTCGCCGGCGAGGTGGACCCGGCCAGCCGGCGCAGCCAGGAGTTCGTCGTCACCGCCGGCCACGGCGACGGTCAGTGCGGAGTACGACTCACCGGCCCACGGATCGTCGTTCCAGGTAGTGAGCAGGGCCCGGGTCACGTCCAGGCCCAGCTCGGGACGGAGCGCGGCGGCACGGGACGCCCAGGTCGCACCGCCGCCGGGCCCGGTCAGCGCGGCCAGGCCCGGCTCGGTACCACCGAAGGAGTGCAGGACCGGCTGGACCTGGCCTGTCGCGTCGGCCGCGGTCCAGGTCCAGAACTTCCCCGGCACGCTCTGCACGGCTGAGGGGGCGGCCGGGCGGGTCAGCGGCACATGCAGCTTGGCGTTGTGCGCCAGGCCCGCACGCTGCCAGGCGCGCTGGCAGGCGCCGGGGACCGGCGGTGAGAAGGGCAGGCGGCGCAGCACGGCCAGCGGCACCGCGACGATGGCCGCGTCGCCGGCGGCTTCCCCGTCGTCGGTGAGCACCCGCACCCCCTCGTGATCTTGCTGGATGGACCGGGCCGGACGGCGGCAGTGCACCGATGGCCCCAGCCGGCGGGCCAGTTCCCGGGCCAGCCGCTGGTTACCGCCGGGCACCCGCCAGCACGGCCGGGGCCCGAACCCTCCGGTGACGTCGCTGACCGCCGCGGCGGCGAGGACGTCGGCGCCGACGCCGTTGGTGACCTCGACGCGGGACAGGTACGCCGCCAGCGCCGGGGAGGCCGGCAGGCCCGCTACCACCTGGGCCAGCGAGGTACCCGGCGCCGCCACCGCCGCCGCGGCCGCTACGCCGGCCGCGCAGCGGGCCACCTCCTCTGGTGCGGCGGCCGCGCCGCCCCGGTACTCCCGCTGGTAGTACGACATGACCGGATCAGCCAGGCCCAGGCCCAGCTCGGCCAGCACCGCCCGCATGACGTCGTAGCCGTCCAGCACGAACTCAGCACCACGCTCGATCACCGTCCGGGGGTCACCAGGGATGAGCTCTTGTGACCACACCCGGCCGCCGACCCGGTCGCGCGCCTCCAGGACCACCACCTCATGGCCGGCCTGCCCGATCCGGTACGCCGCCATCAGCCCCGCGAACCCGGCCCCCACCACCACGACCCGCATCGCTGCTCCTGCCGCTAGTGATCCTGGGGCGTCATCGGGCCCTCGTGACGTCGTAGAGGTGATGGACCGGGTCGTGGATGAAGTAGCGGGCAAACGTCTCGACCGTGAACTGGGCGCCGTCGCTGCGCCGGCCGGTGCGCTGCCACTGACCGGCGCTCACGCCCTCGAACCGGGCCGCGATGGCCTCGGCGGCTTCGGCCAGTTCAGCAGCCACCGCGACGGGATCCTGCTCGCCGTAACGGTCAGCCACCGCGGTGGCGTCCTGATCCCAGTTGGGGTACAGGGGATCGTCCTCGGTCAGCATCAGCTGCAGCCGCTCGTCATACAGCCGCAGGACGTCACGGACATGGCAGCCGTACTCCAGGGCTGACCAGGTCCCGGGGGCTGGGCGGCGCCGCGCGTCACCGGGCCCCGGCAGAACGTCCTGCCATGCCGCGGCGTTGCCGCGGGTCATCCCGGCGACCGCCTCGCGGGGAAAACCCTGGGTGTCCAGGCCGCACTCCGGGCAGGGGCGCTGCAGCACCCAGGTCCAGTCCTTCGTATCAGGCACGAGCGTCATGGACTGAACGGTACCGAACGCAAAATTGGCCGGCCTCGGGTGTGCTGGGCACGTCGGTGAGCCTCTTAAGGTGCGGTATGGGGCAGGTTCAGGTGGGCACGGCGTCGTGGACCGACCGGACGCTGCTGGAGTCGGGCTGGTATCCGCCGGAGGCAGACACACCGGAACGGCGGCTGCGCTACTACGCCCGCCAGTTCGGCCTGGTCGAAGTGGACGCCACCTACTACGCGCTGCCCGCCGAGCAGACCGCCGCGGCCTGGGCCGCGCGGACCCCGGCCGCCTTCACCTTCGACGTCAAGGCGTTCAGCCTGTTCACCCAGCACCCCACCCGGGTCGCGGCGCTGCCGAAGGACCTGCGGCCGGCCGCCGAGAAGACCGGAAAGGACCGCGTGTACCTCAAGGACATGGACCCGGCGGTGGTCGATGAGACGTGGCAACGGTTCCTGTCCGCGCTGGAGCCCCTGGACCAGGCGGGCAAGCTCGGGGCGATCCTGCTGCAGTTCCCGCCCTGGTTCCCCATCTCCCGGGCCCGCAAGGAGTACATCGTGGCCTGTGCCCAGCGGGCGGCACCGCGGCGGGTCTGCGTGGAGTTCCGCAACCCCACCTGGATGACCCCGGACAACCAGCGCGAGACGCTGGACTTCCTCGCCGCCCACCAGCTGCCTTACGTGTGCGTCGACATGCCCCAGGGGCACCGGGACTCCATCCCCCCGGTCCTGGCCGCCCCCGCTGACCTGGCCGTCGTCCGGCTGCACGGCCACTCCCAGAAATGGGACAGCAAGGACATCCACGAACGGTTCGGTTACCGCTACACCGAGGGCGAGCTGAACGAATGGGCGCCCAGGATCGCCGGCCTGGCCCGTGACGCCCAGGACACCCACGTCCTGTTCAACAATTGCTATCGCGACTACGCCCAGGCCAACGCCAGGCAGCTCGCCGACCTGCTCAAAGCCACCCCACCTGCCCCGGACACCTGACCGGGCGGGATACGTCGCTAGGGCACCCGGGCGAGAGCCTTCTGCGCTTCGGCCTCCATCGCTGACGCGCCGGGCGCGGCGTGGCCCAGGAGAAGGTTCTGGAAGCCGACGAAGGTGGCCCCCTTGAGCAGGTAGATCCCGCTGAACCCGATCGTCTGCCCAGCGGCGCTGGCCGAGCCGGCGGCGACCGCCGCGCGGTCTCCCAGGCCGGAGACGTCCTTGGTGTTCACCGAGAGGCTGATCCCGGCGGGGAGCTTGTTCGTGAGCAGGCGCTGGGCGCGGGCCCGCTCCTTCGACCAGTCCGCCTGGGCGGCGGTGGCGTTCGGGTCCTGCCCGACCTCGACCGTGAACACGTTCGTGGTCTGGGATCCATAGACGCACTCCTTGCCGTTGTCGCCGTTGGTCTCCTCCTTCCCGGCCCCGAACGTGTGCCGGCCAGGCCGGATGCCTCGGAGCTCGTGACCAGCTGGCAGGGGTCGAGCGAGGTCACCACCCCGGGCTGGCCGAGCGCGCTGAGCTCGGGTGCCGCCGCGGCGGACCCGGGCTGGGTGACCGCCGACCCGGCGGTGACTGACGGCCATGCCGAGCTGGTCGGCGCCGGTGAGCTGCACGCGGTCAGCAGCAGGGCGGAAGAAATGACGGCCAAGGCCGCTGGGGTGCGCCGCATCGGATATCTCTCCTCGGGTTGGGAACCAGAGGATTGAACGCGACGGGCCCCGCACCGCGCATCGGTAGTCGTTACGTAGACACCGATCCGTGCCGCGTGCTTATGAGGCCATACGGTATGGTGCGGCCCGTGGCCGGGAGCTGGCCCTTCGTCGGCCGCACGGGCGAGCTGGCCCGGGCGGACGCAATCCTTGCCTCCGGCGCGGGCGTGCTGCTGCTCGGCGAGGCGGGAATCGGCAAGACGGCGCTGGCCCGGCGCCTGGCGGAGCGGGCCGCCGGCGGGCGGGCCGCCGTTATCCAGGTCGTCGGACGGGCGGTCTCCAGCGGCGTGCCGTTCGAGGCGTTCGCGGGCGTGCTGACGGGCGAGCGGTCCGCGGATCCGGCGGCGCGCGGGAGCGGGCCGGGTTCAGCGGCTGAGGTAACGGCGGCTGAGGTAATGGCGGCTGAGGTAATGGCGGCCGAAGTGACGGCGGCCGAGGTGGCGGCCCGGGTCGCCGCGGCCGCGCCCGGCGCCCGGCTGCTCCTGGTGGTCGACGATGTCGACCTGCTCGATAACGGGTCGGCGCGGGTGCTGCTGCACCTGGCCGGGGCCGGGGCCACGGTGATCGCCACCGCGCGGTCGGCGCCGCTGCCCGCGGTGATGCCGCTGCCCGCGGTGATCGAGAGGCTCTGGCGCGACGGGCATTGTGAGCGGATCGAGCTGGCCGGGCTCAGCGACGACGAGGCCGGCGAACTGCTGGAAACCGTCCTGGATGCCCCGGCTGACCTGGAGACGAGCGCCGCCTTCGTGCGTCGCGCGCAGGGGAATCCGTTGCTGCTGCGCGAACTCGTCCAGGCCGCCCTGCAGCGCTCGGCCCTGGTCCGGCGGGACACCGTCTGGGTGCTGGACGGGCAGCCGCCGCTCAGCGGGGGCGTCCGGGACCTGGTCGCGGCCCGGCTGGCCGACGTGGGCGAGGCCGAGCGGGCCGGCCTGGAGATGGTGGCGGCCGGCGAGCCGCTTCCCGCGGACGTGGCCCTGGCCATGGCCGGTGAATCGCTGCTGATCTCGCTGGAGGAGGCCCGCCTCGTCATCGTCCGCCCCGGGCTGGCCGGGGCCGAGGTCAGCACGGCCCATCCCCTGTACGGCGAGGTGCTCCGGGCCGACCTGCCCGTGCTGCGGCTCCGCCGCCTCCGGCTCGCCCTGGCCAACGCCCTGGAGACGGCCGACCACCCGAGCCCGCACGACCTGGTGCGGGCGGCCAGCTGGCGGCTGGACAGCGGGCAGGCCGATGACCCCCAGCGGCTGCTGGCCGCGGCCCGCGCCGCGCGCGGCATCAGCCTCGCGACGGCCGAGCGTCTCGCCCGTCATGCCCATCAGACGCACCGGTCGCTGCCGGCCACCCTGCTGCTCGCCGAGATACTCACCCACACCGGCCGCCGCGATGACGCGGCCGCGGTGCTCGCCGAGCTGCCGCCGGACTCTCTTACCCCGTCCGACCGGGAAGCCCTCACCTACTGTGCCGCCGTCGGCCAGGGCCTCATGACCGGGGACACCAGCGGCGGCGCGGAGCTCGTCGCCGCCCTCGCCACCGGGGATCCGGCGGCCAGCTCGTATCTTCATGCGCTGCACGCCTCGATGCTCACCTTCGACGCCCGGCTGCGCGACGGGCTCGCGATCGGGCTGCCGATCATGACCGACGAGGCGCAGTCCCCGCAGACCCGCACGATGGCCGCGCTGGCGGCGGTCGGAGCCCAGTACTGGCTCGGGCGTACCGGGGAGGCCCTGGCCCACGCCGACGTGATGGCGGCCGTCACCACCACCCCGCAAGCCCGGCAGGCGGTGCCTTACGGGGCGGCGTCGATCGAGCTGATCGCCGTCTGTGCCCTGCTGGAGCAGGGTGACCTCGACGCGGCCGAGCAGCGCAGCCAGCGGATGCGCCGCGAGGGCGCCGCCACGCACGACCCGTTCGGCGGCCCGCGGGGCGAATACTGCCTCGGCCGGGTGGCTCTGGCCCGCGGAAAGGCCGATACTGCCGTCCGGCGGTTCCGCCGCTGCCTGGCGGCGGTCAGCCCGTTCGACCAGTTCATCGTGCGGCACCTGAACTCCATACTGGCCCGGGCCGCGGCCATGGTCGGCGATCTCGGTACCGCGGCTTCGGCCTTGCAGGCCGGGGCCGGCCAGCCGCGGATGAAGCCCTACGAGCCGGAATGGGAGCTGGCCGAGGCCGCGGTCCTGGCCGCCGGGCTCCGGATGGACGAGGCGGCCGACCGCGCCGCCTGGGCCGCGGGCATCGCCGCGGACAACCAGGAGTGGAACGTCGCGGTGGCCGGCTACCACGATGCCGCCCGGTACGGCGCCGCCCGGCTCGTCCTGACCCCGATACTAGAGGCCGTGACCCACGTCGACGGCCCGCTGGCCTGGTGCTATGCCGGTCATGCCGCGGCCCTGGCCGGGCCCGACCCGGCCGCCCTGGACGAGGCGGGGCGCCGGTTCGAGGGCCTCGGGACCCTGCTGTTCGCGGCCGAGGCCGCGGCCGAGGCGGCTCTCGGCCACGCTGGTGACGGTGATCTTCGTGCCGCCCGGGCCAGCGGGCAGCGCTCTGCTGACTACCGCGCCGCCTGCGAAGGTGCCGTCTCACCCTGGCTGACCGGCGCGCTCAGCGCGATTCCGCTGACTCCGCGGGAACGGCAGATCGCCGCCCTGGCCGCGCAGGGCCATACCGACCTCGCCATCGCGGGCCGGCTGCACATCTCCACCCGCACCGTGCAGACCCACCTGGCCCACGTCTACGCCAAACTCGGCATCAACCGCCGTTCCGACCTGGCCAGCCATCTGAGATGACGATCAGGGGAAGGCCTGGCCCTTCCAGCGGACGCCGTTGATATCCGGGTCGGCCCACAGCGCGAGGGCGAGCTTCGACGGGGTCGGGTGGTTCACGATGCGGTTCAGGTCAACCTGGAGGCCGGCCGCGTAGGCGCAGATGGCGTAGCCGCCGCGCACCGAGCAGGTGATCACCACCTCGAAGCTGACCTGGCTGGCGTCGGCGCTGTTCGGCGTGGTCTGGAACGCTTCGCCGTACCCGGGCACGTAGCCCACGCTGGGCCCGGGCAGCACATAGTCAGGGACGGCGTTGGGCGCGTTGGCCCGCTGCAGGGCCCCGACGATCTCGGCTGCGCTGCGGCCACCCGCGGGGATGCCGACGAACACGAGCTGGCCATCCTCGGCGGGCGAGGCCGGGGTGGTGAACTCGAGCCGCAGCTGGTCAGCAGACGCCGACGCCGACGTCGCCGGGGGATGCGCGCTGAACACCGCGTCCGCCGGATACCACCGCACGCTCCACCCCGGCGCGGCGGTGTACACGTGGGGCGGATGCACCGGCACCGGGCCGAAGGGGGCGAAGCAGCCCAGCGACGTGCACGGCCTGGCCGGCGGCGGGGGAGTCACCAGGGCGATCACTACCAGCACGGCCGTGAGTGCCCCCAGGCCGGCGATCAGGGCGGTGAGGACGTGACGGTGGCCGAGCTGGCGGCCGGCGTCCGGAGCCCGGCTGGGCCGGCCAGTACCGCGGGCCCCGACCAGGGGCAGCGGGTTGAGCGCGGTTGCCCGCTCGGCCACCCCGCACCTGGGGCAGAACGGCATCGCGGGCACCATCTGGCCGCAGTGCGGGCACCTTCGCGGCGGCCCGATCCGCACGTCACGCTGCTCATGCAGCAGCACATGGTGCAGCCCGGCCCGGACCACCAGCAGGGCCAGCGCCGCCGCGGCCAGGTGCACCACCAGCAGGGTGATATCCGGCAGCCCGGCATCGTCGGCGAAGCCCAGCCCGACGGCCAGGGCCAGCCCCACGGCCAGCGCCAGCAGCGGCGAGGTGAGCCAGCGGCCGCCCGCCGCCGAGCCGTGGCCCCGCCGCTGCCAGAGCGTCGCGCCCACGTAACCCGCGGACGCCGCGGCCACCACCGGGACGCTCACCCCCCGCACTACCGCCTGGGTCAGCACGGCCAGCGCCGAAGAGCCCGGCACCAGGTTCCCGTTGCGCAGCAGCGGCGCCAGCTCGGTCAAGGTGGCGGCCAGGGTCAGGCCCAGTGCCCCTGCGGCCCCCGCGGTGAACCCGTCGAGCGCCTCGCTGGTCTCGGGCCGCCACAGCCGCGCCACCGCCACGGGCGCCACCATGAGCACCAGGCCGGCCGCCGGGACCACGACCGCGGACACCAGCACCCCGCCGGTGAGCAGCGACGGCGAGTAGGCCGGCAGCAGCGAATCAGCGGCCAGCGGGCCCAGCAGCAGGCCCCAGCCCACCCCGAGCCCGGCGCCCACCACGAACAAGAGCGCGGTCGGCACCGCGAACCGGGTCTCCAGCGGGTCGATCTCGACCACATAGACCAGGAAGAGCAGGGGCACCGCGAGCGCGCTGACCGCGATCACCGGGGCCTGCAGCCCCGCGACCGCCACGATCACCAAGATCACCACGGCCAGCCCGAACGCTACCCGGAACGGGCCCCGGGACCGGCCGGAGAGCTGGGGGAACAGCGAGCTCACCACGCTCATCCGGGCCATGCTCTCGTCTGGGAACGCGGCGTAGGAGTGCGCCCTCCGGGCGGCACCACCTGGCCGCACGTGCGCCAGGTGGGCGCCGCAGGAACCACAGAACGGCGCGTCCGGGACGGTGGTTCCGCAGTGCGGGCAGGTCACCACGGGCGCGGCGGCCGGCTGGTGGTGTCCGGTGCGGGTCACGTGATCACGGCCGGCGGCCGGTGAGCGGAGCGAGGTCGCGGGCCAGGTTCCAGGCATCAGGCGTGCCCAGCCCGGTGACCATGTCGTATCCCGGCCCGGCGGGATAGAAGTCGTTTGTCCCGGCCGTCACGTCATGGATCGCGGGGAACGGCGGTGACCCGCTGGCCAGCCGGTACAGCCAGGGGTTGGCGAATCCGATCGGCGCGTCGCCCCGGCCGCGGAGGTACTCATCGATCAGGGTCGTCAGCGCGGCCCACACCGGCGTCGCGAGCGATGTCCCGCCCTCACTGAGCCACCGCCCCTTCACCCGGACCGCCGCACCGCTGGATGGCGCGGCGTCCGCGGACACGTCGGGCACCTCCCGGCAGTACCGCCCGGCCGGCTGCCCGCACAGTGAACCGTCCGAATAGGAGCTGATCACCCCCAGGCCCCGCTGCCACGGCGGCGCGCTGAACAGTATGGACGAGCCGCCGGTCGAGCCCTGGGACAGCAGCGGCTCGGTCCAGGCCGCGGTGCCCAGCACCTGCCCGGTGGTGGTCAGCTGCAGCGCGGTCCCGCCCACGCTGGTCACCTGCGGCAGGTCCCCGGGGAACGAGACGCCCTCGGCCGGGATCCGGGCATCGTGGGCGTGCAGGCCGAGGCACTCGAGCCCGCCGGAATCCCCGCTGGCGACAAAGGCCGACGTGCCGGCCCGCTCGGCGGCCAGGACGGCGTTGTTCACGGCGGCCGCGTCGGAGCGGGAGAAGATGTCCTCACACAGGCCGAGGCTCGCGCTCCAGATGGCCCCCGGATATTCCTGGGCCACGGTCGAGAAGGCCTGCTGGAACTGCACCGCGGGCGAGGAGTTCTTGCCCCCGAAGGCGGCCAGGTTCACGTAGACCAGGCTGGCGTCGGGGGCGAGCGCGTGGGCCACCTCGATGTCCATGTCGCTTTCCCCGAGCACCTTCGCGTTCAGCGGGCCGATGTGCGGCAGCGGGTCGGGCACGCTGGGCAGGCCGAACCGGGCCGCGTAGGTCGCCACGTCCGCGGGGGAGTACCCGTCCACCTCGAAGAACACGATGGTCTCGCCTTGCCCCAGGTCACCGTGCCGCCACAAGGGGCGGACGTCATAGGCGTTGAGGAAGCCGCCGGGGGCCAGGCCGCCGGTGGCGGGACCGGACGGGTCTCCCACGGACTGGACCTGCCCGAAGGACGTGATCCGGCTGACCGCGGCGACCTCGGCGTTCAGCGCCGCCGGAACGTGCCCGCCGCCCCGGGACGCGTAGAAGACGCGGTAGCCGGGCAGCCGGAAGTCGTCGATGCGGACCCCCAGGGCACGGCCGAGCGCGGCTGGGCGCGCCGCGAGCAGCACCGTCGGCTGGCCGCGGAACCATGTCGCCCGCAGCCCATGGCGCGCCGCCCAGCTCAGCAGCGACGCCGGCCACCGGGGTGCGCGCAGCGCCACCAGGACCTCGGCGGTAGCGGCCCGGCTGGGCCCCAGATCGTGCGCCTGGTCCAGGAGTCCGGCCCAGCCTGCCGCCCGGGCGGCAGGGGACGCCGGACCGCCCGCCAGCGCCGTGAGGGTAGCGGCAACAGCGAGCACGGCCAGCGCCAGGGCCCACGCATACCTCGCTGTCCTGGCCGCCACCGTCGGCACCTTTCCTCTCCAACGCGCCATGCTGCCGGGCACCCGAGACCGCGGAACAGTGATCTGCGGGCGGTCGCCGGCCCGTCCGATGCTAGGCAACTCGCGGTGGTCGGCGCATCCCTCACTCGCGTAGCACAGGACGCCCAGGCGGTGACGTCTGGCTGGGTATCCCCATTGTCCGGCTATCGCCCGGGTAGGGCCAGCCGCGGCTACCCTCAGCAGCGGGCACCCAGGCCGATCGAAGTGCGGCACGACGCCCTGCTGACAGGGGGAGGCGCGGGATCGATGAGTTATGACCCCGAGGTGGCCGGGCGGGTGCGGCGATTGCTGGCCGGGCGGGACGATGTGGCGGAAAAGAAGATGGTGGGCGGCCTCTCGTTCCTGGTCAACGGCACTATGTGCTGTGGCGTGACGGGAACGGCGCTGATGGTCCGGGTCGGCGCCGGCCAGCGCGAGCAGGTCCTTGGCGAGCCGCACGTGCGCCCGATGGAGTTCGCCGGCCGGGCCCTGTCCGGCTTCGTCTGCGTCGATCCGGCCGGGTTCGCCGCGGATGACGCGCTGGCCAGGTGGGTGCAGCGCGGGCTCGATTTCGTCTCCGGTCTCCCAGCGAAGCGAACTGTCTGATCCCGCGGGTAGGTTCCGGTCATGGATTGGAAAATCGAACTCGTCGCTATCCCGGTCACCGATGTTGACCGCGCCAAGGCGTTCTACGTGGACCAGGTCGGCTTCCACGACGATCACGACTACCAGGTCAGCGAGACCCTGCGGTTCGTGCAGCTCACGCCGCCCGGTTCGGCCTGTTCCATCGTGATGGGAACCGGCATCACCGAGATGGCGCCGGGCTCGCAGAAGGGGGTGCAGGTCGTGGTCGCGGATGCCGAGGCGGCCAGGGCGCAACTGATCGCGCATGGCGTGCAGGCCAGCGAGGTCAACGTGCAGCCGTGGGGCTCGTTCGTCACCTTCAGCGATCCCGATGGCAACACGTGGGCGTTGCAGCAGCTTC
>CAWINS010000007.1:0-30422 GCA_963837335.1 uncultured Actinomycetes bacterium | reverse complement strand
CCGTCACGCCGGTATACACGTGAAAACGGAGCCCGAGCCGGATGGCGGAATCGCGTTCATGTATCAAAAAGGCGTCCTCCTGGTCCGTGACGAGGACCTGAACCGGGTGCTGGCGATCGTGGCGCCGCCCGGGACGGAGATCCTGGACCCCGTTTACCCGGACCCCAGCCCCCGGAGCGGCCCGTGCGGGAGGAGGGGGAGGAGGGATCCGGAGAATCCGGGCCGGAACACGGCCGGGGACACCGGGGACACCGGGCGGACTGGCGACCGCAGCTACGGCGTGTCACCCGCGGCTGGTCGGGCTCGCGCTGTTCGGCAGCCGCTTTGAGGACGACGACTACCGCGACGATGACGCGGAGCCGCAGGACGAACAGGGCCCGTCCGGCGTGCTTCTGGCCCTGAACGAGATCGACCGGCAGCTGGGCGCGGAGGTCGCGACCCCAATCACGTGGTGACCGTGTCCCCCGTGTGCCGTGCATGGCCCACGAGGCGGAGGAGGTTCCGCTGGGCATCGAGCCGGAGCCTGGGCCGTGCCCGGGGCACGGCGGCGCGGGGGTCCGGATCTTCGTGGCCGACACCGGGCTGGTCGCCGGCGCGGAGGCCGACCACGCCTGGATGGCGGGGGTGCGGGGTGACCCGGACCCTGACCCGGCCGCCATACCGCCCGGGCATGACCCGGATATCATCTTGCCCTACGCCGGGCATGGCACGTTCGTGACCGGGGTGCTCCGGTGTGCCGCCCCGGCGGCCGAGATTTATTGCGCCAACGTGTTCAACCTGGCCGGCAGCGCGCTGGAGGCGGACGCGGTACCCAAGCTGGACCGGGCCCTGGACGAGGGTTACGGCCTGTTCAACCTGACCATCTCGGCGTCGACCCGCAAGCTCCTCCCGCTTGCGGCGTTCAACGCCTGGCGCCGGCGGCTTCGCGATAGCAAAGGCGTGGCGTGCGTGGTGGCGGCCGGGAACAACGGCTTGGAGCGGCCATTCTCGCCGGCCGCCTTTTCGCGGCATGATCGCGGTGGGCGCGCTGGCCGCCGACGGGCGCAGCCGCGCCTCCTTCAGCAATTTCGGCAGCTGGGTGGACGTGTACGCCCGGGGCCGCGGCCTGGTCAACGCGTGGGGGACGGTGAGTACCGCTGCTACGTCCCGCCTGCCGACGGCCAGGATCGCCACTTCTACGGCATGGCCCGGTGCAGCGGCACGTCGTTCTCGACCCCGATCGTGACCGGGAGGATCGCCGACCGGATGTCTCGTACCGGCGAAAACGCGGAACAGGCGGCCGCGGCGGTGCTGGCCCGGGCCCGGTTCATCCCGGGAGTGGGTCGGGTCGTCCAGCCCTGCCGGAACGGGGACTGCCGGCACGAGGGACTGCCAGGCCGGGGACTGCCGGGACCACGACTGCTCGGATAAGGACTGCTGATAGGAGTTGGTGGCTATCAGGTCATTTTTGGGTCTCGCAGTCAGCGTCAGCTGGGGGGCGGGACCAGGCGCAGGCCGTGCCGGGGCGGGGTCGTCACGGGCTGGCCGTCGCCGGGTACCGCGGTCAGGGTGAGCCCGAACACGTGCGACTGGAGTTCGCTGGTGCTGATCCCGATCGAGGACGCGATCGTGGCCGGGGTCTCCCCGGCGTCCCGGATCGCCCGGAAGACCTTGGCCAGCAGCTGCGAGGACTCGCGTTCGATACCGCGCGGCTCGCCGTAGCGGTAGCCGAGCCGGGAAAGCTGCACGCACGCGGTCCGGTAGCCCCACTCGGTCAGCAGGTCCAGCTCGTGCAGCCGGTGGGTCAGGGCCATGGCCGACACCTTCCAGATCCGCTTGGCCTCCAGGATCCGGGCCGGGGTGGCGTCGGGCAGGCCCTGGGCCAGGACGCCGGCCCGGGGCATCAGGAACGCGGCGGCGAAGCGGTTGGCCTCGGCCTCGGCGGCCGGGCGGCTGGGCACCTGGTGCTCGCCGTGCAGGACGAGATGGCCCAGCTCGTGCGCGGCGTCGAAGCGGCCGCGCTCGCCGGTCTTGCCGGTGGCCAGGAAGATGAACGGCCGCTCCTGCCAGTACAGCGAGAACGCGTCGAGCTCGGTGTTCTCGGCGGTCAGCGAGTAGATCCGGGCCCCGCGGGATTCGAGGAGATGCAGCACGTTGCTGACCGGGCGCTCGCCCAGCCCCCAGTGGGCCCGGACCACCTGCGCGGCGGATTCAGGCTCATGGCCGGCCAGGCGCGGGATGTCGGTGTCCGGCAGCCGGAACCTCGCGTCGATCCAGTCGCTGATCAGCAGCGCGACCCGGCCCGCGCTCAGCGCCCGGTCCCGCTGCCGGGCGGTCATCTTGCTCAGCGCCCGGAAGCTCACCGCATCCTCGGGGATCTCGTCCACGTCCGGCGCGCCGAGGAACCCGGGGGACACGTCCAGCGCCTCGGCCAGCTGCCGGAGCGTGTCCGCGGACGGTTCTGTGTGGCCGTTCTCGTACAGGGAGATGCTGCGCGTGCTCAGGCCGGTCAGCCCGGCCAGCTGGGTCAGGGTGAGGCCGCGCCGCTTGCGCGCGATCACCAGCCGGGACGGGGTCAGGGCCGCCGCTGGTCCGCCCGGCATCACAGCCGGCTGACCTCGACGAGGATGCCCCGGTCCCCGGCGGAGTCGGGTGAGGCCAGCCCGTCCGCGAGGTGGATCTCGCCCCGGGGGAAGACGGGCAGGATGATCCGCTCCGCCCAGCTCGTGATGCGGCCGTCGTCGATGCGGTCCGGGAGCGAGAGCTCGACGTGGAATCCGTCGTCGGCGCTGTGGAACAGCAGCAGCCAGGTCAGCAGGTGGTCGCGAGGCGGCAGGCCGGCCAGGTCGAAGTCTCCGAAATCCAGGGTGAGCTGCTCGTTCACCTCGACCGCGCGGGTGGTGGCGTACCCCTTCGCGTACTTGGGTGCGGGCAGCAGGCCGGCCAGGCCGGTGACGTCGTCCCCGGTGGTGGCCACGATCGCGAACTGGCCGCCGGGATGGATCGTGCGCGGCAGGTTCCGGGGGTTATCGAACCGCCAGCCGAGCGGGATGAGCTCCTCGCGCAGGAAGCGGTTGGTCCGGGCCCAGCGGGTCAGCCCCTCCATGATCGGCGGGTCGAGCGGGGTGCAGAAGCTGGCCTCGGCGTCGGCCTGGCGCACCACCCGCTCGACGAGATCGATGCTCAGGCCGAGTTCAGCCAGCCGGCCGACCGCCTCGCCGGCCATCAGGACCCGTGGCGTCATCGCATGCCTCCTGCCCCCGGCGGTAAGCCTCCACTTCACGAAATCATACCTCGAATGAGGGACGGAAACATGAAGTCTGGCCCGGATGCCTGACCGGGCGCGCAGGCCGCCGCGGCCAGGTGCCGGTAGCCGCCGCGATCGTGCGCCCGCGCCGCGGTGCCTGGCCACCGCGATTACCCGGGCCGCGCCGGCCATGACCGGTCACGCACTACCGCAGAATGCACTTTAAGGTGACACTTCATGGAACCTGTTATGGCGGGGTGCCTGATCCGGAAGAGCCCGCGGCCAGGCCCGGCCGACTGGTGGTCGCTTTCTGTAGGCGGTCTCTCATAAGCCGGCCGGATATTGCGCGAGTGTGCCCCTAATGCGATAAAACTCCCCGCCGGCATTACCTAGATTTCCTTGCGCTGCGTTACTTTGCGTGATCAACTTGGAACCTGGCACGGGGCGCTGACCTGCTCGGTTGCGGGCGCTCGCGGTCGCTACTGCTACGCGCCCCATTCGGGGAGGGCGCGTCCAGGCACCAGCAGCGTTGCAGCGTTTGAGCGGAGGGGAAACGCGTGCTAATGAAGATAATAGGCTGGATCGTGGGCATCCTGATCGTCGTCTGGGTTGTATCCACACCAGCCGGGGCCGGTAATGACGTGCATTCGTGGGTTTCCGGCATCCTGTCCTTTTTCCAGCATCTTGCCCGGGGCTGAGTAAAAGGCTCAGGCTTTTTACGCGTTACGAGTCAGGCTTCCCGGCTATTGGCCGGGGCGTGCCGGACGGTGCGCAGCGCCACCACGAGCGCCACGCACAGCAGCACCGCGAACGGCGCGCAGGTCACCGTGACCCGCAGCGGTCCCTCCCACCCCGATGTGACCTCGTAAGGTACCGCCGATCATCGAGGGCGGCACGAGGAACGTCGCGACGAGGTAGTAGGCCGGGAGGGCCAGGAAGGCCGCCACCCGCTTGGCCAGAGGGGAGGCCAGCGTCATCCCGGCCAGGGTCACCGCACAGGCCGTGATCACGATCGAGTCGGAGACCGCGGGGTCGGCCAGCCACACCCAGTTGGACACGGACGCCAGGCCGAGCGGGATGGCCAGGGCGAGCGCGTAGTGCCTCCAGTTGATGATCTGCATCGCCCGGCGCGGGCCAGGCGACGCCACCAGGGCGGCTATTTCCAGCCCGGCGACGGAGAGGCTGCGCATGGACGGGGCATCGATGTACGACCAGTTGGGGGCGTCAGCGATGGAGTACACCAGCCAGATCAGCAGGGCCGTGGCGGCCAGGGCGGCGGTGCGCCGCAGTCGCAGCAGGGCCAGGGCAGCCACGATCGCCCAGCCGCCGAGGAATTTGGCGTTGTAGCCCGCCAGCGCGTTGAAGATCGGGCTTCCCACCCGCAGCGTCGCCAGCGTGGCCACGTTCAGCAGGCCTGAGTAGGCGAGCACCATCAGCGGCAGGAGGACGCTGACCACGGCCAGCGCGTCACGCCAGAGCGGCCACGCGGTGCCCGGGCGGGCGGGGCGGAGCCTGATCAGCAGGGCACCCCAGATCAGGTTCGCGGTGTCCGCGAGTCCCGGCCGGTGCTGCCCGGCGCGCGCCCCTGTCATCAGCACGCCGAGCATCTCGTCCTGGTGCTTGCGCCGGTGTTCGGCCGGATACATGGCAGCAGCCGGCGGTAACGGCCCTCCAGGACCGCGGCCGCGCTCATGCCAGGCCCCCGAGCAGGTCGAGCCGCTGGGCCGCCACGGCGCTGTGCGCCCGTATCCGCTCCACCTCGGCCGCCAGCCGCTGCGCGCCGGGCGGGGTGAGCCGGTAGTAGCGGCGCAGCCGGGCGTCCACGATCTCCTCCCGGTCCACCTCGACCAGTTTCTCGTCGGTCAGCCGGTCCAGGGCGGCGTACAGCGTCCCGGCCCGCAGCTTCACCCGGCCGCCGGAGATGCTGGCGACGTCGGTCATGATCCCGTAGCCGTGCTGGGTGCCGGCCGCGAGCGCGGTGAGGATCAGGAACGTGGGTTCCTGGAGCGGACGTTGGCTCATGCCGTCTTTATATACCGACTGTCGGACTATGACAAGAGCCTGGACCGCCATCGGCAACGCCGCCGTCACTCAGGCGATAACCGGGGGATCGGTGACGGCCGTGGCGCTGGAGTGGCCGCGGTCGGGTCCGCTCAGTAGTGGATGGCGCCTGGCGCGCCGCCACCGGCGGCGATGGCGTCGCCGTTGATGGCCACGCTGCGGGGCGACGCGAGGAAGGCGACCACATCGGCCACCTCCGCGGCGGTGATGATGCGGCCGATGCTGATGCCGGCGGCCAGCCTCGCCTCGGCCTCGGCCTCGGTGCTGCCGCTGGCGGCGGCGTATCCGGCGATCATGGCCGGGGTACGCTCGGTCGCGGTCAGGCCGGGATGCACGACCGTGACGTTGATGCCTGCGGGACCCAGTTCGTCGGCCAGGGTCTTGGTCAGCGCGGCGACGGCGACGTTCCGGATCGAGCCCGACGGCGTGCTCACGCTGCGGGCGGCCAGGCCGCTGATGTTGATGATCCGGCCCCACCCCTGGGCGATCATGTACGGGGCGGCGGCCCGGGCGCAGCGCAGGTAGCCGAGGACCTTGGCGTCAATCGCCGCGAGCAGGTCGGCGTCGATCAGATCAGCCAGGGCCCGGGGCGAACCCTGGGGCCGCGGGCACGGCAGCGTTGTTGACCAGGATGTCCACGCCACCCAGCTCGTCGGCGGTGCGGGCGATCGCGGCGCGTACCGCCGTGTCGTCGGTGGTGTCAGCGGGCAGCGTGAGGACCCGCCGCCCGTGCTCCGCCGCCAGCTGCTTGGCCGCTGTCCGCGAGCCGTTCCGGATCCCGGGCCAGCAGGGCGAGGTCCGCCCCCTCGCCCGCCAGCGCCGCGGCGATGGCGAACCCGATGCCGCGGCTGCCGCCCGTGACGACGGCGCGCTTGCCGGTCAGTTGCAGATCCATGCTGATTCCGTGTCTACAGGTCGGCGTACTGCGGTTCATCGGCGATGAGGATCCGCTCCAGCAGGCGGGGGAAGTCGCCGTAGTTGCGCACGGCGTAGTGCACGGCGGCCCGGTTGTCCCAGAACGCGACCGAGCCGGGCCGCCAGCTGAAGCGCACCTGGAACTCGGGCTTGCGGTACTGGTCGTGCACGATGGCCAGGAGTTCCCGGCTCTCGTCCCGGTCCAGCCCGACGATCCAGGGGTGCTGCGAGAAGTTCACCCAGAGGATCTTCCGGCCCGTCTCGCGATGGGTGCGCACGACCGGGTGGGCCACGATCGGGTAATCGTGCCCCGAGCTGAGCAGCGCCGCCCGGTAGTCATGGGTCACGTACAGGCCTTCGAGGCGCTGCTTCGCGCCGTCGGGCAGCGCCTCGTAGGCCAGCCCGGCGTCGACCCAGATCGTGTCGCCGCCGACCTCCGGCAGCGTGACCGCCCGGAGCACCGCGCCCCAGGTGGGGACGAGCCGCCAGCTCGTGTCGCTGTGGTAGGGATCCCAGTTCTCGGCCTGGGGTTCGGCGGCGGGCTTATCCTGCGCGGATTTCTCGTGAGCCTTCGCGTCCACCGCGGAGATCTGGTGGATAGCCGGCACCTTGTCGGCGTAGGACTTGCTGACACTCGGATGCGTGTACAGCGGGCCGAACTGGCGCGCGAACGCGCCGTGCTGGTCGCGGTCCAGTTCCTGGTCGCGGAAGAACACGACCTTGTACTGCAGGATGGCGGCCTTGATCTGGTCCCGGGTGGCCTCGCCGAGCGGGTACCGGAGATCCACCCCCTCGATCTCGGCGCCGATCGTGGGCTGAAGCGGGCGGATGGCGAGGGCATCCTGCTGTAGGCCTGACTCGATGACTGCGGACATCGTGGGGTCCTCCCTGCGCGGTACTGGCGGCGGTGCATAAACCTATAAAATCGATCGACAAAATATAGATTAGGCCTGCGGTGCCGGATGTCAATGGGGCTGGGGTTTCCAGCCCAGCATGGGGGCGACCCGGGTGGCCAGCAGCTCCAGGGCGCTGATCGCCTCGTCGAGCGCGGGGGCGGCCGGGCTGAACTGGACGATGAGATCGGTCGCCAGCGGCAGCACCCGGTCGGTGGCCAGCCGCTCGGCTACCTCGTCCGGGCTGCCGTAGGAGATGTGCATCCGCTCGAAGTACTCCTCAGCGCTCAGGCCGGCCGGAAACCGGCCGGCCTTGATCATCCGTTCGGCCATCCGCAGGACGGGCGCCTCGATCGCCGCCCTGGCCGCCCGCTTGGAGGCGGCCGGGTAATACGCCCCGGGAAAGCCCGATCCGGGCCTCGTCCGGCCGGCCCGGAGCTGGCGGCGAGGTAGGCCTCAGCCCACGGAGCCTGCACCTCGTCGGTGCGCCCCTCGCTGCCGAACGTGGCCCGGTTCAGCAGCAGCCGGGAGCCCGGCCGCGCCCACGTACCGCGCGCCCTCCAGGCTGAACGCGGCCTGCCAGAGGCGCCCGCCCAGGCCGGGCGCCTCGGGCAGCAGCCGGAAGTCCGTGCCGCCGACCGGCTCACCCGCGAACGCGGCCGCCAGCGCGGCCACGCCCGCCGAGTTGTCCTCGCGGCGGCGGCTGAGGTCCTTGCCGAACGCGGTAAACACGGCCGGGTCCGCGCCGCTGCCCACGCCGAGTTCCACCCGGCCTCCGCTCAGGGCGTCCAGCACGGCCGCATCCTCAGCCACCCGGACCGGGTCTTCCAGGGGGAGCGTCACCACCGCCGTGCCCAGGTGAATCCGCCGGGTCCGCTCCGCGACCGCGGCCAGGAAGGTGAACGGGGACGGGAGCCGCCCGGAGGCCGCGTCGAAGTGGTGCTGGGCGACCCAGGCGGAGTCGAAGCCCAGTTCCTCGGCGGCGACGAAGAGCTCCACGTAATCGCGGTAGAGCTGGTGTGGCGGTGAGGTCCCGTGCAGGTGGGAGAGGAATCCGAGACGGAACTGCGCGGGCACGAGGGCCCCCTTTCCGGCCGATGCCGATGAAGCCGGCGGGCGCAAGGCTCCCGCCGGGCGGTCAGGCCGGGACGGCGACCAGCGGGCGCACGGCCTCGATGACGGCTTCCGCTTCTGTCCGCACCAGCCAGTCGGGGTGGACGTCCGCGAACCGGACCACCCGGTCCTGGCCGACCACGACGATGGTGGGCATGGGCAGCTCCCACTGGCCGGTGCCCAGAACCTCCCCGAGGTCGCTGCCGTGGGCCCGCGCCTGGGCCTGGGATGCCGGGCTGGAGGTGAACGTAATGCCGAAGCGGCGCGCCAGCCCGTTCCCGGTGTCCGACACCACCGGGAACCCGAGTCCGAACCGGTTCTCGATCGCGGCCAGCCGGTCGCGGCACCTGCGGGCTGAGCGCGACCAGCGTGACGCCCAGCTCGGTGAGCGCGGGGTAGAGCTCGGTCTGGTAGTAGCGCAGCGCGATGTTGCAGGCCGGGCAGCCCTCGTAGCGGAAGAACAGCAGGACCGCCGGCCCGGCGGCCAGCAGCCGGTCCAGCTCGATGGTGCCCCCGTGCACCTCGGGCAGCGAGAACGGCTCGACGACGTCGCCGGCCTTCACGAACGCGGCGCGGTCGGCGGTGTCCTCCAGCAGCTGCCGCTGGTCGATGTTGACCTGAAGATCAGCGGGCGGCATGGTCTGCACCCGGTAGGCGTGCAGATCGGCGAGCAACTGGCAGACAGATGGTGCGGGCCGGTCGGTCATGGGGGACTCCTGCTCTGCGGCGCGGGGCCAATTATCTAGTTTATCTATCGATAAAATAGACTATTGCGCCGCGGCGATCCGGGCAAGGGAGCCGCGGCGATCCGGGCCAGGGCTGCGCCTGAGCCCGGTCCGGTCCGGCTCCCCGCGGCAGTCGTCCCCGGCCCGCCTGAAGTTCACCCCAGCACCCTGAAGCCGTGGGTGCCGTCCCGTTCCAGCTGCCCCACGAGCCCGTACTCCCAGTCCAGGTAGGCCTGCATGGCGTCCGGGTCCACGCCGGTTCCCTCGTAGGGCCGCCGGTACACGTCGATGACCGGCGACAGCATCGCGGCCGGGCCGCTCTCCAGCGGCCGGCCCGATCGGGCCCACCCCGTGGTTCCGCCCGCCAGGACCAGCACCTCGCATCCCGGCGGGCACGTCGGCGGCGGCGAAGCGGGCCAGCATCCCGTCCGCGCTGGTCAAGACCAGCCGGTCCGGGCGGCCCAGGCGATCGGCCAGCCCGGGCTCGCCGAGGTCGGTCCGCAGGGCCCAGGCCGCGCCGGGCACGTGCCCGGCTTCGAACCGGCGGCTGGAATCCACGTCGATGACCGCCGCCCCGCCATCCCGCAGCCCG
This sequence comes from uncultured Actinomycetes bacterium, assembly GCA_963837335.1. GTDB lineage: Bacteria > Actinomycetota > Actinomycetes > Streptosporangiales > Streptosporangiaceae > RYN-230. Next base: position 20,897 of record CAWINS010000007.1, on the reverse strand, counting down.
CTTTCCACCTGGGCCGGATCTGCCTGCGGCGGCTCCGGCGCGGGCGGCCACGCGGGCGCCCACGGTCCCGTCTCGAACGCGAGCCGGTCCGTGCCGTCCCCAGCCTGTCCGTGCCTGCCCGTGTCCGCCCAGGCCCGGTCCGCCTGCCCCCAGTACCGCAACCTCCCAGCCCATCTGGGCCAGCCAGGACGCGGTCATCGCGGCCCGGCCGCCGCCATCGCCGGCCAGCACCACGAGGGCTCCCCGGACCGGGGCGAACCAGTCGGTCTCCTGCACCAGCTGCCCCCCGGGAGCAGACCTGAACCCGGCCAGGTGGCCTGCGATGTAGTCCTCGGGGGAGCGGACGTCGAACCGGTAGACGGTCCGCGTCCCGCGGTCCAGCAACGACGCCAGCGCGGCGGCGCCGATCCGGCCCACCCCCGCCTTACCGGCGACGGCCCAGGCCGCCGCCTCCGCCCGCCGGGCCATGGCCGGCGGCACCTCGGGGGCCCGGCGCTGCTGGCCGTGTTCCAGCTCCAGCCCGGCCAGGCTCCAGCCGATGGTCCCGTTGCGCAGCGCCACCACCCGGTTCGGCAGCCCGGCGTTGATCAGTGACTGCGTCCCGATGATGCTCCGGGTGCGCCCGGCGCAGTTCACCACGACCAGGGTGGCCGGGTCCGGGGCGAGCGCACCGGCCCGCATGACCAGCTCGGCGCCGGGCACGCTGGTTGCGGTCGGGATGCTCATCGTGTGGTACTCCTCGAACCGCCGGGCGTCCAGGACCACCACGTCGGCGCCGCTGCGCGAGCAGGGCGCGCAGCTGCCCGGCGGCCACGGCCGGGGTGCCCGCCGTGGCCTCGACCAGCTCCCCGAACGCCTTGCTGGGTGCGTTGACGTCGCGGAAGAGCTCGCCGCCCCCGGCTACCCAGCCGGCCAGCCCGCCCTCCAGCAGTGACACGTCGCGGTACCCCAGGCTCTGGAGCCGGCCCGCGGCGGCCGCGGCGTCCCCGGCGCCGTGCCCGTAGACCACCAGCGGGACCGACCGCCGCGGCAGCCGGTCGACACCTCGGCCTCCAGGCGGCCGAGCGGGAACGACGCCGCGAACAGCGGGATGCCCCTCGGCGAAGGGCCCCTCCGGGCGCACGTCGAGCAGCCCGATCTCGGTCCGCTGGCGCAGCGCGAGGCGGACCGCCGCGCCTGATGTCAGGGCCACCACGGGCGCCTCCAAAGGGGGTCTGACCATGCGAGATGCACTTACCCACCGGGCTTCCTGATCAATTACCTACTTGACCAATCGATTTTATCTGATTTACAGTGACGCCGCTGGATGCACCGAGCCACGAGGGCGTGGCTGGGCCCGTCACCTCGACAGGAGTACTCGATGCCATTCCTCCGGCGTGCGGTTCGCCGCGCCCCCCGGCCTGCGGTCCGCCGCGGCGCCTTCGCGGGCGCTGCGGTTCTCGCTCTCTCGCTGCTCGCGGCCGCCTGCGGCAGCAGCACCAGTTCGTCCGTAGGCTCGGCCTCGTCCGCTTCCGCCGGGGCGAGCGGCACCCTGAACTGGGAGTGGGAACTCCCCACCTCCTGGGACCCGGTGACCTCGAGCGCCGGGTGGGACGTGCACGCGCTCGGCCTGGTCTACGCCTCGATCACCACCCTCGACCCGTCCGGCACGGTCGGGCCCGGCCTGGCGACGTCCTGGAAGTACGCCGCCAACGGCAAGAGCGTGACGTTCACGCTGCGGCCCGGCCTGAAGTTCACCGACGGCACGCCGCTCGACGCCGCGGCGGTCAAGAAGAACATCGAGCGCGGCCTGAAGCAGTCCACCTCCAACATCGCCTCGGAGCTGGCGGTCATCTCCAAGGTCGTGGTGAACAGCCCGACGAGCTTCACCCTCGACCTGACCGGAGTCGACTACCAGGTGCCGGACCTGCTGGCCGGCAAGGACGGGATGATGGTCAGCCCGGCCGCGTTCACCAAGAACGCGGGCAGCCTGGCCACCCACCCGGTCGGCGCCGGGCCGTTCAAGCTGACCAGCTACGTCCCGGACTCCCACGCGAACCTGGTGCGCAACCCGGGCTACTGGGACGCCAGCCAGATCCACCTGGCCAACTTCACGGTGCAGTCCATCACCCAGCCGGAGCAGATCCTGGCCGCGCTGGAGTCCGGCCAGGTCAACGTGGCCTACATCGCCGGCAACCAGGTGGCGGCGGCCAAGGCCGCCGGGTTCAAGATCGCCGTGATCCCCTCCGAGGTGGTCAACGAGCTCGACATCCAGACCACCACCGCGCCGTTCAACAAGCCGGACGTGGTCAAGGCCATCAACTACGCGATCAACCGCCAGGCCATCTTGCAGGTCCAGGCCTCGGGCGTACGGCGCGGTGTCCTACCAGCCGTTCCCCAAGGGCTTCGTCGGCTACAACCCCGCGCTGGCCAACCTGTACCCCTACAACCCGGCCAAGGCGAAGCAGCTGCTGGCCCAGGCCGGGTACCCGCACGGCCTGAAGATCACGCTGAGCACGGTCAGCACCAGCGACTCGCTGGCCGAGCAGCTGCAGAGCCAGCTCAAGCAGGTTGGTATCTCGGTGACCATCAAGGACATCCCGGCCGCCACCGAGACCCAGTACCTCTACCTGGACAAGACGATCCCGCTGGCCATCGACGGCACCGCGGGACGTAACTCCCCGGTGGAGATGCTGGACGTGCTGTACAGCCAGCAGGGCCTGATGAACGTGGACGGCAAGAAGTCCACCACCTCGCCCACCGTGACCCAGGCGCTGAACCAGGCCCTCACGGTGCCGCTCACCTCGGCCAAGTACCCGACCACCCTGCAGCACGCGGTCAGCACCGCGGTGCTGAACGACCCGATCCACATCTGGCTCTACACCAACCCGCGCATCTTCGCCTACAGCCCCAAGGTCACCGGCATCCCGTGGGACCTGGTCCAGCAGCGCTGGGAAGGCGTCCGGGTGGGGAGCTGACCGATGACAGTGATCAGCATGCCCCGCGCCGCCGGGGACCGCCGCCGGGGCCATCCCGCCCCGGCGGCGCCGGAGCCGGATCGTCCTGGCCCGGCTCGGCGGCGGCCTCGCCGTCCTGCTGCCGATCGTGCTCATCAGCACGTTCATCAGTTACAGCCTCGGCGCGCTGTCCAACAGCGACCCGGCGGCCACGATCCTGGGCCAGGACGCGGCCACCCCGGCCGCCGTGGCCCGGCTGAACCGGGCCCTGGGCCTGAACCACCCGCTGATCGTCCAGTACTGGAACTGGCTGAGCCAGGCGGTCCGCGGCAACCTGGGCCGGTCCTACTTCAGCCAGATTCCGGTGGCCCAGAGCATCGGCCAGCGGCTCCCCGTTGACCTGTCCATCGCGGTGCTGGCCATCATCCTGGCCGTCATCATCGGCGGCGGCGCCGGGACCCTCGCGGCCGTCCGCCGCGGCAGCTGGTTCGACCGCGCGCGTCACCCTGGCGTGCTCGGCGGCGTCCACCCTGCCGGCCTTCGTGGTCGGCATCATCCTGGTGGTCCTGTTCGCCGTCACGGCCCACCTGCTGCCGGCCAACGGCTACGTCGGGCCGAGCACCAGCGTCACGCAGTGGCTGGCGCACATCATCTTGCCGGCCCTGGCGCTCAGCCTCGCGGTGTCCGCGGACGTCGCCCGGCAGCTGCGCACCTCGCTGGTCGAGGTGCTCGAGCAGAACTACATCGTCGGGGCCAGGGTCCGCGGCCTGCCGTACCGGCGCATCCTGGTCCGGCACGCGCTGCGCAACGCGGCCGGCCCGGCCCTCACCATCCTGGGCAACGACTTCCCGCTCATGCTGGCCGGGGCCGTGGCGGCCGAGGCGGTGTTCTCCCTGCCGGGCCTGGGGCAGCTGCTCCTGGAGAGCGCGCAGACGCGCGACATCCCGGTCGTCCAGGGCCTGCTGCTGGTGGTCAGCTCCTTCGTGATCGTGGTCAACCTGATCGTGAACGTCACCCTCAACTGGCTGTACCGCACGGACGACGGGATCGGCGCATGAGCGGCGAGCCTGGGAGCGCAGGCCCCCGGAGCGCAAGCCCCGGGAGAGCAAGCCCCGGAAGCGCAAGCCCAGGACCCTGCTCCGGATGCCCTCGGCCTGGATCGCGATCGCCATCCTGCTCGGCGTCGCCGTCCTGACCGTGTTCGGGAGCACGCTGGCGCCGCAAAACCCGCTCACGGTCAACGCCAACGCGCTGTTCCAGGGGCCGGGCGCGCACCACCTGCTCGGCACCGACTACCTCGGCCGGGACGTGCTGAGCCGGCTCATGGCCGGGACCAGGCTGTCGGTGCTCACCGCGCTCGAGGCGGTCGGGATCGGCCTGGTGCTCGGCACGATCCCCGGCATCGCGACCGTGTTCCTGGGCCGCGGGTTTGACTTCGCCGCGAACCGCGTCACCGACGCGCTGATGACCCTGCCGTACATCTTCTTCGCGGTCGCGGTCACCGCCGCGCTCGGTAACGGCCTGGTCCAGGCCATGGTCCCGGTGGGGATCCTGCTGGCCCCGTTCTTCTTCCGGATCACCCGGGCCGCCACCCTGGAGCACGCCCGGGCCCAGTACGTGGAGGCCGCCGAGCTGATGGGCGCCTCGAAACTGCACGTGGTCCGGGCGCACGTGCTGCGGAAGGTGCTGCCCACCATCGCGGTGACCACGGCGTCGATGACGGCCGCGGCGCTGCTGGCGGTCTCGTTCCTGACCTTCCTCGGCATCGGCGTGCAGCCACCCGCGCCCACCTGGGGCGGCGTGCTCTCCTCCGACCTCGCCTACCTGGCCCAGGCGCCGTGGGCGCCGTTCATCCCCGGACGTGCTCATCGCCATCACCGTCGGCGCGCTGAACGCCCTGGCCGACGCCTTCCGCGACCGCCGCACCCCGGGGATGCTGGCCGTCCCGGATCCGGTCATCCGAACCCACTCGACTCTGGAGCCTGCCGATGACGATCGACAATCTCAAGTCGCCTGACCTCGCCGCCCCGGGCCTGACCGCGGCGTCCAGGCCCGCCGCGGCGCCCAGCCCGGACGCATCCGAGGTGCTGCGCCTCGATGACCTGCACATCAGCGTGCATGACGGGGCGGCCCTGGCCGTCCGCGGTATCTCGCTGAGCATCCGGGCCGGGGAGATCGTCGGCCTGGTCGGGGAGTCGGGCAGCGGCAAGACGCTGACCTGCCGGGCCGCGCTCGGCGTGCTGCCCGCCGGGGTCGCCATCGAGCAGGGCTCACTGTCGTTCGCCGGGCACGACCTGACCACCCTGTCCCGGCGCGGCTGGGAGAGCCTGCACGGCAGCCACATCGGCGCGGTGTTCCAGGACCCGGCCTCCTACCTCAACCCGTCGATCACCGTGGGCAACCAGCTGGCCGAGGTGCTGCGGGTGAAGCTGGGCCTGTCCCGCCGGGCGGCGCGGCAGCGCTCCATCGAGCTGTTCACCTCGGTCGGCCTGCACCACCCGGAGCAGGTGTTCCACCAGATCCCGGCCGAACTGTCCGGAGGCATGCTGCAGCGGGTGATGATCGCCATCGCGATCTCCTGCGACCCGCAGCTCCTGGTGGCGGACGAGGCCACCACCGCGCTGGACGTCACCATCCAGGCCGAGGTCATCGAGCTGCTCCGGCAGCTGCGCGAGCAGCGCGGCCTGGCCGTCCTGTTCGTGTCCCACGACCTGGCCGTCATCAGCGAGCTGTGTGACCGGGTCGTGGTGTTCTACGCGGGGGAGATGGTGGAGTCCGGTCCCGCCGAGGAGATCATCGAACGGCCCCGGCACCCCTACACCCAGGCCCTGCTCCGGGTGGCCTCGGTGGGTGATTTCCGCCGTCGTGAGCTGCAGGTCATCGCGGGCCAGCCGCCCCAGGTGGGCGCGGACATCACCGGCTGCCGGTTCGCGGAGCGCTGCCCCGCCGCGACCGCGACGTGCCGGGCCGGCGACATCCCCCCGGTCAGCGTCGGCGCCCAGCATCAGGTGCGCTGCGTCCGGGTCCACGAACCGCAGGTCGCCGGCGAACTGGCGGCCCGGTGAGCGCCGCCGCTCCGGCCGAGGCCCCGCCCGCGACGCCGCTGCTCGCGGTGGAGTCGCTCGACGTGATCCTCGGCCGCGGCTGGCGGGCTACCCGGGTCCTGCGGGGCGTCGACCTGGCTATCGAGCCGGGCGAGATCGTCGGCCTGGTCGGTGAGACCGGCTCGGGCAAGACGACCCTGGCCCGGACCGTCCTCGGCCTGGTCAGCCCGGCCGGGGGCCAGGTCGTGTTCGAGGGCACCCCGGTCTCCGCCCTGCGCGGCGGCGCCCGGCGCGCCGAGCGGCGCCGCGGGCACCTGCAGCTGGTCTTCCAGGACCCGCTCCGCTCCCTCGATCCGGACATGACCGTGGATCGACATCGTCGCCGAGGGGATCAGGCTGCAGGGTGAGACCGACCGGAGCGTGATCCGCCAGCGGGTCCTCGGGGCCCTGGACAAGGTGGGCCTGGACGCCTCCGTGCTGCCGCGCACCCCGGGCCAGATCTCCGGCGGCCAGCGTCAGCGCGTGTCGATCGCCCGGGCGCTGGCCACCGAGCCGAGGCTGCTCATCTGCGATGAGCCGGTGAGCGCCCTGGACGCCAGCAACCGCAACTACATCCTGCGGCTGCTGGCCAGCTCCGGACCGCCCTGGGGCTGTCCATCGTGATCATCTCGCATGACCTCAGCTCACTGGCGGGCATCGCCGACCGGGTGGCGGTGCTCTACCGGGGCCGCATCGTCGAGGACGGCCCGGTGGACCAGGTGTTCGCCGCCCCCCGCCACCCCTACACGGCCCTGCTGATGGCCTCCGCGCCGAGCGTCCGGCACGACCGCGAACTCTCCCCGCAGCAGGTCACCCGCACCGTCGCCGAGGCGGTTGCGCTGCCCGAGGACCTGCTGGCCAGCTTCGAGGACCCGGACGCCTGCGTGTTCGCCACGCGCTGCGCGTTCGCCGCCGCCCCCTGCGCGGCCCAGCCGCCCCTCGTCCCGGCCGGCGAGCGCCACAGCGTCGCCTGCCACCGCCACGCCGAATGGATGACCCTGGCCCGCGCCCGCACGGCGGACGGCCGGACTACGGAAGGACAGCTCCGATGAGCAACCGCGTGACCAACCGCGTGACCAACGGCGTGACCAGCCGCCAGATCAAGCTGGGCGCGGTGACCATGGGGGCCGGCGGCCCGGGCCAGCACTTCCAGTGGCTGGACCCGGAGATCCCCGGCGACGCCAGCGTGAACATCGGCTGGTACATGGAGCAGGTCCAGCAGGCCGAGGCGGCCAAGTTCGACCTGGTCTTCATCGTGGACAGCCAGTTCATCACCCCCGACTCCCCGCCGCACTACCTCAACCGGCTGGAGCCGATGACGCTGCTGGCCGCGCTCGCGGTGGTGACCAGGAACATCGGCCTGGTCGCCACCATGACCACGTCCTACAACGACCCGTTCAACCTGGCCCGGCGGCTCGCCTCGCTGGAGCTGATCAGCGGCGGCCGGTCCGGCTGGAACGTGGTGACCAGCGGCGACGCGGGCGCGGCGGGCAACTTCAGCCGGGACGAGCACTACGACTACGACACCCGCTACGCCCGCGGCCTGGAGTTCGTCCAGGTCGCCCAGGGCCTGTGGGACTCCTACGAGGCGGACGCGTTCCCGCGCGACCGCCAGGCGCGGCGGTTCCTGGACCCGTCCCGGCAGCACGCGCTGAACCACAAGGGGGACCATTTCCAGGTCGCCGGCCCGCTCAACATCTCCCGCTCGCCGCAGGGGCAGCCGGTCATCTTCCAGGCCGGCGACTCCGAGCAGGGCCGCGACCTGGGCGCCACGATCGGCGAGGGCATCTTCACCCACGCGGCGTCGATCGAGCAGGGCCAGGCGTTCTACGCCGACATCAAGGCCCGCGCGGCCGCCAAGGGCCGCAACCCCGATCACGTCATCGTGATGCCCGGGGTCCGGGTGTTCGTCGGCGACACCGACCAGCAAGCCCGCGAGATCGAGCACGACCTGCAGCTCGCCGACCAGGACTTCGATCAGGCGCTCGGCGAGCTGGGCCGCCCGTTCGCCTGGCACGACTTCCGCCAGTACGACCTGGACGCGCCGTTCCCCGACGTGCTGCACGTGGCCGAGCGGGGCTTCCGGACCCAGGCGGAGAAGATCGTGGCGCTGGCCCGCGACCACGGCTACACGCTCCGCCAGACCGTGGAGGCCATCTCGGGCCCGAAGCCGACCCCGTTCGCGGGCTCACCGCAGACCGTGGCCGATGAGATGCAGCGCTGGTTCGAGGGCCGCGCGCTGGACGGCTACAACATCCACATCGGGCACCCGGCCCAGTTCCGCCGGTTCACCAGCGAGGTCGTGCCCATCCTGCGTGAGCGGGGCCTGGTCCGCGCCGAGTACGAGTCCAGCACGCTGCGCGGCAACCTGGGCCTCCCGATCCCGGAGAACCGCTACACCGCGGCCCGCCAGGCCGAGGAGGCGGCCGGCGCCCCGGAGTTGTCTGCCGCCCGCGCGTAGCGCCGGTGCGGGCCGGCCCGGGCTCTTCTTTTTCCGCAACGAAAACCGTCTGCCCGGCTCATCCACCCCGGCCACGGGCCGTCAGAGCTGATGGCCGGGACGCCCGCCCGTCGGGACCGTCAGCCGGCGGGGCCGCGGGTCCAGTGGAGTCGCGAGCCCGGCCGTCTATGGTTGCGATATGGGCGCCCATCTGGATGAGCCGGACTCCAGCACCATGCCGGGGCGCGGCAAGAGCACGCGCAGCCTGGTCGAAAAGCGGCTCCGCGCGCTGCTCTCCTCCGACCAGCTCGACAGCGACGGCCGCCTGCCCACCGAGCGGGAACTGGCGCAGCTGTACGGGGTCAGCCGCACCACGGTCCGGCAGGTGCTGGACGGGCTGGAGCAGGCCGGCCTGATCCGCCGCCGGCGGGGCCGGACCGGCGGCACGTTCGCCACCCGCGGCCGGGTGGACATCGACTTCGGCTACCTGGCCGGCATCCCTCCTACCTGCGTGCCCAGGGGTTCCGGGCCGGGCGCCCACGTGGTGTCCGCGCGGATGGTCCCGGCCGACGCAGCGGCGGCGGACGCGCTGCGGGTCCCCCCGCGGGGCCCTGGTGCACGACGTGATCCGGGTCCGGCTGGCCGATGAGGTCCGGATCTCCCTGGAGCACGCCCGGTTCCCGGTCGCCCTGTTCCCCGACCTGCTGGGCGAGCGGCTCGACGACAGCATCTACGAGCTGATGGCGCAGCACTACGGCCTGCGGGCGGTCAAGGCGGTGGAGCGCCTGGTCGCCGTGCTGGCCGACGCCGACCAGGCCGCCCTGCTCGGCGTCGAGGCCGGCGACCCGCTGATGGCGATCGAGCGGATCGCCTACGACGCCGCGGACCAGCCGCTGGAGTATTCCACCGACCTGTTCCGCGGGGACCGGACCCGGGTCATCGCCTGGGCGTACGGCGCCGACGCGGGCACCGGCACCGGCAGCCGGCACCGGCACCGGCCAGCCGAGCCTGCCCGGTCCGGCCACCGCTGCGCTCTGATCGCCTAATCACCTGGCCGCTGGTGCTTGGGCGGGGCGAGGACGGCCGCGACGACCCCGGCGGCCGCCACCGCGGCCGCCGTCCATTCGGCGGGCCTGAACCCCTGGATAAAGGTGGCCGGGGAGGCGTAGCTGCCGTGGGCGGCGAAGACCGCGGCCAGGATCGCGACTCCGAATACGCCCCCCAGCGCGTTCAGCGCGTTGTTGGTGCCGGCCGCCACGCCGACGTCAGCGGGCGGGACGGAGCTGGTCACGGCGTTGGCCACGGTGGGGAAGCACATCGAGACGCCCACGCCGGCGATGATCAGCGGCGCGACCAGGCTGCCGTAGCCCACCCCCGGCTCGGCCACGGACGCCAGCCAGCCCAGCCCGGCGGCCTGCATGACCAGGCCGGCGACCATGAACGGCCGGTTGCCGATCTTGTCGGCGAGCGCGCCGGCGACCGGCGCGACCAGCATGGGCGTGGCCATCCAGACCAGGATCCGCAGGCCAGCCTGCAGCGGCGAGTAGCCCAGCCCGATCTGGAACAGCTGGGTGATGAAGAACAGGGACCCGATCAGCGAGATGAACTGGAAGAAGATGACCGCGTTCGCGGTGGCGAAGCCGCGGCGGCGGAAATAGGCCAGCGGCAGCATCGGATACACCGCCCGCCGTTCCCAGGCCAGGAACCCGGCCAGGAACACGGCACCGGCCACGAACGAGCCGACCACTTCGGTGCTGCCCCAGCCGGCCGAGGGTGCCCGCACCGGCGCCCAGGTCAGCGCGAACAGCGCGATCCCGGCCAGGGCCATGCCGATGAAGTCCAGCTGCGGCCGGGGACCGCGGCTCTCGCGCAGCCGCAGCGCGGACAGCGCCGCGACGGCCAGCCCGACCGGGACGTTGAGCCAGAAGATCCACTGCCAGGAGATGCCCTGCACGATGGCACCGCCCACGACCGGGCCGGCGGCCACGCCCAGGCCGGTGATACCGCCCCAGATCCCGATGGCCGCGCCCCGCTTCTCGGCCGGGAAGGCCTCGCTGATCAGGGTCAGCGTCAGCGGCACGAGCAGGGCCGCCCCGGCGCCCTGCACCACCCGCGCCGCGATGAGCGTGCCGGTGCCAGGGGACAGTGCCGCCATCGCCGAGCCCAGGACGAACACGAGCAGGCCGAGGACGTACATCCGGCGGCGGCCGAACCGGTCGCCCAGGGCCGCGCCGGTCAGCATCAGGCCGCCGAAGACCAGGTTGTAGGCGTTGATCGTCCACTCCAGATCGGCCAGGCTGGCCCCCAGGTGCGTTTGCAGGGTGGGCAGCGCGGTCGCGACCACCACCACATCCAGGGCGGCCATGAACGCTCCGAGCCCGGCCAGGACGAGCGTCCAGCCATTGCGGGATCGCCCCGGCGCGGCGCCCGTGGCACCGCTGGGTGAGCCGCCCCCGATGCGGCCGCTGGCGCGGCCGCCGGCCGGGCGGCAGATAGCTCCGACATGTCAGTTACTCCGTTCTCCGTCATCTGGTATCGCGGTCGCCCAGGCAGTCAGGCGGCCCATAGGGGTAGACCAGAGGCGCCCGCAGGAATCGCCGCGGTGGATCCGGGCCGCGCCGGGATCCGGCCGGACGGGCGCCTGGATCAGGGGCGTCCGGGCGCGTCCGGGCCCTGCGGCTGACGGCCGAGGAAGGCGACCAGCTGATCGCCGGGGCAGGCCCGCCCGGGCACCGGGACCGGGTCGGCGAACAATCCCGCCCGGGCGCCGGGAGTGATGAACAGCGGGGCGATCGGCAGCAAGAGAGCCGCCAGGTGCGGCGGGACCGGCCGGCGGCTGCCGCACGCGACCGAGATGTCCCAGCCATGGACCGTGATCTCGATGGCCCCGGCGGCCACGGCCATCTTCGCAGGCAGTTCCCGGTCACCAATGGTGACCAGGTGCCCGGCCGGGGCGGCCGGGGCGCAGGCGGCCAGCAGCCGGCCGGCCCGCCGGTACAGGCCGCTGACCACGTCAGGCCCGGGGTCCTCGTCCTCTGCTGGCGGCCCGGAGCCGATGCATCCGGTGGTGACCGCCTCGTGCAGCACCCCGACCGAATCACTGACGTGGTGCAGCAGCAATCCCAGGTCCCAGCCGGCGCACGGGGTAGGGCCCGGGAGCCGCTGCGGGGTGGCCAGCCTGGCACTGGCCAGCGCATAGCTGACCGCCCAGCCGAGCAGCTCGAGTCCCCTCGTCAGCGGGGCCATGACGGGACCGCCAGGTCGGCCGCGGGCCGGGAGGTGGCGGCGGGATCCGGCGCGGGGCGGGCCGCGCCGTACTCCTGCGGCAGGCCGAACGCCCCGAGCAGGCCCGGGCTGAGGAAGATGACGATCCGGGCGATCCCGGTCGCGGTGACCGTCAGCACCAGGGCCGCGTGCGCCCGGTACACCCCGTCGCGCCCGCGCTCGTAGGCCGCGAAAGCCGGCTGCCCGTTGGCCATGGTGGGAACCAGCCGGAACTGCCCGGGCGTGCCGAACAGCTTCGTGGCCAGGAAGCGGCGCACGTCCTCCCGGCCGGCGAACCAGGTCAGCATGGGCGGCATCTCCAGCGCCACGTCCTCGCGCAGCAGCGCCGTCAGCGCGGTCACGTCACCGTTCTCGAAAGCCACCGCGAAACGGTCAACCAGCGCGCGGCGCTCCGGTTCGGCGGGCTCGGCGACGTCGTCTTCCTCGGGCAGGACCCGCGCGAGCTGGGCCCGGGCGCGCCGCAGGCCGCTGTTGACCGCGGTGGTCGTGGTGCCCAGCATGGCGGCCACCTCGGCGGCCGGCCAGTCCAGCACGTCCCGCAGGATCAGCATCGCCCGCTGCCGGGCGGACAGGTACTGCAACGCCGCGACCATCGCCAGCCGGATGCCCGCCCGTGACGCGGCGGCCTCGGCCGGGTCGTCATGGGGTGCGGCCAGCAGGGCATCGGGAATGGGCTGCAGCCACGGCACCTCAGGCGCTGCGGCCACGGAGGCAGCCGGGTCATCGCCCGGCCCGCCCAGCCCGGAAGGCAGCGGCCGCCGGCCGCGGCGCTCGATCGCGGTCAGGCACGCGTTCGTGGCGATCCGGTACAGCCAGGTGCGGACCGACGACCGTCCCTCGAATCCCTGGTAAGCACGCCAGGCCCGCAGATATGTCTCCTGCACCAGGTCCTCGGCCTCATCGGCCGAGCCCAGCATCCGGTAGCAATGGGCCAGCAGCTCACGCCGGAACTGGCCGGTGCGGCTGGCGAAGTCCTCGCTGGCGGTCATACCGGTACTGACCCGCGACCGCGCCGAAAGTCACCGCCCGCGGCCCGGGGAAAATAACGCCGCGGGCCCCGCGGAAAGTCACCGCCCGGCGGCAGCCGGCCTTTCAGCCGGGAGCCGGTCACGCCGGGACGGCCGGCCCGGGGGTGGCAGGCATCGGGTAGTAGGTCTCGTACACCCCGCGGGCCTGGCGCTCCGCGTCCTCCCAGGTCCAGGTGCGGGGCAGGTAGCGGTCCGGGCTAAGGGACCGGACGTACGGCGAGGGATCCGGGCCCAGGCTCTCCACCAGGTACATGGCCAGGCCCGCCGAGCCGGACACCCCGTGCGCGTTGCAGCCGGCCGCGAAGGCCAGGCCCCGGACCGCGCTGACCGGGCCGACCAGGAACCGGCCGTCCGGCGTGAACGTCGGCCAGCCGCGGAACGTGGTGCTCACCCCCGCCTCGGACAGCCCCGGCACGAACCGGCCCAGGCCCTCCGCGAAGCCGCCCAGGACGTCCCAGTCGGGAGACGCGGGCAGCGGGTCGCCCACGCTCACCCCGCGCGGGTCCAGGCTGGTGCCCTGGTTCTCGAACCCGCCGCACAGCACCCGCTCGCCCTCGCCGCGCGCGTAGACCTGTATCTCCGGGATGCGCAGGCACGGCAGGCCCGCGTGCCAGCCCGGGACCGGCTCGGTCACGAAGTACTCGTGCAGCACCGGGACGATCGGCAGCTCCACGCCGGCCAGCGCGGCCAGCGCGGCCGACCAGGGCCCGGCCGCGATGATCACCTGTTCGGTGGCGAACTCGCCGTCCCGGGTGGACACCGAGCAGACCTGGCCGTGCCTGGTCCCGATCCCGGTCACGGCCGCGTGCGGGGCAATCGTGACGCCCAGGTCCCGTGCCGCACTGGCGTACCCGGCGACCAGGCTGTTCGGCTGGACGTATCCGCAGGTCGGGGACCACAGAGCGGCCCGGATGCCGTCCGTGCGCTGCAGCGGGGGGAAGATCTCCGCCAGCTGCACATCCGACAGGAACTCCACCGGCAGGCCGGTCACCGCGGCGGTCGCGGCGATCTGCTCCAGCTCGGCGACGGACGGGTCCGACAGCGCGATCCGGACGGCCCCCGACTCGCGGTAGTCCATCGAATAGCCGGTCTCCCGCTCGAAGCCGCGGTACAGCTCCGCGGCCGCCATGGTCAGCCGGGCCCGGTCCACCGTGGGCCGGGCCTGGCCCACCATGCCCGCGGCCTGGCTGCTGGTGGCCTCGCACAGGCCCTGCTTATCCAGCAGCTGGATGTCCCGGTATCCGGCGCGGGCCAGGAAGTAGGCGGCCGCGGCGCCGACCGCGCCGCCGCCGATGACAGTGATCTGGGCGTCTCGGGGGTGGGCCACGATCCCGGTCGCCTCCCGCCGGGCCAGGCCAGTCATGCCCAGCCTGACCTTCGTTATTTGGTACAACCAAATGCTAGACCCCGCGGAAGCCGGGCGGAAGGCGGTACCGGGGCAAACGAGCGCGGGCGCGGGCGGGCAAGCCGATTCAAAGTTGGCCACGCCGGCCCGGGTAACCTGTGCTGATACGGGAAGTTCCGCAACCGCCGCAAGTCAATGAATTCGCCGGAAGGATTCAGTAAATGTGGCGTGGTGCATTCGGTGCTCAGCCTACGCTCAGAGTAGACATGTAAGCAGGGTTAGCTATGCAGGGCCAGCCAGGCAGTATCGAGGGCACGCGGGGCGCCTGGCCGTCCGGCGCTAGCTGATAGCGCGGTGATGGCTGCGCCCGTGGTGCCGGCCAGAGCAGTGGTGTCTGCGGGCGCAGTGCTGGTGAGCACAGCGCTGGCCGCGCAAGACCGCCTACGGAGGTGTGGCGCAGGGTGACTCAGGTGTCCAGTCACTCTGCCGACGCGCCCGGGCTGACCCGGCCGGCCGAGCGGCCGGCCGCCCCTGGCCCCCTGGACGGCGGCAACGGGCCGGTCGAGCGGCTGATGAGCACGCTCATCCGCAAGCTCGCGTGGAGCAGGCTGTCCAATCCCAAGGTCGCCGTCAGCTTGTCGGCGGCCGGACTGCTGCTGGGCATGTTCCTGGGGGCCACCGCCCCGAACGCCGAGACGCTGCCCGTCCTGCTGCCGCTGTCCCGGCTGCTGCCGTCGCTGGGCTCGCAGCACGTGCTGGCCAGCCTCATGCTCTACACCAGCATCAGCCTGGCCTGCCTCGGGCTGGCCGGCATGCTGTGGGCGCACAGCCAGGGCTGGCGCCCCAACCCGCGGGTCCTGCTGCTGATCAGCACGGGCATCGTCGCGATCATGGTCTGCCTCACCCCGGTGGGGTCCTCGGACACCGCGAGCTACGCGGCCTACGGCCGGATCGCGGCGCTGGGCGGCAACCCGTACACCACCAACCCGCTCGCCTTCCTCGGCGGCCACTCGCCGTACACCGAGGTCGTCGGGACCATGTGGAAGGCGCAGCCGTCGGTCTACGGCCCGTTCGCCACCGTCATCCAGTCGTTCGCGGCCTCGATCGGCCTCGGGAACGTCGCCACCACCATCTGGGTCCTGATGATCCTCAACGGGATCGTCTTCCTCGGCGTGGGCCTGCTGCTCCTGCTGACCTCGGACGACCCGGTGCGGGCCACCCTGTTCTGGACCGCCAACCCGGTCCTCATCCTGGAACTGGTCAGCGGCGGTCACCTCGACACGCTGGTGGCCGCCGCGGCGATCGGCGCCATCCAGGTCGCCCGCCGGTTCACCGGGATCTGGGGCGACGTCGTGGTCGGGGTGCTGATCGGGCTGGCCTGCGGGGTGAAGATCTACGCGGTGCTGATCGGCCTGGGCCTGGCCTTCGCGCTGCTGCGCAACCGCGACTGGAAGCGCATCACCCGGATGACCGTGGCCGCCGTGGCCACGCTCGCCCTCAGCTACAGCTACTACGGGCTGGACGCGCTGAAGACGGTGTTCGGCGGGCTCAAGCTGGCCACGCTGCCCTCGCCGTGGCGGGTGTTCGAGCTCGTCGGGCAGTGGTCCGGCGTCCCGCATAGCGTGATGGTCACGATCATCAGCTGCCTGTGGCCGGTCGCGCTGTTCATCGTGGCCTGGCTGATCTACCGGCGGATCTCCTCCGACCAGCCGGCCGAGGTGGTGGCGCCGTTCGCGCTGACCTTCGCCTGGATCCTCGTCGCCCCGTGGGTCTTCGCCTGGTACACCGCAGTGGCCTGGGCCGCGCTGACCCAGGTGCCGCGCAACCGGATGTCCCGCTGGCTGACCATCGTCACGGTCCTGCTCGCCCTCTGCCTATCCAGCGGTGGCCACGCGGTCCCGACGACGTGACGGCGCTTCTGTCCCGCACACCGGCCGAGGATCGCCGCACCGGCCGGTGGCGGGCCTCGTGGGCCGGACTCGCCCGGCGGCACTGGCTGGCCATCATCCTGCTGACCGCCGGCCTGGCGCTCCGGGTGCTGGCCCAGGTCAGCTACCGGCCCGCGCTGTTCTACATCGACACCGCCCGGTACCTGTACGACGCCCAGGGGATGGACCCGGTCGGCTACAAGGTGCCGCTGCGGGCGATCCTGTTCGTGGCCAATTTCGGCGCGGTCGCCGCCGTCCAGCACCTGCTCGGACTGGCCATGGCGGTGGTCATCTACGTGCTGCTGGTGCGCCGGGGCGTGTCCCGGTGGCTCGCCGCACTGGCCATCGCGCCGGTCCTGCTGGACGCCTACCAGATCCAGAACGAGCAGGCGATCATGCCGGGCACCTGGTTCGAGGCCCTGATCGTGGCCGGCCTGGCCATCCTGGCCTGGCGGCCCAGGGCCGGGTGGCGGGCGGTCCTGGCGGCCGGCGTGGTGCTGGGCACCTCGGCCACGTTCGCCCAGGTCGGCGAGGCCTTGATCCTGCCCGGGGTGATCTACCTGCTGGCCGCGGGCGGTGGCTGGCGGCGGGCGGTCGGCCAGGCCGCCGCGTTCTGTGCGGCCTTCGCCCTGCCGATCGCGGCCTACTGCACCGTGTCCTACGTGGTGGCCGGGGACTTCTTCTTGTCCCACACCGGCGTCACCTCCTTCTACGGGAGGGCCGCGGCCGCCGTGGACTGCGCCACGATCAGGCTCCCGGCGGCCGAGCGGGCGATGTGCCCCACCCCCGCCCAGCAGGCCAGGGGGCCGGACTGGCTGGAGTACCAGCCGGGCTCTCCGATCCGGCCCTACTACGCCAACCTGCCGCGGGCCGAGACCGACAGCCTGCTCTCCGACTTCAACCACCGGGTGCTGGCCCAGCAGCCGCAGCGGCTGCTCGGCGCGTACACCCGTGACGTGGTGAAGCTGTTCGCGCTGACCCGCGACACCAGCCCGGGGGACACGCCGATCACCCGCTGGCAGTTCCAGACGACGTTCCCGTACTTCTCCTCGCACTCGACCAGGCCGGACGTGATGGCCGAGATCGCCCAGTACGGCGGGGGAGCCCCGGCGCTCTGGCGGCCCGGGGCCGTGTTCCTGCGCTCCTACCAGCTGCACGGCGGGTTCACGCCCGGCCCGCTGCTGGCCCTGTGCGTGGTCACCGGGCTGGCCGGGTCCGTAGTGCTGGTCCGCAGGCGCTGGCGGTCCGACCCGGCCACCCGGTCACTCGGCCTGGCCTGCCTGCTCTGCTTCAGCTCGGCGGCGGCCCTGCTGCTGGTGTCTGACTTGTTCGAGTTCTCCTGGCGCTACCAGCTGCCCGCGCTGGTCACGCTGGTGCCGGCCGGTGCGCTGGGCGTCGCCGTCGTCCTCCGGGTGACCGGAGCGCGTCAGCACTAGATTGCTAGTATGCTAGCATCGGGCTGTGGCTGATGATGAGGTCAAGCAGTTCAACGTGTATCTGCCGGTCGGGCTGATCAAGCAGGTCAAGCACCACTCCATCGAGTCGGGCCTGTCCTTGTCGGCGCTGGTCGCTGACGCGCTGCGCGCCTACCTCGACGACGCCCGCGGGCCACGACAGCAATCGACCGGAAAGGAAACCTGACATGGCGACCGAAGGAATCGAGGCTGTGTTCCTGGAGACCCGCAACTGGGGGAAGGCAGCCAAGTTCTTCCAGGCCCTGGGCTTCGATCTGGAGTTCTCGACCGACCACAGCTCCGGTCAGCTCCGCAACGGCGACGGCCCCTACGTGTTCATCGCTGAGGTCCCCGAGGACCGGGAGCCCCAGGTCCAGATCGTGCTGAAGGTGGCCGACGAAGATGCGTTTCGTCCCGATCCGGCTATCGAGGTGGTCACCCCGTTCCAGGACACCCACTACGGGACCAGGGAGATGACCAGTCCGTGACCCCGACGGGCGTCTGTGGAGCCTCCAGGCCCCGGCCCGCGACTGACCGGCACGAAGAGATCAGGCACTGGCCGCGGAGAGGATAACACCATGGCCGACGAGCAAACCGGGGCGCCGGACAGCACCGCGGTCCGGGTCGCCCTCTGGCGGGCGATGCACGTCCTGGTTGACCCGCCGCCGCACGTGCTCGAGGACGAGATCAGCCTGCGGCTCGCCGCACCCCACGATGGCTGGCGCGACCGCCCGGACATGGACCCGCGCGGCACCAGCGGGTTCCGGGCGGCCATCGTGGCCCGGGCCCGTTTCATCGAGGACCTGGTGGCCGAGCAGGCGGGCCACGGCGTCACCCAGTACGTCATCCTGGGGGCGGGCCTGGACACCTTCGCCCAGCGCAGGCCGGCGATCGCCGCCCGGGTGAGAGTCTTCGAGGTCGATCAGCCCGGTCCCCAGGCCTGGAAGCGCCAGCGCCTGATCGAGCTCGGCTACGGCGTCCCCGACTGGCTGGTACTCGTGCCGGTCGACTTCGAGGCCAGCGGGGACTGGTGGGAGCAGGTGCGTGCGGCCGGCTTCGATCCCGGCCAGCCCGCGGTCGTCGTCTCCACGGGCGTGACCATGTACCTCACCAAAGAGGCCACCGCGGCCACCCTGCGCCAGCTCGCCCGGCTCGCCCGGGGTTCGACGCTGGCCATGACGTTCCTGCTGCCGCCCGAACTTCTCGGCGGGGCTGACCGCTCCGGACTCCAGACGGCCGAGAGAGGCGCGCGCACCTCCGGAACGCCGTTCATCAGCTTCTACACCCCGGCGGAAATGCTGGCCCTGGCCCGCGAAGCCGGCTTCGCGGACGCCCGGCACGTGCCGGGAAGCATGCTCGCCGAGCGCTACTTCGCCGATCGGGCCGACGGCCTCCGCCCGTCCAGCGGGGAGGACCTGCTGGTGGCCACCACCTGATGCGTATTACCGTCTGGGTCCGGTCCGGGGCCGCCCACCCTGGTCGCCGGCGCCACCAGCCGGACCAAGATCGCGATGTAGCCGGGGCCGACCGGGCCGTTATGGAGCAATTGCTGACCTCGTGACGGCGAAGGCCCGCCTCAGCTGGTGCCTTTCAGCGCCGAGTCCCAGAATTCCTGGACAGCCGGGTAGATCAGCTCCTGGTCGCGGGCCAGTTCCGCTTTGACGGTCCGGGTCCGCTCGTCGGCGAGCACCTCGGTCTGGCCGGCCTCGACAGCGGCGAGAACCTGCTCGGCGACCGACTCCGGGCTGTCCTTAGGGGCGTCGACGAGGGCGGCCATGTCGGTGTCGATGAAGCCGGCGTGCACCGCGACGACGAGGGTGCCCTGGTGGTGCAGTTCGAGGCGGACGCCGTTGGTCAGCGACCAGCCCGCGGCCTTGGAGGCGCCGTAGGAAGCGTTGAACGGGTTGGTGTAGAAGCTGGTCACCGACAGCATGTTGACGATCGCGCCGCCGCCGTTGGCCGCCAGGACTGGCGCGAAGGCCCGGCACATGCTCAGCGTGCCGAAGTAGTTGGTCTCCATCTCCTGCCGGGCGGCGTCCAGGCTGGGCGCGCCGATGAACGTGCTGTACTTCAGCACTCCCGCGTTGTTCACCAGCAGGCTGACGTCCGCGCACTGCGCGGCGACCTCGGTGACCCGCCCGGCGTCGGTGATGTCGAGGGCGATGGGCGTCACGCCCGGCTCGGTGACCTGGGCCGGGTTCCGGGCGGCCCCGTACACCCTGGCCGCGCCCGCCTTGACCAGCTCCCGCGCGTACACCTGGCCGAGCCCGCGGTTGGCCCCGGTGACCAGGGCCACCGATCCGGCGATCTTCATGGGCGTCCTCCTGGCTGGGACCCGCGACCTGGCGGAGGGTCCGGTGATCATCTAGTGTCCCCGAAGATCGGGTACATCCGTCAACGCCGGACGCCTCCGGATCCAGTTGGCACATGATGGGCGAGGGGAGGTACGGGCATGGGTTTCGAGGTCGAAGTCAGGAACGTTGACGGTGCCGTGACGGCGCTGGGCGCCGCTGGACCGCACACCCTGGTGGTGGACAGCCCGGCCGCCGCGGGGGGTGGCGGCCGCGGCTTCAACGGCGGGCAGTTGCTGCACCTGGCCGTGGCGGGCTGCGTGTCCAACGACCTGTTCCGGGAGGCGGCGAAGCGCGGTATTGAGCTCACCCGGGTCGTGATCACCGCCGACGGCGGGTATAGCGGCCAGCCTGCGGTATCGACCGGTATCTCCTACTCGGTCGAGATCGAGGGCCTGGCCACCGAAGAGGAGCTGGGGGCACTCGTCCGGCACGTCGATGAGATTGCGGAGATTCCCAACTCGCTGCGCGTCGGCACCCAGGTCCGGCTGGGAAACGCGATCGTGCGCTCCCGCGGCCAGGCCGGCGGCGGGACCTGACCGTCGCCTGGTCCGGCGGGGGCGGGAAAACCGATAGACACCGCCAGGCGTGGGCGCTGAGGATCACCTCATGCAATTGCGTATCCAGTGCCTGTGTGTCGATACGGCCGATCCGGCCCGGCTGGCGTCCTTCTGGCAGTCGGCGCTGGGCTGGCGCCGTACGTTCGAGCAGGACGGCCAGGTAGTGCTGGAGCCCCCGGAGGGCAGCGCGGAAGATGGCGTCGCTCCGGACCTGCTGTTCTTGCGGGTTCCCGAGGGGAAGGCGGGCAAGAACCGCCTCCATCTCGACCTCCGGCCCCAGGACCAGGCCGCCGAGGTCGCGCGGCTGGAAGAACTCGGCGCGAGCCGGGCTGATGTCGGGCAGGGCGCAGACGTCAGCTGGGTCGTGATGGCTGACCCGGACGGCAACGAGTTCTGCGTGCTCAAGCCGCTGGCACAGGCCCAGCCTGGCTGACCACGACGTCCCGGCTTGACCTGCGAGGTAATTGCGGGTCTGTTCGCGGCCGCC
>CAWINS010000006.1:0-253194 GCA_963837335.1 uncultured Actinomycetes bacterium | reverse complement strand
GGCCCGGGCTCCAGCTGAGCGGCGCTGAATTCCGGACTAATACGCCGTCATATTCATTCATCGTCCTATTCAGGACTCATGTGACGGTGATTGACTTGAGGGCAGCCAGGCATAAGGTGATGCCCATTACTGATGGCCCGGGAGGACGTAATGCCATGGGGACGCCACCTCAGCCGGGATGAAATCCGGGACGCCGCCGTGGACTGCGGCATTCTGGCCGCCGCCTGCCTGATCACCTACTGGCTCGCGACGCGCATGCTGGCCCACGTCTATCTGCTGTCCCGCGACGATGATCTGATCGGCGGCCTGTGGGCGGTAATCGCCACCATCTTCGTGCTGCGGGACAGTTACCGGCACAGCATGACGGCGGCGGTGACCCGCATGGCGGCCACCGCCGTCAGCTTCGTCCTCTGCCTGATCTACCTGATCTTCCTGCCCTTCAACATCTGGGCCATGGCCGCGCTCATCGGGCTCAGCGCCCTGGCCGTCACGCTGATCGGGCGGCCCGGCGACGCGATCACGGCCGCGATCACCACGGCGGTGATCATGGGCGTGACCGCGCTGAACCCGCACGATGCCTGGCGGCAGCCCATCCTGCGCTTCGCCGATACCGTCATCGGCGTCGCGGTCGGGGTGGGTGCCGCGTGGCTCTCACTGCGCATGCTCCGCCCCGAGACGCGGCCCAGCACACAGACACCCCTGACCCGAAGGCCCCTGATACGAAAGCCCCTCATACGAAGGCACTGAGGCCGGTGATCGCGCGGCCGACGATCAGCGTGTTGATCTCGCGGGTGCCCTCGTAGGAGTAGATCGCCTCCGAGTCGGCCACGAACCGGCCCACATGATTCTCGAGCAGAATGCCATTCCCGCCGAGCAATTCGCGGGCCCAGCCGACCGTCTCCCGCATCCGGACCGTGCAGAATGCCTTGGCCAGCGCGGAATGATGGTCTTCGGCCAGGCCTTCCTGCTGCAGTGCGGACAGCCGGGCACACAGGCAGGCCGACGACGTGATGTTGGCCAGCATCCGCACCAGCAGGTCCTGCACGAGCTGGAAACCCGCGATCGGCCGGCCGAATTGCTGGCGCTGGCGCGCATAGGCCAGCGCGTGCTCATAAGCGCCGCGGGCACAGCCGGTGGCCTGCCAGGCCACCCCGGCCCGGGTCAGCCGGAGCACCGCCGCGGTGTCCTTGA
This sequence comes from uncultured Actinomycetes bacterium, assembly GCA_963837335.1. GTDB lineage: Bacteria > Actinomycetota > Actinomycetes > Streptosporangiales > Streptosporangiaceae > RYN-230. Next base: position 252,003 of record CAWINS010000006.1, on the reverse strand, counting down.
AGGAGTCCGCCCGCTGCAGCCGGTTCGCCTCCGGAACCCGGACCCCGTCCAGGGTGATGTACGCGTTCTGCACCACCCGCAGCGCGATCTTGTCGTGCATCTTGGAGGTCTCGAAGCCCGGCGTGCCCTTCTCCACCACGAACCCCTTGACCTGCCCGTCCTCCAGGGAGCGCGCCCAGATGATGGTGTAGTCCGCGAACGTGGCGTTGCCGATCCACTTTTTCTGCCCGTCCAGCACCCAGTCACTGCCGTCGCGCCGGGCCGTGGTGGTCAGCCCGCCCGCGGCGCCCGATCCGACGTCGGGTTCGGTGAGCCCGAACGCGCCGATCTTCTCCATCCGGGCCATCGGCGGCAGCCAGCGCTGCTTCTGCTCCTCCGACCCGCACAGGTAGATGGAGCCCATGGCCAGGCCGCTGTGCACGCCGAAGTACGTGGCGATCGAGGAGTCCACCCGGGCCAGCTCCATCGCGATCATGCCGTCCAGCAGGCAGCCGCCGCCGGGGCAGCCGTATCCCGAGTAGCCCACCCCCGCGATGCCGAGCTGGTGCAGGCCGCCCACCAGGTCATGCGGGAATTCCTCCCGGGTCCAGTAGTGGTTGATGACGGGCTGCACCGACTTCTCCATAAACTCCCTGACCTGCTGCAGGAGCTGGCGCCCACCGGGCTCCAGTGACTGCTCGAGCAGGTAGAAGTCGGCGTCGGTGACGGCGACCCGGTCGGCGCTTGGCATTCCGGTTTCCTCCGTATCTACGGTGCTGATCTTCGGGCAGTGCGGATGTTCGGGCAGTGCGCATCTGTGGCCGGATCTACCGGGCGGCAGCTACGGGGCGGCCAGGAAGGCATCCACCACCGGCGCGAGGGCGGCCGCCTCGGTAACCAGGCCGAGATGACCGCCCCGGTAGACGTGCAGCCGCGATTTCGGGATGAGCAGGTGCATCAGCCGGGCGTTGGCCAGCGGGATGAGCGGGTCGTCATCGCCGGACAGGATGAGCGTCGGCTGCCGCAGCCACGGCAGGAACGGCACGCTGGTCCAGCCCGCCCCGGCCGTGAGCTGGTACAGGTAGCCGCCCGGCGGCCCGACCCGGTTGCCGTCGTGCATCGCGGCCGCGATCCGCGCGGGATCAGCCCGCGCCGATCCGCCGTAGATGTCACCCGCCACCCGCTCGAGGTACCCCCGGTTCAGGTAGCGCTGCGGCGTCACCATGTGCGCGAGTACCGCAGGCCGGGCCGGCACCATCAGCGCGCCGGTCGCGGTCGCGACGAGCACCAGCCGGCGGCACCGGGCCCGCTGGAACGCGGCGAAGTGCTGCGCGACCCCTCCGCCCCACGAGATCCCGAGCACGTCGACCTGGTCATGCCCGAGCTCGTCCAGCAGGCGGGCGATCAGGCGGCACAGCCCGCTGAAGCGGTAGGGCATGGGCGACGGGGCCGACCCGCCGACGCCGGGCGGGTCGAACCTGATCACCTCGATGGCCGGGTCGAGCTCGGCGACGAACGGGTCGAGCAGCTCCAGGCTGGCGCCGATGCCGTTGATCAGCAGCAACGGGACCCGGGCTGGCTGGCGGCCAGACCCGGGACCTGGCCCGCTCAGGCCTGGCCGCACGGCGACCCGCAGCAGCTGGCCGCCGACCTGGACGCTGCGCACCTCAGCGGTCGTGGACATAGGTTCCGGGTGCGGCGCACTGGACTGGGTAATCCTCCAGGCCCAGCCCGGCCGGGCTGGGCGTCAGCGCGCCGCTCCGCTCGGCCAGCCAGCCCGAGTAGTCCGGCCACCAGCTCCCCGGCGTCTGGTCGGCGGTGGCCAGGAACTGGAGCGGGTCGGCCGGGTTCGAGGGTGCCCCGTGGTTCGGGGGTGTACTGCGGAAGGAAGCCTTCTGGTTGTCCGGCGGGTTGACCAGGGCCGCGATATGCCCGCTGGTGGAGAGCACGAACTTGACCGGCCCGCCGAACAGCTGGGTCGTCCGGTAGCACGACTGCCACGGGCAGAGGTGATCGGCGATGCCCGCGACCACGTAGGCGTCCACGTCGACCTTGGCCAGGTCAACGGGCGAGCCGAGCATGGTCGCCGCGCCGGGCACCGTCAGCGCGTTGGCCAGGCCGAGCCGGATGAAGTCGTGGTGCAGCGCGGCAGGCAGCCGGGTGGTGTCGGCGTTCCAGTACAGGATGTCGAACGCCGGCGGCGGGCGTCCCTGCAGGTAGTTGTTGACCCAGTAGTTCCAGATCAGATCGTCTGGCCGCAGCCAGGCGAACACTTCGGCCAGGGCCCGCCCGTCCAGGTAGCCGCGCAGGCCGGACGCCGCCATCGCCGCGGTCGCGGTCGCCTCATCGATCAGCGCGGCCGCGGTGCCCGCCTGGGCCTGGTCGAGCACGGTCACCCCCAGGCACAGGCTGGCCAGCTGGTCAAGCTGACCCGTCGCGCCCAGGTGCGCGGCGACCATGGACGTCACGATGCCTCCCGAGCACAGTGCGCAGATACTCGCCCGGGCGGCACCGGTGATCGCCCGCACCCCGGCCAGCGCCTCTACCACCGCGCCCCCATAGGTATCCAGATCCCAGTCCCGGTGCCGCGCGTCGGGGTTCCGCCACGAGATAACGAAAACCTGATGTCCCTGGGCGGTGAGGAACTCGGCCATGCTGCGCCCGGGCGCGAGGTCGGTGATGTAGTACTTGTTGATCATTGGCGGCACGATCAGCAGCGGGTACTGGAACACGGTCCCGGTGACGGGCTGGTACTGGATGAGCTCGAACTGCTCGCACGAGTGGACGACACCGCCCGGCGTGACGGCCAGGTCCTTCCCCACCTCGAAGGCGCCGGCGGGCACCATGGACGGCACTCGCGGCGGGCTGGCCAGATCGCGGGCCAGCGCGCCCAGGCCGCGGACGGCGTTCTGGCCGCCGGTATCCAGGAGCGCCTTCCAGGCGACCGGGCTGAGCAGCGGATTATTGCTCGGTGCGGCGGCCGCGATCAGGTTGGTGAGCAGGAACTTCAACCGTGTCTCATCGCGCCAGCCCAGCCCGGCCCCGGCCAGCAGAGCCCCGGCGGACTGGCCCGCCGCCAGGTACGCCTGGACGGCGCGGCTGAGGAACGGATTGTCTTTCCAGGCCGGGTCGGCGAAGCGGCGATCGCGGGGGCTGGCCGTGACCGCGGACCGGCCGGCCGCGATCTTGCCGAGTTCGGTGCCCAGCTGGGCGGCCTGACGGGAGACCAGCCGCGGGCGGCGGGCCAGCCCAGCCCCCAGCCGCAGCAGCGAGCTGTCCGGCCGGAACCGGCGCAGGACGCCGAGCGCCGCGTCGGTCAGCAGCAGGTCGAGCGCGCCGGCCGCCTCGACCGCGTCGCCCGCCCACGCCGCGCCCGGGCCGGGCTCCGGCCTGGAGCCCGCGGTGGGGCTGGGTCCTCGCGGCCCGGCGTTCACGAGGCCTCCTCCGGCGGGTGCACCTCTCGTTTGAGAATCTTGCCGGTCGGTCCTTTGGGCAGCGCATCGACCAGCCAGACGCGGCGCGGGTACTTATAGGCAGCCACCCGTTCCCTGACGTAGCCGCGCAGCTCGTCGGGCGTGGCCGCACAGCCGGGTTTCAGCGCGACCGCGGCGGCGACTTCCTCGCCGTGCGTCGGGTGCGGCAACCCGATCACCGCCGCTTCCAGCACGGCCGGGTGCTCGTACAGCACCTCCTCGATCTCGCGCGGGTAGACGTTGAACCCGCCCCGGATGATCAGGTCCTTCTTGCGGTCCACGATGAAGTAGAAGCCGTCCTCGTCTTTCCGGGCCATGTCCCCGCTGTGGAACCAGCCATCCCTGATGGCCTCGGCCGTGGCTTCGGGGCGGTTCCAGTAGCCCTTCATGACGTTGTGGCCGCGGATGGCTATCTCGCCCACCTCCCCCGCGGGCACCTCGCTCCCGTCCTCGGCGACCAGCCTCATGTCGACCCCGTCGACGGGGTAGCCGATCGAGCCTGGCCGGGCGCCGTCGAGCCGGTTGAACGACGCGACCGGGGACGTCTCGGACAGTCCGTAGCCCTCGATGATGCGGGCGCCGAACGCCTGCGCGAACCCCCTGAGCACCTCGACCGGCAGCGCCGCACCGCCCGAGACGCAGACCCGCAGCGTGGACGTGTCGGCAACACCGGCGCCCGCGCTGAGCATCGCGACGTACATGGTCGGGACGCCTTCGAAGACGGTGACGCGGTCGCGTTCGATCACCTTCAGCGCCGTCGCGGCGTCGAACCGCGGGACCAGGGTGATGCAGGCCCCGGCGAGCACGGCGGTGTTCAGCCCGCAGGTCTGGCCGAAGGCGTGGAACATGGGCAGGCAGCCCATGATCACGTCGCCGGGGCTCAGGTCCAGCAGGCTGGTGGCCGTCACCGCGGCGTTGGCGCGCATGTTCGCGTGGGTCAGCTGCGCGCCTTTCGGGGTGCCGGTGGTGCCCGAGGTGTAGAGCAGGACCGCGGTGTCGTCGTCCGCACGCGCCGCGACCTCCGGCGAGGACGGCCACGACGCCACGTCCGCCAGCCATCCGGCGGTGACCGTGACCGCCTCCGCGTCCGTCGCGCCCGCCGCGGCCTCGCTGGCGGCCGTGGCCGAGGCGAATACCAGCCTCGCGCCGGAGTCGCCGAGGTAGTGCTTGACCTCGCGGGCCTTGAGCAGCGGGTTCATCGGTACCACCACGCCACCGGCCCGTAGCACTCCGTAGTACAGCACCGGGAAAGCGAGAACGTTCGGCAGCATGATGCCCACCCGGTCGCCGGCCCCGAGCCCCCGCTCCCGCAGCCAGCCAGCCACCTGGGCCGTCCGGCCGTCCAGTTCGGCGTAGGACAGGACCTCGTCATTGAGACGCACGGCTGGGCGGCCCGGGTACTGTCTAGCGGCATCGGACAGGTTGATGGCCAGGTTGGTCACGAGAGTCCCCCCTTCAGGCAACATCTCTGGGCCTATCACCGAAGCGGCGGGCAGACAATGGTGCGTCCACCGGGACAGCGCCAGCGGGCTACGCTGAAGACGCATCACCCGAGACCTCCGGGCGGGAACGCAGGGAAGGCACACACCATGGCACGCGGCGTCCAGGTCGGCGACAAGGCTCCCGATTTCACCCTCCCGGCCCAGTCCGGCGAACCGGTCCGGCTGCAGAGCCGCCTCGGCGACCGGGTGGTGGTCCTGTACTTCTACCCCAAGGACGACACCCGCGGCTGTACCGCCGAGGCGTGCGCCTTCCGGGACAGCTACGAGGTCTTCACCGACGCCGGGGCGGATGTGATCGGGATCAGCTCCGACTCATCCGAGAAGCACGCCGCCTTCGCCAGCAAGCACCAGCTGCCCTTCACCCTGCTCAGTGACCAGGGCGGCCAGGTGCGCAAGCGCTACGGGGTACCGGCGGTGCTGGGCCTGCTCCCGGGCCGGGTCACCTACGTGATCGACCGCCAGGGCGTCGTCCGGCAGGTGTTCAACTCGATGACGAACATCAGCCAGCACGTCACGGAGGCCCTGGAGATGGTCCGGCAGCTGCAGGCCGACCAGCCGGCCTGAGGACCGCCGCTCGCCGCCCCGGGGCTGGAGCGGCCGCCCGCCCCGGCTGGTCACCAGGCCTCTGCGGCGAGGGCGGCCAGCCTCCGCAACCGCCCGATGATGTCACTGTGGACCACCTCGGCCGGCTGCGCCCCGTTGACGGTGAACATCCATTCCCGGCCGGCGTAGTACTCGAGCAGGGGCACGGTGTTCTCCTCGTACACCTGCAAGCGGTGCTCGATCACGGATTCGGTGTCGTCCGAGCCCCGCCCCCGGGACAGCAGCCGGCGCACCAGCTCATCGGTGGGGACGTCGAGATGCACCGCGGCCTGCACCGCGGCCCCGAGCGGCTCGGCCACGGCGAAGGCCGCCTTCGCCTGGTCCACCGTCCGCGGGAACCCGTCGAGGACGTAGCCACCCGTCTCGGACGCGGCGACCACCGGTTTACGCAGCATGTCCATGACGACCCCATCCGGGACCAGATCGCCCTGGTCAACGTAGGACCTGATCGTCTGCCCGAGCGCCGTGGAGTCCCTGACGTGCTGGCGCAGCAGGTCTCCGCTGGAGATGTGCGTGATGCCGAGCCGCTCGGCCAGCAGCTCGGCCTGGGTTCCCTTGCCGGCGCCGGGAGCGCCGATCAGCAGAAGCCTCATCTCATCGCGACCCAGTGGCGACGTGCGACCTGTTGTGCCCCAATGTGCCCTCCAGAACGGCTGAACTACCCCAAGTCTCCTGCCCACGGCCAGTAATGGACAAGGAGGGGTCCCGGATGACACGTTCTGGCATCGGCGCAGGCTGGTACCGGCCCGGCGCTGAGGCGCGCCGCTAGCGGGCGCCGGGGGTGGTCATGTTCGGGCGGTTCAGCACGCACCAGATGACGACCCTCAGCCGCCGTACCGCGGGGCGATGGCTGGCCTGGCGCAGCAGGCGCCTGGTCCTGCGCCCGTTCAGCACCTTCCACTGCAGTCGCCGGGCCAGCTGCCGCGGGGGGCCCAGCCTGCGACGCGGCGCGGCGGCCGGGTACCTCTCCTGGAAGTGGCGGCCCGCGAGGGCCGCCGCGGCGTGCACGGCCACCTCCAGCAACTGCTCGGCCGTCGGCCCGGCGGCCGGCCGCCGGGCGGCTCCGGCGGGCCCCCCAGCCGCATGGCGCCCGCTCACCGGCCGCGGGAGCAGCTCGCCGAGCTCCCCGACGACGTGGTACTTCGAGTCGCGCAAGCCGCTCACCAGGTGTTCCGCCTGCTCCCTGGCCCAGGCTTCCTGGGCCGCCGGCAAGGCCAGCCGCGCCTGGCGCGGCCGGCCGCTCAGGACATCGTGCGCGAGAATTCGCTTAATGTTCCTGGTATAGAACCAGTCGGGCAGCTCCTCGGGCAGCTCCTCATTCATCCGGCGCAGGAATTCGGCTTCCGGGACGCCGAGCGAGGAATTAGCGCGCGCCCGGCTGAGGTCGGCCCCGCCGGGATCAATGCCCAGAACAGACGCAAAACGTGCCCAAAGCAGGCTGGCCGGGCCACTGCGCGGCATAGTGATCACGTGGACATGATCCGGCGGGATGTGCTGCGACCACGCGTCCAGGATGGCGAGCGTGTCATGCGCATTCCAGAACCACGCCTGGCGGCGGCGGTCCTCGGCCGGCTCGGTGTCGATGACCCGCTCAAGCCATTCTTCCCACCCGGCCGTTCCGCGGCACTTGACCTTCTCCTGCCATTCGGCCGGCAGCAGGGTGGCGAAGTCACGCACGGTCAGGACGACGTGCACCTCGGCCGGGAACAGTGACCGGACGGCCCGGTCGGCCTGCCTGGCGGTGCACACCGCGAGCAGTTCGTCCGAGATGACAGCCGACCGGCGGCCGCGCAGGGCCTGGCGGGCCAGGACATCCCATTCGCCGGTCCACGGATCCGCCGGATCGGACGCGGCCCTCCGCGCCTCACGCAGATCCCGGCTCGCCCGGGAATGATCCCGGTGGCTATAACCGGGCAGCACGATCCCGCGGGAGGCCAGCCACGAGCGGTTATCCCACATGGCGTCCTGGAGAAACGTGGTCCCGGTCTTCGGCTCGCCTATGTGAAGATAAATGCGGGAGCAGCGGGAATCTCGCGCCCGGCTCTTCCGGAGGGCCGGAATCCAGCCTGGCGTATCGCGTCCCGATACCCATTTAGGCCTAATATTCGCATCTGGCGCGAACCGGCTGCCAGGAGAGGCTGCCACTTCGCTATCGACCGGATCCAGCGGTTCTGCCGTGATTTCCGCCCGGATTCCAGGTCCTTCAGGCGTCATATTCCGAGGATAGACAAAACTTGGCCAGCGCCGGATGTAATTCAGCCAGTCCCATGGGCGTCCGCGCCGACCAGCCCGGCGAGCCAGATATGTTTGGGCTAAATACCGGGATTGTCATTGCTGCCGGGGCCGCACCCTATTACTGGGGCGTGACCCCAGGCTGGGCGGTTCGCCCGGGCGGGCCCGCCGGTCACCCGGCTAGGGTGACCACAGCGGCTGACGGCAGCGCCATCATCCCTCACGGGGATCCTCTGCGCGTCCGGCGGGCCAAGCCGTCCCGGACTCACCGGGAGTCAGCCGCAGGCCGAAGGGGCAGCTGGTATGGAACTCGAGTCGCTGAACGTCACCTTCGTCATCGACACGTTCCTGCTGCTCCTGATCGGAGTCGGACCCAAGATCGCGCTGGTGCCGTTCCTCGAGATGACCGGCGAAATGCCCGAGGCGACCAAGCGCCGCGTCCTGCGCAAGATGCTGACCACCGCCGCCACGGTCGCCCTCCTCCTGCTGGTCCTCGGCGGCGTGCTGACCAGGCTGCTGCACTTCTCGCCGGGCGCGCTCGGCGTCGCGAGCGGGATCATCCTGCTCATCATCGCGGTCACCATGGTGCTCGGCCGGGACGAGGGAACCGGCGGCCATCACCCCGCCGGGGACCAGGATCCGATGCGGCTGGCGGTCTACCCTCTGGCCGTGCCCTACCTGCTCAACCCGGCGGGCATTGTCGTCCTGGTGACCGTGTCCGCGGAAGCCAAATCGGTGGCCGTGGTCGCGGTCGCCATCGGCATCCTCGCGGTGGTGCTCGCGCTCGACGTGCTGATCTTCCGGTGGGCCGTGCAGGTCAGCAACCACCTGGATGCCAGCCGGATGCTGATAACCGAGAAGGTGTTCGGATTCCTGCTCGCCGCGCTGGCGGTCCAGCTGGCCCTCGACGGCCTGCATGACGTGGGCGTTATCCACCTGACCGGCCATTGAGCAGGCCAGGCCGGCCGCATGGCCAGGTTCACTGCCGGTGGCGTACGGTGCTGGATACCATCGCGCAGTACAACTGGGAGCACAGGTGACGCAGAGCCCGCGTGCGGTCCTCTGGGGCCGGATCGCGGAGCATGCATCCCGGCATGACCGGGGGGTCTCAGTGGCCAGTGTGTGCGCGGTGGCGGTGGCGTCAGAAGGGGTCCGCGGGGCATGGATAACCGCGGCGAGCGGCCAGACGCCGGACGTCATCATGTGCGTGACGGATCCGGTCTCCGAGCAACTGGCCGAGCTGCAGCTGACGCTCGGCGAGGGACCAGGCCAGGACGCGCAGGCGCTGGCCGCGCCCGTCCTGGTCGCCGACCTGGAGGCTGACGAGCCCAGCCGGCGATGGCCCGCGTTCACGCCGGGAGCCCGTCAGATCGGCGTGGGTGCGGTTTTCGCGTTCCCGCTGACGATTGGGGCGATCCAGGGCGGGGTGATGGGCCTGTACCGCGACTCGCCCGGCCCGCTTTCCCCAGAGCAGTTCGGCGAGTGCCTCATTCTCGCGGACGCCGCGACCGTATTCCTGCTCGACGACGCGGGCGGCGACGTCACCCGCGGGTACAACGGAGTGAACGGGAGGGCCCTGGACCTGTGGCCCCCGGACCTGGCCCGGCACCGGGCCCAGATCGACCAGGCGACTGGCATGCTGACCGTGCAGCTGGGAGTGACCGCCGCCGAGGCTTATGTCCGGCTCCGCGCCTACGCTTATGCGAAAGACCGGCGACTCGCTGACGTGGCCCGCGACATCGTCGCCCGCCGCCTGCGGCTGGATCCGGATCCGGCCCCGGATGGCGAGCCATGATGCCCGCGCCAGCCCGCCGCGCGGCGCCAGCCGCCCGTACTTGCTGCCCACCGACGAGAGGGTGACCAGATGGATTCCGAACTACTGTCCGACACCTTCGTCGACCTGGCAGACACCATGGTCGCCGATTTCGACATCATCGACTTCCTGCACATGCTCACGGACCGCAGCGTCCGGCTGCTCGCCGCTTCCGCTGCCGGGGTCGTGCTCGCTGACCCGCGCGGCGAACTGCGCATCGCGGCGGCATCCAGCGAGGCAGCCGAGCTGATTGAGCTGTTCCAGATCCAGAATGACCAGGGCCCATGCCTGGACTGCTTCCGCACCGGCCAGCCGGTCAGCGCGGCTGACCTCGCCGGGCCGGGTCAGCGATGGCCCGAGTTCGCCGCCGCTGCCGTGCAGGCCGGGTTCCGCACCGTGGAGGCCCTGCCGATGCGCCTGCGGGGCCAGGTCATCGGGGCGCTCAACCTGTTCCGGGCCGGGCCGGACCCGTTCGAACCAGCAGATCTGCGTGTCGGCCAGGCCCTGGCCGACGTGGCCACCATCGGACTGCTGCAGGAGCGGAACCTGCGCCGCAGCGAGACCATCGCCGAGCAACTCCAGGCCGCGCTGAACAGCCGGATCATCATCGAGCAGGCTAAGGGCAAGCTGGCCGAGCGCTTCAACCTCGCCATGGACCAGGCGTTCGCGCTGCTGCGCGACCACGCCAGGGAGAGCAACCAGCGGCTCACCGACACCGCGCGCAACCTCGTGGACAGCGCCTCGGCCGACTTCCCGCCCAAACCCGGGAATTAAAGCTCCTCGCCCCTGGGATCCGCGGGGCGTGGACCAGAACCCCTCCCGGCGGGTGAGGCCGGCCCGACGGCCTGTTTTATAAGTCCTGGCGGAGCCACTCGTGGCCAGGATGAGGGATGCGGCCTTTGCGGCACAGCTACACCAACCGCACGCTCGGAGACGGGGCGACCGTCGTGAAGTGCTACCGGGGGCCCGGCGCGCTGGCCCGGTCCCGTCGTGAGCAGGCCATGCTGCACGCCTTGCCAGGCCAGGTGCCGGTGCCGCGGATCCTGGATTACAGCGACGGGTGCCTGACCATGACGTTCATGAACGGTATCCACGGACAGGAACTGCTTGACGCTGGCCGGGCGGACGGCGTGCTGCGCGCCTGCGGGACCATGCTCTGGCGAATCCACCAGCTCGGCACGGGCGGGATCGCAGCCCTCACCACCGCCGCAGGTGATGGCCAGGTGCTTGTGCACGGTGACTACGGCCCCCAGAACGTCCTGCTCGACCCGGCGGCCCTGCAGATCACTGCGGTCCTGGACTGGGAATGGGCCCACGCGGGACACCCGGTCGAGGACATCGCGTGGTGTGAATGGATCATCCGCATGCACCATCCCCGCCTGGTAAGCCAGCTCGGCGTGTTCTTCGACGCGTATGGCGGGGATATCCCGCCCTGGCAGGCCCGCCACGCGGCCATGCTCAGCCGGTGCCGGTCACTGCTTGACCTCAGCCACCAGCAACAGCCAGGAGGATCCGGGGAAACGCAATGGGCGAACCGGCTCGCCGTGACCAGAGGATGGCAGGAATGATCAGGACGCCCTGCACCTGCCGTGCAGCCCGCAGCGAGTTTGAAACAGGCCCTAGTACAGGCCGAGTTCCCGGCCGCGCTCGACGGCGTCATGCCGGTTAGAGACGCCCAGCTTCCGGTAAATGGAGCGGGTGTGGGTCTTGATGGTGTTTCCGGACAGGTACAGCTCCTGGCCGATCTCGCGGGTGGACAGCGTTCCCCGCAGCAGCCTGAGCACCGCCTGCTCGCGTTCGGTCAGCGGCTCGGCGGCGGCCAGCCTGATCCGGGGCGGCCCGGCGAGCCGTCGTTCGAGGCGTTCCAGCCGGTTGAGCTGGGCTCCCGCGCCGTCCGGGAACGAGGTCAGGATTTCCCGCGCCTCACCCAGCAAGGCGACGGCACCGGGCAGGTCGCCGAGTTCCAGCCGCACGGGTGCGAGCCTCAGGAGATTCTCGACCGTCGGCCATTGGCTGATACCGAACCATTGACGGCGTGACCGGAGCGCTCGCTCCAGCTCACCGCGGGCCTCCTCAAACCGCCCCTGCCCGGCCAGGACCGCTCCCACGGCCATCACGGCGATCGAGGCCTGCGGGGACTCACTCAGGCCAAGCGCGTCATCGGTCACGACGTCCCGCGCCGAATGGGCCAGCTGTTCCGCCTGGTCCAGCCTTCCTTCCTCCACCGCCACCAGGGACATCATGGCGAAGGAAAGCATGCGGACCAGCGCGATCGAGCTGCCCTGCGATAGCGCCTGCTCCAGTTGGCGCGCTGCGGCCTGGAATTCACCGCAGAAGTAGAGCGCGGCCCCGTAACCCGCCCGGGCCAGCGCGTACCACGGCGAGACCGGGTTGGTTTCCAGCTCCACGGCCTCCGATGCCGACCTGCGCATCGGCTCGAGCCCGCTGAACCCGAAGCTGCCGTCGAGGAGAGCGGCGGAGGACCGCAGCGATCGCATGCCATCGGGCAGCGGCCCCTCGTTCCCGCCCTCGGCGATGACCGGGAGCCACAGCCGTACCCCCTCGCGGTCCCCGCGTAGGGCCGCGACCCAGGCTGCGCAGTGCGCGGCCAGCGGGTGGGCCCTGATCGCCTCATCACCAAGTGAGCGCAGCCAGCCGCGCACGGTGGCGACCCGGCCGGCGTCAACGTAGCGGTACCAGTGCTCGGCGATGAGCCGCACCGAGGTGGCCGCGTCTCCCGCCGCGAGTGCGTGGCTCACGGCCTCGTCGACCGATCCGTGCGCCAGGTGCCAGGCGCTGGCCTGCTGGTGCAGGGCCGGGATCGTGCCCGGTTCGGCCCGGGCCAGCTGGGCCAGCTGCAACTGGGCGAACAGGTGGTGGTACCGGAACCATTCCCGGTTGTCATCCAGCGCGATGAGGAACATGTTCTCGCGTTCGAGTGCGCCGAGGACATCCCGGGCATCCGACGTTCCGGCGACCGCGTCGCAGAGCGGCGCGGTGAACCGGCCCAGGACCGACGTCCGGGACAGGAATTGCCGAATATGCTCCGGCTGCCGGCTGACGACCTCTTCAGCGAGGTAATCCACGACATAGCGGTTGCCGCCGGTGAAGTCACGGATGAAATCCCGCGGTGCGGGGTGGGTGCGCAGGGACAGGGCCGCCAGGTACAACCCGGCGGGCCACCCTTCGGTCCGTTCCACGAGGTCGGCCAGGGCCTGCCGGTCGAGCTGGACGGAGGCCACCTGCTGGATCAGGGCGCCTGCCTCGTCCGGGGTGAAATTGAGATCGAGCATCCGGATCTCGGTCATCTCCCCCGCCGCTCTCAGCCTGCCCAGCGGCAAGGGCGGGTCGGCCCGGGTGCTCACGACGACCTGGGCGCTGGGCGGGAGGCGGAGCAGCAGAAACTCGAGCTGCTCATGGCAGCGCCGCTCCCTGATGACGTGGTAATCGTCAAGAATGATCACGACGGGCGCCGCGAGGGAGGACAGTTCGTTGATCAGGCGCGCCAGCGCCTCCTCCACGTCGGGGACCTGCCGCTGCAGGGGCCGCAGGATCTCGGCCGCGCGGAGGTCGGGAAAGACACGCTGCAGCGAGCAGACTACGTGCTGCCAGAGCCGGGCGGGATCGTCGTCCGCGCGATCGAGTGAGATCCACGCGAACGGCCGGGAGGCGGCGGCCGCATAGCCCCACTGCGCCAGCAGGGTCGTCTTGCCGTAACCCGCCGGCGCGTCAACCAGGATGAGTTTGGACTCAACATCGTCCAGCGCCCGCACCAGCCCGGGCCGCTGCACCCACTCCCGGCGGACCCGCGGAGCCTGCAGCTTGGTCTCCAGGAGTACATCGAGACTGGGACGTACTATCTCCACGACGGGCCGACCCGGGGGTCGCCCGTCCACTACTGAGTGCTCGCTCATTCCACGCACCACCGCGCACCCGCCCCCCGTGGGAACGGTACCAGAGCAGCACAAACCGTAGCCAGCCCGGTCCCTCACGGGCGAAACGGACTTCCGCTGGGCGCACCGGCGCGGCCAGCTTCCCCTCGAAGCGCTGCCACCCGGGCCCGCCTGCCCCCGGATTATGGGGGTGGCGATTCGTGCCCGCGGCGGATCTCCAGGATCCGCACTCCCAGCAGTTCGAGCCGGGCGAGAAGGCCATGCAGGGCCGCCTGGTCAGGTAGCGAGCCGTGCAGCACGGTGGCGACTGGCTCCGGCTCGGCGGTTAGCCCCTCAAAATCCACCAATGCTTCGGGCGGAAGAGTCCCTGCCAGACGGATCTCGTAGTAACTCAATGTCACCTTCCGCCCCCTCACCAGAAGTCGGATGTCAGCCGAATCTCAAGCATCCGGCCGCCGGCCAGGGCGCGCCACACCCGTCACGGGTGGCGTTTTCACCCGGGTGACATCCCGGTAACCGGGACCAAGGTCCGTTGACAACTCACCCGTATCGGAGAGTAACTGGCGGCGTGAGGCCCGCTCCAGACCTTGGCGGCGTACAGGAAAGACCTAATCGCCGGCGTTTCCTGCCGGTCTAGAGCAGAGGCGTGACGATGACTTCGGGCCCCCGTGGCGTGGCGACGAGTCCCACCCGGCACCGCGCGTCCAGCATCGATGAGACCATCCTCACCTCCAAGATCATCGCACCCGCCCTGCCCGGCTGGCTGGTGCCCCGCCCGCGGATCGACGAGCGGATCGACGCCGGAAGACAGAGCCTGCTCACCGTAGTCAGCGGGCCGCCCGGGGCCGGCAAGACCATGGCCATGGCCTCGTGGGCCGCCACCCGCGCGGGCCTGCCCCCGATCGCCTGGGTCACCCTCGATGAATACGACAACCGCCCCCGGGCTTTCTGGTCCTACGTGGTCGAGGCCCTGCGGCGCGCGGGTGTGGAGATCCCGGGGAACATCTGGGCACCGGGGCGGGGTCGCGTCGATCAGGCATTCCTGCTCAGGCTGACCGCGGCGATCACAGCACGCGGCGCGCCAGTGGTCCTGGTCCTGGACGATCTCCATCTGGTGACCGAGCCCCGGACCCTGAACGCGCTGACCCGCCTGCTCAGAAACGCCAGGCCGCAGTTGAGCCTGGTGGTTGGCTCGCGCAGCGATCCCATGCTGCCGCTGCACCGCTACCGGCTGGCCGGCGAGCTGACCGAGATCCGGGCCGGCGAGCTGGCCTTCAGCGTCGAGGAGGCCGGCCAGCTGATGGAGCAGCACGGCATCGCGCTGCCCGCCGACTCGCTGGGCTTCCTCACCGGCCGGACCGACGGATGGGTAGCAGCCCTGCGCCTGGCCGCGATCTCGATGGCGACCCACTCTGACCCGGCGCTGTTCGTCAAGCACATCGCCGCCGAGGACAGCGCCGTCGCGGGCTACCTGGTGGAGGAGGTACTCAGCACCCTGCCGGCGGCCATGAGGTCCTTCCTGCTGCGCACGAGCATCCTTGATCAGGTCAACGCCGATCTCGCCGGCGAGCTGGCCAGTGCCGAGCCCGCCACCGACTTGCCCGCGCTGGCCCAGGCCAACGCCCTCATCCAGCCTCTTGGTGATGGCTGGTATCGCTACCATCCGCTGCTGGCGGACGTGCTGCGCCTGAAACTCCGCCGCGAATCCCCTGGCCTGGAGCGTGACTTGCACCGGCGGGCCGCCCGGTGGCTCCGGAAGAACCGGACCCCCGCCGAGGCCGCCCGGCAGGCCGTGGCGGGAGGCGACTGGCAACTTGCCGCCCGGATAGCCGTGGATGAGCTGGTCGTCGACCAGCTCATGGAGCCACCTGGCGTCCAGCCGCTCGCCGAGGTACTGCAGTGCATCCCGCAGGATCAAACCTGGAGCGAACCGCAGCCCCTGCTGGTGACGGCCGCGCTCCGGCTCGCGACCACAAGTGATGACTCGGCGGGCGCATCGCTCGCGGTCGCGGATCAGATGCTGGACCAGATTCCTCCCGATGAGGAAATTCCGTCCCGGCTCGCCCGGGCGGTCATCCGGCTCGGCCTGGCGCAACGCCAGGGGGAACTTCAGGCCGGCGAGGTCGCGGCGGCGGACGCTACCGCCCTGGTCGGCAAGATTCCGGCCGATCAGCTGGCCTTGCATCCTGATATGGAGGCACAGGTGAAGGCGGGCCGCGGAGCGCTGGAACTGTGGGCCGGTGATTTCGATCAGGCGGCGGTCACGCTGAGCGGCGCCGCGGCGGCCATGCAGAACACCGGGCAGCGAGCCGACTGCCTTGGTCACCTGGCCCTGCTGGAGGCCCTGCGTGGCCGCCTGGGCCGCGCCGCCGAGCTGGCCATGCCGCCCGTGGGCGCAGGCCGGGACAACCGGGCCCGGGCCGACGAGAGCTCCAGTTGCGCCGCGACCGTGGCCATGGCCTACGTTCACGTGGAACGCAACGAGCTGCCCGAAGCCCGGCGCTGCCTCAGGCGGGCGGACGAGATTCTGCAGCTCTGCCCGGACAAGCTGATCGGGGCGGTGGCCTGCCTCGTCGCCGCACGCGGATTCCTGGCCCAGCGGCGCGCGGGCCCGGTGGCGGCGCTGGCCGGCCGGGCCCGGCACGGCTGGTCCGCTGCGCCCTGGCTCGAACAGCGCCTGCTGCTGGCTGAGTCGCAGGCCCACCTAGCGCAGGGAAACACCGCGTCCGCGGTCGAGGCCGCACGCCGGGCCGGCGCTGGCTCTTCCCTGGAGGCGGCGGCGGCCCTGGCGCGCGCGTGGCTGGCCGGCGGGAACACCCAGGCCGCCAGGCACGCCCTGGCCGCAGGCTCCGCGGCGGGGGGCCGGGTCCCGGATCACGTCCGCCTGCAGGCCTGGCTGGCCGATGCTCAGCTCAGCCATGAGATCGGGGACCGCCGCAGCGCGGCTCGCTGGCTCGAGCGGGCTCTGCGGCTGGCCACGGCCGAGCAGGTGCGGCTGCCGTTCCTCATGGAGGGCAGCTGGCTCCACGACGAGCTACAGGACAATCCGGGCCTGGCCCGGGCCTTCCGTAAGTTGCTGAATCCAGGGCCGGCCAGCCACGGCGGCCCGGCCCGCTCCCGGGCGGGCGCTCCGGCCAGGCCACCGGTCACCGCAGCCCGGCAGGCCACGGCGGTGCAGGTCATGCCCCTGGTCGTGGAGAATCTCAGCAACCGCGAGCGCGAGGTGCTGCAGCACGCGTCAGAGTTGCTGGGCACAGCCGAGATCGCGGCGGAGATGTTCGTCTCGGTCAATACGGTCAAGAGCCACCTGAAGAGCATCTTCCGCAAGCTCGGCGCGGGCAGCAGGAACGAGGCGGTCCGCCGCGCCCGCCAGCTCCAGCTGCTCTGACCCGCCTAAGGTCCGGCAGCCCAGGTGTTCCTCGTAGGCGGCCAGACCTGCCTGCATCGTGTATGGACCGCGGATGCGCCGTAGCCGGGGTGACACCTCGGAGTAGTCCAGATACAGATGATCACCGCAGTCGCCGCAGACAAGCTCGAACGCGCCGGTGTAGCCGCCTTCCGCCCGGCTCTCCACCCGGCGGGCCGGCTGGCGGCGCAGGCTGGCGGTCAGCCCGTGGCCGAACTGACCCACGGGAAGGACGGCCTCGCCAGCCGGCGATGCGTCAATGGCGGTATACGTTTCCTCGTGACTCACTGGGCCCCCCCCGGAGCAGCAGTCCTCACGTCTGCCGAAGTCCAGGGCAGACGGGTCACAACCGTCGCCTAGCTTGGCACAAAGTAACGATAAGCCGCAAACGCTTACAGCTGGTACACGAAGCTTCGCGTCAGGCCCGGTCAAGCGCCGTGCGGATGGCGGAGGCGGCGACGGTGACGCGCGCTGTTCCCACGGTGGGCAGAAGCGCCATCAGGACACCCGCGATCTCATCGATCGTGACCCCCTGGTTGAGGGCCTCACTGACCTGCCACCGATAGGCGGACGACATTTCGCCTGCCCCCGTCGCCACGAGCCCGGCTAGCCGGACCAACGGGCGGGATCTCCTATCGAGCCCCAGGATCGCGCCGGTGTCCTCGGCCAGGCTCAGCGAGGGCTCGAGTACCGCCGGATCGTGCTCGGCCGCGCCGGCCAGCCAGGCCGCACCCGACCGGTCCGATCCGCCGGCCGGCCCGGCGCCGGGGCCAGCGAGCTCATTGACGCTGACCACCCGCAGCGCGAATTCCTCCAGCCGGTCCAGCAGCCCATAGAACTCAGACACATCCTGGACCGAAGCGGTAATGCTGGTCCAGCCGCGGAAAGCCGTAACCTCGGTTTCCCCCAGGGAGGCGGCCAGCAACGATCCGACCTCACCACGCACGACGATCCGGTACCAGCGAGCGTGCTCTCCAGGCATGCGGCTGTTATAGCCCTGAGCCGGGTGAGGATGCGCTCACCCCGGTGCGCCGCTCACCCGGGTGAGTCCGCGAGGCCCGGCAGACGGATCCGCCCCGGCAGCGGCTTGGCTGAGGACCAAGCCGGTGCCGGGGCGAATCTGTGGCCGGCGGGCAGGCGGGAATGCCCGCGGAGTCAGGCGGCCAGGACCTTGGCCTTCTGCTGCTGGAACTCCTGGTCGGTGATGACTCCCCGCGCATGCAGGTCGGCGAGCTTGGCCAGCTGGTCCGCGGGGGTGGCATCCGTCGCCGCCTCCCGGATGTAGCTGCGGGCCGCCGCGTCCTGCTGCTCAGCCAACTTCGCCGCCCGGTTGTGCATCTCGCCGCCGCGGGCAATCAGGTAGACCAGCACTCCCACCAGGGGGATCAGCAAGACGAACAGGAACCAGAGGGCTTTGCCCCATCCGTTCAGGTCACTGCTGCGGAAGATGTCGATGAACACGGTGATCAGGATCCAGAACCAAATTACCCACAGGAAGACCTCGAAGATCGTCCAGAACAGGTTAAGCAGGGGATAGTTCACGGCAGTTTCTCCTTCTAACGAACCGCTCCCGCCAGCCATGGCGGTGAGGGCAAGGATCAACGGCGCCCGGCCGTGCCATTGCCGCACTCTCTGCCGGGCGATCGTCAGCAAGATTGTGACGACTTCCCCCGCTGAGCTCATCACCCCCGGTGGGGGATGCGGCCCCGGCACGTCATCGGGAAGCCTCTGGTACCGAGAGCGGGAGCGTTGGTGTGAGGGTGACGGCTTCCCGTTAGTTGACGAAAGCCGAGCGAGAAACGAGGTAGGACATGGCGATTGGACCAGTTCAGCTCATCGTGCTGGGGTTCAGCCACCCCGATTTCCATGGCGAGATCATCGCTGAGCTGGAGCGACTGCGCGAGAGCGACACCGTCCGGGTGATCGACTCCCTGGCCGTATACAAGGATGCGGACGGGGACCTGGAGGTGGAGCACCTCAGCAACTTGTCCACGGACGAGGCCATCGAGCTGGGCAGCAAGATCGGAGCCCTGATCGGGCTCGGCATCGATGGCGAGGAAGGAGCCGAGGCGGGCGCCATCGCCGGCGCCGAGGCGACCGCAGATGGCGTGCATGTATTTTCCGAGCAGGAGGCCTGGGATGTGCTTGAGGACATCCCCAACGACTCCGCAGCGGCGCTCATCCTGCTGGAGCACCACTGGGCGGTGCCACTGCGCGACGCGATCGCGCGGGCGGGCGGTTTCCGGGTCAGCGACGGTTTCATCAGCCCGCTCGACCTCGTCGAGATCGGATTGGTATCCGCCGAGGACGCGGAAGAACTTCACGCCATGGAAACCGCTGGAGCAAAGCCGTAACCAGCCACGATCACGACCACGGGCAGGAGGAGAAATGTTCGGAGGACGCAGGGTCGCCCGCCGCACCGGCCGGCGCACCGCACGCCGCGTCTCTCGCCGGCGCTAGGTAAGAGCGCTAGCAGGAGATCGCCTTCACAGACGCCATGACCGCCGCTACGAGGGCGGCGGCCATGGCGTCTGTGCTCACGTGCCCAGCAGTTTTGCCTTGGCCGCGGCGAACTCGTCGTCGGTGAGAACCCCCTGCTGATGCAGGTCCGCCAGCTGGCTGATCTGATCTGCCACTGAGGGTGCGGCCGCCGGAGCGGCCGCAGGCGCGGCCGCCGGGGGTGCAGCGACCTGCTGCTGTTGCTCGAGGTCGTCGATGCGGCCATCCTGGTCGGCATCCTGCGCATCCTGGTCGGCTCGCCGCTTCGCGACCCTCTTGCCCGCCACGTACGCCCCGCCTCCGACCACTGCCGCCCGCAGCAGCGGACGTCGCCTCCTGAACATGTTGTCCTCCTCGAGGATCGAACGCTGACCGGCGCCGTCCTGGCTTACGGCCCCGCTGGGACCTCTGCGTGGGCGGGCCGAGGGCGACCATGATTCGGCCTCAGTATGGGAGGGTTTGCCCGGTGGCGAATCACCCGCTCAGGGGGAGTACGCGGGCGGCCCGGAAGGCCATCCCGCTACCCGTCACGGGGGATGCAGGCCCCGCCGGCTCCGGCCAGCATCGGGATCAGCTCACGATCTAGGAGATGCTGATCATGCCCCTGCACGACCGCGATACCGTCCGCGACCAGATAGAGGATTGCGTGTTCGCCGAGCGTGACCTGACCAGACCGGTGCCGAAATACCGCTTCCCCAAGGACGAGACGCAAGCGCGCGAAGCGTTCCAGGTGGTGGCGGACGAGCTGATCCTCGACGGCAACGCCCGGCAGAACCTGGCCACGTTCTGCCAGACCTGGGAGGAACCCGAGGCTCTGGCCCTGATGGCGCTGTCGGTCAACAAGAACATGATCGACAGGGACGAGTACCCGCAGGCCGCCGAGATAGAGCGGCGCTGCGTGCACATGATGGCCGACCTGTGGAACGCACCCGAGGCGGCCAACACCGTGGGCACCTCGGCCATCGGCTCCTCGGAGGCCTGCATGCTCGCGGGCATGGCGGCCAAATGGCGGTGGCGGGCCAAGCGGCGCGCCGAGGGCAAGCCGACCGACAACCCGAACATGGTGTGCGGCCCGGTCCAGGTGGTGTGGCACAAGTTCGCCCGCTACTGGGACATCGAGATGCGTGAGGTCCCGATGTCACATGGCAGCTACATGATGGATGCCGCTTCGATGCTCGAGCGGGTGGACGAGAACACCATCATGGTCGTGCCGACCCTGGGCGTCACCTACACCGGCGCGTACGAGCCGGTGGAGGAGATGGCCAAGGCGCTGGACAAGCTGCAGGCCGACACCGGCCTGGATATCGACATTCACGTGGACGGGGCCAGCGGCGGTTTCCTCGCCCCGTTCTGCGCGCCCGAGGTCGTCTTCGACTTCCGGCTGCCCCGGGTCAAGTCGATCAGCGCCTCGGGGCACAAATTCGGGCTCGCTCCGCTGGGCGTGGGCTGGGTCATCTTCCGGGACAGCAGCGAACTCCCCGATGACCTCATTTTCCACGTCAACTACCTGGGCGGCGACATGCCGGTGTTCCAGATCAACTTCTCCCGCCCGGCCGGCCAGATCATCGCCAGCTACTACAACTTCCTGCGGCTCGGCCATGAGGGCTACCGCCGCATCCACCAGGCGTCCTATGACATCGGCCAGTACCTCGCCACGGAGATCGTCAAGCTGGGCCCCTTCGAGCTGCTGTGCGACAGCAACCCGGCTACCGGAATCCCCACGGTCACCTGGCGGATCCGCGAAGGTGCCGACCCCGGCTACACGCTGTTCGACCTGGCCGACCGGCTGCGCACCCGCGGATGGCAGGTGCCTGCCTACACCCTCACCGGAAGCGCCGCTGACATCGCCGTGCAGCGCATCCTGGTCCGCCTCGGGGTGAGCCAGGACATGGCCGCCTCGCTGCTCGCCGACTTCCGCGACGCGGTGGCTCACTTTGACAAGCATCCGGTCACCGTGTCGATGACCAAGGAAGAAACCGGCGGGTTCAACCATTTGTGATCGGGCCGATCAGGTAGATCGGCACCTGGTCACAGCGGGTGAGGCCGCCGGAATTCAGCGTTATGTCCAGGGCTTTCGTCGTGATTACTGATGTTCTGGCTGGTCCGGCGCACGCCGCTGGCGCCCGAGTTTCACGGCGCCGAGGAAGACCCGGGCGCCGAAGCCGAGCAGGATGAGATCGAAGAACATCTGCGCGGTAACGATCAGCCTGGCCGGGTCGGCCCGGGCGGTGATGTCGCCGAACCCGACCGTGGAGAACACGGTCACGCTGAAGTACAGGGCGCTGGAGCGGGTCAGCGACTGGCTGAAGTAGGCACTGTCCGCGTGCTCCGCGAGGAAGTACGTCGTGGCGAACGCGAGGATGTAGAGCGGCACGACCGCCGCCACCGTCTCCAGGGCCCGCAAGCCGGGGTACTGCGACTGCGCGATGGCGCGGATCTGCCAGGCGAGCAGGACCGCCAGGACGGCCAGGCACAGGACCAGGAGCAGCACCGTGTGGGTATCCAGCGCTCTGTCCATCGGCAGCACGTAGTACAGCGCCACCAGCAGCGTGGCGGCCAGGAGTGCGCGAAGCAGTGCGCGCGCAATCAGCCAGCGGCGCTGCCGGGGTGTGACTCCGCCGACGGCCGGCACCGTCCCGCTGGCCGTCATTGACCCCGGCTTGTTCCCTGCGCACCCATCCCGGCCACCTCCCCTGCCAGTAGACAGGCAGGTCCCGGTCCAGTTATCACCCTGAACGGGTGGTCAGCCAGGCTCGTGCGCCCCGGCCCGTACCCGCCCGTCGGGGCTCCGCAGCGGCTGACGATGACCGCGGCCCAGCCAGTCCGCCCGTCCATGATCTGCAGTCTCACGTGCCACATGGGCGCTGACGAATGCTCCGCTGAACCACAGGTGTACTCCTGACGTGTTGAAGATCAGTGGGAGAAAACGACCCCACGGCCGATCGGCCCGCGCGTCTACCAGGAGGAATAGTGTTCTCATCGTCGGCTGACTCAGATGCCTCGCGAGTGCGGCGGCGCCGCGCGCTCGCGGCTGCCCTTCCGGTGGCCGCCGCGGCGATCGCGCTGACGGCGGCGGGGTGCTCTTCTTCTGGTTCCCCGGCGGCCTCGCCCGCAGCGGCCCCGTCCTCGGTGGCCCCGTCCTCGGCGCCCTCGTCCGCAGCGGCGCCAAGCCCTGCCGCGGGTGGCACAGCGACGGTGACCGCCACCGAGACTGAGTTCCACATTGCGCTGTCGAAGAAGAGCTTCAGCCCCGGCACTTACAAGTTCACCGCCGTGGACAAGGGGCACCTGCAGCACAACCTGGTCATTAACGGGCCGGGCGTCAACCAGGCCAAGACCGCTGGCCTGCTGTCTCCCGGGCAGTCGGCGTCGGTCACGGTGACCCTGAGCAAGGGGAGCTATGACATCTACTGCGGGGTGCCCGGTCATAAGGCCCAGGGCATGAACGTGAACATCACCGTTTCCTGATGGCTCAGCCGGTGGATCAGGCTCAGGCCCGCACCGCCACTGCCCCGCCCCGGCTCCGGGGTGGCGCGGCGCGGGTGGTGACCCGCCGGCGGCTGGAGATGGCGCTGGGCGCGGCATGGCTGGCCGACGGTGTCCTGCAGTGGCAGCCGTACATGTTCAGCAGCGCGTTCTTCGGCAACATGCTGGGCATGGCCAACATGGGCCTGCCCGGGCCGGTGTCGGCGGTCCTGTACCGGACCACCGACATGCTCACCGCCCACCCGGTGATCTGGAACGCCGCGTTCGCGTCGTTGCAAATGGCGATCGGCGCCGGCCTGCTCTGGGGCCGCACCGCGTCCCTGGCGCGGCCGGTGTCCATCGCGTGGGCACTGGCGGTGTGGGTGGTCGGCGAAGGTTTCGGCGGCCTTTTCATGCCTGGGGTCAGCGCCCTGAACGGGGCACCGGGGGCCGCGCTGTTGTATGCGCTGATCGCGCTCATCCTGTGGCCGCGCCGGCCTGACGACGGCCCTGCGGTCGCGGACGCTGGGCTGCTGGGCGGCCGGGGCGCCCGGTGGTGCTGGACAATCTTGTGGTCCGGACTGGCCCTGCTGGAACTGGGCAGCGCCAACCACGCGGCCGGCGTCCCCGCGGCCGAGGTGGCCAATATCGGTGAAGGCGAGCCGGGGTGGCTGGCCGGGCTCAACAGCCAGGCCGGGCATCTGCTCGCAGGCCATGGCGCACTGTTCGCCGTGCTGGCAGCGATGATCGAGGTTGCGGCCGGGTGGTGCGTCCTGCGTCCCGCCTGGCGCCGCACCGCCCTGGCGGCGGGCATCGCGGCCGCCGTTCTCTGCGGCGTGTTCGGCCAGGATCTGGGCGGCCTGCTCACCGGGCAGGCCACCGATCCTGGGACGGCGCCACTATTCGTCCTGCTCGCCCTGGCGCTATGGCCCCGGCGGCATTCCGTGATCCGCACGCCTATGACAACGGCAGGTTAGTCATGAACTCTGATGTCGCACAGCGAACTCATTCCCGTCCGCCATCCTGGGCCCGCGTGCTGGCCCGCAGCCCCCGGGTGATTCCGTCCCCCGGGCTGCGGGCCACGGTCACGGCGCTGATCCTGGCCGGCGCAGTCCTCACCATCATCTCTGGCGTCATCCACCTCTACTTGTGGGGCGAAACCAATGGATACCGGCAGATAGCCACCATCGGGCCGTTGTTCCTGGTGCAGGGAATCTCTGCCCTCGTCATCGGCCTGGCCACCGCCGCATTGCGCTGGCTGGCCGCGGTGCTGGCCGCGGCGGGGCTGCTGGCCGGTACCGCCGCTGGCCTGCTCATCACGATCGAAGCGGGCCTGTTCGGCTTCCAGGAAAGCTGGGGCGCCCCGTACGCCCGCTCATCGTTCTACGAGGAGATTGCCGGGGCCGTGCTGCTGCTCATCGCGGCCTGGCTACTCGCGGTACGCAGAGCAGGCCAGCACTGAGCCGATAGATTCGGTGCCATGAGAGAGGCGGATCGCGCGGGCCTGGCCATCCGGCGCGCCACGGCCGCGGACGTGGGCACCATCGGGCAGTTGCTGCACGATTTCAACCGGGAGTACGACGATCCCACGCCCGGTCCTGCGGTACTGGCTGAGCGAATCGGGCGGTTGCTGGGCTCAGACGAGACGGTGATCTTGCTTGGCGGCCCGGGACCCGACGGCCTGGCGGTGCTCCGTTTCCGCCCCTCCTTCTGGAGCGCGGGCCTCGAGTGCTACCTGGCGGAGTTGTATGTCGTTCCCGCCTGGCGTGGGCAGGGACTGGGGCGCCGGCTGATGGAAAGCGCGCTCGACCAGGCCCGGCAGCTGGGCGCCGATTACATGGATCTGGGCACCAGCGAGGATGATGTGGCCGCCCGGGCGCTGTACGAGAGCCTCGGCTTCACCAACCGTGAAGGCGGGCCAGACGGGCCGGTCAACTTCTGTTACGAAAGAGACCTCTAAGGGCCGGACAGCCTCGCCCCCACGGCCCGGCGGTACTAGCGTGCAAAGAGACGTGCCAGGTTTGTGAACTTCCTGACCATCTGGCCCGTGAACAAGGATGGTCGGGGGCACCCCAGTTACTCGCATTCAGCATGCGGCCCGTTGCGGCGCCTCGGCGTTTATCCAGCAGATCACCGGCACCGGCTCGGCCGTGCTGCCGAGGATGGAGTACGCATGCCACAGGCTGGCCTTATTGCCTGGATTCTCACCGCTGGCGCGGGGCTTTACCTGCTGACGATCTGGCTCATCGAATACGACCGCGAGTTCCAGTCGGCCGCGGCGACCCGCCTGCCCGTGCCGGTGATCAGTGCGCATGCCCTGCTCGCGATGAGCGGGCTGGTCGTGTGGGGGATCTATCTGCTTACTGACACCGACCGGCTGGCCTGGCTGGCCACGTTCATCCTGGCTCCCGTCGCCCTGTTCGGCTTCATCATGGCGGCCCGCTGGGTCGGCGTGTACCGGACCCATGCGGCCCCGTCGGCCGCCCCCGTGGGCGCCGCGGCCAGGTCCGCCCGCAACTGGACGGCCGTCCCGCCGGAACGGCATTTTCCGCTGCCGGTGGTCATCACTCACGGTGTATTCGCCGCCGCCACCATCGTCCTGGTCTTGCTGACCACTCTGGGCGTAGGCGGAAGCTGAACAGCTCACCTACCCGGTGAACCAGACTGGCCGCACCGTACGTGCTGGGGGTGAGAGGTCACTCTTCTGTTAGCGGGGGTATGTGATGCGTAACAAATGGTGGGCACCGGCTGGACTGGCTGGCCTGGCCCTGGTCGCCGCGGCGTGCGGGAGCTCATCGACGGGGAGCACGGCCGGGTCCGGCAGTTCCGCCTCCAGCGCCGCAGCCTCCCCGGCGGCGGCGTCCAGTTCGGCGCTGAAGACGGCGAAGATCGGCAGTGCCACGGTCCTGACCAACGCCAGGGGATTCACCCTGTACTGGTTCGCGCCGGACACCGCGACCAAGTCGAACTGCAACGGGTCCTGCGCGCACTACTGGCCGCCGGTGAAAGGCCCGGCGACCGCGGGCACCGGGGTGACCGGCACGCTGGCCACGATCAAGCGGGCTGACGGCTCAGTCCAGGCCACCTGGAACGGCCACCCGCTCTACACCTACGTCAGCGACACCGCCCCGGGCCAGGCCAAGGGCAACGGGCTCAACCTCTCCGGCGGGGTATGGCATGAGGTGACCATCTCCGGCGCAGCCGCGCCGGCCGCCACCCACTCAGCTAGTTCCTCCGGAGGCTACTGAGCGGGACTGACCCGCCAGGCGGTGGCGGGCGACGCTCCTCCCCCCGGGGGACGCGCCCCACCCGGCCGCCGGCCGGAAAGGGACAGAAATGATCATGGACAGAACGCAGCCAGCGACGCTGGGGCGAACGCCGCGGCTCGGGTTGCGGGTGGCGGGCGCCGGGCTGCTGGCCGCGACCGGCGGCATCCACCTCGACCTCTACCTGACCGGCTACCGGTCTATTCCGACGATCGGCTGGCTCTTCCTGCTGCAGGTGATCGCGGCCTTCGGCCTGGCCGCCGTGGTGCTCGTCTCCGGCAGCCGGCTGGCCGCCGCGGCGGGCGCGGGGTTCGCACTGTCCACCCTCGGCGGCTACCTGCTAACGGTGTGGATCGGGCTGTTCGGGTTCACCGAGGTTCGCACCACCGCGGGAATCGTCGCGGGGGTGATCGAGGTAGCGGCCTTCGCCGTGCTGGCGATCTTCGCCGCGGTCCCCGCGCCCCGCCCGGCCGCCGAGGCGCCCCCGCAGCCCGGGTCGCTGGCCGCCAGGCTGCAGGTGAGCACACCGGGTGCCGGGCTGGCGGTGGGGGGCCTGTCGGTGATCGCCCTGATCCTGCTGGGAATCGCCGTGGCCGGAGCCGGCGGGGCGGGACCGTCGAGCACCGCTGGCGGCGCGCACACCGTGCACACCGTGCAGGCCGGCGGGACCACGGTCCTGGCCAACTCCAAGGGATTCACCCTCTACTGGTTCGCCCCGGACACCGCCACCAAGTCGGTCTGCAACGGGTCCTGCGCCGCGTACTGGCCGCCGGTGAAAGGACCAGTGACCGCCGACCCGGGCGTGCCCGGGACGCTCGGCACCATCAAGCGCGCCGACGGCTCGACGCAGGCGACCTACAACGGGCATCCGCTCTACACCTATGTCGGCGACAGCGCCCCGGGCCAGGCGCACGGCAACAAGCTCAACCTGAACGGCGGCCTGTGGTACGAGGTCACCCCGTCCGGGTAATCCAGATGCTCCGGCCGGGTCGGTGGCGGCACCGCGACCGTTCCGTCATCGCCTTGTCATAGCGCGGAGACGCGCACCAGATCTTTGCCTTGCGCGGTGGTGATGAGAAATCCGCGGACATCAGCGGCGGGCAATGGGGAAGAAGCCGGGTACCACGCCCCCGCGTGGCCGGCTGCGACCATCCAGCCCCCGGCCGGCACGTCCCGCCCGCGGGCGTCAACGACCTGCAGTTCACACCTCGTGCCCGGGGAGATCCCGCTGACCTGCACCTTCAGCGCGAGTCCCCACGGCCGAATCAGGTACTTCACTGTGGCGGACATGCCCGTCTGCGGGTCGCTGCCGGTGACTGTGGCCGCCCATGGCACCGCCGGCGCGGACGGCTGCGTGGCCGGCGAGTACAGCACCCTCGATACCGATACCGCGCCGCCGCCGACGATCACCACCGCCGCCACGGCTATGGCTATGCGGCGCCAGCGCAGGCGCCGGCGGACCCGGGCCGCCCGGTCCAGCAACGTCTGCAGCGGGACGTCAGGCGGGCGTCCGCCCCGGCCCGCCCCGCCGCGCTCGTCCCCGGCCATCCTGGTGATATCGGCGGCCGGCACACTGCCCAGCCGGCCCGGCAGGGCCGCGAGCCCGGCCAGTTCCGCCCGGCAATCGGCGCACCGGGCCAGATGGTGCTCGACGGTGCTGCGGTCGGGCGGGCTGATCGCGCCCAGGATGTAGACCCCCAGCGCATGGCGGATTACACCGCACTCCCCCACGCCGGTCATGGCGCGAGTCCGTGTCCGCCGCACAGGCGCGGGCCGGCCGGAACCATCGGGCATACCCCCATACCCGTAACAACGTTGCTACCTGGGCAAACCGTTCACCAAGCCGACGCCTGTCTTGGCGGGCGTTACCGGGCCGCTAGCCCGCCGTGAGGGCGGCGGCGTTGAGCGCGTCCAGGGCCGAGCTCTGCTGGCTGGCGCCGGCCCGGTCAAACGGGCCGGACCAGTGCATGCCGAACTGGTTCTGCTGATTCCTGGCGTTGGCCCACAGGGACCGGGCATTGCGGAGGAAGAACTGCCGGTAGGCCGGGCGGGGGCTGACGGCGTAGAAGTCGTGCAGGTACCGCATGAAGATCCCCTTGAACTGGGTGTCGTCCCCGTAGCGGCGGTCGCTGTCACCGGGCCGCTCGCTGGGCTCGACGAGAATGCCGCCCGGGCTCGCCCCGGCGGGGGTGGTCAGCGTGGCCAGCACGGCGTCCGCCAGGGACCGGCCCGTTTCCAGGTACCCGTGGTCCCCGGTGATCTGGTGCAGTGACGCCAGGCCGCCGAGGATCACGCCCTGGTTGTAGGTCCAGGTGGTGCGGCCGTTGTTCTGGCAGTCGGCCGTGAGCCCGTCGTTGACCAGTCCGCCCGGGCCGATCAGGCCAGCGGAGCAGAACCAGTCCCAGGCCCGCAGGGCCCAGTCCCGGTACCGCCCGGCCGGATCAGGGGTGCGCTGGCTCAGCCGGGCGGCCAGCGTGAGGAACAGCTCGTTCGTGATCGCATTCTTGTACTTGCGGTCGGTGCTCCACCACAGCCCGCCGCCGCAGGTCCCGTCCCACCCCGTCACATTGCGCGCGAAGATCCGCTCAGCGGCGTGAAGGTAGTGGCCGCCGCCCGTCAGGTCATACGCTGCTATCCAGGCCAGCGCCCACCAGGCGTTATCGTCAAAAAATTTGTTGCAGAATCCGCGCCGCCAGCGCGGGGCGCGCCGGAAGGTGGTTTCCACCACTGCCGAGTGCGCCGGGTCGGCGGTGACCTGGGCATACCTGATGACCGCGGTCAGCGCGTTCGCGGACTGCCACCAGCCCGCGCCCTGCCAGAGCCCCCGGTATGGGCGGTACCAGCGCTGCAGGGCGCGGGCACCGGCCGCCGCGTAGGCCCGGTAATCAGGTTCTGGCGGGTGCTGCTCCGCGTTCATACCGTCCCTGCCGCCGATAGTGTGCCTGCGATGGTAATCCTGCCGGCACCGGCGGACGGCGCCACGGTGGCAGCTCTTCGAGGAGAGGAAACCCTATGCCCGATCCTGACGGGGCTACCGTGCCGGTGGCCGTGGTGAGCAGCCGCACCGAGGCGGAACTGATCGTCGGCATGCTGCGCAATAACGACCTGGTCGCCGCCGTGTCGGCCGACGATGCCGGCGGGCAGGAACCAGCGCTGCAGGTGCAGGGGGTTCGCGTGCTCGTGGCCCCCGCCGATGAAGCCGAAGCCCGCCGCCTTCTCGCCAACGCCGAAGCCGAAGCCGACGACGGACGCGGACGCCGACCTCCAGGGGCCGTCATGACCGAGCCGGGCTGGGTGCCTCCCGGGGTGGAAACCAGGCGGGCCAACGCGGCCCGGGTTTATGACTACTGGCTGGGCGGCACGCATAACTTCCTGGCCGATCAGGACGTGGCCCGGGCTATCGCCGCGGTCGAACCCACCGCCCCGCTCATCGGCCGGGCCAACCGCGCGTTCATCGGCCGCGCGGTCAGGTTCCTCGCCGCGAACGGTATCCGCCAGTTCCTGGACATCGGCTCGGGCATTCCCACCCAGGGCAACGTGCACGAGGTCGCCCAGCAGGCCGACCCGGCCGCCCGGATCGCCTACGTCGACATCGACCCGGTGGTCGTGGCGCACAGCAAGGCCCTCCTGGAGGGCAACGAGAACGCCGCGATCATCGAGGCGGACCTGCGCGATCCAGAGCAGATCCTCGACCACGCGGTCACCCGCCGGCTGATCGACCCGGCCCAGCCGACCGGATTACTGCTGGTCTCCATCCTGCATTTCGTCGCCGACGCCGAAGACCCCCGCGGCATCGTGGCGACCCTCCGCGACGCGCTGGCGCCCGGCAGCTACCTGGTCATTTCGCACGGCACCAACGAAGGGCGGCCCAGCGTCGCCGACGCGGTCGAGAAGGTGTACAACCGCAGCGTCGCCATGGACCTGCACCTGCGCTCCCACCAGGAAATCCTCGGCTTCTTCGACGGCTTCGCCGTGGTGGATCCCGGGCTGGTCTACATCCCCGAGTGGCGGCCCGATCCCGGTGCCGACGTCCCCGCGGACCCGAGCCGCTACGGAAACCTGGTCGGGGTGGGCCAGCAGGCCTGATGCCGGCCGGGCTGATGGCCGCCGGGCAGGCCGGAGCGGCCGCGCCCTTGCAGGTCTGGGGGCGCGGGAGGATCAGTCTGGGCGGCGGCTGCGGGCCATCAGCCGCTCCAGGGTCGCCTCCGGGACGGCTCCGCCCAGCATCCTCAGCGCCTGCTGGATCGGCATCGACGCCACGGCCCGCAGCAGATCCGGGTCGGCCGGCAGCCCGGCGCGCTGCTCGTCGCTCATCCCCGCGGTCAGCTCGTCCAGCAGGGTGGCGCCGACGATGGGGTGGGTGAACCAGTCGCCCACCGTCGAGTCCAGGGTGAGCTCGGCGATGACCACGTCGCCGGTGAGGGTGATGGCCGCCTCGCCGACCACCGTGGCGGCGTTCTCGCCGATCTGGATGAGGTAGGTCCCGGGCGCGACGATCCAGCCCGCCGCGCGGAGGTCGTAGTACGCGAAGGCGCGCCGGTCCAGGTCGAGCGGGACCGTGCGGGTTTCCCCCGGCTCCAGGCTGACCTTCGTGAAGGCGCGCAGTTCCCGCGAGGGGCGGCGGGCCGGGCCGGCCGTGGTGGCGACGTACAACTGGACGACGTGCTGGCCGGCCCGGCCGCCGGTGTTGGTGACGGCGACGAAGGCGCGGGCGGTGTCCGGGCCGGTGACCTCGACGGTCAGATCCCCGGTGCTGAAGGTGGTGTAGGACAGGCCGTGGCCGAACGGGTAACGGACCGGCAGGCCGACCGTGTCGTACCAGCGATAACCGACCATCACGCCCTCGCCGTAGCGGACGTGCCCCTGCTCGCCCGGGAAGTTGACGTAGCTGGGGTTGTCGGCCAGCCGCAGCGGGATCGTCTCGGCCAGGTGGCCCGACGGGTTGGCCACGCCGAAGAGCAGGTCGGCGAGGGCCGGGCCGCCAGCCTGGCCGAGCAGGAAGCCATCCAGGATGGCGTCCACGTCGTCGTGCCAGCCTTCCAGCGAGACCACGCCCCCATGGGACAGGACGACGACGGTACGCGGGCTGGCCGCGGCGACGGCCCGGATGACATCGACCTGGGCGGCGGGCAGGCCGAGGGTCTCCCGGTCGAACCCCTCGGACTCCTCCCGCTCCCCGAGCCCGGCGAAGACCACCGTGACCTCGGCGTGCCGGGCGGCAGCCACCGCCTCCTCGCGCAGCGCCGCGGCGTCGCCACTGCCGTCGACGGTGAACCCGGGGGCGAAGCCGACGTCGCGGCCGGGCCCGGCGGCCAGCGCGCGGATAGCGTCCAGTGCGGCGTCAACCCGGGTGGGGTTGACGTGCGAGCTGCCGCCGCCCTGGTAGCGCGGTGCCCGGGCGAACTCACCGACCACGGCGATCGGGCCGCCACCGGTCAGCGGCAGGGTGCCGCCGTCGTTCTTCAGCAGCACGGCGCAGTCGGCAGCCACCTGCCGCGCCAGGGCGTGATGGGCGTCTGCGTCGAACCCGGCGGCGAGGCCGGCCGGGCGGGTGACGAGGCCGGTCAGGGCGAGCACCCGGCCGACGGCGGCGTCGACCACGGCCTCGTCCAGGTCACCGGCCCGGACGGCGCCGACGATCCGCTGTGCGCTCTGGCCCCCGGTGCCGGGCATCTCCAGGTCCAGCCCGGCGGCCAGCGCGGCCACCGGGTCGTGCACGGCACCCCAGTCGGAGACCACCGCGCCGGCGAAGCCCCATTCCCCGCGCAGGACCTCGGTCAGCAGCCACCGGTTCTGGGCCGCGTACACGCCGTTGACCTTGTTGTAGGCGCACATCACCGTGGCCGGATGAGCCTGGGTGACGATCCGCTCGAAGGCGGGCAGGTAGATCTCACGCAGCGTGCGCTCGTCGACATCGGCGCTGACCAGCATGCGGTCGGTTTCCTGATTGTTCGCCGCGAAGTGCTTGACCGACGCCCCGACGCCCTGGCCCTGCTGGCCCTGGACGTGCGCGGCGCCGAGCACGCCAGCCAGCAGCGGATCTTCTGAGTAGTACTCGAAGTTCCGCCCGCACAGCGGTGACCGCTTGATGTTCACTCCGGGGCCGAGCACGACGTGCACGCCCAGCGCCCGTGCCTCCCGGCCGACAGCAGCGCCGATCCTCCCGGCGACCCGGGGATCCCAGCTGGATCCGACCGCGACCGCCGGCGGGAAACAGGTGGCCGGCACCGCCTGGTGCGCACCCAGGCGGTCGAACTGGACCTGGCGGCGCACCCCGTGCGGGCCGTCGGTGAGCACGATCGACGGTACCCCGGCGGCATCGAACGCCTGGGTAGACCAGAAATCGCGGCCGGAGAGCAGGGCGGCCTTCTGCTCTAGGGACAGTTGCTCAACGGCCAGTCGCTCAACAGGCGGTTGCGCAACGGCCCGTTGCTCGGCAGATGGCTGCTCAGCAGATGGCTGCTCGGCAGACCGTGCGGTCGGGTTCGACTCGGGCATTCGGCGCGCTCCAAGAGGTGGATGGCGGCTCCGCGTCCCTCAGAGGTCCGGGATTCCGAGATCGAGATTAGGCCGGTCTATGCCGCCGTCAACCTCCAGGATCTTCCCGGTCAGGTACGCCGAGGCCGGCGAGGCGAGAAACAGGATCGCCGCCGCGACCTCCTGCGGATCACCGATCCGGCCGAGCGGGGTGGCCCGTTCCATCTGCCGCCGCAGCGAGTCATCGACGAGCACGACGTCCAGTGCCGAGGTGGCGGCCGCGCCCACGGCGACCGCGTTGACCCTGATCCGGGGGGCCAGGTCCGCCGCGGCCAGCCGGGTGTAGTGGGCCAGTGCCGCCTTGGCGGTGCCGTAAGCCAGATATCCGCGGCCCGCGACCCGTCCCACGGCCGAGGTGATGTTGATCACGGCCCCCGCCGGGCCGTCCCCGCTGCTCGCGGCCAGCAGGTGCGGTACCGCGGCCTGGGTCAGGCTGTGCGCGACCGCGACATTGAATTCGAAGGCCCGGGCCAGGTGCCGCGCGGTCGTCGCGGTGAACGGGCGCGGCAGCGCGCCACCGACGTTGTTGACCACGATGTCCAGCCGGCCGAACGCGTCGACCGCGGCGGCGGCCAGGCCCGCGGCCGCGTCGAGGTCAGCCAGGTCGGCGGGGACCACCACCGCCTGGCGCCCGGCCGCCTCCACCTGCCGCGCCACCTGGGCCAGTTGCTCCCCGGTCCGGGCGGAGATGACGACGTCCGCGCCAGCCTGGGCCAGGGCCACGGCCGCAGCCGCGCCGATCCCCCGGCCCGCCCCGGTGACCACGGCCGCGCGGCCGGTGACACGGAAAAGATCAAGGATCATGGGCTGCCTCCGCGGGTCCGGGCAACGCGAGCGCTGGCGCCGCGTGAGTCGTGGGCGGCGCGCCAGGCGCAGCTCCGGTCCCACCGCACGCGGGTGATCTTCGCGAGTAAGTAGAACAGGTTTCACTTCTTCCGGCAAGACACGCCTGGAGCCTCCCGAGCAAGCGTTAGGGAGGCAGGCGTTCTGCTGCGATAATGACCACGTGGCCAGCACGAGGAAGAGCCAGGCAGGCGGACGGAACGGGGCGGCGGGCACCGTCCCCGCCGACGGGGCGGCCCGCTCCGGGCGCCGGTCGCACATGGTCGCGCTCGCCGGTGACCTGTTCGCGGAGAAGGGCTACCGCGCCACGACCGTGCGGGAGATCGCGGACGCCGCCGGGATCTTGTCCGGCAGCCTGTATCACCACTTCGACTCCAAGGAGTCGATCGGTGACGAGATCCTGTCGGGCTTCATCAACGAGGTGCTCACCGACTACCGGACGGCGGTCGCCTCGGCCGCCAGCCCCCGGGCCGCCATCGAGCAGATCGTGCGCTCGACCAGCCGGACCCTGTCCCAGCACCGGGCGGCCCTGGCCATGCTGCAGAACGACTGGAGTTACTTCAGCACCCAGCCGCGGTTCGCCTACCTGCCCAAGGCGCTGCGCGAGATCGAGCGGATCTGGATCTCGCAGCTGGAACTCGGCAAGCAGGCCGGGCTGTTCCGGGCCGACCTGGACGCGAAACTCACCTACCGGCTGATGCGTGACGTGCTGTGGATCCCGGCCCAGTGGCGCCGGACCGGCGGCTACACCACCGACCAGGTGGTGGACGGGTTCCTCCGGATCCTCTTCGAGCGGGATCGCCGCCGAGGGACCGAGGGCTCGCCCGCCGCGGCGTACAGCGACCTGGGCCACCGATCGGCAGCCAGTGGACCGTGGGCCGGGCCGCGCTCGGGCCTGGGAACGGCGTCGGCGCGGCCGCATGGACCCTCGCTCACCCAGGCCGGTGGCCTGTTACCCTCGACCAAGCAAGCGTTTGGTTGAGACAGATCTGGGAGAGCCCATGGGCCGACTCGATGGC
The DNA here is from genome assembly GCA_963837335.1 of uncultured Actinomycetes bacterium. GTDB lineage: Bacteria > Actinomycetota > Actinomycetes > Streptosporangiales > Streptosporangiaceae > RYN-230. Next base: position 217,473 of record CAWINS010000006.1, on the reverse strand, counting down.
AAGGTCGCGCTGATCACCGGCGGCGCCCGGGGCATGGGCAAATCGCACGTCCGTCACTTCGTGGCCGAGGGTGCCCGGGTGGTCTTCGGCGACGTGCTCGACGCCAAGGGCGCGGCGCGTGGCCGCCCAGCTCGGCCCGGGCTGCTGCCGGTACGTGCACCACGACGTGACCAGCGAAGCGGACTGGGCCACCGCCGTCGCGACCGTGCTGGAGGCCTTTGGCCGGCTCGACGTGCTGGTCAACAACGCGGGCGTGCTGAGGTTCGGCAGTATCGCTGACATGCCGCTGGCCGATTTCCGGCACATCCTGGACGTGAACGCGGTCGGCTGCTGGCTCGGCATGAAGGCGGTGATCGGGCCGATGACGCGCCGCTGGCGGCGGGTCGATCATCAACATCTCCTCGGTTGAGGGCTTCACCGGGGCGGCCGGGCTGTCCGCCTACAGCGCGAGCAAGTTCGCGATCCGCGGCATGACCAAGGTCGCCGCGCAGGAGCTCGGCCAGCTCGGGATCCGGGTCAACTCGGTTCATCCCGGCGGCGTGCTCACCAGCATGGTGCTGGAGGCGGCCGAGACCAGGACCACCCTCGAGCCGGACGACGGCGCCGACTTCATCAAGTCAATGCCGCTGGGCCGGTTCGCGGAACCGGCCGAGATCTCGCGGCTGGTGGCGTTCCTGGCCTCCGACGAGGCCTCCTACTCGACCGGCAGTGAATTCGTCGCCGACGGGGGCATCCTGTCCGGGCCCGGCTACTGACCAGATGGGTTTGCGAATGGATGACACGCTGGCCCTGGATGGCCGGGCCGCGATCGTGACCGGCGCCGGGAACGGGCTCGGCCGCGCGGAGGCGCTCGCGCTGGCCGCGGCCGGGGCGCGGCTCGTGCTGAACGACCTGCCGGGCGACGCGGTGCAGGCGGTGGCGGACGAGATCTCGGCCGCCGGCGGCCAGGTGCGCGTGGCCGCGGGCGATGTCGGCGAGTGGCAGACGGGCCAGCAACTCGTCGCGGCCGCGCTGGACGCCTACGGGCGGCTGGACATCCTGGTGAACAACGCCGGGGTGCTCCGGGACCGGATGATCTTCTCGATGTCGGCCGAGGAATGGGACCTCGTGCTGCGGGTTCACCTGCGGGGGCACTTCGTGACCACCCGCTTCGCCACGGCCTACTGGCGCGCCCAGAGCAAGCAGGCCGGCGGCCCCGGCTACGGCCGGATCGTGAACACCTCATCCGAGGCCTTCCTGCTTGGCTCGCCCGGCCAGCCCAACTACGCCGCGGCCAAAGCCGGGATCACCGCGCTCACCGTGACCACGGCCCGCAGTTGCGGCCGGTACGGGGTGCGCGCCAACGCCATCTGCCCGCGCGCCCGGACCGCGATGACCGCGGACCTGATGGCCGCGCCGGCCGCCGGCCAGGTGGATCCGCTCGCCCCGGAGCATGTCGCGCCGCTCGTGCTCTACCTGGCCAGCCCGGCCGCGGACGGGATCAACGGTGAGGTGTTCGTGGTGCACGGCGGGGTCGCCGCCGTCATGGAGCCGCCCCGGATCCGCGCCACGGTCCTGGCGGCCGAGCACGGATCCGCCGATGGCATGTGGACGCTGGAGTCGGTTCAGCGGGCTCTGTCACCGTTGTTCACCGGCGCGGCAGGCTCGGCCGGGTTCGCCTGCGAGGACACCCTCGCCCTGGCCACCGAGACCATCGGCTTCAACGACTGAACCTCGGCCCGGCCGGCGCCCATTGATCATGGCTAGCGCCGACATCTCACGCGGAACGTGCGTTATGGCGGGGTATTTGCCCGATTCTGGCGCACGGCGGGCGTGAAGAGTGGGCGGGAGGGGCCAGTGTGACTGGGGTCAGGGGACTGAGCGGATCCGCCGGACGAACACCGAGCCGAGCACGGTGATGACCGCCACGGACAGGTACAGCGCCCGGTAGCCACCCAGCTCGCTGACCAGCGGCGCAGCGATCGCCGGGGCCACTACCTGCGGCCCGGTGTTGGCGATGTTGATCAGGCCAAGGTCCTTGGCCCGGCCCGCGGCCGACGGCAGCACCTGGGTGACCAGCGCCGCGTCCACCGACAGGTACACGCCGAATCCCAGTCCCATGATCGCGGCGGCGGCGATGACAACCGGCCAGCGTGGCCACAACGCGAGCAGGATCGCCGCGACCGCCATGACCAGGCCGGAGATCGTGACCGGGAGTTTGCGGCGGCCGGTGCGGTCGGAGATCACGCCGCTGGCCACGGCGGTAACCACGACCCCGCCCAGGTACACGAGGATGAGCACGACCAGGCCGTCCTCGGCCTTGTGGCCTGGGAACAGCCGGCTGTAGTGCAGCCGGTCACGCAGGAAGTACAGCAGGTACAGCAGGGTCATCGCGTTGCCGAGGTTGACCGCGAACCTGGTCAGCCAGGCCCAGGCGAAGTCGGGGTAGCGCCGCGGGCTCAGCCAGAACGACCTGGCGAAGGTCCGCCACTGCCACGGCGGCCGTCCGGCCCGCGGCAGCGGCGGGTCGGGCGTGGTGAGCGCGAAGGGCAGGACGCACGCCACGACGCAGGCCGCGAGGAGCGCGTAGCCAGCATCGCCGGTGACGACGTCGGTCACCAGCACCACGGCCAGCAGGACGCCGAGCGTCTGCGGCAGGCCGATCCAGCCGGACACCGCGCCCCGCTGCGCCACCGGGACGTGATCGGGCACGGCCGCGCTGAGGCTGGCCTGCATCGCGTTCAGCCCGGCCTGCGCCAGGCACCAGCCGGCGATAACCCCGGCGATGGCGTGCTGGCCGCCCAGCAGCACCAGCGCGGCCGCGCCCGTCAGCGCGCCGCACACCACCCACGGGCGGCGGCGCCCGAACCGGCTCGTGGTGCGGTCCGACAGGGCCCCGGCGACCGGGTTGGAGATCATCGCTACCGCCGCGCCGGCCCCGGTCACCCAGCCCAGGACGGCAACCTTGTGGGCGGATCCGGCGATCGCCTGGACCTGGTTGGGCAGCAGCACCGAGATGGGGCCGAGGTAGGCGAGGTAGAGGCCGAGATTGGCGAGTGCGATGAGCGCGATCCAGCGCCGGCCGACGCGCCGGACGGGCTCGGCGGTGAGCCTATCCAGGCTGCTGGCCGCGGGGGCCTCCGTCATGGCACCGTCGCACTCATGGCGCGGCTGCCCTCTCCCGGCGTCACATCATTTCGTCGGTGAACGGCAGCAGGACGGTCTTGATCTCGGTGTAGGACTCGATCGCCGCCCGGCCGCCTTCCCGGCCCAGCCCGGACTGGCGGTAGCCGCCAAAGGCCGCATGCGGCTCGAGCTGGTAGCCGTTGATGCCCACGGTGCCCGCCCGGATCGCCTTGGTCATCCGCATGGCCCGCTTGATGTCGCCGGTCCAGACCGTGGCGGCCAGCCCGTACTGGGTGTCGTTGGCGATCCGCACCGCCTCGTCCTCGTCGCTGAACGGGATCACCGACAGCACCGGGCCGAAGATCTCCTCCCGGGCGATGCTCATGTCGTTGGACACGTCGCTGAACAGGGTCGGCGTGACGAAGTTGCCCGCGGCCAGGTCACCGTCGCTGCGGGTACCGCCGCAGACCAGCCGGGCGCCCGCCGCCCGGCCCTCGGCGATGAGTCCCAGCACCCGGTCCATCTGCCGGGTGTTGATCAGCGGCGAGGCGGTCACGGCCGGGTCGAACGGGTTCCCGTAGCTGACCATCCCGCCGATCACCTCGGCCATGGCCAGGAACTCATCGGCCACATCCCGGTGCACCAGCGCCCGGGTCTGGGCCAGGCAGACCTGCCCGGACAGGCCCAGGGTGACCGTGCCCATGGTGATCGCCGCGGCGGTGGACACGTCCGCGTCGGCGAACACCAGCGCGGGACTCTTGCCGCCGAGTTCCAGGCTGACCCGCTTGAACCCGTCGGCCGACGCCGCGATGATCTTGCGGCCGACCGCCCGGCTGCCGGTGAACGACAGCTTGTCCACCATCGGGTGGGTGATCAGCGCGTCCCCGGTAGGCTCGCCCGGCCCGGTGACGACGTTCAGCACGCCGGCCGGCAGCCCGGCTTCCTCGATCAGCCGGGCCAGCCGGAGCACCGCGAACGTCGCGTACTCCGACGGCTTGGCCACGATGGTGCAGCCCGCCGCCAGGGCCGGGGCGACCTTCTGCGCGAACAGCAGGATCGGCGCGTTCCACGGGACTATCGCGCCGACCACGCCGACCGGCTCGCGCAGCGTCATGACCAGGTGGTCCCCGCCCTGGTACGGCGGCAGCGTCTCGCCGGCCAGCTTGTCCACCCAGCCCGCGTGGTGATCGAAGACATCGGCCACGAAGGCAGGCGAGGTCGCATAGACCGAGCCGAAGCTCAGCGGCACGCTGTTGTCCAGGGCCTGCAAGGCGAGCAGCTCGTCGCCGTGCTCCCGGATCGCGTCGGCGATCCGGTGCAGCACCCGGCCCCGCTCGCCAGCCCGGGTCTTCGGCCACGGCCCCTCGTCGAAGGCCCGGCGCGCGGCGCGCACCGCCAGATCCACGTCGCCGCCGTCGGCGACCGGGAACGAGGCGACCTGCTCCCCCGTCGCCGGATGAATGTGCTGCCAGGTCTGGCCGGACCGGGCCGGCACCCAGGCCCCGTCGATCAGCATCAGCCCGTCGCCGAGGCCGATCTCGTCGCGATGCGGCTTGATGGATGCAACCATGGCCAGCCCCTCAGTAGAACACGTTCTAGTATTTCGAGAGACTACACCGGCCGCTGTGCGGTCGCCAGGTACGCGGGCCACTCGCCGCCGCCGTGCACCAGCAGGGCCGCACCGCTGACATGAGCCGCCAGCGGGGAGGCCAGGAACAGGCAGGCGCCGGCCACATCATCCGGGGTCGCCATCCGGCCCGCCGGTACGGTGGCCCCCACCGCCGCCTGCGCGGCGGCGTCCCCGTAGTGCGCGGCCGCGCCCGCGTCGGTCGCTACCGGCCCGGCCACCACGCTGTTCACCCGGACCTTCGGGGCCCACTCGACCGCGAGGCTGGTGGCCAGCTGGTGCAGGCCCGCCTTGGCGGCGCCGTACGCGGCGGTGCCCGGCGAGGGCCGGACTCCGCTGACGCTGCCGATCATGATGATCGACCCGCCTTCGGCCTGGTCCTGCATCACCGCATTCGCGCTCTGCGCGATGTGCAGCGGCGCGATCAGGTTCAGCTCGATGATCTTGGCGTGAAACCGCGGGGACGCGGTGGCGGCCTCCGCGTACGGGGCGCCGCCCGCGTTGCTGACCACCACGTCCACCCGGCCGAAGGAGTCAGCCGCCTCGCGGATCAGCCGGTGGGCCTGGGCTGGATCCCGGACGTCGGCGCGGGTGCATACGGCCGGCCGGCCCGCCGCGGCCGGTACCGCCGCCGGCTCGCTGCGGCCGCAGACCAGCACGTCCGCGCCCGCGGCCAGGAACGCCCGGGCGATGCCGGCCCCGATCCCCCGGGTTCCGCCGGTGACGACCACGGCCCGGCCGGCGAAATCGATGGCGTGCATGGGCCCGATGTTAGGCTTGACTACCAAGCAAACGCTAGCTTGAATGCTGAACGGGCCAGCGCCGGGCCGGGGGTCGTGACGAGGGCGAGGACCGACCATGGGTATCGACCAGCGGACCAGCGGCGGCGTCGCCGAGGTCGTCATCGACTTCCCGCCGGTCAACGCGCTGCCGGTGCAAGGCTGGTTCGACCTCGCGGACGCGGTCACCGCGGCCGGTGCCGACCCGCGGGTGCGCGCGGTGATCCTGGCCGCCGAGGGCCGCGGCTTCTGCGCGGGCGTGGACATCAAGGAGATGCAGCGCAGCCCCGGCCACGAGGCCCTGGTCGGGGCCAACCGGGGCTGCTTCGCGGCGTTCGCCGCCGTCTACGACTGCGCGGTGCCGGTGATCGCCGCGGTACACGGCTTCTGCCTGGGCGGCGGCATCGGCCTGGCCGGCTGCGCGGACCTGGTCCTCGCTGCGCAGGACGCCACCTTCGGCCTGCCCGAGGTCGACCGGGGCGCCCTGGGCGCGGCGACACACCTGGCGCGGCTGGTGCCGCAGCCGCTCATGCGCACCATGGTGTACACCTGCCGCACCGTCACCGCACAGCAGCTGCTCAGCTTCGGCACCGTGCTGGACGTGGTGCCGCCGCCGGAACTGCGGGCGGCGGCCCGCGCCGTCGCGGCCGAGATCGCCGCCAAGGACGGCGGCATCATCCGGCTGGCCAAGCAGTCTCTCAACGGCATCGACCCCGTCGACGTCAAGCGCTCCTACCGCTACGAGCAGGGCTTCACCTTCGAGCTCAACCTCACCGGCGTCGCCGCCGCGGCCCGCCAGGCGTTCGTGGACGGCCAGCGGTGAGCGCGAAGGTCATGCGCCCCGATGAGATCGTCGGCGAGCTGCGCTCCGGGATGACGATCGGGATCGGCGGCTGGGGATCCAGGCGTAAGCCGATGGCGCTGGTCCGGGCCATCCTGCGGTCGGATCTGGCCGACCTCACCGTCGTGTCCTACGGCGGCCCCGACGTCGGGCTGCTGATCGCGGGCGGCCACGTCCGCCGGGTCGTCACCGGCTTCGTCTCACTCGACACGATCCCGCTGGAGCCCCATTTCCGGCTCGCCCGCCAGCGCGGGTCCATCGAGCTCACCGAGCTGGATGAGGGCATGCTCCACTGGGGGCTGCTCGCCGCCGCCCACCGGCTGCCGTTCCTGCCGGTCCGGGCCGGGCTGGGCTCCGACGTGCTGCGGGTCAACCCGGATCTGCGCACGGTGGTCTCCCCGTACGGCGGCGAGGAACTGGTCGCCATGCCCGCCCTGCGCCTTGACGCCGCGCTCATCCACCTCAACCGCGCGGACGCCACCGGCAACGGCCAGTACCTCGGGCCGGACCCGTATTTCGACGACCTGTTCTGCCTGGCGGCCACGCGCGCCTACCTGTCCTGCGAGCGACTCGTCCCGACCGCGGGCCTGCTGGAGTCCGGGCCGCCGCAGAGCCTGCTGGTCAACCGGGCCATGATGCACGGCGTGACCGAGACCCCGGGCGGCGCGCACTTCACCAGCTGCGTGCCGGACTACGGCCGCGACGAGGCATTCCAGGCCCGGTACGCGGCCGCGGCCGCCGATCCGGACGGCTGGCAGCGCTTCCGGGCCGGGTACCTGGCCGGGGACGAGGCCAGCTACCAGGAGGCGGTGCGGCGGTTCACCGGGGACCGGGCGGACGCCACCGAGCCGGCGGCGGCGCCGTGAGCGGCCCGGGTGAGCCAGCACGGGTGAGCCAGCACAGGGTTCGCCAGCACCGGGTTCGCCAGCACCGGGCGAGCCGTCCCGCGCCGAGGTCTGCGTGGTCGCGTGCGCCGAGGCCTGGCGCGGCGACAGCGACATCCTGGCCAGCCCGATGGGCCTCATCCCCACCCTGGGCGCCCGGCTGGCCCGGCGCACCTTCGCCCCCAGCCTGCTGCTCTCCGACGGAGAGGCCTACCTGCTCGCCCCGGCAGGCGCAGGTATCGAGGGCTGGCTGCCCTACCGCTCCGTGTTCACGATGGTGGCGGCCGGCCGCCGGCACGTGATGATGGGTGCGGCGCAGCTCGACCGCTACGGCAACCAGAACATCTCCTGCATCGGCGACTGGGCCAGGCCCCGGGCCCAGTTGCTCGGCGTCCGCGGCGCGCCCGGCAACACCATCAACCATCCGGTCAGCTACTGGGTGCCCCGGCACTCGCCCCGTGTCTTCGTCGAGCGGGTCGACATGGTCAGCGGCATCGGCTACGACCGGGCAGCGGGCCTGGGTCCGCAGGCCGCGCGTTTCCATCAGGTGCGCATGGTGGTCACCAACCTGGCGGTGCTGGACTTCGGCACCGCGGATCACACCATGCGGCTGCGCTCGGTGCATCCGGGCGTCAGCCTCAGTGAGGTCACCGCCGCCACCGGGTTCCCGCTGGTCATCCCGGCCAGGGTCCCGGACACCCGGTGGCCCGGCCCGGAAGAACTGGCGCTGATCCGCGACGAGCTCGACCCGGCGGCCCGGCGCGACCAGGAGCTCGCGTGATCCGCACCCGGATGACCGAGCTGCTCGGCATCGCCTGCCCGGTCATCCAGAGCGGGATGGGCTACGTGTCCGGGGCCCGGCTGGCCGCGGCGGTGTCCGGGGCCGGGGGGCTCGGCATCATCGCGTCGGCGACGATGAGCCCGGCGCAGCTCCATGCCACGATCAAACAGGTGCAGGCCCGGACCGCGGCGCCGTTCGGGGTGAACCTGCGGGCCGACGCCCCGGACGCCGCCGAGCGGGTGGCGATGATCATCGCGGAGCGGGTGCCGGTCGCCTCGTTCGCGCTCGCCCCGCGCCCCGAGCAGATCGCCGCGCTGCGGGACGCCGGGGTCGTCACCATCGCGTCCGTGGGCGCCCGGAGGCATGCGGAGAAGGTGGCCGCCTGGGGCATTGACGCCGTGATCGCGACCGGCGGCGAGGGCGGCGGGCACACCGGCGCGGTGCCGACCAGCCTGCTCATCCCGCAGGTCGTGGACGCGGTGGACGTCCCGGTGGTCGCGGCCGGCGGGTTCTTCGACGGCCGGGGACTGGCCGCTGCGCTGGCTTACGGCGCGGCCGGGATCGCCATGGGCACCCGGTTCCTGCTGACCAGCGACAGCCCGGTGGCCGACGTGGTCAAGCAGGCCTACCTGGCCAGCGAGGTCACGGGCACGGTCGTCACCACCCGGGTCGACGGAGTCCCGCACCGGGTGCTGCGCACGCCACTGGTGGAGCGCCTGGACCGGGCAGGCCCGGTCACCGGGCTGCTGCGGTCGGCCCGCAACGCGGCCGCCTTCCGCGGCCTGTCCGGGCTGAGCTGGCGGGAACTGATCCGCCAGGGCCGCGCGATGCGCCAGGGCACGGAACTGACCTGGGCTCAGGTGCTGATGGCCGCGAACACCCCGATGCTGCTGCGGGCGGCGATGGTGGAAGGCCGGCCCGACCTGGGCCTGATGTCGGCCGGGCAGGTGACCGGCCTGATCGGGGACCTGCCGTCCTGCGCGGACCTGATCGAAGCGATCATGACCGAGGCGGAGCAGCGCCTGGTCGCCCTGGGCACCCTCACAGACGCTCGATGATGGTGACGTTGGCCTGGCCGCCGCCCTCGCACATGGTCACCAGGCCGTAGCGGCCACCGGTCCGGACCAGGGCGTGCAGCAGGGTGGTCACCAGCCGGGCGCCAGTCGCGCCCAGCGGATGTCCGAGCGCGATCGCCCCCCCGCAGGCGTTGACCCGGGCCGGGTCGGCCCCGGTCTCCCGCTGCCAGGCCAGGACCACAGAGGCGAACGCCTCATTGACCTCGGCCAGGTCGATCTGGTCCAGGGTCAGCCCGGCACGGCCCAGGGCGTGAGCGGTGGCCGCGATCGGCGCGGTGAGCATCATGACCGGGTCGCCACCGCGGGCGGACAGGTGGCAGATCCGGGCGAGCGGGCGCAGCCCGTGGACGCGCACCGCCCGCGACGAAGCGACCAGCACGGCAGCGGCCGCGTCAGCGATCTGGCTGGCCAGCGCGGCGGTGACCAGGCCGCCGGGGCGCAGTGGCGCCAGCGCGGCCATCTTCGCGGCCGTCGTGTCACGGCGCGGGCATTCGTCGGCGCTGACCCCGCCGCAGGGCACGATCTCGGCCGCGAACGCGCCCTCGTCCGCCGCCCGGATCGCCCGCTCGTGGCTGGCCAGCGCGAACGCTTCCATCTCGGTGCGGCTGATGCCCCACCGGCCCGCGATCATGTCGGCCGCGCGGAACTGGGAGATCTCCTGGTCCCCGTACCTGGCGCGCCAGCCCTCCGATCCGCTGAACGGGTCGCTGAACCCATGGGCCTGCCCGGCGAGCATCGCGGCGGAGATCGGGATCTGGCTCATGTTCTGCACCCCGCCGGCCACCACCAGATCGGCGGTGCCGCTGAGCACCGCCTGGGCCGCGAAGTGGACCGCCTGCTGGGACGAGCCGCACTGCCGGTCCACGGTGACGCCGGGCACCTCCTCGGGCAGGCCGGCCGCCAGCCAGGCCGTGCGGGCGATGTCGCCGGCCTGCGGGCCGACCGTGTCCACGCAGCCGAACACGACATCGTCCACGGCCAGCGGATCCACCCCGGTGCGGGCGAGCAGCGCGGTGATGACGTGCCCGCCGAGATCGGCCGGGTGCACCCGGGCCAGGCCGCCGCCGCGGCGGCCGGCCGGGGTCCGGACCGCGTCGACCAGGAACGCCTCGGCCACCGGCACTCCCTCCGTTAGACTAAGTAGAACATGTTCTACTCTAGCGTCGGGACGGCCAGATGCACCTCACCTACACGCCTGAGCAGGAGCGGCTCCGAGGTGAACTGCAGGCGTACTTCAGCGGGCTGATGACCCCGGACCTCCGGGCGGCACTGCAGGGCGGCGACTACGGGGACGGGGAGGCCTACCGGGAGGTAGTCCGGCAGCTCGGCCGCGATGGCTGGCTGGCTCTCAGCTGGCCGGCTGAGTACGGCGGGCGCGACGCCCCGCTGATCGACCAGCTCATCTTCATGGATGAGGCGGCCGCCGCCGGCGTCCCGGTGCCTTTCCTGACCATCAACACCGTGGGCCCGACCATCATGCGGTACGGCACCGGCGAGCAGAAGGCGTTCTACCTGCCCCGGATCGCCGCCGGCGAGATCCACTTCGCCATCGGCTACTCCGAGCCGGAGGCCGGTACCGACCTGGCGTCACTGCGCACCCGCGCCGTCCGCGACGGCCCGGACTACGTCGTCAACGGGCAGAAGATGTGGACCAGCCTGATCCAGTACGCGGACTACGTCTGGCTGGCCTGCCGTACCGACCCGCAGGCACCCCGCCACCGCGGCCTGTCCATCCTCATCGTGCCCACCAGCGCCGCCGGGTTCTCCTGGACTCCGGTGCCGACCATGGCTGGCCCCACCACGAGCGCGACGTACTACTCCGACGTCCGGGTGCCCGCCTCCGCCCTGGTCGGCCAGGAGAACCAGGGCTGGCCGCTGATCACGAACCAGCTCAATCACGAGCGGGTGGCCCTCACCTCCGCGGCCCCGCTCCGGATCGCGCTCCGCGAGGTGTGCGAGTGGGCCCGCAGCCACCAAGCTGGCCAGCGGCCAGCGGGTCATCGACGCCGAATGGGTGCAGCTCACCCTGGCCCGGGTGCACGCCAAAACCGAGTTCCTCACGCTGGTCAACTGGCGGATCGCGACGCAGGCCGATGCCAGCCCGGCGGCGGCCTCGGCGACCAAGGTGTTCGGCACCGAGTTCGCCACCGAGGCCTACCGGCTGCTGATGGAGGTGCTCGGCGCGAACGCCCTGGTCCGCGACGGGTCCCCCGGCGCGATCCTGGCCGGGCGGATCGAGCGGATGCACCGTTCCGCGCTGATCCTGACCTTCGGCGGCGGCACCAACGAGGTGCAGCGGGACATCATCGCCGCCGCGGCCCTCGGGCTCCCCATCACCCGGAGGTGACCGGTGGACTTCACCGAGAACGAGAACCAGGCCGAGCTGGCCGCCCTCAGCCGGAAGATCCTCACCGAGCAGGTGACGCCGGAGCGGCTGGCCGCGGCCGACGCACGTAGCGACCGGTTCGATGCCGGGCTGTGGGACGCCCTGGCCCGGGCTGGCATCCTGGCGGCCGCGCTGCCTGAATCGCTGGGCGGAGCCGGGCTCGGCCTGCTGGAGCAGTGCACGGTCCTTACCGAGCTGGGGCGCACCGTGGCGCCGGTCCCCTACCTGGCCTCTATCGTGCTCGGGGCCGGCGCGATCGCCCGGTTCGGCACCCCGGAGCAGCAGCGCCGCTGGGCCGGGCCCGCAGGGCGCGGCGAGCTGATCCTGACCGCCGCGCTGGCCGAGGAGGACGGCGACGACCCGGCCGCACCCTCGGCCCGCGCCGAGCCCGGGCCGGGAGACGGGCCGGGCTGGCGGCTGTCCGGGGTCAAGACCACGGTGCCCGCTGCCCCGCTGGCCGGGCTGATCCTGGTGCCCGCGGCGGCCCCGGACGGCGTCGCGGTCTTCCTGGTCACGCCGGGCGATGCCGGGGTCAGCGTGCAGCGGCAGCAGCTCACCAGCGGCGACAGCGCCGGGAGGGTGGTGCTGGATGACGTCCGGCTGCCCGCGGACCGGGTGCTCGGCAGCGCGGACGGCTCGGACGGCGCGGCGGGCTGGCTGGGGGCCGCGGGGGCCGTCGGGCTGTGCGCCCTGCAGGCCGGGGTGACCGAACGGGCGCTGGAACTGACCGCGGAGTACGCGCGCACCCGGGTGCAGTTCGGCAAGCCGATCGGCGGCTTCCAGGCGGTGGCGCAGCGGCTCGCCGACGCCTACATCGACACCGAGGCGATCCGCCTCACCATGTGGCAGGCGGCCTGGCGGCTGGCGGCCGGCCTGCCGTGCGGCACGGAGGTCGCCACGGCCAAGTTCTGGGCCGCCGACGCCGGGCACCGGGTCGCGCACACCGCGGTCCACGTGCACGGCGGGGTGGGCATCGACCTGGGGTATCCGCTGCACCGCTACTTCACCGCCGCGAAGCACAACGAGTTCTCCCTCGGCGGCGCGACCACTGCGCTGCGCCGCATCGGCGCGGCCCTGGCCGCGTCACCCTGACGAGCGCCGCGGCAGCCGAGCCTGGCCGCGCCGCGGCACGCGGGCCTAGCCGCGGAGGAGGGCCACGACCTGGTCCAGGTGCCGCAGGTCGGTGCTCACCGTGAAGGTGGACAGGACGGTCTGGCGCCAGCGCTGGATCTCGTCGCTGATCTTGGCCCAGGAGCCGATCAGCGCGACGTCTTCCACCAGCCGGGTGGGCACGGCCGCGATGGCGCCCTGCTTGTCGCCGGCCAGGTAACGGTCCTGGATGACCCGGGCCTGCGCCTCCCATCCCATCCGGGCGAAGACCTCATGGTGGAAGTTGAGGCGGCGCGCGCCCATGCCGCCGATGTACAGCGCCAGCGAGGGCCGCAGCAGGTCCGCGGCCCGTTCCAGGTCGTCGTCGACGATGATGCGCATGGGGCCGCCGACCACGTCGAAGGTGGCGCTGGTGTGGCGGGCCCCGGGACGGGCGAAGCCCTCGGCGAGGGCGCCCGAATAGAAGTCGTTCATCGACGGCGAGAAGAAGATCGTGTTCCAGCCGTCGGCGATCTCGGCGGCCAGCGCGACGTTCTTCGGCCCTTCCGCGCCCAGGTAGACCGGGATCTCGTCCCGGTACGGATGCAGGATCGAGCGCAGCGGCTTGCCCAGGCCCGTCCCGCCGGGGTATGGCAGCTGATAGTGCCTGCCGTCGTAGGTCACCGGTTCCCGGCGGGCGATGACCGCCCGGACGATGTCGATGTACTCCCGGGTGCGCTCCAGCGGGCGCGGGTAGGGCTGGCCGTACCAGCCCTCGACCACCTGCGGGTTGCTGGTGCCGATCCCGATGATGACCCGCCCCCGGGTGAGGTGATCCATGGTCATCGCGGTCATCGCCAGCGTGGCGGGTGGCCGCGCCGACAGCTGCGACACGGCGGTGCCCAGGTGCACGTGCGAGGTGCGGGATCCCCACCACGCCAGCGGGGTCCAGGCGTCGCTGCCCCAGGCCTCCGCGGTCCAGATCTGGTCGAGCCGCAGCCGGTCGGCGGCCGCGAACAACTCCGCCGCGTCGGCCGGCGGCCCGGAGCCCCAGTAGCCGGCGACGGTGGCGATCTTCATCCGTGGCCCCGCAGGCCCCCGAGCCGGGTCAGTGCCTCCTCCGCCTCGCTCAGCAGCGCCGACATCACCTCGGCGACCGGGCGGACCGCGTTCATCCGGCCCACGATCTGCCCCACCGGCATGGGCACCACGTCGGGCTGGCCCGAGCGCATCAGCCGCTGGTGTGCCTCGCTGACCAGCAGGTTCTGCAGTGGCATCGGGAGCGGCGCCGGTGCATCCGGCTCCGACCAGGCCTGCGTCCAGCGGTTGCGCAGCAGCCGGGCGGGCTTGCCGCTGTAGATGCGCGAGCGCACCGTGTCGGACGACGTGGCGGCCAGCAGCGCATCGCGCACGGCCGGCATGTCCGACGTCAGCGTGTACTCCTCGGTGGTCAGCCAGGCCGAGCCCATCCAGACGCCGACGGCGCCGAGGGCCAGCGCCGCGACGATCTGCCGGCCGCAGCCGATCCCGCCCGCGGCGAGCACCGGCACCTGCCCGCCCACCGCGTCGGCGATCTCGGGGACGAGCACCATGCTCGCGATCTCGCCGGTATGCCCGCCGGCCTCGTAGCCCTGGGCTATCACCATGTCCACCCCCCGCTCGACATGGCGGCGCGCGTGCTCGGCCTTGCCGGACAGCGCCGCGACCAGCATGCCGCGCTCGTGGGCCCGCGCGATGACATCGGGCGGCGGTGAGCCGAGCGCGTTCGCGATCAGCCGCGCGGGATGCGCCAGAGCCACCTCGACATGCTGCCGGGCCACCGAGTGCAGCCAGCCGAGCACGCCGTCAGCGGCCCCGGCGCCCTCCGGCAGCGGCGGGACCCCGAGCTTGATCAGCGTCTGCGCCACGAAGTCCCGGTGCTCCCCCGGGATCAGGCTGCCCAGGTCCACCGGGGCACCCTCGGCCGGCACGGTGGCGGGCATCACCACGTCGACCCCGTAGGGCCGGCCGCCGGTGTTCTTGTCCATCCACTGCAGGACCGTGTCCAGTTCGTCAGGGTCGTTGAACCGGACGCATCCCAGCACGCCGAGCCCGCCGGCCCGGCTGATGGCCGCGGCGACGTGCTCGGACGGAGTGAACCCGACGATGGGGTGCTCGATGCCGAGGACGTCGCACAGCGGGGTCCGCATGGCCGCGCTCATGCCGGCTGGCCCGCACCCGCCGGGTCTCCGGCCGCGGGATGAGCCGCCGCGTACTGCTGCGCCCACCGGTAGTCCGCCTTGCCGGCCGCGGTGCGCTCGATGGCCTCGACCAGCCAGATCCGGCGCGGCACCTTGTACCCGGCGATCTGGCCGCGGACATGTGCCTCGATCCCGGCCAGGTCGGCGGGCCGCCCGGCCCACAGCTGCACGAGCGCCGCGACACGCTGGCCCAGCAACTCGTCCGGGACCCCGATGACGAGTGCGTCGAAGACGTCCGGGTGGGATTTCAGCGCCCCCTCCACCTCCTCGGGGAAGACCTTCTCGCCGCCGGTGTTCACGCAGGTGTTGCCGCGGCCGAGCAGCGTCACGGAGCCGTCGGTCTCGACCCGCGCCCAGTCGCCGGGCACGGCGTACCGTTTCCCGTCCACCTCGACGAGCATGGCCGCGGTCTTGACCGGGTCCTTGTAGTAGCCGAGCGGGACGTGACCGCCCCGGGCCAGCCGGCCGACCTCGCCGGGCCGCACCGGGCGGTTGTCCTGATCCAGCACGATGACGTCGGGCCCCGGGGTGACGGTGGGCCCGCCGCGCTGCTCCGCACCCGCCTGGACGAAGCCCAGGCCCGCGAAGCCCGTCTCGGTGGACCCGATCGCCTCGGTGACGACGGCGTGCGGCAGGGCCGCCACGCAGGCGTCCTTGACCGCGGGTGAGAAGAGCGCGGCGCTGGAGGACAAGGCCAGCAGGGACGAGGCGTCGTAGCTGCCCGCGCGGTAGGCCTCGATCAGCGGCCGCGCCATCGCGTCACCGATGATGACCAGCACGTTGACCTTGTGCCGCTGCACCGCGCGCCAGATCTCGTCCGGCTCGAACCGCGGCACCAGCACCACGGTCTCCCCGCTGAACAAGCCCGCCAGCGCGGCGACCTGGGCGTTGCCGTGAATGAGCGGCGCGGCGCACAGCTTGACCAGGGCGCCGCCCTGCCCGCGCCGCGACTGCTCCCACTCATCCGCCAGCGGGACGCCGGTCGCGAAGTCGATCCCCCCGGCGAGCGTCCGCCAGATGTCCTCGTGGCGCCACATGACGCCCTTCGGATAGCCGGTGGTGCCGCCGGTGTAGATGATGTAGACGTCGTCGCTGCTGCGGGGCGGGAAGTCGCGGGCCGGCGAGGCGGCGGCCAGGGCCGCCGCGTAGCTGCCGTCGCGGCCGGTGTCGCTGCTGCCGTCGATCACCACCGTGCCGCGGAGGCCGGGCACGGCCGCTAAGGCCTCGGCGACCTGCGGCGCGAACTCCTGGTCATGGACGAGCGCGACCAGGTCCGCGTCGTCGCACACGTACCGCAACTCGTTTCCGGTGTACCGGTAGTTGATGTTGATCGCGGCCGCGCGGAGCTTGCACGCGGCGAGCAGCGTCTCCACGGCCTCGATGGAGTTGCGCGCGTAGAGCCCGACGTGGTCCCCCGGGCCCGCCCCGAGTCCGGCCAGGTGGTGAGCGAGCCGGTTGACGCGTTCGTCGAGTTCGGCGTAGGTCACCTGGCGGTCGCCGCAGGTCACCGCCGTGCGTTCGCCGAACGCGTCGGCAGCATGCTCGAAGAGGTCGGCAAAGTTCAAGGCCATGGGAATGAAACTAGAACGTGTTACTGTTCTGGACAACCCTCCAGCCGGGCCCAAAGTGAGGAGATATCGCCGCTATGAGCTCGACTCCCGCGCCTGCGCCCGCGCCCGCCAGGGGCGGCGAGCCACCCCACGCCCTGGTGGAGCGGCGGGGCCATGTGCTGATCGTGACGATGAACCGGCCGCAGGCCCGCAACGCGCTCACCGGCCCGATGATGGCCGTCATGCGCGGCGCCTGGGACCAGGTGGATCGCGATCCGGGCATCCGGGCCTGCGTGCTGACCGGGGCAGGCCGCGCGTTCTGCGCCGGCGCCGACCTGAAAGCCATGAACGAGGCCCACCCGGGCGACGCTGACTTCGACCCGTCGGTGCTGGAGCCGCTGCTGAAAGGCCGCCGCCTGACCAAGCCGCTGATCGCGGCCGTGGAGGGGCCCGCTATCGCCGGTGGTACCGAGATCCTTCAGGCCACCGACATCCGGGTGGCCGGGGAGAGCGCACGGTTCGGCATCGCCGAGGCCCGCTGGGGGCTCTTCCCGCTCGGCGGGTCGGCGGTCCGGCTGGTGCGGCAGGTTCCCTACACCGTCGCCGCCGACCTGCTGCTGACCGGGCGGCACGTCACGGCGGCGGAGGCGCTGCGCATCGGCCTGATCGGCCATGTGGTGCCGGATGGCCAGGCCCTGCCGAAGGCGCTGGAGATCGCCGATCAGATCGCCGCGAACGGCCCGGTCGCGGTACGCGCGATCCTGCGGGCGATCCGCCAGACCGAGGGCATGGCCGAGAACGACGCGTTCGCCGTCGAGGCCAAGATCGGCATGGAGGTGTTCCGCAGCGAGGACGCGAAGGAAGGGCCGCGGGCTTTCGCCGAGAAACGCACGCCGCAGTTCCGGGACCGCTGAGGATCAGCGCTCAGATCGCGCGGTCCCGGCCGGCCCAGTAGGGGTCGCGCAGCTTCCGCTTGTAGAGCTTGCCGTTGGGATCGCGCGGCAGTTCCGCGACGTAATCGATGGTCCGGGGGAGCTTGAACCCGGCCACCCGGGGCTGCAGGAAGGCCAGCAGTTCCGCGGTCAGCTCCGGGCCGGGCCCGGCCCCCGGGACCGGCTCGACGACCGCCTTGACCTCCTCGCCCCACTCCTCGTGCGGGACACCGAACACGGCCACGTCGGCCACCGCCGGGTGGCCGGACAGCTCGGCCTCGAGCTCCGCCGGGTAGATGTTCACCCCGCCAGAAATGATCACGTCGCTGCTCCGGTCGCAGAGGAACAGGTAGCCGTCCTCGTCCAGGTAACCGATGTCGCCGACGGTGAACAGGTCACCGGCCCGGGCCGCCCGCGTCTTCTCCTCGTCCTGGTGGTAGGAGAACGTGGACGTGCCCATCTTCATGTAGACCAGGCCCTGCTGGCCGGGGGGCACGGGCTCCCCGGCCCGGTCCAGCACCCGGATCTGCGAGCCCTTCCAGGGCAGGCCCACCGAGCCGGGCTTGCGCAGCCACTCCTGCGAGCTGATCAGCGTCCCGCCGCCCTCGGTCGCCGCGTAATACTCGACGACGACCGGCCCGAGCCAGCCGATCATGGCCCGCTTGAGCTCCGCCGGGCAGGGCGCCGCGCTGTGGATCACCGCCCGCAGCGAGCTGGTGTCGCAGGCGGCGCGGACCTCTTCCGGCAGCGCGAGCAGCCGCCGGAACTGAGTCGGCACCGCATGCGTGTGCGTCACCCGGTGCCGCTCGATGAGCCGCAGCGCCTGCTCCGAATCCCAGCCGTCCATCAGCACCACGGGATGGCCGAGCTGGATCGAGATCGTCGCGAAGTTGAGCACGGCCGTGTGGTAGAGCGGGGAGCCGCACAGGTGCACGTGGCCGTCGTGCGGGGCCAGGCTGAACAGGCTGAAGAACCAGGCCGCCATGACCGCCGCGTCGTCCGGGTCGGCGCCGGTGAGCGGGCGGCGCACGCCCTTGGGCCGGCCGGAGGTACCCGACGTGTACAGCATCGGCGCACCGTGCGTGCGCGGCGCGGGGCGCTCGGCCGGGCCGTCATCGCCGAGCCGGGCCAGCGGATCGAAGCCCGGCACGGAGCCCACCGCGAACCGGTGCTTGATCCCGGCCAGGTCCGCGGCCGCTACCGCGGTCCCGGCGAAGCGCTCGTGCGCCACGAAGGCCCCTGCCGCGCTGTCGCCCAGGATGTAGGCGACCTCGGCGGCGACCTGGTGCCAGTTGACCGGCACCACGTACAGGCCGGTCTCGATGGCCGCGAAATAGAGCGCGAGCGCGGCCGCGCCGTTGGGCAGCAGCCCCGCGACGGTGTCCCCCGGCTGCAGGCCGAGCGCCTGCAGGCCGCGGCCGTAACGATCTGCCTCGCGGGCCAGTTCGGCATAGCTGACGGCGCGGCCGTCAGGTTCGATCACCGCGGTCCGGGCTGGCTCCGCGGCGGCGATGGCCCACAGTCCGATGACGTTCACGAGCCCAAACTTAGAACACGTTCTATGAACGGACAAGCGCAACTGGACGGGTCGCCTGCGGTGGTTGCCCGCGCATACGGAAACATGTTTCACTCTGAAACGTGAATCAGCCCCTGCGTGCGCCGCTGGAAATCGGCTTCGACTACACCCGCTCGCTGGGCCCGACGCTGAGCCAGTTCATGACGGCCCTGGCGGGCCGGCGCGTCCTCGGCTCACGCGGGGCCGACGGCCGGGTGCACGCCCCGCCGTTCGAGTATGACCCGCTCACGTCCGCTCCCCCGGCCGGGCTGGTGGAGGTCGGGCCCGCGGGGACCGTCACCACCTGGTCGTGGGTGCCCCGGCCGCTGGCGGGCCAGCCGCTGGCGCATCCGTTCGCCTGGGCGCTGATCCGGCTGGACGGCGCGGACACCGCGATGCTGCACGCCGTGGACGCCGGCTCGGCCGCCGCCATGCGGACCGGCATGCGGGTCCGGGTGCGCTGGGCCGAGCACACCGTCGGGCATATCCGCGACATAGCCTGCTTCGAGCCCGGCGACGCGCCACGCGGGGCCGCCGGCGGGCCAGCCCCGGCTGCGGAACCGGTCACGATGATCACTACCCCGGTGCGGCTGGAGTACGAGCACACCGCCTCGCCTGCGGAGACCACGTACCTGCACGGGCTGGCGAACGGGCAGTTGCTCGGGCAGCGCTGCCTCGTCTGCGGCAAGGTCTACCTGCCACCCCGGGGAGCGTGTCCCACCTGCGGCGTGCCCACCACCGAGGAGGTGGCGCTGCCCGGCACCGGGATCGTGACCACGTTCTGCGTGGTCAACGTGCCCTTCACCGGGCAGCAGGTGCAGACGCCGTACGTCGCGGCGGCCGTGCTGATCGACGGCGCCGACATCCCGTTCCAGCATCTGATCCTGGGCTGCGAACCGGATGAGGTGCGGATGGGGATGCGGGTGACCGCCGTCTGGAGACCACCTGACCAGTGGGGGACGACGTCGGAGAACATCAGCCATTTCCGTCCCACCGGCGAACCAGACGCGCCGTACGAGTCCTACGCCCACCATCTGTGAGGGACAGCCCAGCGGCACCGGGAAGGATGGTGCATGAGTGACCGACGTCGCCGTCATCGGCTTCGCCCAGTCCCCGTGCGTGCGCCGCAGCGACAGCACCACCAGCGGCGTGGAGATGCTCGTGCCCATCTTCCAGCAGGTGCTGGCGAGCACCCGGCTGGCCAAGGAGGACATCGGCTTCTGGTGCTCGGGATCTTCGGATTACCTGGCCGGGCGGGCGTTCTCGTTCGTCCAGGCGGTGGACGCCATCGGCGCGTTCCCGCCGGTCATGGAATCCCACGTGGAGATGGATGGCGCCTGGGCCCTGTATGAGGCCTGGCTCAAGGTCCTGACCGGTGAGGCACGGATCGCACTGGCCTACGGTTTCGGCAAGTCGTCCGCGGGCGACCTGCGCCGGGTGCTCGCCCTGCAGCTCGACCCCTACCTGCACGCGCCGCTCTGGCCGGACTCGGTGAGCATCGCGGCGCTGCAGGCGCGGCTCGGCATCGAGGCCGGGATCTGGAGCGAGAAGGAAATGGCCGGGGTGGCCGCGCGCAGCCGGGCCGCCGCGCTGACCAACCCGCAGGCCCAGGTGTCGGGTGCGGTGGCGGTCGCGGATCTGCTCGCCGCCCCCTACGTGGCTGATCCGCTGCGGGCGCACGACTGTGCGCCGGTCGGTGACGGCGCCGCGGTGGCCATCCTGGCCGCCGGGGAGCTGGCCCGCGAGCTGTGCCCGCGGCCGGCCTGGATCACCGGATTCGAGCACCGGATCGACTCCGCGTCGCTGGGGGCCCGGGACCTGGTCACGGCACCCTCGGCCACGGCCGCCGGGCGGGCGGCGGGTGCGGGCGGCGTCGAGGTGGCCGAGTTGCACGCGCCCTTCACCCACCAGGAGATCCTGCTGCGGGACGCTCTCGGGCTGGATGACGGCGTCCGTCTCAACCCGTCGGGCGGGGCGCTGTGCGGCAACCCCATGTTCGCCGCCGGGCTGGCCCGGATCGGCATGGCCGCGGGCGAGATCATCTCCGGCCGGGCCGGCCGGGTACTGGGCCACGCCACCAGCGGGCCCGCGCTGCAGCAGAATCTGATCTGCGTCATGGAGGCCCGGCCATGAAGCAGCAGGCTGCCGTCCTGGGCGTCGGCCAGACCCGGCACCGCTCGCGGCGGGCCGACGTGTCCATCGCCGGCCTGTGCCGGGAGGCGGTGGACCGGGCCCTGGCCGAGGCCGGTGTTGGCCTGGCCGACATCGACGCCGTCGTGGTCGGGAAGGCGCCCGACCTGTTCGAGGGCGTGATGATGCCCGAGCTGTACCTGGCGGACGCCCTCGGCGCCGTGGGGAAGCCGCTGCTGCGGGTGCACACGGCGGGTTCGGTCGGCGGCGCGACCGGGATCGCGGCGGCCAGCCTGGTCGAGGCGGGCCGGCACCGGCGGGTGCTCGCGGTCGCGTTCGAGAAGCAATCGGAATCTAACGCCATGTGGGCGCTGTCCATCACCCCGCCGTTCAGCATGCCGGTGCTGGCCGGCGCGGGCGGCTACTTCGCGCCGCACATCCGCGCCTATATCCGGCGCAGCGGCGCGCCGGCGCACATCGGGGCGCTGGTCGCGGTCAAGGACCGGCGCAACGGTGCCCTCAATCCCTATGCGCACCTGCAGCAGGGCGACATCACCCTGGACTCGGTGCGCTCCTCCCCCATGCTCTGGGATCCGGTCCGCTACGACGAGACCTGCCCGTCCTCCGACGGCGCGTGCGCGGTGGTCATCGGGGACGCGGCGGCCGCCCGGGCCAGCAGCGGGCCCGTCGCCTGGATCCGGGCCACGGCGATGCGGACCGAGCCCACCATGTTCTCCGGCAAGGACCACGTCAACCCCCGGGCCGGTGCCGATTGCGCGGCGGCGCTGTGGCGGGAGGCGGGGATCACCAGGCCGGCCGACGAGATCGACGTGGCCGAGATCTACGTTCCGTTCTCCTGGTTCGAGCCGATGTGGCTGGAGAACCTCGGCTTCGCCGGGCCGGGCCAGGGCTGGCGGCTCACCGAGGCCGGCGAGACGCAGATCGGCGGGCGGCTGCCGGTGAACCCGTCGGGCGGCGTACTGTCCTCCAACCCGATCGGCGCGTCCGGCCTGCTGCGGTTCGCGGAGGCAGCGCTGCAGGTCATGGGCAAGGCCGGGGCGCATCAGGTAGACGGCGCGCGGACCGCGCTGGGCCACGCCTACGGCGGCGGCTCGCAGTACTTCTCGATGTGGGTGGTGGCGTCGACGCCGGACTGAGGTTTTACCGGTAATGAACCGGGAGGCGCTTGATGCCGTTGAGCCAGCCCGAACGCAGCCGTTCCGCGTCACCGGCCTGCCCGATGGCCGGCATGACGTCCGCGATCGCGTTGAACATCAGCTCGATCTCCAGCTTGGCCAGGTTCACGCCCAGGCAGTAGTGGGTGCCGGTACCGCCGAAGCCGAGCTGCGGGTTGGGGCTGCGCAGGACGTCGAACCGCTCCGGGTGGTCGAACACGTCCTCGTCGAAGTTGGCCGACCGGTAGAACAGGCCCAGCCGCTGCCCGGCCCTGATCGCCTGGCCACCCAGGGTCGTGTCCGCGCAGGGCGGTGCGCTGGAACACCGTCACCGGCGTCGCCCACCGGACGATCTCATCCACCGCGGTGTCCGGCCGCTGCTCCTTGTAGAGCTCCCACTGGTCCGGGTGCTCGAGGAAAGCCAGCATCCCGTGCGAGATCGCATTACGCGTGGTCTCGTTGCCCGCCACCGCCAGCAGGATCATGAAGTAGCCGAACTCGTCCGGAGCCAGGATGTCCCCATCCACCTTGGCGTTGACCAGGGTGGTGATGATGTCGTCGCGGGGGCACCGCTTGCGCTGCTCGGCCAGCTGCATGCTGTAGCCGATGAGCTCGGCGCCAGCGGCCATCGAGTCCGTCTCGTAGTCCGGATCCTCGGAGCCGACCATCTGGTTCGACCAGTCGAAGATCTTGCGCCGGTCCTCCTGCGGGATGCCCAGCAGCTCGGCGATGGCCTGCAGCGGCAGCTCACAGGCCACATCGGTGACGAAGTCCCCGGTGCCATGCTCGACCGCGTCCCGGACGATCTGCGCCGCGCGGGCGGTGAGAGCCTGCCGCAGGCTGGCGATCGCGCGGGGGGTGAACCCCCGGGAGACGATGCCGCGCAGCTTGGTGTGGGCGGGCGGGTCGATGTTGAGCAGGATGAGCCGGGACAGCTGGAGGGATTCCTCGGTGACCGGCTGCGCGTAGCGGATGAGCGCGGTCTGCGCCTCGCTCGAGTAGATCTCGCTGTGCCGCGAGACCTCCAGCACGTCAGCGTGCCGGGTGACCACCCAGTAGCCCTCATCGTCGAACCCTGACGCCCCGCGCGGTTGCTTACTCCACCAGACCGGGGCGGTGTGCCTCAGCTCCGCGAGCTCCTCGGCCGGCAGGCGCTGCACGCACCGGTCAGGATCGGTGAAGTCAAAGCCGGGGGGGATGGTCGGCTCAGCCATGGCGGATCACCGGTACGCGACCGGCAGCCGCTTGATCCCGTTGAGCCAGCCCGAACGCAGCCGTTCCGCGTCGCCGGCCTTCCTGATATCCGGCAAGGTGTCGGCGATGGCGTTGAACATCAGGCTCATCTCCAGCTTGGCCAGGTTCACGCCCAGGCAGTAGTGGGTGCCGGTACCGCCGAAGCCGAGCTGCGGGTTGGGGCTGCGCAGGACATCGAACCGCTCCGGGTGGTCGAACACGTCCTCGTCGAAGTTGGCCGACCGGTAGAACAGGCCCAGCCGCTGCCCGGCCCTGATCGCCTGGCCGCCCAGGGTCGTGTCCCGCAGGGCGGTGCGCTGGAACACCGTCACCGGCGTCGCCCACCGGACGATCTCATCCACCGCGGTGTCCGGCCGCTGCTCCTTGTAGAGCTCCCACTGGTCCGGATGGTCCAGGAAAGCCAGCATCCCGTGCGAGATCGCATTACGCGTGGTCTCGTTCCCGGCGACGGCCAGCAGGATCACGAAGAAGCCGAACTCGTCCGAGGACAGGGTGCCGCCATCGAGCTGCGCGTTGACCAGCTTGGTGGCGATGTCGTCCCGCGGGCACTGCTTGCGGTCCTCGGCCATCAGCATGCTGTAGCCCACGAGCTCGGCCGCGGCGGCCGTGGGGTCGCCCTCATACTCGGGATCGTCGTAGCCGATCATCTGGTTCGACCAGTCGAAGATCTTGCGCCGGTCCTCCTGCGGGATGCCCAGCAGCTCCGCGATGGCCTGCAGCGGCAGCTCACAGGCCACATCGGTGACGAAGTCGCCGCTCCCTGCGGCGAGGGCCGCCTCGACAATCCGCTCAGCGCGCCCGGCCAGCGCGTCCCGCAGGTTCCCGATCGCGCGGGGGGTGAAGCCCCGCGAGACGATGCCGCGCAGCTTGGTGTGGGCGGGCGGGTCGATGTTGAGCAGGATCAGCCGGTGCATGGCCAGGGCCTCGTCGGTGACCGGCTGTCCGTGCCGGATGAGCGCGGACTTCTCCTCGCTGGAGTAGATATCGCTGTTCCGCGAGACCTCCAGCACGTCAGCGTGCCGCGTGACCACCCAGTAGCCCTCGTCGTCGAAGCCCGACGCCCCGCGCGGCTGCTGGTTCCACCAGACCGGCGCGGTCCGTCTCAGCTCGGCGAACTCCTCCGCCGGGATCCGCTGAAGATAGAGCTCAGGATCGGTGAAGTCGAAGCCCGGGGGAATGCTCGGCTCAGCCATCACTGCCTCCAGATGTAACGCGTTCTAGCCGATTCAACCATGCAGGGTCGTTCCCGTGAACCGGCCGCTCGCGTCAAAACAGAAACACGTTCTACTATGAGACCGGCGCGGCGGGGCACCGATCCGCTCGCGGGACGGAGGAGTGCGGTGGGGACTGCGGTGATCGTCGAGGCGGTGCGGACGCCGATCGGCAAGCGGGGTGGCGCGCTGGCGGGCCTGCATCCGGCCGAGATCCTCGGCGGTGCGCAGACCGCGCTGCTGGAGCGGGCCGGGATCGGGCCGGCCAGCGTCGAGCAGGTCGCGGGCGGATGCGTCACCCAGGCGGGCGAGCAATCCAGCAATATAACCCGGACCGCCTGGCTGCACGCCGGGCTGCCCTACCAGACGGGCTGCCTGACCCTGGACGCCCAGTGCGGGTCGGCGCAGCAGGCCACCCATCTCATCGCCGGCCTCATCGCGGCGGACGCCATCGAGGTGGGTGTCGCGTGCGGGGTGGAGGCCATGACCCGGGTGCCGCTGGGCGCCAACGTCGGCACGGACGTCGGGAGGCCCAGGCCCTCCTCCTGGGATATCGACCTGCCCAACCAGTTCGTGGCCGCGGAACGGATCGCGCAGCGGCGCGGGCTCCTCCGGGCCGAGGTGGATGAATTCGGCCTCCAGTCGCAGGTGAAAGCGCAGCGCGCCTGGGCGGAGCGGCGGTTTGATCGCGAGGTCACGCCGGTCAAGGCGCCGGTGGCAGGCGGTGCCAGCCGGGCGGCCCGGCCCGGGTCGTTGACCGCGACGAGGGCCTGCGGGAAACGAGCCTGGCGGCACTGGCCGGGCTCCGCCCGGTGATCACCGGCGGCGTGCATACCGCGGGTACCTCCTCCCAGATCTCCGACGGCGCCGCCGCGGTCCTGCTGCTCGACGCGGGCCGGGCCCAGGCGGCCGGCCTGCGCCCGCGCGCCCGGATCCTCGCGCAGTGCCTCATCGGGGCCGAGCCGTACTACCACCTGGACGGGCCCATCGCGGCGACCGAGCGGGTGCTCGCGCGCACCGGCATGACCATCGATGACATCGACCTGTTCGAGGTGAACGAGGCGTTCGCCTCCGTGGTGCTGTCCTGGCTGCGGGTACACCAGCCCGACCCGGACCGGGTCAACGTCAACGGCGGTGCGATCGCGCTGGGCCACCCGGTCGGCAGCACCGGCGCCCGGCTGATCACCACCGCCCTGCACGAGCTGGAGCGGCGCGACGCGAACACGGCCCTGATCAGCATGTGCGCGGGCGGGGCGATGTCCACCGCCACGATCATCGAACGCCTCTGAGGGCCGGTCCTCACGGGTGCTGGCTGCTGACCGAGATCACCTCGCCGGTCAGGTAGGAGGCGTAGTCGCTGGCCAGGAAGGCGATGACGCTGGCCACCTCCCAGGTCTGCGCCGCGCGGCCGAAGGCCTCCCGGCTGGCCAGGTCGGTCAGCAGCTCCTCGCTGGTCACCTTGGCCAGGAACGGGTGGACGGCCAGGCTCGGTGCCACCGCGTTAACCCGGATGCCGTGCTCCGCCACGTCCATGGCCGCGCAGCGGGTCAGGGCCATGACCCCGGCCTTGGCCGCCGCGTAGTGCGCCTGGCCCGGCTGGGCGCGCCAGCCCAGCACCGACGCGTTATTGACGACGGCGCCTCCGTGGCCCTGGGCGACCAGCTGGCGCAGGGCGGCCCTGGTGCAGCGGAACGTCCCGGTCAGGCTCACGTCCAGGACCCGCAGCCATTCCTCGTCGGTCATGTCCAGGACCGAGCTGGTGCCGCCGAGGCCCGCATTGTTGATCAGCACGTCGATCCGCCCGAAGTGCCGCACGGCCCCGGCCATCAGGGCGCCGACCTGGGTCTCGTCGGTCACATCGCACGGGTGGGACCACACTCTCCCGCCGTGCGCACCGGCCATCTCCTCCCGCAGCGCAGCGAGCCGGGGCTGGTGCTGGTCACTGATCACCACCTGGGCACCCTCGTCCAGGCAGCGGCGGGCCACGGCGGAGCCGATTCCCGTGCCGGCCGCGGCGGTGACGACCACCACCTTTCCGGCCAGCAGTTCCCGCCCGCGCGGAGGGGCCGGGAGGCCGGAGCCGCTCACGGCCGGGCCTGGCGGGGCAGGCCGAGCACGCGGTCGGCGATGATGGTGCGCTGGATCTCGTCGGACCCGCCGTAGATGGTGTCGGCCCGGCTGAACAGGTAGAGCCGCTGCCAGTCGCCGAGATCATAGGGCGCCCCGCGGGCCACCATCGACGGGGCGCCGAGCACCTCCATCGACAGCTCGCCCAGGGCCTGGTGCCAGCGTGACCACAGCAGCTTCATCACCGATGCCTCGGCACCGGTCTCCGTCACCGGCCGCAGCGCGTACGCGTGCATGACTTCCAGCCCTATCCAGGCCCGGGCCAGCTTGTCACGCAGCAGCGGGTTGGCCGCCGCGCCGGTGCGCTGGGCCACCTCCGCCAGCTGGCTGAGCTCGCGCCGGAACCCGATCTGCTGGCCGAGGGTCGCCACTCCGCGTTCGAAGCCGAGCGTGGCCCGGGCGATCCGCCAGCCGTCGCCCGGCTCACCGACGACCAGGCCGGCCTGCGTGCGGGCGCCGTCGAAGAACACCTCGTTGAACTCGGACGTGCCGGTGAGCTGGCGGATCGGGCGGACCGTGACGCCGGCCTGCCGCATCGGGACGAGCAGGTAGGACAGGCCTGCGCTGCGCCGCGAGCCCGGCTGCGTCCGGGCGAGGACGAAGCACCAGTCGGCGACGTGCGCCAGGGACGTCCACACCTTCTGCCCGGTGATCACCCACTCGTCACCATCGCGGACCGCCGTCGTCGTCACCGCCGCCAGGTCCGAGCCGGCCCCGGCTCGGAGTAGCCCTGGCACCACAGCTCCTCGACCGCCACGATCTTGGGCAGGAACCGGCGCTGCTGCTCCGGCGTGCCGAGCTCGATGAGCGTCGGCCCGAGCAGTTCCTCGCCCAGGTAGCCGACCCGGGCGGGCGCGCCGCTGCGGGCGTACTCCTCATGGAAGATGACCTGCTGGGCCAGGGAGGCGCCCCGGCCGCCGTGCTCGCGCGGCCAGCCGAGGCAGGTCCAGCCCGCGGCGGCCAGGTGCCGGTTCCAGGCGAGGCGCTCCGGATGCGCCTCGTGTTCCCGGCCGGGCCCGCCCGCGCCGCGGAGCCGGGCGAAACGGCCGGTCAGATTCTCCTCCAGCCATCGCCGGACCTCGCTGCGGAACTCCTCGTCCTGCTGGCTCAGCCGCACCCTGCCTCCACTCGCGCCTTCTGGCCAGCGAGTGCGCCGCGCGCGTAAGCTCACCCTACCAAGCACTTGCTTGTTTGGAGGAGCCCGGTGGAGCTGACCATCCCGGCCGCGCTGAGCCACGCGGCCCGGGAATACGGCGACGCAGCCGCCCTGGCCGAGCCGGGCGGGCCGCGGCTGTCCTACCGCGAGTTGCACGAGCAGGTCATCACCGTGGCCCGGGCCCTCATCGCCGAGGGCACCCAGCCCGGCGACCGGGTGGCCATCTGGTCCCCGAACACCCATCACTGGGTAGTGGGGGCACTCGGCGTGCTCTATGCGGGGGCCACGCTGGTCCCGGTCAGCACCCGGTTCACCGGCCACGAAGCGCTGGATGTGATCAGCCGCAGCGGGGCGCGCGGCCTCATCGTCGCGGGCCCGTTCCTCGGAACCGACCGGCTCGCCGCCCTGCGCGCTGCGGCCCAGCAGGAGGACGGGCGGCACCAGGCCGCCGCGGGCACGCTCAGCAGGCTGCGGCTCGTCGTCAGCGTGCCCATCGAGGCCGGGACGGCCGAGGGGGCGACCGGCTGGGACGACTTCACCGGCCGGGCCGCCGCCGTCCCGGCGGCCGTGGCCACCGACCGCGCCAGCGCGGTCCGGCCGGACGATGTCAGCGACATCCTGTTCACCTCCGGGACCACCGGGCGGAGCAAGGGCGCGATGACCGCGCACCGCCAGTCCCTCGCCGTGGCCCGGGCCTGGGCCGAATGCGGTGAGCTGTCGCGTGATGATCGTTATCTCGTGGTCAACCCGTTCTTCCACAGCTTCGGTTACAAGGCGGGGATCCTGGCCTGCCTGGTCAGCGGGGCGGCCCTGGTGCCCCAGCTGGTGTACGACGCCGCGCAGGCCATGGCCCTGGTGGAGGACGAGCAGATCACCGTGTTCCCCGGCCCGCCGACCATCTACCAGACCATCCTCGATCATCCGGGCCGGGCCGCCCGCAACCTGTCCAGCCTGCGGCTCGCCGTCACCGGCGCCGCACCGGTCCCGGTGGCCCTGGTCGAGCGGATGCAGCGGGAGCTGAGTTTCGAGGCGGTACTCACGGCCTACGGCCTGACCGAGGCGGTCGTGGTGACCATGTGCCGCCCGGGCGACGCCCCGCCGTTAGTGGCCAGCACGTCGGGGCGGGCCACCGCGGATTTCGAGATCCGGATAGCCGGGCCCGATGGGCGGGAGGCCCCGGCCGGCCAGGCGGGCGAGATCCTGCTGCGCGGGCCGAACGTGATGCTGGGCTACCTGGACGACCCGGTGGCGACCGCGGCCGCCGTCGACTCCGGGGACTGGCTGCACACGGGTGACGTCGGCTGCCTTGATCCCGGGGGCTACCTGACCATCACCGACCGCCTCAAGGACATGTACATCTGCGGCGGCTTCAACGTGTATCCGGCCGAGGTGGAGCAGGTACTGGCCCGCCTGGACGGCGTCGCGGAGTCCGCGGTCGTCGGGGTGCCCGACGACCGGCTCGGCCAGGTCGGACGGGCGTATGTGGTGCCCCGCCCCGGCCATGTCCTCGACGCCAATGACGTGCTCGCCTTCTGCCGGGAACAGCTCGCCAACTACAAGGTGCCCCGGCAGGTGCTGTTCCGCGACCGCCTGCCGCGCAACCCTTCCGGCAAGACACTCAAGCGGCTACTGCAGGAGGAGCCCGCGTGACGGACCAGGACCCGGTGGACCAAGACCCGGTGGTTCAAGACCCGGTGGTTCAAGACCCGGTGGTTCAAGACCCGGAGGACCAGGACCCGGGAGACGGGGACGGCCCGGTTCGCTATGAGGAACGCGGGCGGACCGCCGTGATCACCCTCAACCGGCCGCGCTACCGCAACGCGCAGAACTCGGCGATGACCTACGCCCTGGACGCGGCGCTGACCCGGGCCGTGAACGACCCGGGGATCGCCGTGATCGTGCTGGCGGGAGCCGGTGAGCATTTCTGCGCCGGCCATGACATCGGCTCCCCCGGCCGGGACGCCGATATGTCGTTCGAGCGCCGGGCCGTCATGTGGTGGGATCACGTGGGCCGGGAAGGCGCCGATGCCCGGTACGCCCGCGAGATGGAGGTGTACCTGGGAATGTGCCGGCGCTGGCGGGAGATTCCCAAGCCGTCCATCGCGATGGTCCAGGGAGCCTGCATCGCCGGCGGCCTCATGCTCGCCTGGGTATGCGACCTGATCGTCGCGTCGGACGACGCCTTCTTCGCCGATCCGGTGCTGCGGATGGGGATCCCGGGGGTGGAGTACTTCGCGCACCCGTGGATGCTGGGTCCCCGCGCCGCCAAGGAGATGCTCTTCACCGGGGACCGGTTCGGCGCCCAGCGGGCCTTCGAGCTCGGCATGGTCAACCGGGTGGTGCCGCGGGAGGACCTGGCGGACACCACCCTGGCCCTGGCGGAACGGATCGCCGCGATGCCGGCCTTCGGCCTGGCGCTGGCCAAGCGGGCGGTGAACCTGTGCGAGGACCAGATGGGGATGCGGCCGGGCATGGACGCCGTGTTCGGCCTGCACCATCTCGCGCACGCACACAACGCCGAGGTGTCCGGCAACTCGCTGGCCGGGATGGACGCCCGCTCGATGAAGAAGGCGGGCGGATGAGCGCCGATCCGGACGGGTTCCGGGCCGAGGTGCGGGACTGGCTGCGGGCGCATGTGCCCGACACGCCGCTGCCGTCGGTGGACACGGCCGAGGGTTTCCAGCGGCACCGCGCCTGGGAACATGAGCTCGCCGCGGCCCGGCTGTCGGTGGTGTCCTGGCCCGCCGCCTACGGCGGCCGGGACGCCTCCCTGCTGGAATGGCTGGTCTTCGAGGAGGAGTACTACGCGGCCGGCGCGCTGGCCCGGGTCGGCCAGAACGGGCTGTTCCTGCTCGCGCCGACCCTCTTCCAGCACGGCACCGCCGGGCAGCGGGACCGGTTGCTGCCGCCGATGGCCCGGGCGGACGAGGTCTGGGCGCAGGCCTGGTCAGAACCGGACGCCGGCAGTGACCTGGCCGCGATCCGCGCCACCGCGACCCGGGTGGAGGGAGGAAACCGGGACGGGGGCTGGCTGCTGTCGGGCACGAAGACCTGGAGTTCCCGGGCGGCGTTCGCGGACAAGGCCTTCGGCCTGTTCCGCTCCGACCCGGCCGCGGAGCGGCACCGGGGGCTGACATACCTGCTGTTCAGCCTGCGGGCCGAGGGCGTGACGGTGCGGCCCATCCGCCAGCTCGGCGGCGGGCAAGGGTTCGCGGAGATCTTCCTCGATGACGTGTTCGTGCCTGACGCCGACGTGGTGGGCACCCCCGGGCAAGGCTGGCGGATCGCGATGAGCACCGCCGGCCATGAGCGCGGGCTATCGCTGCGCAGCCCCGGGCGGTTCAGTGCGGCGCGCCGCCCGCCTGGTGGAGTTGTGGCGGCGCGCTGGCGACCCGGCCGACACCGCGCTGCGGGACCGGGTCGCCGACGCCTGGATCGCCGCGCGGGCCTACCAGTTGCATACCCATGACACGGCCGCCCGGCTGGCCGCGGGCGGGACGCTGGGCGCGGAGTCCAGCCTGGGCAAGGTGTTCTGGTCCGAACTCGACATCCGGCTGCACGAGACCGCGCTCGACCTGCTCGGACCGCAGGCCGAGGTGGCCGCGGGACCGGACGGGCGCTGGCTGGACGGGTACCTGTTCTCCCTGGCCGGCCCGGTGTACGCGGGCACGAACGAGATCCAGCGGACGGTGATCGCGGAACGGCTGCTGGGGCTCCCGCGATGAAGACGGGCTCGAGAGGGACGGCCGGGTGAGGACCGCGGAGCAGGAACAGTTCGGCGTCTCCCTGCATGATGCGCTCGCCGCGGCCGACGTACCCGGCGCCGCGCGCCGGTGGGCGGCTGGCGACCGTGCGCCCGGCCAGGCGCTGTGGCGGAAGCTCGCCGGCCTCGGTGTCACCGCTCTCGCGGTACCGGAACGCTGGGGCGGGCTCGGCGCCAGCGCGCAGGACATGGCCGTCGCCTGCGAGGAACTTGGGCATCACGCGTTGCCCGGGCCGGTCCCCGAGTCCGTCGCGGCGATCCCGGTCCTGCTGGCCACCCTGGCGCAGCAGCGCGTGGCGGATGAATCGCTGGCGGCCCAGTGGCTGCCGGGCCTGGCCGCCGGAGAGCAGATCGCCACCCTGGCGCTGCCACCCCGGCTGCCCTTCGCGGTGGACGCGGACGCGGCGGACCTCATCCTGCTGGCCGACGGGGACGTCCTGCGGCTCGCCACGGCGGCGGTCCGGTACCCGTCGGTGGACCCCGCCCGGTGGCTGTGGCAGACGGATGCCGGGCAGGTGCTGGCCCGCGGTCCCGCGGCGGCCGCCGCTGCCGCCCGGGCGCTGGAGGCAGGCACGCTGGCCTGCGCGGCGCAACTTCTCGGCGCGGGCCGGGCCCTGCTGGAGGCCAGCGTCCTGCAGGCCACCCAGCGCTCCCAGTTCGGCCAGCCGATCGGGTCATTCCAGGCCGTCAAGCACCACCTCGCCGACGTGGCGATCGGTCTGGAGTTCGCCCGGCCGCTGCTCGACGCGGCGGCTGCCGCACTCGATGACCAGGCCCAGGCGGACCCGGCGCCCGGGGACGCCGAACCTGATAGCAGGATGCCCAGCAACAGGGATGTCTCCGCCGCCAAGATTGCCTGCACGGACGCCGCGTACCGGGCGGCCCGGGTGGCGCTGCAGATCCATGGTGCGATCGGCTACACCCAGGAGCATGACCTGCACCTGTGGCTGACGAAGGTCCGCGCGCTGGCCGGGGCCTGGGGAAGCCAGGCGGAGCACCGGGCCCGGGTCATGGCCGCCATCGCCGGGCCGGCGGCATGGACCTGACCAGCGAGCAGCGGGACCTGCGCGACGCGGTCCGCGGGCTGCTGGCGCGGCAGCAGCGGCAGGGGGAAGGCAGCGGCCGGTCTTTGTGGCCGCGCCTGTGCGGCGAGATCGGTGCGGCCGGCCTCGCCATCCCCGAACGCTACGCCGGAGCCGGGGCCGGCCCGGCCGAGACGCACATCGTGATGGAGGAACTCGGGCGGGCGCTGACCCCGTCTGCACTGCTCGGGTCGGCGGTCCTGGCCGCTCAGGCGCTGCTGGCCACCGGCGACGAGGCGGCGTGCCAGCGCCTGCTGCCCGCGATCGCCGCCGGCCCGGCCATTGCCGCGGTGGCGTGGACCGGGCCGGCGGGGCGCTGGGACCCGGGCGAGGCGGCCTGCGAGGCCCGGCCCTCCCCGGGCGGCTGGGCGCTGACCGGCGAGGCGCACTACGTACTCGACGGTGATGTCGCGGACGTGCTGCTGGCCGCCGCGCACACGCCGGACGGGATCGCCCTGTTCGAGGTGGACCCGCTCGGCGGCGGTGTCACCCGCACCCCGGTGACAACCATGGACACCAGCCGCCGGCTGGCCGTGGTCCGGCTGGCCGGGGCGGCCGGCCAGCTCATCGGGACCGGCGGCGCCCCAGACGACAGCCCGGGCACCAGCACGCCCTGCAGCATGGGCGCCAGCACCGCCCTGGCCCGGGCGCGCGACCTGGCCTGCATCGCGCTCAGCGGCGAGCAGGTGGGCGCGGCGCAGCGGGCCCTGGAGCTGACAGTCGCCCATACCCAGACCCGGGTGCAGTTCGGCCAGGCCATCGGCAGTTTCCAGGCCCTCCAGCACCGGATGGCCGACCTGCACGTGCTGGTGGAGTCGGCCCGGGCGCTTTCCTATGCCGCCGCGGACGCCGCCGCGGCCGGCACCACCGCCGACGGCACCAGCGCGGACGACACCACAGGTGAGGCCCCGGACCTCAGCCTCCACGCGGCCGCAGCCAAGGCGTACTGCTCGGAGGTCCTGCTGAAAGTGGCGGGCGAGATGATCCAATTGCACGGCGCCATCGGCATCACCTGGGAACACGACGCTCACCGCTACCTCAAGCGGGCCCATGGCGCAGCGCAGCTCTTCGGCCAGCCCGCTGAGCACATCGCGAGAATCGCGACGGCCGTGCTCGGCAGCTAACCTGGCGGGCCTGCCGGAGCCGGCCGGCGAGGTGGCCGGCGAGGTGGCTCAGCGGTGGCTCTCCGCGGCGGACCTGAGCGCGTCGAGCGTGGACTGGCCGGGATGCGGGGTTGCGCTTAGCGCCCGAACCTGCGCAGACTGCGACAGTCATGGCCAAAGGGAACGCAAGGTCGCATGACGGGCCTTCAGGGGGCAGGGGAACCATGAGACTGCGGACCAAGCTGTTGGCACTGGGAACCGGAGTGACGCTGCTGGCAGTGATGGGGGCAGCATCAGCGTCCGCTGGCACCGGCTGGGCCATCCAGCCCACGCCCAATCCGGCCGCAGGCAGCAGCCTGGTGAGCGTGTCCTGCCGGTCAGCGGCCTGCACCGCCGTGGGCTCCTACAAGACTAAGTCCTCTGGCCATGGCCAGACTAATAAAGGAGTCCCGCTAGCCGAGAAATGGAATGGCACCACATGGGTTATCCAGCCTGTGCCAGTACCACTTCCAAAGTGGAAGACCAGCGTGCTGACCGGGGTGTCCTGCTCATCGGCCTCCCGGTGCATGGCGGTCGGGTGGCAAGCGTCTGCAGGCCCGCTCGCGGAGTCCTGGAATGGCACCGCCTGGACGATCCTGCCCACGCCTATCCCCGCGACGGCCCTAGAGGCTACATTTGCGGGCGTCTCCTGCAGCTCAGCGTCCGCCTGCACTGCCGTGGGGCAGTACCTCGCCAGCGGCGGCGCGACCGGATCACTAGTGGAACGCTGGAACGGCACTGAATGGTCGATCCAGCCGAACCCCACCTCGGGCGCGACAACGGACGACCCAAGCCTGGGCAGCGTGTCCTGCCCGTCTGCCACTTCCTGCACCGCCGTGGGGTCATCTCTCACTGGCCCACTGGCCGAGAAATGGAACGGCAGTACATGGTCGATCCTGCCCACGCCGACTACACCCCCGGGAGCCGCTAGCGCCGCTGTGAACGCGGTCTCCTGCTCATCAGCCAATCTTTGCACGGCCACCGGGAATTACCAGGTCAGCATCCCCGTGGAGCTGACGCTGGCCGAGCGCTGGAACGGCACCCAGTGGACGATCCAGCCGACACCCAACCCGGCGGGCGCGACGGACACGATCCTGCAATCCGTGTCCTGCGCGACCGCGACCGCCTGCACCGCTACCGGGATCGCCGACGTCTCAGCCGTGGCCGAGAAATGGAACGGGGGCACCTGGACGATTGAGCCCACTCCCAGCCCGGCCAACGCCCAGGAAGAAGGACTAAACGGGGTGTCCTGCACGGCCCCCGGCACGTGCACCGCCGTAGGCTTCTGGAACTACGATCACGCCGGCCCGACCGGGAAGACGCTGGCGGAGCACAAGCAAGCGTCATCATGAGCACCGAACAGCCGGACCACGCGCGCTGACCTAGCGACCGCGGCCAGCGCAGCGACCCCCGCGGCTGCGATGAGGGTCATCGCCTTGCGGCGGCGGAGCGAAGCGGCCTGGCCTGCTGGTGGAGCCTCGGCGAGGCGCAGTTCACTGATCAGGTGCTCCTTGAGAGCCTGCTGGCGGCCGGCCGGGAGGTCGCGTTCGGGCGGGGCCTGCAGCAGCCGGGCCAGTTCGGCCACGTCCGTGCGGCGGGGGTCGTCGGCGTTCATGAGGTTCCCTCCGATGTCGGCCGGGCCGCATTCTCGCGTTCACCTGGTACCTGTTCACGGCCGCCCGCGGGTTCCCTGCCCGCGGGCACCAGCTTGCTGAGTTTGCGGCGCGCCCGGAACAGCCGGGATCGCACGGTCCCGACCGGCACCCCAAGCGCCCTGGCGGCCGTGGCGTAGTCCAGCTCCGACCAGACGCACAACGCGATAACCTCACGCTCGCCGCGGCGAAGCGCTGCCAGCGCCCGCCCGACCTCCTTCAGCTGAGCCGTGTCGCGGTAATCCAGTCGGCGTGGCGGGGCCAGGCGAGCAGGGTGTCGACCAGTTCCGGCGGCCCGTCGTCGGCCCCGTCGGCGGACAGCGCGTAGCGGCCCCGGTAGAACAGCAACGCCGGGCCGGCCCGGCACGCGGCGAGCCCGGTGACGCGCCCGATCACCACCTGGTGATCGCCGGCCTCGTGCACCGTCTCCACCGCGCCGCTCACCCACGCGAGCGCGCCGTCCAGCACTGGCGGGCCGGCCGGGGCCGGCGCCCAGCCGACGCCCTCGAACTTGCCCGCCGCGCTGCCCGCGAACACCCGGGCCAGCTCACGCTGCCCCTCGGCCAGCACGTTGGCGCAGAAGTGCCGGGTGCGCTCGATCCGCCGCCAGGTGGCCGACGAGCGGCTGGGGCAGAACAGCACCAGCGGCGGGTCCAGGGATACGGCCGCGAATGACTGGCAGGTAAACCCGGCGGGCCCGTCCGCATCCACGGTGGTGATCACGGTGACGCCGGTGCAGAAGTGCCCGAGCACCTGACGGAAGTGATCCGGCTCCGGGGGGAGGCCGGGGACCGCGGCCGCGCCGGAGGTGCCCGCCACCTCAGCGCCCGTCACCTTAGTGCCCGCCCGGCGCCGCGAAGCGGTGCCCCCACAGGCTGATGGCGGTGGTTTCCCGGCTGATCCAGGTGGCGTCGTTGACCAGCCGGCCGTCGGTGCCGTACTCCACGTCGAACCCGCCCGGCGTCCGCACGTAGAACGACACCATCAGGTCGTTGGCGTGCCGCCCCAGGCTGGCGCTGACCGGGGCCCCCCGGCGGGCGCAGCGGTCCAGCGTCCGGCCGACATCGTCCAGCGTGGCCACCTCGATCATCAGGTGCACCAGCCCGGACTCCGCCGGGAAGGGGGCCAGGGCCAGCGAGTGGTGCCGCGGGTTGCAGCCGAGGAACCGCATGAACAGCGGCGGCCCGCCGGCGGGCTGGCCGAACAGCTCCGGGGCCATCCGCATCGAGTCGCGCAGCCGGAAGCCGAGGACGTCGCGGTAGAAACGGACGGCCGCCTCGTCATCGGTGATGGGCAGCACCGCGTGGCCCAGCCCCATGTCCCCGGTGACGAACTGGACTCCCTGCGCGCTCACGAACGGCCGGTTGGCCAGCGCGGCGCCGCAGAAGATCTCCAGGGCGTTGCCGGAGGGGTCCTCGGTCCGCAGCAACTGCGCCACCCGCCGGTCCGCGCACTCGGCGCTGGTGCCGGCCTTGGCGGGCACACCGGCGGCCTCCAGCGCCCGGCCGGCCGCGGCCAGCGCGTCCTCATCCGTCACCTCCCAGCCGGTGGCGAGCAGCCGGTCCCGCTCCCCCGCCACGATGATCAGCCGGGCCGGAAAGTCGTCCATCCGCAGGTACAGCGCGTCCGGGTCCGGCCCGCGGCCCTCGGCCATGCCGAGTACCCCGCGGCCGAACTCGCGCCACGCGCCGACGTCGGCCGACTCGATCCGCAGATAGCCCAGCGACTGGATCGCGGCCATCATCTGTCCCCTTCCAGGAAGCCCATCACCAGCCGGTTGAACTCGTCGAACTTCTCCAGCTGCGCCCAGTGGCCGCAGCCGCTGAACACGTGCAGCTGGCAGCGGCGGATGGTCTTGAGCGCCACCAGCGCGCCGTCCAGCGGGTTGACCCGGTCTTCGCGGCCCCAGACCAGCAGGACACGCTGCCGCAGCCGGTGCGCGTCGCGCCAGAGGAGTGCCTCCTCGGCGTGGGCGGGGTCCAGGAACGAGGCACCCATCGCCGCCATCGCGGCCAGCGCGCCGGGGTCACTGGCCGCGGCGAACCGCTCGTCGATGAGCTCGTCGGTCACCAGCCGCTGGTCGAAGACCAGGGTTCGCAGGAACGCTTCGAGCTTTTCCCGGGTAGGACCGGGCGGAGCCGAGAACTCCATCAGCCGCCTGACCCCTTCGGTGGGGTCCGGCGCGAACAGGTTCAGGCTGAGGCCGCCTGGTCCCATCAGCACGAGCCGCCCCGCGCGCTCGGGGTACTCCAGGGCGAAGCGAACGGCCGTGCCGCCGCCGAGCGAGTTCCCGATCAGGTGCACCCGCTCGATCCCGAGCCCGGTGAGCAACGCCGCCAGGGCGTTAGCGGAGAAGGTGAAGTAACTGCCGGTCACCGGCGGCCGGCCGGATTTGCCGAAGCCGGGCTGGTCCACCATCAGGGTGCGGAAGCGTTCCGCGAAGACCGGCAGGTTCGGGCCGAAGTTGCTCCACGCCGACGCGCCGGGGCCGCCCCCGTGCAGCATCACCACCGGCGTGCCGCCCCGCTGGCCGCCTGGCCGGGCCCGCCTCGTGGTAGTGCAGCCGCATGCCGCCCGCCTCGGCGTAGCGGCCCGCGGCCACCTGCCCCGGCGCCATCGTCATCCGCTGTTCCTCTCAGAGCATCGCGTCCGGCCCGACGTCGAGTCCGAACTCGCCGCGGCCGAACATCGACAGGGCCCGCTCCGGGTCGTTGATGGCATGAACCCGGCCGGCGTGCGCGTCCCGCCAGAACCGCTGGATCGGGGTGCCCGCCGCCAGGGCCCGGCCGCCGGAGTTCTCGAACAGCAGGTCAATGGCGCTGATCGACCGCCCGGTACCGAGCACCTGGTCGCGCCGGGTGCGCAGCCGGAGCGGCAGCGGGATCTTCTCCCCGGCCCGGGCCCACTCCATCAGCCCGGTCATGTTGTGTTCCAGCGCCAGCCAGGCGGCGTCAATCTCGGCCGCGGCCGTGGCCACCCGGACCTGGGAGTGCGGGTCGTCGGCGGCCTTCTGCCCGGCGTAGGAGGCCCGGACCCGCTTGCGCTGGTATTCCACGTGGGCGTCGTAGGCGCCGGTCGCCATGCCGATGATCGCCGTGGTGATGCAGTAGGAGAACACCGACCCGTAGGGCAGCCGGTACAGCGGCGCCGGGTTGGCTTCCTGGCCGGGGAGCCGGCACCGGTGCATGTCGGTGAAGCTGAGCGAGCGGTGCTCGGGCACCAGCACGTCGTTGACCACGATGTCGTTGCTGCCGGTGCCGCGCAGCCCGACGGTGTCCCACACGTCGTCGATCCGGTAGTCGCGGATCGGCAGCAGGAAGGTCCGGAAGTCCACCGGCTGGCCGCCGGAGAACACGAAGCTGCCGAGCAGCACCCAGGTGCAGTGGTCGCAGCCGGAGGAAAAACTCCAGCGCCCGGACAGCTTGTGCCCGCCGGGCACCGCCTCGGCCTTCCCGGTGGGGGCGTAGGACGAGGAGATCCTGGTCGCCGGGTCCTCGCCCCAGACCTCTTCCTGGGCCTGGAGCGGGAACAGCCCCACATGCCAGGGATGCAGGCCGACCACGGAGGACACCCAGCCGGTGGACCCGCAGGCGCTCGCGATCAGCCGGACCGCGCTGTAGAAGGTCAGCGGATCCGCCTCGTAGCCGCCGAACCTGGCCGGCTGCAGCAGCCGGAAATGGCCGGCCTCCTCCAGCGCCTTGATGGACTCCGCGGGAACGACCCGGGCGTCTTCGGCCTGCTGCGCCCGCTCGCGCAGCATGGGCAGCAGCTCACCCACCCTGCCGACTACCGCTTGCCCGACGTTCTCGGTCACCGGATGTCCTCCCTGATTACGCCCGCACACGGTTGGCCATCGCCATAAGACTAGAACATGTTCTAGTCTGTCCGTAAGAGTGTCCGAGCGCGGACAGTACAGTAAGTGGCAGAAGGATTCTATAACCTGTTGCAGACAGGTAGACGAGGCGTGGAGGCCCTGCATGAGCGACGGGGACGGCGTCCGGATCATCGACACCGGGGTGCCCCCGGCCAGGTTCGCCCGCGGCTGGCACTGCCTGGGACTCGCCAGCTCGTTCCGCGACCCGGGGCCGCACGCGGTGGCGGCCTTCGGGACGAAGCTGGTGGTCTTCACCGACTCAGCAGGCCGCCTGCACGTGCTCGATGCGTTCTGCCGGCACATGGGCGGCGATCTGAGCCGCGGCACGGTCAAGGGCGACGCCATCGCCTGCCCGTTCCACGACTGGCGCTGGGGCGGGGATGGCTGGTGCGTCCGGATCCCCTACGCCCGGCGGGTGCCGCCGCGGGCCCGGACCAGGTCCTGGACCACCCTGGAGCGGAACGGGCACCTGTTCATCTGGCATGACCCGCAGGGCAGGCCGCCGGCGCCCGACGTGACCATCCCGGAGATCGAGAACGTCGGCTCTCCCGGGTGGACCAACTGGACCTGGGACTCGCTGCTGGTCGAGGGCGCGAACTGCCGCGAGGTGGTCGACAACGTCGTGGACATGGCGCACTTCTTCTACATCCACTTCGCGTTCCCCACGTACTTCAAGAACGTGCTCGAGGGACACATCGCCTCGCAGTATCTGCAGACCAGATCGCGGCCGGACGTCACGACCGGCTCGAACTACGCCGCGGGCGGGGACGAAACCGCGCTGCGCTCCGAGGCCTCCTACTTCGGCCCCTCCTACATGATCAACAAACTGTGGCACGACTACCGCGGCATGACCATGGAGAGCATCCTCATCAACTGCCACTACCCGGTCACGCCGACCTCGTTCATGCTGCAGTGGGGCGTGATCGTCAGGAAGCCACCGGGCCTGACGGACGAGCACGCGGGCAAGGTGGCCGGCAAGTTCGCCAAGTTCGTCGGCCTGGGATTCCAGCAGGACGTGGACATCTGGACCCACAAGAGCCGGATCGACAACCCGCTGCTGTGCGCGGACGACGGCCCGGTGTACCAGCTGCGGCGCTGGTATGACCAGTTCTACACCGACGTCGAGGCCATCACGCCGGAGATGACGGCCCGGTATGAGTTCGAGATCGACACCACCCGCGCGGTGGCCGCCTGGGAGGACGAGGTCGCGGCGAACCTCGCCCAGCGCGAGGCCGGGGCCAGCCCGGCCGGGACCAGCTGAGCCATGGTCAACGGGCGGCACCCGGCCCGCGTCCCGGCGGCGCCGCGGGCCAGCCAGGCCAGCGTCCCCCGGCGGGCCCGGCCTGCCGACGAGCGGCACGCGGCGCTGCAGGAGATGGCGTGCGACCGCTGCGCGGCCAGCGTCCTGGTGACCAAGTTCAGTCCGCAGCACACGAGCGTGCAGTGGAGCCTGGCCGCGACGGCCGCCTGCGCCGAGTTCAGCGCCCGGGAGGCCGCGGGTGAGCGGAGCGCTCTCATCGACACCTGCGCCAGCCTGCGCGACAGCCTGGACCGCGCGGTAGCGGAGGGCCGCCTGGAGGTAACGCCGCCGT
Organism: uncultured Actinomycetes bacterium; assembly: GCA_963837335.1. Classification (GTDB taxonomy): domain Bacteria; phylum Actinomycetota; class Actinomycetes; order Streptosporangiales; family Streptosporangiaceae; genus RYN-230. The sequence goes on along the minus strand of CAWINS010000006.1, from coordinate 176,470 downwards.
GAGCCCGCAGCGCGCCTTCCACCAGCTGCGGGTCGCAGAGGTAGTCAGCGAGACCGACGACGCCTGCTCGCTGGTCCTGGCCGTCCCGCCCGAGCTGTCCGGCGAATTCGCCTACCGGCCGGGCCAGTTCCTCACGGTGCGCGTCCCGCACAACGGGTCGGGGTCGGTCGCGCGGTGCTACTCGCTGTCCAGCTCACCGCACACCGGGGACCGCCACACGATCACCATCAAGCGGGTGGCGGACGGGCATGCCTCCAACTGGCTGGCGGACCAGGTCACCGCAGGCAGCATCCTGGACTTCCTGCCGCCCGCCGGCACGTTCACTCCCCGCTCGCTGGACACCGACCTCCTCATGTTCGCGGGCGGCAGCGGGATCACCCCGGTCATGTCCATCGTGAAGTCAGCGCTGGCCCGGGGGCGGGGCCGGATCGTGCTGATCTACACCAACCGCGACGAGCGTTCGGTGATCTTCAGCGGGGAGCTGGCCCGGCTGGCCGCGGCGGCCGGTGACCGGCTGCTCGTACTGCACTGGCTGGACTCGCTGCAGGGCCCGCCCACCGCGGCCGCGATGGCGGCGCTGGCCCGCCCCTATGCCGCGTACGAGGCCTTCCTGTGCGGGCCCGATCCCTACCTCACGGTCGCCCGGCAGGCCCTCGGCCAGCTGGGCGTGCCCGCCCAGCGCATTCACGCCGAGCGGTTCGTGTCGCTGGCGGAGAACCCGTTCGAGGCGCCCCCGCCGCCGGCGGGCGGCGTGGCCGCCAGCCTGGAGGTGACGCTGGACGGTGAGCGGCGGGTGCTGTCGTGGCCGGCCGGCACCCGGATGCTGGACGTCATGCTCGACGAGGGCCTCGATGCGCCGTTCTCCTGCCGTCAGGGCATCTGCGGCGCCTGCGCCTGCGAGCTCACCAGCGGTGAGGTGGCGATGGCCCACAACGAGGTGCTGGAAGAGGAGGACGTCGCCGACGGCTACATCCTCGCCTGCCAGGCCGTGCCGCTGACCGACACCGTCAGCGTCACCTACCGCTGACCGCACCTCCTGGCACCGCCGCACTTCCCCCGGCCGCCGCCGCGGCGGCGTGGCGGCCCGCGCGGCGCCCGGAGAAGACGCAGTCCGCCAGCGAGAGCCCGCTGACGTACGAGCGCGAGCACAGGCCGACGGCGCTGCGGCCGGCCGCGTACAGGCCCGGCACCGGGCGGCCGTCGGCCCGCCGCACCTGCCCGGTGTCCTCGGCGACCACCAGCCCGCCCAGGGTGAGCACCGGCGCCGGATTCGCCACCCCGGGCCGCACCGAGCAGTCGATCAGCGAGTAGGGCGGCTGGTCCTGGGCGCGGACCTGTTCCGGCGGCTTGCCCGCCGGATCGTCCCGGCCGGCCGCCGCGGCCGCGTTGTGCGCCGCGACGGTGGCCGCCAGCCCGGCCGGGTCCACCCCCGCCCGCCTGGCCAGCGCCTCCAGGGCAGGCGCGTGGCGCCGGCCGGCGGTCAGCAGGTACCACGCCTGCAGCCGCTGGAACCACAGGGTGCTGGCCCGGACCTGGCGGCGGGCCTGGGCCAGGGTGGCCTGGTCGATGAGCAGCCAGGCCCGGCCCTGGTGCCGGGTCACGATGGCGTCCCCGATCGCCGCGCCGTAGCGCGCCTCATCGCAGATCCGCTGCCCGGCCCGGTCCACCAGGATGCCGTGGATGAGGGCAGGCGGCGGCGACAGGAACCGCCAGACCGAGACGCGGTCCAGGAACGCGGTGGCCCCGCCGGCCTGCGCGCCCAGCGCGATCCCGCTGCCGTCGTCGCCGGGTGTGCCCAGCGGCAGGCCGCCCCGGCAGGCCGGGGCGTGCTCGCGCATCATCGCCCGGTTGGCCACGAACCCGCCCGCGGACAGCACCACCCCGGCCCGGGCTCTGACCCGCAGCGGGCGGCCGTGCCGGCGCTCCAGCCAGCCGACCGGCCGGTGCATGACCCGGCCGGCCTTGGGCGCGTACAGGTACGGCTTGCCCGACCAGCGGTGCAGGATGCGGTGGGCCGCGGCGGCCCAGGCCGGGGCGTCCCGCAGCGTGCTGGCTTCGACCCCGGTCACCCGCCCGGCCTCGTCGATGATCAGCCGCTGCGCCATGGTCTGCAGCACCAGCCGGGCGCCGGAGCCGCGGGCCGCCCGGGCCAGCCGGGCATACAGCAGCCGCCCCGACGTCCCCGGCCCGCGCGTCCGGTGCCCCCGCGGAGCCGGGGGCGCGATCGCGGCGAACGACAACTCGCTGCCGGAGTAATACAGGTAGTGGCGGTTGGTCGGGTAAGAGGTCTTGTCCGGGCACAGGCTGCCCTCGAACGGGACCCCGTGCTGCTCGAGCCAGGCGAGCATCGCCGGGCTGTCCTCGCAGAACCTCCGGAGGGTCGCGGCCGAGACGGCGTCCCCCGCCTCGGCGCTCAGGTAGGCGAACATCGCCTCCGGCGAGTCGGACACGCCCGCCGCCTGCTGCTGGCGGGTCCCCCCGCCGGCGTAGACCACCCCGCCGGACAGGGCCGTGGCACCGCCGCCGCCGAACCGGTCGAGGACCACCACCTCAGCGCCGGCCTGCGCCGCCTCCAGCGCGGCGCAGGCGCCCGCGGCACCGAAGCCCACCACGACGACGTCCGCCTCGATGTCCCAGGTCTGGCGCACCAGTGCCTCCCGCGTCCCGGCCGGGCCGGGACGCCTGTCCGGGGGTCGGCCAAAAACTATAACGTGTTCTAGTATGAGAGCCCGGGAGGTCGGATGACAACGGCAGGCCAGTTCGACGTCGTGGTAGCGGGCAGCGGCGCGGCCGGCATGACCGCCGCGCTCGCCGCGGCCCATCGCGGGCTGCGGGTGGTGGTGATCGAGAAGGCCGGCACGTTCGGCGGCTCCACCGCGCGGTCCGGCGGCGGGATCTGGGTGCCCGGCAACGAGGTGCTGCGCCGGGCCGGGGTCACCGATACCGCCGAGCAGGCCCGGGCCTACCTGGCGCATGTCGCCGGGGACGGGGTAGCGCCCGCGCGCCAGCAGGCGCTGCTGGCCCACGGCCCGGCCATGGTGTCCTTCGTCCGCCAGCACACCCCGCTGGAGTTCGCCTGGGTGCCGGGCTACGCGGACTACTACCCGGAGGCTCCCGGCGGGCTGGCCACCGGCCGCAGCATCGAGCCGGTGCCGCTGAACGCGCGGGTGCTGGGACCCGAGCTGGCCCACCTCAACCCGCCCTACCTCCCGGCGCCTGAGGGGGTCACCATCACCCAGGGCGACTACCGGTGGCTGAGCCTCGGCCCCCGGCATCCCCGGGCGATACTCGCCACCGCGAAGATCGCAGGCCGGGCGGCCCGGGGCCGCCTCCTGCGGCAGCACCCCCTCAGCATGGGCCAGGCCCTCGCCGCCGGGCTGCGGGCGGGCCTGGCGTCCACGCAGGTGCCGGTCTGGCTGAACACGCCGCTGACCGGCCTGGAGATGACCGGCGGCCGGGTCACCGGGGCCCATGTCCTGCGTGATGGCCAGCCCGCGGTCATCGCGGCGAGCCGGGGCGTCGTGCTGGCCGCGGGCGGCTTCGAGCGCAACGGCGAGATGCGGCGGCGCTACCAGCGCCCGCCGATCGGCACCGAATGGACGACCGGCGCGGCCGGGAACACCGGCGACGCCATCCTGGCCGGCCAGGACGCCGGGGCGGCGCTGGACCTGATGGATGACGCCTGGTGGGGACCGTCCATCCCGCTGCCCTCCGGCCCGTACTTCTGCCTCGCCGAGCGCAGCCTGCCCGGCTGCCTGCTGGTCAACCGCGCGGGCCAGCGCTTCGTGAACGAGGCCGCCCCGTACGTGGACACGGTCCACGCCATGTATGAGGGCCACCGGACCGCCACCCCGCACATCCCCTGCTGGCTGATCTTCGACCAGCGTTACAAGAGCACCTACGTCTTCGCGGGCCTGCCGCTGGGCCGGCCCCTTCCCCGGCGGTGGTACGAGGCGGGGGCGGTCTACCGCGCACCCACCCTCGCCGAGCTGGCCGGGAAGATCGGCGTGGACCCCGAGGGGCTGGACAAGACCGTGGCCCGGTTCGGCGAGTTCGCGCAGGCCGGCACCGACGAGGACTTCCGCCGCGGCGACTCGGCCTACGACCGCTACTACGGCGACCCGCGGCGGCAGCCGAACCCGAACCTGGCCCCGCTGGACCGGCCGCCGTTCTACGCGGCCAGGATCGTGCCGGGCGATCTCGGCACCAAGGGCGGCCTGGTCACCGACGAACGGGCCCGGGTGCTCCGCGGCGACGGCTCGCCCATCCCCGGGCTCTACGCGGCGGGTAACGCGAGCGCGGCGGTGATGGGGCACAGCTACGCCGGCGCGGGCGCGACCATCGGGCCGGCCATGACGTTCGGCTATATCGCCGCGCTCGATCTGGCTGGTGCCCAGGACGGGTCCGGTTAGAGCGTGTCCGTAGACAGCGCCCGCGCTGACCGGGACGCTGCGACACAGAACCAGACGCTGGGCCGAAGGACGCTGGTCCGAATGTGCGGTATCCGCTGCTCCCGTGCGGTGTTGCGCACATATTCAGATGCGCCCGGATGTTGGCTGTGGTGATCCGCTCCTGTCAGTCTCCCGCTGGTAGCCTGCGTACCTATGAGTGCCCAGCCGGTGCATGAGCCTGATCCGGATGATCCGGTGGAGATCTTGCGTGTGCTGCCTGCCCGCTTCCACGACCAGTTCCTGCGCGAGTATTACGGCGCGGCAGCCGGGGCGGCCCGGCAGGTGGGGGGGTATCGGCAACTGCACGATGTGCTGCGGTTGTGGCGCCTAACTGCGGCCGCCCATTCCCATCTCGGATTCGCTGGCCGCCTAGCGGCGGTGCGGGAAGCGGTCCAGTCCGGGAGCCTTGAGGGGTCAACGCCGATCGAGGACGCCGTGCCGGGTTGGCCCGGCGTCCGGTGAGCTACAGCGTACGGTTCGAAGGCGGCGCGCTGGCTCAACTGAATGGCTTACCGGCGGCCGCATTCGATGCCCTGCTGGAGCGCGTAGTCGTCCTGGTCGATGAGCCCTGGGATGCGGCCGTGATGCCGCCTGGGGACGATCATGCCTACCGTATGGCGGTGTTCGGCGCCGGTTATGGGCTGCTGAGCTTCTATTCTGACGACACGACCGAGCTGATCAGGATCTTCGACATCACCTGGATCGGCTGATCACCAAGCGGCATGACGTTTCGGGACATCGCCGCGCTCGATCTGGCTGGCCCCGGATGCCTGCTAGGTGCTGGCCAGGCGGAGCCTGGCGATCCTCCGCCGAAGACCGCCAGGCCTGCCGACCTGACCTAGCGTCACTTGACGTGGACCTCGACGGGGTCTGCCGCGATGCCGTTGGCCACTATCTCCAGGTGCGCGCGGCCCGAGGGCGCGGATGCGGGCACTTCCATCGTGGTGTGCACAATCCGCTGCCGGGTCGCGACCGCCATCGTCGAGTGATCGTAGGTGCGGCAGTACACCACGCGCCCGCCGTCATAACGCAGCCGCGCGATCGGGTAGTTGGTCGCGCAGGAGCAGTCGTCACCGTAGCTGCAGGCCTGCGACTCGCCGTTGAACCGGCGGCCGCGCACCTTGTGCTGGCTCCCCGGGATGAGCTCGTGGGAGACCTCGGTGATCTCGGGCTCGATGCGCTCCTCGTTCCGCCGCTGGCGCCGGGACGGCGTTCCGATGCTGATGTTGGTGTTGTCCGACGCGTACAGAACCTGGCCCGTCGGCAGCAGCAGCATCCGGCCGACGTAAGGCACCGACGCGTTGAGCGGCGGCGTCGCGACGGAATGCAGCTCGTCCGTATACGGGTCGTACTCGAAGAACTCCGGCGGCGCACCCCAGCCGCCGCCACCGCTTGCCGTGCCAGCGCAGCACAGCACCCGGCCGTTGGGCAGCAGGCAGGCCGGCACGTCGCGCGCGATCATTAGCTGCCCGTCGGTCCCGATCGGGAAGTCCGGCCCGGCAGACCACACGCCTGCCCCGCCGTGATCCGGCGCGTAGACCGCGGAGTGTCCGGTACCGCCGAACGCGATCACCCGCCCGTCCTCCAGCAGGATGGCCGGCCCGATCTCGGTGCTGAACGCGTGCGCCACGAGGTCGGCCTGCGTCGAGCCGGCATCGACCCAGGCGCCCAGCGAGGGCACGTAGCGCTGCGAGGCCTTCGGGTACGTCGGGTTGCACTCGACAGTCAGCACGCTGCCGTCGCGCAGCAGCGTCCAGGTCTCCTCCGAGCTGATGTCACCCTTGGTTCCGGTGCCGGTCCAGGCATTGGCCACCGGGTCGTAAATCGCCGTCTGCGTGGTGTTGATGTTGCCGAGCAGCACCTGTCCGTCGTCCAGCACGGCGCACGGCGCGTCACCGATGTTCGGCCAGCCGGCCGGCGGTGCGATCACCGTCCAGGAGTCCGCTACCGGGTCGTAGATCTCGCAGTCGTTGGTGTCGCCGGTCGGCGCGTCTTCGCCACCAGCGACCAGCACGTTGCCGTTCGCCAGGACCGCGGAGGCGTAGTACCGCCGCCAAGTCGCCATCGGCGCGATCGCCGCCCACGTCCCGTGCTGGTACGAGCCGTGCGCGTCCGGCGTGAGCGCCGACCAGTTCGCGGTCCCGTCCTCTTGACAGATCACCCGCCCGTCGGTGAGCAGCAGCATGGTGCTCGTCCCGAACCCGGGCGGATCTGCCAGCACCTCCCATGAGAACGACATGACCCCTCCTACTGCGCTTAAGCCCGCCCCCATGACGGGCATCTACCTGCACGGAGGAGGGCCCGGTCGCACTGATACACGAGGCCACGACCCCGGCGGGCGGACCCGCGTATTCAGCCTGTGACCGTCGCACTATCCGCCGCGCTATATCCGTCAAGCACGGCCGCCAGGCATCATGACAACGACGTGCCGGGGAGGCAATCGTGAGCGAAAATCCGTCGGTTTCCAGGGATGACACGCAAGCAGACCTGATGGCCAGGGTTGACACCTCGGTGCCCGTCTCGGCCAGGATCTGGAACTACTGGATGGGAGGCAACGACTACTACCCCATCGATAAGGAAGCCGGGGATGCGTACGCGCAATTATCTCCCGGGGTCTTCGACCTGGCCCGCTCGAGCCGCAGCTACCTTGCCCGCGCTGTCCGCTACGTGACTGGTGAGGCTGGAGTCCGCCAATTCCTGGATATCGGCTCGGGCCTGCCGAGTCACGATCCCACCCACGAAGTCGCCCAGGGGGTCGCGCCCGAGTCGCGCATTGTCTATGCGGACAACGACCCGCTCGTGCTCGTGCACGCCCGGGCACTGCTCGCCAGCAACCCCCGCGGCGGTACCGACTACATCGAAGCCGACCTCTACGATCCCGGCACGCTGGTGAGCATCGCGCGGACGAAGCTGGACTTCACCCAGCCCATCGCAATCATGCTGATGGGAGTCATGGGACACATAGGCAACCCCGGCGAGGACGATGACGAGGTGGCCAGGTCAATCGTGGGCCGGCTCAAAGACGCTCTGCCCTCCGGCGGCTACCTCGTGATGTACGAAGGCGTCGACACTGACCCCGCGCAGGACAAGGCGCTCGGGCAGTACAACGAGAGCGGGGCTGTCCCGTACCGCGTACGGCGGCCGGAGCAGGTCGCCAGGTTCTTCGACGGCCTGGAACTCGCTGCTCCCGGTGTGGTGCCCATCCACCAATGGCGCCCCGATCCCAGCACGGTCGACCCCCCTGCCGTCCCCGCGGTGGGCGGAGTCGCAAAAAAGCCGTGAGCCCGCGATCGGCCGGTACGGCGCGTGAACTGCGGCGCTTGTGTTGACTTGGTAATTTCGCGGGGCCAGACTGACGCGATGGGCCAGGGCTGCGGCATCGCCGCGCCTTAGAGCAGAGGAGTTCGTTTCCAGCAGCACTAGGCGTTCCGGGTTGTCTTAATAGTCGTTTGCGCTAACGCTGACCGCCGGACCGGGCCCATTCCAGCCAGGCCGGTTGCCTGGTCACCGCCCGGCCGGTCAATGTGTCCCGGCGGCGGCTGGTTCGACGGCGATGAGGAGGTACCGCAGTGACGCGACGGGTGTGGTCATGGTCCTGGGCAGGGCGGCTGGTTCGGCTGCCGTCCTGGGTCGCGGCCGTGGCAGTAGCTTTTACGGTTGGCATGGTGGTGGGGCCGATCGCGGTGAGCGCCCAGTCTGGGAGTTCCAGCCAGGCTGGCCAGTCTGCGGGTTCGCCAGGGGGCCGGTTCCATCTGGATCACGTGTTCGTGATCATGATGGAGAACACGTCCTATGACGACCTTTTGTCGCCTGACAACACGAACACGACCTTCATCCGGCATCTGGCGGCGACCGATGGGCTGGCGGACAACTACTTCGGTGTCACCCACGACAGCCTGCCCAATTACATCGCTGCGACCAGCGGGCAGACCTGGGGTTCCAACAGCGACGACACTGCCCAGGCCCCGCTGTTCGACCACCAGAACCTGGTCGACCAGCTGGTGGCCGCGCACGTGAGCTGGAAGGCCTACATGGAGTCGCTGCCCTTCCCCGGCGACCTGGTGGATACCACCCCGGATGGGCTGTATGTGCGCAAGCACGACCCGTTCCTGATGTACCCCGACGTCTACAACAACCCCGCGCGGGCCGACAACGTGGTCCCACTGACCCAGCTGAGCACCGACCTGTCGAGCGGCAAGGTGCCGCAGTTCGTCTGGGTCAGCCCCAACATCTGCAACGACATGCACGGCGGCGCACCTACCTGCCCGTATCCCAATTCACCCACCGACGCTAACCAGGCCGCCCTGTACAAAGACGGCGACACCTTCCTGCGCACCTGGGTCGGGGCCATCACCCATAGCCGCGCCTGGACTCGCCATTCGGCCATCTTCGTCACCTGGGATGAAGGCGGTTTCGAGGACCAGAGCCCGTTCGGGCCTACCGACATCCGGCCCGGGCCGGACTCCCCGATCCTGCCCGCGACGCCCGCCGACCCCACCAGCGGCGGCGGAGGCGACCTGGCCGGCGGCACCGTCTACGGCGGTGGCCACGTTCCGATGATCGTGGTAGCCAGCGGCGTCGGGCGCCGCGTTGACTCCGTCTTCGCCGACCACTATTCCCTGCTGCAGACCATCGAGCAGAACTTCCGCCTCCCGCTGCTGGGCAACGCTGGCGACACCGTCCAGGTGGGCTCGCTCGACCCACTGCTCCACTAGGCCAGACGAGGGTGGCAGCCCTGGGACCGGTACGGTGAACAATCCCAGGGCTGCTGCCCCGGTTGGCCAAGGTCCTGAACCGGATCCAGGCTGTCCGGCCGGACAGCTCCGCTAGGGCGGGCCGAGGATCAGGCCGCTGGTCGGCACGCCCGTGCCGGCGGTGACCAGGACCGGGCCGTCGCCGGGGACCTGGCTGACCGCGGTGCCGCGGACCTGGCGGACGGCTTCGGTGATGCCGTTCATGCCATGGATGTAGGCCTCCCCGAGCTGGCCGCCGTGGGTGTTGACCGGCAGCCGGCCGCCCAGCTCGATCGCCCCGCCCGCGATGAAATGCCTGGCCTCACCGCGCGGGCAGAAGCCGAGTTCCTCGAGCTGCATCAGCACGTACGGGGTGAAGTGGTCATACAGCACCGCGGTGCGCACGTCGGCCGGCCCGGCCCCGGCCTGCGCCCAGAGCTGGCCGCCCACCACGCCCATCTCCGGCAGGCCGGTCAGGTCATCGCGGTAGTAGCTGGTCATGGTGAACTGGTCCGGGCCGCTGCCCTGGGCGGAGGCCCGGATCACCGCTGGCCGCTGGCGCAGGTCACGGGCCCGGCTCAGGCTGGTCACCACGACGGCGACCGCGCCGTCGCTCTCCTGGCAGCAATCGAGCAGCCGCAGCGGCTCTGCGATCCACCGGGAGGCCTGATGATCAGCGAGGGTGATGGGCCGCTGGTAAAACCACGCGTCCGGGTTGGCCGCCGCGTGCCGCCGGTCCGCGACGGCCACCGCGCCGAAGTCCTCGCTGGCCGCGCCGTAGGCGTGCATGTAGCGCCGGGCGGCCATGGCGACGGTGGCGGCGGGCGTTGACAGGCCCATCGGATAGTGCCAGCCGTTGTCGATCCCGGACGAGGTCGGCATGGTGACCGCGCCCACCGATACCTGGCCGAAGCGGCGGCCGGAGCGCTCGTTCAGGGCCCGGTAGCAGACCACCACCTCGGCCGCCCCGGCCGCGACGGCCAGCGCAGCCTGGTGCACGCATCCGCAGGCCGCCCCGCCGCCGTAGCCGACCTGGCTGAAGAACCGCAGCTCGCCGACACCGAGCTCGCGGGCCAGCGCGATCTCGGCGTTGCTGTCCATGGTGAACGTGACCAGCCCGTCCACCTCGGACGCGCTCAGCCCGGCATCGGCCAGCGCGGCCGCGGTGGCCTCGGCCGCCAGCCGCAGCTCGCTGCGGCCCGAGTTCTTGGAGAATTCGGTGGCCCCGATGCCCGCGATCGCCGCCGTCCTCATCAGGCCCTCCCGGGCAGCTCGACGCGGACCGTGCCGGTGACGTGATCGCCAAGGCGGCACCGCCCGGTGACGGTGACCGTCTGCTCCCGGCCGTTTTCTGCGCTCACGTGACCGGAGAAGGTCAGCGTGTCGCCTGCGTAGCACGGCGCCCCGAGCCGGATGGAGATCGACTTGAACACCGCCTGCGGGCCGGCCCAGCCGGACACGAACCGCTGGACCAGCCCGGTGGTGGTCAGGATGTTGATGAAGATGTCCTGGCTGCCGCGGGCGATGGCCAGGTCGCGGTCGTGATGGACATCCTGGAAGTCGCGGGTGGCGAGCGCGGAGGAGATCACGAAGGTGGGCGTCGCCTCGACGGCCAGCTCCGGCAGGGCTAGCTCCGGCAGGGCCGGGCCCGAGGCCGGCTCCCGCTCCGCGCGGGGCGTGGTGGCCGGCTGGCCGGGAGGGGCAGCGTCGCCAGGCGCTCCGGCGGGCCGCCAGGCCGGCAGGGTCAGCTCGTCGTCGACGCGGACGAACTCGGCCCGGACCGGCAGGCCGACCCGCACCTGATCGGGGCGGACGCCGAGCAGTTCGCCGACCATCCGGACGCCCTCGGGCAGCTCCACCAGCGCGACGACGAAGGGCAGGGTCTTGCCCGGCACCGGCGGGTGGTGATGCACCACGTAGCTGTAGACCTCGCCGGTGCCCGCTGCGACGGCGTACCCGGCCGCGCCGCCGGCCGGCCGCTGTGGCTCACCGCAGCGGGGGCACATCGGCCCCGGCGGATGGCGCAGCGCGCCGCAGTTCCCGCATCGCTGGATCCGCAGTTCCCCGGCCGCGGTCCCGGCCCAGAAGAACGCGGTGTCCGGCGATACCTGCGGCCGCATGACCGGGGACGCAGCAGGCGTGGCCGGCCGTTCCCGGGGGCGGAACTTGAGGATCCGGAAGTCCATGGCCGCCACCGGCTCATCCCCGGCGTACCAGGTGGAGCGGGTGGTCACGAACCAGCCCTCACCCAGCGCGGTCCGCTTGGGGCCGGTGACGTCGAGCAGGCTGGCCCGCACCCGCACCCGCTCGCCGTGCCGCAGGTAGCGGTAGTAGACCTGGTCGCAATTGGTAGCGACGACGGAGGTGTACCCGGCCTCGTCGAGCGCCAGGGACATCGCGCTGAGCGGGTCGTCGTCGGGGCGGCCGCCGTGCAGGCCCGGCATCGTCCAGACCTGGATCATGGCGGGCGGAGCTACCAGCGCCCGGTGGACGGAGGCGGCCGCGAAGTCCGCGTCGGTGTATACCGGGCTGGCATCGCCGATCGCCTCGATCCAGTTGCGGATCATCGGCAGGTTCACCGGGTCGCGGCCCGGGCGGGGCCGGCTCTGCCCGGCGGCGGCGACCCGCTGGGCCAGCTCGCGGATCGCGCCCGCCTGGGCGGCCGCGACGGCGTCAGTAGCTGTCATCTGCCTTCCCTGCCTGCTTATCCCGGTCAGCTCTTGGGCCCGCTCAGCGCGGCACCCGGGGCAGCCCCAGCCCGGCGGTCGCGATGAGCTCACGCTGGATCTCGTTGACCCCGCCACCGAAGGTCAGCACGGTGTTGCGTTTCGCCTGGATGTCCAGCCACCGGCTGAGTTCGGCGGTGTCCGGGTCGGCGGGGTCGCCGTAACGGCCGGCGATCTCCTCCAGCTCCTGGCCGAGCCGCTGCACCTGCTCCGATGAGTAGACCTTGGTGGCCGAGGCATCGGCGATGCCGATCGGCTCCGTCGCCGCGACCTGCCAGTTCAGCAGCTCATTGATCCGCTGGCTGGCGTAGCTGCGGCCGAGCGCCCGCCGGACATCGGGCTGTTCCAGCAGCGGGCGCCCGTCCGGCCCGGCCCGCCCGCGGGCCCAGGCCAGCACCCGGTCGTGCAGGGCGGCGAGCCGGCCCGCCGGCCCCATCATGACCCGCTCGTGATTGAGCTGCTCGGTGACCAGCCGCCAGCCGGCGTTCTCCGCCCCGACCCGCATCGAGACCGGAACGCGCACGCCGTCGTAGTAGGTCGCGTTGACGTGGTGGGCGCCGTCGTGGGTGATGATCGGGGTCCAGGAGTACCCGGGATCACGGGTATCCACGATGAGGATGGAGATCCCCTTGTGCCGGGGGGCGTCCGGGTCGGTGCGGCAGGCCAGCCAGATGTAGTCGGCGTCGTGGCCACCGGTGGTGAAGATCTTCTGGCCGTGAACCACGTAGTCCCCGTCCCCGTCCCCGCCTCCGACCGCCTCCGCCCGTACCGCACGGGTCCGCAGGGCGGCCAGGTCGGTGCCGGCCTCCGGCTCGGTGTACCCGATCGCGAAGTGCACCTCCCCGGCCAGGATCTTCGGCAGGAAGAAGTCTTTCTGCTCCGCGGTGCCGTGGATCTGCAGCGTCGGCCCCACCGTCTGGAGCGTGACGGCCGGCAACGGGACGTCGGCCCGGGCCGCTTCATTGACGAAGATCTGCTGCTCGACCTGGCCGAGTCCGCGGCCGCCGTATTCCCGCGGCCAGCCCACGCCCAGCCAGCCGTCGCGGCCCATCCGCCGGACCACATCGCGGTAGATGAGCCCGAACCGCTCGGTGAGCATCGCCTCGCGCTCGGCTGGCGACAGCAGGCCAGCGAAGTAGCCGCGCAGCTCGTCACGCAGCGCGTGCTGGGTGCCGGTGAGATCGATGAACATGCTCACACCCTGGCGCCGAGCTGGTCCAGCCGGTAGCCGGTGCCGCCGGTGTACCGGACCAGGTCCTTGATCAGGGCGGAGAAGCGCGGCAGCGGATAGCTGGCATCCATGCCCGTCCCGCCGTGCAGGTGGTGGCAGGCCCGCAGGACCGCGGGCGCGTGAGCGGTCATCCAGTAGGCCGCCACGTCGAGATCAGGGCCAGCGTCCTGCCCTTCCGCCAGCCGCCAGCAGGCCGACAGGGTGGCCAGATGCAGGGTGCGCGCCACGATGTAGACGTCGGCGATGTGCTGGGCCGCCGCCTGGAACGTGGCCAGCGGCCGGCCGAATTGCTCCCGGGTGCCGATGTGCCCGGTGGTCAGCGCGAGCGCCGCGGAGACCGCGCCGTCGGCGAGGCAGCACGCGCCGGCCAGGGCCAGCTGGTACAGGTCGCTGAGGGCCCCGTCGGCGAGCACCCCGGTGACCGGCGCCGCCGACAGTCGCAGCGTGTACTCAGGCTCGCCACCGGAGCTGTGCGTGCGCGTCACCGTAACCCCGTCCGCGGCCGGGTTCACGATCACCACCGCGCTGCCGCCCCCGGCGACGCTGGCCGGGACCAGCACCCAGCTGGCCTCCGCGCAGTACGGCACGCCCACCTTGAGTCCGGAGACGGTGCCGGCCTCCCCAGCCCGGCCGGCCCCGCCCGCCAGGCTGGCCGTGGTCACCGGCCTGGCGGGCATCGGATCCGACGGCTCACGCAGCGCGGCCGTGAGCACCGTGTCCCCCGTGGCCACCCCGGCCAGCAGCGTTTGCTGCAGTCCGCGGTCGCCCCAGCGGACGACGGGCAGCACGCCGGTCATCACGGTGGCGAGGGCCGGCACGGCCGCGCCCCGCCTGCCGATCTCGGTCAGCAGCACCGCGGCGCCGGCCACCCCCAGCTCGTCCCCGTCGAGCCAGCCCGGCAGGGCCAGCGACAGCAGGCCGGCCTGGCTGAGCTCCTTCCACAACGCGCGGTCGTATGTCTCGCCCGGCCCGGCCGCTGACCCCCCGGCCGGGCCGCCCATGCCGGCCTGCGCCTGCCCCCCGCGGCCGGAACCGGGGCCCCGACGTTCACGGGACGCGCTCCCTGGAGCACGCGGACCGCGAGGCGGGCGATCTCCCGCTCGGTCTCGGTGGGTGTGAAGTCCACTCAGCGCATCTCCTCCCGGGGCAGGCCCAGCACGCGCTCGGCCACTACGGACAGCAGGATCTGGGTTGTGCCGCCCGCGATGCTCAGGCACCTGCTGAGCAGGAACTCATGGACCGGGCCGGACCCCGCGCCGTCGGCCGCGGCGCCTTCCGGGCCGCACAGCGCCAGCGCGGCCTCGGCGACCGACTGCCGGTGGGCCACGCCCAGCAGCTTCCGCACCGCGGCGAGCTGCCCCGGATCGGCCCCGGGTCCCCGGCCCGCACCGGCCCCCCGCAGCTGGGCGAGCGCGGAACGCAGATCCAGCACCGACCCGGCGAGGCCCTCGGCGACGAGCCCCCCTAGCTGCTCCATCACTCGCGGGTCAGCGCTGAGCCCGGCGGAGCGGACCGTGGCGATCAGGCCCTCCACCTCGTCGCCAAGGGCCGATCCCCGGCCCATGGCCACCCGTTCGGTGGCCAGCGCGCTGCGGGCGATCCGCCAGCCGTCCCCCGGCTCCCCGAGCACGCAGTCATCGGGGACGAACACCTCGTCGAGAAAGACCTCGTTGAACACGGCCTGGCCGGTGATTTCCCGCAGCGGCCGGATCTCGATGCCGTCACTGTGCATGTCCACCAGGAAGAAGGTGAGCCCGCGGTGCCTGGGCCCGGCCGGGTCGGTACGGGCCAGGCAGATCGCCCAGTCAGCCTCGCGGGCGAGGGAGGTCCACACCTTCTGGCCGGCCAGCCGCCACCCCCCGCCGGCCACCCGTCTCCCCATTCCCGCGTCACTGTTCTCCCTGGCCGGGCTCCCCATTCCCGAGTCGCTGCTTTCCCCGGCCGGGCTCCCCATTCCCGCGTCACTGTTTATCTCCGCACCGGCCCCCGTCACGCGCCGCGCCCTGGTCTGCAGCGAAGCGAGGTCGGAGCCGGCCCCGGGTTCGCTGAACAGCTGGCACCAGGTGATCTCGCCGCGCAGGGTGGGACCAGCGAAGCGCTGCTGCTGGGCCGGCGAGCCGTGCTGGACCACGGCCAGCCCGGCCCAGCCACCGATGACCAGGTCGGGACGGGTCAGCCCGGCCCGGTCCAGCTCTTCGTCGATCACCGACACCTCACCTGGCGAGGCACCGAGGCCATACGGCGGCGGCCATTGCGGTGCCACGTACCCGGCCTCGGCGAGCGCCGCGCGGCGGCGCTCGCGCGGCAGCGCCGCCACCGTGCCCGCCACCGCCCGGGCCGCCCCGGCGAGCGGTGTCCCGGGCGCGGTCAGCGCCAGGCGGCGGCGGGACCCCGCCAGGGCCAGGGCAGCCGTCCGCTCGCGCCAGACCGCGCCGCCGCCGAGGAGCTGGCGCAGCGCCAGCGCCCGGCGCAGATACAGGTGCGCGTCATGCTCCCAGGTGAAGCCGATCCCGCCGAGGACCTGGACGCAGTCCTTGGCGTTGTCCACGGCGGCGTCGAGGGCCAGCGCCGCGGCGGCCGCGGCGGCCAGCGGGTGCTCCTGCGGCGCCTCGTCCGCGGCGCGCGCCGCATCCCACGCCAGCGCGGTGGCACGCTCAGCCCGGCACAGCAGGCCAGCGCACAGGTGCTTGACCGCCTGGAAGGCGCCGATCGGCCGGCCGAACTGGTGCCGGGTGCGGGCGTACTCGGCGGCGGTGGCCGAGCACCAGCCGGCCACGGCGGCGGCTTCTACCGCGTACAGCGTGGCGGCCAGGGCGCGCACCCGGGCCGTGGAAACCCCGGGGAGGATCTGGCCGGGGGCGATGACCGCCCCGGTGAACCGGATGGTGGCCAGCGGCCGGGAGAAGTCGACCGGGGTGCGCTCGGTCACCGTGACCCCCGGATGAGTGGCCGGGATGCAGAACCACACCTCGCTGTCCCCGGTCACCGCGGCGGCCAGCAGCAGGCCGCTGGCGCCGCCGCTCAGGACCGGGCCGATCTCGCCGGTCACGCGCAGCGGGCCGGCCGGCTGCCCGGCGCCGGTGAGGGTGGCTGCGGGCAGGCCCACCGTGGCGGTGGCCTCCCCCGCGGCCAGGGCGGCCAGCAGGGACGGCACCGCGGGCAGGCCCGCATGCGGCGCCAGCACCAGGCCGGCCAGCAGGGTGGGCAGCACCGGGCCCGGGGCCAGCGCGAGGGTGAGCTCCTCCAGCGCCGCGGCCAGGTCGGTGACGGTGCCGCCGGCCCCGCCCGCCGCCACCGGCAGCGCGATCGAGAACACGCCCAGGCCGGCCAGGTCACCCCAGCACGGTCCATCCCAGCCCAGGCCAAACACCACCCACTGCTCCGGCCCAGGCCACCCCCGCCCGGGCCGCTGCGCCCCGGGCCGCTGCCGTCCGCGCCGCCTGCGTCCGAGCCCGGCTCGAGGCTGCGCACGAGCGCAACCGGGCCAGCCCGCTTCGCCCAGTCACGGATCGACGCCTGCAGGGCCAGTTGCTCATCGGTGGCAGCGATCGGCACCGGGCCCTCCTCGTCACAGCGACTGACAGAATTAGAACACGTTATAGCAGTCGCTGCCAGCCGCCGGGCGCGCTGCCGGCATCGCATGATTGCTAGGCTGAGGGCAGCACCAGCCGGGCTGTACCCGGCTGCAGGACAGCGAGGGGGCTAGGGATGGCGTCGCCGAGAACAAGTACCATCGGCTCGTCCGGCACCAGTGGCGAGGCGGAGTTCACCTCAGCCGCCCAGCGCGACCGCCGCAAGCGCATCCTCGACGCCACCCTGGCCCTGGCCTCCAAGGGCGGCTATGAGGCCGTCCAGATGCGGACCGTGGCCGAACAGGCCAACGTGGCCCTCGGCACGCTCTACCGGTACTTCCCGTCCAAGATTCACCTGCTGGTATCCGCACTGGTCCGGGAGTTCGAGCGGACCCAGCAGAAGCTGGACCGGACCACGATCCCCGGCGACACGCCCTACGAGCGGATGCTGTTCGTCCTGGGCCGGATCACCCAGACCATGCAGCGCGACCCGATGCTGACCGAGGCGATGACCCGGGCCTTCATGTTCGCCGACCCGAGCGCGGCAGCCGAGGTCAACACCGTGGCCCGGCTGATGGAGCGCACGCTCACGCAGGCCATCCACGAGGGCGAGCCCACCGCCGACGAGGTGGCGATCGCCCGCATCATCGGCGATGTCTGGCTGTCGAACCTGGTCGCCTGGGTGACCCGGCGCGCGTCGGCCGACGACGTCAGCAGCCATCTCGAACTGGCGGCCCGGCTGCTGCTGCGCTGAGCGCTCCCCGGCCGGCACCGTGCCGCCAGACCGGGGGGCAGACAGGGCGGTCACACCTGGGCCGCCGGACCAGGGCGGTCAGCCCAGGAGAGTGTCCAGGAACGGATTGCTGAACACCCCGTGCGGGTCGTAGGCGCCCAGGATCGACACCGCGGCGCTCCATCCGTCGCCGCTGGCCTGGCCGGCGCTGACCGTGGCCGGGATGGTGCTGCCGAGAATGGCCGCATTGGTCCACGGCCCGGCGGCAGTGCACGCCCAGGCCTTGGACCACTCGGGCCGCACCGTGGCGTAACTGCCGCTGTAGTGGCTCCAGATCCAGGCTTCCATGTCCGCGTAGAACTGGGAGAAGCCTGCCGTCACCGGCAGCGTGCCCATGTCCAGCCAGATCGCCGTGTCCCACTCCGGGTGGTCCGGCCGGGGCCGGACCGAGGACAGGATCGGCGACTGGGCGCCGCTCACCGCCACCTCCGAGGGCTGGTCCAGCCCGGTGACCCGGATCTCGATCGGCCCGTTCATCGGGAACTGGCCCAGCCCCTGGTAGTAGGCGAGACGGCTGGTGTACTGGGCATAGAAGTCGCTGACCACCTGCTGGATGTTCGCCCGCGAGGTGATGATCGCGTAACCCGCCTCGACGATCCGGACGGTGCTCGGCTTCACGTACAGCAGGGTGTCCTGCGACTGGCCCCAGATGTCCCAGACGCCGTCGAACACCAGCCCCAGGTCCACCAGCGCGAGCGCCGAACCCTCGAAGGCCGGCGTGCCCGCCACGTCACCGGTGGCCACCTGCTGGAAGAACGTATTCTCCGCCGCGGTGACGCTGTTGGTGAAACCGTAGTTGTACGGGCTGGTGACCTTGGTGGACAGGGCGGGCTTGGCGGGCGCGATGCTCCAGATCTTCAGCCAGGGGTTGTCGGTGAACGGGAACCAGATGGCCTCGATCCGCCCGCTGGCGTCCACATAACTGGCGAACGAGTTCGATCCTGCAGCTGGAAGGCGGGGCGAACACGGTGGCGACGGCCTGGTTCACCCAGCTCTGGCAGCGCAGGTTCTGGTTCGCCGCTAGCTGCAGGGTGACCCCGGTGATGAAGGCGCGGCCGAGATGGGCCAGGAACGGGCGGATGTCGGGGTCGCTGCGCTGGAAGGTCTTCAGGACGTACTGGCTCTGGCCGGAATCCCAGACCACCGCGGTGAGCGACAGGATCAGGTTGGACAGCGACCCGTAGGTCTGCCCGGGCAGCCGGGTCTCGCCGGCCCCCGGGATGGCGCTGCCGTGTGCGTTGATCGCCAGCATGCCGCCGACCGTGATGTCACCGGGGGCCGGCATGGCGCACAGGCCGTACCCCGCGGCGGCCAGCGCCGTGGTCAGGTTGTCCATGGTGGCGCCCGCCTGCACGGTGACCGTGGCCGGCGAGCCCGCGGCGGTGGCGATCGAGGTCAGGTGCTGGGTGGTGTCGAGCAGCACATAGCCCGCCCCGGTATTCCCGGCGGGCAGCACGATCGGCGACCAGCCATGACTCATGCCCTTGGCCCGCAGCCGGTAGCCGTTGGCCTGGGCCCAGTTGGCCAGCGTGACCACGTCGGCCGGGGACGCGGGGGCCGCCGTCCAGACGTTGTCGATCGAGATCATGCCGGCCCAGTTGGAGTAGGCCTGCTGGTACAGCGAGATGGAGGACGGGAATCCGGGGGGTGCGGCGCTGGTGGCCTGCGCGCTGGCCGGGCTGACCCGGAAGGCCGGAAGCCAGGCGAGGGCCCCGGCCGCGGCGGCACCGGACAGGAACGCGCGTCGTGACGGTTTCGGGCGAGGCGTCATCGGCTCTCCTGCGACATTGATCTCCGGTGGCGATCAGCCGTGATCCGGAGCGGGCTGAGGGAGACCAGAACCAAGCATGCGCTTGGTTGGTTACGAGCTCCGCCTCACCATAGACAGCCCGCGGGCTGAAGACAATAATGCAACACGTTCTAGTTACCGTATCGATGGGGTAAGCCGAATGGACCGACCCGGTTCCCAGCGCCAATCCGGCATTCCGCGCGGACCTGGCCCGGTCCGTGCGGCTGCTGCGGGCATTCCGCACCGAGCAGGCGGACCCTTCCGGCTATTACACCGTCCTGGCGGCTGACACCGTCCGCCAGCTGGCCCAGTACACCGGCCTCAGCGGCCGGCTCGTGCTCGACGTCGGCGGCGGGCCGGGGTTCTTCGTGCGGGCGTTCCGGGCCGCTGGCGCGCGGGCCTTCGGCGCCGACACCGACCGCGGGGAACTAGCCGCCTGCGGCCCACCGGAACGGGGCAGTGTCGTGGGCAGCGCGCTCAGCCTGCCGCTCGCCTCCGGCGTCGTGGACGTGTGCTTCTCCGCCAATGTCCTGGAGCACGTCCCGGACTGGCAGGCGATGCTGGCCGAGATGGTCCGGGTGACGAGACCGGGGGGCATCATCGCCGTCTCGTTCACCAACTGGCTGTCGCCCTGGGGCGGGCACGAGACCTCGCCGTGGCATTACCTCGGCGGCGACCGGGCCGCCCGGCGCTACCAGCGCAGGCACGGCCGGCCGCCGAAGAACCGGTTCGGCAGCAGCCTGTATCCGGTCTCGGTCGCGGAGGCGTTGCGCTGGGCGCGGTCCGCGGACGGCGCCGTCCTCGACGACGCCGTCCCCCGCTACCTGCCCGCCTGGACCCGGCCCGTGCTGGCCATACCGGGGCTGCGCGAGGTCGTCACCTGGAACCTGCTGCTGGTCCTGCGGCGCACCGGGCCCGCGCGGCCGTCTCACCCCCTAGATCGCCGGGTCAGGGTCCGGGACCGGTGCGGATACCGAGGCGTCCTCGTGGTCGGGCTGGTCATCGCGGCGGGGCCGGGCCAGCAGGATGCCGCCGACCAGCCCGGCGATCCCCAGCACCCCGGCAATCAGCGGCACGATCGTCCCGAGCCAGGAAAGCTCGGTGCGCGCCGACTGGTCGAGATGCACGACCTTGGCCAGGCTCTGCGGCGTGAAGCTGAGCGATGCGTTCAGCAGCAGCAGCCGCTGCGTACCGCTGGCGTCGGTGAGAGCCAGGTGCTCAGCCTGGATCTCGTTCAGCTGGGCCCCGGTATCCGGATCCACGAAGTAGGTGTTGGTCGCGGTGTAGGTCTCCGGGAGGGTGACCGTCGAGCTGCCGGTCATGCCCACCAGCGACCTGGGCACGGTCTGCGTTCCGATCCGGGCTCCGGTGACCTTCTCCACGAACCGGTAGACGGTGATCCCGTCGATCGTCGTGGTCCCCATGTACCTGGCCGGCGCGGCCTTGTTCATGGCCGGGTCGAACACCTGGTAGGTGTGCGGCTGGGTGCCGAACGGCCACAGGAAGCCCACCAGCCCGGTCTGGCGGATCGACGTGTCGCCGTCGACGTTCGCCCCGCAGCAGGTGATGAGTTCCGCGGTGCGCCGGTCGAAGGCGAAGCGCCGGATGCTGTAGGAGTAGCGCGCGTGGTTCGTCTCGTCATAGAGGTAGGTAAACGAGTCCCACACCGCCGTGGACGAGCTGCCCAGCCCGGCGTCACCCTTGACCGTGCTGGTCACCACCATCGTGGCGCCCGTGATCGGTTTCACCTGGCTGGGGCTGAAGTAGGCGGTCCCGTGACCCACCAGCTGGGTCACGAGGTACTCATTGAGCGGGTACTTCATCACCTGACCCGGTACGTAGGTGCGCAGCAGCACCGCTATCACGAGCAGAAATGCTCCCAGCCCGGCGAGAGTGAGCCCGATCGCACGGCGCATCGTTCCTCCTGGAAAGCGGGTAGGCACCATTCACGGCGCCGGCAACAGCGATGTTGCCTGGAGGTAAACGTGTTGTGGTCTGGTCCGGGACCGGCGGCTGACGGCCGGCATTTGAAGTGCTCGACTATAACACGTTCTACCACTAATGTTGGATCATGGCGACCACCCGGACGGCGGTTCGGCGGGGGCCGTCCGGCCGCGCCCCGCCTGCCCATCAGGGCCCGCTGGACGGGCTCCGGGCCGCGGCAGCCGGCGCGGTGCTGCTCACCCATGTCGGCGGGCTGACCGGCTACACGCTGACCGGCACCCCGGCGTCATGGGTGCTCAGCCGGGGCGACGTCGGTGTCCCGATCTTCTTCTCGCTCTCCGGTTTACTGCTCTACCGGAGGTGGGCAGCGGCCGCGCTGACCGGCGGAGGGACCGGCGCGGTAGCCGTCTACCTGCGCCGCCGCGCCCTGCGGATCCTGCCCGCCTACTGGGCGGTCGTCCTCATCGCGCTGCCGGTCCTCAATCCGGGAGCAGCGCGGCATGCCTGGCCCTGGATCCAGTACCTGCTGCTGATCCAGAACTACGACTCCCATCCCTGGTGGAGCGGGACGGGGGCCACCGGGCTGGCCCAGGCCTGGAGCCTGGTCGTCGAGGTGTCCTTTTACCTGATCCTGCCGTTCCTCGCCGCCGCCCTCACCTGGTTCGCCTGCCGCGGCACCAGTGCCGGTGACGTCAGCAGGCGGGCCCGGCGACTGCTCTTCGGCATCGCCGCCCTGGCCGCCTCATCGGTCGGCTGGGAGGTCCTCGGCTACTATCCCCGCCCCAGCCTGTGGTCCGAGGGCACGCTGCCGCCCCTGCTGATCTGGTTCTGCACCGGGATGGCCATGGCCGTCGCGCTGGCCTGGGCCGCAGCCGAGCCGGGGCCCGGCGGCATAGCCAGCCCCGGCGGCGTAGCCGTCACAGACAGCACTGACGCCCCGGCCGGCCGGTTCTGCCGCTCGGTGGCCGCCTCGGCGGGCATGTGCGGCCTGATCGCCGCCTGCGCCTTTGCCATCGCGTGCACCCCGCTGACCGGGCCGGAATTCGCCGGCGTCCCAGGACTCTGGGCGACCGAGTTCAAGACGGTGCTCTACGCCCTCATCGCCGCGGCAGTAGTCGCGCCGGTCGCGTTCCAGCCCCTGCTGGCCGGCCAGGCGGCCGGGATGCTCTCCGCCCGGCTGCTGGGCAGCCGCCCCGTCCGCTTCCTGGGCAAGATCTCCTACGGCATCTTTCTGTGGCAGTTCCTCGCCGCCTACGCATTCTTCGGACTGCTGCACCGCAACACCGTGTTCGCCGGGGGCTCCTACACCACGCCCGAGGTCGCGGCCATCGCGGTGGCGGTCGCCCTGCTCACGGTCGCCGCCGCCGCAGCCAGCTACTACCTGATCGAGAGCCCGGCCCAGCGGCTGCGGATGTCAGGGCTGAGCCGCCGCCTGGCCTCCGCCAGGATCTGGCTCCGGGCCGATCAGCGCAGCGGCCAGCCGGGCGATGATGACCAGGCAGATGACCTGGGGAACCCCGTCTACCAGCCAGAGGGCGACCGGGCCATCATCGCCGCTCAGCACGAGATGCTCGCCAGCCACGCCCGCGACCGTGGCGGCCAGCAGCAGGCCCGCCACCAGCCAGGGACTGGTGATCCAGGAACCGGACCGCGATGGCCCGGGCGGGCGGAGCCATGGCCCGGGCCGCCGGACCCGTAGCCCGGGCGGCCGGACCCGGGACGCGCGGGAGCGCGGGCCGGCGGCCAGGAACCCGGCCGTGGCCACGGGCAGGATGAGCGCCCCCGGGTACCCGCCCAGCCAGAGCCCCGCGAACGCTAGCCCACCGGCCAGCCCCAGGACGGCCAGGGCCCGGGCGATCGCCGGGCGCAGGCGAGCCCGGGACTGGCCGTGCCGCCGGGGATGGGCGGCCCGGGGTGACACCGTGACGCGGCCTGCCGCCGCCCCCGCCGGTACTGACGGCGCAGGCCCAGGCCCCGGTACAGAGCCGCGGCGGCGGCCCCACGGCCGGATCGCCAGGACCAAGACCAGCGCGAGCGAGCTCAGCCCACCCACGATCGCGGCCCGGTAGACCGCGTCCGGCCGGTAGGTGAGGGTCACCAGGCCGGTCCGGCCCGCGGGCAGCAGCCAGGCCTGCTTCCAGCCATCCAGCCGGACGGCCCGCAACGGGCGGCTGCCGATGACCGCCCGCCATCCCGGGTTGAAGTTCTCGTTCACGGTCAGGTAACTGGCCGGCCCGGCGGTCACCCGCAGGACGCGGCGGGAGGAGGTCCACACCAGGACCCGGGCCCGGGCGGGCGGCGCGGCGCTGGCCGCGGCGGGCGCCGGGACCCGGCCCACCACCACGTCCTGGATGCTGTAGGCGTCCCCGGCGGGCTCGGTCACCTGGTTGGTCCCCGGCCGGAGGGTCACCGGCGAGCAGGCGGCGAAGTGCAGCGGCCGCTGGGCGAGCAGATCGGCGCCGCTGCCCCAGGCCCGGGTCGGCACGGCCGTCCCGTTGACCTCGATCACCGGGCCGAGCCCGCACCGGAGCCGCAGCGGCGCCGACGCGGCGCGGAGCCCCGGAACGCCGCGGATCATCACATCGGATATCTGCAACGGGACCTGCAGCGGGGTGAACCTGATCGTCAGCCTGGTGGTGCGCATCGGCGCGAACCGGACGATCCCGCTGGGCCCGACGTCGCCCCCCCGGGCCTGGCCGCCCGACCCGGCGATCAGGACCTGCAGCAGGCCCTCCGCGTCGGGCGGGCGCTGGATCTTGATCCGGCGCACGGTCCGCGGGTGCCGCCAGCTGATGGTCAGGATGGGCTGCGCATCAGTGCTGCTGGCCGTCCAGACGGTGGCCGGGTCGCCGTCGAAAGCGGCCCGGGCCTGATCCTGCGGATTGGGTGTATAGCTCGAGGACGCCTGCACCTGCACCCCGCCGCGGTTGGCCCCGAGATACCGGCCGGCCCGCGAGGCCGAGGCCAGTACCGCGGAGCCGCGCAAGGCGGCCGGGCCGGCGACGCCAGCGCGAAACGCCTGGTCGAAGCCGAACTGCTCCTCGGTCGGGACGATCAGCGACGGACTGCACACCCAGCGCAGCCAGGTGCGCATGCACCCGGATGGCCACGGCTGGGCCTTGGCCAGCACCACGGCGGCCGGAGCCGGGACGGCGCGGGAGCGGGCGGGCGCGGCCGGGGCGGCGATCACCCGGCTGGCCCGGACTCCGGGGATCGTCACCTCCCGGATGGCTACCTGGGTGCCGAAGCGGGCGGGCGGGGAAGCCAGGCCGGTGACGGTGATCTGCAGCCACCCGGCGGCGCCCGGTGGCACCCGCAGCCGCTGCGGCTGGCCGGTGGCCCGCACCCGGTCGGTGACCTGGCCCGCGGCGGTCCGCACCACCACCTGCGTCACCGCCGGCCCGATCGAGGGCTGGTCGGCGAAGGCGACCCGGACCGACCGGGGATCGACGGGGGATGCGAACCGGAACCTGATCCACTGGCCGATCGGCCCGCCCCAGCTGCCCGACTCCCACATGGTCCGCATGTCCCCGTCGATCGCGGCATAGGGCAGCAGCCCGCTGGCCCACTGGCTGGGGATGGTCCCGATGTCTGCGGCCGAGGAGGACGCGGTCACGTTGCTGATGCCGTGGTACTGCGCCACGCTCAGATACCGGTGCCATCCGGGCTCGGTGTAGTCACTGATGGCCTCGAACGTCCGGGCCGGCTGGCTCGCGGTCAGCGTCGGTGAGTAGGACGTCCGCAGCTCACCGAAGTTTCTCACCCGGCGCCGCAGTGAGTCCGTCACCACCGAGCCCGCGGCGGGCAGGCCGGCCCCGTCCGAATTGAGCAGCACGGGCCGGCCCGCGAGCAGGCCCTCATCCGCGAGGGTGAGCAGGGACTCGGGGGCGCCGAAGACCCGCAGGGCGCCGGCGGCAGGCTGGACGGACACCAGCGGCGCGGCGCCGGCCACCCGGTAGATGACCACCGCCGGGTAGGGCGGATCCAGGTCGGTCACCGCGTCGTTGGGCGCGGCGGTACCCACCAGCTGGCGGGACTGGAAGACCTTGGTCACCCCCGGCGACGTGGCGAGGGCCTGGTTAACCAGGCCAGGCCAGGCGCCGCCGAGCACCGCGCGGCTGAGATCATCCCGGACCACCACGTACCGCACGCCCATCCGCGCGAGCACCTGGGTCAGGCCGGCCGACCCGTCGCCCGCGGCGATCCGCTGGTCGATCGCATCGAGCAGCCGCGCGTTGCCCGGCGATCCGATCGTGGACAGGTCCCGCTCGGCCCAGTCGGCGGTCAGCAGCGGCTGCAGCACATCGTCGAGCGGGCTGCCCCAGACGTACTGGCCGAACGGGGCCCCGGGGACCACGAGCACGGCCTGGTGACCGGCATGCCGGTTCAGCCAGCTCGCCGCGTTCACCCAGTACCCCGGGATCTGGCTGAAAGCACCGGCCGGGGCCACCCCGCCGGTGTACGCGGGCAGCGCCAGGCCGCCGATGGCCAGCGCGCCGGCGGCAGCCAGCGCCGTCCGCAGCCGGGGCAGGCGCACCGCCGCCAGCAGGTGGGCCAGACCGAGGACAGCCGGCAGCCGGATCAGCGGATCGAACTTTCGCAGGTTGCGGAACGCGGACGCCGGGCCGTTGATCAGGTGATCCACCGGGCCCGCCAGCGGCCCGCCCAGGCTGCTCAGATGCCCGGCCGAGATGATGACCACGCCGGTGAGCAGCAGGCAGAGCAGGAAACGGCGGCCGGGCAGCCGCGGCCGCAGCAGCCCGGCCAGCCCCAGGCCAGCCAGCACCCCGGTGAGCAGGTTCGGCAGCGCGCCGGTGACGATCCGGTAGCCCGGCTGCCACCACGGCTGCCCGTCCACCACCAGATAGCTGACCCAGTTCTCGGTACCGCGCAGGGTTTCCGACAGACCGGTGACGGACGTGGTGACGGCGGCGCTCTCGGTGTAGGGGATGACCGAGACGCCGTACCGGGCGAGCAGCGCCAGCGGGACGACCCACCACCAGGTCGCCGCCAGCACGGCCGGGCACCACCAGCCGAGGATCCGCCATCGCGGTACCGGCGGGCCCACCGCAGGCTGGCTCATGGTGAGCACGTAGAGGACCGCGGGGATCAGCACCGCGACGGTCGCGGCCGCATTGACCCCGCCGCACAGGCCGACGGCGGCGGCGGAGCGGGCGGCGGCGATCCCCCGCCGGCCACCCCGGGTGGCGTCCACGAGCGGGATCAGGATCCAGGGCAGCATCGCCGCGGGCAGGAACTCGGCGGACAGCCCGCCGATCAGGGTCAGCCCGGCCGGGGAGAGAGCGTAGGCGCAGCCCGCCGCGACCCGGGTCCAGGACGTGCCGATGCCCAGGCGGCCGGCGAGCCGGACCACGCCGAGGAACGCGGTCACGGCGACCGCGCTGATCCACAGCCGCTGGATGACCCAGGGCTGCAGGGCGGCAAGCTTGCCGAGGTAGAAGAAGGGGCCCATCGGGAACAGATAGCCGACCGCCTGATCCTGGAGCTGGCCGAACTGCTGCGGATCCCACAGATTCAGGGCCCGGGCCAGGAACGCCGCCGGGTTGATGGCCAGGTCGAGCTTGGTGTCGGCGATGATCCGGCCCGGCGCGGTGACGAACGGGAGCACCGCCAGCAGCAGGCTGAACGCGACCAGCCGGATCCGCTCCCGGAGCCGTTCGTCCACCGCGGGGCGCGGCCGGGCGCGGCCCGGCCCGGCGCTGCTCGGGAGCCTCTATCACGGCGGGTTCCCGGCGTGGCCGAGCAGGCGCTCAAGAGCGGTAGCGGGCCGGATCAGCGTCCCGCCGCCGTGGCGGAGCAGCAGGTCGAGCGCGGGTCCCTCGGCGACGTCCCCGCCCGGCACGATCCAGGCACCCCGGTGGTCAGCCCGCGAGGTGCCGTTCTGGACGGCCGCCCCGACCAGCGCCGCCATCCGGGCCACGCTCCGGTCCCAGCCCAGCTGCCCGGCCCAGCTGCGGCAGGCCGCAGCGACGGCCGCGCGGCGGTCCGGGTCGGTGAGTTCCTTGACCGCCCGCTCCGTGACGTCCTCGATCAGCTCCCCCCTCCTGACCAGCCAGCCCGTCTCGCCGTCGCGCACGGCGTCGCGCAGCCCGTCCACGTCGTAGGCGACGGTAGGTACCCCGAGCGCGGCGGCCTCCAGCACGCACAGCCCCCAGCCCTCCCCCTGGGAGGTGTTCAGCTGCAGCAGCGCCCCGGCCAGCACCGCCTGCTTTCCGGCCTCAGGCAGGAAGCCGTGCAGCCGGACGGCGCCCGCCAGGCCGCGGGCCGCGACCGCGGCGGCCAGCGGTCCTGTCCCCGGGCCCCGGCCCACCACATCGATGGTCACGCCGCGGCCGCGCAGCCGCTCCGCCACGGCCAGGATGCGGCCGGCCCGCTTGTGCGCCACCAGCCTGCCCACCCAGACCAGGGATACGTGGCCTGGGTGGGCAGGCTGGCCGCGCCTGCGGGGCGGGCCCGCTGGCGTCCGGACCCCGTTCGGGATCAGGTAGATGTCACCGTTCCAGCGGAGCCGCTCGCGCATCGCGGTCACGGTGGATGGCGAGACCGCCACGCAGGCGTGCCGCCGGTAGGCCAGCCGCGCCGCGGGACCTTCCAGCATCCGGCCGGCCCAGGCCAGCCAGGGCGGGAAATGCACGCCGAACTGAGCGGTGTGCACGTGATGCACGACGCACAGCACCGGCACCCGGCGCGGCAGCACGCACGGGGTGAAGAACGGGATCCCGTTCTGGCAGTCCAGCACGACGTCGAACGACCGCCGGTGCGCCAGCAGCCAGCCGAGCACGCGGGGATACACGGTGAACCGCCCGCCCATCCTGGTGACCGTGATCCCGTCCCGGCGGTCCGACCGGGCCTGGCCCCGGGCCCGGGCGGTCAGGAACCAGACCTCCGCGCCGCGGCCGACCAGGCCGCAGGCCATCTCCCAGGCATACCGCTCGGCGCCGCCCGCCTCCGGATGCCACGGGTCACGCCAGTTGGCGATGGCGACCCGGAGGCCGGTCAGGTCCGCAGCGGTGCCGCCGGTCACGCCGTCGTGACCGCAGCCGGGAGCGCAGCGGAACTGGCCAGCAAAGCCGGCGGGGTGAATGGCAGCACGATCACGCTGGCCGGCCCGAAGGGCTCGGCGGCCAGCCCGGGGGTTATCGGCGCGGGCAGGCCAGCGGGGCGGGCCCGGCCCGGCCGGTAGCGCAGCCAGATCGAGGCGACCTCACGCAGGGTCGCGGCGGAGTGATGTGACACCGAGAACGTGGAGCCCGGCACGTCCCGCCAGGACACGGGAATCTCGGTGGGTGGCGCGCCGAGCCGCTGGCAGATGGCGATCAGCTCGATGTCGAAGGCGAAGCCCCCCGTCCGCAGCGGCAGCGCCGCGGCCCGGGCCAGCGGCCCGGAGAAGAACTTGAATCCGCACTGGGTGTCGGTGGCGTCCGGGAGGACCCTGCGGGCGAGGGCGCGGAACGCGGCCGCGCCGAGCCGCCGGATGGCGCTGTGCCGGTCCTCCACCACCGAGCCGTCCACCGCGCGGGACCCGATGACCAGGGGCTGGCCCGCGGTGAGCAGGCCGATCGTGACGTCCAGCGCAGACAGGTCGGTAGCCATGTCCGCATCGCAGAAGCCGACGAACGGCGCGCGGGTGGCCAGCAGCCCCAGCCGTACCGCACGGCCCTTGCCTGGCTGGTCGGAACGCAGCAGCCGCACCGGCACCGGGCCCTCGGGCCAGTCCCGCACCACATCGGCGGTGCCGTCGCTGCTCGCACTGTCCACCACCAGGATGCCCGCGGGCAGCGGGAGCTGGGCGGCCTTCCGGCACAGGGCGGCCAGCCCGGCCGGGAGCCTGCGGGCCTCGTTGTGGGCCGGAACGATGATCTCGATGGACACCGGGCCGGCCGTGCGACGGCCGCCCGGCGGCGTGGTCACCACAGCCCGGCCGGGTCAGCGGTTCCCGTACTGATACAGCGAGGCACTGCTGGGTGTGCCGTTGGCCACCCCCGCCAGCGCCCTCGTCCCCAGCACGGTGGCTCCCAGGGCGAGCACGATTCCCACGGCGACGGCGATAAGCAAGCGGATCATAACGCTCCTTCGCGAAATGGCGGAACAGCCGATGATCGGCCGGTGACCGCGCGGCCAGGGACGTTGGCAGAAATGTAACATGTTCTACTTGGATTGGAACTACCGAAAGGTAACAAATACATCGCAGGGCTGTCCCCGCGGCTCCGGCTGCAGGTGCAGCCGGGGACCGGGGGCGCCGCCTGCAGGTGCAGGGGCAGGGTGCACCGCCTGCAGGTGCAGCCCGGGATCGGCTGCACCTGCAGGTGCAGCCCGCGGACCGGGTGCTACCGCACCGGACCGGTCAGCCGGTACACCACCAGGCCGGGCTGCGCCGACACCACGGCGGATCCGGGCAGGCGGCGGCCCAGGCCGGGTCCGCTGTCCACGACCACGAACCGCACGCCAGCCGCCCGCAGCACACCGGTCAGTGGTCCGTCGCCGCGGCTGAGGGCGGCGCCCAGCCGGCGGGCGGCCGGATCGTCGGGCTGCATCACGACCCCGCCGACCCGGGGGCCGTCGTTCCAGATCACCGGCCGTGACAGCAGCCGCGGCCAGGGGTCCAGCACGGTGCGGCCGCCGTTCCAGGCCGGGTTGCGATAGGCCGCCCAGGGCAGCAGCAGCACACTCCCCCGGGCCGGGCTGGTGTCGATCAGGTGAGCCGCGGCCAGCCAGCTCGCTGGGTACCACGCGGGGCGCAGCCGCCCGGCGGCCCCCCAGGCGAGCCCGGGCAGCAGCAGCACCGGCGCGAGCAGCAGCGCCACGGCGATGCCCAGCCCGGCCCGCCCGGCCGCCGCCCGCTGTCCGGCGGCGGCGGGGAGCGGGTGCTGGCTGGCCCGGCGTCGCCGGTCTCAGGCCGGCCCGCCCGCGGACCGGGAGAGGCCGCCGCGCCGCCGCGCCAGCGGACCGGGAGTCGCCGCCCAGGGCGCCAGCGGGCCAGGAGTGGCCACCCAGGCCGCCAGCAGGCCGGCGCCGAGCGCCTCGGCCAGGGCCAGCGGGGCAATGAACTGCTGCCCGTCGCGGAGGATGGCGGCGCCAGGCCACAGGCTGCTCACGGCCCGCAGCAGGTCCTGCCCGGGCCCGGTCACCCCGATGCCCGCGATGGCCAGCCCCGCCGCAGCCGCGAGCCCGAGGCCCGGCCACCGGCGCGAGCGCAGCCCGAAGGCCAGGTACGCGGCCGCTGCCGCGATGACGAACGCCAGCCACAGCACCGACCATCCGCCGCCGTAGCCGGCCGGCACCGTCTGCGCATTCCACCCGCCGCCGAGCATCAGCAGGCTGCCGAGCGAACCGAACGGGGTGTCCGCACGGGCGGCGTACGCCGCCACCCCCGCCGGGTCGGCGTACACGGTGCGCAGCAGCGAGGGGACCAGCCAGGGCAGGCTGCAGGCGGCCAGGACAGCCAGCGCGGCCGCGCCGGACGCGAGCCGCCGCCGGACCGGGATACGCCCGGCGCCACCCGGGCCGAGTACGGCCGCGGGCAGCACCACCAGCGCCGAGACGCTCATCGCCGCGAACCCGCCAGCAGCGGCCGGCAGCAGCCCGGCCAGCAGCCGCCCGGCGCCGGGCCAGGAGGCCACCGGGCGGGCCACCGCCGCCCGCAGCGCCCAGGGCAGCCCGGCGTAACCGAGCAGCAGGGCCCACTGGCCGATGATGAGCCGCTCGGCCACGAACGGGTTCCAGGTGTAGCAGACCCCGGCGGCCAGCCGCGCGAACCAGGGCTCCCGGTCGAGCAGGCCCGCCGCACCCGAGCAGGCCAGCACGAAAATGGTCAGCAGCAGGAGCTTCTGGGCGATGTCGGCTGGCACCACCCGGGAGAGCCCGGCCAGCACCGCATCGCTGGGCACCGCCCGGGCGGGGCCGCCGGACAGGCCGGACATCGCGGCGGTGAATGACTCGCGGGGCACCGCCACCATGTCGTAGCTGAGCAGGAATCCCCGCCGCAGCCCCGGGCCCAGGGCCAGCAGCCCCAGGGCCAGGCCCACGCCCATCGCGGCCGCGCTCGCGGCCCAGGACCGGGTGGCCTGGTCCTTCGGGGCTGGCCTGGCCAGCCTGGCCGGGGCCGGCGTCGCCACTACTCCCGCCGCGGCGCCCGGGCCCGCGCTGACCGGCGGATCTGCACCGCGGCGTGCGGGTGGCCGGGCAGGCACCGGACGCTCATCCGGCCGCCGGCACCGCGGGAATCGGCGGCCCGGACGGCACCGGCTGCCAGGTGCCCACGCTGACGCCGGTCAGGCACTGGGACGGCGCGGGGCTGAGCGGGGTGACCGTGACCTCTTTCCCTGATCCCGCGGCGAGGTGGACATAGAAGGCGTGCGTCCCCGCGGGCAGTGCGGCCTGGGCCTGATTCCCGCCGAAGCCGACCAGCACCACCGTGGCCGGCCCCGAGTAATCCAGCCGCACGGTCCACGACCACCGGTACAGCGGCCTGGGCAGCGGGATGGGCGTCCCGGCGCCGGCCAGCTTCCAGCAGTTGCGGCGGCGCGGCGGCCCGGACGACACCCCGGCCAGGGCGGCGGGCCGCAGCCGGCCCTGGGCATCGAAGACCATCAGGGTCCGGGCGATGCCACCATGTGGCGACGTGGTCCAGGTCAGGTGCTTAGCCGGATAGTCCCGGGCCATCGCGCCGATCACCCGCGAGGTGTACCCGCTGGGATAGAAGAGGTAGGGATCCATGATGAACGCCGGCGTGGGCCCGTCCACGATCAGCGCGCCGGGTGGCGCCTTCGCTACCGCGATCCGGGCGGTGGCGATATAGGACCGCGCGGCCTGGGTGCTGGTGATCCCGTCCAGGGCCTGCAGCGACCAGAACGAGCCGGCCAGGAACACGGCCAGCAGCACCAGGATCGCACTCCGCGCGGCGGGGGTCACCGGACGCAGGACCGGGGCCGGGGGGACGGGCGCCACCTCGCCCGGCGCCACATCGCCCGGGGTCTCCTCGTCGCCCGGGACCTCCTCGTCGCGCGATGGTTCCTCGTCGCCCGGTGGCTCGTCACCGTCGTCATCCTGGTCACCCTGGTCACCCTCGTCAGCCTGGTCAGCCGGCGCCTCCCCGGCGCCCGGGGCGGCCCGGCCAGGCAGCCGGAAGCGGTAGCCATCCTCTTCCCCGGCCAGCGGCAGGAACGCGAGGCCGAGGCACAGCACGAGCACCGAGACCGCGTCCGTCACATACCTGGCCTGCAGCCCGAGCAGGGCCGGCTGGGACACTCCCAGCCGGCCGATGACGACCGGGAATACGTCCGCCACGGCGATCCAGCCCACGATGATGGCCCAGGCCCGCCAGGCCCGGACCCGGTAGACACAGCTGACCACCACGATCAGCAGGGCCAGCCCCCAGGACAGCTGCTGCAGCGCGGCGGGCGGGCTGGCCTGGGCGTAACCATCGCCGATCACGGCCCAGCGCCACGGGCCGCCCAGCGCCCCGGGCACCAGCGTCGTCCCGACCAGCGTGGACACGAAGCTGATGACCCGCCCGGCCGGGCCCGGGGAACTGGGCGGGGTGGTGGAGGACCCCAGCCTGCTGAAGAAGAGCGCGCAGTACCCAGCCAGCAGGACGCCGTACAGCACCCACGCCCGCCAGTACCGCCGGGCCGCGATGGCCACGCCGGCGATCCAGCGTCCTTTCACCAGGAAACCCGAGGTCACCGCGAACAGCAGCAGCGGGGTCACCGCGCCCTTCTGCACCGTGGCCAGGCCCAGCAGCAGCCAGGCCGCCGCGGCCACGGCCGTGCGCATCCGGCCGCTGCGCACGTAGCGGACGTGGGCGTCCATCGCCAGGAAGATCGACAACTCCAGCGGCAGGGTCTGCACGGCCACCGACCACCAGTCCACCGCGGCCAGCGCCAGCGGGCAGAACAGGTACACCGCCAGCGGAATCAGGATCGCCGGCCGGTCGCCGAACAGGGTCCGCAGGACGCGCAGCAACGCGAAGCAGGCCGCCGCGACGAGGGCCAGGATGACGATGCAGGTGAGCGGCCAGTTGTACAGCGCCAGCCGGGCCAGCACCCAGGAGATCGCGAAGCCGAGCGGCGCCATATGCCCCGCGCTCACCAGCATCAGGTATTTCCAGCTGAAGCCGGTGGCCAGCGCCCGGTCGAAGTTGAAGTAGTCGTCCTGGCGGAAGTAGGAGCGGGCCAGCAGGGTGCCCATCCACAGCAACTGGATGACGATCAGCGTGACCGCGCCCAGGGTCACCCCGTTGTCGCGGGCCCAAGTGGCCGCGTCCCGCGGCTCCGCCCGTTCACCTTCTGGCCGTTCACCCTCCGGCTCTCTCCGGCCGCCCCCGGCCGTTGGCCCTCCGGCCTGAGCAGCACCCGGCGACCGCCGACCAGCATCGCCCACCCCTTCCGCTGCAGGCGCGAGACGGAGGCCCGCGCATGAGCACTGAAAGTGGTGCACAGCGTAGCCCGCAAGTGAAACCTGTTATAGAGGTGGTCCGGAATATTCTGGCGCCATTTCGGCCCCGGGCGATTTGCAGGCCTGGCCGTTACCTCCGGCATTAGCGGCCCACCCTGGCGATGACCTCGTCGGCGTAGCGGCGCAGGTGGCCGAGCTTGTCGGCGAGCGGCTCGGGGTCCGGGCCGCTGGCGTAGGGCCAGCGGAAGCCGACGATGACGTCGGTCACTCCCTGGTCCGCCAGCCGCCGCACACCGTCCACGGTGTACGCGTCCGCGGAGATCACGTGGATCTCGAACGGCCTGCCCGTGCTGCCTTCCTCCTCGCGCAGCCGGGCCAGCCTGGCCAGCAGCCCGGGCAGCAGCGCCGGGTCTCCCCCGCCGTGCAGCCAGCCGTCCCCGCTGCGGGCCGCCCGGCGCAGGGCGGCGTCCGCGTGCCCGCCGAGCAGGACCGGGACCGGCGCAGTGGGCACCGGCGCGATCTTGACCGGGGGCAGGTCGTAGATCTCCCCGTGGTATTCGAAGTACCCGCCGGCCGCCAGGCCGCGGATGATGGCGATCCCCTCGTCCAGCCGCCGCCCGCGGCGCTCCCAGGGCACGCCGGTCACCTCGTAGTCCTCGCGCCAGGGGCTGGTGCCCACTCCCAGCACGAGCCGGTTGCCGGTCAGCACGGCCGTGGATGTCGCCTGCTTGGCCACCAGCACCGGGCTGCGCACGGGCAGCTTGAGCACGAAGGTCACGAACCGCAGGCGGCTGGTGATGACACCCAGCGCGGGGATGAGCGAGAACGGCTCGAGGAAGGGCTTGTCTTCCAGGAACTCACGGCTGCCGTCCGGGTTGAACGGATACGTGCTGTCGCTGTGGCGCGGATAGCAGATGCTGTCCGGCACCACCATCGAGTCGTAGCCGGCCTCCTCGGCCGCGCGGGCGAGCGGGGCGTAGAACGACGGGTCGGTCATCGATTCGGCGTAGGAGAAGCGCACGGGACCTCCAGGCCTGGCTGCCCGGACCGCGATCGGCAGTCCGAAAAAATTAGAACAGGTTCTTGCGCAAAGTCAATCGGCTCGGGAGGCTGTGGGCATGGACCTTGCCGCGCTTGAAGAGATCCGCCAGCTCAAGTACCGCTACCTCAGGTGCGTGGACCTGAAGCGGTGGGAGGAGATCGGGGACACCTTCACCGCCGACGCCACCGCCAGTTACGGCACGCCCGCGCTGGGCGGCAAGCCGATCAGCCTGTCCGGCCGCGACGCGATCGTCTCGTTCCTGCGCGGCAGGCTCGGCCCGGAGATCATCACGGTTCACTTTGCCAGCCAGCCCGAGATCATCCTGGACGGTGGCAGCGCCACCGGCACCTGGTGCTTCGAGGACACGGTGATCGCCACGGAATACCGGGTGGTGATCAAGGGAGCCGCGTTCTACGAGGACCGCTACGCCCGCAGTGAGGACGACGGCCAGTGGCGGATCGCGCACACCGGCTACGTGCGCACCTACGAGGCGATGATGTCCCTGGACGACCTGCCCAGCTTCCAGCTCACGGCCAACCGCTGGGCGCCGCAGCCCGCTCATTGACGCGTTTCTAGAACCTGTTCTACTGTGACGTGATGCTGACCCAGTCGTTCGCGGAGGCCCTCGCCGAAGCGGAGCGGATCATCACCGGCGCGTCCCACGTCCGCAACGACGCCGACCTGGCGGAGGGGTACGACTACCTGGCGGGAAACATCCGGGGATCCCTGCAGCTGGCCTGGGCCTACCAGCGCGACTTCCCCTACTTCGTCTCCTCGACCGGCCCCTACACGAAGCTGGGACTGGACAACCCGGATGCCCTGTACTTCCACTCCTACCTGCGCGACGACGCGGAGTACGTGATCACCGGGCGGCGGGGCACCACCACCGACCTGAGCTTCCAGATCCTGAACGGGGATTACTCCCCCGTCGACGTGCCCGACAGCCTGAGCGCCTTCGACGACCGGGAGATCGATATCGCCGCCGACGGGACGTTCGAGCTGCGGTTCGGCCCGGGCGGCCGGCAGCCGAACTACTTCACGCTCGGCCCGGGATCGGCGATGCTCGTGGTCCGCGAGGTGTACAGCAACTGGGACAGCGAGCGGCGCGGCACCCTCAGCATCCATCGCGCCGACCGCGCCGGGTGCGCGCCGGAGGTGGCGGGCACCGCCGCGATGGGCAAGCGCTACACCGTGGCGGGCAAGATCCTGCTGTCCCGGCTGCGGACCTTCCTCGCCTTCCCCCAGTGGTTCTACCTGGAACTGCCGGTCAACACGCTGACCGAGCCCCGGCGCACTCCGGGCGGCCTGGCCAGCCAGTTCTCGTCGGTAGGCCACTATGAGCTCGGCCCCGATCAGGCCATGATCGTGACCGTCCCGGCGGCCGGCGCCGGCGTCGCGCCGTACCAGGGAATCCAGCTCGGCAGCATGTGGTACATCTCGCTGGACTACATCAGCCACCAGACCAGCCTGACCGCCGACCAGGCGCGCACCGACCCGGACGGCGTCCTGCGCTTCGTGATCAGCGAGCGTGATCCCGGCGTGGCCAACTGGCTGGAGACCACCGGGCACCGGCGTGGCTACGTGCAACTGCGGTGGCAGCGGCTGACCCGGGACCTCGGGCCCGCCGACGGGCCGCGGGCCGAGGTGGTCGCGCTGGCTGACCTGCCGGGCCGGCTGCCGTACCACGGGCTGGCCCGGGTCACCGCGAAGGAGCACGCGGAGCGGATCGCCGCCCGCCAGGCCGCCGTCGCCTCCCGGATGCTGGGCTGATGTCGCGGCCCGCCAGCCCGCCGCCCGCCGGCCCGCCGCCCGCCGGCCCGCCGCCCCCGGCCTGCTGGCCGGCCGCGTGGTGCTGGTCTCCGGGGTCGGCCCGGACCTGGGGCGCGCCATCGCGCTGCGCAGCGCCGAGGCCGGGGCCGATGTGGTGCTCGCCGCCCGGACCGCGTCCCGCCTGGATGAGGTGGCCAAGGAGGTGACCGGGCTCGGCCGCCGCGCGGTGGCCGTCCCCGCCGACATCACGGACGCCGATTCCGCCGCCCACCTGGCCGAGGCGGCCCTGGCGGCCTTCGGCCAGGTGGACTCGCTGGTGCACAACGCATTCACGATCCCGCCGCTGACCAGCCTGGCCGACGCTGACCTGGACACGATCCGGGCCGCGTTCGAGACCAACGTGCTCGCGGCCCTGCGGCTGACCCGGCTGCTGGTCCCGGCGCTGGCCGCCAGCGGCGGATCAGTGGTGATGATCAACTCTGCCGTGCTGCGGCACTCCCGGGTCAGCTTCGCCGGCTACAAGATGGCCAAGTCCGCCCTGCTCGCCCTGGCCGACAGCCTGGCCACGGAACTGGGCCCGCGGGGCATCCGGGTCAACTCGGTGGCCCCGGGCTGGATCTGGGGCGACACCCTGAAGTGGTACTTCGGCTACCTGGCCGGCCGAACGCGGGGTGGACCGGCAGCAGGTCTACGACGAGACCGCCGCCAGCACCGACTTGCGCAGGCTTCCGGAGCCCGCCGAGATCGCGGACGCGGTGGTGTTCCTGGCCTCCGGGATGGCCCGGTCGATCACCGGCCAGTGCCTGGACGTCAACTGCGGCGAGTTCCACCACTGAGCGGGAGCCATGAGCAGCGAGCCAGCGGACCGCGGCACGGGCCAGGCCGGGACGGCCCGGCTCAGCACGGACCGGCTCAGCACGGACCGGATCAGCACGGGCAGCGACCTGCACGCGGCCGCGACGGGGCTGACCGGGCTGGCGGATTTCGGGGCGGATGACTACCGCGACGGCCTGGACGTCCTGCTGGAGTCCTACGACCGCGACGCCGGCCTGACCCCCGCGGGTGTGCGGGTGACCCGGGCCCTGCTGCGCGGCGCCCTGACGGCCAGGCTGCTCAGCGAGGCGGCGTGGGCCCGGCATCCGGAATACGCCCAGGTGGCCATCGAGCGTCCCGTCTTCGTCACCGGGCTGCCCCGGACCGGCACGACCGCGCTGCACCGGCTGCTGGTGGCCGACCCCGCGCACCAGGGCCTGGAGCTGTGGCTGACCGAGATGCCGCAGCCCCGCCCGCCCCGGGACACCTGGCCGGGCGATCCGGTGTTCCAGATGATCCAGGCCGGTGTGGCGCGCCACCAGATCTCCCACCCCGAGTTCATGGGCGTCCATCTGATGGCGGCGGACCAGGTGGAGGAATGCTGGCAGTTGCTGCGGCAGTCGATGCGGTCCATCTCTTTCGAATGCCTGGCCCACCTGCCGGGCTACTCCGCCTGGCTGAGCGGCCAGGACTGGACCGGCGCCTACCGGCGGCACCGGCGCAACCTGCAGCTGATCGGGCTGCCTGACCGCGATCGCCGGTGGGTGCTCAAGAACCCCAGCCACCTGTTCGCGCTGGACGCGCTGCTGGCCGTGTACCCGGACGCGCTGGTGATCCAGACCCACCGCGCTCCCCGGGCCGCGATCGCGTCGGTGTGCAGCCTCGCCGCCCAGGCCACCGGCGGCTGGTCCACGACGTTCCGCGGCGAGGTGATCGGCCGGGATCAGCTGGAGCTGTGGGCCCGCGGGCTGGACGAGTTCACCGCGGCCCGGGCCCGCTATGACCCGGCGCAGTTCTGCGACGTGGAGTACGGCGAGTTCGTCGCCGATCCGGTGGGCACCGTCGAGTCGGCCTACGGCTACTTCGGGCTGACGCTGAGCGGCCCGGCGGCGGACGCGATGCGCGCGCTGCACGCGGGGAGCGCCGGCCCGGGCCGGCCCGCGCACCACTATGCCCTCTCCGATTTCGGGCTGACCGGCGAGCAGGTCGACGAGCGCTTCGCCGGTTACCTGGGCGCCCGTGCCTGACCTGGCGCCCGGCCTGGGCGCGCCCGGAATGCAGGCGGGGCTGCCGCGCTGGCCGGCCGCCCGGTACCCGGCCCGCGTCCTGGCCCTGCTGCCGCCCGGGACCGTCCCGGTCGGAGCGGGGCTGGCCATCCTCGGCGCCGGATCCTACGCGCACCTCGCCGTGGCCGGGCACACCCTGCCGGCGGCCGGCATGGCGGAGATGTCGGTCCTGTGGTCCCTCGTCTTCCTGCTCGGCCTCGGCGTGTTCTTCCCGGTCGAGCAGGAGCTCATCCGGCTGGTGGCGGCGCGCACCGCGGCCGGCCAGGGCATCGGCCCGGTGGTCCGCCGCGGCGCCACGCTGGCGTTAGTGATACTGGTTGTCCTGCTTACCGCGTTCACGCTGGCGGCCCGGCTGCTGGCCGGCCGCCTGTTCGGCGGCGATACCGCGATGGTGGCGACCCTCGGCGGGGCCACCTTCGCGCTGGCGGTCACCGCGGTCAGCCGCGGCACGCTGGCCGGGCTGGGCCGGTTCGGGACCTACGGCCGCCAGCTGGCCATCGACGGCGGCCTGCGGGTGCTGCTGGCCTGCGCGCTCGGCGCCGCGGGCACCCGCACCCCGGTGGCCTACGGGCTCATCCTGGTCGCCGCGCCGCTGCTGGCGGTGGCCGCGACGCTCCGCCCGCTGCTGGCCCAGCTGCACCCGGGGCCACCGCTCGGCTGGCGGGCCATGGGCGGGCGGCTGGGCCTGCTCATCGTCACCATGCTGCTCGCCCAGGTGGTCATCAACGCCGCGGTGATCAACGTCCGGCTGCTGTCCCCCGGCGATCCGGCGGTGACCGGCGCCTTGCTGGCCGCGGTGGTGCTGGCCCGGGTGCCGCTGTTCGTCTTCACCGCGGTCCAGACGTCCCTGCTGCCCGGCCTGTGCGGGGCCCTGGCCGCGGGTGACCGGGCCCGCTACCGGCGGCTGCTGGCCCGGACCTGCGCCGCCGTGACCATCCTCGGCGTGGCGGGCGGGGTGGCCGCGATCGCCGCGGGGCCGTGGCTGACCCGCGTGCTGTTCAACGCCCGGCCGGTGCTCAGCAGCACCGATTTCGCCTGGCTCGCCGCCGGCACCCTGTGCTACATGCTCGCGCTGGTGCTCGGCCAGGGGGTGCTGGCGCTGGCCCGCCACCGCGACCAGATGCTGGCCTGGCTGGCCGGGGTGGCGGTGCTCGCCGCCGTCACGCTGACGGCCGGCCCGGTGATCCTCCGGGTGGTCACCGCCTACGCGGCCGGCTCGGCGACCGTCGCGCTGGCCATGGCGGCCGTGCTGGTCGCGCGATGGCCGGGCCGCAGTGTCCCGGCTACGCTGCCGGGCTCTGCGGGCCGCCGCTGAAGCGCGCCAGCAGTTCGCCGATCCGGTCCCGGTAGGCGGTCACGTTGCCCAGCTTGATCTCCTCATACCCGCGCACCAGGTCCGGGAGCCCGGCGATCTCGACCGCCACGGCGTGGTTGGCCGTGGTCAGCCCGGTCAGCAACTGGCCGATGACCGCGCGGTACTCGCTCACCAGGGACCGCTCGGTGCGCCGGACCTGGGTGCGGCCGAACGGGTCCCACGGGGTACCCCGCAGCCGCCGCCCCGCGGCGAGCAGCCGGAAGCCCGGGCGGAACCACGGGCCCAGGCTGATCTTGCTGGTCATCCCGAGGGACCGCAGCACCGGGGGGTGCAGCCGGTAGCTGTACCGGGCCCCCTCGCCGAACTGGGCGGTGATACTCGCGGTCAGCTGCGGATCCAGGGAAAGCCGCGCGACTTCGTACTCGTCCTTGTACGCCATGAGCTTGTAGAGGTTGCGGGCCACGGCGGCGGTGAATTCCAGGCCCGGGCTGATCCCCGCTTCGGCGTCCCGGACCCGCCCCACCAGCTCGGCGTAACCGGCGGCATACGACTCGTCCTGGTAGGCCGCGAGGTCGCCGGCGCGGCGGCGGACGAGCGCATCGAGGTCCCCGGTCTCCTCCCCCGCGTCCGGGGCCTGCGGCGGCGGGCCGGGCGGGCCGGTGACCGCGTGCCGGCCGTGCCGGAACGCGGCGAGGTTGGCCGCCACCGCGACGGCGTTGAGCTGGATGGCCCGCTCGATCGAGGCGGCCGCGATCGGCAGCGCGCCGCACTGGTACGCCGCGCCAACCATGATCATGTTGGCGTACTGCTCGTCGCCCAGGTGCTCCACGGCCAGGGCCGCGGCGTCGATGAACCGCGCGTCCCGGGCCGCCTCCCCGAAGACCGGCATGACCTGCTGCTGGCCCGGGTAGCGGTCGGCCGGCGTGACGACCATGCTGCCGGTCGGGACTTCGGACAGGGAGATCACCGCGACGGTTTTGCCCGCGTCGGCGACCCGCAGGTTGG
This sequence comes from uncultured Actinomycetes bacterium, assembly GCA_963837335.1. Lineage (GTDB taxonomy): Bacteria > Actinomycetota > Actinomycetes > Streptosporangiales > Streptosporangiaceae > RYN-230. The sequence goes on along the minus strand of CAWINS010000006.1, from coordinate 135,583 downwards.
CGGGGTCCGCCGCGACCAGCGCATCACACCCCAGGTACAAATCGCACTCTCCAACGCCGAGCTTCGGCGAGCGCCACTGCTCGCCGCGGGTGATCGTCAGGTCGGAGACGACGGCGCCGCCCTTCTGGGCCAGCCCGGTCTGGTCCAGCGTCCGCACCGACCAGCCCTCGATGGCCGCGGCGGTCGCCAGCACCTGTGACACGGTGACGACCCCGGTGCCCCCGATACCGGTGATCCGCATCGAGAACTGCCCCTCGGCGGCGACCCGGCCGGGCTCGTCCGGCGGCGGCACGGTGCCCGGATCGCGGACCGCCTGCTGGCCCGGGATGACGGTGAGGAACGACGGGCAGTCGCCCGACAGGCAGGAGAAGTCCAGGTTGCACGAGGACTGGCTGATCCGGGTCTTGCGGCCGAACTCGGTCGCCACCGGCTGCACGGACAGGCAGTTGGACTTCACGCCGCAGTCGCCGCAGCCTTCACAGACCCGCTCGTTGATGAAGACCCGCTGGGCGGGCGGCTGCGCCTGCCCGCGCCGCCGCTTGCGGCGCTTTTCCGCCGCGCACTCCTGGTCGTGGATCAGCACGGTGACGCCGTCGGTGGCCGCGAGTTCCTGCTGGACGGCCAGCAGGTCATCGCGGTGCCGGACCGCTATCCCGCGCCCGGCCTGCCCGCGGAGCCGGGCCGGATCATCCGACGTGACGACGATCCGGCGCACGCCCTCCGCCTGCAGCAGCGCGGTGAGCTGCGGCAGGCTCAGCTCGCCCACCGGCTGCTGGCCCCCGGTCATGGCCACCGCCGAATTGCGCAGCAGCTTGAACGTCACGTTCACCCCCGCGGCGACGGCCGCCCGGATGGCGAGGCTGCCGGAGTGCGCGAACGTGCCGTCCCCGATGTTCTGCACGAAATGACGCTGGCCGACGAAGGGCGCCATGCCGATCCAGTGCGCCCCCTCGCCGCCCATCTGGGTCAGCCCGGTGACCTGGCCCCGCTGCTCCCCCGGCATCAGCAGCACCATGGCGTGACAGCCGATCCCCCCGCCCACCAGCGTGCCCGGGGCCACCTCGGTCGAGGAGTTGTGCGGGCAGCCGGAGCAGAAGTACGGCGTGCGCGCGGCGAGTGGCAGGCTGGTCCGCTGGCGCGGCGGGGCGGGTACCGCCAGATCCGGCACGCCCGCGCTGGCCAGGCAGCGCACCAGCCCGTCCGCGATGGTGTCGGAGTCCAGTTCGCCGAACGGGGGCAGCAGCGGGCGGCCGTCCGGCCCGTGCTTGCCGTGCACGGCAGGCGCGCCGGCCATCCCGTAGAGCACGGATTTCACCGCGTCCTCCAGGAAGGCCCGCTTCTCCTCGACCACGATGATCAGGTCGAGGCCGCGGGCGAACTCCCTGACGATCGACGGCTCGAGCGGGAAAACCAGGCCGAGCTTCAGCAGCCGGATGCCGGCCCCTTCCAGCCGGTCCTGGCCGAGCCCGGCCGAGGTCAGCGCCTGGCGCAGCGCGAGATAGCTGGCGCCGGCGGAGACGATGCCGATCCGCGCGGCGGCCGGGCCGGTGATCGTGTTGACGCCGCTGCGCCGCGCGTACTCCAGGGCCAGGGGCAGCCGGACCTGATGGAACGAGCGCTCCAGCCCGGCCAGCGTGGCCCCGAGCAGGTGCGCGGTCGGCCGGTGTGCGTACGCGGTGAGGCCGGCCGGCAGGCCGGTGAGATCGGGCGGGCTCCAGGGCCTGACCGCCGCCGTGGCCGCGCCATCGGCCACCACCGTCGCTATCTTCAGTGCGGCCCACAGGCCGCTGGCCCGCGACAGCTCCACCGCGTGCTGCCCGTACTCGAGGATCTCGGCGGCGTCGGCCGGCGCAAAGGTAGGCAGGCCGAGGTCGGCGAGGGCGAGTTCGGACGAGCCGGGGACGGTCGAGGATTTCGCCGCCGGATCGTCGCCGGCCAGCGCGAGCGCGCCACCCTGCGGGTCGGTGCCGATGAGGTTCGCGTGCCGCAGCGCGTCCGAGGCCCGGTCGAGGCCGGGCGTCTTGCCGTACCAGACGCCGGTCACGCCCGCATAGCGCAGATCGCCGACCTGGCGGGCGAGCTGCGTGCCGGCCACCGCGGTCGCGGCGAGCTCCTCGTTCAGCCCCGGCTGCGCCACGATGGCGTGCTCAGCGAGCAACGCGGCCTGGCGCGCGAGTTCGAGGTCGAGGCCGCCCAGCGGGGAGCCCTCATAGCCGGTCACGTAGGTCGCCGTGGCCCGCCCGGCGCGCTGGTCGGCCCGCGCCCGGTCGAGCAGCATGCGCACCAGCGCCTGGATGCCGGTCACGTAGACGGCACCCTGTTCGCGGCGGTAGCGATCCTCGAGGCTGAACTGCTCACCGGAACTAGTCGCCACCGGACCCACGCCGACCTCCACATCTGCCGGCCTGCGGGCCGGCGGTACGCACCGCGTTCCCTCATCATCTCCGGACGGTGATGTTCCGGGTGAGCGAGGCTGCGGTGATGGCGATCACAGCGAGCCTAACTGAAACACGTTCTAGTTCAGCTGGCGCGGCCCGGCCGCTCCTGGCCGGGCCGCGTCCGGTGAGCCCCGGTGCCGGAGAGCGGTCTGGGGTATCTCAGCTGCCGGCCGGGCCTGAGCAGAGCACCGCGAAAGACAATGCCGCCCCATTGAGCACGATGACACCGGGCTGGTCTGGCCCGGTGAAGTCAATGCTGACCGTGGTACCCCGGCTCATCGCGGCCTTGATCTCCCGCTCCAGCGCAGCCAGGTCCGTGGTGGTGGGAAGCAGGTAGTACCGGGCCGGGTTGCTGTGCGGGTCCGGGCCAGTCGTCGATGGGACGTACAGGCACTGCTCGGGCAGCCTGACCCCGTTGGGGACCACACCGTGGTGCGGGTCCATGGCGGGCTGGAAGAACACGATGCTCCCCACGGACCGGGGGGACAGCAGCAGCCGTCCCGCCAGCGGCTCCGACACCACCAGGACCACCGGGTCCCCGGAGGCCGCCACCTGCCGGGCGTTGACCGGACGGGTCAGGGTCCAGGAGGTCGGGTCACCGTCGATTCGGATGTCCATCAGGCTCCTTACCGGGTGATGCCGCTGGGGCTGGCGACGTGGCCAGGCCCAGATGCGCCCCCATCGTCGCCGCTTCAGTGCGGTTACGGACGCCCAGTTTGTCAAGAATGCGGGACACGTGCACCGCGACAGTCCGGTCACTGATGAAAAGGGCCCGCGCGATCTGCCGGTTGCTGTCCCCCCTGACCAGGAGGGCCAGGACGTCCGCTTCGCGGCCGGTGAGGTCGAACCGGGCCCTGGCCGTGGCGGGAGCAGCAGGCGGGGAGGCCTCGCCGCCCAGTCTCGCCCGCCGGGCCAGCTCACCGGCCAGGCTGAGCAGGGGCGGCGCCGGAAGCTGGCCCGCGAGGCTCGCGCAGGCCGCCAGCGCCCGGGCGGCCTGCTCACGCCGGCCGGCCCGGACCGCGGCTCCGGCCTCGCGCAAGCGGGCGTAGGCCTCCCGGTAGGGCTGGCCGAGCGCCTGCCAGGCTTCGGCTACGGCCCTCCAGGTCGCCCGGTTGTCGTGGCCAAGCTGGCGAGCGCTCTCCGCGGCGGCCAGCGCCCCGAAGGCGGCCACTTCCGGCTGCCTGCCGCCATGCTCGCTGGTGATGGCCCGGGCCCGGTCGGCCAGGCTGGCCGACGCCGCTCCCCAGCTGCCCGCGACTTGCCCGGGCCGGGCGGCGCCCGGCAGCGCGGTCAGGTCGGCGCTGACCCGGGCCCCCGCGGCGAGCAGCCGGATCTCCTCCTCAGCCAGGGCGGCGCCCTTCAGCGCGGCGAGCCCCTGGAGCACCTCATCGGCCGCCGTGCTCAGGTCACCCGCGTTCAGGGCCTGTTCGGCGAGGCAGGCATGCAGCGGCCCGAGGAGCCTCGGATCCTCAGGGGACTTCCTGAGCAGTCGTGGCCAGCTCCTCCGCGCTGTCCCGCTCGCCCCGGCCCACCGCCAGCTCCAGCTGCAGCAGTTGCAGGTACCGCGTGACGTTCGCGCTGGATTCGCCGATGAGCTCGGTCAGCAACTGGTCGGCTTCCGCCCAGCGCCCGGTCGCGGTCAGCACCGCCGCGGTGTTGTTGTCGAGCACCGACGTCAGGGCGGCCGGGGCGCCCAGGGAGTGGGCGGCCCGGCGCCCGTCGCGGGCGACCTCGAGGGCCTCGGCGGAACGGCCGGCCGTGTAGAGCAGGTACATCTGGTTCGCCGCGGCGCGGACCACGCCCTCGATACTGCCCGACCGGCAGGCGAGGGTAAAAGAGGTGTGCAAGGCCGCCAGCCCGGCCTCCAGCTCACCGCGCTGGGCCTGGACGATGCCGAGTATCGCCAGGCCGTGCGCGTACTCGACGTCGGCGCCGATCTTCTCGGCCAGTTCGACGGCCTGGGTCGCCAGCGGCATCGCCTCGTCGGGCTCGCCCAGGAGCAGGCGGCAGTTGGCCAGCGCGGCCAGGATCCGGGCCTGCAAGGCAGACACTGGTTCGGTTTCGAGCAGGTCCCACGCCTGCTGGGTGGCGTCGACCGCGGCCCGGGGATCTCCTGCCTCCCAGTGGTAGCGGCCGAGCCGCTCCAGCATGCGGGCCCGGTCCGCCATCCCGGCCGCAGCGGGCGGGGCCAGCGCGTCCGCCATGTAACCGGCGGCGCGCTCGGGATGCCCGGCCCAGCTGGCCGCCTGCGCGGCTTCCTCCAGCAGGCCGGGATCGGGCTCGGGCAGCCATCGCGCCTGCGCGACGGTCATGGTGTAGAAACGGTCGGCCTCCGGGTAGGCGCGCGAGGCCACCGCCTGCCGCGCCGCCAGCAGGGCCGCGGGCGCCGCCCGGTCCGGGCAGTCGGCCAGCTGCCAGTGCAGGGCCAGCAGGGCCGGGTCCGGCTCCGGCCGCGCGGCCAGCGCGCCGGCGACGCGGCGATGCAGGCGGCGCCGCTCCCCGGGGAGCAGCTGCCCGTAGAACACCTGCCGGATCAGGTCATGCGGGAACGCGTAGCCATCGGCAGTGGCGGCCAGCAGCCGCCGGGAGACCGCCTCGCGGGCCGCGGCCAGCAGGTCATCCTCACCAAGCGGGACGGTCGCGGCCAGCAGCTCATGCGACATGCCGCCATCGGCCACGCAGACCTGCTCGACCACCGCCCGCACCGGCGGGGCGACCCCGGCGGCCTTGGCCAGCACGGCTTCGGTGATCGACGCCGGGGGCACCCGGGCGCCAGAGCCCGCGAGCTCGAGCGCGTACAAGGGGTTGCCTTCGGCGGCGCGGACCACCGCGGCCACCGGGTCTGGCCCGGAGCCTTCAGGTACCTGGTCAGCGACGAGTTCGGCGACTTCGTGCGGGGCCAGGCCGGCCAGCCGCAGGCGCGTCACCCGCGGGCGCCGCTCCAGGTCGGAAAGCCATCGCCGCGCCTCGTCGGCCAGTTCCTCATCCCGCAGCGTGACGACCACCAGGACCGGCAGGTCGCGCAGCCGGACCGCCAGGAAGGCCAGCAGTTCATGGGAGGACTCATCGGCCCAGTGCAGGTCCTCCAGGACGAGGACCAGCGGCGCCTCGACGGCCAGGTCGCCCAGGAGGGCCAGGACCCGCTCGAAGAGACGGTGCCGGGCCGCGAACATGTCGCCGGATTCATCGTGAGCCAGCAGCCAGGCGGCCCGGTCTCCCAGCGCGGCCACGAAAGGGCCGTAAGCCAGCGCGGCCCCGGCCAGCGGCGCGGATTCGCCGATCCGGACCTGGGCGGCGCGCCCCGCCGATCTCACCTGCTGGACCAGGTCCTCGATCAGCCGCGTCTTGCCGATACCAGCCTCACCGGTGATCAGGAGCACCTGCGGCTGGCCCGCGGCCACGCTGGCATAGACGGCTGTCATGACGTCGCGCTCAACAGCCCGCCCCACAATCGGCAGCGATATCGCCACATACGAAGTGTCCGCGTTCCGGCCGGCCGTGTCGATGCCCGGGGCCGCCCGGCCGGCCGCATAGTCAATCTCCGCAGGCGCGAATACGAACTCCTTCCGATGTGGTGGCGCCCGGCTCCCGGCAGCCTGGTCACCATGCAGCTACCGACCCGCCTGCGATTCGCCGGCGACCTCGCGCCGGGCTTTGCCGAGTACCACACCGGGCCCGCACTGCCCCTCGCGCGATTCGGCCGGGTTATCGCGAATCTGCGCCCGGACTTCCTGCAGCGGCGTCTCCTCGAGGCCGAGCGGGCGCAGCTCGCTGCTCACAACGCCCAGCTCGGCTCCGAGCTGGCGGCCTCGGTAGAGCAGTTGCGCCGTCAGGCGGCCGAACTCCAGGCTTCGCGGACGCGGATCGTGGCTGCGGCGGACTGCGAGCGGCGCCGGATCGAGCGCAACCTCCACGATGGCTCCCAGCAGCGGCTCACCGCCCTCGCGATCAAGCTGAGCCTGGCTTGCGAGCTGGCCGAAAGCCACGATGACCAGGTCCGGGAGATCCTGGCCGAGCTCCGCACCGACGTCCGGGAGGCGGCGGCCGAACTGCGGTGCCTGGCGCACGGCATCTATCCCCCGGTCCTCGTGGAGAGCGGGCTGCCGGCCGCGCTGTCCGCGATTGCGCGCCGGTCCACGCTGCCCATCACGGTCCACGTCACCGCACTGCGCCGCTACCCGGCGGAGATCGAGGCGGCGGTCTACTTCTGCTGCCTGGAAGCCATCCAGAACGCCTGCAAGCACGCTGGGGACCGGGCCCGGCTCGACGTGCGGGTCTGGGCGGACGGGACAGCGCTCGCCTTCGAGGTCAGCGACGATGGCCAGGGATTCTCACGCCAGCCACCGCGGCCTCGGTGCGGGGTTCGTCAACATGCAGGACCGGCTGGGCGCTCTGGGTGGCAGCCTGCGGGTTGAGTCGGCGCCGGGACAGGGTACCCGGGTGTCGGGGACCGTCCCAGCCAGGTGCGCTGCGCACCCGGACGCTGCTGTCCCTAACTGATCGTCTCGGTGTGCGGGACGTGCCCGTCGTCGTCCACGTAGGCGACCTCGATGCGGTCCGGGTGCAGATCGAGCACCGCGAAACCGAACCGGGTCCGCTCCTGGCCGTCTTCCCGGACCGAGCGCGTGCTGCGCCAGATGATGGCGGGCTTGCTGCCGGCCGGCGGGGCGGCGTCAGGCAGGACGGGGACGCCCCCGTTTCCCAGGCACCGCGGGTAGCGGACGCCCGCCGCCGCCTCGTAGGCAATGGCCCGGTGCTCATGCCCCCACCACCACGCCGTGACGCGGTTCGCGTTCAGGACCGGGGCGAGCTTGGCCGGGAGCGTGCTGCCGACATCACCCCGGTCGTAGACCGACACGAGCTGGTGATGGCTGAACAGCACGAGCTTGCGCGATGACTGGCCCGCGACGGCGGCGACGTAGCTGCCTTGCGGATCGGTGAGGACCCCGACCTGGCCGGCCGAGGTGACATCGCTGTCCCAGCTGGTATCGATGCCGACGAAGTCCCAGGATGGCGAGCGCAGCCGGAAGAAACTGGTCGCCTTGCCGTCGGGTGATCGCTGGTGGCGGAAGCGGGGATCGCCCAGGATGGTCCCGAAGTAGCCGAACCCGCCGCTGTACATGTCATGGTTGCCATTAAGCGACCAGGAAGTCACGCCCGCATCGGCCTGTTCCTGCGTGACCGGCCACAAGTCGAGGAACCGCCGCTGGTCCTCGGTCTCCAGCCCCGAGTAATAGACGTCGCCGAGGTGCAGCACATGCACCTGGCGGCTACCCGCCACCGCCTCGGCGATCCTTTCCCGCATCAGGGCTGCGACATTGCGCGCCCGCGGCAGGCCGGTGCCCCAGTCGCCCACCACCACCAGCCGGGCGTCCTCGGCTAGGCCGCCGTATTCGGCGGGCTGTCTCGTTGAATGGCGCATTACCCTCGGCGAGGCGCTCGAGCACGCCCTTGGCGATAAAGACGTACCAGTCGGGGTCGTCGGGCGTGAACGACCCCGGCGCGATCCGCAGGTCGCGCTCGACGCTATGGACGAGCCTCGACCACAGGCTGGAGGGCTCGCCCGGGTCCGGGACCCCCGCATCGCCCAGCGCCTCTTCCAGGTGGCTCTGCACCATGCTCACCAGCGGGGCGCGGGAGAGGTAGGGAACCCCCGCCGGCCCGCCGCCCGAGGACACCGTCGAGCCGATGTCCGGCGAGAGGAGCGCGGCGATCTTGTCGCGCGGAGCCGCATCTCCGGGCACCTGCGCGGCCGCGCGGTCAATCACATCCTGGAGCCGCGGATCGCTGAGCGTGTCCCGGACCTTCCCGACATAGTCCCGGACATCGTTTTTGCTGCTGGCGTCCCTTCGCATCGTCCGGGCTGCCCTTCTCGCTAGATCGGGTAGTGGCCGGCGCCGTCCCTGGTGGTGATCCACTGCACTTCGGTGAAGTCGGCCATCGACTGCGGTCCGGACCGTCCCCATCCGCTGTCCTTGACCCCGCCGAGCGGTAGCTGCGGCTCGTCGGCGACAGTCTGGTCGTTGACGTGCACGACCCCGGCGTCGATGCGGCGGGCCAGGGCGAAGCCGCGCTGGTTGTCGCTGGTGATGAGACCGGCGCTGAGCCCGTACCGGGTCGAGTTCGCGACCGCGACGGCCTCCTCGGCGTCGTCCACGGCCTGCGCGACGAGCACCGGGCCGAAGGTCTCCTCCGAATGGATGCGGGCACCGGCTGGGACGTCGGCGAGGATGGTGGGCCGGTAGCACGGGCCGTCCGCGCTGCCGCCGGCCAGGATCCTGGCCCCGGCGGCGACCGCCTCCTGGACTTCCCGGGCGACCCGGTCTCGCGCGGCGGGGGTGATCAGCGGCCCGATCACCGTTCCGGCGGCCGCCGGGTCGCCGAGCGGCAGTGACCGGGCCCGGGCGACGAGCCGGTCGACGAAGGTGTCGTAGACCGGCCGCTCGATCAGGACCTTGCGGGCATTCATGCAGATCTGCCCGGAGTGGAAGAACGCGGCGAACGCCGCCGCCTCGACCGCGTATTCCAGGTCGGCGTCGGCCAGCACGATCAGCGGGTTGTACCCGCCTAGCTCCAGCACGCACCGCTTGAGGTGGCGTCCCGCGCGCTCGGCCAGCAATCGCCCGGTGGCCGAGGAGCCGGTGAAGTTGATGCACCGTACCTCGGGCCGCTCGAAGAACTCATCGGCGACGGGAGCCGCCCCGCCCGGCGCGTGCGTGACCACGTTGACCACCCCGGGCGGGAATCCCGCCTCGGCCATGATCTCCGCGACCAGCAGGCCCGCCGAGACCGGTGCTTCCTCCGACGGTTTGAGCACCACGGTGTTACCGAACGCCACCGGGTTGACGACCGTTCTCCAGGCCAGGACGTGGGCCCCGTTCCACGGCGAGATCCCGGCCACCACCCCGAGCGGCTTGCGCAGCGCCAGCGCGAACGTGCCGGGCATGTCGGAGCGGATGACCTCCCCGACGGGCAGGTATCCCCAGTTGGCGGCCTGCCGCAGCAGCCGGGTGGCCGTCAGCACCTGGAAGCCGGCGAACGCGCCCGCACAGCCGGTCTCGGTCGCGAGCAGCGCGGTGATCTCCTCCTGGCGCCGTTCCACGATGTCGGCGGCGCGCAGGAACATGGCCTGCTTGCCGGCGGGCGGCAGCTGCGCCCAGCCCGGGAACGCCGCGGCGGCCGCGTCGACCGCATAGGCCGCGTCGGCCCGGGTCCCGGCCGGGACACGGGCCATCACGGTGCCGCGGTAGGGATCGAGATCATCGAACAGGCTGCCTGAGCCGACCCACTCACCGCCGATGTACTGCTGGTACTCGCGCACCCACCCTCCTGCCCTCTGCTCACCGCGCCCGGGCCGGGAAGCCAGGGCCCGGATCCGGTAGTCACATTACGGCTTAGCAGGCCGGGCGGGATGGGCGTAGACCTCAAGATCGGTGGCTTTGACGGACAGCCATACCTGGCTGCCGGGAGCCAGCGAAAGGTCCGCCACCGCCGCCGGCGCGCCGCAGACTCCCGGCGGCGGTGTCAGCCGAGGTGGCGGGCGAAGAACCGCAGCGTGCTGTCCAGCTCGAAGGCCGGGAGGTCCCCGTGCTGGCCGGGATGGGCGTGCAGCGTCTTCTCGGCTGAGGCCAGGGCGTCGAACAACGCCAGGCTCTGGGCCCGCGGCACCCGCTCATCGTCCCACTGGACCAGGAACTCCACCGGGACGGTGATCCGCGCGGCGGCCTCGGCCGAGGCCAGCGCCCCGCCCAGGCCCAGCACCGCCGCCCGGACCCGGGGCTCGGCGGCCACGAACGGGACGCCGAGTCCGCAACCCAGCGACACCCCCCAATAGCCCACCGGACCGGCGCCGACGTGGTCGAGTTCCTGGACCGCATCCAGGACCGCCCGCCATTCCGGGACGGTCTGCCGGGCCACGAGCGCCTGGAAACCAGCGACCAGCGGAGCCAGTTCCTCGCCGGCCGCCACGCGAGCCTGGTTCTGCGTCGCGATCCGGTCGTACTCCTCATCCTTCGGCCGGTCACCATGGCCGGGCACGTCGGCCGCCGCTACCGCGAAACCGCACTCGGCCACGAAGCGGCGCGCCGGGTCCACGACGCCGGGGGCCTTCTTGTGCTGCCCGCCACCGTGTCCCATCAGGATCAGGGGACGAATACCGGCGGCGCCTTCTGGCGTCCACAGCACGCCGGGAATCTCACCGAGGGTAAAGAGCTGTTCGACGACGCCGCCGGACGACGTCTCAGAGATGAAGCGCATAGCGTTTCAGGCCTTTCGGGATGCCTTCTGCGGGCACTCCCTAGGCCATGCGAGAGAGGGAGCCCCGACCGTTCACAGCGTTGATCGGTCTCACCTCCTCAGTTCGCAGCAGCCTGCGGCGATGCCGAACGTATCACAGGCTCGAGGCACCGCAGCCTGCGGGGATTCCCCATTTCCCCGGACTCGACCCTGGCCAGGGCGGGGTCGCGACCCCGAGGCCTGCGGGTGCGGATCAGGGTGCGAATCAGGGTTGATCCCGATCGACGGGGCGCCCGGCTGGCGGCAGTGTGAAGCATGAACGCAACCACTGACCAGCCTGACCCGAACGGAGACCGACCACCATGCCCGGGATCATCGCCCTCGTCCTCATCGCCATCGTCGCGCTGATCGTCGTCAGCTTCACCCTGCACTTCCTGTTCTCCCCGTGGCTGCTGGTGGTGGCGGCCGGGATCCTGCTCTGGATCAAGTTCCGCCCGCGCCGCTCGCGCCGGTAGCCCCGGCCGCCGCACCTGAACGGCCGATCCGGAGGTCTACCATGGCCCTGAGGTCAGCCCTTCAGTGACTGCACGACTGGAGTCGCCAGGTGATCAGGCAGACGTTGAAGTATTACCGGCAGCTGAACACCGAGGTCCCGGGACTGCGGACCATTATCGTCACCCATCCCGAGCAGTTAACCGCCGCGAAAGAATTGCACGCGCGGATCTACCGCGCACACGGCTTCGTCGCTGACGCGGATCTCACCGGTGACGGCTTACGCATAGGGCCCGGCAAGGACCCTTACCAGGACCACGCCCAGTATTTCAGCGTGCAAGGGTTCCGGGACGGCGCGCTGCGCACAGTCGCCACCGCCCGCATCATCAATGCCGATCCTGGCCAGGGGCTCAAGTCTTTTCCCGTCTATACGACCCAGGAACTCTACCCGGAATACCAGCGCCTGCTTGAAGGGCTTGACCCAGCCGCCTGCGGCGAGATTTCGGCTCTGGTGAGAGAGCCGGATGTGAGCGGGAAGGCAGCGCTCATGCTGTACCGCGCGATCTGGCATTACTCGCTGGGCCAGCGGTATGAGCTTCTGCTCGTGGCCTGTGACGCACGGCTTTACCCGCGCTGCAAGATGATCTTCGGGGCGTCCTGGAACCGCATCGGGCCGGACGGGGAGATCTGGAATCACCACGTGGTGCCAGTCATGATCGACATTCCGGACTCCCTGGACGAGGCGCTGAAGCTCAGCAGGGTGAATCCGGTCAAGCGCCGGATCAAGATGAAGGCGCTCGAGTTCTTCCTGCGCGGCCTTCCGGACGAGGCCGTCCTCCCCGGGCACCGCGAGAGGCTGGCCCGCTACCGCCTCGAGACGGTGGCCCGGGAGTAAATCCCCGGCCAGGGCTCAGCGCCGGCCGGGGACGACGCGCATGCCGAGGTCGCTGACGTGGTAGATGCGCAGGCCGTCCACCCACAGCCAGCCGTCGGCGGTCGCGTACCGGCCGCGCTCGTCCTCGCCCAGGCCGGTGATTTCCAGCTCCACGGTGAGGCGCCCGTCGGTGGGCAGGACCTGCCCGCGGTATCTCCAGGTCAGCGGATGACCGGTCATGACCGGTTCGAACGCCGGGCCGGCCAGGTCCGCGGCCGCGCCGCGCTCGATGAGATACCACTGAAGGAGCTGGCTCATCGCCTCGATGCCGAGCGAGCCGGGCATGACCGGGTCCTGGAAGAAGTGCGCCTTGAAGAACCACTCGCCTGGCTCGACGTCCTTCTCCGCGCGCAGCCGGCCCAGCCCGGCCTGGCCGGCCTCGGGCCAGTACCCGGTGATCCGGTCGAGCATGAGCAGCATCGGCCCGGGCAGGCGCGCCGGGCCCGCGCAGTATCCCGGCGGCCGGGCCCGCAGGTCCACGCGGTAGTCGCTGGGCTCGGCCAGCCTGGCCCGCTCCCCAGCCGACGGCGGCAGGCCGACCTGGCTGGCCAGGGCCGCTGGCGGGAAGAAGCCGAATACCGTCTCCATCTCGAACGCCACCTCGCCGCCGGATGGCCCGCCGAGCATCGTGCAGGTGGCGCCGAAGGACTCGATGATCATGTCGCCGAGCCGCGAGATGCCGCGCAGCTCGACCCTGGTCCGCAACGCCGCGGTGCCCTCCGGCACCTGGCGCAGGACCGTCCCGGTTCCGTCGAGGTTCCTGAACCGCAGATCAGCCTCGGACGACAAGACGCTGCCTGCGTAGGTGGCGAGCCAGCCGCAGGGCTGCAGCGCCGCCTCCATGAGGACGCAGAACGGCATCGTGGGCGCACCGTTCTGCTCGAAGTACCACACCTCCGCGGGCACGTCGTAGTCGGCGGTCGCCGCGCTGCCCGGCTCCAGGCCGGCCAGCGGCCCCTCGATCGCGACAATCCTGGTCACGAAGTGGTACGGGGGACCGGGCAGGTGCGGGAGGCCGCGCGGGCCATCGAACCGCGCGTAGCCCGCCCCGAAGGCCTGGGTGGGCCGTCCCCAGGCGCAGGCGAGCAGGGCGGCGTAATCCTGCCGCACCCCGTCGACCAGCACCGGCCGTCCGTCCCGCGGCACACCGTCGGCCGGGGCATCCTCGACGGCGTCCTCTCCCAGGCCCGCCAGGCCGCCCAGCACGGGCAGGGGCACGAGCTCACCGGACGGCTGCACCCTGGGCGGCCCGAGCTGGCGCCAGTGGTCCAGCGGCCAGTCCGGCACCAGCCGCACGCCAGCCCGGCGGGCGTGGAACGCCTTCACGCCGTCCACCGTGCCGAGCACGTCCGCGTACAGCGTGGGGCAGGGATCCGCCGAGAGCGCGGACACGAAGACCTCGTACACGATCGTGCGGCTGGCCGGGCTGACCTGGTGGCGGCAGCGCACCAGGCATGGCTCCCCCGCCGCGGGCTCGAAGCGCCACCCGTCCCGGTCGATCGTGAACCCGAGCGCGGCCAGGTAGAACTCCATGGCCTGCAGGCCGCCCTCGAACATCAGCGTGCCCGGCATGCACGGGTCGTTCTTGAAGTGCCCGTCGAAGAACCAGTCGCCGGAGGTCACGGTGGCCTCGGCCCGCAGGTAGCCGCGGCCTAGCGGCCCTCCCCCGGGATCCACGTCCGTCACTGTGTCGAACCTCAGCATCCGGCCTGCGCCGATGCGCGGCGTCCGGACGTGCGCGCCGGCGGCGGCCCACCCCGCGCCGAAGCAGTCAGCCGGGCGTCCCTCGGCGAAGGCGCGCACCTCGGCGGCACCGAAGCTGCGGCGCGCGGCCGGGACGGCCGGCCCGGCCAGCGGCCCGTCATCCGCCGCCATCTGCGTGGCGTCCCAGGGCAGGCCCTCGGTGCTGGCGAGCTGGTCGTCGGTGAAGAACCCCGCCTGCCCTTGGCGTACCGTCATCCGCAGTTCGTCGCCGGCGTAGCAGTCGTAGCGGAAGAAGAAGATCCGCACGCCGTCGTGCTCGGCGTGCTGGTAGATCTGGATCTCGTACCGGAGCGTCTCGCCCGCCAGCGCCGGACTGCCGTGGAAGGTGACCTCACAGCCCAGCAGCCGGTACACCCGGTCGCCCTGACCAGGCAGGTCCACCCCGAGCCAGCTGATGAGCAGCAGGTCCGCCTGCCCCGCCTCGATCATCAATCCGGGCGCCATGCGGCCTGCCGGATCCAGGTACCAGCCGTCCGGTGCGACGTCGGTCTCGGTCCATACCGTGCCGGTGCCCATCGAGCCCGGGATCGCATCGATGCCGGTTACCCGGTCGACCAGCAGCATGGGGGGCGTGGGCAGGCGGGTCTGCCTGGGCCGGTCGTCCAGCACCGCGAACTGCGGGCCGAACAGCTCGGAGACCCTGCTCTCGGCCAGCCATTCGAGCTGAGCGCGGTCGAACGTCGGGCCGCACGGGACAACCCGGCTCTCTAACGGGGCGGCGCCGGGCCCCCGGCCCGAAGCCGCGCGCTCCGGGGGCGCGGGGACGGGTGCGGCCGCCGCCGGCCTTTCCGCCGCGACGGGCTCATCGGGCCCGGTCCGCCGCACCGGCGACGGCGCGCTCGGCCCCGGCATCATCGCGATCAAGGCGGAGACGCCGCGCTGGCGCGCGCGCAGGAACTCGCCATGAGCCTGCGCCTGCTTGGCCAGGAAGTCCCGGTGCAACGCCGTGACGTTCTGAAACTGCAGGGCGACCAGGTCTGCGGCCCCGGCGGGCGCCCGGGCCGGCCCGGGGCCGGGCTCAGCCGGGAGGGCCGGCGTCCGCCGCGGCGATGGCTGCCCGGCATGGAGTTGCCCCGGCTGAAGCTGTCCGCCACCGGCACCAGCCTCGGCGCCCGGGGCATGACGGTCACCGGCGGTTCGCGTCCGGGCAGCCGCATCTGGGGCGGATGGGCGGGAAGCCGGATCGTCTCGGTCCTGGCCGCCGCCGCGGGGGCAGCCGCGGCGAGACGGCCGAAGAACGCCGCCGCGCCGACTCCCACACCCGCCGCGGCCAGCTCCGCGACGACCTGAGTCAGCTGGCGGGTGCCCCGGCCGCCTGGCGCGTCGAGCGCGACGCTGAGGTGGGCGCGCTCGCCCAGGATTCTGCGGATCCACCCGGTGCACTGTGCTTGCGGCCCGTGCTCGACGAACACCCGCACCCCGTCGTCCCACGCGCGCTCGATCACGCGGACGAAGTCGATCGGGCCGAGAATCTGGGCCGCCAGCGCGTCCGCGGCCCGGTCGGCGGATGCCCGGTATGACTCGCCCGTGGCGCCGCTGTAGAACCTGACCCCCGGCAGGTCGGCGGTCGGCCGCCAGTGCAGCCGCCGGTATTCCTCCGCCACGTCGGCCAGCACCGGGGCATGCGCGGCGATGCCGTAGTCGATGGGGATCACGGCCACGCCTGCGAGCCGTCGCAGCACCGCCTCGCAGGCCGCTTCCTCCCCGCCGATGATGCAGGCATCGGGCGCGTTGATGGCCATCAGATACGCGGCCGCCTGGTCGCCGAGCGCGGCCCGGACCTGGTCCGCCGGGGCGCTGACCAGGTAGCTGACCCACCGCTCCCCCGTCACGCCGAGGCGCCGCCAGGCCCGCCGCACGGCGCGGAACTCGCCGGTCAGGTCGGTGGCGAGCAGTTCGCTGGCGTGCACGTCGTGGTTCAGGGCGGCCGGGTCGGTCCAGGCTCCGAGGGCAACCAGGGCTGCGGACTCACCGGAGGAGTATCCGATCGCGGCATCCGGCTGGATTCCCAGCACGCCGCGGGTGAACTCCGCGTGGAAGGCGCAGAGCACCGCGGCCCCGAGAATCCGGCCGATGACCCCGGGCGGGGGCAGCGCGGCCTGAGCCTCACCGGCCCGCGGCCGCAACCGCGCGTGGCTGGCCTCGAACGCGTCCGCGAGGTCCGGGAAGGCCAGCGCCAGCTCGGCACCCATGCCCGGGTAGGCGGCGGACCCGTTGGTGAATACGAAGGCGATCTCGCCGCCCAGCGGCGCGTCACGGTACGCGACCGCGTCCGGGCGGGGCCCTTCGTGGGCGAGCCACCTGCGGGCGGCCTCGGTGCGCCCGGGCTCATCGCCGGGCCCGCTGACGATGATCGCCAGCCGGGCCGGGCCCGAGGCGGACTCCCGGCCCGCCGCGAGCGCCTCGAGCACCGCGGCGCGATCCGCTCCTGAGTACAGCCGAAGGCGCGGGGCCGGCCCCGCGGCCCAGGGCTCCGCCGGGCCGGCCGGGTGGAGCCGGACGCTCACCGGGACGCCGCCCAGCGGCTCGACGGCGGCCAGCGCGGCCAGTCCGCCAGAAACCGGGCTGGCCACCTCCCCCGGGCGCGGGATCGCCTGGTGCTGCACGGCCAAGGCCGCGGCCGCGACCGCGACCAGCCCGTGAGCCGCGTGCGCCCGGCCGAACAGCTCGGCCGGGTCGAACTGGCCCGCGATCGAGCTGGGCCGGATCGAGCTGGCCCGGATCGAGCTGGGCTGGGCCGTCACGGCCCGCGCCATCGGCGGCCATCTGGTCGCCGACGAGCAATCCGGGCGCGTCATCAGCCGCTTGCGGGTCGTCGAGCACCGCGATCACCGGGCGGCCGTCGCGGCGGGCGTCGGCCAGCCGCTCGAGGATCACCACCACGGCCGCGTCACCGGGCGGGCGGTCGCGGCCCAGCGCACGCAGCGCCGCCTGGTGCACCGGCTCGCAGGAGAGGTCCACCGCCCCGACGACCGCGGCGTCGGCCTCGCCGCAGCGCAGCGCGCGGGCGGCCTGTCCCAGCGCAACCAGCCCGGACGCTTCCTCGGCCGAGACCGTGTAGCCGGGGCCCCCGAGGTTCAGCTGCACGTTGATCCGGTTGGCCACCAGGTTCGGCATCGTGCCGAGCACGGCAGGACCGGGGAACTCCGTTTCCGGCCGGTCCCGGCTCGCCGCCGGGTACCTGGCCACCTCGGGATCGACGCCCATGCCGACGATGACCGTGGTCCGTTCGCGGGGCAGCTCGACCTGGGCCGCGGCCTCCCGGGCCGCTTCGAGCAGGAGCACGTGCTGAGCGTGCGCGGCCTCGAGGTCGCGCGGGGGGAAGCGCAAGCCGTCCAGCCTGACGTCGATGGACGAGCGCGGGCCCGGATGCCGCTCGCCGAGCAGGATCGCCCGCCGGAAGTCGTCCGCGTCGTCGCCGTCAGCGACCCGGGCGCCGATCGCGGTGATGGCCACCGCAGCGTCCGGGCGCGGCGTCCGGCGGGCCGCGGGAACGCCCGCGCCGGGGACCCATTCGTCGACGATCAGATGCGCGTTGGTGCCGCCGAAGCCGAAGGCGCTCACCGCGCACCGGCGCGGGCCCGGCCAGTCCTCCGGCTCGGCCAGCAATCGCAGCGGGGTGCCCTCGAACGCCGTGATCGGGTTATCTGCGCTCAGCGAGGGCGGGCGCACCCGGGCCCGGATGGCGCCGAGCACCTTCAGCAGCCCCGCGCCCCCCGCGGCGGTGAGCAGATGCCCGACGTTGGATTTCACCGAGCCGACCGGCAGATCGTCGCAGTCAGCGAACACTCGCGCCATGCTGCCCGCCTCCACCGCGTCCCCGACGGGCGTGCCGGTCGCGTGACACTCCACCAGCGACACGGTCCGCGGCGCCAGGCCGGCCGCGGCGTAGGCGAGCCGCATCGCGCGTTCCTGCCCTTCCTGGGACGGCACGAGCAGGCCGCCCGCCCGGCCGTCGTTGGACAGCCCGATCGCCCTGATGACGCCGAGGATCGGTGTCCCGGCGCTGACCGCGTCAGCCAGCCGCATCAGGGCCACCAGGGCGGCGCCCTCACTGGGCATGAGCCCGTCGGCACCGCGGTGGAAGGGCCGGGACTGCCCGGTCCGGCTGACCGCCCCAAGCTCGCGGAACCCGCCGTGCACGAGCGGGCGGTCCGGGCAGCTGACTCCCCCGGCGAGCATGAGGCTGGCCGTACCGTCATTCAGCCGGTCGCAGCCGAGCTTGATCGCGTACAGCGCTGAGGCGCAGGCGGCGTCCAGCGCGAAGCCACCGGCCCCGAGGCCGAGGGCGCGCGCGGCGAGATGGGCCGGCAGGCCAGAGGAGAACCGGTTGCGGGGATCTGTGCCAGGCGATGGCCGGCCGTCCCGCCAGATCTGCTCGGCGAAGGTGACCAGCCCGGCTGACGGATACGACAGGTTGCCGAGCACCAGGCCCGCGTCGGACCGTCGCGCAGCCGCGTGGCCTGCCTCACGCAGGGCCTGCCGCGCCGCGTGCAGGACCCACTGGTACAGCGGGTCCAGCCCGATGATCTCCTCGGCGTCCAGCGCGAAGCCGGTGGCGTCGAAAGACGCGCCGAAGTCGCGTACGATCCCGCCGCCGGACGCCGGGTCGAGGTGGCACCGGCCGGCCGCGATGTTCTCCCAGAAGGTGTCGGGGTCGAGCGCGCCGGGCACGACGCAGCCCCGGCCGACGATCGCGATCGGTTCCTGCTCCACGTCAATGCCGCCTTCTAGCTGGGAAACGCAGCGGGAATGGATGGCTCAGCCGGGACGGCGGACGAGTTGGACTCCGAGCAGTTCCACCCGCGGCGACCCGTCCGGGTCGATCAGCGCGACGTCGCAGGCTGCGGTCAAGTCGTCCGCCCGCCGGGCGATGACCACGCAGCGGACCTCGGCCTCGACAGCGCCGGGCCGGTGCACCCGGCATTCGCCGATGGCCATCGGCAGCGTGCGGCCGGCGCCCGCCTGGCTCGCCCACAGCACGGCGAGTTGCAGTCCGCCGTCTACCGCCGCCGGATCTATCTGCCGGGACGACCCTTCCCAGCCCAGGACGCCTGACCCGGCCACGGTGGCCTGCGCCCCGGCCGGGCCGACCATGGGATCGGATCTGATGGCCTGAAACCTCGGCCCGTGGAACAGGGTCGTGCCGTCGTACGGGCTGGCCAGCGCGGTCAGCCCCGCGGGAGCGTCCCAGCGGCCCGGGATCAGCGGCGCAGGCGCCGCCACGCGGGCGCGATAGTGCAGCTGGCCGGTCTCGTCGAGCAGGTCGAGGTCCAGCGCCTGGCCCGCCGCGGCGTCGGCCTCGCGGCCGCGCAGGATGAGCCGGTGCCCGCCGTCGGCCAGCCGGGGCAGCGGGATCTTGTCGAGCACCCGCAGATCGCGGACGGCTATCGAGCTCGCGGTCGGCCGCCAGGCTCGCGCCGCGCCCGCGAACCAGTCCAGCACGGTCGCGACGGGTACCACGGGAACCCCTGCGACCTGGTGGTCCGCCAGGTAGGCGTAGGCCGGGCCCGCCACCGTGACCTGCGCGGCCAGCGCGCCCTCCGGCCTGGCGCTGGCGCCCGCGGACACGATGACCCGCGCTTCCTGCGCGCGATGGCCAAGTTCGGCGCCGAACGCGGCGGCCCCCGCATCCAGGTCGATCAGCGCCACGCCCGCGGTAGCGAAGCGGCCGGCCAGGTCGCTGGTGACCATGCCGCCCCGCCAGGGTCCCCAGCCGACGGCCCGGACCAGACAGCCAGTCCGGCGGGCCTGCTCAGCCGACAGCACCTGGTTCAGCACCTCGTTGGCCATGGCGTAATCGCACTGTCCCGGGTTGCCGAACTGGGCGGCCACGGAGGAGAACGCGCACAGCACCGCCAGCGGATCGTCCGCCGTGGCCGCCAGCAGGCTGCGCAGTCCCTCGACCTTCGTGTCGAAGACCCGGTTGAACTGGTCTTCGGTCTTGACCGCGATCAGCGCGTCGGCCAGCACCCCGGCCCCGTGCACGATCCCGGTGATCGGTCCCCAGTCGGACCGCACCCCGGCCAGCGTTTCGGCCAGCGCGGCCGGGTCGGTCACGTTGACCACGTAGTAGCGGACCCGCGCCCCCGACTGCTCGATCACGCTGATCGTTTCCCGGATCTCACGGGCCGCGAGCACCCGGTCCGCGGCCGCGGCGATCTCGGCCGGGGTGCCGGGCTGGCGCCTGGCCAGCAGCTGGATCAGCTCAGTCCGGTCGGCCGCCGCCGGGAGGCCGTCGGGCTCGCGATCCAGCGGTGTCCGGCCGAGCAGGGCCAGCCGGGGCCGGTGCTGTTTGGCCAGCAGCTTAAGGGCCGCCCCGGTGACTCCCCTGGCCCCGCCGGTGGCCACGATCACCGAGTGCGGGCCGATGTCCGGCGGGCGGCCTGGGCCAGCGGGGGCGGCGGCCAGTTCCAGGGTGACCCTCGTCCCGTCCGCGCGCAGGCCAGCATCGGCCGTCGCGCCGCCGGTCAGCAGCTCGGCCACGATCGCGTCGGCCACCGCGGCCGGTGACCGGCCGGCCGTGGCGCAGTCGATGGCTTTGACCGACGCTCGCGGCCATTCCTTCGCGGCCGTCCGCGCGAGGGCCGCGAGGCCGCCCAGCCAGGCTCGCACCGGATCGGTGCCGCCCGCGCTGGTGCCGTCTGCGCTGGTGCCGTCTGCGCTGGTGCCGTCCTGTGCCGGTGCCCGGAGCAGTAGCCGGTCACCCCGAAATCGCCGCCGGTGTCCTGGACGGTCACGAAGACCCCGCCCTCAGCGTCCATCCGGGCGGCGATCTCGCGGGCAGCACGGAACGCAGCACGCTCCGCGGCCAGCGCCTCGTCCACGGAGGTAACAGGCCGCAAG
This sequence comes from uncultured Actinomycetes bacterium, assembly GCA_963837335.1. Taxonomy (GTDB): domain Bacteria; phylum Actinomycetota; class Actinomycetes; order Streptosporangiales; family Streptosporangiaceae; genus RYN-230. Next base: position 114,874 of record CAWINS010000006.1, on the reverse strand, counting down.
CCGTCCAGCACGATGACTCCGCACGCGTCGGGCGGCACGTGCGTGACGACCTTCGCGGGAAGCCCGTTGCGGGCGAGCTGAGCCACCAGTAGCGGCGCGACACCGGCCCCGTCGTCGGTCACGGCCAGCAGTCCGGTCGTCAGTCCGAGCATGGCCAGCCCACTGGCCGGCGCGGGCACCGCGCGTACCACCCGGCGGGTCACCGGCGCGGCAGCCGGCCCGGCGGGCGCGGAGCCGGCCCGGTCAGCCCGGTCGGCAGGGCAACCGGCCCCGTCGGCGCGGCAGCCGGCTCAGCCAGGCTGGGTAAGGCCCGCCTGGCCGGGCCCTCGTCCACGGAGGTCCCCTGGGCGTACTGCTCGGCGATCTCCCGTAGCGTCCGCAGCGTGGCGAACGCGGCCAGGTCGCCGGGCACATCGCCGACCCGCTCCCGGACGGTGGACAGGATCTCGACCTTCTTGATCGAGTCGATCCCCAGGTCGGTGTCGAGCTCCATATCGAGGTTGAGCATGTCAGCCGGATAGCCGGTCCGCTCCGCGACCACCTCCAGCAGCAGGGCACCAACGCCGTCGGCATCCTTGGGCGCGGCTGGGACGTGCCAGACGCCGGCCCAGCCGCCGCTCGGCCGGAGAATCGGCCGGGGAACTAGCCGCCGGGGAACTAGCCGCCGGCCCGGCCGCCACAGCGACCTCGGGCCCGGCCGCCGCAGCAGGCGGGATCACCGCCGCCTGCGGCGGACCCTGCGGCAGGGGAACCTGCGGCAGTGGAACCTGTGCCAGTGGAACCTGCGGCGGCGCAGCCGGGGGTGGCAGAGCGGAGGGCGCCTCACCGGACGCGGCCGACAGCAGTCCCGCGAACGTCACCTCGGCCATCCTCAGGTAGGCCAGGTGGCTCTCGGTCATGGCCCGCTGGAACTCGGCGTGAGCCTGGGCGGCCTGCTCCTGGGCCGCCCCGATAACGCCCAGCCATTCATGGTCCCCGTTACCCAGCGCGGCCGGTGCCGGCGTGGCCCGGCTGGCCACTGGCGGCGGCCGCTGGCACTGGCGCGGGCGCCGCCGCGGGCAGCCAGCCGGGCGCCTGGCCATTCCCGGTCGGTGCCCCGGACGGCTCAGCCGGCTGCCTGCGCCGGTGCCGCCGCCGCTGCCGGGGCGTTCGGCGGCGGCAACGCGGCCGACCCGCCCTCAGGCGGGTAGGGCCGTGCGTAGTTGCCGCCGTCGATGGTGACCGCCGCCTTGCTGCGAACCTCCGGTTGGCTGTCTTCAGCCGGTGCGTACTCCGCCCAGAGCGCGCCGAAGTCGATCGGGAGCCCGCGCACGGCCAGCTGGGCGAGTCCTTCCTGGAGGGTCGTGACACCGTGCTGCCGCCTGCGGTCGAGGCTGACGGCGATGTGCTCGCGCTCGCCGAGGATCTGGCCGACCAGGCCGGATAGCGCCGCACCGGCACCGACCTCCACGAACGTCCTGACTCCGCGGGCATACATCGCCTCGACCACGCCGACGAACTGCACCGGGGCCTCGATCTGGGCCGCGAGGCCGCGGCGGACCTCCGCCGGGTCGGCCGGGTAGACGCGCGCATCGCGGCCGGCGTAGACGTCGAGTACCGGAGCCCGGATGTCTGCCCGGCGCAAGATCGTCGGCGAACGGCCCGGCCGCTGGCGCGACGAGCGGGCTGTGGAACCCGGTCGCCGCCTTCAGCCGGACGGCGGTCATCCCCCCGGCCGCGAGCCTGTCCGCGACCGAGTCCAGCGCCTGCGGGGTGCCGGCCAAGACGACCTGCGCCGGCGCGTTGTGGTTGGCGAGCCAGACATCTGGCAGGCCCGCGACCGCGGCCTCGGCCTGGTCCCGGCTGGCCGCGACGGCGAGCATCGCTCCGGGGACCGTCGCCGCGTCCCGCATCAGCTCGCCCCGGCTGCGGGCCAGCCGGACCAGGGCATCGGCATCGAATGCACCGGCCGCGTGCAGCGCGACCAGTTCGCCGAAGCTGTGACCGGCGACGCAATCAGGCTTCAGCCCCAGCCTGGCCAGCACGGCGAGCAAGGCCACGCTGTGCACCGCCAGCGCGGGCTGCGCCCACTCGGTCGCGGTGAGTAGCCGGTCGGCCTCCGCGTGCCCGGTGTCGCTGAACGCCGGCGGCGGGAAGACCACACGATGCAGTGGGATATCGCCCGGCTCATGCCGCGCGGCGCTGTCCCACGCCGCGCGAGCCAGCGGCAGGTGCACCGCCAGATCGGCGCCCATCCCGACGTACTGGGCGCCCTGGCCAGGGAACAGGAAACCGGTCAGCCCGGGCGCGGGCGGGCCGTCACCGTAGTACACCTGACCCTGCGGCGCGAGTGGCTGCCCGGTCTCGATCCGCGCTGCCGCGGCGGTGAGCTTCGCGGCCAGGTCGTCAGCGTCCCGGGCCACGATGGCCAGCCGGGCGTGATCCTCGCGGTTGAAGTCAGGCCAGGTCTGCCGGGCCAGATCGGTCAGCGTCCGCCCAAGGTCAAGCTGCCGGGCCCGGTCGAGCAGGGCCCCGGACGCCGGCCCGCTGATGAGAATCAGCTCGGTCGGGGCGGCGGGCAGGCGCCGCGCCGGGGTCGCTGACGAGCCTGATGACGGCGCGTACTCCTCGAGCGCGACATGAAAGTTGGTGCCGCCGAACCCGAAGCTGGACACCGACGCGCGGCGCGGATGAGCGTCCTCGGCCGCCGGCCGCACCCAGGGCCGCGTCGCGGTGTTGAGATAGAACGGGCTGTCCTCCAGGCCGAGCGCCGGGTTGGGCCGGTTGACCTTGATCGTGGGCGGCAGGACCTTGTGCTGCAGCGCGAGCACCGCCTTGAGCATGCCGGCCGCGCCCGCGGCGGCCTTGGTGTGCCCTATCTGCGACTTGACCGATCCGAGCGCGCACCATTGACGGTCCGGCCGGCTGGCGGCCCCGAAGACCTCAGCCCAGCGCGGTGAATTCGGCGGCGTCGCCAGCGCCGGTGCCCGTGCCATGCGCCTCGATCATCTCGACCGTGTCCGGGCCGTAGCCTGCCGACTCGTACGCTCGCTGCAGGGCGCGCACCTGGCCCGCTGGCAGTGGCGCGTAGATGGCCGTGCCGCGGCCGTCGGAGGATGCGCCAACGCCGCGGATAACGGCGTACACGTGGTCGCCGTCGCGTTCGGCGTCGCCGATCCGCTTGAGCGCGAACATCACGATGCCCTCGCCGAGCATCGTCCCGTCAGCCGCGGCCGAGAACGGCCGGCAGTCGCCGGTCGGTGACAGGGCGGGGGTGCTGGTGAAGCACCGGTACATGGGGATGTCGTTGGAGGTGTCCACGCCGCCGGTGATCACCAGGTCAGACCGCTGGAGCGACAGATCAGCGACCGCGGAGTACAGCGCGGCGAGCGAACTGGCGCAGGCGGCGTCGGTCGTGTGATTGGCGCCATGGAGATCGAACTTGTTCGCGATCCGGCCGGACACCACGTTGCTGAGCAGGCCCGGGAAGGTCTCCTCCTGCCAGGGCGTGAACTCGGCCGCGATGGCGTCGCAGATCGACTGGGCCTGAGCCTCGGCCAGGCCATGCTCGCGCAGCGCCTTGAGCCACACGGGCCGGTCGAGCCGGGCCGCCGATTCGACCAGTAGCTGCAGCGGCGCCACGCCGAGCAGCACGCTGACCCGCTCGCGGTCGGCCGGCAGGCCGACCGCACAGTCCGCGATCACGCGCTCGGCCACCATAAGGGCCAGCAACTGGCTCGTGTCGATCGCGGGCAGGCTGTTCGGCGGGATGCCGTAATGCACCGGGTCGAAGCCGACTTCGGGCAGGAACGCTCCCCGCCGGCCATAGGTCTTGTCCGGGGCCCGCGGGTCGGGGTCGTAGTAGTCCTCGATGAGCCACCGGCTGGCCGGCACGTCGGTCATCAGATCCCGGCCGGTAAGCACGTTGCGCCAGAAGCCGCCGGGGTCGGTCGACCCCGGCATGAACGCGGCGATCCCGACGACGGCGATCGGTACCTGGCGCGGAATCCGAGCCGATGTCATGCTTCCTCCCGTTGCTTGCCCGGACGGCCGGCTTCTCAGCCCAGCCGGCGTGGGACGAACGTGAAAGCCTCGGCGGGCACCGGGACCCCGTACGTGCGCGCCTGATGCGCCCGGGTGACGATGGCCGCGCCCTCCAGCAGGTTGAGCGCGATCTGCGTGACGCCACGCTCACGAGCCTCGGCGAGGAAGCTGCCGGCCGTCCAGCGGTTGAACGCGCCCACCGCCGGCCCGGCCCAGAGCTGGTAGTCGGTCCGCCGGGTCGTGTTGCCCTCGACCGCCCAGCGGCTGGAGCTGCCCAGGTACCAGCGGAACATCAGCGCCATCCGGTGCTTGCCGTCCTGCTCGGCGCGGGCCAGCTGGGACGGGTCGCGCTGCAGCCAGAACTGGCGGGTCTGCGTCCAGACCTCGTCCAGGCTCGCGTGCAGGATGTCGCGTTCCAGCGTGGCGCGCAGCGGCGCGGGAATGGCCTCGATGGACGGGTAGCCGCGGTAGACCTCATGCAGCCGGCGAGCCCGGGGACCGAACATGGTTCCCCGGCGGAGCACCTGGACCTGGACGTCCATCTCGAACATGTCGGCGGCCGGCGCCATCATGACGTCCGCAAGATCAGCTTGCCCGAGCAGCGCGCGGGCATCGTCCGACACGCCCGACTCGACGGCAAGCTGGTTCACCGACCCGGTCAGCACGTAGGCGGCGCCCAGCGCGAACGCGCCGGCCAGCGCCTGCGGGCTGCCGAGCCCGCCGGCCGCGCCGACCCTGATCCGGCACTGGTACCCGTACCGGGCCGTGACCGCGTCGCGCAGGGCCAGGATCGCGGGGAGCATCGCGCCCAGCGGCTGGTTGTCGGTGTGGCCGCCGCTATCCGCCTCGACCGTGACGTCCTCGGCGACGGGCACCATGGCGGCCAGCCGGGCCTCGTCCCCGGTCAGCTGGCCTCGGGCCACCAGCGCCGCGAGCAGGCTGGGCGGAGGGGGTGACATGAACTTCTCGGCCACCTCGGGCCGGGACACCTTGGCGAAGATCCGCACCGGCCGCACGATCCGTCCCGCCGGGTCGAGCCGCAGCCCGGCCGCCGCGCACCGGGCGAGCGGCAGCGTGATGTCCAGGTAGGCCGACGCGGAGATGATCCGGACCCCGCGGCGCAGCAGCAACTCGGCGGTGCCCTCCTCGAGCGCGGGCTCGGCGGGCGAGAAGATCAGATTGACTCCCCACGGGTACCGGCTGCCCAGTGCGCCGCTGAGCTCATCGACCGCTCGCTCGATGGAGCCGAGGTCCAGCCCGGCCGCGCCGAAGATGCCCAGCATCTCCGCGCGGGCCATGGTGATCACCATCCGGGTGGTGGCTATCCCGCGGGCCATCTCCCCGGCTATGTAGGGAAAGCGCACCCCGTGCGCCTCGCAGAAGGCGCGGTCGCCCAGCCACTCCGGGTACAGCGGCGGCAGCGTGCCGGCGAGCAGGCAGTCGGCGGCGTCAGACGTGGTGACCTCGCCGCCGCGAGCCAGCCCCAGCGTCCCATCCGGTCCGCTGCTCACGATGTGCAGCGGCTCCCGCACATGCTGCAGGCACGCGGCGATCTGGCGGGCCTCGAACGCGGCCGGGTACCGTCCCGCTCGCCAGCCTGGCGCCCGGCTGGCCAGGACCTGCGCCGCAGGCGTCATCGCGCGAGCGGCCAGCGGACGGCCGCCGTCCTTCCGGCGCGAACGCCGTCAGGTCCGAGCCGCGGGCGAGACGCCCGGCCGGCTAAGGCCGACGCCCCGGCAGGACTGCTGAGGCAGGGTGTGGGTGCGGGGACAGCGAACGTACCTGCGCAGACATCGCGAAGAACCGCGGTGCCCGGGCCAGGTCCCCGCCGAGCACGCTCCGACTTCATGCGGTCCATCCTTACACAGCTACCGGACCCCGCCCCGAGGCCGGCTGCCGCTCAGGCCCGGCGGACCGATCACGGCCTCCACCATCGGCAGAGTGCCAGGTCAGCACCCATGACAAGGATTAGGGCAGCGGCGTCTTGTGGCTGTCCTGTTAACGCTAAGTTACCGTATCGTAATAGCCATTGCTAACGCGGAAAGCGTTACTGACAGTGAGCCCCAGGGGAATCGAACACGCTGAGCAGTTGACCGCAACAAAGCGCAACACCAGGGATTCTCTGATTCACGCCACCGACGGGTCTTAATTCCGTTAGCGTCCAACGCTAATATCCGTTGCTGCCGACTCACGAAGGACAGGCAGCAAACCCGCCGAGTCTCTGGTACGGCCAGAGAGCCGGGGACCCACGTATTCCCGGGGGTGAATCGGCGGCCGTGCCCGATGGGGCAGTCGGCCTGCTGTAGGGCTTCTCCGGCCCGAACCCGTCAGCTAACCCGGTAGGCGGCCAAGGAGAGGAGTTCAAACGTGGGGCGCTCGCGCCGCGGCCGGGTTACCAGGGCCAGTTCACGGAAAAGAATCAGAACGTCGTTGTGTGTTCTGCTAGTCGGTCTGCTGGCGGCCCTCGCGGTGGCCGTAGGATCCCTACTCCACTTCTCCGTCGCAGGAAAGACGACCCGGCTCGCTGCGGATAGTACGCGCGCTCCTCTCTTTGGTGCCTCGATCAATGGGACGAACCTCGCGCAGGAGACGTCTCAGTTCGGTCGTATGGCAATCGTCCGCACCTATTACCCGGGCCTGCCAAGTGCCAATGCCTGGACGACAGGATTGCCCGCGGCCAACAAGTCGGCGGTCATCGTGAGCTTCAAGGCCCAGCCGACCACGATCCTGTCGGGACAGGATGACGCGGCGCTCTCGCACTTCTTCGACACCGCCCCCACCGGGAATCCGATCTACTGGTCCTACTATCACGAGCCCGAGGGCAACATCAGGGACGGCGAGTTCACGCTGGCGGACTACAAGGCCGCCTGGGCGCATGTCGTGTCGCTCGCGAACGCCGCGCACAATCCGGATCTGCATTCCACGCTGATCCTGGGAGGGTATGACTTCAGTCCGTCCGCACACCGCAACTGGAAGGACTATCTGCCTGGCGGGGGCATCATCAGCACGCTTGGCTGGGACGCCTACCCTCCGGGCAGCGCAAAGAACGAGAACCCGATAGCGGCGGCGCCGGACACGTTCATGGCCCAGGAGATTGCCGCGGCCAAGAGCGTCGGCCTGCCCTACGGCTTCGCCGAGTTCGGCTTGTTGACCGCGGCGGGGCGCCCCGCCTGGCTGTCCGACGTCGGTAACTACCTCCTGCACAGCGGCGCCGTGTTCGCCACCTATTTCAACGGCAACGCGCAATACCCCACCCTGAAGCTGACGGACGCCGGGTCGGTCGCGGTCTGGAAGAACTTTGTCGCCAAGTCCGGCACCGGTACCACGGGGCCAGCACCAGCACCGTCGTCGCCAGCACCGAGTCCCACCAGAACCGCGCCGGCACCGCCAGCGCCGAGCCCCACGGGAACCGCACCGGCGCCCGCGACTGACAGCCCCCAAGTCAGCGGGCTCAGCATGAACCCGCCCGCATTCACGGCTCAGCCGAAGGCGCACACCGCCATCACCTTCAGCCTGAATCAGGGCTCCGACGTGACGGTCCTCGTCCTCGACCAGACCGGCACCGTGGTGCGCACCATAGGCAGGCCCGCGCTGGCGCCCGGCTCGCACGCCATCCCCTACTACGGCTTCAACGGCAGCGGGCATCGCGTGCCCACGGGCCAGTACCAGGTCGTGGTGGTCGCGAGTAATGCCCACGGCAGCGCGACCGCGCAGTCGTCACTAGAGATTGACGCTCCGTGATCTGACCGGACTGGATGACTCCGCCACCGAGGAGTCACACCTGCGGCACGGCGCCGCTGCGGCCCAGGCCATCACTGGCCTGGGCCGCTGCGTGCGCGTGGTGCAAGTGCAGAAGTCACCAGCGGACATCTGGGCCCAGGGACGGCCAAGGCTCATCCGCGGCCGGGCAGCCACGTCCACCCTCTTGACTGACGGGACTTCTTTCCTTACATTTCACAAAAAAGTCCTCCCGGAGGAGTGAGCGATGTCGACAGCAGCCCCCCCGCCGACGGTCGTGAACGACAACCAGCTCCGCCGCAACGTGCTCGGGCTGCCCAGCGCGCTGGCGATATCGCTCGCGTTCATCTCCCCGACGATCGGCGTGATCTTCATCTCGTCGCTGATCGCGGGCAAGGCGGGCCTGTCATCCCCGTTCATCTTCCTGGTCGGCACGCTGGGCATCGCGTTGATGGCCTCGACGCTGGCCCAGTTCACCCGGCGGATCACCTCGGCCGGCACGTTCTACAAGTTCATCTGCCAGTCGTTCGGGACCTCGACCGCGTTTGTCGCGGGCATGGTGCTGCTGCTGGCCTACGTGCTGCAGAGCCCGCTCAACACGAACCTGTTCGGCGGGTTCCTCAGCCAGACCCTGGCCAGCGACTTCGGCGTCCACATCACCTGGTGGATCCTGATGCTCTTCATCGTGCTCGCCGTCGGCGCGCTGGCCTGGTATTCGGTGCACACCTCAATGCGCTTCGACCTGGCGTTCGTGATCGCCGAGGTCAGCGTGGCCGGCATCCTGCTGCTGCTGATCATCTTCAAGGGCGGTGACCACGGCCAGGTGCCGACGTCATTCCTGCCGACGCACTCGCCCTCAGGATTCGGCGGGCTCGGCGAGGCCTTCGTGTTCATCGTCCTGGCCTTCTTCGGGTTTGAGTCGTCCACCACCGTCGCCGAGGAGGTCCGCAACCCGCGCCGGAACCTGCCTATCGCGCTGATCGGTTCGGTCGTGCTGACCGGGCTGTGGTTCTCCTTCGCCATGTACTCGATCATCGTGGGCTACGGCGCCCGGCACGTGGACCAGATCTCCTCCGCCACCGCTCCCCTGCACGACCTGGCCCAGCGCTACATCGGCGGCTGGTACGCGAACCTGGTCGACCTGGCCGCGGTATCCGCGATCATCGCGGTACTGCTGGCCATCCACACGGCGAACTTCCGGGTGATCTACGCGCTCGGCCGGGACGGGGCGCTGCCCAAGCTGCTCGGGCGCACCCACCCGCGGTACAAGACCCCGCACATGGCGATCATCGCCTACTCGATCTTTACCCTGGTCATCGGCCTGCTGGCGGGCATCGCCTGGGGCCCGCTGCCCGCCTTCGGTGACCTCGGCTACCTGTCCTCGCTGGCCATCCTGCCCGTCTACATCGGCGCCAACATCGCGCTGCCGTTCTTCATCTACCACCGCTACCGGACCGAGTTCTCCGTCGTGGTGCACGTGATCTTCCCCGCGGTGTCGAGCGTGATCTTCCTGCTCGCCATCTGGCTCAGCATCCATCCGTATCCGGCGACCGCGCCGACCAAGTACTTCCCGCCGTTGCTTGCCGCGTTCATCGTGGCCGCGATCATCACCGCGATCGTGCTGCGCAGGCGCAACTCCCCCGTGCTGGCCAAGCTGGGCAGCGTGTTGTTCATGGAGGCGCAGGCCATGCCGGAGGCCCAGGATGTGGCCGGGACCCCGACCGGCCCGGGCGGCGCTCTAGGCGGGTAGTCGCTTTGTTAAGCTTCTGAGAAGAATGCGGAGAGGGAGACGATGGACAAGCTGACTGGCCGTAGCGCATTGGTGAGCGGCGGTGCGTCCGGGATCGGCAAGGCGATCGCGCAGCTCTTCCTGGAGGAAGGGGCCAGCGTCGCGATCTCCGATATCAACGGCGACGGCCTCGATGCCGCGGTCAAGGAACTGTCCGGCTACGGCACCGTCATGGGCATCAACGGCGACGTCCGGTCCATGGCCGACGCCGGCCGGATGGTGGCCGCGACCGTGGAAAGCTTCGGCGCGATCGACGTGCTGGTCTGCAACGCGGGTATCACCAGCGTCATGCCGATCGAGCAGCTGACCGAAGAAGAGTGGGATGCCGTGCTGACCACCAACGTCAAGGGCATGTTCACGCTGGTCAAGCACGCGGTCCCGCACATGATCAGCCAGGGCGGCGGGAGCATCGTGACCCTCGGCTCGGAGATGGGCATCGTCGCGGTGCCCGAATCCCCGGCCTACAACGCGAGCAAGGGCGCGGTCATCATGTTCACCAAGTCGATCGCCGTCGACCTGATCCGGCACAACATCCGGGTCAACAGCCTGTGCCCCGGCATCACCCGCACCCCGTTGCTGCAGGCGGAGGTGGACAACAGCATCGACCCGGAGCGCACCGCGGCCGAGCAGGCGTCCTGGGCGCCGATCATGCGGGTCGCCGACCCACGGGAGATCGCCCAGGGCGCGCTGTTCCTGGCCAGCGAGGCCAGCTCGTTCGCGGTCGGCAGCTGCCTGGTGCTCGACGGCGGCTTCACCGCACGCTGACCCCATGGTCATGATCACAGGGGCCGGCCGGTCCAGTCACGTCCCCGCGGACGTCCGGCTGGCCAACCTCGCCCGGATCGTGGACGAGCTGCGGCACGCCGGGGCGCTGTCGCGCTCCGAGGTGGCCCGCCGCGTCGGGGTATCGCTGCCCACCGCGCACCGGCTGGTCTCCGACCTCGCCGACCTCCAGCTGGTCGAGGAGGAGGAGCCGGAAGCGGACAGCTCCCGGCTGGGGCGGCCGCCGGTGGTCTACCGGTTCCGCGAGGACGCCGGGCTGCTGGCGGGCGTAGATATCGGCAACGAAACCACCAGGATGGCCATCACCACCCTGTCCGGAAGGGTGATCGCGGCGCAGGCGGTGACGTCGGACCGGCTGGGCCCCGATCTCTCCGGAGCCCTGGTCGCCACGATCACCGAGATGGTGGCCGGCACCGGGCAGCCGCTGGCCAGGCTGGCCGGCGGGGGGTCGGCGTCGCGGCCTCGGTGGATCCGGCGGGGATCCTGCGCGCGCCGCCCATCCACACCGAATGGGACGGCTTGCCGCTCGGCGCCGAGCTAGGCCGGGGGCTCGGCTGCGAGGTGACCGTGGCGCAGGACGACCACCTCTCCCCCATCGCCGAGAGCAGCGACGCCGGTACCGTCCCGGGCGCGTCATCGTTGCTGGTCATCGAGATCGGCCGGGGCATCGGCGTGGGCATGACGCTGGACGGGGTGCCGATCGCGGGCGCGCACCGCCGGTTCGGGCGGATCGCGGGGTGGCCGGTCACCAGCCCGGACGGGACCGCCGGCACGCTCGGCGAGTGCCTGGTGACCGGCGGGCTGGTCAGCCACTATCACGAGCGCGGCGGATCGCGGGAAGTGCGGGACGGAGCCGCCCTGGCCACTGCGGCGCGCGGCGGCGACCAGCAGGCCCGGGACGTCTTCGACTGGGCCGCGCTGACCATCGCCGACCTCGTCAGCAGGCTCCAGCTGCTCTGCGACCCGCAGGCTGTGGTCATCGGCGGCGGCCTGGCCCGCGCCTATGACCTGCTCGAACCTGGCCTGGCCGGGCGGCTGCCCGGCCGGCTGAAGATCGCCCGGAGCGTGCTCGGCGAGCAGGCCGTCGTGGTCGGGGCGGTGTTCGTGGCCGGCTCTCATGTGGACGGCTGGCTCAGCAAGCGACTGGCCCGGGCCTGATGCCCGGCACGAGTAGGAGTCACTGATGATTCAGCTAGCCGCCCTGATCGACGGCAAGCCCGTCGCCACGACCGCGGAGGTGCCGGTCGAGGATCCCTCCACCGGCGAGGTGATGGCCGTCACCGCCGACTGCGGCCCGGCCGAGATCGACGCCGCGGTGCGGGCGGCGGCCGGGGCCGCGCAGTCCTGGCGGCGGGTGGCCGTGCCCGAGCGGGCCCGGCTGCTGCGCCGGCTGTCCGCGCTGATCGAGCGGGACATGGCGAGCCTGGGCCGGCTGGAGAGCCAGCAGACCGGCAAGCCGCTGCGCCAGGGCCTGCGCGACGCCGAGATTACGGTGCGCTATTTCGACTTCTACGCCAGCGCGGTCGAGACGTTCTACGGCAGCGCCTTCTCCCTGGACGAGCGGACCACGGTGCACACCCGCTGGGAACCGCACGGCGTCACCGCGCACATCATCCCGTGGAACTACCCACTGCAGATCCTCGGCCGGTCGGTGGCGCCGGCCCTGGCCATGGGCAACTGCGTGGTGCTCAAGCCTGCCGAGGAGGCGCCGCTCACCGCGCTGAAGATCGGCGACCTGGCGCTCGAGGCGGGGCTGCCGCCCGGCGCCTTGAACGTGGTCACCGGGTACGGGGAATCGGCGGGGGCGGCGCTGACCGCGCATCCCGGCATCGGCCACATCTCGTTCACCGGGTCGGTCGAGGTCGGGCGGATCATCAGCCACGCCGCGGCCGACCGGCTGATCCCGGTGACCATGGAACTCGGCGGGAAGTCGCCGAACATCCTGTTCGCCGACGCCGACCTGGACCGGGCCCTGCCCGTCATCGTGAACGCAATCCTGCAGAACGGCGGCCAGACCTGCTCGGCCGGGTCACGGCTGCTGGTCGAGGAGAGCCTGCACGCGCCGGTCACCGCCCGGCTCGCGGAGATGTTCGGCGCCGTCAGCATCGGGCCGGCCCTGGACGACCCGGATCTCGGGCCGCTGATCTCCGGGCCGCAGCGGGACCGGGTCACGTCCTACGTCACCGGCACCGGCCACGGCGGCCGGATCGCCTACGGCGGCGCGCCGCTGAACGGCGGCCCGTTCGGCGACGGCTATTTCTTCCAGCCCACCCTCATCGACGAGGTCGCTCCCGGCGCCGCGATGTTCCGCGAGGAGGTCTTCGGGCCGGTCCTGGCGGTTACCCCGTTCGCGGATATCGACGAGGCGGTGGCGCTGGCCAACGGAACCGACTACGGCCTGGTCGCCGGGGTGTGGACGACGAACGTCAGCACCGCCCAGCAGATGATCCGCGACGTCGTGTCCGGCCAGGTATTCGTGAACACCTACGGCGCGTCCGGCGGGGTGGAGCTGCCCTTCGGCGGCTTCCGCCAGTCCGGCTACGGACGGGAAAAAGGCGCCGAGGGCCTGCGCGGGTTCGCGCAGATCAAGACCGCCGTCATCGCCTCATGACCAGTCCGCGGCTACCGCTCCCGCTCGACCCGGCGGCCGAACTCCCGGTTCAGCTGGCCGATCAGCGGCTGGAAACCCCCGCCATGCTGATCGACCTGGACATCGTGGACGCGAACATCCAGAAAGCCGCCCGGTACGCCGAGACGGCCGGGCTGCGGCTGCGGCCGCACGTCAAGACGCACAAGAGCATCGAGATGGCCCGGCGGCAGCTGGCCGCGGGCGCGGCCGGCCTGTGCGTGGCCACGGTCTCCGAGGCCGAGGTATTCGCTGCACCTGAGGTGACCGGCCCGGGGCCGGCCAGCACGGGGCCAGCCAGCACGGGGCCAGCCGAACTCACCCTGGCTTATCCGGTCGTGGGCGAGCGCAAACTCGCGCCGGCTCGCCGCGGTGTGCCGTGCCGCCCCGGTCACCCTGGTCGCCGACTCAGCTGCGGTCCTCGACGGCTACCAGGAGGTGGCCCGGCTGTCCGGGCGCACCCTGGCCGTCCTGGCCGAAGTCGATACCGGGATGCGCCGGGTCGGCGTGCCGCCGCAGGAGGTCCCGGAACTCGCCCGGCAGATCAGCAAGTCAGCCGGGCTGGAGTTCGCGGGCATCCTGACGCACGCCGGTCACGCCCATGATGCGGCCAGCCAGCTGGGTATCGAGCGGGTCGCGCGGCAGGAGGCCGCCGTCATGGGCGATGTCCGGGCCGACCTGGAGCGGGCCGGCCACGAGGTGCGGGTGGTGTCGGCCGGCTCCTCGCTGACCTCCTGGTACCTCACGGCCGCCGACGGCATCACTGAGATCCGGCCGGGCACCTACATCTACAACGACCTGCGCACGCTGGCCTGCTGGTCGTGCACCCCGGAAGAGATCGCCGCCAGCATGCTGGCCACCGTGGTCAGCACCGGCGACGGCGGCGACGGCGGGACGCGGGTGACGGTGGACGCCGGGAGCAAGACGCTGACCACGACGACGGACCCGGAGTACGGATCGGGGCACCTGGCCGGGCGGCCGGATTCCGCGTTCACCCGGGTCTCGGAGGAACACGGCGTGCTCACGGCCGGCGGGCTGCCGGACCTGACCGTGGGCCAGCGGGTCCGCATCCTGCCGGTGCACGTCTGCGTCTGGTCCGACCTCCAGCCCGAGATCTACGGGATGCGCCGCGGCCAGGTAGTCGAGCGGATCCGCGTCGACGCCATGCGGCACAGCCTGTAGGCACCAGGCCCGCGGTTCCAGCGGGCCGGTTCAACTGGGCCGGTTCACCTGGGCCGGTTGAGCTGGGCGGGTTGAGCTGGGCCGGTTCAGCTGGCGAAGTCCACCAGCGTGCCGACCCCCGCATCCTCGGCCGCCGCCAGGACCAGGGCCACCGCGGCCGCGTCCACCACGGCCGTGCCGACCGAGTCGAACACGATCCGCCGGTCCCCGGCCGGGCGCAGCCGCGCCCGGCCGGCCAGCAGCTCCCCGAGGGCGGTGCACCGGGCCGGATCCGGGCCGCCGGGCAGGTACGCCAGCTCGCCGACCTCGGCCGCGGCCGCCGGGACGTCGGCGACCAGCTCAGCGCCGTCGAGCACGCCCTCCCCCAGCTCCCGCTTGCCCCGCGTGTCGGCGCCCATGGCCAGCACCAGGACATGGGCGTCCAGGTCCGCACCGGTGACCAGCGGTTGCCGGGAGGGCGTGGCGGTAAGCACGATCCCGGCCCCGGCCACGGCCTGCTCCGGGGAGTCGCAGGTAGTGACCGGCCGGGTTTTCGTTAGGGAAAATTGGGCCGCCCGGGAGCTGTCCCGGCTCCATACGCGGACGGCACCAACGTCTGTGACGTGGGATATGGCGACGAGCGCCTGCTGGGCGACGGGCCCGGCACCGAGCACGGCCAGGGTGTGCGGGCCCGGCCCGGCGAGCTGGCGGGCCGCCACGGCGGCGATCGCGCCGGTGCGCATCGCGGTGAGTTCCGCCGAATCGAGCACGGCCCGGACCGTGCAGGCCGCCGGGTCGAAGGCCACGATCAGGCCGGCCGCCCCGCCCGATGCGGGCCGGAGATTCGCCTTCACCGTGAGTACTGGCGGCTCGGCCAGCGCCCCCGACTTCAGGTGCAGCGCGGCCCCGGGCAGGTGCAGCTGGCTGGCCGCCGAAACCGCGGACTCGCCGCCCGCCTCGATCAGCGCCCGCGCGGTCGTCTCGATGAGCCCGGGCCATGGCACCATCGACCGGACCTCAGAGCGGGTCAGCAGCCGCACCGGAGCAGAATTCGCCGCCACCGGTCCAGTCTGGCAGGTGAGCGGCACTGCGGGTGCGGCATCGGGGGGCCGCGTTGACCGCGCGGCCAGGCCAGCCGCATACTGGCCCCACTACCCGAAACCTGCCCCGGGGCGTCGTGCTGCACATCCTGACTTTCTCCCGTTCGGCCGTCCTCATCCGGCACTGGTTCGAGATCAACCTCGACGATGCCTCCATGGAGCACGGCGCCCGGATCGAGATCCGGGAGCTGGCCGGTCACCCGCACCGCGGCACCGAGTCAGCCGCCCAGCTCATCACCGCCGACCGCCCGCTGTGGCGGGCGGATCTGTTCGACCAGCTGGGCAGCGATCCCGGCAGCTTCGACGCGGCGCACTACCACCCGCGGTTCGCCGGCGACGAACCCTGCGCCCGGGTCTGGGATCCGGCGCTGACGGCCGCGCCCTGGGATTGGCTGGCCGATCAGATCACCAGCCTCGGCGCCGGGCCCCGCCGGGCCGGCTGGTCCCTGGACCCCGAGGACGCCGCGGAACTCTCCGGCCTGGCCGGTCAGGTCGTGACCATCGCGCAGCAGTTCGGGCCGGACCGTTGCGGCTCGGCGGCGGAGTGCTTCGCACTGACCCGGGATGTGCAGGGCGCCGTGAACCTGATGATCTCCACGCTGCGGGCACCTGAGCTGCTGGACCGGGACTGGGTCACCCCGTGGCTGTCGTGAGGTCCGCGCACCGCTAGTTCAGGGGCTCACCGCGAGCGTTGCCGCGCAGCCGGTCGAGGACCCGCTCGAACTCCGCGAGTTCCTCCTCGCCGAACCCGGCCTGCAGCCGCGCGTTAAACGCCAGCGCCGCCTTGCGCATCCGGAAGAAGGCCTTCTCACCCGCCGGAGTCAGCTCGACCAGGTGCACCCGGCGGTTCTCCGGGTCCCGCCGCCGGGTGATCAGGCCGCTGGCGTCCATCGCGTTCAGGTGGTGGGTGAGCGTCGCCTCCCTGATCCCGACCGCGTCCGCGAGTTCCCGCTGGCTGGCCAGCTGGCGGGTCTTCAGGGAGATCAGCACCAGCCAGATCGGCTCTGAGCCGCCCGCTTCGGCCAGCGCGTCGTCGAATGCCCGGTTGATCTCTCTCGCCGAACGGGCCAGATGCAGGCCCAGCGGCAGGCGGGCGGGCGGGCCCGGCGGCGGCTCCGGACCGCCTTCCGGCTGCCCCGCAGGCCCGCCGTCCCGCTGGCGCGGCGGACCGCCGGGATGTCCATCTGGCGTTGGCACGGGTTGATCGTATCACTTCAATTAGAACTCTAATTCTTTGACATCGAAGGCTTTGGTATCTATGGTTCTTGCGAGGAAGGCAGGAGGCAAGCGAGATGGACCGCAGTGCAGATCCGGCGATCATGATCCGTAACCTGCGCAAGAGCTACCGGCAGGTGGTCGCCCTGGATGGGCTGAGCCTGGCCGTGCCGCCAGGAAGCATCACCGGCCTGCTCGGCCCGAACGGGTCCGGGAAGACCACGACGGTCAGCATCCTGTCCACGGCGCTGCGGCCCGACGGTGGCCAGGCGCTGGTGGCCGGCCTGGACGTCACCACCCATCCGGCCGAGGTGCGCCGCCTGATCGGCTTCGCCGGCCAGTTCGCCGCCGTGGACCCGAACCTCACCGGCCGGGAGAATCTGCGGCTGATCGGACGGCTGTCCCGGCTGCCCAGGCCCGTCGCGCGGGACCGCACCGACGAGGCCCTCGAGAGGTTCGGGCTGACCGAGGCGGCTGGCCGCCTGGTCCGCGGCTACTCAGGTGGCATGCGGCGGCGCCTCGATGTGGCGGCCGCGCTCATGCACCGCCCCGCGGTGCTGTTCCTCGACGAGCCGACGACCGGCCTGGACCCGGAGAGCCGCACGCAGCTGTGGCGGCTGGTCGCCGAGCTGGCCGCGGACGGGACGACGGTATTGCTGACCACGCAGTACCTGGAGGAAGCCGACGCCCTCGCCGACCGCGTGGTGATCATCGACCGGGGCCGGGTGGTCGGCGAGGGCCCCCCGCACGAGCTCAGGAAGCGGATCGGGTCGGCCGTGGTCGCCCTGGAATTCGCCGACGAGCACGCTGCGGTCCGCGCCCAGCGCCAGCTCGGGGCGCGGTTTCCCGCAGCCCAGCGGCACGGCCCGATCGTGCGGCTGGCCAGCGAGGCCGGCTCATCGGCCGTGGTCGGTGCCGCCCGCACGCTCACCGGGACCGACGACCCGGTCGCCGTGCAGATCAGCGAGCCCTCCCTGGACGACGTGTTCCTGGCCCTGACCAGCAGCGCGGCCCGCACCAGCCAGCAAGGAGACGCCGCATGACCGCGACCGCCGTTCCCCGGCCCGGACCGGGCCGGGCCACGATCGCCATCGCCGACACGATCGACGTCGCCAGCCGGAACCTGCGCTCGATGCTGCGGATGCCGCAGGCCCTGGTGTTCGCGCTGATCCAGCCGGTCCTGTTCGTGCTGCTGTTCCGGTACGCGTTCGGCGGCGCCATCCACGTGCCGGGCGTCCCCTATGTCGACTACCTGATCCCCGGCGTCTTCGGGCAGAGCGTCGCGTTCGGCGCGCTCGCCACCGCGGTCGGGCTCGCCGCTGACCTGCGCAGTGGGCTGCTCGAGCGGTTCCGCACGCTGCCGATGTCCCGCTCGGCGGTGCTGGCTGGCCGGACCCTCGCGGACCTGGCCAGAAGCCTGGCCGTGGTCGCGGTGATGGCCGGTATCGGCTTCGCCGTGGGCTTCCGGGTGCATACCAGCGCCCTCGCCTTCCTGGCCGGCCTCGGGCTCGTGGCGCTCTTCGGGTACGCGCTGTCCTGGGGGTGCGTCAGCCTGGGGCTGCGGATCAGCGACCCCGAGGCCGCCCAGGCGGCCGGCGTGCCGGTGATGTTCCTGCTGGTGTTCGCGTCGGGCGCGTTCGTCCCGGTCGCCACGATGCCGGGCTGGCTGCAGGCCGTCGCCGCGCACCAGCCGCTCACCGCACTGGTCACCGCGGTCCGCGCGCTGGTCCTCGGCGGCCCGACGGCCGGTCACGTGCTGGCCTCGGTGATCTGGAGCTGCGGGCTTCTGGCCGGATTCTCGCTGCTGGCAGTCGGCCAGTACCAGCGGATCAGCCGCTGACTCAGGAAGGAACAGAACATGGAACTGACCATCGTCAACCCGCATCCGAAGTACCCGCGGGTGGGCCTGATCGAGCCCCCGCTTACCGGGTACCTGCTCCTCGCGGCGGTCGTTGAGCCGACCGTCGGGCGCACGCCATTCCCCCGCGGCGGCGCACGGAAGGCAGCGCTGCTGGCCGAGCTCAAGGCGCTGGCGGCCAGCCTCGAACGGCTCGAGGCCGTGACCAAGGCGACGGTCTACCGGGCCGCCCTCATCCCGCCACCAGGCAGCGACGCGCAGCGGATGGCCGCCCGCCCCGCCCGGTATGACGTCGTGACGCTGATCGAGACCACCACCGTCGAGGCGGCCGGCGACGTGGCCGCGAGCCCGGAGTACCGCAAGCTGCACGACGCGATCGCGGCGGCAGCGCGCGAGGAGTACCTGATGACCGCCCGGTGCCTGCGGCGGGTCGCTGACGTGGACAAGACCCGGCCCGGGCTCTTCCTGTTCAACTTCTTCGTCGCCGAGGATCCCGCGGTCGCCCTGGACCTGTGGGACCACCTCGCGGCCTGGTACGCGGTGGAGACCGGGATGGACAACTCCACGCTGCTCGGCCCGGTCGGCCCGGCCGACTACGTATTCGTCAACCACGCGCGCTGGGATATAAGCCTGCCCCGCTTTGCCGCCAGGCAGTTCGGCAAGCGGACCTTCTACAGCTACGTGCTGGCCAACTTGCGCGCCAACGGCACCGCCTCGATGCCCATCCTCTACCGCCTGGCCTAAGGAGCCGCAACCATGAGCATGCCTGCCACATCCAGCCCGATGCGAGGGCGGGTCGCCCTGGTCGCCGGGGCCAGCAAGGGAATCGGGGCCGCCACCGCGGAGGCGTTCGCGGATGCGGGGGCCGCGGTCGTCCTCGCCGCCCGGGACGCGGCGGCCCTGGAAACAGTCGCCCAGCAGATCAGGGCCCGCGGCGGCCAGGCCACCGCGATCCCCGCCGACGTATCGGATGATGGTTCCGTGCGTGACCTGGTCGCGTCCACCCTGGACGCCTACGGCCGGCTCGATGCCGCGTTCAACAACGCGACCGACGGGCCCCTGCCCGCGCCGCTGGCCGACATCGATCCAGCGGAGTTCGACCGCGGGATCGCCACCAATGTCCGCGGCACCTTCCTCGGGATGAAGTACCAGATCAGTGCCATGCTCCAGTCGGGGGGCGGCACGATCGTGAACATGGCCTCGCTGGCGGGCGTCACCGGCGTGGCGAACCTGGCCGCCTACGTCGCGGGCAAGGCCGGGATCATCGGCCTGACCAAGGTGGCCGCCCTCGACTACGCCGACCAGGGCATCCGGGTCAACGTCGTCGCACCCGGCACGATCCTCACCCACCACCTGGAGGCGGCGGGCCCCGAGGCCCAGCGGCAGGCCGCGCTCGCCGCGCCCATGCGCAGGATAGGAAGTGCGGCTGAAGTCGCCAGCGTCGTGCTCTGGCTGTCCTCGCCGGGCTCCTCGTACCTCACCGGGGCGGTGATCCCGATCGACGGCGGCCAGTCCGCGGGCGTCAAACCGCCCCAGATGTACCGCCAGGGACAGCCGATGACGACATCGCAGGGAGATGACGGGTAATGGCGATCGAGCTGAATCACACCATTGTCGGCGCCACCGACCAGCACGCCTCCGCACGGTTTCTCGCCGCTATCCTCGGCCGGGCCGCCGGCCCGGACGATGGGCCATTCACCCCGGTCCGGCTGGATAACGGGGTCACCCTCGACTACATGCACCGGGCCCAGGTCGCGCCGCAGCACTATGCGTTCCTGGTCAGCGACGAGGAGTTCGACGCGGGCTTCGCCCGGATCCGCGAGGCGGGCGTGGCCTACTTCGCCGATCCCGGATTCCGGCAGCCGGGCGAGATCAACACCCGCTGGGGCGGCCGGGGCGTCTACTTTCACGACCCGGACGGGCACAGCATGGAGCTGCTCACCCGCGTGCCATGACCGCGCCGGCGCGGGGTTAGCTGAGCCGGGTCAGCTGAGCAGTTCGCGGACCCGCGGGATGACCTGGCCGCCGTAGAGCTCGATGTTGGTCATGAGCTGGTCGTGGGTCAGGCCCGGCATGCCGTACTTGAGGTCGAACCGGGTGGCATCCAGGGCGCGGAGGTTCGCGGCGATCTTGCGGGCGACGGTCTCGGGTGAGCCGACATACAGCGCACCGTCCGGCCCGGTCTCCCGCTCGAACGACTCCTCGGTGGGGATCGCGAAGCCCCGCTCGGCGGCCATCAGGGCGATGATGTCCTGCCAGCGCGGCCAGAACTCCGCCTTGGCCTGCTCGTCGGTAGCCGCGACGTGGCCCGGCGAGTGCACGAGCACGGGCAGCGGCGGGCGGCCGAACTTCTCCAGCGCCCGCTGGAACAACTGCGAGTACGGGGCGAACCGGGACGGCGGCCCGCCGATGATGGCGAGCGCCAGGCCGAACCCGAGACGGGCGGCGCGGATCACCGACTGCGGGTTGCCACCGACGCCGATCCACGCCGGGAACGGGCCGGACTCGGTGTGCGGCACCACATCGGCGTCCAGCAGGGGGGCCCGGGTCTTGCCCTCCCAGGTGACCGGGCCGCCCTTGAGCAGCTCGGCGAACAGCGTGGCCTTCTCCTCGAAGAGATCCTCATAGTCGGCGAGGTCGTAGCCGAACAACGGGAACGAATCGATACTCGATCCGCGGCCGAGGATGACTTCGGCCCGGCCGCCGGAGATCGCGTTCAGCGTGGAATACCGCTGGAAGACCCGGACCGGATCATCGGAGCTCAGCACGGTGACGGCGGATCCGAGGTGGATCTTTTCGGTGCGGGCCGCGATGGCGGCCAGTACCACGTCGCCGGCCGGCATCGGGAAGTACCCGGTGTGATGCTCGCCGATCCCGAAGAAGTCCACCCCGGCCTGCTCGGCGAAGACGCCCTCCTCGGCCACGTTGCGGATCGTCTGGGCATGCGACAGTGGCCGGCCATCGGCGTCGCCGTTCCGGTCGCCGAAGGTGTCGAGCCCGAAGGTGTAGGTCATGCCAGGCTCCCGGCGTCCGCGCGAACCGCCTGCTCGAACTCGGCCGGCGTCAGCACGACCCCGAACGCGGGCCCGCCCGGCTGCAGCACCCGGCCGGCTCGCAGGCTGCCCAGCCGAACCGGGTCATAGCCGATCGCGTCGACCAGGCCCGCGATCGTGGCCACCGCCGCCGGGTCGTCGCCCGCGACGCCGGCCGCCCGCCGGTCCGGCGCCCCGGCCGGCCGCGCCCGGTCCTCGAGCTCGTGGTAGCCGATGTGGTTGAGGGCTTTGACCACGGTCGAGCCGGCCAGCCGCCGGGCCACGATCTCGCTGCTCGCGCCGTCTTCGAAGGCCTCCAGTACGCCATCGCTGGCCGGCCAGTAGTTCATCGCGTCCACCACGAGCTTGCCGCTCAGCAGCCGGGGGGCGACGTCAAGGAAGCGGTGCAGCGGTATCGCGAGCACCACGATGTCCGCGTCCGCCACGGCGTCGCTGGCCCAGCGGGCCTGCGCGCCCGGAATGACCAGCTCGGTGATCAGCGCGATGTCCTCCGGGTCGCCCGAGGTGGCGATGGACACCGGGTAACCGGCCTTGAGGGCCAGCCGGGCAATGACCGGCCCGACGTGGCCCGCGCCGAGCACCGCGAGCCGGGCTGGTTGCGTGGTCGTACTCATGGGCCGGTCCTTCCCTGGAGATGGGTCCATGCTGGAGGCATAAACGGACTTTACCCCGGTTATATTTCCAGCCTGGGACGGAAGCCGGGTGGGTGCGGCAAGTGGAAGCCGGGTGGGTGCGGGCGGCGGAGCCGGGTGCGGGCGGCGGATGCCGGTTACACCAGTTCCTCCAGGCGGTCAGCGGCGGTGGTGGCGCCGCCGGCCGCCGCGAACGAGTCCCGCACCACTACCGCCGCAGCGCGATAGGAAGGTTCATCAAGGACGGCCCGGACCGCATCGCGCAGTTCGGTGGCCCGCAACTGGTCGATGCGCAGCACTACCCCGGCCCCGGCGTCGGCGACCTGCCTGGCGATGATCGGCTGATCGTGCCGCATCGGCGTGACGACCAGCGGCAGGCCATGGGCCAGCGCCTCGCACACGGTGTTCTGGCCACCGTGGCACACCACGGCGGACATGTGCGGGAGCAGGGCGAGCTGCGGCACGTGCCCAGCGAACAGGATGTGCGGCGGGACCTGCTGGCCGGGCGGGGCGGGCGGGGCGGCGAGCACGGCCTGCAATTCCCCGCCCAGGTCGGCCAGGGCATCGACCACCGTCCGGAAGAACCGCGGCCCGGCCGGGCCGCTGAGAGTCCCCAGCGTCACCAGCAGGTGCCGTCGCGCGGGATCGAGCCATTCCCACGGGAACGACGATTGGCGGTCGGGCCGCCGGACCAGCGCCGGCCCGGTGAACACATACCGGGTGCCGAAGCCCCGGGTCTCCCCGATCAGCGCGGCCGTCGTGAACACCAGCACCAGCCGGTCGGAGAACCGCAGGTCGGCCGGGTCGCTGACGCCGCAGGCCAGCTGGAAAGCGGTCATCTGGTCACGGACCCACGCCTCGACCCGCTGCATGCCCGGCGGCCGCAGCAGTTCACCCGGCGTACTGGCCGAGGTCACCCACACCGCCCCGGCCTGCCGCGCGGCGACCGCCCCGGCGATGGCCTGCTGGTCGGCCACGACCACATGCGGCGCGAATCGCGCGACCGCATCGGTCACCCCGGGCAGCATCGCGCGCGCTAGCGGCATGATGAGGTTTTCCCAGACGAACTTCATCGCCTCGGGGCCGCGTGGCGGCCGCCGGTGGTCCGGCACGCCGGCCACCGGGGCGCCGGGCGCCCGCACGTCGGCCATCCCGGCGCTGGCCATCCCGGCGCTGGCCATCCCGGCGTCAGGCGCGTCGCCGCTCACCGGGAAGACCCGGGCCCCCTCAGGCAGCAGCGACCGCAGGGCCGCCTGGTGACCGGCCCACGCGACGTCGTGGCCGCGGGCGGCCAGTTCCGCCCCGACCGCGACCGTAGGGTTGATGTGGCCGGTGAGCGGCGGGACCACGAACAGGATGCGGCTCATCTGACCGGGCTGCCTAACCGGTGCCTGGCCCGCGCCCGCCTGCCCTGGGCCTGCCTGCCCCGTGCCTGCCTACTCTGGGCCATAGCCAGATACTTCCAGGTCACGATTAATGCTATCCCGCCAATGACGCAGAATCTGGCTGGCCTTTCGCGCCACGTCGCGAACGCCCATCCGGCCGTCGCAGCCATATGTTTATCTAATGGCTCATGATCGCCCTGCGGTCGGATGGTTGCAGGGCCAGGTCGCCGCACCTACGCTTGGGCAGCAGACGGCGGAACGCCGGGAGCAGACGGCGGAACGCCAGGAGCAGGCGCCCCTGCCGCGGACCAGGTTCGTCGGCTCGTGATCGCGCCGCGCAGGTTCACCACGAGCTGACGCGGGAGAATGCCCGCCGCCAGGAGGTTCCCGCCGCCATGCTCCCCGGTCCCGGCCCCCACCTGATGCGCGGATTCGCGACCGATCCGTCCGTGACCAAGCAACAGCTGAAGCGGGGGACGGTCCGCAGGATCGCCGGATACGCGCGGCCCTATCGCTGGGACCTCACCATCTTCCTGCTGGCCGCCGCGCTGGATGCGGTGATCACGGTGGCGATCCCGGTGCTGCTCGGCCTGGTGATCGACCGTGGCATCCTGCCGAAGCGGGCCGATGTCGTGCTGGGGGTCGCCGCAGCCGTGGCCGCGCTGGCCCTCTTGGACGCGTTCTTAAACTTCGTCCAGCGCTGGTACACCGCACGCGTCGGCGAGGGCCTGATCTACGACCTGCGCACGCAGGTGTTCGGTCACGTGCAGCGTCAGCCGCTCGCGTTCTTCACCCGGGCCCAGACCGGCTCGCTGGTCAGCAGGCTGAACAGCGACGTCATCGGCGCGCAGCAGGCGCTGACCTCGGTGCTGGTGTCGACCGTGTCAAGCACGCTCCAGCTGATCCTGGTGCTGTTCACGATGCTCTACTTCTCCTGGCTGGTCACGGTCATCGCGCTGCTGCTGATACCGATGTTCATCATCCCGGCCCGCCTGGTCGGGCGCAGGCTGCAGCGGCTGACCAGGGAGTCGATGCAGCTCGACGCGGCGATGGGATCGACGATGACCGAGCGGTTCAACGTCGCCGGCGCCATGCTGGCCAAGCTGTTCGGCCGGCCGCAGGAGGAGTCCCGGGTGTTCGCCGAGCGGGCGGCCAAGGTCAGGGACATTGGCGTGGTCCAGGCGATGTACGGCAGTTCGCTGTTCATCGCGCTGACGCTGCTCGCGTCGCTGTCCATCGCGGTGGTCTACGGGGTAGGCGGCGAACTCGTCGTCCACGGCGCCTTCCAGGTCGGCACGCTGGTTTCCCTGGCCCTGCTGCTGAACCGGCTGTACGGGCCGATCACTGCGCTGTCCAACGTTCAGGTCAACGTGATGACCGCGCTGGTCAGTTTTGACCGGGTGTTCGAGGTGCTTGACCTGAAGCCACTGATCGAGGACCGGCCGAACGCGACACCGCTCGTGCTCGCGGCGCACGGCAACGGTTCAGCCCGCACCGCCGGGCCGGCAGCGGACATCGTCTTCGACCATGTCTCGTTCCATTACCCGGCCGCGTCCGAGGTCTCACTCGCGTCGCTGGAGTCGATTGCCCTGCCGGCCCCCGAACGCACCGACGCGCGGCTGGGCGTTCTGCACGACGTGAGCTTCACCGCCCCCGCCAGGCAGCTGACCGCCCTGGTCGGGCCCTCGGGCGCGGGCAAGACGACGATCACCCACCTGGTATCCCGGCTGTATGACCCTAACGAGGGCACGGTGCGCATCGGCGGGTTCGACATCAGGGACGTGACCCAGGACTCGCTGCACAACTCGGTCGGCGTGGTGACCCAGGACGCGCACCTGTTCCACGACACGATCCGGGCCAATCTCGAGTACGCCCGTCCCGGGGTGACGCAGGCGGAACTGGTCGAGGCGTGCCGGGCGGCGCAGATCTGGAGCCTGATCTCGGTGCTGCCCGACGGCCTGGACACCATCGTGGGCGACCGGGGCTACCGGCTGTCGGGCGGCGAGAAACAGCGGGTCGCCCTGGCCCGGCTGCTGCTGAAGGCACCGGCCGTCGTGCTGCTCGACGAGGCCACCGCGCATCTCGACTCCGAGTCGGAGGTCGCCGTCCAGCAAGCGCTCGCCGCGGCCCTGGCCGGCCGGACCTCGCTGGTCATCGCGCACCGGCTGTCCACCATCCAGGAGGCCGACCAGATCCTGGTCATCGACGGCGGCCGGGTCCGCGAGCGCGGCCAGCACGACGAGTTGCTCGCGTCGGGAGGACTGTACGCGGACTTGTACCGGACCCAGTTCGCCCGCCAGGCGCCCGTCGGCGCTGGCCCCAGACCAGGTCCGCCAGGAGGGCATTACCCGCCGCCTCCGCCGCCCCCGGGAGCCGATGGCCTGGCCCTTCCCGGCGGGCCCTGGCGCGGGCGGCCCGGTCCTGGCCCGGCCGGCCCGTGACCCCGGTGGCCGCGGGCGGTTAGCCAGCCGGCGGGGCGTGCAGCCACTCGAGCAAGTCGGGCGAGGCCAGCTGGGTGGCCCGCGCGTAGTAGCCGGCCATCTCCTCGCCGGTGAGGATCTCGCGCCCAGCCCCCGAGGAGCCCCGGGGGAAGAATGCGGCCGCGTCCGCGGAAATCTCGGGGGGAACGGCAATGAGGGTGTCCGCGCGGTCCCTCATCCGCCCGAACGTGGCCGCCTGGGTGAGCGCGGGCCAGGCCTGCTCCGGGACGGCTATCGCCAGCCTCGCGGCGAGCTGCCGCATCTGGCCCTCCAGGTCTGCGAGCAGGTCCTCGTAGCGCACCAGCAGCACGTTCGGCTCGCCGCGCCTGGCCCAGGCATCGGACAGGTGCCGCATAACGCCGGGCAGCGAGTCCGGGTACTGGCAGGGATCGTCATCGGCGGCGATCCAGCTGAGCAGGGCGTCGTGCAGCGCCTCGCGTGAGGCGGGCGGCTCCGGTGGCTTCGGCGGCCCGGGCGGCTCCGGCGGCCCGGACTGGCCGGGGAGGTGGTGTACCGGCGGGGGGCCGTGCCTGTCCGGCGGGGGCCCGTGCCCGTCCGGCGGAGGGCCGTGCCCATCCGGCGGGGGCCCGTGCCCGTCCGGCGGGGGCCCGTGCCCATCCGGCGGAGGGCCGCTGGGGCCGGGCGGGGGGCCGGGCCGGGCCGGCGGAGGGCCGGTGATGTCGGGCGGCGGGCCGATGATTTCGTTGTGCCGGCGGAGCGACACGAACGTGTCGAGCGGATGCCGGGCCGTCACGATATAGGTGACCCGGGGGTCGAGGGGAATCCCGTCCAGCGGCGTATGCGTCTTGATGAAACGCCGGTGCCGCTGCTCGGCAAGCTGGGCGTACACGAGGTCATGCGGCATGATCTGGCTGTCCATCCACGGCGAGAGCTGCCAGAGCGGATCCGGCAGCTCGGGCGTCTGGAAGATCAGCAGCGCGCAGATCATCTGCATCCAGGTCGTCCCGGTCTTGCGCCGGGTGCTGATCACGATGTCGCCAGGCCGGAAGCGAAAGCCGAGCCACCGGCCACTGTCCTCGCCTGGCCACCGGTAGTGGGTCAGGCCGGTGGTCACCCGGCGAGCGTAGCAGAGATGCGAGCCGGCGCTGCCGCATGAGCAGGGCGGCCCGGGCGCCGGCCCGCCATTCCCGGCCTACCCTGCGACGACACGCCGTGAACGGCTCCTCATCACCACGCCAACTTCAGCCTCAAATGGTACCATGAACCTCGTATGCCACTCCAGTCGGCCAATGTCAGCGGCGGCCCTGTAGCCTATCCTTGGATCCACGGTCTGGAACTTGCGAACCGGTCGGGGGAAGACTCAATACATGATCCGAAATGAGGATGTCCGGGAACTTTCCCGCCCAGCGGCTCGTCCTATTCATCCCCCGGCACTCCCGGGGGAAAGGACAGCGGCCATCGCCTCTGTCAGCAGCGCATTCCCGGACACCGCCTATTCACAGGAAGAGATCGGGGCGCTGCTCGGCCTGGAGAACAGGGTCGTGAAAAAGCTTCTCCGTTCGCCGCATATCCAGAAGAGGCATCTCTATCTGCCGGGCATAGACATGAGCACCGGGCGCCTGCTCCCCGAGTCCGCGGCCGACCTGCACGCCAAGTTCCGGGACGGAGCGCTCGACATCGGATCGCGGGCCATCCGCGACGCACTCGACGCCGCGTCGCTGTCGCCGGCGGACGTCGACTACATCTTGTGCGTCACCTCGAGCGGGTTCATGGTTCCGGGGCTGAGTTCGCTATTCTCGCGAGAGCTCGGGTTTGCCCGGGACCTCGTCCGGGCGGACGTCGTTGGCATGGGATGCAACGCCGGCCTGAATGGGCTGAATCCTCTCGTCCAGTGGGTCAAAAACCATCCGGGCCGCGTGGCATTGCTGGTCTGCTGTGAGATTAACTCCGCGATGTACGTTCTCGATGAAACACCCCGCACTGGCATCGTGAACAGCATTTTCGGCGACGGTGCGGCCGCTGCCGTGCTGACCACCTACGCCGGGAACGGCGCCGGGCCAGCACCATCCTGGCCGATGCCGTGCGTGCTTGATTTCGAGAGCTTCTGCATTCCTGAAGAATGGGCGGCCATGCGGTTCGACTGGAACGCCGCGGCCGGGAAGTGGAGTTTTTACCTGGACCGGGATATCCCCTATGTCATAGGCTTCAACGTTCGCAAGCCGCTGGAGAGGCTGCTGGAGCGTAATGGCGTGGACTTCTCTGCCGTCAGGCACTGGGTGCTGCACACCGGTGGTGGCGCGGTGATCGACTCGGTCAAACTCAGCCTGGGCCTTGAGGAGCATGATGTCCGGCATACGCGCTCCGTGCTGCGTGACTACGGGAACATCTCGAGCGGAAGCTTCCTGGTCAGCCTGGAGCGCCTGCTGGCCGAAGGCTGCGGGTCAGCTGGCGACCTGGGGGTCATGGTGACGATGGGTCCAGGAGCCCAGATCGAGACGGCACTCTTCCAGTTCACCGAGGCGCACACATGCTGACCGTGATCCAGGAGGCTGACGGCGAACGGGTGCTCACCGCCCGGATCGGCGAGGCCGTGATCGATACCGAGCTTATTAACGCGCTCACCTCCGTGCTGGACGACGTCGAACGGGGCCGGATAGAGAACTTCGCCTTACTGTTCAGCGGCAATGCGGAGCCAGTCACCGGGGACTTCCCCTCCTGGCCGCCCGGGCCGGGCCGGAGCGATATGCGGTATTTCGCCCGCTGGGATGAATTGCTGTCCCGGATTTCCAGGCTGAAAGCCAAGACGTTCGCTGGCTATCACGGCCGGGTCGGTGCGGCGGCCGTCCAGGCCGGCCTGGTCGCAGACCTGCGGCTGGCCTCGGCGGCGGCGCGGCTCTGGATGGGGAGCCTGGCCGAGGGCCGCTTCCCCGGAATGGGCGCGTACTGGCTGCCGAAATTCGTCGGTCTCGGCACCGCGCGCAAGATCTTCCTGCTCGGTGAGGACCTGACGGCCGACGATGCGGCCCGGCTCGGACTGGTAGACGCGGTCGGGGACACCCTCGAGGAAGTGGCCGAGAACTCGATCAAGGCACTGCGCGCAGTCACGCCGGAGTCGGCGTGCTTCACCCGCCGGATCCTCGATGACTGTTATTCGCTCGAGCACGCTTCGGCGGTCGAATTGGCCAAGGCGGCCCGATACAAGGTGGGAATACCGGATGACGACTAGAGGTCGCTTACGCCGACCCTATGGCCTGCAACTGAATCAAGGCGACAAGGAGTAGCCAATGGCTGAAACCATGCCTCGGATGTCACCGTACACTGGCACTGAGTTTCCCCAGGATCGGCCCTTCTGGATCGTTGACGGGCGAGCCTACGATCTTACGGAGTGGATGGGCCGTCATCCGGGCGGGGCGATATGGTTCGCGCAGACCGAGGGTCGCGACATCAGCGCGCTGCTCCACACGTATCACCGGGACCCGGCCCGGCTGCAGAAAATACTCGCGAAGTACCTGATTGAAGAACTCGCCGACCAGGACGTAAGCGCCAGGCTTGTCGCACCTTTCAAGCTCGGCGAGAGAAATATGCGCGACAAGCTTCCGGTACCCACCGAGAAGGACATACTCCCCAAGCTGGGCGTACCCCCCTTCCTGCTGCCGCCGGAATTCAACGCGCCTGAGGATCTGCCGAGGCTCGACTACCGGGACGAAGGAAGCTTGCTGGCGGCGATCCGGCAGCGGGTCAATGCCCAGTTCTCCAAGCAGGCCCTGAAGAAGTACGACCGCGCGTTCGACGCCGTGACGTGGCTTATCGCTGCCGCGCATCTTGCCGCGCTGGCCCTCCTGATCGCCCATGTCATACCTGGCTGGGCGTTCGTCGTCATCATGGTGGTGACGCGCACCGCACTGGCGGGCTCGGGTCATTACGGCCTGCACAGGAAGTGGAAGCCGGGGCACCCGGCCCTGACACTGCCGCTCGGAAAAGCGCTGTTCGACCTCAACTACGTCGGCACGAGCCTCATCGGGACCGACGGTCACGTGCTATTGCACCATCCTTATCTCGGTTCCGGAGCGGATGTAAAGAAGACGTTCTTCGACGGTATGCTCCGGCTGCATCCGGTGCTCCGGATCCCGGGTTACACGCTCCACAAACTCGGCATATGCCTGACCGGGCTGCCGCTCCGGGGACGGGAAATCACGAAGTTCGAGCGGCATAAGCCGGTCCCGCAGCAAACCGGAGCGCCATTCGTCCAGGATCCAATCCGGGCCGACTTCTGGATCATCCGGGCCTGGATCGTGTTTGAGTTTGCGCTGTGCCTGGCGACCGGCCACATCGTGGCCTGGCTGGTGCAGTTCATCCTGACTTTGTGGATCAACACCTTCCTCGTGGTGGCCAGCCATGACTTTGAGGCGCCGGACAGCGAGGAGGAGCTCGCGGTGATCCCGGAGCCGCTGCGGGATGACTGGGCGGCCAGGCAGATCTGCCTGAGCTACGACCTGAGCGTGGTCGGCAACCGCTGGATCGACCTTTTCCTCAGCGCCGGCCTGAGCCCGCACCGTGTCCACCACGTCCTGCCGTATCAGGGCTCCGGTTTCGCCAACCTCGCCTCGGAGGATGCGGTCAGGGAGGTGTGCGCCGAGGTCGGCATCGCCTGGGAGCGTCCCCGGAACCTGATCGTGGACCGGTTCCCGGCCGTGATGAAGCACTATCTGACCTGCCCGGTGAAGCCTTCTCTGCTGCGCACGCTCTCCATGCAGCCTCCGGCCGGCATGCAGCCCCCGCCGGGTATGGAGCCCCCGCCTGGCCCGCAGCCGCCGCGCGGCGCCCAGCCGCCGCCCGGTATGGAGCCCCCGCCTGGCCCGCAGCCTCCGCCCGGCCCGCAGCCGCCGCGCGGCGCCCAGCCCCCGCCCGGTATGGAGCCTCCGCCTGGCCCGCAGCCTCCGCCCGGTATGGAGCCTCCGCCCGGCCCGCAGCCTCCGCCTGGCCCGCAGCCGCCACGCGGCGCCCAGCCCCCGCCCGGTATGGAGCCTCCGCAGCCAAACTCCCCCGGCGGGCCGCCGCGCTCATCGGTCAAGGATGCTCTCAGCGAGCTCTTCCGTTACTCGTTCGAGGGCTGGCGGGGAATCGGCGTGTGATTATCCGCTGTCGCGACCTGCTAGATCGGGCTAAATCCGGCGCCGGCGGCTTACCCCGGGGGTGACCGCAGCGGCCACGACCGCAGTCTTGGCCACCGGCGCGCGCGCATCGCCTGGATGGGAATCCGCCCGTTGGCGATCAGCTGGCCGCCCGAACGCGCTCGCGAACGCTCGGTGATGGGTACGAGTTGGATCGCGGATTCGGTCAGGGCCAGGTACTACGGTCTCGACAAGCGGTTGCAAACCACAAGCGGAAGGAGCCACCCGTGCTGAGGCAGGTCGCGGAGGGCGTGCTGATCCACGAGAGCGAGTTCTGCCAGAGCAACGCCGTTGTCGTGCACGGCCGGGCTGGCGTGTTGCTCATCGACCCCGGGGTGCACGGCGACGAAATGGCCTGCCTCGCGAACGACCTGTCCGATTCGGGCCAGACCGTCGTGGCAGGCTTCTCGACGCATCCTCACTGGGATCACCTGCTCTGGCACGCCAGGCTCGGCGCGGCGCCCCGTTACGGCACGGCGCGCGGCGCGGTCACGGCCCGAGATCGGCTGTCGGACCCGGTGTGCGAAGGCCCGTATCGCCGCGCTGATACCCCCAGAGCATCGCCGAGCAGGTACCGCTGGACCTGCTCGGCCTCATTACCGGCCTGCCCGCCGAGATGGCCCAGATTCCCTGGGATGGCCCTCAAGTCCGGATTGTCGAGCATCAAGCGCATGCCCCGGGCCATGCGGCGCTGTTGATTGAGGAACGCGGGGTTCTCGTCGCCGGCGACATGCTTTCTGATGTCCTGATTCCGATGCTTGACTTGAACGACACCGCTGACCCGATCGAGGACTACCTCGCCGCGCTGCGGCTGCTCGAGGGCGTGGCGGGCGACGTCGATGTCGTCATCCCCGGCCACGGGTCCATCGGCGGAGCTGATCAGGTACACGCACGGATCGACCAGGATCGGGCGTACGTGCACGCCTTGCGTGACGCTCATGTTCCCAGCGACCCGCGGGTCGGCCCATCGGCCAAGGACGGCTGGGACTGGGTGGCCGGCGTGCACGCACGGCAACTCCAGCGTCTCGCCCGTGACTAATGCTTCTGGTGAAGCGACCGTGTGATCGCAGGCACCGCCGGCTGCCACCCCGGCCAGCTCGCGGGTCAGCGCTTGAGGCCCGGACCCGGCCGCGACCCCGCTCCCTGGGTCACGGCCGGGGGCTCCCGGTGGCTACCGCAACATCCCGCTACTTATCGATCGTGATGCTGAAGGATTGAGTTGCCTGCTGGCCGCTGAAGTCGGTGAGCCGCATGGTGAAGGCGAAGGTCCCTGCCGTGGTCGGTGTCCCGGCGAGCTCGTTGCTGGCGTCGGTCGGCGCCGCGAACGTCTGCAGGGTAAGGCCAGGCGGGAGTTTCCCGGCGGCGACAGCCCAGCTGTAGGGGCCGGCCCCGCCGCTCAGGAAGAAGTTCTGCCCGAAGGCCTGGCCGACCGTCCCCGGTTCGAGGGTTGATCCGCTGCCCGGCAGCACGATGCTCAGCGGCAGGTTCTGGTCCACGGTGATCGAGTAGGCCTGATACAGCGGCTGACCGTGGTCGCCGGTGCCCCGCACGGTGAAGGTGTAGGTGGGTTCGATGCCCTGCTGGGTCGGGGTGCCGCCGATGACCGCGCCCGAGGCCCCGAAGGTGGCGGGCAGGGTCAGGCCCGGCGGGAGGGCGCCGGCGACGACGCTGAGCGTGCCGCCTGCGTTGTGGCTGGTGACCAGGCGCCCCTGGTAGGGCAGGCCGAGTACGGAGTCGGGCAGTACGCAGATCCCGCTGATCAGGAAGCTGCCGTTGGCGGCGTTGCACTGCAGCTGGTCCGGCGGGCCTTGTGCGGTGACGGTGATCTGGTAGGCCAGCGTGGAGGTCCGCGACCCGTCTGTGGCCTTGACGGTGAAGTTGAACGTCCCGGTCTGGGTGGGGTTGCCGGTGATGACGGCGCCGGATGTGGACTGGGCGGGCATGCTCAGGCCAGGCGGGAGGCTCCCCGCGGTCAGCGCGAAGCTGACTGTGGCGCCCACGGCGCCAACCTTGCTCACCGCGATGGTCGCGGAATAGGCATTCGGCGCGGTGGTAACACCGAACGGCAGCACGCAAATCGTGCCCTCCAGCGTGGCGTCGTTGGCCGCTGCCGAGCACAGCAGGCTAATCCTCGGGGGCGGATAAGACGCCGCCGCCGACGCTGGTCCCGCGGCCACCCCCGCCAGCGTCGCCGCCATACTTATCGTGGCCGCCAGCGTCAGCAAGCCTTTTATGGTTCTTCTCACCGTGCTCCTCCTTCGGGTCAGCCCTGCAGGTCTGTCCGCGAAAATGGGGCTGGCATGCGGTGAGAGCGCCCGTCGGCCAGCTAGACCAATCCCTATTACGTGACACGGAGCCAGAACGGCTCCCGTTCACTGACGTCCTTCAAGTTCACGTCAAGGGTCCGGCAAGTTCACCTCAAATTAAATTGCCAGCGGAGCGGCCGGACGGTAACCAGCCTGATCGGCGTCGGCGAGGCACGCATCCGCGCGCTTTATGCCGTCGGAGGTGTTCGCGCTACGCACGCACGCCGCGGCAGACGCGACCGCTAGCCGCAAGCAGCGTTCGACCGGCCAGCCCTCATGAAGGCCCAGGATGACGCCGGCGGCGAAGGCGTCTCCGGCGCCTGTCGTGCTGCGTACCTGATCGCGGGGCAGCCGGACAGAGCCCTGCCGCCAGGTCTGGCCGCCGGGAGCGGCCGCGACGCAGCCGGCCGGGAAATGCACCACGGCGAGCGACGACACCCCGCGCTCGATCAGGCCGAGCGCCATCGCCTCCAGAGCCGGCCAGTCCACCGGCTCGTCGGCCGTCGGCACCGGTTTGTCGATCCCGGTCAGTGCGCCGGCCTCGAGTTCGTTGATCACGATGCTGTCGAGGTAGGGCAGGCAGGGCAGGGCAACCTCGGCCTGGCGGCCCGGCTCCAGGCTGATCAGTTCCATGTTGGTGCGCAGGCCCGCCGCTTGTGCCCGGCCCAGCAGGGCCGACCAGCCGTTGCCCCCGCCGGGCAGCTGGCTATCCATGATCGGGTGGATGCCAGGAGCCCCCGCGTGCAGAATCCGCGCCCCGCAGGACTCGAGGTCGGTGGCCGAGGCATCGAACAGCGCGTTGGCCCCGCTGTGATGGAACATGGTCCGGCGGCCGCCGACTCGCTCGACCATCGCATCGGTGAAGGACGTCACCGCGCCAGTCAGCGTCGCGATGCCGGCCGTATCTATGCCCAGCCGTGCGCACTCGGCCAGGAGGAAGGCGCCGTGCTCGTCGTCGCCGACGGCACCGATCATTCCGATGGGGAAAGCCGCCCCGAGCATGCGCAGGTTGACGGCCATATTGAGCCCTGGTCCCCCGGTGCTCAGGGAGACCTGCTCGATGGTGGCGAAATGATCCAGGGCCGGATAGGCGTCAATCACCTTTCCGGCATCGACGAGAATCGTTCCGGCGCACAAGATCCCTGCGCCCGGCGTGGCCGGGTCGCTCACTCGGCACGCAGCACGGGATCGGTCACCTCAAGGTCGGCCTCGAGCGTGCGCGAGGGAGCGATCTCCGCCTTCGCGAGGGCATCGTGGTAGGCCCGGACGGCATCCGCGGGGCTGAGCTCGCCCCGCAGGACCGGCCGCAGCAGGGAAACCAGATCCAGCTGTGACTCGGCGCGCTGTATCTTGCGCCCGAAGAGGGCGATCCGGGCTCCGTGCCTCTCGGCCCGGTGCAGGAGCTCGAAGGTGTCCCGGGTGGTGCCCGCCGACCCGCCGAGAACGCCGACCACGACCGACGGATCGTGGCCGGCCAGTTCAGCGAGCGCGTCTGAGCCGTTGTACGCCACCTTGAGGAAGAGCGGCCGCTGCTCCCGGGTGACCCCGGCCAGGGTCCGGATGATCGAGTCGTTGACGAACGCCCCGACCTGCTCGGGGGCCAGATCGGCCGGCGCGTTGGGATTGAAGACCTCGAGGAAATACCGGATGCCGAGCGCGGCGGCCTCCTGGCGGAACGCGCGGTACGCCTCGAGCGTGGCCAGGTCGCGGTCGAGATCATTGTTGAAGGTCAGCGAATAAAGGACCAGGTCGCAGAAGGGGCGGATGGCGGTCAGGTCAGCCGTGCGGAAAGGGCGTGAAGGCCGGGCGGGATACCGGCCGCCCCGGGTATTCCAGATGTCCGTGCTGTCGTTCGCCCGGATGGCCAGGGTCGTATCGCCCAGCGAGCCCTCCCCCGCCAGGCGCTCTCCGTTGGACGCCGAGGCCAGGAGGATGTCGAGTTCACCCTGGGCAACCAGGGCGCGCATCGCGTCGAGGTATTCGGCGCGGGTGCGGTACCGGCCGGCCGGTGCGCCGGTCACCGGTCCCGCGCAAGCCAGGCCGAACGCCATGTCCGCGTCCTTGGCGTCCGCGATGACGAAGTCGCGGGGGTTATAGCGCCCCGCGGCGATGTTGCTCAGCTTCCGGTCCAGGCGGCGGGCGGCCCCATCCGGTCGAGGGTCCCCAGCAGGAGTAGACATGGACGTAGCCGGCCTTTCGGTAGTCGTTAAATCGGCGGTTTCGCGGTCGGGGCTGGTATGGCGAGGATCTGCCGCAGCAGCCTCAGGAGAGCCCGGGGATCGGGCACGGTAACGCCGGCCTGGCCGGCGACCGGGCCTTCCCCGCTGGCACTGACCGCGACGGTCAGGGCCGGGCGGCCGGTGCGCTCCGCCCAGGCGTTCACTGCACCGATGGCGGGCAGGTCGCCGAGGTCGTCGCCGGCGTAGCAGGCGGCCGCCGGATCGCCGCTCAGGAGCTCCTGGATCGCGGCCCCTTTATCGACGCCCGGAATGCAGATCTCGAGGACTTCCTTCCCGGGCCGGACCCCGAGCCCGGCCGCTGCGGCGGCTTCACCGACCGGGGTGCGCAGTATCTCCAGGGCGCGGTCCGGGTCAGCGGTGAGGCGGGCGTGGATGACGAGTGAGAGCCCTTTGTCTTCCAGCCACAGATCAGGTCCGATGCTGGTCAAGAGCCCCGGCAGGCTGACCCGCAGCTCGTCCAGGCCCGCTGGCGGCGCCGGGGCGCGGAGGTGGCCCGCGTGCCACCTTTCCGCGCCGTGGGTGCCGTAGATGACGATGCCCGGTATGGCACCAAAGTGGCTGACACGGAGCAGCGAGTCAACGGTCCGGCCGGTTACCACGGCGAGGGTCGCGCCGGTGGCCCGCACGTCGTGCAGGAGCTGGACGACGCCGCCCAGCGGGCGCGCATCGCCAGGCCGTGGTGATATCGGCGCCAGCGTGCCGTCGAAATCGAGGGCCACCAGCCCGGACGAAAGAGCCGCGCGCAGCGTGGCCAGGTCCACGGTCACCGCTCGCCCACGGTGACGAGGACTTTCACGTGATTTCCCGACGAGGCAAGCTCGAAAGCCTCGGCGACCTGAGCGAGTGGCCGCGTGGCGGTGACGAAGTCCCCGGTCCTGACGGCTCCCCCGCCGAGCAGGCGGGCCGATTCCTGGTAGTCCCTGGGGAGATACGTGGCACTGCCCTGAATGCGTATCTGGTGGTCCTGCACGATCGGCAGCGGGATGGTCACCTCCCGGGCCGGGACACCGACGACCACGACCGTCCCGCCTTTGTCGGCGATGGCGATGGCCTGGTCTACCGACGACTGGATGGCGACGCAGTCGAACACGATATCGGCGCTGCCGCCGAGCGCCTCTCTCACCTGCCCGGCGACATCAGGCGTGCCCGCGTCGATGGTCACGTCAGCACCGAGGGCCGCCGCCCGCGCGCGCTTGGCGGGCAGCGGATCAGTCGTGACCACTTTTCCTGCGCCGTGCGCGCGGAGCACCGCCAGGGTGAACAACCCGATGGTTCCGGCGCCCAGGATCGCGATCGACCGGCCGGCCACATCACCCGCCAGTCGGACGGCGTGGACCGGCGTGGACAGCGGCTCGATGAGTGCCGCGGTCTGATCGTCGAGCGCGTCCGGCACGGGGTGCAGGCGGCCGGCGGCGAGGGTGAAG
Organism: uncultured Actinomycetes bacterium; assembly: GCA_963837335.1. Classification (GTDB taxonomy): domain Bacteria; phylum Actinomycetota; class Actinomycetes; order Streptosporangiales; family Streptosporangiaceae; genus RYN-230. The sequence goes on along the minus strand of CAWINS010000006.1, from coordinate 77,929 downwards.
TAGTCGGCCATGCCGCCCTGGGCATAGCCGCAGCCGAAGAACTGCAGGTTCTCGCACAGGTTCTCGCGGCCGGAGGTGCACATTTTGCACGCCCAGCAGGGCAGGTCGGGCTCCACGATGACCCGCTGTCCTGGTGCCACGGCCCCGGCGCCGGAGCCCGCGGTTTCGATGACCCCGACGACCTCATGACCCGGCCGGTAGGGCAGCGGGACAAAGGGATGGCGCCCGCGGGCCGCGTGCAGGTCGGAGCCGCAGACGCCCGTCACGAGGGTGCGGACCAGGGCTTCACCCGGGCCGGGGACTGGGATGTCCGCGGCCTCGACGGCGATCCGGCCTGGGTAGACGACGACGCGTCGCATGCTGGTCAGCGGGACTTCCTCTCCGGGCCGCCGGGCTTCCAGCCGGCCGCAGACGGTGTGGCGTAGTGGTCGAGGTCAGTGAACGTTTCCCGGACGCCGTGTTCAAGCAGGGCGGTCAGGATCGAGGTGTACACCGCGGTGAAGCGGGAGTCGTCGGCCAGTTCACCGAAGACCGCGCGGTTGTCCTCGAGAAAGGCGGCCCGGTGGCCGCGCTGCCGGCGGGCCGCGGCCCGAAGTTGCGGCGCGAGGTCGTCGTTGATCTCATGCGGCGCGCCGTCCTCGTCGGTGCCTTCGGCGTAGCGCGCCCAGGTGGCGACGACCGCCGCGGCGCGGGTGAAGGGCCGGCCCGCGGCCAGCTGCTGCCGGATGACGGGGAGAAGGAACTTGGGAATGAGGTCAGATCCGTCGGTGCAGAGCCGGGCCACGGTGTCGCGGACCTCGGGGTTGGAGAATCTTTCGATGAGCTGGCTCGCGTAGTGGTGGAGATCGACACCTGGAACGGGCCGGAGAGTGGGGATGGCTTCCTGCGTCATGTAGTCCAGCAGGAACCGCGCGAACAGCGGGTCAGTGGTGACCTCGTGGACGAGCCGGTATCCGACGAGGTGGCCTGCGTAGCACAGGGCCTGGTGACTGGCGTTGAGCAGCCGCAGCTTCATCAGCTCGTACGGTTCGACGTCGGAGACGATCTGCACGCCGGCGTCTTCGAGCGGCGGACGGCCGTCGGCGAAATTGTCTTCGAGCACCCATTGGGTAAAAGGCTCGCAGAGCACCGGCCACCGGTCGTCGATGCCGAACCGGCGGCTGAGCTCGGCACGATCGGTTTCGGTCGTCTTGGGCGTGATCCGGTCGACCATGCAGTTGGGGAACCGGACGTGGCGGGTCATCCAGTCGGCCAGCCCGCCATCACGCAGCCGGGCGAACGCCGTGAAGGCGCGCTGGCTCATGTGGCCGTTGCCCTGGATGTTGTCGCAGGACAGGATGGTGAAGGCCGGAATGCCGCGGGCCCGCCGGCGGGCGAGCGCTTCGGTCACTATCCCGAAAACGGTGCGTGGTACGGCCCCAGGACGCAGGTCAGCCGCGACCGGGGGATCTGACGAATTGAATTCACCGGTGACGGCGTCAAGGTTGTAGCCGCCTTCGGTGATGGTGAGCGACACGATCCGGGTCGCCGGCGCGGCTAGCTTCTCGATGGCGGCTTCCGGCTGGTCGGGCGCGAACAGGTACTCGACGATCGCCCCGATTACGCGGGCGTCCCAGGTGCCATCGCCATGCCGGAGGACCAGGGTGTACAGACCGTCCTGGGCGTCCAGCGCATCGCGGATCCTGCGGTTGGAGGGCTGAAGGCCGATGCCGCAGATACCCCAGTCCATCGCCGCGCCGTTGTTCATCAGCGTGTCGAGGTACATGGCCTGGTGCGAGCGGTGGAAGTTGCCCACGCCGATGTGCACGATTCCGGTTCTCACCTGGCCGCGGTCGTAACCAGGACGGGAGACACCAGCGCCCAGCTGGCTCAGGGTTTCTGCGGTCAATGCGGTCATGCGGCCCCTTCCGCGCCGTCGCAGGACCGAGCAGCCCGCCCGCTCGATGCCTGGGTAATGGCAAGAGCGGAGACGATGTGCCGGAATCGTGCGTGGCGTTCCGATGGAAAGCGGCCATCGCCGGGTCCGGCTCGGCCACCAGGCGGGCGGCCGGGGCGAGTGGTCCCTGGATATCGCTGAAACTGAGCAGCCCGGCGGCGTGGGCTCCCAGCAGGGCCGCGCCCCGGCCTGAGGCCGCGGGCACGTCGACGGCATGCAGCGGGAGTCCCAGCACGTCCGCGAGCAGCTGCCGCCAGCCAGCGGCCAGGGTGCCTCCGCCGGCCAGCCGGAGATGCGGCGGGCGGTGCTCTCCGAGCAGCGCATCCAGGGCGTCGCGGATGGCAAAGGCGGTTCCTTCGAGCGCGCTCCGCAAGAGCGAGGTCCGGTCGCAAGCCAGCGACAACGAGGTCCAGGAGCCACGGAGCGCCGGATCGCAGTACGGTGTCCGTTCGCCCGAGAGGTGCGGGACGAAGATCGGGTCGTGAGCGTGGCCCGGACGATCGGCGCTCGCGTACAGTTCCGCCCAGGCGGCGTTCATGGTCTCGCGCACCCAGTTGAGGCTGAGCCCGGCGCTGACCGTGGCGCCCATCTGGTACCAGCCGTCCGGAGCCGCCGACCGGTACAGGTTGATCCCGGCGGCCGCCCGGCTCACCGGCACGGTCAGCGGCCGGATGACCTGCGCGCCCGTGCCGACGGTCAGCTGGATATCGTCGCTGCTGACAATCCCGCTGCCCAGGGCCGCCGCCGCGGTGTCGGCCGCCCCGGCCGCGACGGGGAGGCCCGCGGGCAGCCCCAGCTCCGTGGCCGCCCCAGCGGTGAGGTGGCCGGCCGGCGCTCCGGCCGAGGGCAGCAGGGGCGCGAGCAAGCCGGTCTCCAGGCCCAGCGCGCTGACCGCCTCGAGGTCCCAGCGGTCGCCCGGCACGTCATAGAGCAGGCTGGCTGACGCATCGCTGGGCTCGGCATGGAACTCGCCGGTGAGGCGGGCCCGTATCCAGTCCTTGGGTTGCAAGGCCCAGCGGGCCTGGGAGTAGGTGCGCGGCTCGTGCTCGGCGACCCACTTGAGCAGCGGTCCCGTCATCCCGGGGACCAGCGGATTGGCCAGCCGGGCCAGGGCCTGGGCGCCGAGGAGCCGGTAGGCGCGCAGCGACCCGGTGGCCCGGCTGTCGGCCCACAGCAGGGCCGGGCGAAGCGGCTCGCCATCCCGGGAGGCCAGCACCAGGCCGTGCATCTGCCCCGACAGCCCGATCGCCGAAGGCCGCGCGCCCGCCGCGTGGACGGCCTCGCGGGCACAGGCCGTCACCGCCGCCCACCAGTGAGCCGGCTCGCTCTCCGCGTAGCCGGCCTTCGCCGACGTCACGGTGTAACCCGCGGAGGCCTGAGACCGAACGTTGCCCCAGGTGTCGATGACTACCGCCTTGGCCGAGCTGGTCCCCAGGTCGAGACCCAGGGTGCAAACCGGGCCGTCCGCGGCGCGGCGGCCGGCCGTGTCCCGGTCAGCCGCCGCCCCCGCCGGTCGCCGGGCATCAGCATTCATGGCGTCAGCACTCGATAATGATCTTGTGGACCGTCCGGTCGCTGCGCAGCGCGTCCAGGGCGCCGGCATAGTCATCGAGCTTGAAGCGGTGCGTGATCAGGCCCTCGGTACCGGCCCGGCCGGTCCGGAGCGCCGCGATCGCGGCCGGGAACGAATCGATCTCCGCGAATGACCCCTTGATGGTGATCTCGCGGCGGAACACGTCGTACGGGCTGACCCGCACGAGGTCCTCGGGCTCGGTCACGCCGTAGAACATCACCGTGCCGCCGCTGCGGGTCAGCGGCACACATTGCTCGGACACGGCTGCCGATCCGGTGGCGTCGACGACGATGTCGTAACCGCCGCCTGAGTCCGCCTTGAGCTTGGCGGCGTCGCCCGCCAGGTCCGCGCGATCCATCAGGAACGTCGCGTCGATCCCGAGTTCGGTGGCGCGCTGCAGCTTGAACGCTGACGACGCCGCTACCGTCACGCTGGCCGCACCACCACGGGCGATGAGCTGCGCCAGGAGCAAGCCGGTCGGGCCGGCCCCGAAGACCAGGGCCGAAGTCCCCGGCCGGGGGGCCAGCGTCTCCAGGCCGTGCATGGCGCACGCCGTGGGCTCGGTGAACACGGAGACGTCGGGGTGGATGCCGTCCACGGAGAAGACCAGGCTGGCCGGGACGACGACGTACTCGGCGAACGACCCCGGCCAGTTCGTGCCGAGTCCCTTGAGGTTCGCGCACATCAGGGTGCGCCCGGTCCGGCAGTACTGGCAATGCCCGCAGTTCATGTTCGGGTTGACCGAGACATACTCGCCGACGCGGAATCCCCCGGTGCCGTCGCCCAGCGCGTCCACCGGCCCGACCAGCTCGTGCCCGGGAGTCAGGGGGAACTCGGCGAAGAATTTGCCGTTGTGGATATGCAGGTCGGTGCCGCAGATTCCGGTTTGCTGGACCCGGACCCGCACCTCCCCTGGTCCCGGATCCGGGGTCGGGACCTGCCTGATCGAGAAACTGCCCGGGCCATCGTAGACAACGGCTTTCATGCTGCTCCTTAACCGGAATGAGCCGCGTGGTCCCTGAGGCTCGGGAAGGGACGGCCAGAGCCCGCGCGGGCGCGGGCTCTGGCCGCGGACCAGGCGCCCCGGGGCACGAGTGCCCCGGGGCGCCCAGGGGTCATTCCCGCGCAGGCGCCGCCCGCGTCATGGTGGTCATGCGATTCAGCAGGCCGCTCATCGTCGGCTTACCGCCCCGCAGGGCAGCGGCGCGCCGTCGCTGGTCGACATAGACGGCGGCGATGAGCACGGCTCCGACCACGACCTGCTGCCAGAACGGCTGGATACCTATGATCACGAATCCGTTCTGGAGCGTCGTGGGGATGAACAGGCCGATGGTGGTGCCGAGGATGGATCCGTATCCGCCGAACAGGCTGGTGCCGCCGATCACGGTGCCGGCGATCACGCTGAGGTTCGTCGTACTCTGCCCGCCGATAGTGGTCGACTGGAAGAACGCCAGGTTGAGCCAGCCGGCGAATCCGGCCAGCAGCCCGGACAGGGCGTAGACCATGATCAGGTGACGGGTCACGTTGAGGCCGGAACGCCGTCCCGCCTCGGGGTTTGATCCGAGCGCGTAGGTGTGCAGCCCGAAACGGGTCCGGTGCAGGAGCACGATACCGAGCGCGATGACGACCGCGGCGATGACCGCCAGGGTGGGGATCTCCCAGAAGATGTTGCCGAATCCCACCGTGTTGACCATGACGGTGGGGATATCGCGCAGGTCCACGCCTGCGGTGATCACCTCGGCCAGGCCCAGGGCCATTCCGAGCGTGCCGAGCGTGACGATGAGTGGCGGAACCTTCGCCCTCGCGATCAGGACTCCGTTGAAGAGGCCCCAGCCGAGCCCGCAGGCGATGGCCACCAGCGCCCCGACGAGGGCCGCGGCCCAGCCCTGGCCGCCCATGGCCGCCATCACCTTATCGGCGATGACGCCGCTGAAGACCAGGACGCTGCCCACCGAGAGGTCGATACCGCCGGTGACGATGACAAAGGTCATCCCGACCCCGAGAACCGCCAGGATGGAGGTGTCCTGCACGATCCCGCGGATGTTGAAGACGGTCAGGAAACTGCCGGGCTTGATGACCGCAAAAATCACCACGATCACGGCCAGCACGATGATGATCTGCAGCGCCTGCAGCCGGCTGATCCGCGCAAGCCGGCTGGTCGGCTGCTCTTCGCTCGGCGTCGCTTCAGCGGGTGCGGGGGGAGGCGCGGTCGTCTGCCCGGTCACGCCTGGTTCTCCTGCGTCACGGCGCCCGTCATCGCGCCGACCAGCTCCTCCATGCTCGTCTCCTTTGCTTTGTACGTGCCCACCCGCCTGCCCAGCCGCATGACCTGAACCTCGTCGGCGACCTGGATCACGTGGGGCATCGAGTGGCTGATGAACACCACTCCGAGCCCGCGGTCACGTACCCGGCGGATCAGGTCCAGGACAGCCTTGGTCTGCACCACCCCCAGGGCGGCAGTGGGCTCATCGAGCAAGATGACCCGGTTGGCCCAGGCCGCGGCCCGAGCCACCGCGACGGCCTGCTTCTGGCCGCCCGACATGGCGCCGATGCTCCCGGCGTAGTTGCGCACCGTGGCCCCGAGCTGGTCGAAGGCCTTCTTGCTGCCGGCCCGCATCTCCGCGTTGTTCATGAACCCCAGCCGGCCCATGATCCCGGGCCGCATGACCTCGCGGCCGAGGTACATGTTCTGCACGGGGTTGAGATGGGGGGCCAGCGCCAGGTCCTGGTACACCGTCTCGATCCCGTGCTGGCGCGCCGCCAGCGGCCCCGGGATCGTCACCGGCTGGCCCTCGATCAGGATCTCGCCTGACGTTGGCGTTTCCGTGCCCGAGAGGATCTTGACCAGCGTGCTCTTCCCGGCCCCGTTGTCCCCGATGAGCGCGACAACCTCGCCGGCTTTCACCCCGAAGTCAGCGCCCGACAGCGCGCTCACGTGACCGTACAGCTTGGTGATACCCCGAGCTTCCAGCGCAAGGCTCATCGATCCACTCCTTCCCGACCCCGAGTCCCTGGTGAAACGGCGGAGCCGCCGAGCCCGGCTTCGTCCGGCAACGCTGCCGCAATCATGCGGCAATATGCGTACCAAGAGGGTGCTCTCGTATGTCACCGATGTCAAGCGCAGACTTATAACAAAAAGGGCTCGTCTGCTGGGCAATCAAGGCTCGTTGAGAAGTTTCGGACTAGAGCCTTGACACCGATGACATGTGGATGCACGATCGAGCAAGCATATTTCCGGGAGATTGCCAGCCGCTGAACAAGGCCCGGCCCACAGGAACCCAGAGGGGCGAGGCACAGCACCCCGACAGGGCCTGCACCCGGTGTCACCGGCACCGGCTAGCCGGCCCACGTCTTCACGTACGAAGGAGCAGGTATGAAGCGGTCTTTGGTAGCACCAACTGCGGGTGCGGCAGCGATTCTGCTAACACTCGCTGCGGGTTGCTCGTCCTCGGGCAACTCAGGCGGGTCCGCGTCCGGCGGGTCCTCCATCAGGCAGCTCGAGCAGCGGCAAGTCCTACAAGATGACGTTCATCCAGGGCGTAGCCGGTGACGGGTTCTATGTCACGATGGCCTGCGGCATGCAGGCAGAGGCCAAGAAGCTCGGCAACGTCACCGTCAACGTCCAGGGTCCCTCGAAGTTCGATCCCACGCTGCAGAACCCGATCATCGAGTCGGTCACCGCGGCCAAGCCTGACGCGCTCCTGATTGCCCCCGACGACGTGTCGGCGAGCCAGACCCCGGTCGACCAGGCCATGCACGCGGGCATCAAGGTCGTTCTCGTGGACACCACGCTGAACAACCCGGCGGGCGCGGTCTCGCAGATCTCCTCGAACAACCTGGCCGGCGGGGCGGACGCCTTCACGGCGATCAAGCAGCTGGTGCCCGGCGGCGGGCAGGTGCTCGTCGTCAATATCCAGCCCGGTATCAGCACCACCGACCAGCGCACCTCCGGCTTCGCTTCCGCGGCCAAGGCCGACTCGAAGTACCACTACGTCGGCGTCCAGTACGACCAGGACAGTGCATCCGTGGCCGCGCAGGTCACCGCAGCCGCGCTGCAGAAGTATCCGGGCATCACCGGCATCTTCGCCACCAACCTGTTCTCCGCGGAAGGAGCCGCGACCGGCGTCCGCCAGGCGGGCAAGTCCGGCAAGGTAAAGATCGTCGGATTCGACGCCGAACCCGATGAGATCACCGCTCTGCAGCAGGGCACCGTGCAGGCGCTCATCGCCCAGTCGCCGTACGTGATCGGGACCAACGCGGTGGACCAGGCGGTCGCGGCCCTGTCAGGCAAGCCGACGACCAAGAAGATCGGCACCAAGTTCACCATCATCACCAAGGCCAACCTGAACTCGGCGGCCAGCCAGGCAGCGATCTACAAGACCAGCTGCTGACCTGGGCGCCGGTATACTCCGAGGCGAACGGTCCCCCGGCAAAACGGGGGACCCTTCGCCGCCGGGGCTGCGTCGCTCACACCTGCCGAACCATCCCTGCAGTCGGTGAGCAGGCGCCGAGTCTGGAGGCTCCTCGATGACCACCATGCGCGACGTCGCTCGTGTCGCCGGCGTCAGCGCGAAGACCGTGTCCCGCGTCTTCAACGACGATCCCCACGTCACCGAAGAGACCCGCGAGCGGGTCCGCTGGGCGATGCAGAAACTGAACTACGTCCCTAACCTGCTGGCCCGGAGTTTCCGCGCGGGCGCGGACCCGGCGGTCGGCCTGGCCGTTCCCGACATCGACGACCCGTTCTTCGCGGAGATCACCAGCAGTATCGAGATAGATCTGGTCGGCCGCGGCATGGCGGTCGTGGTGAGCAGCCTGGGGCAGGCCGCCGAACGCGAGCGTTCCGCCCTGGAAGCCCTGCTGAGGCGCCAGATCAGCGGGCTGATCGTGGCCTGCGCGAGCGCGAACCAGGCGTACCTGGCCCCGTGGCAGAAGCGGACGCCGATGGTATTCGTGGACCGGCCCCCGAAAGGGCTCTCCGGCGTGTACGTGATCGAGGACGATCTGGCCGGCGCCCGCGAGGCGGTCACGCATCTCGGGAGTCACGGTCACCAGCGGGTGGCCTTCCTGGGTATCTCCACCCCCATCACGACCGTATTGCGCCGGCTCAAGGGCTACCGATCGGCAGTGGGCGAGCTGGGGCTGGACGGCCGTCCCGACCTGATCTGCATGCCCAGCGGGTCAGCCGAGGAATGCGCCGCCGAACTGGTGAAGCTCCTGGAGGCGCCGAACGCCCCCACAGCCGTCTTCTCCGCGACCACCCTGTGCACGATGGCGCTCGTCCAGGCCTTGCAGCGAGCCGGGCGCGCTGACGTCGCCGTCGTGGGGTTCGGTGACTTTCCCATGGCCGGGGCGCTCAGCCCCCCGGTCACGGTGCTGGACCAAGACCCGGCCCGGCTCGGCCGGATCGCCGTGGAACGACTTGTCCAGTGCATCGAGGATCCCCAGGCGAAGGTACGCCGCAGGACCGTTCTCCCGGTCCAGCTGATCCCGAGAGGATCGGGCGAGCTGCCTCCGCGTGACGTCTGATTGAGAAGGAGACTGTGAGCGAGCCCGGAACAGCGCAGCCCGGAACAACGCCGTGGCGCCGCGCGGAAGCCAGCCGACTGATCGCATTCGCGCGGGCGGCCGCACTGCCCGACGGCGGATTCGGGTGGCTGGGCACCGACGGCGAGATCGACCTGACCCAGCCCCGCCCGCTGTACATCAACTCGCGCATGACCTACGCGTTCGCACTGGCGCACCTCGATGGTGTGGCTGGCGCGGACTCGCTGGCGGCCTCCGGGCTCCAGGCCCTCGCCAGCCAGTACGCCGACGGTGAGAACGGCGGCTGGTTCTCCGCCCTCGGCCCGTCCGGGAAGGTCACCGATCCCGCCAAGGCGAACTACGCCCACGCCCACACCCTGCTGGCGGCCTCCAGCGCGGTAGCCGCCGGGGTACCCGGCGGCGACGCCGCCCTCGCGGCCGCCGCGGCCGTCATCGAGCAGCACTTCTGGTCCGACGCCGAAGGGTGCGCGCTGGAGTCCTGGAACACCGACTTCTCCGAGCTCGAGCCCTACCGCGGCGCCAACAGCAACATGCACTCGGTCGAGGCCTACCTCGCCGCGGGCGACGTCACCGGCGACCCCGCCTGGCCCGCCCGGGCCGCCTCCATCGCCACCCGGCTGATCAATGAGCACGCCCGGGCCCATGCCTGGCGGATACCAGAGCACTACGACGAGAACTGGCGGCCCAGGCCGGACTACAACGCCGACCGCCCCGACGACCCATTCCGGCCGTACGGCACCACGCCGGGCCACTCCTTCGAGTGGGCCCGGCTGCTGGTCAGCCTGGAAGCGGCCCTCCCGGCGCCCCCCGCCTGGCTGCCCGAAGCGGCAACTGCGCTCTTCGACCGGGCCGTCGCCGACGCGTGGCAGCGCGACGGTCACCCGGGACTGCTGTACACCGTGGACGCGGACGGCCAGCCGGTGGTGACGTCGCGGCTGCACTGGGTGGCCTGCGAGGCGGTTCTCGCCGCCGACGCCCTGCACCGGCGCACCGGGGAGGAACGCTTCGCCGCGGCCGCACAGCGGTGGTGGGCGGAGATTGACCGCTATTTCCTGGACCGGGAGAACGGCGGCTGGTGGCAGGAGCTGGCTCCGGACATGACCCCGGCCACGTCCACCTGGTCGGGCAAGCCGGATCTCTACCACTCCTACCAGGCCCTGCTGCTCCCGTCGCTGCCGCTGAGCCCGACCGCGGCCACCGCGCTCGCCAGGCGGAAGCCCGGTGGTGCGCCGGACGACGCGCCTCACGTCAGCCTCTGCCTAGATCATGAAACGAGCCGCAGCCGTCCTGATCGGCGGGCCCCCGGCCACCGGCAAGAGCACGCTGGCCTCCGCCCTGGCGCCCGAGATGGGCGCCGCCCTGCTGGATCTGGACGTGGCCACCGGCCCGCTGACCCGGGTCGTGTCCGGGCTGATCGGCGCAGCTGACCTGGCGGACCCGGTCCTGGCCGGGCTGACCCGGGACGCACGCTACGACACGCTGCTCGAACTGGCGGAGCAGAATCTGCGGCTGGGCCTGCCCGTGGTTCTGGTGGCCCCCTTCAGCAGGGAACGAGCGGAGCCCTCGGCCTGGGCCGCCACGGCGCGGCGGCTGGCCACTGATCCCACGATGGTCTGGCTGCATCTGCCGCCGCAGGAGCTGATCGCGCGCCTGACGCGGCGCGCGCTGTCCCGCGACGAGGACAAGATCCGCGACCCGGCGGCCTTCCTGACCGGCCTGGACCTTGAGCCGCCGGTGGTGCCGCACCTGGCCCTGGACGCCTCCCAGCCCACGGGCACGCTGGTCAGATCCGTCCTGGACCACCTCGCCCAGTAGGTCTTGCCATCGATGGCACAGTCCGGCACAATCGAGTTATGCCATCGATGGCAAAGTCGGCGCCGGACGGCGCCCCCGAGGCGGGCGGGCGACTCGCCGCGAGCAGGTTGCTCGATGTCGCGCAGGCGGCCGGGGTGAGCCTGCGCACCGCGTCGCGGGTCCTGAACGACGATCCGCGGGTCGCGCCGGTCACCCGGCAGCGCGTCCGGGAAGCCATGCTCGACCTGCGTTTCGAGCCAGACGCGATGGCCCGGTCGCTGCGGGCGGGAACAGACACCGCGGTCGGGTTCGTCGTGGAGTCCATCGCCGATCCGTTCTTCGCCGAAGTCATCGACGCGGTGGAGTTGGAGATGTCGCGGCACGGCCGGTCAGTCCTGGTCACGAGCACCCGGCGTGATCCGGAATGGGAACGGGACGTCATCGGGCGCATGACGGCGCGGCGGATCGCCGGGCTGCTGCTCAGCCCGACCGGCGGTGACCACTCCTGGCTCGACCCGCGGCGGCTGCCCATCGTGCTCATCGACCGGCCGGCGCCCGGCCTGTCCGCGGACCTGGTCGAGATCGACGACCACCGCGCGGCCTTCAACGCCGCGGCCCACCTCATCGCCCATGGGCACCGGCGCATCGCCTACGTGGGCGACACGCCTGCCATCCCGACCTCAGCCGCCCGGCTGCGCGGTTACCGTGACGCCCTGGCGCAGCACGGGGTCGAGGTGGACGAGCAACTGGTCAACTGCGAGTGCGCTACCAGCCAGGCCGCCGCGGAAGCGGTGTCCGCCCTGATCGGCGGCCCCCGCCCGCCAACGGCCATCCTGAGCGCCACCACGCGGGCGTCGCTGGGCGTGGTGCCCGCCCTGCACTCGGCAGCGCGCACGGACATCGCCCTCGTCTCGTTCGGCGACTTCCCCATGGCAGACGCCCTGCGCCCGGCCGTCACCGTCGTCGACCACCCGGGGCGTGAGGTCGGGCGCGCGGCCGCGGCGCGGCTCCTGGCGCGCCTGGGCCAGCCCGGCCTGCCCGTGCAGCGCATCCAGGTACCGGCCGGGATCATCGAACGTGGCTCCGGGGAACTGCGCCGATGACCTTCAGCACGGACGTCGTCCTGGGCATCGACATCGGCACCACCTCAGCCAAGGCCGTGGCCCGGTCGCTGTCGCGGCGCGGTACCCCGTATGCAGAACGGCAGACCCCCTGGCACACGAATGGCTGCGGCCAGACCGAGATCGATCCCGCACGCCTCCTCGACGTGACCGTCGAGCTCATCGGGTCTACCGTCCGGGCGGCCGAATCGGCGTGGGGACCAGTCCGCGTGCGCAGCGTCGGCGTGGCCGGCCTGGCCGAGAGCGGCGTGCTGGTCGACGCGGCGGGACAGCCGGCCGCGCCGGTGATCGCCTGGTTCGACCACCGCGGCGACCACGAGCTGGAGCAGGCAGGCCGGGACTTCCCGGGGTTTGCCGCCCGGTTCGGGCGCACGACCGGGCTGCGGTGGTCCAGCCAGGCCAGCATGGCCAAGCTGCTCTGGCTGCGCGCCAGCGGATACCGGCCCGGCCCCGGATCCATCTGGATGAGCGTGCCTGAATGGATCGTCTTCGCCCTGGGCGGCGATCCGGTCCGCGAGCCGTCGCTCGCGTCCCGGACCGGTCTCATCGACCAGGGCACCGGCGGGGTATGGCCCGACGCCCTGGCCGTGGCCGGGCTGTCCGCCCAGATCCTTCCCGATGAACGGCCGGCTGGTGCCCGCGCCGGCTACCTGCGGCACGACGGCGTGGTCTCCTGCGCCGCGGGCGCGGTGCTGACGGTGGCCGGGCACGACCATCCGGTCGCGGCCATCGGCGTCGGCGCGGTCGAGGCGGACGAGCTGTTCAACTCGAGCGGCACCGCGGACGTGCTGGCCCGCTCCATCCCCGGGACGCTGGATGAGACCGAGCGCCAGAACGTGGTCAGCGCCGGCTGGTCCATCGGGCGGCACGTGCTGCCGGAGACCAGCCTGCTCCTGGCCGGGGTCAGCGGCGGACTGCTGCTGCGGCGTGTGCTGACGGCCCTGGGCGCGGAGTCCGGCCCGGCCCGGACGGCCCTTGACCGGGCCAGCCTGGACGTCGGTGACCTGCCCGCAGGGCTGTCGGTCACCGGCGACGGCCGGACCCAGGACGACGTCGTCATCCGCATCCAGGACGGCGCCTCGCCCGCCTCGATCTGGACGGCCGCCGTCCGGTACACGGCGGCCCAGACCCGGCTCCTGCTCGACGACATCGAGAAGATCGTCGGCCCGCACCGGCGGGCCATCGCCGCCGGGGGATGGACACAGATGGCCAGCGTGCGCGCGGCCAAGGCCGCCGCGATCGACGCGATGAGCTTCTCGGCTGCCCCGCAGCCGGGTGTCACCGGGGCTGCCCTGCTGGCCTCGTTCGCCCTGGACGGCGGGGGCATGCCACTCGCCGACTTCATCCTCGACCAAGGAATGAAATGACACACGCCACCAAGACCCGGACCGGCACGCTGGACGACATCGCCCCGGACAGTCACGTGTTCTCCATCATCGCGATGGATCAGCGCAACACCCTGCGCCGGATGTTCACGGCCGCGGGCTTCGACGCGAGTGACGACGACCTGCGCACCGCGAAAGCCGACGTCGCCCGCGTCCTGACCCCCGCCGCCAGCGGCCTGCTGTCCGACCCGACCTACGGCGTTCCCGCCATCACGGGGGCCGGCGCGCTCGCCCCCGGCTGCGGGCTGCTCGTCGCCGCCGAACCCTCCGAGCGGCGCACCTACCAGGGCGAGCCCCGCACCCACCGCGACCCGGCCCTGGACGCCCAGTGGGTCCTGGATCAGGGCGGTGACGCCCTCAAGTTCTTCGTCCAGCTCCGTGCCGACCGCCCGGCCCCCGGCCCCGGCGAGCCGGACCTGGTCGCCGAGGCGCTGGCCGTCTGCGAAGAGATCATCCGTGACTGCCGCGCCACGGGTGTCCCGGTGGTGATCGAGAACCTCGTGTACGTGCGGCCAGGGGAAGATCTTCAGGGCCAGGCCCGCGAGGACGCCATCATCGAGTCGGCCCGGGCCCTCAACGACCTGGACATCGACCTGCTCAAGCTGGAGTATCCCGGTTCACCCGAAGGCTGCCGGCGACTGGCCGGGATCCTGCGCCGGCCCTGGGCGGTCCTGTCCGCCGGCGTTCCTTTCGACCAGTTCACCGACATCATCCGGATCGCAGCCGAGGAAGGAGGAGCATCCGGTTTCATCGCCGGCCGCTCCGTGTGGCGCGAAGTCGTCAGCCTCACCGGTCAGCAGCGGCAGGTGTTCCTCACCTCAGTGGCCTTGCCGCGGCTGGAGCGGCTCATCACTGTCGCAGAACGCTCGGCGCGGCCGTGGACCCAGATAACCGGCCAGCACAGATAACCGGCAGGTCAGCCGGCCCGCAAGTGGTCGTGGACCAGGCGGATCGCGGTTGAGCCTTCACCGACGGCTGCCGCGACCCGCTTCACCGACCCGTGCCGGACGTCACCGACCGCGAAGACCCCGGGCAGGCTGGACTCCAGGAACATCGGCATGCGCCCGAGCGGCCACTCCTGATCCGGCCGCCCGTCGTGGAAAAGGTCGGTGCCCGTGACGACGAACCCCCACTGGTCGAGCCGGACGGCGTCCGGCAGCCATTGGGTGCGCGGCTCGGCCCCGATCAAGACGAACAGGGCCGCCGCAGCCACGGTCTCGGCCGCGCCGGATTCCAGATCGGTGAGGGTCAGGCTCTCCAGGCGGCTCCGTCCGGCACCGCCGGTGACCGCGACCCGGTAGCGGACGGCGATGTTGGCCCCCGATTCGATCTCCCGGATCAGGTACTCGGACATGCTGTCGGCCAGCGACCGTCCCCGGACAAGCACGGTCACCTTCGCGGCGTACCTGGCGAGGTGGACGGCGGCCTGCCCGGCGGAGTTGGCGCCACCAACCACGAAGACCTCGCGGTCCTTCATGGCCTTGGCCTCGGTGGCGGCAGCGCCGTAGAACACTCCGGCTCCGGTCAGCGTGTCGAGCGCCGGGATGCCCAGGCGCCGGTAGGCCATGCCGGTGGCGACGATCACCGCCCGGCTGCGGACCTCGGTCCCGCTGGCCAGGGTGACCGCGAACTGCGAGCCCTCGGCCCGCAGGCCGGTAGCCGGGTGGCCATACACGTACTCCGCGCCGAAGTTCCAGGCCTGCGTGTAGGCCCGCACGGCCAGGTCTCCGCCGCTCACTCCGGTCGGGAAGCCGAGGTAGTTGCGGATCAGCGAGCTCGTGCCGGCCTGGCCGCCGATCGCTTCCGGCTCCAGGATCACGGTGGACAGACCCTCCGACGCGCCGTACACCGCCGCGGCCAGGCCAGCCGGGCCCGCCCCGATCACGGTCACGTCGTAGCACCCCTCCCCCGGCTGAGTCTGCACGCCGATCGCCTGGGCCACCTCCGCGTTCGAAGGGTCGGAAAGGACCCGGCCGTCGAACAGCACCACCGCGGGCCGGGCGCTCCCGGCCGTCCCGGCCTCCCCGAGCAGGCGCTGCCCCTCCGGGCTCCCGGCGTGGTAGAAGCCGAACGGGACGCCGTTGCGCCCGAGCAGCTCGCGGAGCTCGTGTGACCGTGCCGCCCACTCGTCACCGACGACGCGGACGACCTCTGGCCCGGGGAGATTCGATCGGCCCCACTCGTCAAGCTGCTCGGTGACAAACCGGTGGAAGCGCTCGTCCGGTGACGGCCCGGGCCTGACCACGTAGGCGTCGATGTCACCGAGGACGGTCGCCTCCAGCATCGGCTCCAGGCTCGCCTGGTCCCCCCAGGTGATCAGAAGCACCCGCCGCGCGGAGGGGTGAAGCCGCCGGACCCGGGCCAGCAACTCAGTTCCGGTCCCCCCAGGCAGCCATTGGCCGGCCAGCACGAGAGCGACCTGGCGCCCGGCATCGCGGAGCCCGCCGAGGACGTCAAGCGCCGACTCGACTGACCCGGCTGCGATGACCTGGTAGTCAGCCCCATAGCGCTTGCGCAACTCCGCCTCGACGTGCTCAAGCGTTGGCGAGTCATCGGCCAGCAGCAGAACCGGTTCCAGAGTCGGGCCCCCGATTTCGGAAAGTCACGGCGATTCTAGCCGCGGCGAACCTCCGGCCCGGATCCCGCCATGGCCGCCACATCCCCTAGCCTGATCGTGGCCGCGGCGGGAGGAGACCGGATGCCGCTGAATGATTTCCCGCGTTATCCGCTGATGTTCGGGCCGAGCCCGGTGCACCGGCTGGACCGGCTCTCGGAACATCTGGGCGGAGCGGCGATCTGGGCGAAGCGGGAGGACTGCAACTCCGGGCTGGCCTACGGCGGCAACAAGGTCCGCAAGCTGGAGTACCTGGTGCCAGACGCGCTGGCGCAGGGAGCGGACACGCTGGTGTCGATCGGCGGAGTGCAGTCCAACCACACCCGGCAGGTGGCCGCGGTCGCGGCCCGGCTCGGCCTCAAGGCCGTGCTGGTCCAGGAAAGCTGGGTGGACTGGCCGGACCCGCTCAACGACCGGGTGGGCAACATACTGCTGTCCCGGATCATGGGCGCCGACGTGCGGCTGGTCGAGGCGGAGTTCGGGATCGGCGTCAAATCCAGCTGGGAGCAGGCGCTGGATGATGTCCGCGCCGCCGGGGGGACCCCGTACCCCATCCCGGCCGGGGCCTCGGACCACCGGCTGGGCGGCCTGGGCTTCGCGAACTGGGCGCAGGAAGTCCAGCAGCAGGAAAGCGACCTGGGGATCTTCTTCGACACCATCGTGGTGTGCAGCGTTACCGGGTCGACTCAGGCGGGGATGATCGCGGGGTTTGCCGGGCAGGACCGCCCGCGCCGGGTGATCGGCATCGATGCGTCGGCGAAGCTGGACGAAACCCGCGCCCAGGTGGCGAAGATCGCGCGCGCCACCGCGGAGCTGATCGGCCTCGGCCGCGACCTGGGCGAGGACGAGATCAGCGTGCTGCCCGGCTGGGCCGGGGACTACTACGGCATCCCGGTGCGGTCCACGCTCGACGCGATCCGGCTCACCGGGCGGCTCGAAGGCATGATCATCGATCCCGTCTATGAGGGCAAGTCCATGGCCGGGCTGATCGACCTCGTCCGCACCGGCCAGATCGGTCCCGGCTCATCCGTCCTGTATGCCCACCTCGGCGGCCAGCCCGCGCTCAACGCCTACAGCGCTCTCTTCCGCTGACACCGGCAGTTCCTGATCACTCACGGTGGAGAGGATCGTCGTACCGGAGCTCTAGGGTGGCCAGCATGGCCGTCGTGTTCGCCCTGCTCGCTGCTTTGTCTAACGCGGCCAGCGTCGCCACCCAGCACATCGCCAGCACGGCGGGGCCGCGCCGGTCGTCGGGCTGGCGGGTGGTCGCGTACCTGTTCCATAATCCGCTGTGGCTTTTCGGCTGGGTCGCCCTGGCGGGAGCGTTCCTGTTCCAGGCGCTCGCCCTGCACGATGGCCTGGTCTCGGTCGTGCAGCCGCTCCTGGTCACCGAGCTCGTGTTCGCCCTCGCGCTGCGCCGGTTCTGGATTCACCAGTCCATCCGCCCGGTCACCTGGGTCGCCGCCGCCCTGACCTGCCTGGGCCTGGCCGTATTCATCGTCGCCGGGGAACCCGAAGGCGGCCATCCCACTCCCACGAGCCAGCACTGGATCGTGGCCGCAGTGACCTGCGGCGCCGGCGCTGCTGTCCTGGCCGCCGCGGCGCACTGGGGATCCCCGGGCCGGCGCGCGGCCCTGTACGCCGCAGCGTCCGCGACCATCTGGGCCCTCGAGGCGACGATCATCAAGGCCACGACGGACACCCTCACCCAGTTCGGCGTGGCCGGGATGTTCACCCGCTGGCCGGTGTACGCCCTGGCCGTGGGGGGCGCCGCAGGCACCATCCTGCAGCAGGTGGCGCTGCACGTCGGGCCGCTGCGGGTCTCCCAGCCGTTCCTGGTGATCGTCAACCCGATCGTCAGTATCGCCCTGAGCGTGTGGCTGTTCGACGAGCGTTTCAAGCCTGGCGCCGGGGTACTGGCCGTGGCGGCGATCGCCTTCGCCGTGATGTGTGTCGGGGTCGTCTTCCTGACCCAGACCGCGCCGGCGACGATGAAACCCGATGCTGGTGAGTGAGGAGCCCGCACGGGCCAGCCGGGGTCACGGTCCCGGCGAGCCGTTCCCGGCGGTAGACGAATCGGGGGACACCAGGCGGAACCCGACCCGGGCGGCCTGGATGCGTTCTTGCTCCCGGGCCAGGAGGGTCATCACGCGGACGTCGGCCGCCGTGGGCCGGTTGACATCCAGGGCCCGGGGCCACAGGCCGGCGTACCGGACGGCTGCGACCTCAGCCGCGTAGACCAGCGCCTGGTTGACCAGGTAGAGCAGGGCGAACATGCCGGCCACGGTGGCGAAGCTCCCGTAGACGGGCCCGGCCTTGGTCACCAGCCGGGCCAGCAATGGTGCCCCCAGATTGAGCGCCAGGGTCACCGCCGCGGCGCCCAGAACGGCAGCCGGCCACAGGGCACGAACCGGCGCCGGCCGCGCGAGCAGCAGCCTGGCGCCAAACAGCAACACGGCGAAGATGACCACGGCCGACCCGAGCACCGCCGCGGCGCGTTCGGCTTCCGGCACGCCAGGCAGCGCCGTCACCACCACCGTGAGCGCCCCGACCGCCACCGCGCCCAGCAGCAGCGCCGCCAGCATCCCGAACACCCGGATGTACCGGGACCAGAAGCTGCCCCGAAGGCGCCGCGGGACGGCGGCGACATTGTTCAGCGTCTGGGACGCGGAGAATACGACACCGGTTCCGGAAAACAGCAAGCCGATCAGGCCGATGACGAACGGGACGGTCGACGTCGGCAAGGCCGTCAGCGAATTCTCCACCGTGGAGCGCAGTGCGGCCGGGATGGTCGCGGTGATGAGCCGCTGCCGCAGTTCCGGGTTATCAGCCAGCACCCGCGACAGGACCGCGACGCCGAGCAACAGCAACGGGAAGATGCTGAGGAATCCGTAGTAGGTCATGAGCGCGGCCTCGCGCCCGCCATCATCGTCTCCGTACTTCTTGATCACGGCGTAAGGAAACCCGAGCACGCCATGCCGGCGCTGCACGACGATCCGCCCAGGCGAAGATCCGGTTCACCAACGCGCCCAAGTCCCCGAACACCCGCATGCTCAGCCTCCCCATCATGGTCAAGGAGCACGGCGGATGAGCCTACGCGCGGACAGCGGCTGCGCCTCGGCATCGTCAGGTCCGCCTGACGGGATGGCGAGGCGCGGCCCGTAGCGGCGGGCGAGCGGGTTGGCCGTCAGGCCGTGCGCAACCACGCTGAGCAGCACGGTGAACGCGATCACTGTGATCGCCGGCTCGGCAGGATGGCCCAGGTCCTCCAGCGCCAGCAAGGCAAACACCACCGACGCCAGGCCGCGGGGCCCGAACCAGCCCACAAAGGCAACCGCGGCACGGCCAAGCCGCCCGCCCGTGAGCGCCAGCGCCACCGGCACCATCCGGATCACGGTCAGGCTGAGCACCGCGTACAGCACCACCTGCCAGGTCAGGTTCTCGAAGGCCGGCACGACCGCGATGGCACCGAACGCCAGCCAGACCAGCAGTGACACCAGGGCGCCGGTCTCCTCGACGTAGGGCACCAGGCGCTCGCCGGGCTTCCCGCTGGTAGCCCCATAGGCCAGGCCGCCCACGAACGCGGCGATAAAGCCATTTCCGTCCAGCGCCAGCGCGCAGGCGTAAGCGGAGATGGCCAGGGCCAGCACCGCGGAGCCGGCGAAATCGCTCTCGGCCCAGCCGCGGCGGCGCGCCACCTTCACGATCAGGCCCCCCGCGCCGCCGATCAGCACCCCGGCGAGCACGCCCAGGACAAGCTCCGCGGCCGCCGCACCGGGACCGACGCTGGCCGCGTGCTCGGCGGTCGCGGCCCCGGCTATCGCCACCACCACGACCGGCGTGGCGATCCCGTCGTTGAGCCCGCTCTCGACGTTGAGCAGCCGGCGGATCCGCGCCGGGACCGCGGGGTTCACCATCACGCCCGCACCCAGGGCCGCGTCAGTCGGCGCGAGCGCCGCGCCCACCAGCAGGGCGAGCCAGATACTCAGGCCATGAAATAGCGCGAGCGCCAGCAGGACGCCCAGGCCGATGGTCAGCGGAAGGCCGAGCCCCAGCAGCCGGACGCACAAGCCCGCATCAGTGCGCAAGTCGCGCAGCCTGACCCGGGACGCGTCGGAGAACAGCACCAGCACCAGGGTGATCTCGGCCAGCGCCTTCACCAGCTCCTGGGAGGGCTCGAACCCGAGCACGGCGAGCGGGCCGTGGGTGAGCACCAGCCCAGCGAGCACGAAGACGATCGGCGCGGTCACGTCGTAGTGCTCCAGCCGCGCGGACAGCGTTCCCCAGAGGAAAACGATCCCGGCCACGATGGCCAGATCGGAAGCGCTCATCGATTCCTGCCTTGGGTCCGGGTGCTCACCGCCCGCCGTCACCCACCTAGCCGACGGGTGGTGCTGTGGGAACGTCGGACTGACCGCCGCCGGTCCACTGGGCGCCGGTTTCACTGCGGAAGGCGGCGATGGCGGCGGAGATCGTCGGATAGAAGTGGCGCGGGTCGATCGTCCGGGTTAGCCCGTAACGTTCGATCTTGCGCCGGACCGGGTCCTTGAGTTCGGCGAACACCAGGCTGATGCCCTGGGCGTTCAGTGCTTCGTCGAGTTCGGTCAGCACGTCGGCCGCGGTGGTATCCACATCGGTCACGGGCTCCGCCGCGATGAGGATCCAGGAGGGCTCAGGCTCGGCCCGGGCCAGCCGGCGGATCTCGTCGCGGAACGTGGTCGCGTTGGCGAAGAACAGTGGGCCGTCGAACCGGTAGATCACCAGGCCCGGCAGGTGCTCGGCATCGGGATATGAGCGGGTGTCGTGGTAGCCCTCTACGCCGTCCACGCGCCCGAGCACCGTGGCGTAGGGCCACCAGGCCCGCCGGAAGACGTTGAGAATGGACAGTCCGACCGCGATCGCGATCCCGGGCAGCACGCCGAGCAGGGCCACGCCGAGGAAGGCCGCGATCGACAGCAGGAACTCGGCCTTGCGCTGCCGCCACAGCCGTACGGTAGCGGGAATGTCGGCCAGGGACAGTGATGCGGTGATCACCACCGCGGCGAGGGCCGGCTGGGGCAGGTTCCGGAACAGGCCCGGGACCAGCACGATCATCAGGATGATCAGGGCGGCTCCGATCACCCCGGTCAGCTGCGTCTTCGCACCTGAGCGTTCCGCCACGGCTGTCCGCGACCCGCTGGTGCTGACCGGGAACCCCTGGAAGAGGCCGGCCGCCAGGTTGGCCACGCCGATACCGATCATCTCGCCGTTGCCACGGACTTCCTGCCCGGTGCGGGCTGCGAACGCCGACGCGGTGGAGATCGTGTCGGCCAGGGAGACCAGGGCGATCCCGAGGGCCCCGGCGAACAGGGGACCGAGATCAGACAGGCGGACGGATGGGATGGTGAGCGGCGGGAAACCCTTGGGAAGCACCCCGACCAGGCTGACGCCGTGGTCGGCCAGGTCAAAGATCGTGGCCGCCGCGATCGACAGCACGACGGCGATCAGCACGGCCGGGACCTTCGGCAGCCAGCGCTGCAGCACCAGGATCACCACGATCGCCGCGATCCCGACCGCGGCCGCGGCCGCGATTGCATCGCCGTTCGCCAGGCCCTTGACGAACCCGGTGATCTCACCAATCAGGCCATCAGCCTCGACCTTGAACCCGAGCAGCTTCGGTAGCTGCCCGATCAAGATGGTCAGGGCCAGGCCGTTCATGTAGCCGATCATCGTGGGCTTGGAGATCAGGTCGGCGATGAAGCCGAGCTTCCCCACCGCCGCCAGGATCATGATCGCCGCGACCATGAGCGCGAGAACCGACGCCAGCGCGACTGCGCGCTTGGCGTCGCCTTTGGCGGCCATCAGCGGCAGGATGGTCGCGGCGATCATCGGCCCGAGCGAGGAATCCGGGCCCAGGACCAGGATTCTCGACGGGCCGAACGCCGCATAGCCGAGCAGGCACAGGATGGATGTGTACAAGCCGGTGATCGGCGGCAGGCCCGCCAGTTCCGCGTACGCCATGCCCTGCGGGACCAGCAGGGTGGTCAGCACCACCCCGGCAATGACGTCCTTCAGCAGCCACTGGCGGCGGTACGACGAGATCACCTGAAGCCCGGGCACCCACTGGAACATGGACACCCCCGTGGGCCGCAGTCATATGTCGTAACGGCAATCTCGCCCGTATGGGCAAGCCCGGCATCACCCTCACCGGGTGAGGGCTCAGGCGCGGAAGCAGGTGATGGTGGCGGGATGACTCCCCGCCCAGGGCCAGCCGTCAGCCCGCCGGCCTGACTAGCCGGAGGAACCAACATGGCCAACGAGAAGAACAAGCCCAGGCAACTTCCCCAGGAGGATCAGGTGCCGCTGGCCCCGGTCAGCCGCGGTCAGCGCTGGCTGGCCCGGCTCGCGTTCGCCGCCGCACTGGCCGCGGCAGTGGTGCTGCTGCTGGCTGGCGGACTGAAGAGCGTGACCGCGCTGCTGCTGGGTATCGCCGGGCTGGCCATCGTCTGCGCGGCGGCGTGGTGGTTCCTGGCTCGTCGCGGCATCGGGCGCTGGCTCGCGGCCGCGCTGCTGGTCGCCGCGCCGGTGGCGGTGATCGTGGTGTACGTCGCCGCGGGGCTGCTGTGGGAGATCGTGCTCAGCGTCGTGCTCGCGGTCGCGGCCGTGGCCGCGGGGCGCGCGGCCCTGAGCGGTGGCCAGCCGCCCGCGAAGCCACGTGAAGACGTGGCGGTGCCGCAGCGGCAGCCGTTCGTGATCATGAATCCGAGGTCGGGCGGCGGAAAGGTCGCCAAGTTCGGGCTGGCTGGCAAAGCCGCCGGACTCGGCGCCGAGGTGGCCCTGCTCGAAGGTCCCGGGGTGGTGGACGTGGCCGCACTGGCGCGCCAGGCGGTGGACGCCGGCGCCGACCTGCTCGGGGTGGCCGGCGGCGACGGAACCCAGGCTCTCGTCGCGGGCATCGCCGCCGGGCGGGACATCCCGATGATGGTGATCTCGGCGGGCACCCGCAACCACTTCGCCCTCGATCTCGGGCTGGACCGTGACGACCCGGCCACCAGCCTGGATGCCCTGACCGACGGAGTCGAACTGCGGATCGACCTGGGCCTGATCGGTGGCCGCACATTCGTCAACAACGCGTCGTTCGGCGCGTACGCCCAGGTGGTGCAGAGCCCGGCCTACCGCGACGACAAGTCCGGCACCGCGCTCGCGATGCTCCCTGACCTGCTGACCGGCCACCAGGGAGCGCACCTGGTGGTCCAGGTCGACGGGCAGGTGATCCTGGACGGGCCGCAAGCCGTGCTGGTCAGCAACAACCCCTATGAGACCGGTGACATCGCGGGCCTGGGCCGTCGTGCGCGGCTCGACCAGGGCGTGCTCGGCGTCGTCGGCGTGAAGATCGAGAACGCCGCCCAGGCGGCCGGGCTGCTGCGCAAGGCCCAGCGTTCGCGCAGCGTCACCATGTTCACGGCCCGCGAAGTCGTCATCGACGCCGACCAGCCGCAGATCCCAGTCGGGATCGACGGCGAATCCGTGCTGATGCCCACCCCGGTGCGCTGCACCATCCAGCCCCTGGCCCTGCGGGTGCGCGTGCCGCGCACCCGGCCCGGCGTCCCCGAGCCGCGACCGGCCATGGACTGGACGCGGCTGGGCCACCAGGCGCTCACGTTCACCCGCAGCGGCTGAGCAGCCGCCACGTGCCGGATTCGCGCTCACCAGCGCAGGCACATATCACCCAACCGAGGGGAGGTCTTCGGGGGCGCGCCTGCCGATCATTGATCCACCGGGCCGGGGCAGGGCTCCCTTAACTGGAGGAGCGCAGGTGACTCAGCGCGGGATGATGAGCCTCATTCGCTCCTCCCTGGCCGCCGCTGGCCGCTGGCTGCGCTCAGTCCGGCCGGAGCGCCAGCACCTGCGGGCCGATTTCGTGGCCGGGCTGCCGGGCGCGATCGGCAGCGTCCCGGATGGGATGGCCGCGGCAGTCCTGGCCGGGGTCAATCCGGTCCAGGGCCTGTATGCCGGCTTCGCCGGGCCGATCGCGGGCGGGCTCACTTCGAGTACCCGGCTAATGGTGATCACGACGACGTCGGCAGCCTCGCTGGCGGCAGGCTCGGCGCTGAAGAGCGTGCCTCCCGGCCAGCGCCCGGAAGCCTTACTGCTGCTGGCGCTCATGGCCGGTGTCGTCCTGGTCGCCGCCGGCCTCGCTGGCGCCTGGCCGGTACACCCGGTTCGTGTCCTACTCGGTGATGATCGGGTTTCTGACCGGGATCTCCGTCAACATCGTGTGCGGGCAGGTGGCCGACCTGACCGGCGCGCAGGTTCGAAGAGCGCCCAGCCCCGGCCACACTCACCAGCCAGCACGTCACGGTCCTGGATGTGTATGGCAGCCTGCTGTACGCCGGGTCGCGCACCCTGCAAGCCCACCTGCCCGACCCAGCCGGGACACAGGCACCGGCGGTGGTGCTGCGACTCCGCGGCCGTACCTCGCTCGGAGCCACCTTCATCAAGGTGGTCAGCGACTACGCCGACCGCCTCGCTGACGTCGGAGGCCGGCTCTATCCCAGCGGCCTGCAGCCCAGCCTTACGGAGCGACTCCACCGCACCGGGACCATCGATGGTATCGATGCGGCCAGCCTCTTCCTGGTGTCCGCTCGATGAGGACCGGACGAGTTTCCGCTACCACCATCTGGTGCACCAGCTGCTGCGGGCCGAACTGCGGGCCAGGGACTGGACCTGGTGAAAAGGCACTTCAGCTGCGGGCCGCCGAGTGGTTCGAGTCGATGGGCGATACCGGGCGTGCGGGCCGCCACTTCCTCAGCCGCAGGGCAGGCCGACCGCGGCCTGGCCCTCCTGCAGGACCGGGTCGTGACTGACTTCCTGCGCGACCCGGCACTGCCGCCGCCACTGGACCTGAGCACGGTGCCTCCCTCGATGCTGGCCGATTCCCCGGACCGGCTGATAGGCCTGGCCAGTGACCTGCTGCTATCCGGGGACATCGCTCGCGCTGGCGAGTACCTGGATCTGCTGGGTCACGTGCAGCCGTCGCTCCGGCCCGACTCGCAGCTGGCAGCCCGGTTCGCGATGGCGCAGTCCGTGCGCCGCATGATGACCGGCCAGGTGGAGGAGCGGGGTCAGACAGGGCCCTGGCCGCCCGGGCCATCCAGGAACGAACGCAGATGAGCGACGACTGGGTCGCGGGCGCCCCGATAATCCTCCTGCGTTCGCTAGCACGTGCGCTGGAAGATCTGCCTGGCGTTGAGCGCGAGGCGGCCAGCGCCCTCGCGAGCCCGGCCGCTTTCCGAACCGGTCAAGCTGGTGCAGGTACCCGCGGGCGCAGGCGCTGGCCTGGCTCGAGTCCGGGCAACCTGGCTCAGGCCGCGGATGCCGCCCGGACGGCTGCGCAGCAGGCCCAGCGGCTGGGATTCGGCCAGCACTTCTTTGACCGTGGATCATCTGCGTGCTCCTGGCCGGCCTGTGCGCCTGGAGAAGCGGGATCTGGTTCACCGCTGAACAGCTCACCGAGCAAGCGCTGTCCATCGTCAGAGCATGGCCGGCGACCCTTGAGTTCCTCGCGCTTCGTCGACCGGGCTCACGAGCTGCGGACCACGGCCGAGCTGCGCGTGCTGAAGCTCCTGCCGACCAGCACGTACCCGCAGATGGCGGCCACTTTGTATGTCTCGCGCAACACGGTCAAGACTCATCTGCGCTCCGTGTACCAGAAACTCGGCGTGGCATCACGCTCGGAGGCCATCGAGCGGGCCGTCGACCTGCGCCTGCTCTAAGCCGATCCCGGCGTCAGCGCGGCCTCGCCGCGGCGCGATGTGACCATGACCGCGGCCTCCTGAGGCCGGGAATCACCCGGACCCGGGTGGGGACAGCCCACGCCGGCTCGACCAGGGTGAGGGAGTCAGGGTTCGCGATTCTCCCCGGAGGTCCAGATGACGTCGGTCACCACCACCCGGCCGGGCAGCGCCCTGAGATGAGGCCGACTCCGGTGGCGTACTGGGAGCAGAGGTAGATGATGGCACGCACGACGACGCTTGCGGGGAGGCAGCCAGCCGATGATCTTGTCCTGGCATCCAAGCTCGCTGCCCCCCGTCTGCCGGCCTGGCTGGTCGCCCGGCCCCGCCTGGACCAGCGCATCGCCGAGGGCGCCGGCGGGCCGCTGACCGTGGTCACCGGCCCGCCCGGTGCGGGTAAGACGACCGCCCTGGCTTCATGGGCCGCCGCGAGCGTGACGCCAGGGCGCGTCGCCTGGGTGACTCTGGACGAGTACGACAATCAGCCGGGCAGCTTCTGGTCACACGTCGTGAAGGCGCTGCGGCTGGCGGGCGTCCCCGTTGAGGAGACACCGCCGGCCCAGCCGCACGCACGCGCGAGTGTTCGTGCCTTCCTGCCCCGGCTGGCCTCAGCCCTGGCCACGCTCGACCCGCCCCTGGTCCTGGTCCTGGATGACCTCCATCTGCTGACCGCGCCCAAGCCACTGGCCGAGCTGGCCTACGTGCTGAGATATGCGCGGCCGGGCCTGCGCCTGGTGGCGGCGGCCCGGATCGACCCGCACGTCCCGCTGCACCGGCACCGGCTGGCCGGGGAGCTGACCGAGATCCGCGCGGCCGACCTGGCCTTCACCGTCCCCGAGGCAGACCTGCTGATGACCCAGCACGGCCTCAGTCTTCCCGCCGGGGCGGTCGATCTCATTACCGAACGGGTGGGGGGCTGGGCCGCGGGCCTGCGGCTGGCCGCCCTGTCGCTGGATGGACATCCCGACCCTGGGCTCTTCATTAAGAACCTGGCCGCCGAGGACAACGCTCTCACCAGCTACCTGGTGGATGAGGTGCTCGACGCGCAGCCGCCCGCCCAGCGGGAGCTCATGCTGCGGACCAGCATTCTGGACCGGGTGAGCGCAGACATGGCCTGGGAGCTGACTGGTGATGAGCAGGCCGGCAGCACCCTGGCCGCGCTGGCCCGCTCCGGCGGGTTCATCCAGCCGCTCGGTCACGGCTGGTACCGCTACCATCCCTTGCTGGCCGAGGTGCTCCAGCTGAAGCTGCGGCTGGAATCCCCGGACCGTACGCCCGGCCTGCACCGGCAGGCAGCCGGCTGGTACCGGCGGAACGGGCTGCTGGAGCAGGCTGTCGCGCATGCGGCAGCGGTCAGCGACTGGCAGCTGGCCGCCCGGATCGTGGTGGACGAGCTGGCCGTCGGCGAACTCCTCAAGCCGCGCGGCAGCTCCCCGGTGGCCGACACCCTGCGGCGGATACCCATTCCCCCCGCACGTTCAGACGGCCCGGCGCAGCCACCGTCCGTGCTGGCGGCCGCCGCCCTGGAGCTCTCTGACGGCCGTGACAAGGAAGCCAGTCGCTTGCTCGCCCCAGCGGCGGAAGGCCTCGACCGGCTTCCCGCCGGTCACGAGATCCCCGCCCGGCTGGCCGCCGCGACGCTCCGTCTCGCGGTGGCTCGCCGGTGCGGGGATCTTGACGCGGCCAGGACGGCTGCCGCCCGCGCGGAGACCCTGTTCGAGCAGCTTCCGCTCAGCCTGCAAGGCCGTCACCCGGAGGCGCAAGGGCACGTGCTGTCTGGCCGTGGTGCCGTCGAGCTCTGGTCCGGCGATCTGGACCCAGCCGCCGTGGCCTTCGCCGGCGCGGCAGCTGCCTTCCCCGAAGACAGCTGCGAACGGGCGGCCTGTAACGGGCACCTCGCCCTGATCGAGGCACTGCGCGGCCGGCTGAGCCGCGCTGCCGAGCTGGCCTCGGCCGCGATCAGCCCGGCCGGGGGATCCCAAGCCCGCCAGCCGGCGCCCTCTGCAGCGGTCGCCCTCGCTCTTGTGCACCTGGAGCGCAATGAACTGGACGCCTCCCGCAGCCGGCTGCAGGAGACCGACGCCGCCCTGCGAGCTGATCCTGACCGGCTTATCGGCGCGGTCGCCTGCCTGGTAGCCGCGCGCGGTGCCCTGGCCCGGGTCAACGGGCCAGCCGCCGCGGACCTGATTCAGCGCGGCCGCGATAGCTGGGCGCCTCCGCCCTGGCTCGACCACCTGCTCACTGTGGCCGAAGCGCAGGCCAGCACGGCAGCCGGGGATATCCAGGCTGCCCTCGACGCGGCACGCCGCGCCGCAGCCGGATCCGGTCTCGACGCTGCGGTCGCGCGAGCCCGGGCCTTCCTGGCCGCGGGAAATCTCCACGCGGCACGGCAGGCTCTCCCGGCCGGGGCCGACGCCGCCACCGGCGAGACTGCCGACCGGCTCGAGGCATACCTCACCGACGCTCTCATCAGCTACCGCAGTCACGACCCGGCCCCGGGCCGCCGATCCCTCGAGCGCGCCCTGCGCCTGGCCGAGCCAGAACGCCGCCGTCTCCCGCTCGCGATGAATCAGACCTGGATCCAGCCTGCCCTTCACTACCGTCCTGACCTGGCCAGGGTCTACCGCGGGCTGCTTCAGCCCGGCGCCGGGCGCCGGGAGGTCCCCGTCCACCCAGCCAGCAGCCGCCTGGACCCGGTCATCGTCGAGCAGCTCAGCGACCGCGAGCGCGAGGTCCTGCGTTTCGCGGCATCAATGCTCAGCACCGAAGAAATCGCCGCCTCGATGTACCTCTCCGTTAACACCGTCAAAACGCACTTCAAGAGCATCTTCCGGAAGCTCGGAGCGACCCGCCGGGGTGAAGCAGTACGCCGGGCCAAGAAACTCGGACTGATCTGACCGGCACGGACGCGGCCGCAGCCACCGCGGCACCCCCCTTGGCGGGTGATGCCGGCGCGGCCAGGGCCCCGGATCATTCCGTCGGATGACCGGCATCGCCTTAACCGCAGAGGAGCACCCAGATGCGACACTTAATGAAGAGTCTGCTGCTCGCGGTAGCGATCCTGCTCGCCGGATTCGTGGTGGCAGCGTGCGGGCAGAGCGGCGGCGGCCCGATTGCTAGCTTCTCCCCCAGCCGAAGCGCCAGTATCTCTCTACCCAGCCGGACCGCGAGTGTCTCACTGCCCAGTCCGGGCGCGTCGGCCAGTGCCGAGCCTCCGGCAACTCAGGGCGCTATCGCACCCGCCACGAATGCGCCGGCGAGCAGTTCTGCCGTCGCGAGCAGCGGATCCAGCTCATCTCTCACCTGGCTATGGGTCGCGATCGGGGCACTGGTCCTCATCGGCTTGATCGCGGGGATCGTCCGGGTCTCTGGCCGCCGCTCCGCAGCTGCGGCCGGATGGCAGGACAGGGTCGTCGAGGTGTACGCGGAAAGCGCGGCGCTGTGCGAGTCGATGCGGGCCGCGGAGACACCGGGCGCACTGGCGGCCGCGGATGCAGGCGTTCGATGGTCCGACATCCAGCGCCGGGCCGATGACCTGACGCGGGCGCTGTACGCGCTTCGCGAGGCAGCCCCGGATCAAGACGAGCGCGCCAGGGTCTCGGATGTAATCACGTCGCTGACGGGTGCTCGGGCGGCCATGGACGCCGAGCGCGGCCCCTCCGGGGGGGACGTATCGAGTGCGCAGGTCACCCGCGGCCGCCTGCTGGCTTTTGCGGCGGCTATCCGCGCCCTCCGAGCCCAGGACGAGCCACCCTTGTAGCGCGGCCGACGCAGGATGACGCCGACGGCAGCCGCGCGAATCTGGCCGCCTAACCGCCCGGCAGCGCGGCCGGATAGTTTTCCTGGAGGAAGGTCAGGAGGCCTTCCCGGACGTCCCCGCGCAGCGGCGTGACAGCGTCACCGTCTACGGCAGTCACCGTGGCGATGAGCTTCACCACCGAGCCGGTCGCGTCTTCGACGACGATGTCACCACGGCCCCTGTCCCAGTGCGAGGAGCGCTCAAGCACCCGGCCGAGTTCCTCGCGCAGGGCAGCGAGCAGGGCAGCGAGCGGGGCGTGAGCGTCAACCCCGATTTCTACCGTCCCGCTGATCTGGGCCCCCTTATGGGTCCAGTTCTGGAACGGCGTCGTCGTGAAGTAGGTGCAGGGCAGGATCAGTGTCGTGTTGTCCTTCACGCGCACTGAGACGTAGGTGAGAGTGATCTCCTCGATGCGGCCGGTCAGCCCCGCAGCGACGACGATGTCATCGATCCGGATCGCATCGGTGAAGGCGATCTGGAGGCCCGCGAACAGGTTTCCCAGAGTGGTCTGCGCGGCCAGCCCGCCGATCACCCCGATTACGCCAGCCGACGCCAGGATGCCGGCGCCTATGTCGCGCAGCGGCGGGATCGTCCACAAGATCGCGGCCACGGTGACCGCCCCGATCAGGGCCTGGATCACCCGCGTAACAAGGATGATCTTCGTCCGGACGTGGCGGGAGCGGCGGTTCTCAAGCTCAGCATCGGGAAAGCGGTCCAGCATCGCCCGTTCAAGGACGGCAGCGACCGCCGTGAGGAGCCATCCGACGACGGCGATCGCCACCAGGCCGAGGATGTACCCGGTGCGGCCGGGCCATCCGCGCTCTGAACCCGCGGCCAGCAGAACGGCGCGGACAGCCAGCACGACGAGCAGCACGGTGACCGGCGCCCGCCAGACAGGCCGCCGCGGGACCTCAAGATTGCGATGTGCGGCGAGCCGCCTGATCAACGCCGTGACTGCCACACCAACGACGAAGGCGATGGCTGCGGCCACGATGCAGGCCACGATGACCGCCGATACCGAAGCCTGACCCAGCTCAGGCATCGTCACCCTCTATCCGCCGGTCGGAGATCGCCGGGCCGCCCGAGAAAGCCTGTGTGCTCGTGGTTCGGGTCCGCGACGACCCTACCGGGCCTTCGCCTGGCCGGCGATGCCTATGGACGGCATCGATGGCCGTGCTCCGGGACTTTGGTCCCTTCGGCAGGCGGGCACGTGGCTGGTTGCTCTTCACCGCCGTCTTGTGCCTGGCTCAGCCGGCCAGAGTCCGCCGCGCCGCTAGCGCATGGAAGGGCGGTAAGTCACATCGCATTCGTGACGCCCGCCGAGGGTCAGAAGGTCCATCGGGTCGCGCCACCAGGCTCTTGGGTGGCGACCGCGTAGGCATCGTCGGGGGTGAACTCGTAGACGTACCAGGGCGGCGGGCCGGCGCTGGGGGCGCTGTAGTCGTGGGTGAAGCCGCCGTCGGCCACGGTCGGTGCCCAGCCGCCCCCGGCGAACACCCCAGCGAGGCGCTGCAGTAGCCCGTCGTCGGTGACCCGGGCGGCCCGGCCCTCGAGCGCCACGTCGTAGCCGTGGATGGCGACGCCAAAGGCGCAGCGCGGGTCATGCTCGATGTTCCGGATCTTGCGCGACCGCGGGCTGCCGGAGAAGTAGTAGCGGCCGTCGACCCAGAAGGCGCCCACGGCGGTCATGTGCGGCCGGCCGTCGGCGTCGATCGTTGACAACCAGAAGGTGTGGTGACCGGGTCCGCCGGTACCAGGTTCCTGGGTCAGGTTGGTCTCCAGCGTCTGGCGCACATCGGTCCAGTCCAGTGGCGCGAGGTCGTAGAGATCGGCGAGGTTCTTCGCCTGAGGTTCGGTAGTCATATCCGTTCCGACGATCGACGGCGGTGGTACTCACCGGGCAGAATTGTCTACTAATTCTGCGCGGGGCTGCACCGGCCTCGGGGGCTCACAGGTGAGCGACGTCTCGCTGAGGGGAACAACATGGAACTGGCTGCAAACTTTGCCTTCCAGCCGCTGGACAACGACACGGGAGCCGCGGCGGCCGCTGTGCCTGACCAGGGGCTGGGGCCGCTCGCCGGCCTCGCCGGAAACTGGAGCGGCCAGGGCTTCAATGCCATCTGGCGACCGCATAGGGGCCCGTCGGACCATTTCCTCGAGCTCAACGTGACCAGCGACCGGATCGACCTGGAGGTCATTCCCGGGCAGATCCCGAACCGCGCCCTGCTCCAGGCCCGGATCGGCTTGCATGGGCTGACCTACCTGCAGCAGATCTCCGACGCCAACGTGGAGGTCAACGGGGCCCCGGCCGGGCTGCACATCGAGCCAGGAGTGTGGATCAACATCCCGCCGACCACCGACCCGGCGGAGCCCACCACCATCGCCCGGCTGGCCTCCATCCCGCACGGCACCACGATCCTGATCCAGGGGACCGCCGCGACCGCGGCCGGGGGACCCTCGATCCCGGCCGTCAGCCTCACCCCGTTCAGCATCGGCCAGCCGACCCAGACGGTCGACTTCGACGAGCAGCACCTGAACAAGACCACGCAGTTCCGGACCTCCGGCGTGGGGCTGACCGGCATTACCCAGGCCATGCTCGACAACCCCAACAGCGTGCTGACCAAAAATCCGCCGAACGTCACCAGCACGACCAGGCTGCATGTGTCGAGCACCGCGGGCACCATCGTGGGCGGCGGGACGTCGAACATGGCCTTCCTCGTCGGCACCCAGGACGGCCCGAACGCTGATGCCGCACACGTCGTCGCGACGTTCTGGCTGCAAACGCTGGCGGGCGATACCGAGCCCAAACGGTTGCAGTACTCCCAGACTGTGCTGCTGAACTTCGCCGGCCTGAGCTGGCCGCACATTACCGTCGGCACACTGACCAAGGCCTGAGACCAGGCCGGCTCGTCCCGATGGTGGCTGGCGGACCCGGGGATCTGCCAGCCACCTTCGATGCCTTAGCTCCCGGTTCCCGTCCGCGTGTTGGAGCACACTGGCTGTGAGCTGGCGTTATGTATATCTTTTGGGACTTTCTTGGTACTGCCTTGACATGACACGCCCGGCCGGTAGTAATGAGGGGTGCGCGTTGGCGCCGAGGAAGCCGGTGAGAGTCCGGCACGGTCGCGCCACTGTGAACAGGTCTCCGGGCTTGTGAGTCAGATCTTCGGCCAGCGCGCTGCCCACTGGATGACGGGACGCACGATCCCGGAGGAGGCTCCACATGAGCAGCATGTCCGCCCCCCGCGCTGTCACCCGCCCGGTTGCCCTGCCGATCTCAAGAGCCATGCTGTGGCTGGTCGGCACGGCCCTGGTCGCACTGGCGGTGTACTACTTCATCGGTGTCGACGAGGGCGCCGTGTCGGTGTTCGGCAAGTCCATGATGGTCCACGAGTTCGTGCACGACTCGCGTCACTTCCTCGGCTTCCCCTGCCACTGAGCCGGCCCGGGACATCGGCCATGGAAAAGAAGCTCATCCTCCGCGGCGTGCTCGCCGGGGCCATCGCCGGGATGCTCGCGTTCATCTTCGCCCGGATCTTCGCTGAGCCAGCCATCAACCAGGCCATCAGCTACGAATCGGGCCGCGACGCGGTGATCGCGGCGCTGGACAAGGCCGCGGGGCTGCCCGCCCCGCCGCCGGGACCGGACATCTTCAGCCGGACCATCCAGGCCAGCATCGGGATCGGCACCGGGATGATCGCCTTCGGCGCCGCGATGGGTGCCCTGTTCGCGGTGGCCTACGCCCTGTGCCTGGGCCGGGTCGGCAACGTCCGGCCCCGCACCCTGGCCCTGCTGCTCGCCGGAGCCGGGTTCGTCGGGATCTACCTGGTGCCGTTCATCAAGTACCCGGCCAACCCGCCCTCGATCGGCCACCCCGAGACCATCCAGGCGCGCGGCGGCTACTACCTGCTCATGGTCCTCGCCTCGGTGGTGCTGCTGATCGCCGCGGTCTGGCTCGGGCAGCGGCTGAAGGAACGGTTCGGCACCTGGAACGCGGCGCTGCTGGCCGGGGCCGCGTTCGTGGTCGCGGCCGGGATCGTGATGGCGCTGCTGCCGCAGCTCGGCCACCTGGCGTTCAACGAGCAGACTTATGGCCACCACGCCACCGAGACACCGCTGCCGCTGACCAACGCGAAGGGAACGATCGTCTATCCGGGGTTCCCCGCCGATGTGCTGTTCAACTTCCGGCTGTACTCGGTCGCCGCGCAGCTCCTGCTGTGGTCGGTCATCGGGCTGATCTTCGCCCCCCTCGCCGACCGGCTGCTGGCTCCCGGACCGGCCAGCGCCGAACTGCGCAGGCCCGAGCCAGCCGGAGTGTGACACGCTGACGTTCGGTGCCCACTTCGCAGACCGAACCTCGCGACGTGCCGGGCGGCGCTGATCCCGCCGCCCGGCACGCGGCGGAACTGGCCCAGCTCGGGCCGTATTTCGCCGTGAGCATCCACCCGCCTGGCCAGCCTCTGGCTGCCCCGTGGCGGCCGCTGAGCACTCTGCTCGACTCCCCGGCAGACCTGCGGCAGCGGATCACGGAAGTCCGCCGCGCGCTGGCCGCGGACCGTCCGCCCGAGGCCGTGGAGTTCCGGGCCGCCGCGTCAGTGACCCACCTCGGGGTGGCGGCCCGGCTGATCTCCCCCGTCCTGGGGATGGCGGTCCTGCTCGGCCGGGTGCCGCGGATGGACCCGGCTGAGGTCGCCTGGCAGCCCGTCCTCGGCGGCCCGCTGCCCTTGTCGCTACCGGCCTCCGCGCTCGCCGGGGCCGGGGACCGGCCCGGCGCCAGCCGGCTGGCCAGTGAGCTGCGGCAGGGCCTGCTTCACGGGCCGGTGCGGGCCCTCACCGAGGTCACAGCGGCCATGTCCGTGTCCCCCATCGTGCTGCAGGGCAACATCGCGTCCGCGGTCAACGCCGCCGCCTCCATGATCGCCATGGCACGTCCCGATCTCGCCACCGAGGCCGCCACCCTCCGGGGCGCACTGCTGAGCGCCCCGGAGCTGGCCGGAACCTGGACCAGCAGCGCGCAGGGGTTCCGCAGGCGAAGCTGCTGCCTGATCTACCGGGTCGACCCGGCGGCCACCTCGGCGGTCTGCGGGGACTGCATCCTCAACGCGACGTCACCGGCAACCGGCCAGCCGGCCTACGAGGCAGGTCAGGAGGCCTGATGAGGACAATGTCCGTGGTCGGGATAGGCGCCGGTAATCCCGAGCACATCACGGTGCAGGCGATCAGCACCCTCAACGCCGTCGACGTCGTGTTCATGATGGACAAGGGTGATGCGGCCCGCGAACTCCTCGAGTTCCGCCGGGAGATCTGCGAGCGGTACATCACCAACCCTTCCTGCCGGATCGTGACCGCAGCCGATCCTGAGCGCCCCCACGGCCCGGCGTCCGGCGGGCAGGCCGTGGCGGACTGGCGGACGCGGCGCGCAGAAATCTATGAGCAGCTGATAGCCGGCGAGCTCGGCGGCCACGGGCACGGCGCATTCCTCGCCTGGGGGGATCCGGCGATGTACGACGGCACCGTGGACGTGCTGCGCCAGGTGCTCGACCGCGGGACGGTCAGCTTCGAGCTGCGGGTGATCCCCGGGATCAGCAGCATCCAGGCGCTGGCTGCCCAGCACCAGATCAGCCTGACCCGGGCCGGGCGCCCGCTGCACATCACGACGGGCCGCCTGATCGCCCAGGGCTTCCCCGGCAACGCCGACGATGTCGTGGTGATGCTTGACCCAGAGTGCGCCTTCACCGAGATGGACGGGGACCTGGACATTTACTGGGGGGCCGGCATCAGCGGCGCAGGCGAAGCGCTGATCTCCGGCCGGGTCGCTGAGGTGGGGCAGCAGATCACGGCGGCCCGGGCGACCGCCCGCAGCCGCGATGGCTGGGTCATGGACACCTACCTGCTTCGCCGGCCGGACAGCAGATGACCGACTTGCGCGCGATGCGCCCCCTCACCCCGCACAAATGGTTCCGGCTCCTCCCCGACGACCTATAGCCGGCCTCCTGCGCGGCTACCCGGGGAGCAACGGGCGCATGAACGTGCGCTGGTAACGGAGCACGCACCCGCTTTCATCCCTGATCCGGTCGGCCGCGGCGAACTCGGGATCCGTGCCGAACAGGGTCCGGTACTGCTCGTAGGCGGCGAGGCTGGGGAAGCTGAACAGCGCGAGTGCCTGGTCGCTGGCGCCCTCGGCGGGCAGGAAATAGCCGTGGTGAGTGCCGCCGTGCTGATTGACCAGTTCCATCCAGCGCTGGGCAAAACGTTCGAAGGCATCGATCTTGGCCGGATCGATCACGTATTCAACGACACAAGTGATCACAGGCTGCAGGCTAGCCTGCAGCAGGGCACCAGGCCGGCCACGAGCCCGCCGCTTGACTGACTTCCCCG
Source organism: uncultured Actinomycetes bacterium (assembly GCA_963837335.1). GTDB lineage: Bacteria > Actinomycetota > Actinomycetes > Streptosporangiales > Streptosporangiaceae > RYN-230. The sequence continues at coordinate 42,009 of CAWINS010000006.1, read as the reverse complement.
CAGGAGATCCGGACGGCCAGACGGGTTGGGGGTGCTCAGGCGGCACCGTTTTCCGGCCGGCCGCTGTTACGTCATGGTGAGCGTCTGAGCCCGAACGAGCGGGGAGTTCGCATTGTCCCAGTCAGAGAAGGAATCGATGAGCCCACCGGGCACCTCCCCGGTGGACGTGGCTGAGACAGCCGACCATGTAGCGAACCACGCTATGCGGTGGTGGATCCTGGCCGTGCTGGGCGTCGCCCAGCTGATGGTCATCCTGGATAACACCGTGGTCAACATCGCGCTGCCGACGGCCCAGCACGCGCTCGGTTTCTCCAACGCCGACCGGCAATGGGTCGTGACCGCCTACGCGCTCGCCTTCGGCAGCCTCCTCCTGCTCGGCGGCCGGATCGGCGACATCTTCGGGCGTAAGCGGACGCTGATCATCGGGCTGGTCGGGTTCGCCGTAGCCTCGGCCATCGGCGGAGCCGCAGTCAACTTCCCGATGCTGGTCATCGCCCGGACCGTGCAGGGCGCCTTCGGCGCGCTGCTCGCCCCGTCGGTCCTGGCCCTGCTGACCACCACCTTCACCGACGGCCGTGAACGTGGCAAGGCGTTCGCGATCTACGGCGGCATCGCCGGAGCCGGCGGGGCCCTGGGGCTTGCTGCTCGGCGGGATCCTCACCTCTTACGTGTCATGGCGCTGGACCCTCTACGTCAACCTGGTCTTTGCCGCTGTGGCCACCATCGGGGCCTTGCTCTGGCTGAAGAACGACAAGGCCGCCGACCGCGATCCGCTGGACATTCCCGGGCTCCTGCTCGTCACGGGCGGCCTGTTCTGCCTGGTCTACGGTTTCTCGCACGCCGAGACCACCGCCTGGAGCAATCCCTTCACCATTGGATTCCTGGTCGTCGGGGTGATCCTGCTGGCCATCTTCGCCTGGCTCGAGCCCCGGGTGCGGTTCCCGCTGCTCCCACCCCGGGTGGTACTGAACAGGACCAGGGGCGGTTCGATCCTGGCCATGCTGCTCGCCAGCATGGGGCTCTTCGGGGTCTTCCTGTTCCTCACCTACTACCTGCAGGAAACACTCAAGTTCAGCCCGGTCAAGACCGGCCTCGCCTTTCTCCCCATGATCGCCGCCCTGGCCGGCATGGCGCAGGTGTCCAACCGGGTGCTCCTGCCCCGATTCGGTCCCAAGGTCATCGTGCCGATCGGGCTGCTCATGAACGCCCTTGCGTTGTACCTCCTGCACGGGGTCGGGCTGCACAGCTCGTACGTGAGCCACGTGCTGCCCTACCTCCTGCTGCTGGGCCTCGGGTTCGGCCTGAGCCTGGCTCCCTCATTCAGCACCGGCACCCTCGGGCTCAAGCCCTCCGATGCCGGGGTCGGGTCGGCCACCCTCAACACCTCCCAGCAGGTTGGCGGCTCGGTCGGCACGGCCCTGCTCAACACGCTGGCCGCCGGGGCCGCCACCACATACCTGGCGGGCCGGGCGATCACGCCGGTGAACGTGCAGACGGCGGCGCTGCACAGCTACACCACAGCGTTCCTGTACTCCGCGCTGATCTTCGTGGTGGCCGCGGCCATCGCCGGACTGGTGCTCCCCAAGGGCAACATGCGGACCCTGTCAGGGGCCGCCTGACTCATCCCTCCGGGGACGACCACCGCCCCAGGTCAGCGGAACCTCAGTTCCAGGACCGGAAACACGGGAAGTGCATAGCGCACCCTGCGTGGGAGGCGGCGAACCGCCCGGAGGGCCAGCGGCACCATCCCGGGTGCGCGCGGCGGCACGAGGTCGCGAATCCCCGCGACGCCAGGGATCTGGCTGATCGACGCCCGCTCCTGCGGGGTGAACAACCACGACCACAGATCGACCGCCTGGTCACGCTCACGGCCAGACTGCCTCTGGGCCAGCTGGAGCATCTTCTCGGGCACGACGTCGAAGACGAGGCACGAGCCAGGAAGCCGTCTGGCGATCGCCGCGATCAGCTCATGGACCTCGGTCCGCTGGAAGTACATGAGCAGGCCCTGCGCGGTGACCAGAACGGGCGCCGCCGGATCCAGCTGGCCGGTCCAGCCCAGGTCGAGTGCCGAGCCGGCGTAGCTTCGCTGCCGCGGATCCTCCGGCAGAACCCGGCGGCGAAGAGCCAGGGTCGCTGGGAGGTCGACAGTCAGCCAGTGCATGCGGCCGTTGTCCACCCGCCAGAACTGGGTCTCGAGGCCTTCGCCGAGCGCAACCACCGTCCCGGCCGGTTGCTGGTTCAGGAAGCGGCGTACCGCGTCATCGAAGGTTGCCACCCGGACCGCGTGCCATCTGGCGCCCTGGGAGGCGTCCGTGAAGTCGTACTGGAGCCGGCCGGCCGCCTCTATGGCGAGCGGGTCCTCCAGCAGCGAAGCACCGGTGCGCGCCGCGGCGGCCCGCCGCCCGAGATTCCACAGCAGCGTCTGCGGCACCCCGGACAAGTCGACGGGGATCGGCTCCATCCTCGCGATGGTAGCGGTGCCGCTGCCCAGCCCGCGATGCCCGCGCGAGCTACCCGGAGTTAGTACTGGTCAGCCATGGGCCCGGGCCTGCCGGCGGCGCAGGAGGCTGGGGGTCAGCGGAACATCGGCACTTAGGTGCCCGGTTGCGGCAGGAAAGACTCCACCTGGTTGGTCCACTTTCGGGTGACGCCAAGCCCTCCGGGCCTTCCTAACGTGCGGAGCACAGGAACGCACGCCGACCGGAGGAACGACATGGGTGCTCTCAAGCCCGACCTGCTGAGGAACACGAAAACGGATCTCTCCGTCACCCGGGACGTGCGTCACCGCCGTCTGCTGACGGTCACCGGCGTCACCGGGATCGCCTACACACTGTCCTGGATCGCCGGGCTGGCCGTTGCGGCCCCCAGCCCGAAGCTCACCGCGTCCGGGGCCTCGATCACCGCGGCGCTCGCCGGGCACCAGGCCGCCGTGGTGCTGCAGTTCGGCCTGACCGAGGGGCTGCCCGCCATCGGCCTGGCGGTCATCTCGATCGCGCTGGCCCGGGCGGCCCGCCGGGCCGGGGCAGCCGCGCACGCCCGGATCGTCCTCATCGCCGGCCTGACCGCCGCGCTCATCTCGCTGGCCCAGTTCGTGCTCGGTGTCAGCCTGGCCGCGGCGACGAACCCTGGCCCCGCGCACCTGCTGTATGAGGCGGTGAACCGGCTGGACGGGGTCAAGATGCTCGCACTGGCCATCCTCGGCCTGGCCGGCGCCACCTCGGGGGTACTGCCCCGGTGGCTGCGCTACGCCGGGATCACCCTGGCCATCGCCATCACCTGCTCCGCGGTGGCCTACCTGCTGCTCCTGCCCGGGCTCGCTGACCTGGCGTACGTATCGGGGCCTTTGCTCCTGCTCTTCATCACGGGCACCGGCCTCGCGCTGGCCTGAGTCCTCGCCGTGAGCTGTTCGTTAGGGATGGGGCAGGGCCTGTTAGACCTCCGCATGCGGAGCCCGCATCGCGCGATCCCGGGTCTAGCGTCGATACCTGTGAGCGCGTCGGGATCGCGTTCACGTCCCAGGCCGGCCTGGCCAGGGTTATGGGAGCAGGTCAGCCATGGGTATCGACCCGGACCGCTTCGAGGCGTACCTGCGCGATGAGGCTGGCATCGCCGAGGCGTGGCGGCTGGCCGGGGACAGCGACTTCGAGGTCCGGCTGTCCTGCCGGAGCCTGACTTCACCTTCGGCTGATCCCGGGTGCCGCGCCGGCGCCTACGTCGCTTGTGCAGCAGCAGAAGTGGCATCTGCGCAGGCAGGAGCAGGCAGCCAACCGATGGCCTGGTCCGGCTGGCAGCAGTCCGGCGTGCTTGCCTCCCGCCTGGGTTCGTGCAACGCTGACAGCACTTAGCGAGCCTGGATCGGTCCAGACCATGCGCTCCCTCGCCGCTTGCAGCCCTGCGTTGAAGGTGGCGAATGCTATGACATTTCCTGGGATGAGCTATCCCCCCGGGACCGGCGGAGCGCGACGCCCCAGGCGGGGGCCCGGTGCCGGCCGTCACGCGCTGTGCATCTACTGCCGGACGGACAGATTTGTTTACTGGCCGTCCGCGATCCGGCTGTCCTTGCCCGAGTGCCCGGGTTGCCAGCGGCGCGAGCCAGCCGGCCGGGACATCGTGCCCCTTCTCGCTGCTGGCCGGGCGGTGTAGGTACGCCTGCCGCTCCAGACCCTGACGGCACGGCCCAGCTTGGCCCTACTACGGCAAGGAGCCGCCACGATGTACCAGATACCAGGTGCTTACTCCCGGAAGACGACAACCTCCGCACCGGCTGTCAGCCCGGTACGGCCGACCCGCGATCCCCCGCCGGGCAGCCGGGACGACGTCGTGGTCCGCCGGCTGCTCCGCGCAGGCGAAGACCTCCAGGCCGCGCTAGGACTCATGGCTAATCACCCCGCGAACGACAAGATCCGCCGCGCCGTGCGCGAGCTGGATCAGGCCATCCGGGATATCCGGGACACTGGCCTCGATGACCCGGCGGGTGAGCCGCCGCCCCTCGAGACGTCCACGAGCACAACCTGAACTGAACACGGCCCAGCCGGGGAGCCCTGATCCCGTCCGGGCCGGTCCGGCCCTGACCCTGTATAACAGATCCGTGTTTGGCACCGCGGTCGCGGCTTACGAGCCGAAATAGCTGGCCCGATGACCACGCCACGGTCACCGACACGCCCGGGAGGTTGTGCATGACGGGTCAGCGGCACCGCGTCGTCGTCGTCGGTGGTGGTTTCGGCGGCATCAACGTGACGCGCGCCCTGGCTCGGGCCGACGCCGACGTGACGATCGTGGACCGGACCAACCATCACCTCTTCCAGCCGTTGCTCTATCAGGTGGCCGCCGGGATCCTGGCCGAGGGGCTGATCGCGCCGGCCCTGCGCAGCGTGGTCAGGTCCCAGCAGAACACCCGGACGGTGCTGGCCGACGTTCAGGACCTGGACGTGAAGGGCCGGGTGGTGTCGGCGGTGGCCCCCGACGGCCGGGAGCTGCTCCTGCCCTACGACACGCTGGTCGTCGCGAGCGGCGCGACGGACGCCTACTTCGGGCACGACGAGTGGGCTGAGTTCGCGCCCGGGATGAAGACCCTGGAGGACGCCCGCGACCTGCGCAGCCACATTCTCAGCGCCTTCGAGATGGCCGAGCTGGCCACCGACCCCGCGGAGCGGGCCGCGTACCTGACCTTCGTGGTCGTCGGGGCCGGGCCGACCGGGGTCGAACTGGTGGGCCAGCTGGCCGAGCTGGCCCACCAGGTGCTGCCGAGGGAGTACCGGTCAGTGGTCACTGCGGAGGCGCGGATCCTGCTGGTCGAGGCGGGCCCGGCGGTGCTGGGCGCGTTTCACCCGAAACTGCAGCGCTACACCCAGCGGCGGCTGGAGAAGATGGGCGTGCAGGTGCGGCTGAACACCGCGGCGGTCGGGATGGACAAAGACAGCGTCACCGTACGGGACTCCGGGGGCGACGAGCGGGTTCCCGCCCGGACGAAGATCTGGGCCGCAGGCGTGCGGGCCTCGCCGCTGGCCGGGATGCTCGCCGGGGCCACCGGCGCCGAGACCGACCGGGCGGGCCGGGTTGCCGTGCAGCCGGACTGCAGCCTGCCTGGTCATCCGGACGTGTTCGCCGTCGGGGACATGATCTCGCTGAACCAGCTGCCCGGAGTCGCGCAGCCCGCCATCCAGCAGGGAAAGTACGTCGGCCAGCTGATCTCGGCCCGGCTGGGCGGCGGCTCGCCGGCCAAGCCGTTCAGATACCGGGACAAGGGCAGCATGGCCACGATCGGCCACCTGTCCGCGGTCACGGAGGCGTTCGGCATGAGGTTCACCGGCGTGATCGGCTACACCATGTGGGGCTTCGTCCACGTGCTCTACCTGGTCGGCTGGGGCAACCGGGTGGCGGCCGTCTTTTCCTGGGGCCGGGGGCTGACCTTCACCAAGAACCGGGCCCATCGGCTCATCACCTTCGAGCAGGCCCGCTACGAGGTCACCCGGCGCTGACGCCGGGTCGTCTCCCTGCGTGCGCCGCGCCCGGCTCAGGGTCCGGACCCGGAAGCCACAAGATCATGCGCGGGCCTGCTGCCCGGGGCTGCCCCCACGGTCCCGGTGGGCTGGCCGGCCACCACGCTGGGCGCCGCCTCGAAGAGCAGAATGGCCACGTCGTCGTCGAGCCTGCGGCCGGTGTGGGACACCAGGCGATCGAGTAGCCCGTCCGCGGCGGCCTCCAGGTCGGGGCCACGGAGCAGGTCAGCGCAGTCCTCCAGGCGGAAGTAGCGGCCCGCCCGGTCGCGGGCCTCGAGCAGGCCGTCGGTGTAGAACACCACCCGGTCGCCCTCGCCGACGCTGAACGTGGACGTCGTCATGGCGGGGTGCAGGCCGAGCGGGGTCGCGTACGCCGACGGGGTCAGGGCCTGCAGCCCGCCGCCGGAGTTCAGCCGCAGTGGCGGCGGGTGTCCGCAGGTGACGAGCTCGAGCCAGCCCCGCGGATCGAACTCCGCGAACAACGCGGTCACGAAGTCCTCCTCGCCCGCGGCCAGCGTCACCGACCGGTCCACCACCCGGGCGACCTCGGCCAGCGACAACCCCGGCTGGGCGCAGGCGTCCCGGAAGCTGGTCGTCGCGACGCTGGCCAGGCGCACCGCGGGCAGTCCCTTCCCGCGGGTGTCCCCGATCAGCCAGCGAGTCCGGCCCCCCTCGGAGACGACCTCGAGGATGTCCCCGCCCACCCGGGCCTCGGCTGCGGCCGAGACGTAGCGCGAGGCCATCCGGCCCGCGGTGACCGTGGCCGGGACCTCGCGCAGCAGGGCGCTCTGCGCCACCCGGGCCACCGCGCGGACCCGGCTCAGCCGCCGCTGCGCTGCGGTGCGCAGCACGGAGTTGGCCACCGCGAACGCGGCCAGCAGCACGCATACGCCCAGGTGCGACACCAGCGTCCCGGGCCGGGCGGGCTGGTTCACGATCACCCCGGCGCCCAGCAGGGTCGCCCATCCCGCCAGCACGGCAGTGATCCACGGGCGCAGCAGGAGGGACGCCAGGAGCGGGCCGACCGCCAGCCACGCGACCACGACGGGCCCCCGGCCGGTGCGGTACTGGACCACCGCGACGACCGTGATCGCCAGGGCGAGCAACACCGCGAGCAGCCGCCTGGCCACGACCCCGGACGGCTGGGACGGTCCCGACATGTTCAGCCGGATGCCGCGGCCAGGGCGCTGGCATACGCGCCGCCACCTGGGCTGAGCAGGCCTGTTCACGTGGTTGCCCCTCATCTGCCGTGCGTCGGCTCGTCGGCTCTTCCACGTACTGATACGCAATCATGCAGGTCGCGCCGGGAAAGTTGCTGAACGCCAGCTCTGGGAAAGCTCACAGAAAATTGCAGATAACGAAAACCTGTGCCGGCGCACTCCACCCGGGGCCCCGGGTCCCAGTCGCGGGATGAGGAGGCCCGGCCGCGACTGCCCGCCAGGACGTGGCAGCCCTGCGCCGGGGCCGGTACTTGGCCGGTCCCGGCGCGTTATAGGGGCTGGGTTGGGTGGTTAGGGGTGGACGGGCCCGCTGGGGCCTTTGTCGAGGCGCAGGGATTGCATGATGGCGAAGGTCGTGGTCGTGGTGAACACCTCGATGTCGGCGGCGGCGAGCACGCCGGTGTATTTGGCGATGACGGGCGCGGCGGCGCGTTCGGTGACGGCGTCGAGGTGGGCTTTGACCCCGGCCCAGGCGTTTTCCCCGTAGTGCACGTAGTACGGCACCGGGTTGACGTTTTCCAGGGCCTCCCTGGAGCTGGCCTCGATGTCGGCGATGTACTGCTGGTGCACCGCGACGTCGTCGCGGTGCGCGAGCCGGCCCAGGTGCCCGGAGATGAAATGGGTCCACGGGTAGGACCCGATTCCGTCACCGCAGACATCCAGGTCCGGCTGTCCGGCCTGTCTTCCCGTTCTGACTTGCGCTCTTCCTGAGTTGAACCGGCTGGCCAGCGTGCTCGTGTATAGATCCGAGGCCTACTGGCTGCTGCTGATTCCAGTAACATCCGGGCCCTCCCATGAGTGCCCTGGAGCCTCAGGCCGCCGAACGTGTTAGCGGGGTTACGGATGAGGCGTTGGATATTCCTGGTGATCGGCGTGCTGCTCGCCGCCGTCGGCGTGCTCTGGATCGCGCAGGGCCTGAAACTGCTCGGCCAATCCGGTGGCATGAACGGCCAGCATATCTGGGCGCTTATCGGGCTGATCTGCGCCGCCGCCGGGCTCGGCTTTATCACGGCGAGCGTGCGAGCGGGCCGGGCGGCCCGGCTACCAAGTGCAGGCTGATCCTCGATAAGGACCACGGCCGCGACGGCCACGCGCTGGGCTGCTGGCCAGCATTATTTGCCGGGATTTTCTATACCAGCCGAAACCGAACACGCCCGGCAGCCGTGTTAAGAGGCAGAAGGCATCTTCACCTGGTCGTCTAAAGCTGTCGCTGGCCTGGTCCCCCATCCCGCTCGGGCTGGGCAGCGACACAGAAACCCCCTGACCGGGGCATGCTCGGGGAGCCTTGGTCAGGGGGTTTCGCTTTGCCCTGGGCATCTGGCGCTTGTCAGTCAGTGCTGAAGACGCTCGGTCGGGTAATGCGCGTGTCCAGAGGCGCAGTAATAATCTGCGTGCGCGCGGCGGTCAGCGACACGCGGACGAGCACGAGCAGACTGGCCAGGACGCCGGTGGCACCCAGCACGATCAGCCGGGGGTCGGCTTCGTGGATGCCGAACACGCCCCAGCAGAGCAGTTCGCCGAAGATGAGCAGCCAGGTGCCCCGGGAGACACCGGTCGTGTCCCTGGACCGGTACACCATCCACACCGACGGCGTGACCTGGAGCAGGAAGGCGACGGCCAGGGCCGAGCCGAGCCCCGTGCGACCAAACGCCGCGCCGGCGGTGAGCAGCACACCCGCCCACACCGAGACGAGCACCGCAGGTCGTTTCGGCATGCCGCCGCCCCGTCGGGCCAGCACCACCGCGAGCAGTCCCGACAAGACAGTCGCCGAGATGGCGGGCACCAGCGCGGTCCAGAAGCCTGACAGCGCAAAGTAGCCCAGCCAGGCGGCATTGTTCACGCTCGTCAGAGCGGCCCACGACCACGACACCCCCGCCGTGGTGCGGGCGCGGCGCACCCTGGATAGCTGCGGGAGGAACTGAGGCACAGCCAGGAACGCGGCCACCAGCGGCAGCGACTCGAACACCGCGTGCATCAGCCCTGCCTCCATGGTTCTCGCGCCGGAAGGTCCATAACAGAGAATTTACGTCGCCCGGCCGGACAGATGATTGCAAGTTTCGTGGCATAGGCTGGTAACTGAGCAATATTCTTTCTCAAGTGGACGCCGTAGACCGAGCAATCCTTGCTGAGCTGCAAACCGACGGGCGGCTGACGGTCACCGAGCTCGCCGACCGAGTCCGACTCACTCCGGGCCCCTGTCACCGGCGGCTACGCGAACTCGAACGCGGCGGCGTCATCACCGGCTACCGCGCCATCGTCGATCCGGCCGCTGTCGGCATGGGCTTCGAGGCCCTCGTGCAGATCACCCTGGAACGCGGCGACGCCGGCACCGTCGCTTCCTTCGAGGCGGCCGTGGTCGCGCTGCCGCAGGTCCGGCACGCAGAGCGCCTATTCGGCGACCCGGACTACCTGCTGCGGATCGTCGCGCGCGACCTCGACAGTTACGCGACGCTGCGGGACCAGAGGCTGGCCACGCTGCCGGGCGTACTCCGCCTCACTTCCACCATCGTGATGAAACGCATCGTCGAGAACCGGCCCTTGCCGCTTGCCACCCGAAGTGGCTAAGAAAGCGCCGCGGTGTCCGAGGATGTCTACGAGGCGATAGTCCAGGACATCCCGCAGCTACGCGACGACAAGCCGGTGCTCACGCTGCTCGCCTCGAGCGTGGACAGCAACGTGGAAACCGCGCGGCGGCTGGCCCAGCGGGGGACGCCGCTGACCGCCCTGCTGCGCGCCTACCGGCTCGGCCACGTGCTTCTCCGACTGGATGCTCAGGGAACTGGCCCGCCAGGCCGGAAGCGCGGACATGATCAGCGCGGCCACGCTGAGCATGTCCCGGATGGTGGCTGGTTATATCGACCAGACCTCGGAGGAGATGGTCGTCGCCTACGGGCAGGCCCGGGAGAACTGGCTGCGGAACCGGAGCGCCGCGCGGGCCGCACAGATCCGTGACCTGCTGGCGTATTCGGTTGCCGCGGCCGGAGCCCGCACCGCGGCGAGGTCGATCCGGTGCTGCATGATCTGCAAGCGGGCCAGGGCCTTGAACAGGGCACGTAGCGCGGCACCGATGCGCGGCTGCGCAGGCGGCGTAGCCTTGACAACCCTCGGGGCGGGAGAAATACTGCGCCCGTTCGCTAGACGAAATTTAGTCCGCATAGCGCCCGCGAAAGCGATGGACGCCGAGTCGGCCACGCCGTCAACTTCCAGCGCAGCGGCACGATGGCACACCTGCGAGGAGCGGAGAATCCGGCAATGGCGCTGACACGTGAAACCATGACCGACGAACAGCGGAAGTCAGTGGCCATCGAGTACCTTAAGGCATTCGACAATGGTGGCGTGACCTCAACCGGCGGAAGCATCCTGGACCTGTTCGCAGAAGACGCCCAGGTGTACTTCCCCAAATGGGGACTGGCGAATGGCACGGAGGAGATCGGCAAGCTCTTCTCCGACGTGGGGGCGACCCTCAAATCGATCACCCACCACTACTCGAACTTCAACTGGGTCTTCTCCGGTAGCGACACCGTCGTCTGCGAGGGCACCAGCCATGGCGAGCATCAGGACGGCCCATGGCGGGCTGGGGTCCCTGAGTGGGCGGCGGGCCGATGGTGCGACGTCTTCGAGATCCGCGACTGGAAAATCCAGCGCTGCTTCATCTACCTCGACCCCGACTACGCGGCCAAGGACACCGCGCGCTATCCGTGGCTGGCCGAGTCGTGAACTCATAGGCAATGCCGTGCCCGTCAGGCAGGTAGCCACGCGTGAGCTACATGAGATGCGCGGACCGGGGGCAGCGGCCAGGGGGCGTTCGTTACTTCGGTGACTCGCGCAGCGTTATTACCCGGTTCACGCTGGCCAGGAACGCCGGGCCGTTGAGGGTTCCGTTGCGGTAGGCCGCAGCCAGTTCGCCGCTCGCCTGCTCCCCCTGGGTGACGTTCTGGGCGGAGCAGAGCAGCAGGTCCATGCCGGCCAGCGCGGCGAACAGTGCGCGGTTCTGGGTCGAGCCGTAGGAGCGCAGCGCGCCGGCCTCCAGGGCGTCTGTGATCGTGACCCCGGTGAACTTGAGCCGGTTCCGCAGCTCACCCTGGACAACGTTGGGCGAGAGCCCGGCGGGCCGCGCTCCTATGGCCGGGTAGGTGGCCCATGACACCATGATCAGCTTGACTCCGGCCTTGATCGCGGCCTGGAACGGCACCTCGTCTATGTTACGGATCGTCGCCAGCGGCAGATTGAGCGTCACCGGCCTGATGTCGGTGTTCTGCCGCGCCGCAGCGGCCCCCAGGCCGGGGAAGTGCTTGGCCGTGGCCGCCACCGCGCCGGCCTGCTGTGCGGTGATCATGTTGGCGCCCAGGTCCGACACGACAGTGGGGTTCATGCTGTAGGACCGGCCGAACTGGTCATCGAAGTTCCCGGCTTGCCGGTACACGTCCAGCACGGGCGCAAGGTTGACGTTCATGCCCACGCCGCGCAGGCTGGCCGCGGCGCCCTGGCCCGCTTGCGTGGCCAGCACCTTCGCCTGGGCCAGCGGGCTCGCGCCGATCTGCTTCTCGGACAGATACGGGCGCCCCGGCAGGCGGCGGACCTGACCGCCCTCCTGATCGGTCATCAACAGCAGCGGCGCCCGCACCGGATTCAGCGAACTGGCGTCAGCCCGATTCAGCTGCCTGATGACGCCGGCGATCTGCGCCGCGCTGGAAATGTTCTGCCCGAAGAAGATCACCCCGGCGGCCTCGCCATGGCGGATCAGCGAGAGCAAGCTCGCTGGCGGGGTCAGGCCCGGGTAACTGTAGATCACCCGCTGGCCCGCCAGTTGCTGCGCCGACAGTGCTGGCAGAGCAGCCGCCAGCGACCGCCGGGCGACCCCGGACTGTGCGGCGCCAGTCACCCAGCCGCCGTCACGCCCGGCCACGCGAGTCGTGCTGGCCGCTGAGGCCGCTACCGTCGGCATGACAATGGCGAGCGCCAGGGCCAGGCCTCCAGCCGTCAGCCATTTGCGCTGAACCCGCACGTCAGGCCACCTCTCCCGCGAGCTATGGTGCTTCGCCACCATGTCGGCCAGCGTGACCGGGCATCGTTGACGTCACCTCGCACCATCGCCCGCCACCTTCATACTACGAAGACCTGACCCCATATGACCCGGCTTGTGATCGGCGCGGGAACCGATCGGCGCGAGCCACCCGGGTGCCGTCCGGGGTGCCTGGCGCTTCCAGAAGGCGGCCGGGGAGACGGACCAGCGCCTTTTCACGCTGCCCGGCTGGCGGGAGGCGCCTTACTACAGCGACGCCGAGCGGGCTGCACTAGCCCTCGCCGAGGCCGTCACCCGGCTCGCCGATCAGCCCGACCCGGTCCCCGACGAGATCTGGGCCGAGGCGGCCCGGCCCGATCCGCCGGCGCCGCTTGAAACACGGGTCGCGGTCGGAATCAACGCCGTGGAACGCCTGGACGTCGCCGCGGATCAGTAACTGAAGGTGGTGGCGGCTTCGTCGCCGATCCAGGCCCACAACGGGACTGTGCCCTGGAGTTCGGCGCCCCCGATGAGTGATTCCTGGCTGAGTTTCTTGGCGTTGAAGCAGATCGGGCAGACGTAGTACTGGCCGCCGGCGGCGTCGTAGCGTTTCACCAGTTCAGCGAGCGGCGGGCAGCCCTCGCAGGCGACGGCGGTGGCGGTGCCGTTGGTGACGAGTCGCACGGCTTCTTTAGCGAGGAACATGAGCGTCGGGCGGCCCGATTCCGCCGCGCCGACAGCGACGAGGAATGCGACGGTGACCTTCTCGGGGTCCTCGAGTCCGGTGGTCAAGCTGATGACAGCCTTGCCTGGCATGGACGTGCCTCCTTGTGCGTGGGCCCAGGTTGGCCCGGTGAGCAGCACGCTAGAGATAGCTGCGTCCGAAGTCGTCGGGGGTTCTCCCTACAAATCGACGGGGTCAAGGCTGTCCAGCAGGCCATGCTGCATGGCGAAGAGTGTGGCCGTCGGCCGGGTCGAGACGCCGGTCTTGGTGTAGATGTGCTCGATGTGGGCCCCCGCAGTCTTGGCCGTGATGCCCAGGGTGCGGGCGACCTGCCGGGTGGATGCGCCCCGGGCGATCAGGGACAGGACCTCGATCTCGCGGGGGGTGAGCCCGGAGGGCCCGGAGCGCCGCTTGGCCTGCTGCCCGGTCGCGGCGAGCACGGCATCCACGGAATCGGCTCCCAGGCGGCCGGACCGGACTTCGCGCCGCAATTGAACAGCGGCCTGCTTGGGGGAGAAAGCGGGCCGGTGCGGCCGGGGCTCAGTCAGGGCATGGCAGGCGTCGGCGGCGGCGAGGATGCGGCCGGCGGCCGGGATCGCGGCCCCTGACAGGCCGCGGTGGTAGCCGGACCCGTCGAGGCGCTCGTTGGCGAGCGAGGCTATCGCGCCGATGCGGGCCAGGGCCGGCGGGCGGGCCAGCACCCGTGCGGTCCAGTAGGAGTGCAAGCGCATCCGCTCCGACTCCGCGCCGGTCAGGGGCCCGGGCTTGCTGAGGACCGAGACCGGTACCCCGTGCATGCCGATGTCGTGGACCAGGGCCGCGCGCCGCAGGGTCACGATCTCCCGGTCAGGCAGCCCGCAGAGCCGGGCCGCCTCGGCGGCCAGGTGGGCTACCCCACGGGAATGGCCCGCCCGGAACGGAGACCGCAGGTCCGTGAAGTCGGCCACGGCCTCCAGGGCCGCGTCGAGTTCACGCTCGCTCAGCTGGCGGTGCAATCCCGGCTCGGCCTTTATCAGCGCCTCCAGCTCAGCCATGGCGTCCAGGTCGGCGAGGACCTCACGGGCCGCGCCGCAGAACAGGTCCACCAACCCGGGATCGAAGTGCGTGCCCCGCCGGGCCCGGGCCACTTCGACGGCAGCCTCGGCGCCCCCGGCCCGATGGAACACCTCGACGGTGTCGGCGAGGTGAAACAGCCGCACCGAACGCTCGATGTCCTCACCCCCAACGCCGTCGGGGACCCCCTTGGCATCCCAGCGCGTGAAGACCTGCCGGAGCGGGTCGCACACCTCGGCGGTGAGGCCGAGCCGTCCGGCCAGCTGGGTCGTGGTCAGGCAGTGCGACATCAAGCCCCGTTCCACCGCCCGGCCGCCGGTCAGGACCAGATTGGCCGCCAGGCGAAGCCGGTGCAGGAACGGTGTCCCGGCCCCGGCATGGCTGAGGGCCAGTCCCATCAGAGGCAACCCAGCCAGATCGACGCGGTAACTGTCACTGCGGAACGCGATGTCGTCGCCGAACCAGGCCGCCACCTCCGCCGAGTCTCCCACGCAGCCCGACCAGGCCAGCACCATCACGTAGTACAGCGCCGCTCGCGCCTCAGCCTTCAGGCCCAGTCGCTCCCCCAGCCGTACCGCGATCAGCCACGACCGCAGTACGTGCTCCATCGGCTGGCCCAGCCCCAGATCGGTGGCCAGCGAGAAAGCGGCCACGACCTCAGCCAGCCGGAGCCCCGAATCCTGATCACCTGCTTCCACACCGATGATGTTAGGAGGAGAACGCCCAGCTTGGACCAGGTCACAGTGCAGAACCGCGGACGGCTGGGGCTGCCGGGGCTTGCGCATTTTTCGCATAACCGGCTAGGAAGGGATATCTAGCCTGCGGGGGAATCGCGGGCCGACCTGCACGTGCTTCGGGGGGAGTTCGCATGTTTCTGCCATCTCGCCGCTTCTGGACGTATGCCGGCTGTGCCGCGGCCAGCCTGTCGCTGGCCGGGTTCAGGGCCGCCCCGGCGGCCACCGGTCACGCCGCCGGGACAGCGAAGCACTTCAATGTGGGTGCCACCCACTCGCCGCGGCTGCTGAGGCAGCTCGCCGGCCCGGCCACACGGGCGGGCCCGGCGCGGCAGGTGCCCGGCCTGGCTCCGCCGGCCGCCGCCCAGGGCGCCAAGCGGGGCGTTGACGTCGCTTCCTATCAGCACCCGAACGGGGCCGCCATCAACTGGCCGCGGGTCCACGCGTCCGGAATAGGCTTCGCGGCCGTGAAGGCCACCGAGGGGGCCTACTACCGCAACCGGTACGCGCGGGCCGATCTGGCCCAGGCACGCGCCGCCGGGCTGTCCGTGGTCGCCTACGCCTTCGCCATCCCGAACGGCAACGGCGCCAGCCGCGGCCCGGTCACCCAGGCCAACTACCTGCTGAGATACCTGGGAACCATGAGCCGGACCGTTCCGGTCATGCTGGACATCGAGTACAACCCCTATGGGCGAGAGTGTTATGGGCTCACCGCCCGGGCCATGGCGTCCTGGATCTCCTCGTTCAATTCCGAGGTCAAGGCCAAGACCGGCCGGAAGCCGATACTGTATGTCCCCGCGTCCTGGTGGGCGGCCTGCACTGGCAACAACACAGGATTCGGCCAGAGACGGTTGTGGGTGCCTGACTACACGACCGCACCCAGCCCGCGGCTGCCCGCTGGCTGGAAGACCTGGTCATTCTGGCAGTACACGAGCATCGGAACAGTTCGCGGGATCCAGGATCCCGGTCACACCGACCTCGACCGGGCCAATCCGGCCAGCCCTCCGGTGCTGGGCCACCAGTAACACCTGAGTTGGGCCACATTACTGCGCAGCTCAGCCGGCAGTGACATCGGGCGTGCTTGCGATCAACGCTCTGGCGGCGAGCGCGGAGATCCAGCACATGCCCAGGCCCAGGAGGACCCGTTCGCTGATCCCGTACATCTGGGTACCCCAGGTGTACTTGAAGATGACTGCGGCCAGGCCGGTGAGCAGCGCCATCGCCGCAGCCGCGCGCCGGGTGGCCCGGGTCAGGCCGCACCTTGATACCAGCGTCATGGCGCCGATGGCCAGCGTGCCGGCCAGGACCGCAGCTGCCACGTGCACCTGGCTCACGGCGGTGTGCACTGCGCCTGGCTGGTCCTTCGGTGCTCCCCCCGCGATGACGCAGGCCACCCCGTACAGGGTCAGGCAGCACGCCAGCGTGTGCCCGTGGTGCCCGGCGTACTGCCGCAGGGTGCTGGCCCCGACCGCAACCAGCAGCCCGTAGGCGGCGAAGGCCGCCCGTGCGGCCAGGGCCCATCGCTCGCCCGGTGAGGCGAGCCGGCTGACCGCATCGGCCCACTGGTTATATCCCGGCGTCAGCGAGCCAATCACGATGACAGCGAGGGCGAACAAGCCGGCGCTGGCGGCCGCGCACCCGAGCCGGACGCGGGGCCACCCGCCTGGGGTCACGCCCGTGCCCCAGCCGGTCATCCCGCACCGGCCCGGGACCTGGCGATGAGCAGCCCGGCGGCGCTGGCCCCGATGAAGTTGCACACGAGATCCCAGCCCGTATTCCAGTACCCGCCGGCATGTGCCCCGTGATGCGCCAGGGTGGCGAGAAACTCGGCCATTTCATTGAGCGCGCCCAGCCCCAGCGCGGCGCCGACGGCCAAGATCACCAGTTCGCGGCGGTGATCCGCGCCCGCGTGCGGCGCGGCGAGCATGACCCAGCAGGCGAACGCGGCGACGAAGCTCACATAGGCGTGCGCGAGGTGGTCGTACTGCAGGAGGTGGGTGCCTAATGCCTGGCTGTACGGGCCGATGCTGGCGTTGTACAGCACGTTCTGGCCGGCATTGATGAGCCCGCCGGCCAGGGTCGCTATCGCGGCGATCGCCAGCCCGACCGCCAGGAGACCCGGAAGGGCCGCCCGGCGCAGCCACACGATGGCCCCGCCGATGACGATCACGGAGGACACGTAGCCCACGGTGCTCGGCGACCCGGTCGCGAACCCGTAGATGCAGAAACCGGCCACCGCCACCGCCGCAACCTGGACTGAGCCGCGCTCAGCGCGGCTGAGCCGGGCGCGGCCCGGGCTGGCCGGCCCGGCACCACGGCGCGCCGGCGAGGGAAGGATCTGCTTGTTCAGGGTCATGTCCGGTCCTACAGCGACGGCCCGGGCCTGCGACCAGGCCCGGGCCGTGCCGTTGTTCCGGGTGCTAGCGGCTCGGGCTAGCTCCCGACTGTGTAGGCGTAGGCGAAATCATGGATGTCGGAGAAGGACGCCGGGAACCCGACGGCGGGCTCAGCGTCGGTCAAGTCCGTCGACTGGATGACGCTGAGGGTGCCGCTCACCGCGGTACCCGCAGCTGCCGTGGGTGACAGGGTCGCTGTCAGTGTTCCCGTGGCTCCGGGCGCCAGCTCCACTGGCGCGGCGGTGGCGCCGCCAGTGATGTCGTTGCCCGACGGTTCCAGCACGAAGAGCCCGACGTGGTTCGTCGTGTTCTTGACCTGCACCGTGATCGGGACGCTGGCGCCGGTAGCGACGGTCGTCGACGCCGACGTCGGGAGACCGGACTCGGTCACCGGCGCGAGCCGGTTGTACGAGACGACCCCGGTGACGGTCTGGGAGAACACCGTCCCGTCGGTCGTGGCGCCCTGCATCACGTCGATCTCCCACAGACCTGGCTGGGGATCGGCGGCGATGAGCGAGGCGTTCCCGGTCGGGTTGTCGGGCGTCGGCGTGGTGTCGAGCGGCGTGACATCAATGTTCCCTGACTCGGTGACGCAGGCTGCGAGGTCGGCCGGCGAGAACAGGTAGTAGTACACCGGGTCGTCGGTGGCGTGGTCCGGCGCGAAGAACGACACGTCGAGGTCCTTCGCACCCTGGGGCACGTTCACGTAGAACGTCTTGATCTGCCCGGGACCGCGAGATACCGAGCTGGTCAGGGTGGCGCCGAACGACCCACCGGCCGACGGGATGAGGGTACGCCGGGCGATCGGCACCGAGCTCTCGAGCCCGTTCGGACCCGGTGAACTGCACCGACTCGGGAGCATCGCCGGGAGCCCGGGGGAGGGCGATGCTGAGCGGCACGCTTACCGAGCTGCGGGGCGCGATGGTGACGGGCGCCGACGCCGGGCTGGTCGTGAAGTTCTGGCCGCTGGCCTGGAAGGTCACGGTCCCGGTGTAAGGCCCTGGAGTGTCCGGCGCGGTCTGCACGTGGCCGCGGCCATTGGCCCACACGATCTGGGCCGTCCAGGTTCCGGACATCGGATGCTCGACCGTGCTGTGCTGGATGTCCGGGCTGGCGTTATCCCCGTTGGAGGCGCCGTAGTCGTACGACAGCTGGGCCAGCCTCCCGGCCGGGTCGGTCAGGATGAAGGTCAGGATGTTGTCATCGCTGTTGGTCGGGTCCGGCCAGCGCATGTCGGCATCGAGCACGCTGACGCCCTTGGGCACCGTGAAGTGGATCGGTGCCGCCGCGGTCGCCCCCTGGGCGGGAATCGCGGCGCCCGCCGCCGGGGCGCTGACGTTCTCGGTGACGGGCCTGCCGAAGGCCGTCTCGCCGCCAAGCTGCCGGTAGGTGCCGGCCACCCGCTCGGGGCGGGAGGAGGCGTTGTACAGGGTGACCGAGCTGTGGACCGTGGAGCCGCCCTGGCCCTGCACGTCGACCTGGGTGGGGGTGTCCACCAGTTCGGGAGTGCCGGACTGCGTCACCGACGTGCCCGGCATCTGCCGGGCCGCCTTGACGGCCGCGTCGATGTTCAGGAGGCCAGCGCCCTGCTGGTCTGACTCGGCGCCGATGTCGGTAGCCGTGCTGGTGAGGATCTGCTTCACCATGGCTGGCGTCGGGGTAGTGCCACCGTGGCTGTCACGGTAGGCCTGGATCACGTCCGCGGCGGCACCGGAGATGAACGGGGCCGACTGGCTCGTACCGCCGAAGGCCTCGGTCGGAAGGGGCGGGTCCTGGCCAGCGCCGGCGGCAGCGAGCGCCAGGTAGCCGGGGGCGACCAGGTCGACCACGGCGCCATTGGGAGCGGTGCCGCCCGACGACAGGGTCGTCATGTTGTCGTTTTCCCAGCCCTTGGTGTAGCCATCGGCCTGGGCCAGGAGCCGGAGGTCGTTCGACCCGGCGGCGTCGATGACGTTGGGGTCATCGGCAGGGGCCTCGACCGTGCCGGATGAGCCGCTGTCGCCCGCGCTCTCGACGACGACAACGCCCGCGGCAACCATGGCGTCGTTCGTCGGCTCGAGCAGGTCGTCGTTGGCACCCGGCAGCGCGCCGAAGCCGTAGGACTCCGACACGACGTTGACACCCTCGTTCGTCGCCTGCTGCAGCCCGGCGATGACCTGCGACTCGGGAGCCACGATCTGACCCTGCGAGTTGGTGTCGGAGAAGAAACCGGTGGTGAGCAGAGAGGCGCCGGGGGCGTCACCCACGATCCGGAAGCTGCAGTTCGCGGGGATGTTCGCGAAGGGCAGCTGAGACGCGTAGGTGTAGGTGACCGTGCCCTGGGCGGCGATGGTGGAGACGTCTCCGTTGAACTCGTCGCTGAAGACGTTCTCGGTCGGGTCCGGGGCGTCGATGATCACGTGCTGCCCGTTGGGCCGGATCATATTGGGGTTCCCGGCCAGCGTGTCGGCGTCGACGTTCCCGACGATGACGCCCTGGCCCGTCGCCGTCGCGGACGTGTCGTGGATGCTGGTGAGAGCTTCAGGTTCCACCAGCGGCTTGCCGCCAGGCGCATGGCACGATTGCTGTCCGTCAGCCGCCGTGGCCGAGAAGGCCGACTTGCGGACCTGGGAGGCGGCTACCGTCTTCGTCTTCGACGTGGCGTCCCCGATGATGATGGTCCCGTCGGGGACGACCTCCTTGACGCCCTGGGTGTGGCTGAGTGCCCGTGCCTCAGACGCCGGCATGGCCGCCGCGACAGCGTTGAGGATCGAAAGGCGCGTGATATGCGTGGCCCCGACCTGCTTCAGCTGGGTTACCAGCGGAGCCTGCATGGACGCGGCCGTTGTTTCCCGGGCGTGCCGGTGGGCCCGGTTCGCCGGCAGGTTGGCGAGCTGGTTGTCGAACACGACCACCATGCGCTCTTGCTTGCCGGACGAGCGGGCTTGGACCTGGCCCGGGCTCAGCTTAGAAAAGCTGGGCCCCGTACTGGCCAGGGCGGGCGGACCGGCGGCCAGGCCGACGCCGGTCATCGCCGTGACGCCGAGTGCGGCCGCACCGAGCGACGAAGCAGCCTTACGGAGGGTTAAGGACATTCTGCTGCCTCCATTACGGAATGGGTGGATCCCGCATGATCGTTCCATACGACAGGGTTCACGGGAATAGTCCGCCGATCACCTCCGCCCGGGGTGGCAGCACGGGGGGCTGACTGTGCTGATCCGGCCGCTGGCGCCGTACCTGGCCCCGGTTGGTCAGAGCCGATTCAGTGCCTGGCGCATGCCGATCTCCGCCTCGGCGCCGAGCCGGTCGAAGGCGGCCCTGAGCATGGGGGCGATCAGGCGGACCGCACCCTTGAAGGTGAACTCGGCGGTGTAGGTCACCTCGGTGGCGGCGCCGACGGTGCGGAAGGTCATCGTGTCGATGGCGATCACCGTCTTGTTCTCCCCGTACAGCTGAACCCGCCTGCCGGGGACGAAGTCATGCACGATGTAAGTCAGCTGGGTCTCCCGGCCCAGGAACTTCGAGGTGTTGAGGTAGGTGGTGCCGACTCCGCCGTCCCCTTGCTGGTTCACGGTGACCACCGTGCCCGGGTCCCATTCGGTGGTCGTGGTGAAGTCGGAGAGGTAGCCGAACACTGCCTCCAGCGGCTTATCGACGACGACGGTCTGCTGCACTTTCATGGAATCCTCAGCTCTTCCTGGCCAGGGCGGAGTCCTCGGCCGGGGCGGGGCTGGCGATCGAGGTGCGCGCCCACAGGGCCGTCCAGATGCGGGCGGGGACCAGGCGTGCGGCCTTCATCAGCAGGGCCATCGGCGCAGGAAAGACGATTTCCGTGCGCTCGCGCTCGAGGCCGTCGCAGATGGACCGCGCGGCCTGGCCGGGCTCGATGATGAACGGCATGGGGAAGGGGTTGCCTGCCGTGAGCTCGGTCCGGACGAAGCCGGGGCAGATCGTGGTGACCTGCACCCCGGTCCGGGCGACATGGACGCGCAGCGACTCGAGCAGGTTGATCTGGGCGGCCTTGGTCGCCCCGTAGGCTTCGGCGCCCGCCAGCCCCCGGAAGCCGGCCACGGAGGCGACGCCGGCGATGACGCCGCGGCGTCGCCGCAGCATCCCGGGGAGCACCGCCGCGATGGAGTTGCTCATCCCGCTGAGGTTGGTCTGGATGTGCTGGTCGAACAGCGCGGTGTCCCAGTGCGCCGGGTCCATCTGCTTCCAGTAGCCCGCGGACAGCACCGCGAGGTCGATGGGACCGAGTTCTTCGCGGACCCGGGTGGCGGCCGCCACGACCGAGGCCGCGTCGGTGACGTCGACGGGCACGGCCAGCATGGCCCCTCCCGATACCTCGGCCAGCCGGTCTTCCCGGCGGGCCGAGATCGCGACGGTCGCGCCGCGGCGGAGGAGCTCGCGGGCCACGGCGGCGCCGATTCCGCTGGATCCGCCGACGACCCAGGCGGTCTTCCCGGCCAGATTCATGCTGAGCCCCTGGTCAGCTGGAGCTGGCTGACCCCCAGGTACCCACTGCGGAAGCCAGCCTCGCTATAAGCGAGGTAGAACTCCCACGTGCGGCGGAAAGCCTCGTCGAAGCCCTGAGCGTGGATGTGCGGCCACTGGCTGAGGAAGCGCTCGCGCCACAGCCGCAGGGTCCGCGCGTAGTGCGGCCGCAGCTCACGCTGCCGGCTCACGCGCAACGTGGTGTGGGCGGCGAGGACGTCGTCGACTGCGCGAAGAGACGGGATGATGCCGCCGGGGAAGATGTGCTTCTGGATCCAGCTGAAGCTGTGCCGGGTAGCGAGGAAGCGGTCATGCGCCATGGTGATGGCCTGGAGGCTGATCCTGCCGCCAGGAGCGAGGAGCCGGTCAAGGGTGGACAGGTAGGCGGGCCAGTAAGCCTCCCCCACGGCCTCGATCATCTCGACACTGACGATGGCGTCGTACTCGCCGCCGACTTCGCGGTAGTCCTGCACGCGCACCTCTACGAGCGAGGAGAGGCCGGCGGCTGCCACCCGCTCACGGGCCAGCTGCATCTGCTCGCGGGACAGGGTGATCGCCGTGACGTGGGCGCCGCGCTGCGCGGCGCGGATGGCCAGTGACCCCCAGCCTGATCCGATTTCCAGCACCCGGCTGCCTTCCCGGACACCCGCGAGGTCGAGGATGCCGTCGATCTTGCGGAGCTGCGCCTGCTCAAGCGAGGTGACCGCCGCGATCAGCTCGCTGTCGCCGAACCAGGCGGACGAGTAGCTCATCGTGGGGTCCAGGAACGCGGCGAAAAGTTCGTTGCTCAGGTCGTAATGGGCGGCGATATTGGCTCGCGAGCCGTCGAGGGTGTTCTCCTGGCTGGCGGGGACGCGCCGGTCGACGAGGACACGTAGCCGCTGCAGGGCGGCCGGGATCAGCGTGGTCACCCGCGAGGCGAAGGGCGTCAGCAGGTCGGCCAGGTCGGTGCCGGGCCCGGCCCGCCAGTCCCCCGCCGTGTAGGCCTCACCGAATCCGATCTTCGCGTCCCGGCCGAGCCGGGCGAAGAACGCGGCCGGGCGGACCACCTCGAACTCGGGCGACGCCGGTGAGCCGCTGCCGAGTACCCGGCCGTCGGGATAGGTGACGCGGACGGGAATCCCGGCCACGGCGTGCTCGAAGATCAGCCGGGCGACGGTGGCGCGCATAGGCGCCCGCGGGCGTTTGGTAAGAGCGGGCCAGACAATGGAGGAGGAGATGGTCATGTTCAGATACCTGCCTGACGGATGTGGTTCGGGTGAGAACGGATGGGCAGGCCACGCAGCCAGAGCCAGATGCCGTGCACCCGGATCAGGGCCGAGACCCGCTGGGTCATCAGGGGCTGGCGGATGAGCAGCCGGGCCAGGGCCCGGCGGCTGGCGGGCTGCGGCCGGCCCCGGAAGGCCGCCGAGAACACGACGGCGCCCTGGTGGCGCAGCGTCACCGTGGTGGACACCCGGTCCGGGCTCAGGGTGAACCGCAGCCCGTACGTGCCGGTGACGTCGAAGAACGGGGAGACGTGGAAGTCCTTGCCCGTCACGGCGGTCCCCGCCTCGTCGGGGTGCAGGAGATAGGCGTGCCGCTCCCCGTAGGTGTTGTGGACCTCCGCGATGATGCAGGCGAGCTGCCCGCTGCTGTCGTAGCACCAGAAGACGGACAGCGGATCGAAGACATGGCCCAGGACGCGGGCGCTGGCGAGCATGAGCACCCGGCTCCGCGCACCGAGATCGATACCGTTGAGGGCCAGGTAGTTCTCGACGTTGTCCTTGATGGTCAGGCGGCGGTCACCAAGGTGATCCTCGCTGCTGAAGCTGGCGAACGGGCTCAGGTAGCCCGGCTGCCTGGGGACCGAGTCGAGGTCGATGAGCCACTGGTAGATGTGGTGCCGGAAGGAATGGCGGACCGGGCCGGGACGCCGGTGCGTGACCTCGCCGACGACCAGCGCAGGCAGCGCGGGCAGCGGCGTCAGTTCGGGTGCCGGCCCGGTCGTCTCCGGTACGGCCGCCGCGACGGCGCTCACCAGGTCACCCCGAAATGCCGGGCGGCTTCGACACCGGAGCGGCATCCGTCCTCGTGAAAGCCCCAGCCGTGGTAAGCCCCGGCGTAGACGGTGCGGTCGGTGGCCAGGCCGGCCAGCCGTGACTGCGCGCGGACCATCTCGGGCGTGTAGGCGGGGTGCTCGTAGTCCATGACCGCGACGATGGAGCGCGGGTCCAGACGCTCGCGGTCGTTGAGCGTGACGAGGAAGGCCTCCGGCGACTGATGGCCCTGCAGCCGGTTCATCCAGTACGTCACCAGGGCGGGCTGGTCAGGCCGGTCACACGATGTCATCCGGTAGTTCCACGACGCCCGGGCGCTGCGGGCCTGCGGGAGGACCGAGCGGTCGGTGTGCAGAACCGTCTCGTTGGCCGAGTAGCCGAACTGCTTGAGGGTGGCGGCCTCCGCGTCGCTCGGGTCAGTGAGCAGGCTGAGCGCCTGGTCCGCGTGCGTCGCGATCACCACGCGGTCCACCCGGGTGACCTGCCCGGTCACGTCCCGGATCTCGACGCCGTCCGCGTGCCGGGTGATGTCGGTGACGGCATGGGCCGCGCGGACATCCGGTAGCCGCCCGGCCAGCCGCTCGACGTAGCTCCGTGAGCCGCCGGCGACCGTGTACCACTGCGGGGAGCCGGCCACCCGGAGCAGGCCGTGGTTGTCCAGGAAGCGGAAGAGATAGCGCGCCGGGTAGGCCAGCGTGGTCTCGCGCCCGGCGGACCATACGCACGAGACGACCGGAACGGCGTAGTGAGCGATGAAGTGATCGCTGAACCCCTCGCGCGCCAGGAACTCGCCGTAAGTCGTGAGGTCCTCGTCCCCGCTCGTGCGCAGCAAGGCCAGGGCCCGCCGGTGGAACCGGCCGACTTGCCACAGCATCCGGGCGAACCGCGGATCGATGAGGCGGCGTGGCTGGGCGAAGATGCCGCGCAGGCCGCGGCCGCCGGCGTACTCCAGGCCGCACCCATCGCAGCGAACGCTCATGCTCATCTCGGTGGGCGCCACCTGCACGCCCAGCTCACCGAAAAGCTTGCGCAGCCAGGGGTAGGTCACGTCGTTGTGGACGATGAACCCGCTATCGACGGCGTGCCGCCGGCCGCCAGAGTCGGCGACGTCATGGGTATGCGCGTGTCCCCCGAGCCGGTCCTCCGCCTCGAACAAGGTGACGTCGTGGGTGCGGGAAAGCAGGTAGGCGGCGGTAAGTCCGGAGACCCCCGCGCCGATCACGGCCACGGACGGGCGCGGGGAATGGGCGGGGACACCTGAGGTGGTGGCCTCAGGGGCGGGCGGCGGGTAAGACGTCGGGCCGGTAGCGATGGAATTCATTGTCCAGATTCCGTCTAGAGTTTGTCTAGACTCAACCTAGGCATACCGCCTGAGCTTGTCAAATCTTTGTCGAAGGTATGTATAGTGTCCTGCATGGAGAGTCCCGAGGATCGCCCGCTGCTGCGCATCGGCGAGCTGAGCCGGCGCCTCGGCGTCACCGACCACGCGCTCCGGGCCTGGGAGAGCCGCTACGGCCTGCTCCAGCCGGTGCGATCAGCAGGCGGCTTCCGGCTGTACTCCGCAGCGGATGAAGGGCGGATCCGCCAGATGCAGGCCCACCTCGCCGAGGGGCTGTCCGCCGCCGAGGCAGCGCGCACCGTGCTTCGCGAGGACGGGAGCGCCAGCGCGGACCCCGCCCCGCCCGCCGGGCCGGACCTCGCCGCGGCCACGGTGAGTGAACTCGCCGCGGCACTGCGGCAGGCTCTCGATACATTCGATGAGCCATCCGCCCAGGCCGTATTCGACCGGCTGGTATCAGAGCTCTCGCTGACGGCTGTGCTGCGGGACGTCGTCCTCCCCTACCTCGCCGAACTGGGCGACCGCTGGGAGCGCGGGACGGCCAGCATCGCCCAGGAGCACTTCGCCAGCAACATCATCCGCGGCCGTCTCGCGGGCCTGGCCCGTGGCTGGGGAGGCGGCCACGGGCCCCGCGCCATCCTCGCCTGCCCGCCCGGAGAACAGCACGACATGGCGCTCATGATTTTCGGCATCGTGCTCAACCGCAACGGGTGGAGCATCGACTACTTCGGGATAAACACCCCGGTCGAGGAACTGCAGCGGGCCGTTGACGCCACGCATCCTGACCTCGTCGTCCTCGCGGCCACCGTCCCGGAGGCCTTCGAGTCGCTGCGGCCCGGGCTCGCCGCGCTCGCCCGCCGCGCCCCGCTCGCCCTGGCCGGCGCCGGGGCCACGCCCCAGCTCGCGAGCGCCGTTGGGGCCCGGCTCATGGCGGGTGACCTGGTGACCGAGGCGGTGCGGGCCGGTGACCAGCTGATTTCCAGCTGAGTCCGGCAACATTTCGTTGTCGCGGCAACTGAAAGAGCTTCGGACTCACCGGGTGAGCCTGGGACTCGCCGGCGGGCGATTCAACGTTGCCTAAGGCTTGCCATAGCCGCTGGGCCCTGCTGCAGCGGTAATTTGAGCAGTGTCGCTGCGCAGACGCTGTTGCTGGCCGCCCCGCAGGCAGCCGTGCTGAGGGTACTGGAGCTGACCGGCCTGGCCGGGGTGTTCTGCGTGTATGCCAGCGTAGATGCCGCTGCCTGTACCGTCGGCTGCGGCTCCCTCCCGTGCGCCACCGGGCGGGCCGCGGCCCCAGCGTGCCCTGGGCGGACTCCGGCTCAGCTTCTCCATCCCTGGATATAGACGCGGCTCTACCTTCGGGCTGACGCGCGTGTATCCGCGCGTCGCGACGATAGAGCACATGACAGAACGCGATGTTGTGACCGTCCGCGGGCTGCGTAAGGCCTACGGAACAAGAGTTGTAGTACACGAACTTGACCTCGACGTCCGGGCCGGCGAGATCGTCGGCCTGGCCGGCGCTAACGGCGCCGGGAAGACGACGACCGTCGAGTGCATCCAGGGCCTGCGGAGTCCGGACGCCGGATCGCTGCGGGTGCTCGGTTACGACCCGAGCACCCAGGCGGCGCAGCTGCGGCCGCTGATCGGCAGCCAGCTGCAGGACTCGGCGCTGCCCGACCGGCTGCGCGTGGCGGAGGCGGTGCGCCTTTTCGCTACCTCGGCCGGACCTTATGGCGACGGGCTGCTTGAGCAGTTCGGGCTGGGCGCCCGCCGACGCTCGGTGTTCTCCTCGCTCAGCGGCGGAGAGCGGCAGCGGCTTTTCCTCGTGCTCGCGCTGCTCAATCGGCCCCGCCTGGTCATCCTCGACGAGCTCACCCAGGGCCTCGATCCGGCCGCGCGCCGCGAGGTATGGGCGGCCGTCCGGCGGCTGCACGACGCGGGCACCACCGTGCTGCTGGTGACCCACGAGATGGACGAGGCGGAGGCGCTATGTGACCGGGTGGTCGTGATGCGCGCCGGCCGCGTCATCGACACAGGCACGCCGGCCGAGCTGGTGGATCGCTACGCGGCCACCGCGACAGTCCAGTTCACGCTGCCCGACCTTTCGGTGGCCCTGCTGGACGAGCTCGGGCAGCTGGACGGCGTGCGGCAGGTGGAGCGAACCGGCACCCGGGTGATTGTGCAGGGCGACCGCCGCATCATCGCGCACGTCGGCGCCAGCCTTGTCCGGCGCGGAACGGTCCCCCGCGATCTCGGCGTCCACGTCCCTGATCTTGAGGACGCGCTGCTCACCCTCCTCGAGCCAGGGCCGCCGGAGACAACCGCGCCAGCGAGAGCGCGCAACGAGCTAGTAGGAGGCAAGCGATGAACAGCGCCGTCGGACGACTTGTCCAGGCCGAGCTCAAGCTCATGATGCGCGATCCGCTCGTGCTGACGTTCGTAGTCGCATTCCCGATCGTGACGATGCTGATCATCGGCGGCGCGTTCGGTACCCAGCCAGATCAGGCATTCGACTTCGTCAATCCCGCGCACTGGTACGTGGCGTCGTACCTGACCGTGGTGATCGCCGCGATGGGCCTGGTGATGCTGCCGGTCCATCTGGCGTCCTACCGGGAGCGCGGCGTGCTCCGCCGTTTTGCGGCGGCCGGGTTCCCGCGCTGGTCGTTCCCGATATCCCAGCTCATCGTCGGGCTGGCCACGACTACGGTCAGCTGCGCGCTGCTGCTCGCTGTCGCCGCGCCGGTCTACGGCATTCCCCCGTGCACGCGTGGTGGCGAGTCACGGCCGCGCTGGCCCTGGGCTCGATCGCCTTCGTCAGCCTCGGCGTGGTGCTCGGCTCGGTACTCCCGTCGGCGCGATCCGCCCAGGCCGTCGGCCTGCTGATCTTCTTCCCGTCGTTCCTGCTCGGCGCGGGCGGCCCGCCACCGCACGTGATGGGCTCGGTCGTGCGGCAAGTGGCTGGGCCCCTGCCGCTGACGTTGCTGACGAACGCGGTGCGCGAGCCCTGGCTCGGCCTCGGGTCAGCTACCGGATCCCTGGCCGCGGTAGCCGCCCTGGCGGTGGCCGCTACTGCCCTCGCGGCCCGCCGCACGGCCCTGTGACCCGAGACGGCGCCGTGCACCGGACAGCATTGCCTGGCCCGGGCTGGCCGCGAGGACCGTTCGCGGGCACCCGGCCCATTCCGCCAGCCGTAGCATCCAAGACATGAGCCACGATCCGGGAACGTTCCATCCCGCCGAGCTCTCGGCGGGATGGGCGCGCTGGATGGCTCTCGGCTTGTTCGCTGCCCTGGTCGGCGTCGGGCTCCTGCCGCTAACCCTGAGCCCTGCTGCTGCGGCCCTCGCGGCAGCGGCGGCCATCGGCGGCGGTGCATCGCTTCTGTGGCAACAGCAGCGGCGATACCTGCTGCCGAGCGCGGCGGTAGCGACCGCCGGGCTGGCGGTACTCGGGCACGCCACCTCAACCAACCTGGGCTGGTTCGCCGTATGCCTGATCGGCGTCTGGTGCGCGCTCACCGGAAGACGCCAGGATGCCCTGATCGTACTGGGCTGGCACTCTGGTCCTGTTCGCGGTCGAGTGGCTGTGGATTGACGCCGACCCGGGCTGGGCCGCCTGGATGGCGGGCATCACGCTCTCTGTCGCAGCCGGCCTGCTGGTCCGGCGAGAGCGCGATCTCATGGCGCAGCTCAGGGAAGCCCAGGCTGGCCTGGCCGAACGGGCCAGGTCAGAGGAGCGCAACCGCATCGCCCGCGAGCTCCACGATGTCATCGCGCACACGCTCACGGTGTCGCTCCTGCATGTCAGCAGCGCTCGGCTGGCTGTGGAGCATGACCTGGACGACGCCACGCGTTCGCTGGCCGAGGCCGAGCGCCTCGGCCGGGCGAGCCTGGACGAGGTCCGGATGGCTGTCGGGATGCTGCATCAGGATGGTGACGCCGGCCGGACATCGCCGCTGCCCGGCGCCGACGGCCTGCCGGTGCTGATCGAGCAGTTCCGGTCCGCCGGCGCCGACGCCGCGTTCACCGTGGACGGGAACGTCGGGCGGCTGCCGGCCACTACCGGCCTTGCTCTGTACAGAATTGTGCAGGAAGCGCTGACCAACGCGATCAAGCATGCACCCGGATCGCAGACTACGGTGCATGTCGCGGTCGGTGCAGACGAGGTACGGCTGGCTGTCAACACCGCGGCCGAACCCAGGACCGGCACCGGCACCGGATTCGGGGTGCTGAACATGCGCGAACGGGCCCAGTCGCTGGGCGGCACCTGCACGGCGGGGCCCGGCGGCCACGGCTGGCTGGTCAGGGCCGTTCTCCCCCTGAATCCCAGCCGAAGGCGAGAGGGCGCGACATGATCCGGGTGTTGCTCGTCGACGACCAGGAGCTCGTGCGAACCGGCTTGCGCGGCATCCTGCGCACAGAGTTCGGCTTCGACGTCGTCGGCGAGTGCGCCGACGGCAGCGAGGTGATCGCGGCGGTCGACTCGCTCACGCCCGACATAGTGCTGATGGACGTGCGGATGCCGATGGTCGATGGCGTGCGGGCGACTCGCGCGCTGCGGGGCCGCGACGGCAGCCCGCCCGTGCTGGCCCTGACCACGTTCGACGATGACGAGGTGCTGGCGGGCGTCCTGCGGGCCGGGGCGTCCGGTTTCATCCTCAAGGGCGTGCCTGCCAAGGACTTGCAGCAAGCCGTCCGGGTGGTAGCCGAGGGCGGAGCGTGGCTCGATCCGGCCGTCACCGGACGGGTGCTGGCCATCTACCGCACCGCCGCGCCCGCGCCCGCAGGCTCAGACGCCAGGCTCGATGCCCTGACAGGCCGCGAACGCGAGGTCCTAGCGCTCATCGGGCAGGGCAAGACGAACGCCGAGATCGCCGCCGGGCTATTCGTCGGCGAGGGCACTGTGAAGACGCACATCAACCACGTGTTCACGAAACTGCAATTGCGCGACCGGGCCGCCGCGGTGGTCTACGCCTTCGACCATGATCTTGTCTCGAGAGCACCGGACCGCCACACCGGCCAGGCAGGTCGTAGCCAACCTTGAATGCCCGACCAGTCAGCCACCGACCCACGCCATGAGGTCCCAACCTTTCGGCGAGCACGCGCGAGAGGGTTCATGCGCTCAGCCTCGGGGCCTGTGAAAGCATCGCTGCCGCCCCGTCGTCGTCCAGGAAGCCGCCCGACTGGTGCCGCCACAGCCTGGCGTAGGTTCCGTCGAGACGGAGCAGCTCGTCGTGCGTGCCCTTCTCGACGATCCGGCCATGGTCGAGCACGACCAGCTGGTCCATGCGCGCGACCGTGCTCAGCCGGTGCGCGACGACGAGCGCGGTCCTGCCCTCCATGAGCTGCCACAACGCCTGCTGGACCAGGATCTCGCTCTCCGAGTCCAGCGCGCTGGTCGCCTCGTCGAGCAGCAGGATCGGCGCGTCACGCAGGATCGCCCGGGCCAGCGCGACTCGCTGCTGCTGCCCGCCGGACAACTTCACGCCCCGCTCGCCGACCATCGTGTCGAATCCGTCCGGCAGGGCGTCAGCGAACTCTGTCACATGCGCCGCCTGCGCCGCCTGGTGGATCTCCGCGTCGGTCGCGTGCGGGCGCGCGAACGCGATGTTGTCGCGCAGCGTCCGGTGGAACAACGCAGGAACCTGAGCCACGTAGGCGATCAGGCTGCGCAGGTCTGACTGGCGCAGCTTGCTGATGTCCTGGCCGCCGATCAGGATCCGGCCCTCCCTGACATCCATCATCCGCAGCAGAAGACGGGTCAGCGTGGTCTTGCCACCGCCTGACCGGCCGACCAGACCGAGCGTGGTCCCGCTCGGCACAGCCAGGTCGAGGCCGGTGAATAGCGGTGGCTCCGCCCGCGTGCGCGAACGTCACGTGCTCGAAGCGGACGTCGCTCGCCTTCGGCTGCAGCGGCTCGGGCGCGATCGGGTCAACCACCGCCGGCTGGGTCAGCAGCAACTCGGTGAACTGCGCGGCTTCAGTCAGCGAGCTCTCCAGAGAGCGGTAGATCTGGTTGAACTCGAACATGATCCGCGTCGCATTGGAGTAGTACGTGAAGGCCACGATGATCGCCTCGATTCCGTGCTTGCCCCCGCCGAGTGCGACCGCAAGCAGCAGACCGAACACGTTGGTCAGCACGGACACGGGCGCGACCAGCGTGTCGATGCGCAGGTTCGCGTAGTCCCAGGACCGCACCGACTTCCGCCGCTGGTCGGCGACGCGCGACCGGTGCTCGGCGGCCTCCCGGTCCCCGGCAGCGAACGCGCGGATCGTGTCCATGTTCATCAGGCTGTCGGCGACGTGCCCGGACACGCGCGCGATCGCTTCCTCGCGCTGGTCGACGAGCCTCTGACGACGGCGGATCAGCGGTGCGATGCCGGCGCCGGTGATCGCGATCAGGCCGATGAGCCCGGCGACGAGCAACGGGTCATAGCGCCACAGCACCACCGACGCGAACACAAGCGGCACCAGGCTGCCGACGATGTTGAACACCAGATTGTCGGTGAAGTCCTCGAACCGGGAAGCGAAGCTCAGCACCCGCTTGGTCAGCGAACCGGCGAAGTTGTCGTGGAAGAACGCCGCGTCTTTCGCCAGCAGTTCGTCCATGCCGATCACGTAGAGGTTCTCGATTCCGCGACCGTCGAGGCGGTTCAGGCAGTGGATGCCGATCCGCCACAAGATCTCGGCGAAAAGAAGCACGCCCGCGAAGCCGAGCACATACGGCATCGCCCCACCGGTGCCGACGGACCCGCGGCCGACCAAGCGGCCGACCAGTTGAGCGACGATCAGCGGCGCGACGTAGTAGGTGCACGTGTTTCCCAGCGCGGGCAGCAACATCGCAGGCACCGTGAAGCGCCGGAGCCGGGCCATCTGGCGGCCGTAGTAGCGCAGCGCGAGCAGCACCGACCGTTTCCGGGCCGGTGAGCCGCGACCATGTTCAGGTGCAGTCATTTGGCCCCATTCCCAACCACCAGCCTGGCTATGCTGCCCGATGGAAGGCCTTTGCCGCGACTGATTTTCCGGCCGTCAGGTGCCGGGTCAGGCCGGGCCAGCAGACCATTCGATTGTTGGTGGCCGGCCGGCGGAGCATGTTGGATTGCCCTTCGGGTCGGTCAGGCCAAGCCGGCCGACGAGCAGGCCGGTCCTGGCCGCCTCGGCGAGAACCTCTGGTGGCACGCCGTCGAGCCACAGTTTGGCCCGGCGGAAGAGCGTGGCCGTGCCGGCGTCGTCGATGGTGACCCAGTTCAGGTAGATGAAACGGCCGCCGGGCGGGCCTTGAATGTAGGGGCCTTTAACGTCCGGGGCGATGCCGTCCGGATCCCTGGCCCCGCTGAGCTGGCACTCGAATGTCCACGTCGCAGCAGGCGCATCGCCCGGGGTCAGGCCGAGCAATTCGTCACGTTTGCCACGGCGCTGGATTCCCACATGAATGTTGCGGTAGCCGTCTGGAACGTCATTGCTCGGACCGCACGATCGACCCGGCAGGTCAACGCCTTCAATCCGGATGTGCATTGAACCATTATCTTCCGCGAGCGCCGGACGCGGGCCGTCGGCGGGGCATGTCCCGCTCAGAAACTGACCGGGGTACGCACGCCTGGCTCCCGAGTTCTGCCTGGCGTGGTCGGCCAGTCTTAGCTGGCGTATGAATGCCGGACCCGGACGACGAGCTTGCCGGTGGCGCGGTCGTGCTCCATGTCGTCGTGGGCCTGCGGCACTTGCTCCAGGCCGTCGTAGACGCGGTCTGCGGGGAAGGCCAGGCGGCCGGCCGCGATCGCGTCGAGGATGTCCTGGAAGGCCTCCCGGGGCAGGTCGGCGGCGTCGCCGAAGTAGCCCGCCAGGCGCACACCTTTAGGCAGGTACTCGTTCGGGGAGAAGTCCCGCACCGTCCACTGGTTAGAGAGGCTGCCGCCGAAGCAGGCCGTGCCGTGCACGCGCACCGCGCGCAGGGTGTCGGGCAGGGTCGGCGTGCCGACGAGATCAAGGGCGGCGTCGACGCCGTCCGGGTACAGGTCGCGCACGGCGGGCGCGACCTCGCCGGTGTCGAGCAAGGGATGGTTGACGCCGCGCTCGGCCAGCAAAGCGAGGCGCCCGGCCTGCCGGGTGGTGGACAGCACCGTGGCGCCGCGCCAGGTGGCGAGCGCGGCGGCGGCCAGGCCCACCGAGGAGGTGCCGCCGCGGATCAGCACGGACTGACCGGGCTGCAGGTCCAGGCCGATGGTGAGCGAGCCGTAGGCGGTCTGCACCATCTCCGGCAGGCCGCCCAGCACCTCCCAGGGCAGGTCGGTGTCGATGGGGATGACCTGGGACAGCGGCACCGACGTGTACTCGGCATAGCCGCCGTCGTAGGTGCGGCCCATGTCACCCATCATCGCGACGACCTTCTGCCCGCGAGCCAGCCCGCTGCCGGCCGGGGCCGCGTTGACGGTGCCGGCGGCCTCGATACCCGGCACCCGGGGAAAGCTGACGCCTGCGCTCAGACCCAGCCGGAGCTTCAGCTCCGAGCGGTTGAGGCCGAACGCCTCGACGCGGATGCGTACCCAGCCGTCCCGCTCGGGCGGGAGCGGGAGCGTGGTCAGCCGCAGATTGTCCACGGGGCCGGGGGCGGAGAGCCGGACGGCGCGCATGGTGGCCGGCGAGGACTCCATGGGCCCTGCCTTCCTTCCCGGGGTAGGAGAGTCGGTGTCCAGGGATCAGGCAGTTAGTCCAGGCCCCAGCTCGTCCAGCCCGAGGGCGGCCCCGGGGGTGTGATGGCCAGCAGAACCCGTCCGTCCGCCGTGAGTGCCCGCAGATGCTCATCGTCGTCCGGCACGGACATCCCGTGCTTCTCCCGGATGGCGCGGAAACGGGGTAGCTCCGCGGCGAGATCCTCGCGGATCTCGACGGTTCCCGGAACCAGCACGGCGCGAAAACCGGTGGGATCGTCGATAAGCAGCTGCGCTCGCGGATCCCGGCGGAAGATGGCGTACTTCACCCGGTCTCGCGTGGTGGAGACGTAGAAGCGCTGGCCGTCCCAGTAGAACCAGTTGGGGCTCAGGTGCGGGCGCCCGTCGCGGCGGATCCCGGCGACGATGACGTTACGCGGCTCAGCGAGGAACGCCTCGATCCTGTCGGTAGATGCCATCCCCTCACGCTATCGGGCCCGCTCGTCTGGCCAGGGGACGCGCTTGACCCAGGACAGCAGATGAGTGCACCCGGTCAGGGTCAGCTCAGGACGGCAGGCTCCGCTTGCAGCGGATGGACTATTTAAGCGGATGGACTATTTAAAGGCGGACGCATACTCGCTGTACGGGACCTGGCCAGTGGGGCTCGCCTGGATTGCGTTAGCCACGGTGGCGGGAATTGGGGCCCAGCGGGCGGGCATGTCCGCTGCCAATGCTGGGTTCAGGGTGTATATCAGCGCGAAGTTGGTCAGCCAGATGGCAGGTGCCATCGACATCCCAACCTCCTTGCTTACGCCTGCTTTGGTGTTGGTCACAAGTTGTGCCGTACCTGACTGCTGTTGCGATGCGAAGCCATAGATAGCCTCCACCGTGTAGGCCGACCTGTAGAGCATGAGCAAGGAAGAGATCGCACCGTTGGCCCAACACCACCTGCCCAGGTAGCCGCCAGGAGCGATCACGGCGTTCACTTTTCTCGTCGGGGCGTCCGCGTTAGCTGGGCTTTCCAGCAGGCCTTTCACGTTCACGAAGAGCCCGTAGCTGGCGAGAACCGATGGCGTTATGACGCCGTTTACGACAGAGTACAGCGGGCGCCCAGTCGTGTTGGTGAGGATTCGGATGCTCGCATCCACCAACCTCGCGTCAGCAGCGTTGCCGCCGACACCACGTCCGGAGACGAATTTGAGGTACTGCTTTTTGGTGAAGGTATCGGCCCTTCGCAGTCTCAGACTCTTGGCAATCTTGGCAGCCATTCGCCGCCCAATGGCCCGGTTCAGATGACTAGCCTTCTTGACTTTCTTAGGCGCCAAGTGCTCATAGCGGGGTGTTCCTGAAAAGGGGCTTGAAAAACCAGTTCTTGAGGTGGCGTGCGTGGCCGGCCCAGACATCTCGTTGCCGACTCGCGTCCCCGCCCCGGTGAGCAGGAAAGATCCGGCCAATGCAACTGTCATCATGGCATTGAACCGGCGTGTGGGCGCCCCCCGTGGAGTGGCGTATCCGGGAGTGGCGTATCCGGCGAAATGCCGCCTTCTCCTCTTATGAGAACTGCCGATCACGAAGATCGCGGGCAGCACGGAAGCCAGCGAACGTGCGGCTCGACGCGGCGCTGCAGACGTCATGAATGGACCCCCCTGGGAACCGCCACATTGTCTCATGCAGGCGAGGCTCAGACAATGGCCTGCCACTGTAATAAGAACGGGCCCGGCGCATACGCAGAGCCTTCACGTCGATATCGGATCCCCATTTTGACCGGGTTTTTATCGAGTTAGTACGCCCTGCCCGGTTATTCAATGAGAATGTCGCATAGGTCAGGCTGCGGCGCAGATCACGCCCTCACGCAGAAGCGGGCGTCTTCAGCGGTGCTCCGCAGTCGGGTGCAGCCGTGACAGAGCAATGATTCCCGCCGCACCCGCCCGGGAGTCAGGTCACTGGCTCGGTGGCGGCGCCCAGGTTGCCGCCTACGGCCAAGATGGCGAGCGCATGGCCGGCAGCGGCGGCGAGCTGCATGATGTTGCTGCTGGGGGCGAGGCTGACCGGGGCGCCGAAGCCCTGGCCGGGCGGGCTGGTGACCGCGTTGCCGCCGTCTTCGACCACGAACGAGCCGGCCGGGGTGGCCGCGATCTTCCCGGACTGGCCGGAGAGCGCGGCCACCTGGGCGGGTGCTGTCCAGCCGCCGCCGAGGGAATGGCGGGATGTCTCCGGAACCCAGGTGATGGTCGATCCGGTGTCGACGCTCTTGGTCAGCAGGGCGACCGCGTCGCCCGTCGCGTCCGCGGCCAGGCCGGAGGCGACGGTCGATGTACTGCTGGCGATGATGACCGGGGCGGTCCAGGTGCCCCCGGGGCTGAGGGTCGCGGCCTGCACGCCGTTGCCCCCCGTCCACAGCGCGACGCCCTGCCCGTTGGCGGCGAGGGCCAGGTGCACGCCCGCTTGCTTGTAGGCGGTGGCGGGGCCCAGGGTGACCGGGGCTGACCAGCCACCGGTGACCGTGCCGGCTGAGACCGTGGTCTCGTGCGGGGAGGCGGTCCAGCCCGCGAGGATCGCGCCGGCGCTGCTGACGGCCAGGTTCGGGGTGACGCCCTTGCCCAGGATCACCGGGGCAGACCAGGTCCCGCCGGCAGGCAAGATCGCCGCCTGGATAGACCCGGCGGAACTGCCGGAGGTGGTCCACAACGCGACCGCGTCACCGGCGGCGTCCACGGCCACTTGCGGATTGGTGCCAGCTGGGGCGACGGCGACCGGTGCGCTCCAGGTTCCACCGGGCACCAGGACGCTCGCCTGCACTCCGGTGGAGGTAATCCCGGAAAAACCCTGCCACACGGCCACGGTCCGCCCGTTCGGGGCCAGCGCCACGGCCGGTTCACCGCCCGGGCCGAGTGTCACCGGCGCCGTCCAGGTCTGCCCGTTCGCGCTGGTCGAGACGCTGACGGCAGCATTACCCGACGCCGTCTGCCCCGAGGTGATGGCTGCCGCCTGCCCGGAGGCGTTGACCGCAGCGGCTACGGACCCGCCGGAGATGGGCAGGGGCAGCAGCACGGGCGCGGACCACCCTCCGGCGGCCTGCGCCGGAACAGCCATGGCGACGCCGAGGAATGCGGCCAGTGTCCCGGCGATGAGCCCTAAGCTCGGCAGTGAGGTGCGATGCATCACGGGTCCCCCTCGGTGTGCATTTATGAGCATCCGCGGGCCCGCCCATCACGCGCACAGCACGGACGCCAATTTTAAAACGGGCCA
The DNA here is from genome assembly GCA_963837335.1 of uncultured Actinomycetes bacterium. GTDB lineage: Bacteria > Actinomycetota > Actinomycetes > Streptosporangiales > Streptosporangiaceae > RYN-230. Next base: position 5,140 of record CAWINS010000006.1, on the reverse strand, counting down.
GGCCGGGAAACGGTTCACCCAGCGGCCGAAGCTGCCAGTGGCGCCGCACGTTAATAACTCCAGCCGGCACCGGAGGCAGTGTTCTTGTGACCGGATATCGCGGACCACCAAGGGCAGTGGATCGAGGTCGCCGGGCTCACGGGGCCGGCGGCCGGCGACGGCAGCAGATGACTGGCAGGTGCAGTTGGTGCGGCGCGGTCGGCACGGCAGCCGGGCCGACCTGGTGGGGACTAGAATGAAACGGTGGGAAACCGGGTAGCCACCGCGCTTTACGTGCTCGCGATGGTAGGCGTCGTGGTCGGCGTGGACGTCCTGTTCTTCAGGCACCACCTCTGGGATCGGCTGATCGTTAACGTCGGGGTTGTCCTGGTATTTGCGGCGTTTTATTTGAGGTTCCTGAAGCGTCCGTGATGCGGGCATTGTGAGGCTCAGCCGATGCGCTCGGCCAGCGAGACGATGATCCCTTCCGGCCCCCGGACGTAGGCCATCCGCCAGGCGCCCTCGTACTCGCCGATGCCACCGACCAGTCCATAGCCCTCGGTAGCTGCCCAGCCGACAGCCGCCTGCAGGTCGCCGACCTCGAAGGACACGTTGCGCAACCCCAGCTCGTTGGCCATGGCGGCCGATGAGCCCGGCACGGAGCCGGGTCGCACGAAGCTCGAGAGCTCCAGGCGGGTGCCATCGCCGGGCGGCTTCAGCATGACGATCTCGGTGCGAGAGCCGGGAATGCCGCAGACCGTGTCCAGGAACTCGCCCTCGACGAACGTCCTGCCCTCGACCTCCAGGCCCAGCGCCACGAAGAAGGCCGTCACGACGTCGAGATCTGCGACCGTGACGCCGACGTGGTCAAAGCGCCGTACATGCGGCATAGGCCCGTCCTCCCGTCGCCGTACCGGCCGTCCATCCGCCACGGTAGGCGTTCTCAGCACCTCTCGTTGCGGGACCCCGCAAACGCACACCATCAGCGGCTCTGAGAGTGCGCGTCCTGGCGTGAGGCTGGCACACCTCTGGCCCGCGTTCGCCCCCAGCGCCCGGTAGCGACAGCGCCAGCCCCGGGGCCGGCCCGGGATACAACGGATGCGAAGCGCGGTCCCCGGGCGTGACCCTGAAGCGAGAACCAATCAACCAAGTACCCGCTCCAGGAAGGACGTCCCATGCCCGCAGTCACCGTCGGCCGGGAAAACTCCGCCGACATCGAGATCCACTACGCAGACCACGGCACCGGCCAGCCGGTCGTGATGATCCACGGCTACCCGCTCAGCGGCCGCGGCTGGGACAAGCAGGTCCCGGCGCTGCTGGACGCCGGGTACCGGGTCATCACCTATGACCGGCGCGGGTTCGGCCAGTCCAGCCAGCCCGCTACCGGCTATGACTACGACACCTTCGCCGCCGACCTCAATACCCTGCTGGAGCACCTGGACCTGCGTGAGGCGGTCCTGGTCGGGCACTCGATGGGCACCGGCGAGGTCACCCGCTACCTGGGCCGGTACGGGTCGGCGCGGTGGCCCGCCTGGCCGTCCCTCATCTCGCAGGCAGCGCAGACCTCGCGGACGGCGCAGACCTCGCGGGAGGCCCAGACCTCGCGGGAGGCGCAGAAACGGTACGCTGAGGCCGGTCGCCTGCTGGCAGTAGGCGCGGGCGCATAGCTCAGTGGTAGAGCACTCGCCTTACAAGCGAGAAGTCCTTGGTTCGAACCCAAGTGCGCCCACTTTCTCGAATATCCGTCCGACTTTCGGCGGCTCCTCGCTGGTTCCAAGACCGGGCGGCTGCCAGGGTCAGTGAGGGCGCGTGACTTGACCCCGGTGTGTCGCAGCAGAAGTCGGATAAGCCGGATCTACCCTGGGTGTGTGGGGCAGGATCTGTGCGGTAAGTGGATGCCACGAAAGCGGACGATGTGTGCGCGCACGCCGGGCCACGGCGGACCCTGTAAGACAGCCGAGCTTATGGAGCGCCAGAGGGAGTACTCACGCGCCCACCCGCATCGCGAGTCGCAGGAGTCCCGCAGGAGGTCCAACCGGAAGTATCGAATTGCAAGTTATGGACTAACCCAGGAACAGTTCGCCCTCATTCTCACGGCGCAGAACTCCGCGTGCGTGATGTGCCACGAGCCGTTTGAGGAAGGGCAGCTCATCCACGTGGACCATGATCACGCATGCTGCCGGAAGAAAAACCGCTCGTGCGGGGAGTGCATCCGAGGGCTCCTGTGCCATACCTGCAACATCGCGCTAGGCCACATCGAACGCCGATACGCGATGGCTCGCGCCTACCTGGACAACCCTCCCGTCGGGCTCCTCGCCGCCGCTTAGAAAGGTTCAGCACACATCAGGCGGTCTCGGGCCGCGTCCAGCCACAGTCATTGCTGGTCAAGTCCATACAGGTCCCGCAACTCCTCCGGGACCAGCGCCTCGACCGCGTCGAGCCGGGTCAGGGTGGCCGGGATGGCCGCCTCCGGATACCAGGACGCGCGCCCCGGCTCCCGAGCCTGACCACCGCCCCGCTCCCCCGCCGCACTTCCGCCCGGCTCCCTCGCGACGTCAAGGGCATGCAACCTTCCCAGCGCCCCCCAGCATCCGGAGCTGCGCCAGCGAAGGCCGGATCACCGGACCCTCGACGAAAGAAATAGCCAGTGTGAGCCAGCCTCCGTCCAGGCCGACCCGATCACCGGAGTGGGTGCGGATCACCCGCGGCGCCGGGTAGCCCGCCGCTTCCAGGCAGTCCAGGGTGCCGCCTGGGCCATCAGCCAGTCCACCATCGTGCTCGCCGCTGACCCGCTGACGTGCACGGGCACCGGCGCGTCTTCCCGGCACGCCCGCACCACCCACGGCGCAGTCTGGTCCGGGCCGATCAGGTAGGTCATGACCCCGCTGGCGACGGCGCCGCCGACCCGGCGGAGCGCGGACGGATCGATGCCCCGGAGGTGATACTCGCGGAGTACCCGGCCCACGATCGCGGCGTCGTTCACCCAGCAAACGCACCAGGATGAGCCGCCGCATGATCGGCCGGGGTGCGCGCCGGACGATGCCGTCCCGCTCCGGAACCAGAGCCAGAACCCGCGCCAGAGCCACCACCGGACGGGCCCTCCGGCCCGGGCGCCCGCTGGACGCTCTGGCTGACCAGGCTCCGGCTCAGCACCCGGTCCAGAGCCCGGGCCACTTCCTCGGACAGGTCAGGACCGCGGCCAGCAACCGCCGGACCGGCCTCACCCAGCTCCTCACCCGGCTCCTCAGCCAGGCCCGATGCCCCGGGCAGGCCCGGCGCTTCGGTCAAGCCGGTCTCGTCGGAACCCTCTGGAGACACGATCGCCCCGCAGTCCCGGCACTCGACCTCACCCAACCTCTTGACCAGATGCACGCTGGAGCACCGCGAGCAGCGATCCATCTCCGACATCCAGTCCACTGTGTCCTGGCACCCAGGACAGATGAGAATCTGGCTCTGCCGCCGCACCCCGCGTTTCCACGGACTCTGCCCGCGGCCGGGGTCGGTCTGCCGCACACCACATCGATAGCAGGGCATTCTAGGCTGCTTCGATCCTCTCGGGTGGCTTGGCTCACCGCCGGCCCCGACGCACGCGAACCGCGTCAGCTCAGGTCGGCGAGCACCTTCTTGTACTCGGCGATGTCACGCGCCTGGGGAATGGGGTTCACCACTTTCCACCGGATGACTCCGGCCTTATCAATGATGAACGTTCCCCGCGTGGCCACGCCCCTGTCCTCGTCAAATACTCCGTAAAGCTTTGCGACATCGCCGTGCGGCCAGAAGTCTGACAGCAGGCTGAAGCCGAAGTTGTCCCGGTCCGCCCAGGTACGCAGGACGAACGTGGAATCGACCGAGACGGTGAGCAGCTCGACGTCCTCCCGGTCGACTTCCGGGAAGTCATCGCGCAGCGCGCAAAGCTCGCCACTGCACACCCCGCTGAATGCGAGCGGGTAAAACACGAGCACCACATTCTTCGTTCCCTGGAAGCTGGACAGCCGCACCGGGCTGCCGTGCTGGTCCTTGAGCTCGAAATCGGGTGCCTGCTCGCCAACCTCAACCGACATGGACTATTCCTTTCCGCTGCGGACAGAGTCAGTCTGCCATCCGCGCGGACCGCAACAGGACGCCAACCCCGGATCGCGATCGGCCTGGCCTCGGCCGGCCGATCCGGGCGCCGTTTCGTCGTGCTGGATAGGAACCCCCTACGCGCCTTGGGCGCCCTGTCTGCCTACCTGCGCGCCTTCGGCGCGACCAGCCGGGTACCCAGCCAGTCCCGCGCCGCACTCACGCTCGAAGTCTGGGAGAGTCCCGCGGTCGGCGCGGACTCACCAATGTCGCTCGGCTCGACGTGCCCGGGTCGTCCGGCCTTGGGGGTGAGCAACCAGATGTAGCCGCCATCGGCCAGCGGTGTCAGGGCGTCGGCCAAGGCGTCGAATAGATCACCGTCCCCGTCCCGCCACCAGAGCAGCACTACGTTGACTACGTCGTCGTAGTCCTCATCGACGAGCTCGACGTCCTTCAGCTCGGCGATCTCATCCCGCAACTGCTCATCGCAGTCGTCGTCGTACCCGAGTTCCTGCACCACCTGACCCGGCTTGATGCCAAGTCGCTCGGCCAGGCCCGGCTGATCCTGCGCCTGGCGCGCGGTCGCGCTCACTGACGTCCTCCTCATTTCCTTTCCCGCGGCCCCGCATCCCGCGCCGGCCCACCACGACGTGCCGCCGCAGCTTCGCGCTTTTGCGCCGCGCTGGCCGCGTGGGCACTACTTGCGGGACAGTTCACACTGGGTCGCGCGCTCGCGCAAGTGCCAAATAGGCCCTGGAAGCGAAAACCATGTCACAGTTTGATCTTCCCCGCCTGCCGCGACGGCTACCCGAGGAAGGAAACTCTTATCTGCCTGTCCGGATTATCCACGTTCAGATCGATTAGGGCGATTGACTGCCAGGTTCCCAGCGCCGGGTGCCCACCCAGGACCGGAACCACCAGGAACGGGGCGATCAGGGCCGGCATCACGTGCGAGCGGCCGTGCCCGCGCGACCCGTGGGCATGCCGCCAGCGATCATCGGCGGGCAGCAGGTCATCCAGGGCGGCGAGCAGGTCCGTGTCACTGCCCGAGCCCAGTTCCATCAGCGCCAGGCCCGCCGTGGCGTGCGGCACGAATACG
>CAWINS010000005.1:0-28670 GCA_963837335.1 uncultured Actinomycetes bacterium | reverse complement strand
CTCACCGGCCAGGGCCAGGGCTGAGCGCAGGTCGGGGGCGCTCCCGGTGCCGCCGGGCGCACGGGTGGACAGCGCACCGGCGGCGCAGCCGAGCGCGGCCGCCTCGGGCAGCGCCAGCCCCCGCAGCAGGCCCGCGATGAGCCCGGCGTTGAAGCAGTCGCCGGCCCGGTCGCGTCCACCGGCGCCACCGGGGGCACGCTGACCCGGTACCGCCGGCTGCCGTCGGCGCACAGCGCGCCCCGGGCGCCCAGCTTGACCACCAGCCGGGACCCGGCCGCGGTCAGCACCGGCACCGCCGCGGACAGGTCCGGCTCGCCGCTCAGCCGGACCGCCTCGGCCTCGTTGGGCAGCAGCAGGTCGGCCCGGGCCAGGGCCGCGGCGAGCCGGTCGTCACCCCACCGGCCCGACGGATCCCAGTTGGTGTCCAGGGACACGGTCGCCCCGGCCGCCTGCGCGGCCGTCATCACCTCGGCCAGGCCGGGCCCGAGCGAGTCCTCGACCAGGAAGTAGGAGCTGATGTGCACGTGCCGGGCCTGGGCGAGCAGCCCCGGGGGAACGTCGTCGGCGGTCAGCGAGCCCACCGCCCCGAGCGCGGTCAGGATGGCCCGGTCACCACCGTTCGACAACGCCACCGTCATGCCGGTCGGGATGTCCTCGCGCACGGCCACCGCGTCGGTGGCGACCCCCTCCCGGGCCATCTGGTCCAGCATGAACTGCCCGGCCGGGTCGGCGCCGACCGCGGCGACCAGCGCGACGCTGAGGCCGAGCCGGGCCGCGGCCACCGCGGTGATGGACGCGGACCCGCCGACGACCAGCGACATGCTGGGCACCAGCTTCTCCTGCTGGCCGAATACCGGGGTCACGTCGTCCCCCAGCACGAGCACGTCCGGGTTGCAGTCGCCGACCACCACCAGGTCGATAGGCCCATCCAGCCCGCCCGGCTCCAGCCCGCCGGGCGCGGCCCCGGTCTCAGGCGGTGACAACGTCAACTCCGGCGTCCTCGAGCCGGGCCGCATCCTCGGCGGCGATCCCGGCGTCGGTGACCAGCACGTCGATCTCCTGGGCGGTGCAGATCCGGGCGAACGCACGGCGGCCCACCTTGGAGCTGTCCGCGGCGATCACGACCTTGGCCGCCTGCCGGGCCATCAGCCGGTTGATGCTCGCCTCACCCTCGTGGTGTGCGGTGGCGCCGGCCACCGCGTCGATCCCGTCCACGCCCAGGATGGCCACGTCCAGGGCGACCTGCTCCAGCACCCCGGTGGCCAGCGGCCCGGTCAGCTCATAAGACTGCGGCCGGGCCACCCCGCCGGTCGTCACGATCTTGATGTGCTGGCGGACGGCCAGCTCGGTCGCGATGTTCAGCGCGTTGGTCACGACGGTGACGGCGGGCGGCGGCACCTGCGAGTTCAGGTCGGAGCGGGTGGCCAGGGCCCGGGCCACCTCGGTCGTGGTGGTCCCGCCGTTCAGCCCGGTGATCTGGCCCGGCCGCACCAGCCCGGCGGCGACCGCCGCGATCCGCTGCTTCTCGGAGGGATGCCGTTCGCTCTTGTACCGCAGCGGCAGGTCGTAGGTGACACCCTGGGCCACCGCGCCGCCCCGGATCCGGGTGAGCATCTGCTGCCGGGCCAGTTCGTCGAGGTCCCGGCGGACGGTGGCCTCGGACACCCCGAGCGCCTTCGCGGCCTCCTCGACCTGGAGCTGCCCGGCCACCGCGAGCAGTTCCAGCAGCTCATTCCACCGCCGATACCGGGTCACCGGCGCCTCCGATCACGTGCAGCAGGCGGGCGACCTCGGCGGCGACCGCATCGCGACCCGCCGAACCGTACCGCCTGGGATCGACCATGTCGGGGTCGCCATTCAGGCTGGCGCGGACGGCGGCGGTGAAGGCCTTGTTCAACTGGGTCGCTATGTTGATTTTCGTCATTCCCGCCCGGACCGCGGCGGCCAGGCCGGCGTCGGGCACCCCGGACGAGCCGTGCAGCACCAGCGGCAGGCTGACCGCGTCGCGGATCTTCGCGATGAGCTCCAGATCCAGGGCCGCGTCGCGGGTCAGCATCGCGTGTGAGCTGCCGACCGCGACCGCCAGCGCGTCCACCCCGGTCGCCGCGACATACGCGGCCGCCTCGTCCGGCTGGGTGCGGGCGCCCGGCGAATGCACGCCGTTCTTCCCGCCAATCTCACCCAGCTCGGCCTCCACCCAGATGCCCCGGTCCTGGCACCACCGGGCCATCTCGGCGGTGGCCTGGACGTTCTGCTCGTAGGGCCGGGCCGACGCGTCGTACATGACCGACCGCAGGCCCAGCCCGGCCGCGGCGCGCACCAGGTCTTCGGCGATGGCGTGGTCCAGGTGCACCACGACCGGCACGTCGGCCGAGTCCGCGATCGACAGGCAGGCCCGGGCGATCGGCTCCAGCGCGCCGTGGTAGGCGACGCAGTTCTCGCTGATCTGCAGGACCACGGGCGAGGCGGCGGCCTGCGCCCCGGCCACGATGGCCTCCGCGTGCTCGATGCCGATCACGTTGAACGCGCCGACACCCCGGCCCGCCGCCCGGGCGGTGCCGACGATCTCGCTCATCCCGGCGGCGGTCATCAGCCGAGCCTCCCTGTGCGCGTCGGCCGTCGCGGGCGTCACCACGGTCGTGTCCAGCAGGCGGCCGTAGTCCGCCGGGCTGAACTCCCCGGCCACCAGGGCCATGGCCGTCGCGGTGCCGAGCGCGACCGCGTGCCGCAGCCGCTCGTCCCACGGGCGGCCTAGGGCCAGCCCGTGCGCGAGGCCCGCGGTCACGGCGTCGCCGGCCCCGGTCGCGTTCCCGGCCACCACGGCCGGCGGGACCGCTTGCCAGCAGCCGTCGCCGGTGTCGGCGTGCAGCCCTTCCGCCCCAGCGAGACCACGACCGCCCCCGCACCCGCCGCCCTGAGTTCCCGGGCGGCCGCCGCCACGGCCGACCGGTCCGCGCCGCTCTTCCCGGACAAGGACCGCCCGGCGAACATCTCCAGCTCGGCCAGGTTCGGCTTGACGATGGTGGGTCCGGCGGCCGCGCCCAGCCGCAGTGCGTCCCCGTGCGCGTCCAGCAGCACCGGCACCCCGGCGGCGGCCGCCATCGCGGTGAGCTCCGCGTAGCTGCCGGGGGCCAGCCCCGGCGGCAGGCTGCCGGACAAGACCATGGCCGCGCACCCGGCCAGGGCGGACGCGTACTGGTCCCGGAACTCCGCGTACCCGTCTGCCGCGATCACGGGCCCGGGCTCGTTGAACGCGGCCGTGTGCCCGGTCCGCCCGTCCACGACCGTGAACGTCCGCCGCGTCTCCCCCGCCACCCTGGTGAAGGCCGCGGGCACGGCCAGGGCGGCGAGCCCGGTCGTCACCGCCTCGCCGGTGCTGCCTCCGATCAGGCCCATCACCAGCACTTCGGCCCCGAGCGCGTGCAGCGTCCGGGCCACGTTCAGACCCTTGCCGCCGGGCCGCGCAGCCACCTCGTCCGGCCGGTTCACCCCGGACCAGTCGACGGCCGCCACGTGATGGGTGACGTCCAGGGCCGGGTTGAGGCAGACGACTCCAACCCTGGCCACCCCGCTCATGGCGCCTCCGGTCACGTAGGCCGCCCGCTCAGCCCGTAGTGAGGATGACCGAACGGGCCAGGTTGCGGGGGCGGTCGGGGTCGAGCCCGCGGGCCCGGGCCAGGGCCACCGCCACCCGCTGCACCCGGACCAGCTCGGCGAGCGGGTCCTCATCGCTGAACCAGGCGGTGCCGCCAGCCGCGGCGATCTCGCCGCCCAGCCCGTCCGGCGGGGCGCCGAACACCCACACGATGCTGCCTTCGCCGGTCACCGCGACCGGGCCGTGCCGGTACTCCATGGCCGGGTAGGCCTCGGTCCACATGCCGGCCGCCTCCCGGAGTTTCAGCGCGGCCTCGTTGGCCAGGCCGTAGGTCCACCCGGTGCCGAGGAAGGTGAACTGGCGGGCGGCCAGCATTTCCGGCTGGAGGGGCTCGGCGAGCACCCGCTCGGCCGCATCGGCGGCCGGCCCGGGGTCGCGCCCCAGATGCGCACGCAGCAGGACCAGCTCGGTGGTGGCGAACCGGGTCTGCACCACGGATTCCTCGTCCGCGAAGGACAGGTCGATCACGGCGCCGGCGGCCAGCGCCACCGGGGTCCCGGGCACCGCGGTGATCGCGACCGTGGGCGCGCTGCCGCGCAGCCGGTCCAGCAGCTGCACGATCTCGGTGGTAGTCCCGGACCGGGACAGCACCAGGACCCGGTCGTACGCCCGGCCCAGCGGCATCTCGGACGCGGCGAACGCGTCGGTCTCCCCGTGCCCGGATGCCTCGCGGGCCGCCGCGTAGGACTGGGCCATGAACCAGGACGTGCCGCAGCCCGCGACCGCGACGCGTTCCCCGCGGGCGGGCAGGACACCCGCGACGTCCGCGGCCAGCTGGCCCGCCCGGCGCCAGCAGGCGGGCTGGGACGCCACCTCCTGCTCGGTGCGGCTGCCTTCGGCCACATCCTCACCCATCGCTGGCTGACGTATCACCGGGGCCTCCTCGGCCATGGCTTGCTTCCTCCTTCTCTCTGGGGCTCTCGCTCGGGGGTCTCAGGCCCGGGTCTCCGGCCCGGCGTCCGCTCAGGTCCCGGCCAGGCCGGTCGAGGCCACCGACCGGATGAAGTAGCGCTGGGCCAGGAAGAAGATGGCCAGCACCGGCACCAGGCTCATCACGTTGGCCGCCATCAGCAGGGTCCACTCCGTCGCGTGCGCGCCCTGGAACGTGGCCAGGCCCAGCGGCACAGTCATCTGGTTCGTGGAGGTGACCGCGATCAGCGGCCACAGGAAGTTGTTCCAGGAATCCAGGAACGTCAGCGCGGCCAGCGTGGCCAGCGCCGGGGTGGCCAGCGGCAGCACGATCCGGATCAGCACGGTGAGCCCGGCTGGCCCCGTCCACCCGGGCGGACTCCTCGTACTCCAGCGGGAGGGTCCGGAAGAACTGGCGCAGGAAGAAGATGCCGAACGCGGTGGCCGCGTTGGGCAGGATGAGCGCGCCGATGTGGTTGATCCCGACCGCGGCCAGCACGTGCACGCCCAGCCACTTGGTGATGAGGAACTGCGGGATCATCGTGACCTGGAACGGCACCATCAGCGTGGCCAGGATCACCGCGAACAGGGCGGTGCGGCCGAGGAAGCGGAACCGGGCGAACGCGTACCCGGCCAGCGAGCAGAACACCAGGTTGCCCAGCACCGTGAGTAGCGTGACCACAGCGCTGTTGATGAAGAACCGGCCGAACGGGGCGCTGTTGAACGCGTCCGCGTAGTTGGCGAACCGGAGCACGTGCGGGATGAGCACCGGCGGGAAGCGCAGCGCCTCGGTGGGAGTCTCCAGTGAGGTGACCACCAGCCAGAAGAACGGGAAGATCAGCACCAGCGTGGCCGGGAGCAGGACCAGGTGCCACGGGCTGAACGGCAGCCACCGCCGGCGGCGGGCGGGGGGGACGCCGCCGCCGGCGGAGGACTCGATCCCGCCGCGGGCGGGCGCAGAGGTCGCCGTCATGACCGGTAATGCGTGAATCGCCGGCCGACCCGGAACTGGATCGCGGTGACCACGAGGATGACGAGGAACAGGAAGTAGGCGATGGCCGAGGCGTACCCGAAGTTGAAGTCCACGAAGGCCTGGTCGTAGAGGTAGTAGACGAGGACCGTGGTGGCGTTGAGCGGGCCGCCCTGGGTGGATAGGTAGACCTCGTCGAACAACTGCAGCGCGTTGATCGTGAGCCACACGGCCAGGAACAGCGACGCCGGGCTGAGCAGCGGCAGGGTCACCCGGCGGAACCTCCGCCAGGCCGTGCACCCGTCGATCGAGGCCGCCTCCAGCAGGGCCGCGGGGACCCCCTGCAGGGCGGCCAGGTAGATGACGACCGAGAACCCGGTCCAGCCCCAGATCGTCATGATCACGATCACGTACAGCGCCTGGGACGGCGAGTTCAGGAACTCCTGCTGCGGGACCCCGACCAGGCTGAGGAAGTAGTTGATGACCCCGTAGGAGGGGTCGAACAGCCAGATGAAGACGATCGCCTCGCTGATCGTCGAGATGGCCATGGTCGCGTAGGCCGCGGTCCGGTAGAAGGAGATGAAGCGGATCTTCCGGTTCATGGCCACGGCCAGGAACAGCCCGACGATCATCGTCCCGGGCACGAACAGCGCGGTGTAGACCAGAGTGTGCTGGATGGCCTGCCCGACGATCGGGTCGTGCACCAGCTGCCGGTAGTTCTTCAGCCCCACGAACGGCGTGCTGGGCGTGAGCAGGTTGTTCCGCTGGAAGGACATGACCGCCGACCAGACGATCGGCACCGCCCAGAACAGCAGGATGATCGCGACCCCGGGGGTGACGAACGCCCACCCCGCGAACTGCTCGGACGCCGTGACCCGGCGGCCGGCCGCCCGGGCCCCGCCGGGACGCCCGGGCCGGCCTGGCCCTGGACGCCTCCGGCGGAGGATGATTCCGGAAGCGGCCACGTCAGCCGGCGGCCAGGATCTGGTTGACCTGCTGCGCCGCGGAGCTCAGCGCCGCCTGGGGCTGGCTCTTGCCGAGCAGCACGGACACGATCATGTTGCCGAGGACCTGGGAGATCTTCGGGTAGGTCGGGATCTGCGGCCGGGACTGCTTCACGTTGGCCAGGTTGGCCACGAACGCGCTCACGCCGGGCAGCGTGGAGTCCATCTGCTGGCTGAAGCCCGCCGCGTTGCCCACCGACGCCCGGGTCGGCAGGTCCCCGGTGTGCAGCGACCAGTACTTCACCTGGGCGGGCGCGGTGAGCCACAGGAGGAACTTCTCCGCCGCGGAGACCCGGGTGGCCCCGTTGTTGAACACGACCCAGTTGTCCGGCCCGGAGATGGTCTGGTGACCGGCGGCTGCGCCTGGGTAGGCCGGCATGACCTGGACGCCGTCGTGCACGTTGGGGAACGCGGACAGGTCCCAGGGCCCGGTAACCACCATGCCGATCTTGCCCGAGTTGAACAGGTTGGCGTACGCGGAGTCGGTCGGGTCCAGGTACATGGACTTGTCGGTGACGGCCATTTTCTGCAGGGTAGTCAGCGACTTCAGCCCGGCGGGCGAGTCGAACGCGGCCTTCTTGTTATCGGCGGTCAGGATCTGGCCATCGGCCTCCCAGAGCAGCGCCTCCCAGTGCCACACGGTGTCCTCGGAGCCGGGGGTCACGTAGGCGGTGCCGAACTGCTTGGTGGCCGGGTCGGTCAGCTTCTTGGCGTCGGCCTGGAATTGCGACCAGGTCCAGTCCGGTCCCGGCAGCGGGAGATGGGCCTTGGCGAACAGGGTCTTGTTGTAGACCACGGCCAGGTTGTCGACCAGGGCCGGGACGCCGATCACCTTGCCATTGACCGTGGCCACGTCCCGCTCGCCAACCCAGAAGTCGTTCCAGTTCACCCCGGGGCGCTGGACCACCTTGGTCAGGTTCACCACCTGCGGGATCTGCGCCACGTTCGGTGCCCACGATCCGTAGAGGTAGGCGATGTCCGGCGGGCTGCCGCCGCGGACCGCGGTCAGCACCTTCTGCAGCGTGTTGTCGTTGTTGACGTACAGGCTGCTGACCTTCTGGCCCGGGTGCTGGTTCTGGTACTCGGCCACCAGGTGGGCGAACGTCTTGGCCTCGGCCCCGGTCCAGCCTTCCCAGATCGAGATGGTGGACCCGCCGCCGCCTCCGCCGCTGTTGCTGTCCGTCCCGCACGCGGCCAGCCCGAGCGCGAGTGCCGTGAGTCCTACGAGCGGACCTGCCAGGGTGGCCCGCAGCCGGTATCTCGCCATGCTGCTCTCGCTTTCCGGCCCGCCGGTAGCTCCGAACCCAGTGCTTCCGATAACCAGTGCTTCCGAACCTGGCGGACGACCAAAGTTGCATGAAGTCGTGATGTTTCGCGCAATATTGATCGATCCGGGTAGCGGGTGTCAAGGCTGTGAGTCAACCCGTTTCCAGGTCGTGCCGGACCTGTAACTGCGGACGTAACGGACAAATTTCGACTAGGTAACGACCTGGAACGCCCTGGAACGACCGCCAGAGCCCGTTCGTCCGCTCACCTGGCCGGGTCTTCAGCGCCCGGCCGGTGTTCGTTGCGGCGTATTTTTTGCGTGCTCTTGCGCGCAAACCGCCACAATGGAACACTACCGAGCTGTGATCAAGGTAACCTTCGTCGGCGCCGGCAGCATCGAGTTCACCCGCAACGTGGTGACCGACCTGTGCGGCTATCCCGAGTTCCGCGGCGAACTCCATCTCTCGCTGTATGACATCAGCGCGGAGCGGCTGGCCCACGCCGAGCGGCTGGCCCGGCGGATTTCCGCGCAGTCTGGCGCCGGTGCGACGGTGAGCGCGACCCGGGACCGGCGCGAGGCGCTCGAGGGCGCCCGCTACGTGATCAACGAGGTGCAGGTCGGCGGGTACGACGCGACCCGGGCGGACTTCGACATCCCGGCCCGGTACGGGGTGCGCCAGACCATCGGCGACACGCTGGGCATCGGCGGGATCTTCCGCGGCCTGCGGACCATCCCGGTGACCACCGCGCTGGCCCGGGACATGCACGACGTCTGCCCGGACGCCTACCTGCTCAGCTACAGCAACCCGATGGCCATGCTGCCCTGGTCGGTGTACGAGGGCACGCCGTTCAGCCGGGTGTTCGGGCTGTGCCATTCGGTGCGGGACACCCAGGCCTTCCTGACCGGCCTGGTCGGCGCCGATCCGGACCGGGTCCGGTTCCTGACCGCCGGCTTCAACCACCAGGCGTTCGTGCTCCGCTTCGAGCAGGACGGCCAGTCCCTGTACCCGCGGCTGGCCGAGGTCATCGACGGCTCCCCCGAGCTGCAGCGGCGGGTCCGGGTGGAGATCTACCGCCGGTTCGGCTACTTCCCGACCGAGTCCAGTGAGCACTCCGCCGAGTACGTGCCGTGGTTCATGCGCCACGACGACCAGATCGAGCAGTTCCGCATCTTCGTCGGCGACTACCTGGCCCGCTCCGAGGAGAATCTGCGCGAGCTCGAGTCGCTGCAGCAGGCCCTGGCCTCCGACGACCCGCTCGACCTGGAGCCTACGCACGAGCTGGCGTCGCTGTTCATCCACTCGCTGGAGACCGGCACCGAGCGCGAGCTGCACGTGAACATCCGCAACGGCGGCCTGATCACCAGCCTGCCGGACGCGTGCTGCGTCGAGGTGCCCTGCGCAGTCGGGGCGGGCGGGCCCAAGCCGGTGCCCGTGGGCGCGCTGCCGCCGCAACTGGCCGCGCTCAACCGGACCTTCCTCAACGTGGTCGAGCTGACCGTCCGGGCCGCGCTGGAGGAGTCGCGCGACCACGTGTACCAGGCCGCACTGCTCGACCCGAACACCGCGGCCACGCTCACCACGGCGCAGACCGTGGCCATGTGCGACGAGCTGTTCGCGGCGCACCAGGACCTGCTGCCCCGCGCATTCGGAGGCTGACCCGTGCGTACCCCCCGGCTCATCACGGCCGTCCTGACCGCCGTGCCCCTGGTCATCGCGATCCCCGCCGCGGCTGGCTCGACGGCCGCGGCCGCACAGTCATCGGCCGTGGCGGCGGCCCCGCAGATCCCGCCGCCGGTCCACCACGGCACGCTGCGGATCACCGGCCAGCCCCGGGACGGCGCGCTGGTCACGGCGTCCGGGCTGGCCTGGCACGCGCCCCGGCTGCCCCGCGGGATGAAGCTGCTCAGCTTCGCGGTCGCCTACACCTGGCAGAGCTGCGCGCCCAGCGGGCGCCGCTGCACCACGGCGGCGGACTCGACGGCCACGCCGTTCGCCGCCCGCCAGTACCGCCCCGGGCACGCCGACAGCGGCCGGCGGCTGCGGGTCACCGAGACCGCGGCCGAGACGGTCCAGACCAAGGCGCGGAACTTCACGTTCCAGGTCCTCCGGCGCTCCGTGAGCCGGCTGGCTGGCGCCGGGGTCCGCGCGTACCGGCGGCATCAGCGCCCGGTTAGTTATTTCCGCAACGGAACCCCGGAGCGGCGCACCGCCTCGGCTGAGGAGTACTTCGGGGTCAGCGCGCCGCACTACAACGCCGGGGACGGGAAGCCCAGCCAGCGCTACCGGGTGGACCGGGGCTCGTGGCGGCCGATGCCGGCCAATCGCGTGTTCTACACCGGGAAGCTGGCCGTCGGCCCGCACCAGGTGAGCGTGCGCACCGCGAACCGGGCCGGATCGACGCAGATCCGGTTCGGCTGGCGGGTCGTGCCGCTGCCCACCCCGCTGGCCTGCCAGCCGCGCGCCGGGCAGCCGTGCTGGTACCCGCCGCATCTGGCCGCCAACCACCGGCCGATGCGCTGGGACTGGCAGATCGGCCGGACCACGCCGCTGAAGCGGACCGGTAAGCGCGCCGTGGACATGTACGACATCGACGGGTTCCTCACCACCCGCGCCGAGGTCCACACCATCCAGAGCCGCTGGCCGGCCAGCACGCTGGCCCACCCGAAGACCATCTGCTACCTGGACCTGGCCTGGGAGGACTACCGCCCGGACGCCAGCCCGCCGTCGCGGGGCGGCCTCTTCCCGGCGGCCACGCTCGGCAACGTGTACTTCGGTTACCCCGAAGAGCGGTGGGTCGACTTCCGGCAGCTGGACGCGCTCAAGCCCATGCTGCGCGAGCGGATCGCCATGTGCGCGCGGAAGGGGTTCTCGGCGGTCGAGCTGGACGACATCGACAGCTTCGACCCGCCGTCCACCACCGGGTTCCGGCTCACCCCGGGCGACGCACAGAACTACCTGGCCTACGCGTTCAACCTGATCCACGCGGACGGGATGACCGGGCTGTGGAAGAACTCGCCCTTGCTGTCCTGGTGGGGACGGCAGTACTCGGACGGGGCCGTGCTGGAGGAGTGCTACACCTACCACCAGTGCACCGCGGCCCAGCTGCGCGGCAGCAGCCAGTACGGGATCACCTGCACCGGGCTGTCCGGCGCGACGCCGTGCGGCTGGGACGACTTCACCACGGACAAGACCGCGGCCCAGCCCAACGGCAAGTGGGTGGGCGACGCCGAGTACGGGGATGATCACTTCGTCTGCAACCCCGGCCAGACCGGGCCGAAGTGCGGCGGCAAGCACGCGTACGCGGCGTTCTGCCGGGCCCTGTACGACCCGCCGCTCGGCTTCGCGGCGGTCAAGTTCGACGTGAACCTGGACGGCCGGGTGTTCTATCCCTGCCCGAGCGGTACCTGAGCTAGAGTCCCGTGAGCCGCGGCTCCTTCACCGCGGCCGGGAGCGGGCGATGAGCGAGGCAGAGGGTGCAGCCGGGCCTTTCGATGCACGGCCGCGATCGTACTGGCTGCTGCTGGCGGTGGGCGGATTACTGCTGGCCGCCGCAGTGGCGCTGTACGCGTGGACGAACACCTGGGTGGGGCCGGTACACGGCACCTCCAGCGGGCCCCACGCCGGCATCTGGATCGGCTATGCGCCGCTGACGCGTGCCACCTACTTCCCGCCGCCCACGAGCTGGTTCGCGACCCCGAACGAGGTGTTCCTGCCGTCCTTCTACTACCTGGGCTGGTACTGGGCGGTGGCGCTGGCGGCGGGTGCCCTCCTCGCCGTCCTGTGGTTCTACCAAGACGGCCGCAGCGGGCCCCGCCGCGTATATCTGACGGCCGCGGTGGTGCTTGTCGCGCTGGCCCTCGCGCTTCCCCTGCTGACCCAGGCCCTGCCGTGGCTGGCCTCCGTATGGCTGCGCGGGCCGTGGGTCAAGGGACTCCCGGCCCTGGTGATCGCCGGGTGCGGTCTGGGGGTTCTGGCCTGGATCGAGCACAGCCGCAGGCTGGCCAGGCTCACCGTGATCTACGCGGTGGTGGCGCTGGTGATCGGGGGCTGGCTCGCGTCGGTACCGGACTATGCCCTGATGTTCTGGCCGGCGTTGACGCCGCAACCCTGGCACCTGACCCCGCTGGATGCGCTGCTCGGGCCGGCCGCCGTGCTCATGGCGGCGGGGATGGCGTTCCGGTGGCGGGGCCAGCCGCCTCGACGCGGCCGTCTTCCAGCCTGAGCACTGAATCGGCCAGATCGATCAGGGCCTCGTCGTGCGTGGCGACCAGGGCCGTGATCCCCTCGGAGCGGACCACGGTGAGCAGCAGGCGCATGATCTGCCGGCCGGTCTCCAGGTCCAGCTGGCTGGTCGGCTCGTCGGCGATCAGCAGTTCCGGCGGCCCGCCAGCGCCCGGGCGATGGCGATGCGCTGCTGCTGGCCGCCGGACAGCTCGTCCGGCCGGTGCGCGGCGTGCTCCGCGAGCCCGACGATGGACAGCATCGTCGCGACCCGTTCCTCGCGGGCCCGCGTCGGCGCGCCGGTGATACGCAGCGGGACGCCCACGTTCTCGGCGGCGGACAGCATCGGGATGAGCCCGAAAGACTGGAAGATGAACGCGACCGTGCTGCGCCGCAAAGCCAGCCGGTCCCGTTCCGGCATCCGGGTCACGTCGCGGCCGGCCACCTCCAGCTGGCCGCTGGTCGGGGTATCCAGGCCACCGATGATGTTCAGCAGCGTCGTCTTGCCCGACCCGGACCGGCCGCAGACCGCGACGAGCTGGCCGCGGCGGACCGTGAACGACACCTCCCGGAGGGCCCGCACGGCGGTGTGCCCGCTGCCGAAGGTGCGGGACACCCCGTGCGCCGCCACCATCTCGGTCAGGGGCTGGCTTTCCGGCCGGGCCGGTTCGCGAGCGGTCTCCGGGCCGGTGGAGCTCATGAGCCGTTCTCCGCGTCGGGCCATACTCCGATGTGCCCGGGCTCCTGCTGCAACCGCACCCGGTCCCGCATGCCCAGTTCCTCGGTCATCTCGCGGGGCAGCTGAACCCGGCCGGCCCGGTCCAGCACCGCGTACTCGACCGCGTGCCGGGTGGCGTTGCCGTGCTCGTCGGCGCGGTCGTGGCGGAGCGTCTCGGAGCTGGTCCGGCCATCCCGGATGGCGATGGTGCGCCGCACCTCGGCCGACACCGCCGGGTCGTGGGTCACCACGAGCACGGTCACGCCGAGCTCGGAATTGGCCGTCTGCAACGCCGCGAACACCTCCCGGGCGGTCGCACTGTCTAGCTCGCCGGTCGGCTCGTCGGCGAGCAGCACCCGGGGCCCGTTGGCCAGCGCGGTGGCGATCGCGGTGCGCTGCTGCTCACCGCCGGACATCTGGGCCGGCGTGCGGCCCGCACAGTACCCCACGCCCAGCATGTCCAGCAGATCCGTCGCCCGCCGGGCCCGCAGCCGGCGCCCCATTCCCGCGAACCGCATGGGCATGATGACGTTCTGCCGCGCGGTCAGGTAGGACAGCAGGTTGCGGGCGGTCTGCTGCCACAGGAAGCCCACCACGGCCCGCCGGTAGCCGAGCCGGTCGCGGGCCGTCATCGCGGCCAGGTCGTGGCCGGCGACCCGGGCCCGGCCCGCCGTCGGGCTGTCCAGGCCGGCCAGGATGTTCATCAGGGTGGACTTGCCGCTGCCCGAGGCGCCCACGATCGCGGTCAGCTCGCCCTCGGCGATCAGCAGGTCCAGTCCCTGCAGCGCCTGCACCTCGATCCCCTCCGCGGCGTAGATACGGACCAGCCGGTCGCACATGATGAGGGCACCCTCACCGTAGGAACTGCTGGCGCCGTAGGCGGCGCGGGCGTGCTCCGCCTCGGCGCCGAGCTGGCTGAGCCCCGTCGCGGGCGCGACTGCCTCCACGTTCCGGCCGTCCCCGGGCAACCTTGCTGTTATCGGCCTCGAGTCCAGCTCATCCCCGTGATCCATTCGCTGTCCTCACCCCCCTGTCTCGTCCGCGCACCGGTCCTCACCCTCCCGCCGTGTCGCCCACGCGCAGGGCCTGGGCCGCGCCGCGGCCCCGGGCCAGCCTGCTGGAGATGGTAAGCGTGAGCCCGCCGAGAAGCAGCAGCGCCACCGCGGCGGCCACGATGGCGACCGGGTCGGCACGCAGCGGCACCGTCACTGGTATGCCGGTGAAGGCGGCCAGGTTCACCGCCGGGCCGGCCAGCGGTACCAGCAGCAGCGCGCAGACCGTCCCGCCCACGGCCGCGGCCAGGATCGCGGGCAGGGTCTCCACCGCGACGATCCGCCGCGACTGGTCCGCGGCCAGGCCCATGGTGGCTAGCCGGGCCAGGGTCAGCTCCCGGGACCGCGCGCCGAGTACCAGGGTCAGCAGCACGACCAGCAGGCTGAACCCGGCGGCCGCGGCGGCGCCCTGGGCGAACGTGACGAACCCGCCGTGCGGCAGCGGCGCACCCGCGATCGCGGTCTGCACCCGGGACCGCAGGGTGATCTGAGCGCCGGGGACCGCCCGCCGGGCCGCGCGGACCAGGGCGGCCTGGTCCAGCCGCGGACCGGTCAGCACCAGCACGGTTGGCGTCGGAGCCTGCGCCCCGAGGGCCCACCGGGGCAGGACCGCGAACTGGGTGCCCGCCGCCCCGCCCGCGATCGCGGAGATCGTCCCGGCGACCCGGATACGCAGCTGCCGGCCCGCCACGTAGAGGTCGCTGTGCGGGCCCAGGATGACCCGGCCGGCCGGCGAGATGAGCGCGGGCACGGTGCCAGCTGACGAAGGGCTGGCCGGCGAAGGGCTGGCCGACGTGGCTCTCCGGGCCAGCGCCGCAGCCGGGAAGGCCGGGCCGGGGGTCGTGGCGGCCAGGGCCGCGTACTGTCCCGGGTCGGCGATGACCACCGGCAGCTGCAGCCCCTGGCCGGACGTCCCCTGGGCCACCGCCACCGCGGCCCACCGCCGGACGCCCGGCACCGCAGTGATCTGGCGCTGCGCCGCGAGGGTGATCCCCGGGCCCACGGCGGGCGCGGTCACGACCGCGTCCGCGCCCGCCACCTGCCAGGATGCCGCGACGTCGGCGCTGGCCACCGCGCTGCGCGCCATGCCGGCGAATGCGATCACCGCGAACGAGAGGACGAGAGCGAACGCGGGCAGCACGCCGGCACCGGCGGCCGCACGGCCGCGGGCGAAGCCGACCAGCAACACGACCCCCCGGCGGCGCCGGGTCAGCCGGGCCAGCTGGCCCAGCAGCACCGGGTAGGCCCGCATGACCGCCACCGCGACCGGGATCGCGACGAGCACCGGGGCCGCGCTGGTGAACAGGTCCACCTGGCCGGGCGGGGGCAGACCCTGCTGGCGGAGCAGGATCAGGCCGCCGACCGCCGCCAGGACCAGGGCGACGTCGGCGACCCAGCGCCGCGCGACCGCGATCCGCCGGCGTGCGGCCGGGGCCGGTCCCGCGACCGCCCGGCGGGGGGTGCGCTGCTGCCACGCCGCCAGCAAGGGCGGCCCCGCCAGCGCGGCCGCGACGATCAGGCCTGCCAGCCACCACGCCAGCGGCGAGGCGGGCCCCGGGGTCGCCGCGACGGCCGCGCCCACCCCGAGGGCGGCAGCGGGCAGGGCGGCGGCGGCCCCGCCGCCCAGCGCCACGGCGCTGACCTGGCGGAGTGAGGCGCCGCGGGCCCGCATCATGGTGAACTCCGCGCGGCGGCGGGCCGCCACCAGCCGGGCGCCGAGCAGGACCACCACGGCCGCGATCACGGCCAGGCTGACGAACATCAGCGACAGCACCCGCTGAACCGCATCGTCGGTGGCCACGAACGACGGCAGCGAGGTAGCCAGGCCGCTGCTCAGGCTGACCTGGATGGTGGCGGCCGGCCCGGCGGAGGCGTTGAGGCTGGTGCCCACCGACGTCGCGGCGGGCAGGTAACCGACCGCGGCCAGCGCCCGGCCCAGGCCCGCCGCCTGATCGGCGGTGACCCCGGCCAGGCCGAGCGGGAAGCTCCACAGGGCCCGCAGCGGCGCACTCAGATAGTCCTGCAGGGCGGGCAGCTCGGCGGCGGATACGAACGCGCCGGAACTCAGGTAGGGCGCGGAGTCCGGGGTGGGGTAGGTCAGCTGCGGCGCGGCGGCGACCGGGTCGACACTCCAGAAGGAGGAGGCCGGGCGGAGCGGCCGGATGATCCCGGTGACCAGTATCGCGTGGCCCGCGGCCTGCAGCCGGGAACCCGGGTGCAGGCCAAACCGGGCGGCGGTGATCTGAGTGACCGCGACCTGCAGAGCCCCCTGGATGCCGGTGCCGGCGCCGGTACCGGTGCCGATACTGACGCTAGCGCCGGCGCCGGGCAGTGCCCCCGAGACCAGCCTGGTGTTGCGGCCGAGCGCGCTGCGGTAGAGCAGTTCCAGCTGGGGTGAGGCCAAGGTCCGGTCCGGGGCCCGGCCGGTCACCGTGAACGGGGCCGAGCCGGTGACCATGCCGGACCAGTCGGCCGTGGCCGGCGCCAGCGGCAGGCCGTCGCGGCCCAGGCCGTCCGCTAGCTGGCGCTGGGCCGAGGCCAGCTGGGCCGCGCTCAGGGAGCCGCCGCTCAGGCCGTTGATGGTCGCGTCAGCCAGGACGGTGGTCGCCGACGAGGACTCGGCGTGGAAACTCCGCTGCAGGACCGCGGTGCGGTAGCCCAGGCTGGCCCGGGGCACGGCGACCGCGACGAACGCGCAGACCAGCACGAGCAGAGCCAGGGCGAGGCTGGCCGCCGCGCCAGTGCCGGTCACGGCCGTCCCGGCGGCGGCGATCCGCGCCCGGACATTCCCCGGCGTCATCCTGTCTCCCCGGCTCGCAGCCCGGCCGCGGGATCGGGCCGGTAGGCGCCCGCGACGGCGGCCACCACGACCGGCACCGCCGCGATGACCAGCGCCAGCAGTGCGGTCCAGCCCAGCGGGATCACCACCCGAACCGGCGGGAACGGGGCGCCCCCGCCGGGGGTCAGGGTAACCGCGGGCACCAGCAGGTAGGCCAGCGCGGCCCCGATGACCGCACCGGCCGCCGCGCCCGGCACGCTGAGCATGAGCTGCTCCAGGCACAGCTGCCCGGTCCGCGCGGCCCGGCCCACGCCGAGCGCCGCGAGCAGGGCGTGCTGCAGGCGACGTTCGCGGATTGCGGCTATCACGCTGACCACGAACCCGACACAGGCCAGCAGCCCGGCCGCGGCCACGATCACCAGCAGCGAGACCTGCGGGACGTTCGGCAGCGGGTCGCCGAGCAGCCGGGCCGCCGATCCGGCCCAGGTCACCACGCTGGCCCCGGCCGGCAGCCCCCGCGGCGGGCCGCGCAGGCCAGCGAGCCACCACTGGGTGACCGGCAGCGGCGGCTGCGACTGCGCGGCGAGGGCCTGCTGCAGCCAGGACTGGTCGATGATCACGCCGGGGTCGGTGCCCCCGGTGCCCGGGAAAGCCCGCACCTCGGCCACCAGCCGGACCGGGACGCTGGCGTTGCCCACCTGCAGCGGCAGGATCTCGCCGGGGTGGACGCCTGCGGCACTGGCGAACGACTGAGTCGCGAGCACCGGGATAGGCAGCCGGGGCGCCCCGGCGGTGAGCGCCAGCTGACCTGCCACCGGCTGCGGCGGCACCCCTCTGACCTGGACGAGGTGCCCGGACCCGACCGTGAACGTCAGCGTGGCGGCGTCCCCGCTGGCCCGCCAGGAGATGACGGCGGGCGAGATCCCATGGGCCCGCGGGTCGGCGAGACCGGCCGCGGCGGCCGCGGCGTGCCACCGCGCCAGGGCAGCCGCCCCGGCGAACGGGGCCGGGAAACCGCCGGAGATCCGCGGGGAGACCGCCAGGCCGCGGATGGCCAGGGTGGCCTGGGTGGCCGCCTGGCGCTGCTCGGCCCGCCGGGCCGCCCGCGCGGCCGCCACGCTGCGGTAAGGCGGCGCCGGGAACCCCGGCAGCTGATAGGCCACCGACAGGCCAAGTAGCCGCAGCGGGTAGCGGGCCCCGCCCGCGGCGTCGAGAACGGCGGTCAGGTGGTGGTCCTGTCCGTCGGCAGGCAGCGTCCCGGCCCGGACCGCGTAGACGGTACCCGAGCCGTCCTGCACGGACAGGCTGACCTGGCCCGCGCCCAGCCTGCCGGGGCCGCTCCCCGGCTGCGTGCCGCCGGACGGCAGCAGCGAGGCCTCGACGGCGAGCCGGGCAGGATGGCCGGGCAGGACCAGGCCGGGCCCCGCGGTGCGGGGAGTAATCCGCCCCCAGAGCTGGGCGGCCGGCAGGCTGGACAGGTCTGGCCGCAGCAGCACCGTAGCCGCCGCCTGCCTGGCGCCCAGAGCCAGGACGGGGAATCCGTTGTTGAAGACGCTGACCGGCATCGCGGTGTGCACGCCGTAGGCCGCCGCGATCGCCCGGCCTCCATCGAGCGGCAGCGGCGCGGGCAGGGTGACCCGGACGTCCGCCCCGGCCGTCAGGGCCGCCTGGTCCAGCTGGGACTGCCGCCAGCTCTGATGCTGGGCCAGCGCCAGCGTGCCGGTGGCCACGGCCAGGATCACCAGCAGCACCGGGCTGCCTTCCCGCACGGCACGCCGGCTCACCTGCCAGCTAGCCAGGGCGACGGCGAGCCGCCGGCCGCGCCTGCCCAGCCGGTCGAGCAAGCGCGCGGCGGCCGGCAGGATCCGCAGCGGCAGCAGGGCGATCCCCGCCAGGGCCAGCACCGGGGCCACGGCGAGCACCGGGTCGATGCCGAGCGTGCCCCCGGCCAGCCGCGGGACCGCGGAGTAGCGGCGCAGTTCCCAGAACGCCAGCACGCCCAGGGCGATGAGGGCCGCGTCGAGGCCGGCCCGGGCCGTGGCGGCGAGCGCGGCCGGCCGGCCCCGGCGGGCCCGGGCGGTGCCGGGCGTGACGGGGCGCAGCGACGGCCACATCATCACCACGATGACGCCGGCCACGATCACGACGGCCGGCCACCAGGCGGCCCCGGCGGTCACCCCCTGGAACAGCCCGGGCAGTCCCCCGGCTGAATGGCCGACCGGGAGCCGGTTCGCCGACATGAGCAGGTCGGTCAGGTAACTGCCCGCGACGATTCCGGCCAGCGCACCGATCACGGCCAGCAGCACCGCCTCGGTCAGGGACGCCTGCAGCAACTGCCCGCGGGCCGCGCCCCGGGCCGACAGCATCGCCGTCTCCCCCTCGCGCTGGCTGGCCAGCAGCCGCGCGGCCAGCGCAGCCGCGGCGGTGGCCAGCAGCAGCAGTTGCAGCGAACCGATGAGCAGCAGCGACCGGGACACGACCAGACTGCTGGCCAGCGCGGCCAAAACCTGCGGCAGCCCGGTGGACACCTGGAGACCGCCGAGGGCCGCCCGGCCGTGCCAGCTGGCGACCACGGCACTCAGCCGGTGCCCCAGCGGACCCACCCGGCCGGGCGGGATGGCCGCGGTGTCCACGGTGATGAGCCAGGAGGCGGCGCTCACTGGCAGCCCGCCAGGCCCGAGGGTGGACTGGTCGGCCAGCATCGGGCCGTAAGTGACAAAAGTTCCCTGAACGAATTTTCCTGAGGTACCTAGCAGGCTGATCCGCCAGTACGGCCCGGTTGGGTCCCGCGGCCGGAACAAGCCAGTCACCCTGAGCCGCACGGGCGCACCGGTGAGGCTGTCCCGCAGCACCAGGATCTGGCCGACGGACAAATGCAGCAGGCGGGCCGTGGTCACCGGCAGTGCGACGGCGAGCGGCGCCCCGGCGCGCCGGGGACCGGGCCAGGTCCCGGCGGTGAGCGTGACGTGGGCCCGGACACCACTGAGCACCGCCGCCTGGATCTGCGGCGGCTGGGACGCGCCGTGCGGGGCGGGCAGGGCCAGCTGATCCGACCAGTACCCGGTGGCCAGCGTGAACGGAACGCTGCCCAGGGCCGAGCGGACCGAGGAACGGATGACGGACTCGTCGGCGCGGGCCCGGGCCACACCGAACTGCCCGCTGATCTGGATCGGGGTGGCTGGGGCGCGGGCCAGCCGGGCATGAGCGGCCGCGGGCAGCGCGCGCCCGGCGAAACCGGCCAGCCCGGTGGTGACGGTCACCGACACCAGGATGGCCAGCAACAGGCTGGCGGGCAGCAACGGCGCGGACCGGGTGCGCCGCAGCACGAACTGCACCCGGGAGCCGCGCGCCGCCCCGCTCCCACCGGGCCGGGCGGCGGCGTCGCGCACGTCCGTCTCCAGGCTCCGGCCCATAAGGTGACGCTACTTACCGGCCGACGGGCGGCCAGGTCGGGGGAAGGATGGTTATCCCATTGGGGCGGAATCGTTAAGAACCTTGGCCGTTACGAGATCCTGGCCCCCGCCCGGTGGCTGTGGCCGGGCGGCGCCCACATCGGTCGGGGCGGAGCTATCCGGCCGGCTCCCGGCCCGGTTCTTCAGCCCGGGGGACGGCAGGTTCGCCGGGCGGGGCCGCCGGGTGAGCGTTGGCTGGGACGGATCCGTGGCCGTTCGCCGCGAGGTCCGGCGACGCTCCCACCGTCTCGCTGTCCGCCGGCTGCCCGTTCTCCCAGGGGCGCACCCGGTACAGCCAGTACCCCCCGCCTCCCAGCGCCACCAGGCAGAGGATCCAGCCCAGCGCCGTCGTGCCGACCCCGACGTACTTCAGGCCCGACGCGAAGATCACGAACGTGATGATGGGCCTGATGAACCGGTCGGGCGCCCTCGACGACAGGTACGAGCCGATCAGCACGGCCGGCACGCTGCCAACCACCAGGGAGGCGGTCACCCCGAACTGGACCGTGCCGAAGATCAGGGCCCCCAGGGCGGCCGCGGCGGTGAGCGGGACCGCCTGGGTCAGGTCGGTGCCGACCAGCTGGCCGGCGCTGAGCAGCGGGTAGAGGAAAAGCAGCAGCACGATCATCAGCGACCCGGATCCGACCGAGGTCAGGCCCACGATCACGCCGCCGATCATGCCGATCAGAATGGTGGGTATCGGGCGCACGGTGACCTTGTGCACCGTGCCGATCCGCTGATTGCCGGATCTGCGGTCCAGGATGTAGCGGAAGACCATGGCCGCCGCCCCGACCAGCAGCGCTACGCCCAGGGCGACCTCGACGTGCTTTTGCTGCGCGGAACTGCCGCCGAACAGATGCAGCAGGTAAGCGCCGACAAACGCCATCGGTACCGAACCGATCACCATCCAGCCAACCAGGCGCAGGTTGACCGTGCCCTTGCGCAGGTGCACCGCCGCCCCGACCGGCCGCATCAGCACGGCGGCAACGAGGTCGCTGGAGATGGCCGCAGACGGCTTCACCCCGAACAGCAGGATCAGCATCGGCGTCATCAGGGCGCCCCCGCCCGCGCCGGTCAACCCGACCAGCAGCCCCACGACCGCGCTGCCCAGGACGATATAGGGATTCAGGGTCATCGCTGGCTCATCCTTCTCCCGGGCTGACAGGCAATTCCTATTAACAAGGTTTTCAAATATAGACATTGCCGTGACCGCTGGGAAGAAGGCCCTCCCCGGTAATGACCAGCCGGAGAGCGACAAGATTTAACCTACAATTACGAACAATTTAATAGGGATAAAGCCCGCTGAGGTTATTGACTGACTGCGGCCGGGCACTGAGGCTCTCCCCCCGCTCCTCGCCTCGGCTGGGCGCCGGGCCAGGTGCCTGCCGATGGCCGCACGCTCACCATCACCAGAGCCCGGCGAGAAGGGTTACAGGGCTGGTCCGGGGATGAACCGTGACCTCGTGAGCGGCCGTTTGTTATCGACAACACATTCGAAATTAAGATGCGTACAGTGCAATTGTTCGATACTATGGTCAGGGAAGGTAACCCGCCGGACCTGCCGGGAGGTGCTCAGGTGCCAGCCGACCCGATGCGCCCCGCAGGCCCGGATGAGCCCGGTGAGCTGCCGCACGGCTTATCCGGAGCGGGAGCCCGTGACCGGGAACGCGAGGCCCTGGATCCGGGCGACTGGGCGCCGGAGGACTGGGATCCGGCTGACGGTAAGCCCGCGGGCCGGGACCTCCACCAGGGTGCGGATGATTGGGATCCGGACGCGGACAACCGGCCTGCCGGGTCGGTGTTTGCCCAGGGGTGCTGGGGTGACGAGCTCGCTCCCGATCCCGTCTTGGCGACACTGCTCGATCTGACTGGCCGTGAGGGTCTGGAGCAGCTGGATGATGATCAGCTGACCGGGGTGTTGCAGGCTGCGAACCGGCTGGTGGCCTGGGCCGCGGCGCAGAAGATCGCCGCGGTGTCCCGGCTGGCGGCCCGCCGTGAGGCGGATGGTCGCAAGAGTGGGGACTGGCGGCCGTTTGACCATGTGGATGACGAGGTCGCCGTCGCGCTCACCTTGACCCGCCGTAGCGCCGCCCGGCTGCTGGACCTGGCCCTCAGCCTGGACCGGCTGCCGCTGACCCGCGCCGCGCTGGCCGCCGGGCTGATCGACGAGCGGCGCGCCGAAGTGATCGCTGAGGAACTAGCCGGGCTCGATGACGAGCACGCCGCCGCGGTGGAGAAGCTGATCATCGGGAAAGCGCCCCGGCTGACCAGCGGGCAACTGCGGGCGCTGGTACGCCGCGCGGTCCTGTCCGCCGACCCCCAGGCCGCCCGCCGCCGCAAAGAGAAGGCCCTGAAGGACGCCCGGGTGGAGATGTACCCCGAACCCTCCGGCACCGCCGCCCTGTCCGGCCGCGACCTGCCCCCCGCCGCCGCGCTGGCCGCCGACAAGCACCTCACCGCCCTGGCCCAGGCCCTCAAAGCCGCCGGGACCCCCGGCACCCTGGACACCCTGCGCGCCCGCGCCTACCTCCACTTGCTCTCCGGCCAGCCCGCCGGAACCCTCATCCTGCAGACCGCCCGCCCCGGCCGCGCCCCCGCCCCGGCCGCCCCGGCCGCGAACCACCCCAGAGTCCGCACGCCGGCACCTACGTACCCCCAGCGCCGGGCGGCGCAACCCCAGCCCCGCAGCCTCCGGCGGAATCTCGCCCGGTCCCGGCCCCTGCGGCCTTCCCGGGCTGCCCGGCTCGGTCAACCTGACCATGCCCCTGTCCGCCTGGCTCGGCTGGACCCAGTCCCCCGGCGACGTCCCCGGCTACGGACCGATCGACGCTGAGGACTCCCGCACCCTGGCCAGCCTGCTCGCCTGCCACCCCGCCAACCAGTGGTGCGTCACCCTCACCGGCCCGGCCGGCCACCCCGTCGCCCACGCGTGTGCTTCCCGGGGGCCTGGGGCACGACCAGACACCCCAGCCAGTCCCGGCACACCATGCAGCTCCGAGACACCACCCGGCCCTGCCACGCGAGCAGGCCCCGGTGACCCGCGCCCGGACAGCCCGCCTTCCCGCGGCAGACCACGAGCCACCGGGCCCCCGGCCACCAGCATGGACCCCGCGGCCACCGCACCGCCGGACTGGCTCGGCAGCCTCACCTTCACCACCCTGGAAACCCGCGACTGCACCCACCCGAGGCAATCACGCGGCTACCAGCCCAGCCGCAGCCTCCGCCACCTCATCGAGATCCGCAACCCCACCTGCACCGCCCCCGGCTGCCGCCGGCCCGCCACCCACTGCGACCTCGACCACGTCACCCCCTACGACCGCGGCGGCCGGACCTGCGAATGCAACCTGGGGCCCGCCTGCAGGCGTGATCACCAGACCAAGCAAACCCCCGGCTGGACCCTCACCACCCCCAGCCCCGGCACCCTCACCTGGACCACCCCCGGAAACCGCAGCCACACCACCACCCCCGCCCAATACTGGGAATGAACCGCCCTCCTGTGGGCTGAGCACCTCACGCCAGCGCTGACCGACATCTTGCCCCGGTCGGAGTCGAGCACCGCCTCGTTGAAGGCACAGATCAACTCCTCACGCGTTCGGACAGCCCGCGGATCCTGGTTGTCGATCATGGAACGCTGCGTCCCGTATTAACCTGAGTACTCAGTCAGGACGGTACCGACGCCACCCGTAATCCGGGCCAAGAATGACGAGAGCGGTGAGGCCGATGACTGGTCGGGTCGCAGGCAAGGTCGCGCTGATAACCGGTGCGGCCCGGGGACAGGTCGCGGACACCGTCCTGTTCCTCGCCTCGGACGAATCGAAGTTCATTCCCGCACACGAAATCGCGCCGGACGCCGGCGTCACGGAGTTCTGAGATGGCCAGCACGAGAACGTGGTTCGAAACCGTCGCCGAAGCCCAGCGCCGCGCCCGGCGGCAGCTGCCGAAGGGCGTGTACCTGGCCCTGGTCGCCGGCGCGGAGGCCGGGGTGACAATGAACGACAACGTCGCCGCGTTCTCGCAGCTCCGGCTCCGGCCGCACGTGGCGGACCTGCCGGCCACGCGTGACCTGGCCACCACCGTGATGGGCCAGGAAGTCAGCCTCCCGGTGCTCATCTCGCCGACCGGCGTGCAGGCCGTGCACCCGGATGGCGAGGTCGCGGTGGCCCGGGCCGCGGCCGCGGCGGGCACGGCGATGGGCCTGTCGTCATTTGCATCGAAGCCGGTCGAGGAGGTTGGGAAGGCCATCGACAAGCTGCTGTTCCAGAGCTACTGGCTGGGCAGCCGCGAGGACATCCTGGCCCGGGCCGAGCGGGCCCGCGCAGCCGGCGCCAAGGGCCTGATCCTGACGCTGGACTGGGTGTTCGACTCGCGCCGGGACTGGGGCAGCCCCTGGATCCCGGAGAAACTGGACTTCAAGGCGATGCTGCGGTATGCGCCCCAGGTGGCGCTCAAGCCCGAGTACCTGGCGCGCTGGATCCGCAGCGGCGCCCTGCCCGACCTGGGTGTGCCTAACCTGGGCGCCCGTGACGCGCAGATCCCGACCTTCTTCGGCGCGTATGGCCAGTGGATGGGGTCAGCCCCGCCGACCTGGGAGGATCTGGCCTGGCTGCGCGAACAGTGGGGCGGCCCGTTCATGATCAAGGGCATCACCCGGCCAGACGACGCGCGGCGGGCCGTCAACGTGGGCGCCACCGCGATCTCGGTGTCCAACCACGGCGGCAACAACCTCGACTCCACCCCGGCCACCATCCGCTGCCTGCCCGGGGTGGCCGACGCGGTTGGCGACCAGATCGAGGTGCTGCTGGACGGGGGCATCCGGCGCGGCAGCGACGTGGTCAAGGCCCTCGCCCTGGGCGCGCATGCCGTGATGATCGGCCGGGCCTACCTGTGGGGCATGGCCGCCGCGGGCGAGCGCGGGGTAACCAACGTGATCGAGATCCTGCGCCAGGGGGTCAGCGAAACGCTGCTGGGCCTGGGTAAGGCCTCCATTCACGACCTGTCACCTGACGACGTGATCGTGCCCGACGGGTTCACGATCGACCGCAAGATCTGAGCGATGAACATGCCGGATGACCTCCCCGCCCGGGAACGCATCCTGGCCGCGGCCGAGCGGCTGTTCGCCGAGCGCGGCTTCGACCACACGTCCACGGCCCTGGTGGCGGCGGAAGCACGGGTCCCGCAGGGGCTGATCTTCTACCACTTCAAGACGAAGATGGAGCTACTGCTGGCCGTGATCCGGGAGGACCAGGCCAGCCTGCTGGATGATCTGCTGCCGGCCCTGGCCCCGGCCGCCGACCCGGATGACGATCTGCGCCAGGCGGTCGCCACGTTGTGGCGGCACCTGTCCGCCGTGCTCGGCGAACCCTCCCCCGTTCGCAAGATCATCATCCAGGAACTCGCCGCCCACCCCGAGATACGCCAGCGCGCCCTGGAACTGCACGAGCAGATGGCGGCGAGCGTGGCCTGCTACCTCGCCCAGACCAGCTCGCACCCTGGCGAGCCCGGGCCTGAGCACCAGGCCGCCGCCCGGCTGCTCACCATCGCCGCCGGGATGGCTCCCCTGCTAGGCGAGCCCAGCCTCGAGCTGATCCCGCCCGACACCCTGGGTGCCCTGATCAGCGACGGCCTGCGCACCCGAACTCCGCTCGCCGGCGACGAGCCGGTCCCGCCTGCACTAGTCCTCCGGCATCGGTCCCGCGTGCACCGGTCCCGCGTGCACCAGTTCTGCCGGAACAGAGCCGGGAAGACACCGACGCAGGCTGGGGTGAAGCGGCGGAGCCGGACGACGACGAACGCCTCTACCGGGACCGGCCTCCGCACTGGGATTCCGTGTAGCGGTCACGCGGCCGGAGTCACGCGGCCGGAGTCAGGCGGCCGCGGCTTCGGAGTCGGCGACCTGCATGTCCTTGAAGAACCGGCGGTGCACCCGGAGCTTCTCCTGGCCCGCGGGGACCTGGTGCCACATTCCCGTCCCGGGGCCCAGCCGGGTCGAGCGCGGCAGTTCTGTCACCACGCCGCGAGCCTTCTTCATGCTCGACCGGCCGGCATCGAGGACCACGATGCGGGCCGGCGTGACGGCCAGGATCCGGTACCGGTTGAGATGGAGGAAGACAAAGATGCCGGTCAGCGCGGCCAGCCACTGGCTGGAGGTCTGCGCGCCGATCACGGCCTGAACGGGCTCACCCGGCCGCAGATACTGGGTAGCGGAATCACGCATGGAGTCACGAAGCGCCACGAGTTCTCTCCTAGAAACGGTTCAAGGGGTGCAGTCGCACCGGCATGGGCCAGGTACTGGCCTTCATGCCTGAAGGCGGTCCATCCCGTGCCATCCCGTTCCACGCGTCCCGTTCCACCCAACCCGTTTCGCGCGCACCGCGAAGTCAACGATGGTGCGTACGCTGCATCCCCGTTCACCGGGGAAGGTCGTGCCACCCGCGAACGCGACCAGCAGCGCTACGGCTCAGCCGGGCCAGTAGGAGCAGCGCACCCCGGTGTGGACCGCCTGGCGCAGATGCTCGCCGACGATCGGGTCCTCCTCGGTGACCCGGAGGATCGCCCGGCGGATGGCCTTCCCCACCGCGACCCGCGCCCGTTCCCCCTGATCGGGGAAGGATCTGGTCCGGCCGCCGAGCCCGGCCGCGCCGGCCAGCTGGGCGATAAGCCAGTGACGTTCGGCCCGGGCCCGGGCCACCCGGCCGGGATCATCACCCGGGTCCGGCTGACCAAGCTCAGCCTCGAGGCGCTTCAGGCGGTCCCGGTACTCCGCTATCGCCTCGTGGTCGAGGACCGCCTGGGCCGGCCCGTCATCACCGCTGGCCCGGCTGAGGCCGGCCAGCCCGGCCACCAGGTCGGCCGCGCGCACCTCCTGGCGCGGGTTGGCGATCAGGACGGCCAGGTGGATCATCCCGATGCAATCGGCGACCAGCACACTCCGGCCGTGCACCGCGAGACGCCACTTGCGCCCCACCCGGTGGCATTCCGCCATCAGGCCAGCGGGGCCGGGGTGCCCAGGGACCGGATCCCGGGCAGCCGGCTGGCCAGGCATGGAGAGGCTGAGCACCGGGAGACCCGGTGCGGCCGCCTCGCTCGTGGCCGAATCCAGTTCGCACCGCGCCGCCTCGCCGTCTGCTGGCCGTCCGCGGAGCCGGAACGCCTGGGCCAGCCGCTGCCGGGAAGCGATCACCGCCGGCCAGTGGGCCAGGGCAAGATTCTGCTGCACGGCCGACCGCAGATGGTCGATGGCCCGGTCCAGGTGCCCGGACGTCAGCGAAGCGACCCCGAGGGCCTGATGAGTGGTCCCGAAGCAAGTGATACCGAGACTGCCCACCATCGGCAGCGACGCGTACGGGCGGAGCAGCTCATAGGCCCGCTCGGCGACACCGGCGTCCCCGAGCAGGGCCGCGGCCTCCACGATCCCGTTCATCGTCACCAGCCAGCTGCTGGAGCGGGGCAGGCTGGCCAGATCGCTGCCGCACAGCCCAGCGAGCGAGCTCGCGGCCGTCTGCCGGTTCCCGCCGAGGGCCGCGGCGACGGCCAGCGCCGCAACAGAGGAGTTGTCCACGGCGCTGAGAACCGGGCACTGCACCAGATCGCGCAGCATCGGCAGCAACTCCCCGAGGCGGCCCTGGTATCAGCGGATCGTCACCAGCTGGGCGCCGGGCCACCATTCGCTGTCGATGTCACCCGCGGCCGCGCCGCTCCTGGCACAAATTTCCGCCAGGGACTCAGCTTCCGCCAGGCGGCCCGCGCGGATCGCGAGCATCACGTCCATCGCGCTGACCACGAATCCGACCGCCAGGTGGGCGCGCTGCTCAAGCTGGCCGCGCAACTCACCCAGCAGGCGCCCCGCGTGCGGGTCGCCCTCCGAGTACGCGTTGACCGTCTGCCACAGCAAGCCCATCAGCAGGTCAGTACGGCGCTCGGTACGGAAGCTCGCCTTGATCAGTTCGACGGCCAGGTCCCGGCGGAGGCGGACGTGATCCGGGCCGAGCAGGCAGTGATGGGCCAGGCTCAGCGCCTCCGCCAGCGGCATGGGATCCGCGGCGGCCCTGACCTCGTGCAGCACGGCCAGGATCGCGGCGTGCTCGCCCCGGAGATAGTCCGCCTCCGCGGCCAGCCGCGCACGGATGCGCAGTGCGAGCGAAGAGTGCGTATCGAGCGGCACCAGCACATGCTAAGCCGCGCCTCCAGCAGCACCGCGCTGGTGGCAGTCCGGCGCTCACCCACCCACAGTCCGGCCACGCCCAGCGCCGCCAGGGCCCTGGAGCGGACGTCACCGGCCTGTTCGGCGAGCCGGTAGGCGCGCTCAAAGTGCTGACGACTGGCCTGCAGAGCACCGTCATCGTCCTGGGCCCGGGCTCCGTCCGCGAGCGCGTCGCGGAGCTCATCGTCTCACTCAGTGACTAGGTCCAGCCGACGCGTGGACAACGCCCCGCCCGTCTCCCCCGCCATGCGCCCAATCTATTGGGGAGGATGCGTACCGTCGAGACTGTTCGGCAGCGAGACTGTCCGGCAGCAAGGTAGGTAATCAGTTACGCCAGAGCCACCACGGCGGCCCACGGCAGAATCCCAGGTGGCCAAGACTGTCCTGCCCAGCGGTGTCGGGAAGATCCGCCTCCGGACCGCCTGGGAGATCCGCCTCTGGA
>CAWINS010000004.1:0-30782 GCA_963837335.1 uncultured Actinomycetes bacterium | reverse complement strand
GACCAAGCAAACCCCCGGCTGGACCCTCACCACCCCCAGTCCCGGCACCTGCACCTGGACCACCCCCGGAAACCGCAGCCACACCACCACCCCCGCGCAGTATTGGGAATGAACCGCCCTCTGGGGCTGACGCCGGTTGGTCACTTCGTTCGCCGGTGCAGGAGCGTGGAGATGGTCACCTCACGCCAGTGCTGACCGACATCTTGCCCGGGTCGGAGTCGAGCACCGCCTCGTTGAAGGCGCAGATCAACTTCTCGCGCGTCCGGACGGCCCGCGGATCCTGGTTGTCGATCATGGAGCGCTGCGTCCCGTATTAACTGAGTACTCAGTCAGGACGGTACCGACGCCGCCCGTAATCCGGGCCAAGAATGACGAGAGCGGTGAGGCCGATGACTGGTCGGGTCGCAGGCAAGGTCGCGCTGATAACCGGTGCGGCCCGGGGACAGGTCGCGGACACCGTCCTGTTCCTCGCCTCGGACGAATCGAAGTTCATTACCGCACACGAGATCGCGCCGGACGCCGGCGTCACGGAGTTCTGAGATGGCCAGCACGAGAACGTGGTTCGAGACCGTCGCCGAAGCCCAGCGCCGCGCCCGGCGGCAGCTGCCGAAGGGCGTGTACCTGGCCCTGGTCGCCGGCGCGGAGGCCGGGGTGACGATGAACGACAACGTCGCCGCGTTCTCGCAGCTCCGGCTCCGGCCGCACGTGGCGGACCTGCCGGCCACGCGTGACCTGGCCACCACCGTGATGGGCCAGGAAGTCAGCCTCCCGGTGCTCATGTCGCCGACCGGCGTGCAGGCCGTGCACCCGGATGGCGAGGTCGCGGTGGCCCGGGCCGCGGCCGCGGCGGGCACGGCGATGGGCCTGTCGTCGTTCGCGTCGAAGCCGGTCGAGGAGGTCGGGAAGGCCATCGACAAGCTGCTGTTCCAGAGCTACTGGGTGGGCAGCCGCGAGGACATCCTGGCCCGGGCCGAGCGGGCCCGCGCAGCCGGCGCCAAGGGCCTGATCCTGACGCTGGACTGGGTGTTCGACTCGCGCCGGGACTGGGGCAGCCCCTGGATCCCGGAGAAGCTGGACTTCAAGGCGATGCTGCGGTACGCGCCCCAGGTGGCGCTCAAGCCCGAGTACCTGGCGCGCTGGATCCGCAGCGGCGCCCTGCCCGACCTGGGCGTGCCTAACCTGGGCGCCCGTGACGCGCAGATCCCGACCTTCTTCGGCGCGTATGGCCAGTGGATGGGGTCAGCCCCGCCGACCTGGGAGGATCTGGCCTGGCTGCGCGAACAGTGGGGCGGCCCGTTCATGATCAAGGGCATCACCCGGCCAGACGACGCGCGGCGGGCCGTCAACGTGGGCGCCACCGCGATCTCGGTGTCCAACCACGGCGGCAACAACCTCGACTCCACCCCGGCCACCATCCGCTGCCTGCCCGGGGTGGCCGACGCGGTTGGCGACCAGATCGAGGTGCTGCTGGACGGGGGCATCCGGCGCGGCAGCGACGTGGTCAAGGCCCTCGCCCTGGGCGCGCATGCAGTGATGATCGGCCGGGCCTACCTGTGGGGCATGGCCGCCGCGGGCGAGCGCGGGGTGACCAACGTGATCGAGATCCTGCGCCAGGGGGTCAGCGAAACGCTGCTGGGCCTGGGTAAGGCCTCCATTCACGACCTGTCACCTGACGACGTGATCGTGCCCGACGGGTTCACGATCGACCGCAAGATCTGAGCGACGAACATGCCGGATGACCTCCCCGCCCGGGAACGCATCCTGGCCGCGGCCGAGCGGCTGTTCGCCGAGCGCGGCTTCGACCACACGTCCACGGCCCTGGTGGCGGCGGAAGCACGGGTCCCGCAGGGGCTGATCTTCTACCACTTCAAGACGAAGATGGAGCTACTGCTGGCCGTGATCCGGGAGGACCAGGCCAGCCTGCTGGATGATCTGCTGCCGGCCCTGGCCCCGGCCGCCGACCCGGATGACGATCTGCGCCAGGCGGTCGCCACGTTGTGGCGGCACCTGTCCGCCGTGCTCGGCGAACCCTCCCCCGTTCGCAAGATCATCATCCAGGAACTCGCCGCCCACCCCGAGATACGCCAGCGCGCCCTGGAACTGCACGAGCAGATGGCGGCGAGCGTGGCCTGCTACCTCGCCCAGGCCAGCTCGCACCCTGGCGAGCCCGGGCCTGAGCACCAGGCCGCCGCCCGGCTGCTCACCATCGCCGCCGGGATGGCTCCCCTGCTAGGCGAGCCCAGCCTCGAGCTGATCCCGCCCGACACCCTGGGTGCCCTGATCAGCGACGGCCTGCGCACCGGAACTCCGCTCGCCGGCGACGAGCCGGTCCCGCCTGCACCAGTCCTGCCGGCACCGGTCCCGCGTGCACCAGTTCTGCCGGAACAGAGCCGGGAAGACACCGACGCAGGCTGGGGTGAAGCGGCGGAGCCGGACGACGACGAACGCCTCTACCGGGACCGGCCCCCGCACTGGGATTCCGTGTAGCGGTCACGCGGCCGGGGTCATGCGGCCGGGGTCAGGCGGCCGGGCGTCACGCGGCCGGGGTCAGGCGGCGGCTTCGGAGTCGGCGACCTGCATGTCCTTGAAGAACCGGCGGTGCACCCGGAGCTTCTCCTGGCCCGCGGGGACCTGGTGCCACATTCCCGTCCCGGGGCCCAGCCGGGTCGAGCGCGGCAGTTCTGTCACCACGCCGCGAGCCTTCTTCATGCTCGACCGGCCGGCATCGAGGACCACGATGCGGGCCGGCGTGACGGCCAGGATCCGGTACCGGTTGAGATGGAGGAAGACAAAGATGCCGGTCAGCGCGGCCAGCCACTGGCTGGAGGTCTGCGCGCCGATCACGGCCTGAACGGGCTCACCCGGCCGCAGATACTGGGTAGCGGAATCACGCATGGAGTCACGAAGCGCCACGAGTTCTCTCCTAGAAACGGTTCAAGGGGTGCAGTCGCACCGGCATGGGCCAGGTACTGGCCTTCATGCCTGAAGGCGGTCCATCCCGTGCCATCCCGTTCCACGCGTCCCGTTCCACCCAACCCGTTTCACGCGCACCGCGAAGTCAACGATGGTGCGTACGCTGCATCCCCGTTCACCGGGGAAGGTCGTGCCACCCGCGAACGCGACCAGCAGCGCTACGGCTCAGCCGGGCCAGTAGGAGCAGCGCACCCCGGTGTGGACCGCCTGGCGCAAATGCTCGCCGACGATCGGGTCCTCCTCGGTGACCCGGAGGATCGCCCGGCGGATGGCCTTCCCCACCGCGACCCGCGCCCGTTCCCCCTGATCGGGGAAGGATCTGGTCCGGCCGCCGAGCCCGGCCGCGCCGGCCAGCTGGGCGATAAGCCAGTGACGTTCGGCCCGGGCCCGGGCCACCCGGCCGGGATCATCACCTGGGTCCGGCTGACCAAGCTCAGCCTCGAGGCGCTTCAGGCGGTCCCGGTACTCCGCTATCGCCTCGTGGTCGAGGACCGCCTGGGCCGGCCCGTCATCACCGCTGGCCCGGCTGAGGCCGGCCAGCCCGGCCACCAGGTCGGCCGCGCGCACCTCCTGGCGCGGGTTGGCGATCAGGACGGCCAGGTGGATCATCCCGATGCAATCGGCGACCAGCACACTCCGGCCGTGCACCGCGAGACGCCACTTGCGCCCCACCCGGTGGCATTCCGCCATCAGGCCAGCGGGGCCGGGGTGACCAGGGACCGGATCCCGGGCGGCCGGCTGGCCAGGCATGGAGAGGCTGAGCACCGGGAGACCCAGTGCGGCCGCCTCGCTCGTGGCCGAATCCAGTTCGCACCGCGCCGCCTCGCCGTCTGCTGGCCGTCCGCGGAGCCGGAGCGCCTGGGCCAGCCGCTGCCGGGAAGCGATCACCGCCGGCCAGTGGGCCAGGGCAAGATTCTGCTGCACGGCCGACCGCAGATGGTCGATGGCCCGGTCCAGGTGCCCGGACGTCAGCGAAGCGACCCCGAGGGCCTGATGAGTGGTCCCGAAGCAGGTGATACCGAGACTGCCCACCATCGGCAGGGACGCGTACGGGCGGAGCAGCTCATAGGCCCGCTCGGCGACACCGGCGTCCCCGAGCAGGGCCGCGGCCTCCACGATCCCGTTCATCGTCACCAGCCAGCTGCTGGAGCGGGGCAGGCTGGCCAGATCGCTGCCGCACAGCCCAGCGAGCGAGCTCGCGGCCGTCTGCCGGTCCCCGCCGAGGGCCGCGGCGACGGCCAGCGCCGCAACAGAGGAGTTGTCCACGGCGCTGAGAACCGGGCACTGCACCAGATCGCGCAGCATCGGCAGCAACTCCCCGAGGCGGCCCTGGTACCAGCGGATCGTCACCAGCTGGGCGCCGGGCCACCATTCGCTGTCGATGTCACCCGCGGCCGCGCCGCTCCTGGCACAAATTTCCGCCAGGGACTCGGCTTCCGCCAGGCGGCCCGCGCGGATCGCGAGCATCACGTCCATCGCGCTGACCACGAATCCGACCGCCAGGTGGGCGCGCTGCTCAAGCTGGCCGCGCAACTCACCCAGCAGGCGCCCCGCGTGCGGGTCGCCCTCCGAGTACGCGTTGACCGTCTGCCACAGCAAGCCCATCAGCAGGTCAGTACGGCGCTCGGTACGGAAGCTCGCCTTGATCAGTTCGACGGCCAGGTCCCGGCGGAGGCGGACGTGATCCGGGCCGAGCAGGCAGTGATGGGCCAGGCTCAGCGCCTCCGCCAGCGGCATGGGATCCGCGGCGGCCCTGACCTCGTGCAGCACGGCCAGGATCGCGGCATGCTCGCCCCGGAGATAGTCCGCCTCCCCGGCCAGCCGCGCACGGATGCGCAGTGCGAGCGAAGAGTGCGTGTCGAGCGGCGCCAGCACATGCTGAAGCCGCGCCTCCAGCAGCACCGCGCTGGTGGCAGTCCGGCGCTCACCCACCCACAGTCCGGCCAGGCCCAGCGCCGCCAGGGCCCTGGAGCGGACGTCACCGGCCTGTTCGGCGAGCCGGTAGGCGCGCTCAAAGTGCTGACGACTGGCCTGCAGATCACCGTCATCGTCCTGGGCCCGGGCTCCGTCCGCGAGCGCGTCGCGGAGCTCATCGTCCCACTCAGTGACTAGTTCCAGCCGACGCGTGGACAACGCCCCGCCCGTCTCCCCCGCCATGCGCCCAATCTATTGGGGAGGATGCGTACCGTCGAGACTGTTCGGCAGCGAGACTGTCCGGCAGCAAGGTAGGTAATCAGTTACGCCAGAGCCACCACGGCGCCCACGAGCAGAATCCCAGGTGGCCAAGACCGTCCTGCCCAGCGGTGTCGGGAAGATCCGTCACCTGACCGCCTGGGAGATCCGCCTCCGGACCGGCCAGGAGATCCGCTACCGGACGCCAGCTACACCGGCCCGCAGTGCGGTGGCTGAAATCCGCCGCGACGGAAGAAACACCGATCAGGGCGAATAAGCGCAACGTCATATGATGATCATGACGTTGGGATATGCACCGCACCGTTCCTGTAATGAGCACCGGTAATGAGCACAGGCGGGAAACGCAGCCACACCGCCTGAAGCAACCCGGGGTCTAAAACATCCAGGCCTTAGGCGTGGTCTTGTGCAGCGCCACGTGGTGCGCATGACTATTCACGCGCTGATGGGCGCTGGCCTGGCTCGGGCTCCCACTGACGTGACCCGGCAAGGCCAAGACTGCGGCACCGAGACCGCACAGGGCGAGGCCGAGAACGAGAATCCCACCCATCACCCGGCGGCGGACGATTCCCGCCGAGGGAGCACGGTGAGCACCGGCGGCCTGCATGATGCTGTGCCTTAACAAGCTATGATTCTTCATAGTAGAATGTCCCCTTATCGGCGACTTAGACATCAGGGCATCTGCGAGTGCGAAACTACACCCCAATGCGTCACCAGATATGGCATTTAGCGCAATCCGGGTGGTAATCCCAGGTAAGGCCACGTTCAGCCCGGCAGGGTCTGAGATCAGGATCCCGGCGCACCGTTCGCCTGGCCCGCGCCACCCGGCCCGTTTACTAAGCCAGTTACCAGATCCCGGGCAACCCAGCGTGTGCACTAAGCTCCCTAGCAGGCCCCGGGCACCGGGTCACGCGAGCCCGCACTGTACCGGCCATCACTCACATTATTCCAGGTACCGTCAGCCCCACCCACCACACCCAACGGCACTCAGGTCACGGCATTGCGACCCGCCAGACGGGCAATTCTGCAATATGCACTGCAAAAAGCAGTGTGGAGCCCAGGCCGGCCGGGATCATTCCCCGCGTTCCAATTCATCTGGGATTTGCATTGCATGAGACCGCTGGGCACGGGTATCAACGAAGCAGGCCGTTTTCAACTACAGAAGACGCAAGGCTTGATCATGGAATTTCGGGTGCTCGGGCCGATAGAACTGTGGTCGGCGGGGCGGCAATGTGATCTTGGGCCGACCAGGGTGCGATCCGTCCTGGCCATCCTCGCGCTCACGCCGCGCACATTAGTGCCGACGGACGTACTCATTGACCGGCTCTGGGATACGCAGCCGCCGGCAAAGGCCCGGGAGAGCCTTTCGGTCTACATGACCCGGCTCCGGGGATCACTCCGGCAGGCCATTGGCGAGAGCGTCCGCCTTACCGGGCGCGCCAGTGGCTACGAGCTTGACGTCGACCCGGAAACGATCGACCTGCACGAGTTCCGCCGGCTGCGGCGGCAAGCCGACGCATTGACCGCGAACGGCGACGCTGGTCACGCCTCCTTGCTGCTGCGCGAGGCGGACGGGCTCTGGCGCGGTCAGGCGTTCGCGGGAATCCGCGGCGACTGGATGGCCCGGATGCGGGACAGCCTCGAAGAGGAACGCCGGGCGGCCATCCTGAAGCGCATCGAGTGTGAGCTGGAACTCGGCCGGCACGCCGACCTGGTCGGCGAGCTGCACCACCTGCTGGCCCAGTACCCGCTGGACGAGTCGTTCATCTCGCACCAGATGACCGCCCTGTACGGCAGCGGCCGGCCCGGTGAGGCCCTCAGCCTCTACCGGGATCTCCGCAGCCGCCTCATCGAGGAAGAAGGCACCGAGCCGGGGCCGCTGCTCGCGGAGCTTCATCAGCGCATCCTGCGCCACGATCCCCAGCTGGCGGTGCGGCCCACCGGTCCTGGTCAGGGCCGGATGCCGCGGCCGGATACGCTGCCGCCCGGGACGTCGGAGTTCGTGGGGCGCAGCGAAGAACTGGAGCTACTCACCCGCGAGGACGGTGAAACCCCGCGGGTCAGTGTCATCGAGGGCCTGGCCGGGGTGGGGAAGACCGCGCTGGCGCTGCAGGCGGCCCGCACGGTGGCCGGGCAGTACCCGGACGGGACGTTCTACCTCAACCTGCACACCCACGATCCCGGGCACCCCTCGCTCGACGCGTCCGAGGCGCAGCATCGCCTGCTCCGGATGCTGACCGCGCCGGCCACCCAGATACCCGACACCCCCGGGGAGCGCGCCGCACTGCTGCGGGCGCAACTGGGCCGTCGTCGCGCCGTCGTCATTCTCGACGACGCTGACGCCGGCGATCAGATCCGCCCGCTGCTGCCCGAGGCGGGCCAGTGCCTGGTTCTCATCACC
Source organism: uncultured Actinomycetes bacterium (assembly GCA_963837335.1). Lineage (GTDB taxonomy): Bacteria > Actinomycetota > Actinomycetes > Streptosporangiales > Streptosporangiaceae > RYN-230. The sequence continues at coordinate 23,218 of CAWINS010000004.1, read as the reverse complement.
ACCCGGCGCAAGCTGCCCGGCCTGGAAGGCGCCCGCGCGCTGACCCTGGACGCGCTGTCCATCGACGATGCGATCACGTTGTTCCAGCGGGTCGCGGGGCATGACACGGCCCCGGAAGACGGGGAGGCCGCCATGGCCGTAGAGCTGTGCGGGCGGCTGCCACTCGCGATTCAGCTCGCCGCGGGCAGGCTCGCACAGGACTACCCGCCCCGGCTTGGCGACCTGGTCGAGGAGCTGTCGCACTCGGCCGCGCGTTCCGCGAGCCCGGGATCGGCCAGCCCGGAGGTGATGTCGGCTCTCGATCTGGCCTACCGCTCGCTGGAACCGGCCCACCAGCGGTTCTTCCGGCGGCTGGGGATCAGCCCCAGCGCTCACATCAGCCTGCAGGCGGCGGCCGCGCTGAGCGGGGGCACCCTGGCCGAAGCGGAGGAGGGCCTCGCTGCCCTGCTCGATCACCACCTGCTGGTGCGGGCCCCGGCCGGACAGTTCCGGTTCCACGACGTCATCCGCGGCTACGCGGCCCTGCGCGCGGCGCACGAGGATTCCCGGGCGGAGCAGCGGCAGGCCGTCGGCAGGCTGCTCGACTACTACCTGCGCACCGCCGATGAGGCTGACCAGGTCCTTCATCCGTTCCGGCGGCGGACGCCGGTACCGCGGCCCCGCCCGGCGGCCGCGAGCTCAGCCCTGAGCACCCAGCAGGACGCCGCGGGCTGGCTGGAATCGGAATGGCACAACATCCTGCAGGCCGCCCAGTACGCGAGCCAGCACGAATGGAAGAAGAAGTGCGCCGATCTCACCCACGCACTGGCGGGCTTCATGGAGATCAGAGCGTACTGGGACGAGGCGATCGCGGCCCACACCCAGGCCTTGCAGGCCGGCCGCGACCTCGCCGACCCAGCCAGGACGGCCCGGGCCGCGCTGGAACTGTCCGAGGTGAGCCAGCAGACCGGCCGCTACGAGGTGGCCCTGCCGCTGGCCGAGGACGCCGCCGAGATCTACCGGTCGCTGGCCGACCGGCGCGGCGAGGCCGACGCCCTCGATCAGATCGGCATGGCCCACCTGCGGGCGGGACGTTCACGTGAGGCGCTCGCCTATTACCAGGAAGCACGGATTCTGTACCTCTACATCGCCGATCAGCACGGCGTGGCTACCACACTCAGCCATTCCGGGATCGCTTCCTGGCAGCTCGGGCGATATCCCGACGCGCTGGCCCACCTGGATGAGGCGCTTTCGGTCTACCGTAACGTCGGCGACCGGCGCGGCGAGGCTAAGACGCTGAATAACCTGTGGGAGAATGCAATTGTATCTCGGTTATCACCGGGACGCGCTCGAGGGATACCAGAAGTCACTGGAAATATTCCGCCAGATAGGCGGCCCGCAGAACGAGGCAATCCTGTACCACAATATCGGCGCTGTCTACCATTATAAGGGGAGCTACGAAGACGCGCTCACCGCTTACGGGCATGGCCTCAAAATCTACCATGATATCGGTGATCTCTTTAATGAGGCCGGCGTCCTCAACGAAATCGGTGCGGTTTACCAGAGCGCGGAGCGCTTCGAGGAGGCGCTGATCTACCACCAGAAAGCACAATCGGTCGCCGAGGAGATCGGAAATCTGAACCAGCAGGCCACCGCACTGCGCGGGATAGCCGGGGTACGCCGCGGATCTGGCCAGTACGGCGAGGCTTCCGATCTTTACCAGACCGCCCTCCGGCTGGCCCGGGAGATCGGTGACCCTTACGAGGAAGCCAAGATCCTCGAGGGCATCGCGGAAACCACGCTCGGCATGCGGCGCCCCGACGCCGCGCGGATCGCGCTCAGGCAGGCGCTGGATATCTTCGAACGCCTTGGCGTGCCGGAGGCCGAGTCGGCGCGGATCCGCATCGACGCCATGGGTCCGGCCTTGAGCGGCACACCCTGAACGGCACACCGTGAACGGCACTCCCTGAACGGCACTCCCTAAGCGGCGCCCACTGAACGGCGATCCCTGCCCCCTGTTCCGCACCCCTTATTCCCGCCCCGGACATCCCCGTCCACCCCTCTGACCTGCGTATCAAGGGGAGCATCAAGGCGTCTGCAAGCGCGCCGTCCGGGAGGGCAGCGCACGCTGTGAGTGGCCGCGGACATCGCTGGCGGCCAGCCTCACGAAAGGCGCCTTTCATGCGGGTGCGAGCGAGCGTCGGCCGATGAGTTACCTCTTGTCGCCGTCGGGTTGGGGAGTGCTGGCTGGTCTGACCGGCCTGGCCGGCTACATCCCGTACCTCCGGGACGCCTGGCGGCGGGCCAGCGACCCCGACCCGGCGGCCTGGCTGATCTGGACGGTGGAGTACAGCGTCCTGCTCGCTGCCCAGGCCGCCCAGCATCCTCCCTGGGCCGCGCTGAGCCTGGCCGCACTCCAGCTGGCCGGCACGGCCGCGGTCCTCGCGGTGCTGGCGGCCCGGGGCGGGTGGCGTTTCGGGACGGGCCGCTGGATCCTGCTCGGCGGCGCTGCGGCCGTCATGGCCGGATGGCCATTCGCTCACGCGCCCGGGACGGCGATGTGTCTCGTCCTCGCGGTCGAGGGGGCGGCCATGGTCCTGGTCATGATCGGCGCCTACCGGCATCCGGCCAGCGAGACCCCCCTGACCTGGCAGGCGTTCATCCTGGCCGGCCTGTTCGACCTGCCCGCCCTGGGCAGCCACGCCCCGCGGCTGCTGTACGTGTATCCGGCGTTTTTCGTGGTCATGGGCGCCGGGGTGCTGATCGCCGCCGCCCTCGGCGCGCGGGCGGTCCCGGTGCCGGCCGCACTGGTTCAGCGAGCACGAATTCAGCAGGCCATGGCTGAGCGGGCCCAGACTGAGCCAGGACGGAGCCACCCGACACGAGGCCAGCGCCGCCTGCTGCGCGCCGCGCAGCCTGCCCCGCCGGCTCCGCGGCCGGCCTGCCCAGCCGGCCAGTGGGCCAGCTGCGGCGGCAGCCCGCACGCGCCCACGCCGGATAGCCAGGAATCACGCCGGCCTGAGCGCGGCCGGGGTCGCGGGGGGCGCGGTCAAGGCAGATTCGGTCAGGGTGGTCGCCGTCCGGACGAGGCTGGCGATCGCCTCCTCGGGAGCCAGCCCAGCTAGGTCAGTCAGCACGAAGAGAGCTTCCGCGCTGACCACCGCGACGAGGTCGGTCCTGAGCCGGGCAATCCGCGCCGGATCCGCGGCCACCCGCGGGTCGCCCAGCGGCGCGAGGGCCTCATCGATCAGCCCGAACCGGAGGCCCGGGCGGGCGGCCGCCAGCTCGGGCCGGGTGATGGTGGCCGCGATCATGGCCCGGACGGCGCCCTGGTAGGCGAGCACGCCGCGGAGCAGGAACTCACAGGCGACGGCGATACGTTCGACCGGATCGGCGGAGCCAGCGACCGGGCTGAGGGCCTCCGCCGGGCTGGGCCACAGGCCGGTCAGCGCCTCGTTCAGCAGGGCGGCCAGGTCAGGAAAATAACGGTAGGCCGTCGCCTCCGAGACGAGCGCGGCCCTGGCCACGTCCGGCATCGCCACCGGGGCGCCCGAACGGATGATCTCGCGGCAGGCCTCGATGATGGCCATCCGGGTGCGCTTCTTCTGGTTGGCCCGCCCGGTGTCGTCCTCGGTACTCATCGGCCCTCCCCCCACTGTCGTGGTAATTCACTCTCTTCATGATAGTCGGCTTGCATTATTGATGCTAGCTCTCTACAGTGATGAGAGTTGACTCTTACGAAGGGACGCAGATGACTGAGATCTCCGTAGTCGGACCGGGCGACGGCGAGGTGATCCACCTCGGAACCACCCAGATGCGCATCCTGGAGGATGGCCACTCCACCGGGCACCGGCTCGGTGTCGGCGAGATCACTCTCGCCCCGCGTACCGAAGGACCACCACAGCACCGGCACGCCCAGCACGATGAGGGCTTCTACGTCGTCTCGGGCACGGTGGCTTTCACCGTCGCGGAAAAGACCTACGAGGCCGCGGCGGGCACCCTGGTGATGATCCCGCCGGGCGCTCCGCACACCTTCGCCAACCCGGGCGACCAGCCCGCCGTGCTGCTGAACACGTTCACGCCCGATCTCTACGTGCAGTACTTCAGGGACCTGCGGGACATGATCGCCGGCGGCCAGGACCTGACCCCCGCGGCGACTATCGCGGTGATGAGCCGGTACGCCACCGTTCCCGCCACCGACTTCGCCTAGCCAGCTCAAGCACCGGAGACATCATGATCACCAATACCTACCGCGTGAACCTGGACGGCGTCGGCCCCGTTGACGTGTCCGTCAGCGAATACGGCGAGGGCCGCCCATTCCTGCTGCTGCACGGGGGCGGCGGCCCCGACACGGTGGCCAGGTTCGGCGAGACGCTCGCGGCCGACGAGCAGGTCCGCGTCCTCATCCCGATCCATCCCGGTTTCGGCGGCACCCCGCGGCCCGAGGCGCTGCACAGCGTCCGGGGCCTCGCCGCGCTCTATGTCGCGCTGCTGGACCAGCTCGGCCTCGACGACGTCTGCTGGACCAGCTCGGTCTCGACGACGTCACCGTGATCGGGAACTCGATCGGTGGCTGGATCGCGGCCGAGATCGCCATCCTGAACTCACCCCGCGTCAGCCGGGCCATCCTCATCGACGCCGCCGGCCTGGAGGTCCCGGGCCACCCCGTCGCCGACTTCTTCTCCCTGACCATGGACCAGGTCTTCGAGCTCAGCTTCCACAACCCCGCCCCGTTCCGCATCGACCCCGCCACGCTCCCCCCGGCCGCGCAGGCCGTCGCCGCGGGTAACCGGGCCGCCCTCGCCGCTTACGCCGGAACGGCGATGACCGATCCCAGCCTCGGCGAGCGCCTCCATGACGTGGCCGTGCCGACCCTGGTGGTCTGGGGTGACAGTGACCGGATGGTCGACCCCGAGTACGGCCGGGCCTTCGCGGCCGCCATCCCCACAGGCCCGGTTCGAGCTGCTCACGGACACCGGCCACATGCCGCAGGTCGAGACCCCCGGCCAGTTGCTCGAGGCGATCCGCTGACGCGGGCACCGGCTGGAGGTGCTCAGCGCCGCTCCTCCAGCCAGAGGGCGAGCTTCGGGCAGACCCTGACCGCCTCCTGGGCGTCGGCCAGGAGGGGACCCGGCACGTCACCCGCCCCGATGATCGGGAAGCCCCAGTCATCCAGGGTGATCAGCTCGGGCAGGATCTCGGCGCACAGCCGCCGGCCCGCACAGGCGATCGGGTCGACCCGCAGCCGCCGGGTCATCGTGGCCGCCGCGGGGGCACGGGCAGCACCGCGTCCTTCCGGGTCGCGCAGCACCAGCCGCGCGCGTGCTGTTCCAGTTCGGGTGTGAAGACGGACAGGGCGCTGCGGATCATCCGCACGGCGCCGTCGGGGTGGTGGCAGGCACCCCGCCCGTCCACCTGGCCGAGCCAGCGGCGGAGGGTAGCCAGGCTGGACGTGCGGCCGTCGGCGAGGCGCTGGACCTCCCCGGCCACCGCGTCCAGGCCGAACAGGCAAGGTCCGCACTGGCCCGCGGACTCGTCGGCGAGATACCGCACCACCCGGGCCGTCTCGGCGAGCCCGCACGCGTCGGCCGGGAGGGCCGCGATCAGGCCGGCGCCGATCCCGGCGCCCAGCGGCGCCAGCCCCGCGGCGGAGAAGGGCAGCGCCGCCGCCGCATCCGCGTCGGCCCAGCTCCCGAAGTAGCCGCCGAGCAGCAGGGCATCCAGGGGCGCGGACGCGCCGCCCGCCAGGCTGAGCACCTCCCCGACCGGGGTCCCGATCGCGATCTCGTGCACGCAGGGTTCGTTCACCGCACCCAGGACGGTCACCAGCATCGAGCCGGGTTCAGCTGCGGTGCCGACGCCGCGGAACCACGAGGCCCCGTAGCGGGCGATGAGCGCGAGATGCGCCAGCGTCTCGACGTTCTGCACCAGGGTCGGCTTCCCGCCGAGCCCGCGCTCGGACAGCCGGGGCGGCGTGCGGGTGGGAGTGGGGACCCCCTTCTCGATCCAATGCACGACCGCGCTGGCCTCACCGCCCACGAACCGGTCCGCGCCGGTCACGACGTGGACCGGGACCTGGTCGATCCCGGCCCGCCTGCGCTCGGCCGCGGCCTCGTCGATGATCTCGCGGACGGAAGTGTGCACGACGATCACGGCGCGGCTGGCACCAGTGATCGCGGCGGCCAGCACCGCGCCGTCGAGGACCAGGTGCGGCGACCGGGCGAGCAGGACCTTGTCCTTGGCGCTGGCGGGCTCGCCCTCGGTGCCGTTGGCCACGACCACGGGCGCCCGCTGGGCCGCCACCGCGGCCAGTTTCTGCGCCGTGGGGAAGGCCGCCCCGCCCCGGCCGGTCAGCCCGGACCGTTCCACCTCGTCGATGAGCGCTTTCCGGCGCGGCCAGCCCAGGATGGGTGACGGGGCTGGGCCGTAGCGGCGGATGTGCTCCGCCAGGCTGGCCGGCCCGGTCGCGAACCCGGCGGGCAGCAGGCGGGGCAGCTGGCCGGCCGGCCGGGTGCTCACCGAGGGAGAGCGGCCGGTGGCCTCGTCGTAGGGGCGCACTACCGGAGCGCTCCTTTCCCCTGAGTGAGATGGTCGAAGCTGGCCGTGGGACGCCCGGCCGGTGCGGGATGCCGGATGCCCGCCAGGATGCGGGCCAGGACCGCGGTGGCCACCGCGGCGGCACAGCCCCACTCGATCAGGGCGACCCACCACACCCCCAGGTCGTTGCCCGCCGTGAGGGAGTGCACGAAGGCGACCGGCCAGGCCAGGTAGGCCAGCCAGTGCACCGCCCGCCAGGCCCGGTAGCCCATGCGGGCCCGGACGAGGCTGGTCAGCAGCACCGCGCCACCCAGGTCGACCGCCAGGGTCCCCAGGCCGATGGCGAGGGTCCGGTAGCCGGACGCGAACGGCAGCACGGTAGCGGCCCAGCCGATCGTGACGAACGGATCCAGGATCGCGGTGAGCACGTGCAGCCCCAGGAACGCCACGGAGAACAGGGCGAGCGCGCGGTGCACCTCCGGGAAGACGAATCGCGGCCAGCGCCGGGGGGCCGAGCCCAGCCGCGCGGCTACGCCCAGCACCACGACGGCGCTGAACAGGATCAGCACGGCCAGGCCGCTGGCCCGGGAGACGAGCCACAGGCCCTGCGAGCCGGCCACGGCGGCGGCGGCGCTCATCGCACGCCCCCACGCGGCCCCGCGCCGCGGTATACCTGGCTGCCCGCGGGTGGGTCCAGGGGCTCATCGTCGCCCTCCGGCCAGCCGCCGATGCAGCTCATCTCACCGTCGCGGGCTACCAGCCGAGCCGGGAGACCCGCCGCGGTCAGCCACTCCCTCGCCCCGTCCCCGGCGACGACGGCCGCCGTGGCGGCGGCGTTGGCGTCAGCGCAGGTCGCCGCGGCCACGCTCACCATCTGCCACGGGCCGTCCGCCGGCAGCCGGTCCGGGGATCCACGATGTGATGCAGCACGCGGCCGGCCCGCCGCCATTCGCGGCAGGTGACCGACGAGGTCGCCACCGCACCGCGGGCCAGCCGGACCCGCTGAGCCGGTGCCGCCCCGGCGGATCCGGCTGGCAGTCCCGGCGGGTCAGCCACCCGGATCGGCCAGCCGCCCGCGGGCGGTATCCCGCCGGTGGCGATGTCGCCGCCCAGGCTGACCAGCGTCCCCCCGGAGTTTCCGGTGGCGGCCTGGACGGCGCGGACCGCGCGGTCGGACCCCAGGCCCTTGGCCGTGGCGCCCAGGTCGAGCAGCACCCCGGCGGGCAGGTGCAGCAGCGGGCCGTCCAGCCGCACCGATTGCCATCCCGGCGCCGGGACCGGCGCGGCCGGAGGGTCCGGGCGGCCGGGATCGATGGCGGCGAAATCGCGGTCGTAGCCCAGGGAGATGAGGGCGCCGCCGATCGTCGGGTCGGCCAGCCCCCCGGTCCACGCGGCCGCGGTCAGCGCCACCCGGATGGCCTCGGCGAGACCGTCGCTGAGCATGAACAGGCCGCCGTGGGCCCGGTGCAGCCAGGAGATCTCCGAGTCCGGCCGGAACCTGCTCGCCTGCAGATCCAGCGCGCTCAGGACGTCATCCACCGCCGTCCGGGCCGCACCAGCGTGCTCCGGCGGCCACACCGCGATCCGGGCGGTGGTGCCCAGCGCGTTCCGCTGGGCCACGGCGACCGTGGTGTCGCCGGTGTGAACCCGCCGCCAGAGGGCGGGCGGGGCCAGCGTGGCAGGGCTAGTAGTCATCGTCATCCTCTCAGTTGTCGTGGTAGGCCGGAACGTGCCGGACATGGGTGACGACGGCCTTGCCGTTGACGGTGTGCGTGGTGGTCGTCACGGTGACCCCTGACCCGCTGGTGGTCGCGACGGAGTGGGAGACCTGCGGCCCGCTGGCCCCGTGCGCGGCTGGGCCTGCCGCGGTCCCGGTGGCAGCCGTGGTCCCGGTGGCCGCCGCGGTGGTTCCGGCGGTGCTGGCCGTGGGAAACGCGTGATGGGCCAGGGCCACGGTGGCCGCCCCGGTCCCGGCGATGAGGGCGGCCAGCGTCCAGTTGGACATCCGCCGGGCGTGCCGGATACCGTCCCGGCGGTCCGGCGCGGGCTCGTCGCCCGGGCCGGGGGTGCCGAAGCCGGGCAGCGGCACCCGTCCGTCGTGCTGCTCGCGATCGGAATCCATGAGCGCGTCGTCCTTTCGGTTGGGTCGTGGCCGGGTGCTGCCCGGTCACAGCCGATGGTGCGCGCCCGCTGATGAACTAGCCGTGTGAGGATCATGTGAGACCTCACATCTGCGGACAGATCGCGGCTCTCATCGTCTTTACATCTGGCCCTGCGTAGCCTCATGGCCATGCGGGTGCTGGTGATCGAGGACGAGGTGCGGATGGCGCGCCTGGTCAAGCGCGCGCTGGAGGAAGAGGGCCATGCCGTTGACGTCGCCGGCACCGGGCCCGACGGCCTGTGGATGGCGACCGAGAATCCCTACGCGGCCATCGTCCTCGACATCATGCTGCCCGGCTTCGACGGTTTCGAGGTGTGCCGCCGGCTCCGGGAGGCGGGAATCTGGGTCCCGGTGCTGATGCTCACCGCCCGCGACGAGATCGGTGACCGGGTCCGGGGGCTGGATGCCGGCGCGGACGATTACCTGGTCAAGCCGTTCAGCCTGCTGGAACTCGCGGCCCGGCTGCGGGCCCTCGCGCGGCGGGACGACCGCCGCCGCCCGGCGGTGCTGGCCGAAGGAGACCTCAAGCTGGATCCCGCCACCAAGCAGGCCTGGCGGGACGGCACCGAGATCGAGCTGTCCCCCAAGGAGTTCTCCCTGCTGGAGTTCTTCCTCCGGAATCCCGGCACCGTGCTGACCAGATCCCAGATCATCGAGGCCGTCTGGGACTTCGCCTACGACGGCACCTCGAACGTGGTCGACCAGTACGTCAAGTACCTGCGCCGCAAGGTGGACATCCCGTTCGGCCGCCACGACATCCAGACCGTCCGGGGGATGGGTTACCGGCTGCGTCACGACGAGCCGGCGTAGCCATGTCCATCCGGCTCCGGCTTGCCGTCGTCTTCACGGCCGCCGCCGCCCTCCTCTTCGCCCTGGGCAGCTGGCTCTTCGTGGCCGAGCTGTCCGCCTCGCTGCTGGGCTCGATCGATGCGCAGCTGGCCAGCCAGCTCAGCCGGGCCGCCCGCTATGTCCCGGCCAGCCCGGTGCCCACCAGTCCGCCCCCCGGCGCTGGCAGCCCGGCGCCCGGCGAGTACGTGGTCCAGGTCATCGACCCGGCGGGCCGGGTCCGCGGCGGCAGCGCGGACGCCGGAACCACGCCGCTGCTCAGCCGGGCCCAGATCAGCCAGGGCCGCCAGCACGGGTTCACGGTGACCAGGTCGGACGAAGACGAGCAGGAGCGGGTGAAGGCCAGGCCGCTGGCTGGGCACCCGGGCTGGGTGGCGGTGGCCAGCGTCGACCTCGAGGCCTTCGACCGCACGCGCAGCGACGTCACCCGCGAACTGGTCATCGCCGGCGCGGTGTTCGTGGCCGCCGCGGGACTGGGCGGGTACGGGCTGGCCCGGGCGGCGCTGTCACCGGTCGAGCGGCTGCGGCGCGAGGTCGCCTCCGTCTCCGCCCGCGACCCCGCCCCCGGCCTCCAGGTCCCCCGGACCCGGGACGAGATCGCCGCGCTCGCTGCGACCATGAACGGGCTGCTGGGACGGCTGCAAGGGTCGCTGGCCCGGCAGCGGGCCCTGGTCGCGGACGCCAGCCACGAGCTGCGCACCCCCTTCGCGGTGCTGCGCGGTGAGCTGGAGCTGGCCGGCCGGCCGGGGCGGAGCCGGGAGGAACTCGCGGCCGCGGTGGACCGGGCCAGCGAGGAGGTCGCCCGGCTGGCACGCATCACCGAGCAGCTGCTGTTCCTGGCGCGCAGCGATGAGGACCGGATCCAGCCGCGCCTGGAATCGGCCAGCATCAGCGCGCTGCTCACCCGCAGCGCGGAGCACGCGGCCGCGCGCGGCCGCGAGGCCGGCGTGACGCTGAGGGTCGACGCGCCCGCGAGGCTCATGGCCGAGATCGACCCGGACCGCATCCGCGAGGCCGTGGACAACCTGGTCGACAACGCGCTGCGGTTCGCCCCGGCGGGGACGCCGGTCGTGATCGCGGCCCGGGAAGCCGGCCCCGGGCTGGTCATCGAGGTCCGCGACGCTGGCCCCGGCTTCCCCGCGGAATTCCTGCCGCACGCCTTCGAGCGCTTCGCGCGGCCGGACTCCGGGCGCGCGCGCAGCGACGGGGGCGCTGGCCTGGGACTGGCGATCGTGAACGCCATCGCGCTCGCTCACGGAGGGCGGGCCACCGCGCGCAACCTGCCCGGCGGCGGTGCCGTGGTCGCGCTGGAGCTCCCGGGGCCCGGGGCCGGCTGGTCCGGTGCTGCTGGTCCGGGCCTGGTCCGGGGCCGAAGCCTCCTCACCGAGTGACAGGTAGCTCTCGTCTTCCTGGGCGGTGTGCAGCCGGAGGATGGCGTGCAGGCCGTACAGCAGGCCGCGCAGGTCGGCGAGATCCATGGCGTCGGGCTCGCCGGGGCCGATGTCGTCCAGAAGCTGGCCGAGGCGCCGGATCTGATGCGCGATCTCGGCATGCGCCCGGCTCATCGTGGCGGTCACGTCGCTGCTGCCGAACAGCCGGTCCAGGGCCGGGTACAGCTCCTGCTCCTCAGCCTTCTCGTGCGGCCCGATCTGCCCGGTCAGCAGTTCGTTCACCCGGCGGACCTGCTGCATCGCCGAGGCCGCAGGGGCGGTTCCGAGCGCGTCCGCGGCGGTCCGCAACTGCCCGATGCTGGCCCGGATGCTCTCGTGCTCCGCCTGGAACCGCCTGGTGAGCGCGGCGTCCTCGTCGGCCAGGCGGACGCCCGCGGTGGTGAGGTGCAGCGCGCGCAGCGCGTTGAGGATCACCGCGACGTCGATCAGCTCTTGCAGCAGCGCGCCCCAGACCGCGGGCAGCAGGCCGGCCGCAGCCACGCCCATCGCAGCCAGCGAGAGGCCCATCCCGGCGACCACGCTCTGCCAGGCGATCCGCTGGGTGCGGCGGGCAAGCGCGGCCACCTCGCCGAGGCGGTCGAGGTGGTCCACGGTGAGCACGGCGTCCGCCGCCTCGGACGAGGCGGTGGCGCCCCGCGCTCCCATCGCGACACCCACGTCCGCGAGGGCCAGCGCGGGCGCGTCGTTGATCCCGTCACCGACCATGATGGTCGGCGCGCGGCGCTGCTCGGCGCGGACCGCGTCGAGTTTGTCGGCGGGAGTCCGGTCGGCGAGCACCTCGTTAACGCCGATCACGGCGCCCACCGTGTCGGCGACCTCGGCGCGGTCGCCGGTGACCATGACGATGCGGTCGATCCCCCCGCTGCGGAGCGCGCGGACGGTCCGGCCCGCGTCGGGACGGACCGGGTCTTCCAGCACCAGGACTCCCGCGGGTGCACCGTCGACCGCGACGAACACGGTCAGCGCGCCGTCGAGCCGGGCCCGCCGCCGCGCCATCTTGGCCCACGCGGGCGCACCGCCCACCCCGGCCCAGGCCGCCTTGCCCACCGCCACCTGGTGCCCGCCGACCGTCCCCCGGATGCCCTGCCCGGGCACCTCCTGCACGTCGTCCGGCCGCGCCAGCGTGCACCGTTCCCGGGCCGCCGCGCCCACGACCGCGCCGGCCAGGACATGCTGGGACACCTGGTCCAGGGACGCGGCCAGGCGCAGCACGTCCCGCGCGGGCAGCGGGCCCGCGGTGATGACCCCGGCTACCGACGGGTGCCCGCTGGTGAGTGTCCCGGTCTTGTCGATGAGAACGGTCGTGCACCTAGCTAGCCGCTCCAGCACCGCGCCGCCCTTGACCACCACGCCGCGGCGGGCCGCGACCGACAGGCCGGAAACCAGCGCGACCGGGGCCGCCAGGATCAGCGGGCACGGCGTGGCCACGACCAGCACCGCCACAGCCCGCGCCGGCCCGGCGAGAGCCCACGCGATCCCGGCCGCGGCCAGGGTCACGCCGAGGAACCACAGCGCGTACCGGTCAGCCAGCCGGACGAAGGGGGCCTGCGACCGCTCGGCTTCGGAGACCAGGCGGACGATCCCGGCGTAGGTGCTGTCCTGCGCCGTGGCCGCGGCCCGCAGGTCGAACGGCCCGCCCGCGTTCACCACGCCGCTGCGGACCAGTTCCCCGGGGGCTCGCTCGACGGGACGCGGCTCACCGGTCAGCGCCGACTCGTCCAGGACCGCGGGCGAGGCGGTCAGGGTGCCGTCCACGGGCACGAGCTCACCGGGCGCGACCATCAGCAGGTCGCCGGCCTCGACCACGTCGAGCGGCACCACCATCAGCGACCCGCCAGAGTAGCGCCGCGCGGTCCGCGGGGCCCGCTCCAGCAGGGCGCGCAGGTCACGGTCAGCGCGCCCGGCCGCCCAGGCCTCCAGCGCCCGTCCGCTGGCCAGCATGACGCTGATCACCGCCGCGGCCAGCAGCTCACCGACGGCCATGGCGCCCAGCAGGGCCAGCAGCGCGATGGCATCCACCCCGGCCCGGCCCCGGCGCAGCGCATCGGCCATCGCCCACAGAGCGTAGGCCGCACCGCAGGCCCCGGCGGCCAGCCAGGCAGCATCCCCGGCACCCGCCGCGCCGGCCAGCTGCAGGATCCCGCCCGCCACCAGGGCCGCGAGGGTCACGGTCAGCAGGATTAGCGGTACCTGGCCCTCGAGCCAGGCCAGTTTCTCCCGCGGATAAATCAGGCCCACACCAATGATCATGATCCAGAGACCGGCGCAGGAACAGGGTCATTGGGCGGCCGGTCCCGGGTCCTTCGGCCCGCTCACCGCTCATGCCGGGCGCGCTCAGTCCTGCTCGCCCGGGGCCGACTTCGGCAGCAGCCAGACCAGGCCCAGGTCCAGCCGCGCGATCGCGGCGACGACCACGACGCTGACGGTCATGGCGTGCGCGGCACCGTGCTGGGCCTGCTGGCTGAAGTAGACGGTCGTGACGACGGCCGAGCCGATGGCCGCGGCGATCTGCTGGACGGCACTCAGCGAGCCGCTGGCGCTGCCCGCCTCGGCCGGGGCCACATCGCCGATCGCGACGTCGTAGATGCTGGTAAAGCAGGCGCCCATGCCGAGTCCGAGAACGAGGAGTGACGGAGCCAGGGCCCACACGCTCACCGCGGTTCCGGCGGCCAGAACCGTGGCCCATAGGCCCGTGGCCCCCGCGAGCGTGCCGCCCAGGCCGATGACCACCAGCATCCGGCCGAGCCTCTCGAGCAGCGGGCGGCAGACGAAGGAGGCGACGATGATGCCGATCATGACCGGGCTCAGGGCGATCGAGGCCGCGCGGGCCGTCAGGCCGAGCGCGTCCTGGAAGAACAGCGAGATGACGTAGGCCAGCCCGTTGACGGCGGCGAAGAACGCCAGGCCCAGCAGCAGGCCGGCGGTGAATCCCCGGTTGGCCAGCAGCGAAGGCTCGATGAGCGGGGCGGCGGCCAGGCGCTGGCGCGCCCCGAACCCGGCGAGCAGCGCCACGCCGGCGACCAGGCAACCGATGGGCAGTTCCGTCCAGCCCGCAGTCGAGCCCTCGATCAGCCCGTAGATCAGTGCGAACGTGCTGGCCCCGAGCAGGCGGCGCCCAGGCCGTCGATGGGGACGCCGCTGGCCGGACGGTCGTGCGGCAGCAGCCGCAGCGCGGCGGCGAATCCGGCGGTGCCCAGGACGATGTTGATCAGGAATATCGGCCGCCAGCTGAGACCCGCGATATCGGCGCTGATGATCAACCCCGCGACGATCGGGCCCAGCACGGCCGAGATACCCATGACCGGCCCGAACGCGGTGAACGCGCCCCGCAGCTGCGCGCGGGAGAACGCGGCGATGAGGATGCTGATGCCCTGCGGAATCAGCAGGGCCCCGAACCCGCCCTGTACCAGCCGCCCGGCGATCAGCATGACCGGATCGACGGACAGGCCGCACCAGAGGGAGGCGGCGGTGAACCCGGCCATGCCGATCAGGAACATGCGCCGCTTGCCATACCGGTCGCCGAGCCGGCCGCCCACGACGAGGAGGACGCCCATGGCCAGGGCATAGCTGGCGCCCAGCCACTTGATCAGCGACTCACCGCCGCCGATGTCCCGGACGACGGTCGGCGCCGCGATATTGGTGATGGTCGAGTCCATCAGGTCCAGCACGTCGGCCAGCAGCACGACGGCCAGGATCAGGCGCAGGCGGAGGGTCAGGCGGCCGGGATCAGACTCGGCCTGGCCCGGGCGGGCGCGGTCGCTGGTCGTGGTCATGAGGTGGCTCGCTTTCTCGGGAGGGCGATCGCCGGGTGGCCCGAAGCGGGATGGCCAAAGAGAGGGTGCGGCGGACGCCGGCCCAGGTAATGCTGGAGGTCAGACCCCCGGTTCTTCCGGCCGGGGCGTCGCGACGATTCCATTGATCAGCACGCTGAAACCCCACCGGAGCCGGTCCGGGCCTTCGCCGGACATGAGCTCCGGGCCGAGCGCGGCGATGTGAGGGAAGGTGCCGGCCGGGGCGTCGCGCAGCGCCGCCACGAGCGCGTCTTCTTCGTCGTCCGCGTCGATGGCCCGCTGCCGGGTGCCCTGCTCTGCGGCGGTCGAGGTGGCGAAGTGGAGCAGCAGGTCCACCGCCCAGGCAGCCCGGGACGGGGCCACGCCGCCCGCGCTGAGCAGGGCCAGGATCCCCTCGGCCAGGCTGAGGTAGGCGGGCCCGTTCGGCCGGGTCACCAGCGCGGACTGTGCCAGGCCGGGCTGCCCGAACAGGATGTGGGTGTAGGAGAACAGGACCCGGATGAGCCGTTCGTGCCAGTCTCCCGCCGCCTCGACCGGGGTCAGATCGACCCGGCCCAGCAGTTCCTCGAGCATGGCCGCGTGCAGCTCAGCGGTGTTACGCAGGTACACGTAGAGCGAGGCCGGGCCGGTGTCCAGCTCCTGCGCCAGGCGGCGCATGGTGACCCGGTCCAGCCCTTCGGCCTGCATGATGTCCACCGCGGCCGCGACGATGCCCGCGCGGGTCAGGGCCGGCTTGGCGGGCCGCTCGCGGCGGCTGGCGGTGGGACGGGTTTCAGGGGCCATGACCGCACTCTGCCGAACATGTTCGTTAGAAACAAGTTCGTGACGAACATGTTCGTCACGAACTTGGCCGGCAGACGCGTTGCACGAGGTCCTGCCAGCCCCGGGCGATCCGCTCCCCGGTCGGCGCGGCCGCCCCGGTCAGGTCGGACGCTGACAGGTAGAGCAGCAGCGGGCCATCCAGGGCGGCGGTGAGCTGGATGGCCAGGATGTCGAGATCGGCGGCGCCGAGGGTGGCCGTGCCGAGGTCGGCGGCGCCGAGGCTGATCTGGCCGAGCAGGACCCGGATGTGAGTCTGGGACAGGGGCGTCTGCGCCCCGGCCGGAATGGGCTGGCTGCCGTCCAGGGCGGCCCGGGCGACCTCACGGTGCTCGATGAGAAAGCCGATCCGGGCGCGGCCGTAGGCGATCAGCCGGTCCAGCGGCGGCGCACCCGGGCCCAGCGGCGGCGGCCCGGACAGGACCTGCTCCTGGAAGGCGCGCTCGTCGTCGTCCAGCAGCGCCTGGAAGATCCCCGCGCGGGTGCCGAAGCGGCGGAACACCGTCCCCTTGCCCAGGCCGGCCCGCTGGGCCAGGGCGTCCATGGTCAGCGTGTCCGCGCCCTCGTCGGCGAGCATGTCGCGGGCCGTGGCCAGCAGATGCCGCCGGTTGCGCACCGCGTCGGCGCGCTCGGCGTGCGGTGCCCCCACGGGCAGAACGGGCCGATCCATGAGCGTCAGCCTACTGGCGGGAATCTAAACGGGGTAAAGTCCGTTTACAGCGTCAGCCCATCCCGGCGCCAGCCCTTCCCAAGGAGGACCCGCAGTGAGCATGACCGACGCAGCTGACCGCTTCACCGCGCTGCCCGACGCCCAGGACCTGGCCGTGACCGTCGTCGCCCTCGAAGAGCACGGCTTCAGTGTCGAGGTCGTGGACGGTCCCGATGACGCACGGACCGCCGTCCTGGCCCGGATCCCAGCCGGATCCTCCGTGATGACCAACACCTCGGTGACGCTGCAGGAGACCGGCATTGCCGACGTGATCAAGACGGCGGCCCCTACGAATCAGCGCGCAACAAGATGTTCGCGCTCGACTCGAGGCCCAGGCCCAGCAGATGAAGGCGATCGGCGGGCAGCCCGACTATGCCCTGGGCAGCGTGCACGCGGTCACCCGGGACGGAACCCTGGTCATCGCCTCGGCGTCCGGCAGCCGCTCGGATACTGAAGACTCCGCCCGCTAGCGCGGGCCCTGGGCCAGCTCGAGCAGGGTGTGCAGGTCCCTGGCCGCCAGCAGGGCCGCCACCCCGGCGAGCAGGACGATCGCGGTGCAGGCGGCGACCAGGATGGTCTGGCGCCGCGGCGGCGCGGTGAGCAGGGCGGCGACGCGGCGGGGCACGGGCCCGGCCCAGGCCACGGACACCCGGCGGGGGCGGCGCCCGGTGATGCCCAGGGCCATCCCGCCCGCCCGCCGCGGGCGGGGCCCGGCCATCAGGGCCACCTGGCCGATGGTCTCCGCCACCAGCCTGCGGTCGCTGGTGACGGCGGCGGCGTGCTCGTCCGCCCACCGCTCCACGGTGTAATCCACGGCCCGGGCCACCGGGATCAGGAGCGGGTTGGCCGCGGCGGCGAGCCGGGCCGCGGTCGCGAAGAGATGATGACGGCTGTCCAGGTGCGCCTGCTCGTGCGCGATCAGCGCGGTCCGCCGCCGCTCATCCAGGCAGTCGAGCAGGCGGCCCGAGACCACGATGCGGCCCGGCCAGCCAGGCAGCGCGTACGCCTCGATGGCCGGCCCGGGCACCACCACGATGCCGTCTTCGGTGTGCAGCCCGGCCGCGCGCCGGTACGACTCAGTCAGGGCCCGCGCCCGGTTACCGAACATGACCATGACGGCCACCGCGGCCCCGGTGAGAGCCAGCGCCGCAGCCACCCCGGCGGCGGCGGAGATCGGGTCACCGCGCCGCATGACCTCCGGCGAGTAGTCCCCCACCGCGGCCAGGAGCGGCGCCCGGGCGGCGGCGAAGGCGGCGAGCAGCGCCAGCGCGGCCAGGCTGCACGCGGCCAGGGCCACGGCGGCGGTCGTGAGCAGCCAGGTCGCGTGGCGTGGTTCGAGCCGGGCAGCCAGGGGGCGGGCGGCCGCCCCGGCCAGCGCGGGGATCACCAGGGGCAGGTACAGCAGCCACATAGGCCTACCCCGCCTCCCCTGGATCGCTGCCGACCGGACCTCCGCCACCGGCCAGCAGCTCGCGGAGCAGCCTCGCGTCCCGGCTGGAAAGGCCGGACACGAACCGGCTGAGCACGGCGTCGTGGTCGTTTTCGCTGCCCAGCACCTGACTCATCCGGCTGGCCGCCAGGCTGGCCTCGTTGACGGGCGTATAGGTGAAACCGCGGCCGGCCCGCTGGCGGGCCAGCAGGCCCTTGGCGTGCAGCCGGGACACGATGGTCACCACCGTGCTGTAGGAGAGGTCCCCCCGGCCCGCCTGCGAGGCGGGTGCCAGCCGCTGGCGGACCTCGCCAGGAGTGAGCGGGCCGTCCGCGGCCCGCAAAATGGCCAGGATCTCGGCTTCGAGCGCGCCCGCGGCCCGCCGCTCGGCGCCCGCGGCGCCGCTCACGCCGACCACCTCTCGCCCTGGGGTAGCATCTACAAATCCTGTAGATGTTCTACAGCTGCTGTAGAACCCGACCGGTCGAGTATGCCACAGGGCACCGCATCGACCTTCCAGCGAAGGGCCGGGCATGACCCATCTGACCTACCTGGAGGCGGCCGTCGTCGGCCTCGTCCAGGGTGTCTCCGAGATGTTCCCGGTCTCCAGCCTGGGCCACAACGTGCTGATCCCGGCCATCATCGGCGGGTCCTGGGCCAGCGACCTGAACGTGGCCGCACCAGAGTCGCCCTATCTCGCGTTCATCGTCGGACTGCACGTCGCCACCGCGATTGCCCTCCTCGTCTACTTCTGGCGGGACTGGATCAGGATCATCGGCGGCTTCTTCACCTCCCTGCGGGACCGCCGGGTGCACACCGAGGACCAGAAGCTGGCCTGGATGATCATCCTGGCCACCATCCCGGTCGGCCTCGTCGGCCTGCTGTTCGAGCACGCGTTCCGGGTGATCTTCGGCAAGCCGATCATCGCGGGGATCTTCCTCGCCGTGAACGGCCTCATCCTCATCGCCGGTGAGCGCTACCGGAGCCGGGCCTCGCGGGCCGCCGACGCGGCGGTCGCCGCGGAACGGGATCCCGGGCCGGCCATCCCGGCGCGGGAGCCCGAACTCGTCGGCGCGGTCCGTGCCGCCCCTGCCCGTCCCGCCCTGCGCCACCAGGAGCAGGCCGAGATGATCCAGGCCGACCGGCGGCTGGCCTCGATGGGCTATCCCCAGGCGATCGTGGTGGGGTCCGCGCAGGTCCTGGCCCTGCTGGCCGGGATCAGCCGGGACGGGGTCACCATGGTGGCAGGCATGGCCCGCGGCCTGTCCCGCGCAGATGCGGCCCGGTTCGCCTTCCTGCTGGCCACGCCGGTCATCCTGGCGGCCGGCGCGCTGAAGATCCCTGACCTGCTCGGCCCGCTCGGCCAGGGAATCCGCGGCCAGATCCTGCTCGGCAGCGCGGCTGTCCGGCGTCGGAGCCTACCTGTCGGTCCGCTTCCTGCTCCGCTACCTGCGGACCCGCACCCTCACCCCGTTCGGGGTCTACTGCCTGATTGCTGGCGTGGCCAGCGTCCTTTATCTGGGCCTGGTGAAGTAATGCAGCATTTCATCGCCAGCTACGGGTACGTCGCCATCTTCCTGCTCATGCTGCTGGAGTCGGCGTGCATCCCGATTCCCTCCGAACTGATCATGACCTTCGGCGGCGCGCTCGCCGCCGGCGCCGTCCCCGGAACCAGCCTCAGCCTGGCCGGAGTGATCATCGCCGGCGTGGCCGGAAACGTGGCCGGCAGCTATATCGCCTGGGCCGTGGGCCGGTACGGCGGCCAGGCCGCGCTGCGGCGGTGGGGCCGCCGGCTGCGGGTGCGCGATGACGAGCTCGAGCGGGCCAACCGGTGGTTTGACCGTTACGGCCCGCGGGCCGTGCTGATCGGCCGCCTGCTGCCCGTCGTCCGGACCTTCATCTCGCTGCCCGCGGGTATCGCGGGCATGGACCCGGTGCGGTTCGGGATCTACACCACCATCGGCTGCATCCCCTGGACGGCCGCGCTGGCCTACGCGGGCTACGCGGTCGGCGCCAACTGGCATTCGATCGTGAACGGCTTCCGCGGACCTACCTACATCATCGCCGCCCTCGTGGTGATCGCCCTGGCCATAGCGCTCTGGCGGTACCTGCGCGGGCGCCGGGCCGAGCCCTGCTAGGACTCAGCCGGGATGACCGTGACCTCGCCGAGGCCCAGGGCCTCGACCGGGACCCGGATCTGGGACGCGTCGCCGACCAGGATCGTGACCAGGTGGTTCTCCGGGAACGCCGCCACTACCGCGGTGGTGGCCTCCCCGGCGCTGGTCTGGGCCAGGCGGACGTAGAACTGCGCCTGATAATCATCTGGCAGGTGCTCACCCACCTGATTGGCCAGCGTGCCCGCGACCGACGCGGCCGTCTCGTACCGCAGCGGCGCGACGCCCACCAGGTTCTGCACGGCCGTGTCCCGCTCCGCCTCGGTCAGCCCGTCGGCCGCCAGCGTGCGCAGCACCGTGCGCAGGTCATCCAGGGCGGGGCCGGTTCGACGCCGTGTCCACCGAACCGCTGATGGCGAGGACCGCCACCCCGGTCACGCCGTCCGGGGCGGGCGGCGCTGGCGATCGCAGCACCTGCTGAAAAGCCCGGATCCCGTAGGTGTAGCCCTTCTCCTCGCGCAGCACCCGGTCCAGCCGGGAGGTGAGCGTGCCCCCCAGGCAGTACGTGCCGAGCACCAGCGCCGGCCACACCGGATCGTGGCGGTCCGGGCCGGTCCGCCCGATGAGCACCTGGGTCTGGACGGCGCCAGGCCGGTCCACGATCACGACCCGGCCGGTGTCGTCGGCGGGCGCCGGTGGCATGAGCAGCGGCTCGGCGTGGTCGCTGGTCCATCCGCCGAGCGAGCCGGCCAGCATCTCGTCCAGGTCGATACCGGCCAGGTCACCCACGACGACCGCGGTGGCCGTGGCGGGCCGCACGTGAGCGGTGTAGAAGGCCCGCACGGCAGCTGCATCGATCCGCGCGACGGTGTCCTCGGTGCCCCTGCGGGGCCGGGACATCCGCGCGGACGCCGGGAACAGCTCCTGCGCCAGCTGCCGGGCCGCCCGCTGGCCGGGGTCGGCCAGCTCGATCGGGATCCCGTCCAGCCGGTTGCGCACCAGCCGCTCCACCTCGCTCTCCGCGAACGTAGGGTCGCGCAGCGCCTCGGCCAGCAGCCCCAGCGCCCGGGGCAGGCGGGAGAGGGGAACCTCCAGCGACAGCCGCGCGCCCGCGTAGTCGGCCCGGGCGTCGAGGGTCGCGCCGCAGCGCTCCAGCTCGGCGGAGAACTCTTCGGCGGTGTACTCGCCCGCGCCCTCAGACAGCGCGTTCACCATGATGCTGGCGATGCCGTCGAGCCCGCTGGGTTCCGCGTCGAGCGGCACGTCCAGGCAGATCTCCACGGCCACCAATTGCTGCCGGGGCCGGTGGCAGCGCAGCACGGTCAGCCCGTTGGCCAGGACGCCGCGGTCAGGCGCGGGGAACGCCCAGGGCTTCGGCTGCCCGGCAGCAGGCTGCGGGTACAGGTCCATGGTCACGGCGGCGTCGGTCATGCTCCGGTTCCTTCCGGCTCGTAGACCAGCACCGCACGGTTGTCCGGGCGCAGTCGCGCGGCGGCCACGGCCCGGACCTCTTCGGCGGTGATGTCGAGGAGCCGGCCGACCGCCGTGAACGCGAGCTGCGGGTCGCCGAACAGCACCGCGAACCGGCACAGTTCATCGGCCCGGCCCGCGACCGTGCCGAGCCGGTCCAGCCACTCGCGTTCCAGCAGGGCCTGGGCCCGGTCCAGCTCCGGGCCGGCCGGTACCTCGGCGCCGAGCCGCGCCAGTTCCTCGTCCACGGCGGCCTCGATCTCGCCGATCCCGGTCCCGCCGGACGCCTTCACGTCCAGCCAGCCCAGCGAGGGCGCGCCCGCCAGGCGCAGCAGCCCGAAGCCGGCCGCGATGGCGGTGCGGTCGCGCCGCACCAGCCGGTTGTACAGCCGGGACGACAAGCCGTCGCCGAGGATGGTGAGCGCCACCTCGGCCGCGTCGCATTCCCGCGTGCCGTCCTGCGGCATCCGGTAGGCGGCCATCAGCGCCCGGGCCGGGACATCCTCCCGGATCTCCACCCGGACCTCTTTGCCGATGACGCCGGGAAGCGAGCCGTCGCGGGGCGGCGCCTTGCCCTCGAAGGAGGGGATGGAGCCGAAGTACTTCTCGACCCAGCGCCAGCGTCTGCTCCGGGTCGATGTCGCCGACCACGGCCAGAACTGCGTTATTGGGAGCGTAGTTCGTGCGGAAGAACAGGCGCGCATCGTCGAGCGTCGCCGCGTCCAGGTCGGCCATCGAGCCGATCGGGATGTGGTGGTAGGGGTGACCCTCCGGGTAGACCAGGGTGGCCATCCGCTCGAACGCGGTCCCGTAGGGCACGTTGTCGTAGCGCTGCCGCCGCTCGTTCTTGACCACGTCACGCTGGTTGTCCAGCGACTCCTGGTCGAGCGCGGCGAGCAGCGAGCCCATCCGGTCCGCCTCCAGCCAGAGGGCCAGTTCCAGCTGATGCGCGGGCATGGTCTCGAAGTAGTTCGTGCGCTCGAAGCTGGTCGACCCGTTCAGGGAGCCGCCGGCCCCCTGGACCAGCTCGAAGTGGCCGTTGCCCTTGACCTGCGCCGAGCCCTGGAACATGAGGTGCTCGAACAGATGCGCCAGCCCGGTGCGGCCCTCGACCTCCTGCCGCGACCCGACGTCGTACCAGAGGCAGACGGCCGCGACCGGCGTGAGGTGATCCTCAGACAGCACGAGGCGCAGACCGTTGTCCAGACGATGCTCGGTCGCGGTCAGGCCGCCGGAGCCGGCCCGTCCTGTGGCCGTTTGACCCACGGGCGCACGTCCCTTCGATCGCGAGCGGGAGATGTCCTGCCACTTTATGCAACGCCTCCACACCACCATCACCGCGGCTGCACCTGCGATCCGCGCCGCCCGGCTGTACTGGACCTGACCGAAGCTGCCGAGCCGCAGGAAGGCGCGATACCGCTGGTGAGCGTTCCCCTCTGGGCCTGGGTCGCATTCATCGTGTTCGTGCTGGCGATGCTGGCCCTGGACCTGTTCGTGCTGCACCGCGGCGCCCGGGAGGTGTCACTGGGAGAAGCAGCGTTGTGGAGCGCGATGTGGGTGGTGCTCGCGCTCGGCTTCGGCGGGCTGCTGCTGCTCTGGCGGGGCGGCGCGACGGCCGAGGCCTACCTGGCCGGCTACCTGATCGAGAAGAGCCTGTCGGTCGACAACATCTTCGTCTTCGCGCTGATCTTCTCCATGTTCGGTATCCCGCTCCGCTACCAGCACCGGGTGCTGATGTGCGGCGTCATCGGGGCCCTGGTCATGCGGGCGGCATTCATTGCCAGCGGCGCAGCGCTGCTCGAGACGTTCCACGCCACCATCTACCTGTTCGGCGCGCTGCTGATCTACACCGCGGTCCGGGTGCTCCGGCACGGCGGCACCCAGATCCATCCGGACAAGAATCCGGTGCTGC
>CAWINS010000003.1:0-41248 GCA_963837335.1 uncultured Actinomycetes bacterium | reverse complement strand
CTTCGGCAGCAGCCAGACCAGGCCCAGGTCCGCCGCGGCGATCGCGGCGACGACCACGACGCTGACGGTCATGGCGTGCGCGGCACCGTGCTGGGCCTGCTGGCTGAAGTAGACGGTCGTGACGACGGCCGATCCGATGGCCGCGGCGATCTGCTGGACGGCACTCAGCGAGCCGCTGGCGCTGCCCGCCTCGGCCGGGGCCACATCGCCGATCGCGACGTCGTAGATGCTGGTAAAGCAGGCGCCCATGCCGAGTCCGAGAACGAGGAGTGACGGAGCCAGGGCCCACACGCTCACCGCGGTTCCGGCGGCCAGAACCGTGGCCCACAGGCCCGTGGCCCCCGCGAGCGTGCCGCCCAGGCCGATGACCACCAGCATCCGGCCGAGCCTCTCGAGCAGCGGGCGGCAGACGAAGGAGGCGACGATGATGCCGATCATGACCGGGCTCAGGGCGATCGAGGCCGCGCGGGCCGTCAGCCCGAGCGCGTCCTGGAAGAACAGCGAGATGACGTAGGCCAGCCCGTTGACGGCGGCGAAGAACGCCAGGCCCAGCAGCAGGCCGGCGGTGAATCCCCGGTTGGCCAGCAGCGAAGGCTCGATGAGCGGGGCGGCGGCCAGGCGCTGGCGCGCCCCGAACCCGGCGAGCAGCGCCACGCCGGCGACCAGGCAACCGATGGGCAGTGCCGTCCAGCCCGCAGTCGAGCCCTCGATCAGCCCGTAGATCAGTGCGAACGTGCTGGCCCCGAGCAGGCCGGCGCCCAGGCCGTCGATGGAGACGCCGCTGGCCGGACGGTCGTGCGGCAGCAGCCGCAGCGCGGCGGCGAATCCGGCGGTGCCCAGGACGATGTTGATCAGGAATATCGGCCGCCAGCTGAGACCCGCGATATCGGCGCTGATGATCAACCCCGCGACGATCGGGCCCAGCACGGCCGAGATACCCATGACCGGCCCGAACGCGGTGAACGCGCCCCGCAGCTGCGCGCGGGAGAACGCGGCGATGAGGATGCTGATGCCCTGCGGAATCAGCAAGGCCCCGAACCCGCCCTGTACCAGCCGCCCGGCGATCAGCATGACCGGATCGACGGACAGGCCGCACCAGAGGGAGGCGGCGGTGAACCCGGCCATGCCGATCAGGAACATGCGCCGTTGCCATACCGGTCGCCGAGCCGGCCGCCCACGACGAGGAGGACGCCCATGGCCAGGGCATAGCTGGCGCCCAGCCACTTGATCAGCGACTCACCGCCGCCGATGTCCGCCGCGACGGTCGGCGCGGCGATATTGGTGATGGTCGAGTCCATCAGGTCCAGCACGTCGGCCAGCAGCACGACGGCCAGGATCAGGCGCAGGCGGAGGGTCAGGCGGCCGGGATCAGACTCGGCCTGGTCCGGGCGGGCGCGGTCGCTGGTCGTGGTCATGAGGTGGCTCGCTTTCTCGGGAGGGCGATCGCCGGGGTGGCCAAAGAGAGGGTGCGGCGGATCGCCGACCCCTGGTAGTGCAGGGGGTTAGGCCACTGGTTCTTCCGGCCGGGGCGTCGCGACGATTCCATTGATCAGGACGCTGAAGCCCCACCGGAGCCGGTCCGGGCCTTCGCCGGACATGAGCTCCGGGCCGAGCGCGGCGATGTGCGGGAAGGTGCCGGCCGGGGCGTCGCGCAGCGCCGCCACGAGCGCGTCTTCTTCGTCGTCCGCGTCGATGGCCCGCTGCCGGGTGCCCTGCTCTGCGGCGGTCGAGGTGGCGAAGTGGAGCAGCAGGTCCACCGCCCAGGCAGCCCGGGACGGGGCCACGCCGCCCGCGCTGAGCAGGGCCAGGATCCCCTCGGCCAGGCTGAGGTAGGCGGGCCCGTTCGGCCGGGTCACCAGCGCGGACTGTGCCAGGCCGGGCTGCCCGAACAGGATGTGGGTGTAGGAGAACAGGACCCGGATGAGCCGTTCGTGCCAGTCTCCCGCCGCCTCGACCGGGGTCAGGTCGACCCGGCCCAGCAGTTCCTCGAGCATGGCCGCGTGCAGCTCAGCGGTGTTACGCAGGTACACGTAGAGCGAGGCCGGGCCGGTGTCCAGCTCCTGCGCCAGGCGGCGCATGGTGACCCGGTCCAGCCCTTCGGCCTGCATGATGTCCACCGCGGCCGCGACGATGCCCGCGCGGGTCAGGGCCGGCTTGGCGGGCCGCTCACGGCGGCTGGCGGTGGGACGGGTTTCAGGGGCCATGACTGCACTCTACCGAACATGTTCGTTAGAAACAAGTTCGTGACGAACATGTTCGTCACGAACTTGGCCGGCAGACGCGTTGCACGAGGTCCTGCCAGCCCCGGGCGATCCGCTCCCCGGTCGGCGCGGCCGCCCCGGTCAGGTCGGACGCTGACAGGTAAAGCAGCAGCGGGCCATCCAGGGCGGCGGTGAGCTGGATGGCCAGGATGTCGAGATCGGCGGCGCCGAGGGTGGCCGGTACGCCGAGGTCGGCGGCGCCGAGGCTGATCTGGCCGAGCAGGACCCGGATGTGAGTCTGGGACAGGGGCGTCTGCGCCCCGGCCGGAATGGGCTGGCTGCCGTCCAGGGCGGCCCGGGCGACCTCACGGTGCTCGATGAGAAAGCCGATCCGGGCGCGGCCGTAGGCGATCAGCCGGTCCAGCGGCGGCGCACCAGGGCCGAGCGGCGGCGGCCCGGACAGGACCTGCTCCTGGAAGGCGCGCTCGTCGTCGTCCAGCAGCGCCTGGAAGATCCCCGCGCGGGTGCCGAAGCGGCGGAACACGGTCCCCTTGCCCAGGCCGGCCCGCTGGGCCAGGGCGTCCATGGTCAGCGTGTCCGCGCCCTCGTCGGCGAGCATGTCGCGGGCCGTGGCCAGCAGATGCCGCCGGTTGCGCACCGCGTCGGCGCGCTCGGCGTGCGGTGCCCCCACGGGCAGAACGGGCCGATCCATGAGCGTCAGCCTACTGGCGGGAATCTAAACGGGGTAAAGTCCGTTTACAGCGTCAGCCCATCCCGGCGCCAGCCCTTCCCAAGGAGGACCCGCAGTGAGCATGACCGACGCAGCTGACCGCTTCACCGCGCTGCCCGACGCCCAGGACCTGGCCGTGACCGTCGTCGCCCTCGAAGAGCACGGCTTCAGTGTCGAGGTCGTCGACGGTCCCGATGACGCACGGACCGCCGTCCTGGCCCGGATCCCAGCCGGATCCTCCGTGATGACCAACACCTCGGTGACGCTGCAGGAGACCGGCATTGCCGACGTGATCAACGACGGCGGCCCCTACGAATCAGCGCGCAACAAGATGTTCGCGCTCGACTTCGAGTCCCAGGCCCAGCAGATGAAGGCGATCGGCGGGCAGCCCGACTATGCCCTGGGCAGCGTGCACGCGGTCACCCGGGACGGAACCCTGGTCATCGCCTCGGCGTCCGGCAGCCGCTCGGATACTGAAGACTCCGCCCGCTAGCGCGGGCCCTGGGCCAGCTCGAGCAGGGTGTGCAGGTCCCTGGCCGCCAGCAGGGCCGCCACCCCGGCGAGCAGGACGATCGCGGTGCAGGCGGCGACCAGGATGGTCTGGCGCCGCGGCGGCGCGGTGAGCAGGGCGGCGACGCGGCGGGGCACGGGCCCGGCCCAGGCCACGGAGACCCGGCGGGGGCGGCGCCCGGTGATGCCCAGGGCCATCCCGCCCGCTCGCCGCGGGCCGGGCCCGGCCATCAGGGCCACCTGGCCGATGGTCTCCGCCACCAGCCTGCGGTCGCTGGTGACGGCGGCGGCGTGCTCATCCGCCCACCGCTCCACGGTGTAGTCCACGGCCCGGGCCACCGGGATCAGGAGCGGGTTGGCCGCGGCGGCGAGCCGGGCCGCGGTCGCGAAGAGATGATGACGGCTGTCCAGGTGCGCCTGCTCGTGCGCGATCAAGCGCGGTCCGCCGCCGCTCATCCAGGCAGTCGAGCAGGCGGCCCGAGACCACGATGCGGCCCGGCCAGCCAGGCAGCGCGTACGCCTCGATGGCCGGCCCGGGCACCACGACGATGCCGTCTTCGGCGTGCAGCCCGGCCGCGCGCCGGTACGACTCAGCCAGGGCCCGCGCCCGGTTACCGAACATGACCATGACGGCCACCGCGGCCCCGGTGAGAGCCAGCGCCGCAGCCACCCCGGCGGCGGCGGAGATCGGGTCACCGCGCCGCATGACCTCCGGCGAGTAGTCCCCCACCGCGGCCAGGAGCGGCGCCCGGGCGGCGGCGAAGGCGGCGAGCAGCGCCAGCGCGGCCAGGCTGCACGCGGCCAGGGCCACGGCGGCGGTCGTGAGCAGCCAGGTCGCGTGGCGTGGTTCGAGCCGGGCAGCCAGGGGGCGGGCGGCCGCCCCGGCCAGCGCGGGGATCACCAGGGGCAGGTACAGCAGCCACATAGGCCTACCCCGCCTCCCCTGGATCGCTGCCGACCGGACCTCCGCCACCGGCCAGCAGCTCGCGGAGCAGCCTCGCGTCCCGGCTGGAAAGGCCGGACACGAACCGGCTGAGCACGGCGTCGTGGTCGTTTTCGCTGCCCAGCACCTGACTCATCCGGCTGGCCGCCAGGCTGGCCTCGTCGACGGGCGTATAGGTGAAACCGCGGCCGGCCCGCTGGCGGGCCAGCAGGCCCTTGGCGTGCAGCCGGGACACGATGGTCACCACCGTGCTGTAGGAGAGCTCCCCCCGGCCCGCCTGCGAGGCGGGTGCCAGCCGCTGGCGGACCTCGCCAGGAGTGAGCGGGCCGTCCGCGGCCCGCAAAATGGCCAGGATCTCGGCTTCGAGCGCGCCCGCGGCCCGCCGCTCGGCGCCCGCGGCGCCGCTCACGCCGACCACCTCTCGCCACTGGGGTAGCATCTACAAATCCTGTAGATGCTCTACAGTTGCTGTAGAACCCGACCGGTCGAGTATGCCACAGGGCACCGCATCGATCGTCCAGCGAAGGGGCCGGGCATGACCCATCTGACCTACCTGGAGGCGGCCGTCGTCGGCCTCGTCCAGGGTGTCTCCGAGATGTTCCCGGTCTCCAGCCTGGGCCACAACGTGCTCATCCCGGCCATCATCGGCGGGTCCTGGGCCAGCGACCTGAACGTGGCCGCACCCGAGTCGCCCTACCTCGCGTTCATCGTCGGACTGCACGTCGCCACCGCGATTGCCCTCCTGGTCTACTTCTGGCGGGACTGGATCAGGATCATCGGCGGCTTCTTCACCTCCCTGCGGGACCGCCGGGTGCACACCGAGGACCAGAAGCTGGCCTGGATAATCATCCTGGCCACCATCCCGGTCGGCATCGTCGGCCTGCTGTTCGAGCACGCGTTCCGGGTGATCTTCGGCAAGCCGATCATCGCGGGGATCTTCCTCGCCGTGAACGGCCTCATCCTCATCGCCGGTGAGCGCTACCGAAGCCGGGCCTCGCTGGCCGCCGACGCGGCGGTCGCCGCGGAACGGGATCCCGGGCCGGCCATCCCGGCGCGGGAGCCCGAACTCGTCGGCGCGGTCCGTGCCGCCCCCGCCCGCCCCGCCCTGCGCCAGCAGGAGCAGGCCGAGATGATCCAGGCCGACCGGCGGCTGGCCTCGATGGGCTATCCCCAGGCGATCGTGGTGGGGTCCGCGCAGGTCCTGGCCCTGCTGGCCGGGATCAGCCGGGACGGGGTCACCATGGTGGCAGGCATGGCCCGCGGCCTGTCCCGCGCAGATGCGGCCCGGTTCGCCTTCCTGCTGGCCACGCCGGTCATCCTGGCGGCCGGCGCGCTGAAGATCCCTGACCTGCTCGGCCCGCTCGGCCAGGGAATCCGCGGCCAGATCCTGCTCGGCAGCGTGCTGTCCGGCGTCGGCGCGTACCTGTCGGTCCGCTTCCTGCTCCGCTACCTGCGGACCCGCACCCTCACCCCGTTCGGGGTCTACTGCCTGATTGCTGGCCTGGCCAGCGTCCTCTATCTGGGCCTGGTGAAGTAGTGCAGCATTTCATCGCCACCTACGGGTACGTCGCCATCTTCCTGCTCATGCTGCTGGAGTCGGCGTGCATCCCGATTCCCTCCGAACTGATCATGACCTTCGGCGGCGCGCTGGCCGCCGGCGCCGTCCCCGGAACCAGCCTCAGCCTGGCCGGCGTGATCATCGCCGGCGTGGCCGGAAACGTGGCCGGCAGCTATCTCGCCTGGGCCGTGGGCCGGTACGGCGGCCAGGCCGCGCTGCGGCGGTGGGGCCGCCGGCTGCGGGTGCGCGATGACGAACTCGAGCGGGCCAACCGGTGGTTTGACCGCTACGGCCCGCGGGCCGTGCTGATCGGCCGCCTGCTGCCCGTCGTCCGGACCTTCATCTCGCTGCCCGCGGGTATCGCGGGCATGGACCCGGTGCGGTTCGGGATCTACACCACCATCGGCTGCATCCCCTGGACGGCCGCGCTGGCCTACGCGGGCTACGCGGTCGGCGCCAACTGGCATTCGATCGTGAACGGCTTCCGCGGACCTACCTACATCATCGCGGCCCTCGTGGTGATCGCCCTGGCCATAGCGCTCTGGCGGTACCTGCGCGGGCGCCGGGCCGAGCCCTGCTAGGACTCAGCCGGGATGACCGTGACCTCGCCGAGGCCCAGGGCCTCGACCGGGACCCGGATCTGGGACGCGTCGCCGACCAGGATCGTGACCAGGTGGTTCTCCGGGAACGCCGCCACTACCGCGGTGGTGGCCTCCCCGGCGCTGGTCTGGGCCAGGCGGACGTAGAACTGCGCCTGATAATCATCTGGCAGGTGCTCACCCACCTGATTGGCCAGCGTGCCCGCGACCGACGCGGCCGTCTCGTACCGCAGCGGCGCGACGCCCACCAGGTTCTGCACGGCCGTGTCCCGCTCCGCCTCGGTCAGCCCGTCGGCCGCCAGCGTGCGCAGCACCGTGCGCAGGTCATCCAGGGCGGGGCCGGTCGACGCCGTGTCCACCGAACCGCTGATGGCGAGGACCGCCACCCCGGTCACGCCGTCCGGGGCGGGCGGCGCCGGCGAGCGCAGCACCTGCTGAAAAGCCCGGATCCCGTAGGTGTAGCCCTTCTCCTCGCGCAGCACCCGGTCCAGCCGGGAGGTGAGCGTGCCCCCCAGGCAGTACGTGCCGAGCACCAGCGCCGGCCACACCGGATCGTGGCGGTCCGGGCCGGTCCGCCCGATGAGCACCTGGGTCTGGACGGCGCCAGGCCGGTCCACGATCACGACCCGGCCGGTGTCGTCGGCGGGCGCCGGTGGCATGAGCAGCGGCTCGGCGCGGTCGCTGGCCCATCCGCCGAGCGAGCCGGCCAGCATCTCGTCCAGGTCGATACCGGCCAGGTCACCCACGACGACCGCGGTGGCCGTGGCGGGCCGCACGTGAGCGGTGTAGAAGGCCCGCACGGCCGCTGCATCGATCCGCGCGACGGTGTCCTCGGTGCCCCTGCGGGGCCGGGACATCCGCGCGGACGCCGGGAACAGCTCCTGCGCCAGCTGCCGGGCCGCCCGCTGGCCGGGGTCGGCCAGCTCGATCGGGATCCCGTCCAGCCGGTTGCGCACCAGCCGCTCCACCTCGCTCTCCGCGAACGTAGGGTCGCGCAGCGCCTCGGCCAGCAGCCCCAGCGCCCGGGGCAGGCGGGAGAGGGGAACCTCCAGCGACAGCCGCGCGCCCGCGTAGTCGGCCCGGGCGTCGAGGGTCGCGCCGCAGCGCTCCAGCTCGGCGGAGAACTCTTCGGCGGTGTACTCGCCCGCGCCCTCAGACAGCGCGTTCACCATGATGCTGGCGATGCCGTCGAGCCCGCTGGGTTCCGCGTCGAGCGGCACGTCCAGGCAGATCTCCACGGCCACCAATTGCTGCCGGGGCCGGTGGCAGCGCAGCACGGTCAGCCCGTTGGCCAGGACGCCGCGGTCAGGCGCGGGGAACGCCCAGGGCTTCGGTTGCCCGGCAGCAGGCTGCGGGTACAGGTCCATGGTCACGGCGGCGTCGGTCATGCTCCGGTTCCTTCCGGCTCGTAGACCAGCACGGCACGGTTGTCCGGGCGCAGTCGCGCGGCGGCCACGGCCCGGACCTCTTCGGCGGTGATGTCGAGGAGCCGGCCGACCGCCGTGAACGCGAGCTGCGGGTCGCCGAACAGCACCGCGAACCGGCACAGTTCATCGGCCCGGCCCGCGACCGTGCCGAGCCGGTCCAGCCACTCGCGTTCCAGCAGGGCCTGGGCCCGGTCCAGCTCCGGGCCGGCCGGTACCTCGGCGCCGAGCCGCGCCAGTTCCTCGTCCACGGCGGCCTCGATCTCGCCGATCCCGGTCCCGCCGGACGCCTTCACGTCCAGCCAGCCCAGCGAGGGCGCGCCCGCCAGGCGCAGCAGCCCGAAGCCGGCCGCGATGGCGGTGCGGTCGCGCCGCACCAGCCGGTTGTACAGCCGGGACGACAAGCCGTCGCCGAGGATGGTGAGCGCCACCTCGGCCGCGTCGCATTCCCGCGTGCCGTCCTGCGGCATCCGGTAGGCGGCCATCAGCGCCCGGGCCGGGACATCCTCCCGGATCTCCACCCGGACCTCTTTGCCGATGACGCCGGGAAGCGAGCCGTCGCGGGGCGGCGCCTTGCCCTCGAAGGAGGGGATGGAGCCGAAGTACTTCTCGACCCAGCGCCAGCGTCTGCTCCGGGTCGATGTCGCCGACCACGGCCAGAACTGCGTTATTGGGAGCGTAGTTCGTGCGGAAGAACAGGCGCGCATCGTCGAGCGTCGCCGCGTCCAGGTCGGCCATCGAGCCGATCGGGATGTGGTGGTAGGGGTGACCCTCCGGGTAGACCAGGGTGGCCATCCGCTCGAACGCGGTCCCGTAGGGCACATTGTCGTAGCGCTGCCGCCGCTCGTTCTTGACCACGTCACGCTGGTTGTCCAGCGACTCCTGGTCGAGCGCGGCGAGCAGCGAGCCCATCCGGTCCGCCTCCAGCCAGAGGGCCAGTTCCAGCTGATGCGCGGGCATGGTCTCGAAGTAGTTCGTGCGCTCGAAGCTGGTTGACCCGTTCAGGGAGCCGCCGGCCCCCTGGACCAGCTCGAAGTGGCCGTTGCCCTTGACCTGCGCCGAGCCCTGGAACATGAGGTGCTCGAACAGATGCGCCAGCCCGGTGCGGCCCTCGACCTCCTGCCGCGACCCGACGTCGTACCAGAGGCAGACGGCCGCGACCGGCGTGAGGTGATCCTCAGACAGCACGAGGCGCAGACCGTTGTCCAGACGATGCTCGGTCGCGGTCAGGCCGCCGGAGCCGGCCCGTCCTGTGGCCGTTTGACCCACGGGCGCACGTCCCTTCGATCGCGAGCGGGAGATGTCCTGCCACTTTATGCAACGCCTCCACACCACCATCACCGCGGCTGCACCTGCGATCCGCGCCGCCCGGCTGTACTGGACCTGACCGAAGCTGCCGAGCCGCAGGAAGGCGCGATACCGCTGGTGAGTGTTCCCCTCTGGGCCTGGGTCGCATTCATCGTGTTCGTGCTGGCGATGCTGGCCCTGGACCTGTTCGTGCTGCACCGCGGCGCCCGGGAGGTGTCACTGGGAGAAGCCGCGCTGTGGAGCGCGATGTGGGTGGTGCTCGCGCTCGGCTTCGGCGGGCTGCTGCTGCTCTGGCGGGGCGGCGCGACGGCCGAGGCCTACCTGGCCGGCTACCTGATCGAGAAGAGCCTGTCGGTCGACAACATCTTCGTCTTCGCGCTGATCTTCTCCATGTTCGGTATCCCGCTCCGCTACCAGCACCGGGTGCTGATGTGCGGCGTCATCGGGGCCCTGGTCATGCGGGCGGCATTCATTGCCAGCGGCGCAGCGCTGCTCGAGACGTTCCACGCCACCATCTACCTGTTCGGCGCGCTGCTGATCTACACCGCGGTCCGGGTGCTCCGGCACGGCGGCACCCAGATCCATCCGGACAAGAATCCGGTGCTGCGCCTGATCCGGCGGGTCATTCCGGCCACCGACGCGCTGGACGGCCACAAATTCTTCACCCGGGCCGGCGGCAAGTGGCTGGCCACCCCGCTGCTCGCGGTGCTCATACTGATCGAGAGCACCGACGTGCTTTTCGCGATCGACTCCATTCCGGCGATCTTCGCGGTCACGCGTGACACCTTCATCGTGTTCACGTCCAACATCTTCGCGCTGCTGGGCATGCGCGCGCTGTACTTCCTGCTGGCGGGCGCGGCCCAGCGGTTCGTCTACCTGCAGACGGGGCTGGGGATCATCCTGGCCGGGTCGGGGTCAAGCTGCTGCTCACCGACGTGTACCACATCCCGACCTGGGCCTCGCTGCTGTTCATCCTGCCGTGCTCGCCGGCACCTTGGGGCTGTCCTGGCGGGCCACCCACCACGGCGGTACCGCCGCTGCCGAACCCGGGCACGACAACGCCGAACCCGCCCGCCAGGCCGCCAGGCCGCCAGGCCCCAGACCGCAGGCCGCACGTTACTGGCCAGGCGACCAGCGGTAGCCGTGCTCTGGCCGGCCACTCGCGCCGTAACGCAGCCGGATGGCGACCCGGCCCAGGTCGTGAAGGTGGGTGAGGTAACGCTGGGCGGTAGCCCGGCTCATCCGGTACGTTCCGCAACCTCGGCGGCGGACAGATCCGCATCCGTCCCGGCGATCAGTTCTTCGACTGTCTCAAGGGTGTAGTCCGACCGGCCCTTGCTCGCGGCGAGCTGGCCGGGAGCGCGCAGAGCCCCGTAGACCCGGTCCACGCTCCGCTGGTCAGCCGCGCGCAGACTGTCCAGGCGGGACCGCATCTGCGCGTACGAGAGCAGCTTGTCCCGCAGCGCGGGGAAGCTGAACGGCTTGAGCAGGTAGTGCAGGGCACCGTGCTGCATGGCGGCGCGCACGCTGTCCGCGTCCTTGGCCGCGGTGATGACGATGACGTCAACCGGCGGGTAGGACTCGCCGCGCAACCGGGCGACCAGGTCCAGCCCGTGCTCGTCGGGTAGGTAGAGGTCCAGCAGGAGCAGTTCGGGCATGAACTCGGTCACCGCGTCCACCGCGGCGGCCGCCGTGTGCACCTGGGCAATGGCCTCGAAGCCGGGGATTTTGTTCGACGTAAGCCGCGTGGATCGAGGCCACCCGGTAGTCGTCGTCCACCACGACCGTGCGGATCATGGCGTGGCCTGCCCGGCCGGCAGCGCCGCGGTATCCGCACCCACGTGTCCGGACCCGCAGAGTCCGCACACTGCCCCGGTTCGCTCTCGGCGGCCGCGTCGAGGCAGCCGGGGAGCACCGCCGTGAACACCGCGCCGCCGTCCCGGCCCGACGCTGACCATGCCGCCGCGCCGCTCCGTAATCTGGCGAACGAGGGCCAGGCCTAGCCCGCGCCGCGCGCCCGTCGGTGAGGACTTGCTGGTGAACCCGTCGGTGAAGATCGCTTCCCGCATGTCGTCGGGCACCCCGGGACCGGAGTCACGGACCCGGATCAGCAGGTTCTCGCCCGCCGACACCACGGTCAGCTCCACCCACCGCGGCCCCGGCGCCTGGGCGGTGGCCTCGATCGCGTTGTCGATCAGATTCCCGGTGACCGTCAGCACCGCGGTGATATCGGTGAGGTCGGCGTCCACGTGGCAGTCGGCGGCGATGCGCAACTGGACGCCGCGCTCCTCGGCCAGCGAGGACTTGGCCAGCGTGAGGGCCACCAGCTTGGGGTCGCGGATGGCCTCCTTGAGCTGCTCGGTCAGCGCATCCCGAGCCGCCGACACGTCGGTGACGAACCGGATGGCCTCGCCATAGTGCCCGAGCTCCACCAGCCCCACCAGGTGTGCATCCGGTTGGCGAACTCGTGAGACTGGGCACGGAGCGCCTCGGTCAGGCCGATGGCCTCGTCGAGTTCCCGTTTGAGGCTCTCCGACTCGGTCTGGTCGTGGAAGGTGACCACCCAGCCGAGGTGACGCCGGTGCTCCAGCTCGATCGGCATCCGGTTCACCACCAGCACCCGGTCGTTCGCCAGGACCAGCAGGTCGCTGCCGCTGATCTCGCCGCGCACGATGTCACCGAGCCGCCCGGCGGGAGCAGTTCGGTGAGCAGCACGGCCGAGGAAGTCGGCCGGCAGGCGGAGCAGCTGCCGGGCCGCGTCGTTGGCCAGGATCACCCGCTCGCCGCGGTCATAGCCCAGCACGGCCTCCCGGATGCCGTGCAGCATGGCCTCGCGTTCCTGCAGCAGGCCGGCGATCTCGCCGAGTTCCAGGCCGAAGGTCTGGCGCTTGAGCCTCCGGGCCAGGCCGAGCGCGGCCAGCACGCCGACCGCCAGGACGCCGAGCAGGTAGATGGCCAGCGACGGCAGCGTGCCAGTCACCTGCTGTGGGACCTGGTCCGCCGAGAACCCGACCGAGACCTCCCCGTGCCAGCGTGTGCCCATCCCACAGGGGGGTCTTGCCCGCGGCGACGAGCCCCAGCGTGCCGTGCTGGATACCCGTATAGGCTCGGCCGGTGCGGAACGACTCGCTGGCGGCAGTTCCGGTCGTCCTGGACCGGCAGGCCAATCATCCACGGTGGGGGTGCGAATACCGGATTCCCTCGGTCATTCGTAATGACCACGAACAAGGCGCCCGTCCGGTGCCGGGCCGCCATGGCCAGGGTCTGGGCCTGCCCCTCCGGGCCGCCCTTGGACCACGGCGTCTACGATCGACGGCTGTGACGGCCAGGGTCTGGGCCAGCATTAGCGACTCGCTGCTCTATACTGGCCGTAGAGTTGGCGCTTCGAGATTCCACTGGAAGATGGCGAAGCCAGCCACCATCGTGACCACCAGGATGGCGACCTGCATGATCACGACCTGGGTGGACAGGCGCTGCCACGACACCCGTCGCATAGCGCTCCTCATGCTGACTGGCCAGGAGCCGTTGTTAACGGAAGTTTGCGGCAGTGTAACAGCGCCCGCGCAGTCCCGGACAGTAGCCATGATGGTGAGCAGAATGCGCAGAACGCGCAGAGCCGTCACTAGGCGGTATTCCTGCAGAATGCGCGGAGCATTCTTTATGACGTTATCAAGCGCAACCGTGACTCCGGGCCGGAGCGGTGGCTACCGTCCGCTGTGTGAAATACAACACCCTTTCTGATGGTGATTTCCGGGCCCGCCGGGCCTATTTCACCAAAGTGGCCCGCGGCCGGTCAGCCGCCGCGGGCGGGCCCCCGGCTCCGGCCGGCCAGCCCCGGGAGGACGCACGGGATCGAGCTGTCCGGGGTCACCAAGCGCTTCCTGACGCCGGCCGGCACCGCCTTCACCGCCCTGCGCGACGTCGACATGTCGGTGAGACCGGGACAGTTCTGTGCCGTCGTCGGGCCCGACGGGCTGCGGCAAGTCCACCACGCTGACCCTCGTGGCGGGGCTGGACCGGCCGAGCGCCGGCCGCGTCCAGGTGGGAGACCAGCCGGTGACCGGGATCACCCCGGGCACCAGCTTCATGTTCCAGTCCGACGCCCTGCTGCCCTGGAAGACGGTGCTGGGGAACGTGGCCATGGGACCCTCTGTTCCACGGCGTACCCAAGAGCGCCGCGCATGCCAGCGCCCGCGAGTGGCTCCGCACCGTCGGCCTGGCCGGCTTCGAGGACCACCACCCGCATCAGCTGTCCGGCGGCATGCGCAAGCGGGTCAGCCTGGCCGCCGCCCTGATCAACGAGCCATCGATCCTGCTGATGGACGAGCCGTTCGGAGCGCTGGACGTGCAGACCAAAGCGATCATGCAGAACGAGCTGCTGACGCTGTGGGACGCCACGCGGCCGTCGGTCATCTTCGTCACCCACGACCTGGAGGAGGCCATCGCCGTCGCCGACCAGGTGGTGGTCATGACGGCCGGGCCAGGCACGGTCAAGGCAGTCTACGAGATCGACCTGCCCCGGCCGCGCGGCGCGGTCCAGGAGATCCGCTTCGAGCCCCGGTTCCTCGAGCTGCATCACCAGATCTGGGAGTCGCTGCGGGAGGAAGTGGAGCGCGCCTACGCCCGCACCGCGCCGCCGGCCTCGGACAACCCGCCCACTGCTGATAGCCACGCCCGCGCGGGACAGCCTGCCCGCGCCCGACACGAGGGACCGATCATGAGCCACGACCCGGCGACGGCCATGCTGGCCGGAGCCAGCACCGGGACGACGCCCGCCATGGACGAGACCGCGGTGGCCAGGGCCGCCCGACGGGAGACGCGCCGCGCCGGCTGTCTGGAACGCGGCGCGCGTCGCCACCCTGGTGCTGGTGGTCGGCGGCTGGCAGCTGCTCACCAGCATGAAGGTCATCGACCCGTTCTTCTTCGGCCAGCCCAGCGGCATCGTCTTGAAGCTGCGCGACTGGCTCCAGCACGGCACGGCCTACGGCTCGATCTGGCTCCAGGTCTGGATCACCATGCGCGAAGCCCTGCTGGGCTTCCTCTTCGGCGTGGCCGGCGGCGTCGTGTTCGGCGTCCTGCTCGGGCAGGTGCGCTTCCTGGCCGACGTGCTCGGGCCCTACATCAAGGCGATGAACGCGCTGCCGCGCATCGTGCTGGGTTCCATCTTCGTGGTGTGGCTGGGCCTGGGCTCGTCGTCAAAGGTCATGCTGGCCGCGGTCCTCGTCTTCTTCGTGGTCTTCTTCAACGCCTTCCAGGGTGTCCGGGAAGTGGATCCTCAATTTCATCGCCAACGTCCGGGTCCTCGGTGCCTCCCGGATGCAGGCCGTCCGCAACGTCGTGCTGCCGTCCGCGCTGACCTGGATCATCGCCAGCCTGCACGTGGCCTTCGGCTTCTCGATCATCGGCGCCATCGTCGGTGAGTTCCTGGGCGCCCAGAAAGGCCTGGGCCTGGTCATCGCGACAGCCCAGAACAACTTCGATCCCAATGGCGTGTTCGCGGCGATGGTCGTCATCGCCGTCCTGGCCCTCACCGCCGAGTGGCTGATCAGCCGCTCGAGCGGCGGCTGCTGTCCTGGCGCCCCGCCGCGCGCCCATCCGAAGCCGCGGCGATCTGACTTTTCCATGCCGCTCGCAGTCCCGCACCTCCTCTTTCCCTCATCACACAAGTTTCCACGAAGGAGTACGCTCCATGTTTTTTCCGGAGAAAGCCTGCCCTCGCGCTGGCCGCCGCGGCCACCGTAGCCACGCTGGCCGGTGTCTCGGCCTGTAGTTCCAGCAGCGCCAGCAGCAGTGGAAGCGGATTAGCGGAGCATGCCGACCGTGACGATGATGGTCGGCGGCATCGATAAGCAGATCTACCTGCCCTATCAGCTCGCCCAGGGCCTCGGCTACTACAAGAAGTACGGGTCACATGCAGCTGTCCACCGAGCAGTCTGGTGGCGTCGGCGCCGAGACCGCGATGGCCTCCGGGCAGGTGGACATGGCCGGGGCCTGGTACGTGCACACGATCGACTTCCAGCTGGCCCACAAGAACGTGATCGACGTGGCCCAGCTGTCCGGCGCCCCCGGGGAGCGGGAGATGTGCTACAAGGGCTCCGGGATCACTCTCCCCCGCCCAGTGGAAGGGCAAGACCGTCGGCGTCACCGACCTCGGCTCCGGGACCGACGACCTGACCCTCTATCTGGCCGCGCGGTACCACCTGACCTCGAAGGACTTCACTCCGGTCGCCGCCGGGGACGGCGACACCATGGTCAGCGCGCTGCAGCACCACCGGATCGTCTGCGGCATGACCACCCAGCCGACGGTCACCGCCATCGAGAAGAAGGGTGTCGGCTACTCCGCGATCGACCTGGCCACCACCAGCGGGGTCCAGCACTGGCTGGGTGGCTTCCAGCCGACCGCGGGCGTGCTGGCCCGGCGACTGGGTGAACCAGAACAAGCCCACCGTGCAGAAGGTGGTGAACGCGCTGGTCGCCACCATGCATTACATCGCCACGCACAGCGCGGCCCAGATCGCTGACCACCTGCCCGCCCAGTTCGTCTCCAACTCCCTGATCACCAGGGCGGACTACATTCGCGCCCTGACCACGGACAAGGGCCAGTTCCTGCCGACGGATGATGCCGGCCAACGGTCCGCAGACCGTCTACGCGGTCGAGAAGCTGGCGGGCAAGATCACCGGCCCGGTGAACCTGGCCACCACCTACACGAACTCCTACGTCATCAAGGCCAACAAGCTCGAGGGCTTCACCAAGTAACGCATCCCGAGGCCGGGTGACGCCAGCACCGTGCTGGCGCCATCCGGTCATCGGCGGCACCGCCGCTGCCCAACCCGGGCACGACAACCCCCAATCCGCTCCCTGCGGTGCCCTGAGTAGCGGAATCACCCGGACGGGAGCAGGCCGGTCAGGATGCGGGTCATAGCCTGGTCGAACAGGGGCTCATCCTGGACCGGATCGCCGCCCGCGGCCGCGTCCGCCAGCGCGGCCGCCAGGTGCGGGTGCTGGCCGGCGGCTGAGATCCCCAGCAGGTAACCGGCCAGCGAGTTCTGCCACTCGGTGGTGTCCTGCCCGGCCTGGCGCTGGCTGATCTCGGTCTGCGCGAACAGCCGCACGACGCCGGAGAACAGGCCGACGGTCACCAGCTTCTCGGGCCCGGCCAGATCCACGTTCGCCAGCGCGGCCAGCACGAGTTCGATGAAGGCCACCGCGTTCGGCCCGGGAAGGTTCCCGGTGGCCGGGACGTCGAGCAGCCAGGGATGCCGGTGGTACACGGCCCGGCTCTGGCGGCCGAGCCGGAGCAGATCGGCGACGGCGTCCCCCGACCCGGGTCCGGGGCCGGAGATTTCGCCGTACACCTGGTCGGCCATGAGTTCCACCAGCTCGTCCCGGGTGGCCACGTAGCGGTACAGGGACGCGGGGGCGGTCCCGATGGCCGCCGCGGCCGAGCGCATGGTCACCGCGCTCAGGCCGCGGGCGTCGGCCAGCCTGATGCCCGCCGCCGCGATCTCCGCGCGGCTGTGCTCCGGGGCCGGTCCCCGGGCCGACCGTTCCGGGCGGGTCCAGATGCTCGGCCCGCGGCCCGCCGTCTCCAGCTCTTCCGTCATTGCGAACACTGTATTCAGTAAGTTAGGCTCTGTCATATAGCGAACAGCGATCGCAGTTTCGCTGACGGACGGACGGGCCGAGGAGTCACGATGACGGGAACCGCAGGAGCTGGCCAGTGGGCCAGCACATGGACGCCGACGCAATTCGCGCGTAACGGCACGGTGCAGATCGCCTACGACCGGCTGGCCGGATCGCAGGGCGATCCGCTGCTGCTCGTCATGGGCCTGGCCGTGTCCAGATTCTGGTGGCCGGCCGGGCTGGCCCAGGCGTTCGCCGACCGCGGGTTCGCGGTGGCCCGCTACGACCAGCGGGACGCCGGGGAATCCACCCGGATGCCGGACACCGGGGGCAGCAACCCGTTCGCCGCGCTGGCCCGCAAGCGGGGCGCCTACTCCTCCGAAGACATGACCGACGACGCGGTGGCCGTGCTGGACGCGCTCGGCTGGGAACGGGCGCACATTTTCGGCGCCTCGCTCGGCGGGATCATCGCCCAGCGCATCGCGCTCCGTCACCCCGACCGGGTGCTCAGCGTGGTGTCGGCCATGGCCATGCCGAGCGATGCGGTCGGCATCAAGGGCGGGCGCTATGTGCGCTTCGGCACGCTGGCCAGGCTGTCCCGGATCAAGGTCCCCGAAGGCCGGGACGGTGACATCCAGCTGTCACTGGCGCTCGCCCGCGAGATCGCCTCCCCCGCCTACCCGTTCGACGAGCACGCGACCCGGGAATGGATCGAACGCGAGGCCGACAGCGGCCCCCGGGACACGAAGGCGCAGAGCCGGCAGGTCGGCGCCCCCTGGCACGGCCCGAAGCTCCGCGAGCTGCACAAGCCGGTCCTCGTCCTGCACGGTGACCAGGACCCCATCCTGCGGGTCAGCGCCGCCCGGGCCACCGCGAAAGCCATCGACGGCGCCCGGCTGGTGATTCTCCCCGGCGTCGGCCACGACCTGCCCGCGCCGCTGTGGCCGGCCATCGCCGACGAGGTCCGCCAGCTTGCCGACCAGGCCCGGGCCCGGTAGCGGCACAGGGCGGGCTCAGGCGAGCAGGCCCAGGGGATGCTGGATCCGGGCCGTGAAGGCCGCGAGCCACCGGGCCGCGAGGGCTCCGTCGATGGCGCGATGGTCCACCGACAGGGTGCAGCGCATGACAGTGGCCACGGCCACCGCGCCGTCGACCACGACCGGCTGCGGCCTGGCCGCGCCCACGGCGAGGATGCCGGACTGCGGCGGGTTGATGATCGCGGAGAACTCCAGCGTCCCGTACATGCCGAGGTTCGAGACCGAGAAGGCGCCGCCTTCCAGTTCGTGCTGCTGCAGCCGCCGGTCGCGGGCGCGCTGCGCGAGAGACTGAGCCTCGGCGGCGATCGCCGAGAGGCGCTTGGCCTCGATGTCGCGCAGCACCGGGGTGACCAGGCCGCCGTCGGTCGCGACGGCGATCGACACGTTGACGGAGCCGTGCGCCACCAGTCCCTCGTCGCTCCAGGTGACGTTGGCCTCCGGCACGTCACCGAAGGCGGCGGCGACCGCCATGATGACGAAGTCGTTGACCGAGATCTTCACCGGCGCGGTCTCGTTGATCCGCTCGCGCAGCCCGAGCAGCTCATCGACGACGCACTCCGTGGTCAGGTAGAAGTGCGGCGTCGTCGCCTTGCTCTGCGTCAGGCGGCGCGCGATGGCGCGGCGGATAGGCGTGTGCGGGATGAGGGTCCCGCCTGCCGCTGGCTGGGCCGGGGCTGGCTGCGGCACCGGCTGGGCCGCGGCCGGCTGGGCCGGGGCGGGCACTGGCCGGGAGGCAAGGCGTTCGAGGTCGCGGCGGACGATGCGGCCGTTGGGGCCGGTCCCGGCGAGGGTGGTGAGGTCGATGCCCTGCTCGCGGGCGATCTTGCGCACGATCGGGCTGGCGAAGATGCGGGTCTGCGGGGCGGGTGGAGCCGGCTCGCTCTCATACGGCCGGTGCGCGGCCGGGTGAGCGGGCCCGGTGGGGTGAGCGGGCGCGGCCGGGTGAGCGGGCCCGGTGGGGCCGGAGGGGGCGACGGGCACTTCGCCGCCCAGCGCGGCGTCAATGTCGGCGTCCGTCTCGCCGTCCTTTATCAGCACCACGATGGGCGCGCCGATCGCGCTGGAGTCGCCCGCGGCGAGCACGATCCGGCCGACCACCCCCGCCTCCTCCGCGCCGTACTCGACGACCGCCTTCTCGGTCTCGATCTCGGCGAGCGGGTCCCCGACGGAGACGCTGTCGCCGGGGGCGACCAGCCAGGTGGCGATGGCCGCCTCCGTCGCGCCCGCGAGCACGCTCGGCATCCGCACCACCGACGCCATCAGCTCGCCCTCCCGAAGCCCGCCCGCACCCGTTCGAGGCCGGCGACGACCTCCTCGGTGCGGGCGATCGCCGCCCGCTCGAGCACTTTCGAGATGCTGGGGCTCGCCTCGGAACCGGTCACCCGCTGCACGGGCTGGTCGAGCCAGTCGAAGAAGCGGCGCTGGA
Source organism: uncultured Actinomycetes bacterium (assembly GCA_963837335.1). Classification (GTDB taxonomy): domain Bacteria; phylum Actinomycetota; class Actinomycetes; order Streptosporangiales; family Streptosporangiaceae; genus RYN-230. The sequence continues at coordinate 21,888 of CAWINS010000003.1, read as the reverse complement.
CCTCGTCGGCGAGCCAGCCGCCGTATGACGTGCCCTGCGCGCCCTGCTCGACGATGAGCACCGCGTTGGTCTTCTTGATGCTGTCGCCGACGCACCGCCAGTCCAGGCTGGCCCGGTCGAGGAAGCGCAGGTCGATGAGCTCGGCGTCGATGCCGGTCTGCTCGATCGCCTGCCGGGCGTGCTCGACCATCGAGAGATAGGTAAGCACCGTGACGTCGTTCCCCTCGCGCCGCACCGCGGCCGTGCCGAAGGGAATCTGATAGTCCAGGTCATCGACCGGGATCTCGCCCTCGGCGGGGTAGAGATCGACGTGCTCGATCATGACCACCGGGTCGTCGATCGCGAGGGCCGCGTTCATCAGGCCTACGTAGTCATACGGTGTCGAGGCGGCCATGATCCGCCAGCCGGGGCTGGTGGCGAAGATCCCCGTGGGGTCCATGAGGTGCTGGGAGCCGTAGCCGGAGCCCATGGCGACCTTGGTCCGCAGCACGAGCGGCACCGGGTTGCGGCCGCCGAACATGTGCCGGGCCTTGCCGATCTGGTTGAACACCTGGTCGGCCGCGACCCACATGAAGTCGGGGTACATGAACTCGACGACCGGGCGGAACCGGCCGTCGAGGGCGAGGCCCCCGCCCAGCCCGGCGAAGGCGTTCTCGCTGATCGGCGTGCCGAGCACGCGCCCGGGATACTTCCCGGCCAGGCCCTTGGTGGCGCCGTTGGTGCCTCCCTTGAGCCGGTGCACGTCCTCGCCGAGCACCACAATGCGCGGATCGGTGCCCATCCGCCGGTCCATGACCCCGGCCACGGCGTCGATGAGCCTGCCGGGCTTGAGCTCACCGGTGAAGTCCTGCTGCTCGACCGTGCGCGCCCCGGCGAGCTCGGACAAGTCGCCGCGGATGCCGACGTTGACGAAGGCGGGATCCGGCCACAGGCCGGGACGGATCCGGCGGGATCCGGGCTTGCCGTCCGGATCCGGCTCAACCAGCTCGGCTACGGCCACCTGCATGGCGTGGCGCGCCTGCTCGCGCACGGACGCGATGCCTGCCTCGTCGATAAGGCGGAGCTTGGTCATCTCGGCCGCGACGCGATCCAGCGGGTCGCGGGCCCGCCACGCGGTCTCTTCCTCCTTGGTGCGGTAGCCGAAGGCGCTGCCGGGGAACGGGCCGTTCTGGTGGAAGAAGCGGTACACGAGCGCCTCGACCGCGACCGGGCCCTCGCCCGCCCGCAACCTCTGCTGCGCTCGCTCCATGGCCAGGTGCACGGCGAGCGGGTCCATGCCGTTGACCCGCCAGGCCGGGATGCCGAAGCCGAGCGCGCGTCCTGACAGCCGCGGCTCGCCGGTGGCCTCCGCGACGGTGGTCGAGACGGCGTACAGGTTGTTCTCGATGAAGAAGCAGAGCGGCAGTTCCCACGCGGAGGTCAGGTTGAGGCTCTCCAGCACCGAGCCGATGTTGGTCGCACCGTCGCCGAAGTAGGTGACCGTGAGGTCGTCGGTGCCGGAGTGCTTCTGGGCCCAGGCGTTACCCGCCGCCATCGGCACGCCGCCCCCGACGATGGCGTTGGTGCCGAGCGCCCCGGCCTCGAACCACTGCAGGTGCATGGAACCGCCGCGCCCGCTGCAGAAGCCCTGGGCGAGCCCGAGGATCTCGGCCAGCGTGCGCTGCAGCACGGTCGCGACCTCCGGCGTGCACGAGGTCCGCCGGGTCGAGCACGCCCTTGGTCACGTGCGTGATGGCCTTGGCCAGGAACTGATGGTGGCCCCGATGCGAACCGTTGACCGCGTCCGTGGACCGCAGCGAGACGATCGAGCCGACCGCGCCCCCCTCCTGGCCGATGCTGGAGTGCGCCGGGCCGTGCACGAGGCCCTCGCCGGCCAGTTCGAGGACCGTCTCCTCGAAGGCCCGGATGAGGTGCAGCTGGCCGAGCATGGTGGCCAGCAACCCGGGGTCGGCCGCCTTCCAGTCCGCCGCCGTCGTGCTCAGCTCGATCCACTCCGCGGCGGGGTGAAGGCGCTTCTCGCGTGGCATCGGCATCTCCCTCGATGTGCTGACCGCCTGGCAGGAGGTTATCGCGCGAATGTATCCATTTCAACGATTAATATAACGAAAATCCTGGCGGAGCCCATCAGATCTCGCAATAGTGGATACATAACTGGTCGAGGAGGACCCATGGGCAGAGGCATCCCCGGACTGCGCGGCGGCGACCACGTCGGCGTCACCGTGCCCGATATGGAGCAGGCCCACGCCTTCTTCGTGGACGTGCTGGGCTGCGACTACGTCTACTCGCTGCCCGAGATGCGCCACGATGACGGCTGGATGCTCGACCACCTCAACGTCGACCCCCGCGCGGTCGTCCGGGAGATCCGGTTCTACCGGTGCGGCTTCGGGCTCAACTTCGAGGTCTTCGAGTACCAGCCCGGGCCGGACCAGCGGCCGCAGCCGCGCAACAGCGACCTGGGCGGCCACCATGTCGCCCTGTACGTGGACGACATGGACGCGGCCGTCGGCTACCTGCGCGCGAAGGGCGTGCGGCTGCTCGCCGGCCCGGTCGCGAGCCGCAACGCCTCGGCCGGGCAGCGCTGGCAGTACTTCCTCAGCCCGTGGGGCATGCAGTTCGAGCTGGTGAGCTACCCGGGGGGCAAGGCATACGAGCAGGACGCCGCGGTCAGGCTCTGGCACCCGGGACATCCGGCCCAGTGAGGCCAGCACAGTGAGGCGAGCAGAGTGATCACCAGTCACGATCCTGGCTACCGCGAGAACGTCGCGAGCCACCGGATCGCGGACACCCTCCGGACCGCCATCCTGGGCGGAAACTACCTGCCCGGCGAGCGCATCAGGCAGGAGGACGTCGCGGCGAGTTCCGGCGCGAGCCGGATCCCGGTCCGCGAGGCCCTGCGGATGCTCGACGCGGAAGGGCTCGTCACCCTCGTCGCCAACTCCGGCGCCTGGGTCACCAAGCTGACCCTCAGCGAGTGCGTCGAGACTTACCTCATCCGCGAGCGGCTGGAACCCCTCCTGCTCCGCACCAGCATGCCGGCCCTGGAGCCCGCCGCGCTCGGCCGTCTGGGCCAGCTGGCTGATCAGATGGAAGCCGGGGCCGGACTCGATGCCTTCATGCGCGCCGACCGGGAGTTTCACCTGTCCAGCTACGCGGGGGCGGCGGCGACCGAGATGGGCCAGATCATCTACCGGATGTGGAACACGACCCAGCACTACCGGCGCGAGTTCACCCGGCGCGCAGCCAACTCTGCTTTCCCTAGGGGGGACGACCCCCCTCCAACCCCCCGAAAAGACGGACTGAGCGCCACGCACCTGGAGCACCGCCTGCTGCTGGACTGCCTGCACCGGCAGGACCCCGACGACGCCGAGCGGGTGCTCACCATGCATATCCGGCGCACCCGGCTGGAACTCCAGAAGCATCCGGAGATCTTCGCCTGAACGTGGCCGGTACTGTTCGATTCAGGCACTCCCCTTGATGCACGGGGGACTCGAAGGAGGACGGGTTTGACTACTGGCGCAGGGGATTTCGTGACCCCACGGGGACGTCCCGCGGGCGTGCGGCCTCTTGGTGCTCCCGGCCAGATGGGGGTCGACTACGAGGAGCGCGTCAACTTCGCCCGGCTGCGCGGATACCGGATGGCGCGGGCCCGGGCGGCGCTGGAGGCGAGCGAGTGCGGCGCCTTCCTGCTCTTCGACTTCTACAACATCCGCTATACGACGCAGACCTGGATCGGCGGCGCGCTGGGCGACAAGATGATCCGCTACGCCCTGGTGTTCCGGGACCGGGACACCGTCCTGTGGGACTTCGGCTCGGCGGTGCGGCATCACAAGCTCTACTCGACGTGGCTGCCGGACGAGAACTACCGGCCCGGGTTCCTCGGCTTCCGCGGCGCGGTCGCCCCCGAGGCGGGTCTCATGCGAGACGCGGTGACCGAGATCAAGTCGCTGCTCACCGAGGCCGGGGTCGCGGACGCTCCGCTGGGCATCGACATCGTGGAGCCCCCGTTCCTGTTCGAACTGGAGCGGCAGGGGATCACGGTGCGCGACGCCCAGCAGTCCATGCTGGACGCCCGGGTCATCAAGTCCCCAGACGAGATCATGCTGCTCAACCAGGCCGCGGCCATGGTCAACGGGGTCTACCAGGACATCGTCGATGTGCTGAAGCCGGGCGTGAGGGAAAATGAAATCGTCGCCCTGGCGAACAAGCGGCTGTACGAGTTCGGCAGCGACCAGGTGGAAGCGGTCAACGCGATCTCGGGCGAGCGCTGCAACCCGCATCCGCACAACTTCACCGATCGCATCATCCGGCCCGGCGACCAGGCCTTCTTCGACATCATCCACTCCTTCAACGGCTACCGGACCTGCTACTACCGCACCTTCGGGGTCGGCAGCGCGACGCAGAGCCAGCATGACGCGTACACCCAGGCGCGGGAGTGGATGGACGCGGCGATCGCCGCGATCAAGCCCGGCGTCTCCACCGATGTCGTGGCCCGCGTCCTGCCCCGGGCGGTGGACTTCGGCTTCGAGAACGAACTCGCCGCCTTCGGCCTGCAGTTCGCGCACGGGCTCGGCCTCGGCCTGCACGAGCGGCCGATCATCTCGCGGCTCAACTCGCTGGAAAATCCGCTCGAGCTCCAGGCGGGCATGGTCTTCGCGATGGAGACCTACTGCCCGGCCTCGGATGGTTTCTCGGCCGCGCGCATCGAGGAGGAGGTCGTCGTCACCGACTACGGCACCGAGATCCTGACCAAGTTCCCGGCGCAGACGCTGTTCGTCGCGAACAAGTACTGAAGGTCAGATGAGCCGTCGGCGCCCCGCCGGCGGCGCGGTCCCGGCCGTGCTCGGGGACTGACTCCATCTGATCTCCATCGCCTGCCCGCGGCCTTTCCATGGGTGTCACCGATCCTGGCCTGACATGGACCTGATCTCGGAGGAGCAGCCGCCTGATCCGCCACCCGGCGACGCGCGCACCGTTACCCGCCTGGTCGCCCGGGAGCGGGTTCCGGTGCGCACGATCCTGGCCACGATCGGGCTGGTGCTGGCCACCGCGGCGCTGCTGCTCCTGATTCGCGCGGTGGAGCGGGTCCTGGTCTGGATCCTCATCGCGGGCTTCTTCGCGATCGCGGTCTACCCGGTCGTCAACTGGATCGAGCGGCACCTGCCCTGGTGCCGGCGGTCGCTCGCGACCTTGCTGGTCTACCTGCTGCTGGTGGTGGCGGTCGCCGGGTTGGTGACGCTCTTCGCCCTGCCGCTGGCGCGGGAGGGCGCCACCTTGGCCCATCAGCTGCCCCAGCTCATCGGCGACGCCCGCGCGGGGCGGGGCCCGGTCGGGCACCTGCTCGAGCGGACCAGGGTCCTGGGTTACATCCAGCACAACGAGGCCCGGATCCGCTCGTTCGTGACCGGCCTCGGGGCCCCGGCGCTCGGGTTCCTCAAGACCGCGGCGACCGGCGTCGCCGCCACGGTAACGATCTTCGTGCTCTCGTTCCTGATGGTGGTGACGGGACCGAGGCTGGTCGAGGGCACACTTGCCCTGTTCCCCGGCGACCGCGCCGAGCACATCCGGTCGGTGGGCGCCGACTGCGCCAAGACCATCACCGGCTACATCTCGGGCAACCTGCTCATCAGCGTGATCTGCGGCGGGCTGACCTACGCGGTCCTGTCCATCGTCGGCATTCCGTTCAGCGGGCTGATCGCGCTGTTCGTCGGGATCACCGACCTGATCCCGCTCGTCGGGGCCACGCTCGGTGCCGTCGTCGCCGGGCTGGCCGCGTTCGTCGATTCCGTGCCGTCCGGGATCATCGTGGTGGTCTTCTTCGTGGTGTATCAGCAGCTGGAGAATCATCTGCTGCAGCCCCTGATCTTCTCCCGCACGGTGCAGCTCAACCCGCTGACGGTCCTGATCGCGATCCTCGTCGCGGTCGAACTGGCGGGGCTGCTGGGCGCCCTGCTCGCGATCCCCCTCGCGGCCATGATCCAGATCATCGTCCGCGATGTGTGGCGCCAGCACCGTGAGCGTCTAGCCCGCGGCGGTCCGCAGGGCTAGCGCCACGACACTCCCGGTGCCGTCCCCGGAGTTCGCGCTGATCTCCATCCGGTCTCCATGGGCGGCACACACCAGGTGCTGCGCCGTGGCCTAGAAACTGGGTTATGGCTTCTGGGGTCCGGAGGATCATCGCGGGGGTGAGCAGCAGCCCGCGAAGCCTGCCCGCGCTACGCCGCGCCGCCGATCTCGCGGACGCCCACGACGCCACCTTGGTCCCCGTCCATGTCTGGGCTCCGCCAGCGCTGGAGTTGGCCAGCCATCAATTTCCCTCGGAGCGCCTGTACCAGGAGTGGGAGGATGTCGCCTGGCAGCGGCTCTGGGACGCGCTGGACACTGCCTTCGGCGGGCTACCGCCCAATCTGCGGGTCCAGCCAGTGGTCGCCCAGGGAACCCCCGGCTGGACCCTGGTCAGCGCCGCTTCCCGGGCTGACGATGTGCTGGTTATCGGTATGGGCCGCCAGGGCCGGGCCAGACGCCTCTGTCATGGCACGGTAAGCCGCTACTGCCTTGCTCATGCCACCTGCCCGGTGCTCGCCTTCCCGGCACCAGAACTGGAACCCGCACTCCGGCCCGGGCTGGCCAGCCGGGTAGCGGCCTGGGTCACGATCACGAGCCAGTAGTTCACGGCGCGCCGGGAGTTGGCGGTGCCCGGCGGTCGCGGATACTGCTCCCCGGGCCTCCGGCCGCGTGGCCGCTGGCCACCGCGAGCGCGCCCAGGGTCAGTTCTCCCAGCTTAGGCAGCGCGAGCCCTTGAGCCGGCTGATTTAACTAATTCTCATTAGTGATAGAGTCCGGACATGGATGAGAACCGATCAGGTCTCGCCGCGCTGAGCAGCCTCGGCGATCCGGTGCGCCGCAACCTGTATGAGTTCGTGTCCAGGAGCGTCCAGCCGGTGGGGCGTGACGAGGCGGCCGCCGCCGTGGGTATCGGCCGGCCGCTGGCGGCCTATCACCTGGACAAGCTGGCCGCACTCGGTTTGCTCACCGCCTCGTACCAGCGGCCCGCGGGCCGGGGGGGTCCCGGGGCCGGCCGCCCGGCCAAGGTGTACGCGCGTTCCGGAAGCGAATTCTCGGTCACCGTGCCACCGCGCGAATATGAACTGGCGGCCCGCCTGCTGGTGGCGGCGGTCGAAGCCGACCAGGGTGGTTCGGCCAGGGCCGCGCTGCGCGACGCCGCCCAGCAGTTCGGCGCCGGTCTCGGTGAGCGTAGCCGGGCCGCCCATCCGGCCGGGGAAGGAGCCCGGCAGGCCGCGCAGGACGCGCTGCGCGACCACGGCTTCGAGCCAGGCCAGGACGAAGACGGCACCATCCGGCTGCGCAACTGCCCGTTCCGCCAATTGGCCGCCCAGCACCGCGACATCGTCTGCGGCATGAACCTGGCCCTGATCGAAGGACTGGTCGCGGGCCTGCGGGTCAGCGGGCTGCAGCCGGTCCTTGATCCTCAGCCGGGACATTGCTGCGTCGTGATCGGGGCCAGCGCCGCAGCAGGCGGCGCGGCGAGGGCGGAGGAACTGTCATGACCCAGGAACTGGCGCCAGAACCCGCTGAGGTAACGCCGCCACTGGCGCGGCAGACGTCTGGCACCGTACTGCGATCCCGGCCCGATCTGCGGATCGCCGGCCGGGAAGCGGCCGTCGACCTGGCGGCGGCGCAGCGGGCAGCCGCCGACTTCCTGGCCGCCCTGGGGATTGATGTCGACCGGCCGGGATTGCGGGAAACACCGGCCCGGATGGCGCGGGCCTACGCGGAGCTGTTCGATGCCCAGCCGCTGCAGCTGACCACGTTCCCCAACGACGAGGGCTACGACGAACTGGTGCTGGCGCGCGCCATCCCGTTCCGGACGGTCTGCGAGCATCATCTGCTGCCTTTCTCCGGGGTGGCGCACGTTGGCTACCTGCCTGGCGAGCGCATCCTCGGCCTGTCCAAGCTGGCTCGCCTCGTCGAGCACTTCGCGGCCCGGCCGCAGACCCAGGAACGGCTGACCAAACAGGTTGCCGACTGCCTGGCCGAGCGACTGCACCCTCGTGGCACCGGTGTGCTGCTGGAGGCCGAGCACTCGTGCATGACCGTGCGCGGCGTGCGGGCGCTCGGTTCCACCACCGTCACCTCCGCTTTCACCGGAACCTTGAGCACCGATGCCCGGGCAAAGGCCGAGTTCTTTGCCCTGGCTGGCCTGACTCACTGATCGTTTCGCCGCTATGACCCGGAAGGGGAATCACCATGAACGACCCGCTCAGGACACTAAGCGCGGCCGGGGTGTCTATCTGGCTGGATGATCTGAGCCGGGAACGGCTGGTGTCTGGCAGCCTGGCCGATCTCGCCGCCCATGATCATGTGGTGGGGGTGACGACCAATCCCAGCATCTTCGCCAAGGCCATCACCGGCAGTGACGCCTATGACCCGCAGTTGCGGGACCTGACTACCCGAGGCGTGGACGCGCGGGAGGCGCTCCGGGCGCTGACCGCCTTCGACGTGCGGTGGGCTTGCGACGTCCTGCGGCCGGTGTACGACGCGACGGACGGTGTGGACGGCCGGGTCTCCATCGAGGTGGACCCCCGGCTCGCCTACGACACCGGGGCGACGATCGCGGAGGCGCGGGCCCTGTGGTGGCTGGTGGACCGGCCCAACCTGTTCATCAAGATCCCGGCCGCCCAGCAGGGGCTGCCCGCGATCGCTGGGTGCCTGGCCGAGGGGATCAGCATCAACGTCACGCTGATCTTCTCCCTGCAGCGCTACGACGCGGTCATGGATGCCTTCCTGGACGGGATGGAACGCGCCCGGCGGGCCGGCCGTGACCTGTCGTCGATCGCATCGGTCGCCTCCTTCTTCGTGTCCCGGGTCGATACCGAGGTCGATTCCCGGCTGGACAAGATCGGGACCAGCGAGGCGGCTGAACTACGCGGGCGCGCCGCGATCGCGAACGCCCGCCTGGCTTACCAGCACTATGAGCGGGTGTTCTCCTCGCCGCGGTGGACCGCGCTGAGCGCCGCCGGAGCCCGGCCGCAGCGGCCGTTGTGGGCCTCGACGTCGGTCAAGGATCCGGCGTATCCGGATACCCGCTACGTGGTCGACCTCGTCGCCCCGGGCGTGGTCAACACGATGCCCGAGGCCACCCTGCGCCTGATCGCCGAGCATGGCCAGGTGCCCGCCGACTCGGTGCACGGTCACTACGACGAGTCGCAGCAGGTACTGGACCGGCTGGAACGGCTCGGCATCCACTACGACGACGTCACGCAGGAACTCGAAGACAACGGCGTAAGCCTGTTCGACGCCGCGTGGGACCGGCTCGGGGAACAGCTGACGGCCACGCTGCGGGCCCGGTCAGCACGTCAGCAAGGGAGTTCGTCATGACCAGCGGCACCACGCACCTGATCATCGGGGCCAGCCTGGCCGGCGCGAAAGCGGCGCAGACGCTGCGCGGGGAGGGCTTCGACGGTCCGCTGGTCATGATCGGTGCGGAGCACGAACGGCCCTACGAGCGCCCGCCGCTGTCCAAGGATTACCTGCTCGGCAAGGCCGAACGGGAGACGGTATACGTCCATCCGCAGCACTGGTACGCCGAGCACCACGTCGACCTGCGCCTCGGCGTCGCAGCGACGGCCATCCATCCCAGCGCGCACGAGGTGACCCTGGCCGATGGCAGCAGCATTGGCTACGGCAAGCTGCTGCTGACGACCGGATCTTCACCGCGCCGTCTTCCGGTGCCGGGCACCAGCCTCGACGGCGTGCTCTACCTGCGAAACGTCGGGGACAGCGACGCGATCAAGGCCGCCTTCGAGTCTTCCTCCCGGGTGGCGGTGATCGGCGCGGGCTGGATCGGCCTGGAGGCCGCGGCCGCAGCCCGGGCCGCGGGCGTGGCCGTGACGGTGCTGGAACAGGGGAAACTGCCGCTGCTCCGGGCGCTCGGCCCCGAAGCCGCCCAGGTCTTCGCCACCCTGCACCAGGACCACGGAGTGGACCTGCGCTGCGGTGTTCAGGTCGCCGAGATCACCGGCAGCAATGGCCAGGCCGACGGGGTGCTGCTGGCGGACGGAAGCCGCATCGACGCAGACGTGATCATCACCGGGGTCGGGGTCACGCCCAACACCGAGCTGGCCGTGGCGGCGGGCCTGGAGGTCAGCAACGGCATCCGGGTCGATGCGCAATTGCGCTCCTCCGACCCGGACATTTACGCCGCCGGGGACGTCGCCAGCGCCTTCCACCCCCGGCTCGGCCAGCACATCCGGGTCGAGCACTGGGCCAACGCGCTGCACCAGCCCCAGGCGGCCGCCCGGGCCATGCTCGGCCAGGACGTGGCCTACGACCGGGTGCCCTACTTTTTCACCGACCAGTACGACCTGGGCATGGAGTACTCCGGCTACGTGGAACCGGATGGCTACGACGAGGTCGTCTTCCGCGGTGACGTCGCCGGGCGCGAGTTCGTCGCTTTCTGGCTGAGCGGCGGGCAGGTGCTGGCCGGCATGAACGTCAACGTCTGGGACGTCAACGACGCGATCCAGTCTCTGGTGCGCGACGGCCGGCCGGTCGATAGGGACGCGCTGCAGGACCCGGAGCGCCCGCTGGAGTCGCTCACCGGCCGCTAATCCCGCAGGACCGGGTGAGTTCATCCAGGACCGCCGCAAGCTTGTACAACTCGAAGAGGTGGGATCTGGTCAGCTCGGTCACCAGACGATCACCCTTGGCCGTCAGCATCACCCGGACGACGCGCGCGTCCTCGGTGTCGGGGAGCCGGCGAACCAGCCCCGCCGCCTCGGCCCGGTCCAGGAGCTCTACCGTGCTGTGATGACGCAGCAGCAGGTAGTCGGCCAGGTCGCCGACGGCCGGAGCGAGGTCGCCGGGATGCCCTTTGATCGCCACCAGGAGCTGGTGCTGGGCCGGGGTGAGCCCGGCCGCGCGGGCCTGATCCTCGCTCCAGTGCTGGAAACGACGCAGGCTCACGCGGAAAGCCAGCACATGCTCGAAGTCCTGGGGGGTTGGCTGAGGCAGGTTGGCCCTCCCAGGCTGATCCCCGGTCAGACGAACATCCGGCGGGTCACCACACCGCGGCCGATGTCATGGCCGCGCCACAACGCGAAGTCCTCACCCGCGCCAAGGTAGTCACCCGCGTCATCGCCGACCACCGTGATGGCCAGCACGATATGAGAATCACCGGGAATCGTGTCCGCACGGGGAGTGAGGAGAGCGTTGAAGAACCTGCTGGCGCCCGTCTCATGATGGCGGCCCCGGATCACCATGCGGCAGGCCGAGCCAGGCGAGAGGGCCGCAAGACCGGCAACCTCCTGCGGAGGGAGGTTCACCAGGGCCTGGTATTTGTATCGCTTCATCGCGCTGGCCACCCTTCTCGAGGTTCACGGCCGGCTACCCGCAGAATTATATCGTGATACGATCTAAGTTACCAAGCCAGCAGCCTGCCAATCCTGAATTGACAGCCCGATCGCGAGGTGGCTGATCAGCTTGTCCCGCCGCCAACTGTGGATGCTGCGCCAGATCGGCAACGGCATAACCCGGGCCGATCCGCAGCTCACCGAGATGATCACCATTTTCACCCGGCTCACTAGCGGGGAACAGATGCCTGCTCATGAGCGGCTGCGGACGCCTCGGAGCCAGGGCGGGAACCGGTTGCTATGGGCAGGTCGCCGGGTCGGCCCGCTCGCGACCCGGACGCTGGGCACGCTCGGCACCGGGCTCCGGAGCGCGGCGGCCGCATGTGCCGCCGCGGACCGCTGGCTGGCCGGGTACCTCCCTAACGCCGCACCTGGCATGACTCCGGCTGGCCTCTGGGCTGGCGTCCAGCCGGAAAGACCAGACCGTGGTCGTCATCAGGGGACTCATTGACGGCCTTTGACCTGGCGCCCGCCGACCCACACCGCGGTGATGTGATCCGGCTCGGCGAGCAGGGAGATATCGGCCAGCGGGTCCCCGTCCACGGTGATGAGATCGGCGTCGTAGCCTTCGGCCAGCAGGCCACTGCGTGGCGCCTGCGGGCCGAGGGTGCGCGGCGCGGTGGCGGTGGCCGCCTCGATCGCCTGCAGGGGCGTCATGCCCAGCGCCACCAGGTGCGAAAGCTCCGTTCCGTTGGTGCCCCAGGCGCCCGGCAGGTCCAGTCCGGTCAGTCCGAGGTCGGTGCCCATCGCGATGGTCACCCCGCGGTCGATCGCCATCCGCACCATGTCGGCGTGCGTCGTGGCGATGGCCGTGAGTTTGGCCGCCGCGTAGGGCGGGACCTGGTCCAGGTGGGCCAGGATGTTCTCGATGATGGTCCGGGTGGGGACCAGGATCGTGCCGGTCTCGCGCATCGCGTCGCAGGCCTCCTCGTCCAGGTAGGTGCCGTGCTCGATGGTGGCGACCCCGGCGCGCAGCGCGGCCATGATGCCGGGCTTGCCGTGGCAGTGCGCCGCGACCACCCGGTCGGCCAGGCCGGCCACCTCGACGATGGTCCGCAGCTCGGCGTCGGTGAACTGCTGGTGGACCGGATGATCCACCTCGGACAGCACGCCACCTGACGCGCAGACTTTGATGACGGCGGCGCCCCGGCGCAGCTGTTCCCGGACCGCGCGCATGCACTCCGAAGTGCCGTCGGCGAGCCGGAGAGTCCCGTCGTGGTGGGCAAAGTCGGTTACCCACGACAGCGGGTAGTAGTGCAGGTCGCCGTGACCGCCGGTGGTGGACAGGACGGCACCGGCCGGGTAGATCGACGGTCCGTCGAGCAGCCCCTCGCGGACCGCCTGGGCCAGGTAGACGCCGAGGCCGCCGACCTCGCGCACCGAGGTGATGCCCGCGTTCAGCGCGTTGGTCAGGTCCCGGGCCGACCGGGCGGCGCGCAGCGCCGTGGGCTCCTGCGGCAGCCGCGCCAGGTCGAGGTTCCGGCTGCCCATGAAGTGGCCGTGGCAGTCCCACAGCCCCGGCAGCACCGTCGCCGCGGTACGGGTAACCGCGCCCGGCACGGCCGGTGCGCCGGCCGCCGGGCCCGCGTAGCTGATCCGCCCGCCGTCGATCAGGACGGTGGCGTCGCGGACCGGCTCGCCACGACCCGGGATGAGCAGCCCGGCCTTGATCTGTTCCATGACTCTCCTTCTTCTTCCGCAGCCGCGGGGCCTATGCCCTGAGACCTAGGTCCCCGGGAAAGTGTGGCCCTGGGACAGATCCGCGCTGGTAGCGGGGGTCCGTAGCGTTCGGGTCATCAGCAAGCGACTGGGATGAGGAAGCATCGTGATCGAGATTGATGGCTTGACCAAACGGTACGGCGAGAAGGCCGCCGTCGACGGGCTGAGTTTCGTGGTGGAGCCCGGGGTGGTCACCGGGTTCCTCGGCCCGAACGGGGCAGGCAAGTCCACCACCATGCGGGTCATCGCGGGCCTGGACCGGCCGACCAGCGGCACGGTCCGGGTCAACGGGAAGCAGTACCGCCGCTGCGCCGCCCCCATGTCGGAACTGGGCATTCTGCTGGACGCCAGGTCTGTCCACCCTGGGCTGTCGGCCCGCAACAACCTGCTGGCCCTCGCGCGGACCTCCGGCATTGGCCGTCGCCGGGTGGATGAGGTGATCGAGCTGGCCGGGCTGGCTGAGGTGGCGGGCACCCGGGCCGGGGGTTTCTCGCTCGGCATGGGACAGCGCCTGGGGGTGGCGGCCGCCCTGCTGGGCCGGCCGCAGACCGTGGTCCTGGACGAGCCGGTCAACGGTCTCGACCCGGACGGCGTGCGCTGGATCCGGCTGCTGCTCCGGTCGCTCGCCGACGAGGGACGGACGGTCCTCGTCTCCTCGCACCTGATGAGTGAGATGGCGCAGACGGCCAGCCGGCTGGTCGTTATCGGACGCGGCAAGCTCATCGCCGAGACGAGCGTCGAGGACTTCATCGGCCATGCGGCGGCCGGTGATGTGCACGTGCGCACGCCGGAGACCAGGCGCCTGGCGGAGGCGCTCGCGGGACCGGCGGTAACGGTCACCGAGGACGGCACGGACGTCTTGCGGGTATCTGGCCTGACGGCCGAGCAGATCGGCACGGCGGCGTGGCAGGCCCATCTGCCGGTTTTCGAGCTCATGCCCGCCCGGGCTTCACTGGAGGAGGCATTCATGCAGGTCACACAGGACAGCGTCGAATACCACGCCGGAGCGGCGCGATGAGCGCCGCACTGGCCCCGGCCCCGGCCATCCCGACGGCCGCCCAGCCGGTCACCCAGGCGCGCGTCATCCGCTCGGAAGCGACGAAGCTGCGGGCGCTGCGCTCGACCTGGGCCTGCGCCCTGATCTCGGTCATCCTGATCGTCGGCGTCGGCGCCCTGGCCGCCGGGGGAAAGCCCTACCGGGTATCGGCGGCCAATCCCGCCGTGACCGCCGTGTCGGCCAGCCTGTTCGGCATCCTGCTGGCCCAGCTGGTGCTCGGCGTGCTCGGGGTGCTGGTGTTCAGCGGCGAGTACGGAACCGGGATGATCCGCGCGACACTGGCCGTGGTCCCCACCCGGCTGCCGGTGCTGTGGGCCAAGCTGCTCGTGCTCGCCGCGCTGGTCCTGCCCGTGACCCTGCTGGCTGCGCTGGCCGAATTCTTCGTGGCGACGGCGATCCAGGCGGCCCGGGGCGGGTCAGGGATCTCGCTGAGCGACCCGGGCGTGCTGCGGACCCTGATCGGCGCGGCGCTGTACCTGACGGTCGCCGCCGTGGTTGGCGTGGCCCTGGGCGCCCTGCTGCGGAAGACCGCCGCCGGTATCTCGGTGTTCGCCGCGCTGTTCCTCATCGCGCCGATCATCGTGGTGCACCTCCCGCACGCCATCGCGGGCGTCGCGCCCTACCTGCCATCCAGCGCCGGCGGGGCCCTGTGGGGCCAGCCGCTGGCCGCCCATCCGCTGGGCCCGTGGACCGGATTCGCGGTGCTCTGCGGGTACGCGGTGGTGCTGGCCGGCCTGGCCGCCTGGCAGCTGCGGCGCCGCGACGCGTGAACCGCGCCAGGTGCGAGGATGCGAGCGTGTCCTTCTGGAAGCCGGTCGAGGACCCAGGAACGCGGACCCTGCGTTCCTGGGCCTTCGACATCGGCTGCGCCGCGATCGCCTTCGTGGCGTCCCTGGCGCATTTCTCGTTCGGCCAGACGGCCCACCCTGCGTCGCTGCCCCTGGCAGCCAGCCTGGGTGTCGCGGCCCTGACCGCCCTGGCGCTGCCGCTGCGCCGGGTCTGGCCGGGCCCGGTGTTCGGCTGGACGCTGCTGGCCGCGGCGATCCTGGCGGTGTGGCCGACCCACGGGGCGCTGTTCCCGGTCGCGCTGGCGATCGCCCTGTACACGGTGGCCGCCACCATGAGACGGGCGGAAGCGCTGGCGGCGGCGGTGCTGACGGCCGGCCTGGTGGTCGCGGTGGTCGGCCACGACGGCACGCATGACTGGGCGCTCGCGGTGTCGGACGCCGCCGGATTCGCGGCCGCGGTGCTCATCGTGGGCCTGTACGTGAATACCCGCCGGGCCTACCTCGCCGCGCTGCGCGACCGGGCCAGCCGGATGGAGCGCGAACGGGATCAGAACAGTGCCCTGGCGGCGGCGCTGGAACGAGCGCGGATCGCCCGCGAGATGCACGACAGCGTGGCTCATCACCTCACGGTCATCGTGGCCCTGTCGGACGGCGCCCTGGCCGCCGTCGCCCGCGCGCCCGCCGAGGCATCCGAGGCGATCCGCGACGTGTCGCGGACCGGACGCGAGGCGCTGGCCGAGACCCGGCGCCTGTTCGCCGTGCTGCGGGCCGGCTCCGGGCCGGAGCTGTGGCAGCCGCTGCCTGGCCTGGCGGACCTCGACGATCTCCTGGGCACGGTCCGGGCGGCCGGCCTGCCCGTCCGGTACGAGCGCGGCGGCAGCGCCGGGGACCTGCCCGCCGGCCTGCAGCTGGCCGTGTTCCGGCTGGTCCAGGAGGCGCTGACCAACACGATGAAGCATGGCGGCCCGGGCGCGAGCGCGACGGTCCGGCTCCAGCTCAGCCCGGCCGAGGTCTGCGTGGAAGTCGACGACGACGGCACCGGCAGCGCCCGGGAGGCCGGCGCTCCTGGCGGGGGCCTGACCGGCATGCGCGAGCGGGTCAGCGCCTTCGGCGGCGAACTGGACTGCGGTCCCCGCCAACCGCAGGGGTGGCGGGTCACGGCCCGGCTGCGTCCCGACGCGGCGGCCGCGTCGTGATCAGCGTGCTCCTGGTCGACGACCATCCCCTGATCAGGAAGGGTTTCCGGCTGATCCTCAGCGCCGAGCCCGACATCGAGGTGGCCGGTGAGGCCGCCGACGGCAGGACTGCGGTCTCGATGTGCACCGCGCTGCGGCCCGACGTGGTGCTGATGGACGTCCGGATGCCCGGCAGTGACGGCATCGAGGCGACCCGCGATATCGTGGCCGCCGGGCTGCCCTCCAGGGTGCTGATCCTCACCACCTTCGACCTCGACGAGTACGTCTACGCCAGCCTGCGCGCCGGCGCCAGCGGCTTTCTGCTCAAAGACACCCAGCCCGACGCCCTGGCCGCCGCCATCCGCACGATCGCCGCTGGTGACGCGGTCCTCGCCCCGACGTCCACCAGGCGGCTCATCCACCAGTTCGCGAGCGCCCAGCCGGCCGGGCCATCCGGCGGGCCGCGGGCCGCCCAGATCCGGGAGGCCCTCACCGCCCGCGAGCAGGACGTCTTCAGCCACATCGCGGCCGGCCTGTCCAATGCTGAGATCGCGGCCGACCTGCACCTCTCCGAGGGCACCGTGAAGATCCACGTCGGCCGGATACTGGCCAAGCTCGGCTTGCGTGACCGCGTCCAGGCCGTCGTGCTCGCCTACGAATCCAGGCTGATCACCCCCGGCACTGATCCGGACCACCCGGGCCGCCCCGGTTAGAGGCTGGCGGACCGGACCGCCCAGGTCCCTGGCTTACCCTCTGGCCCGGCTTACCGCCCGGCCCTCGCGAACCGCCCAAGCCGCCCATACTCGACTATTCCGATAGAGATAGCATAGTTTTGATGAGGTCCCCGTATCGCCGCCCGAGACCGGCTGGAGGCATGTCCTGACTAGCTCCGCGCCTGGCCACCTGCATCTTTCCGTCGCCCTCGACAGCGCTGGATGGCATCCCGCCGCGTGGCGCGAGCCCGGGGCACGCCCGGCCGAGCTGCTGACCGCCGCCTACTGGACCGATGTCATCACCGAGGCCGAGCGCGGCCTGCTCGATTTCGTGACCATCGAGGACGGGCTCAGCCTGCAGTCCTCCCGCCGCGGCCGGCCGGACTCCCGCACCGATCAGGTACGCGGGCGGCTGGACGCCGTCCTCATCGCGGCCCGGGTGGCGCCGGTGACCCGGCATATCGGGCTGGTGCCGGTCGTCGTCGTCACGCACACCGAGCCGTTTCACGTCTCGAAAGCCATCGCGACACTCGACTACGTCAGCTCCGGGCGAGCGGGAGTCCAGGTCCGGGTGTCGGCCAGCCCGCACGAGGCCGCCCACTTCGGGCGGCGGGCCATCCCGCCGCTGGACCTGCGTGACCGCGCGGACCCGGCGGTCCAGCAGATGATCACCGGGCTGTTCACGGAGGCCGCGGACTACGTCGAGGTGATCCGGCGGCTGTGGGACAGCTGGGAGGATGACGCCGAGATCCGGGATACCTCAACCGGGCGATTCGTCAACCGCGGCAAGCTGCACTACATCAAATTCACCGGCGACTACTTCAGCGTCAAGGGCCCGTCGATCACCCCGCGGCCGCCGCAGGGGCAGCCGGTGGTCGCCGCGCTGGGGCACGCGGGCGCGGCGTACCGGCTGATCGGCCAGGCCGCCGACGTCGGGTTCGTCACGCCGCGCGACGCCGCCCAGGCCCGGGCCATGGTGGCGGAAATCCAGGCCGCCCACGCGCAGGCCGGCCGCGGGCCGGAACCGGTCAACGTCTTCGCCGACCTGGTGGTGTTCCTCGCCTCGGACGCTTACGCCGCGGCGGACCGGAAGGCCCGGCTGGATGAGCTCGCCGGGGGCGAATATACGAGCGATGCGGCCGTCTTCACCGGCACCCCCGCTCAGCTCGCCAGCCTGCTCCAGGAGTGGCAGCAGGCCGGGCTGTCCGGCTTCCGGCTGCGTCCCGGGGCCATCCCCGCCGATCTCCAGGCGATTACCAGGGACCTGGTGCCCGAACTGCAGCGCCGCGGCGTGTTCCGCACGTCCTACGACGCCGGCCCGCTGCGCGGGCGGCTGGGGCTCGGCCGCCCCGCGAGCCGCTACGCCGTCTCCGGGAGGAGCTGACCATGGCCAGGCCACTGAAGCAGATTCACCTCGCCGCGCACTTCCCCGGCGTGAACAACACCACGGTCTGGAGCGATCCTCGTTCCGGCAGTCACATCGAGTTCGGTTCCTTCGCGCATCTGGCCCGGACCGCGGAGCGGGCCAAGTTCGACTTCCTGTTCCTCGCCGAAGGGCTCCGGCTGCGGGAGCAGAACGGCGAGATCTACGACCTGGACGTGGTGGGACGTCCCGACACCTTCACCGTCCTGGCCGCGCTCGCGGCGGTCACCAGCCGGCTCGGCCTGGCCGGAACGATCAACTCCACCTTCAACGAGCCTTATGAGGTGGCCCGGCAGTTCGCCAGCCTTGATCATCTGTCCGGCGGCCGGGCGGCCTGGAATGTCGTCACGTCCTGGGACGCGTTCACCGGCGAGAACTTCCGGCGCGGCGGATTCCTGCCCCAGGAGGAGCGGTACAGCCGGGCGCGGACCTTCCTCGAGACGACCTGGGAGCTGTTCGATTCCTGGCGCGGCGGCGAGATCATCGCCGACCAGGCGTCCGGCACCTTCCTCGCCGATGCGCAGGCGGGCCAGTTCGCCCACGCCGATGCCCACTTCGACATCAGCGGGCGTTTCGACGTACCCCGCAGCCCGCAGGGACGGCCGGTCATCTTCCAGGCCGGAGACTCTGACGAAGGCCGCGAGTTCGCCGCGGCCAGCGCGGATGCCATCTTCAGCCGCCACGGCACGCTCACCGACGGCCAGGCCTTCTACGCCGACGTCAAGGGCCGCCTGGCCCGGCACGGCCGCCACCGGGACCAGTTGCTGATCCTGCCGGCCGCGACGTTCGTGCTCGGCGACACCGACGAGGAGGCTCGGGACCTGGCCAGGGAGGTACGGTTCCAGCAGGTCAGCGGGCAGACCGCAATCGCCTTCCTGGAGCAGTTGTGGAACCGGGACCTGTCCGGCTACGACCCGGACGGCCCGCTGCCGGACATCGATCCCGACCCGGGCGAGAACACCATCGCCCGCGGCCGGGCCAGCGTGCGGATGCACCGGGATCCGCTGGCCACCGCGGCCCAGTGGCGGGCGCAGGCGGAGGCAGGCAGGCTGTCGATCCGTGAACTGATCATCGAGGTCACCGGCAGGCAGACCTTCGTCGGCGCCCCGGCCACCGTGGCGGACGCGATCAATCACCTCGTCCAATCCGATGCCAGCGACGGGTTCATCCTCGTCCCGCACATCACCCCGGGGGGACTCGACGAGTTTGCCGACACGGTCGTGCCGCTGCTCCAGGAACGCGGCGTCTTCCGGTCCGACTACGAAGGCAGCACGCTGCGTGAGCACCTGGGCCTCGCGCCGCTGCAGGCCGGCCAGGCCGTCAGGGAGGTCGTGTCATGACCCGCGCCCCGCTCGCCGTGCTCGACCTGGTGCCGGTCAGTTCCGGCTCGACTGCCGGGCAGGCGCTGCGCAACAGCATCGACCTGGCCCAGGCTGCGGAGCGGTTCGGCTACGCCCGCTACTGGTTCGCCGAGCACCACCTCAATCCGGGGGTCGCCGGTACCTCCCCGGCCGTCGCGGCGGCCCTGACCGCCGCGGCGACCTCGACCATCCGGATCGGGTCGGGCGCCGTGCAGATGGGTCACCGCACCGCCTTGTCGGTGGTTGAGGAGTTCGGCCTGATCGACGCCCTGCATCCGGGCCGTCTCGACCTGGGCCTGGGCCGGTCGGCCGGGCGCCCGAAGCAGGGCGACGGCCAGGGGCCAGGGGCCGCCGGACCACCGCCGGCCGGACGCCACCGGAGTGCGAACGGGCTGCTCATCCCCGAGCGGTTCGCCGTCGGGCACCTGCTCGGCTCGCCGCGCTTCGCGCTGCAGAAGACGCTGCTGCAGCTACCTGGCGCGCAGTCGCAGGACTACACCGAGCAGGTCGGGGACATCCTCGCCCTGCTCGGGGGCAGCTACCGCTCGGCCGACGGGGTGGAGGCGCATGCCATCCCGGGTGAAGGCGCAGACCTCCAGGTGTGGATCCTGGGCAGCAGCGGCGGGGAGAGCGCCCAGGTGGCCGGCGCGAACGGGCTGCGGTTCGCGGCCAATTATCACGTCAGCCCGGCTACCGTGCTGGAGGCGGCCGAGGGATACCGGGCCGCCTTCCGGCCCACCGCCGATCTTGACCGGCCCTACGTGAGCGTCTCCGCGGATGTCGTGGTGGCCAGTGACGAGGCCGCGGCCCGGGAACTCGCCGCCGGCTACGGCCTGTGGGTCCGCAGCATCCGCTCCGGCGAGGGCGCGATCCCGTTCCCGACCCCGGAGCAGGCCCGGGCCTGCCAGTGGACCGACGCGGACCGGGCCATGGTCGCCGACCGGGTGGATACCCAGTTCACCGGGTCCCCGAAGCAGGTCGCCGACCAGCTCGAGCAGCTCCAGGAGGCGACCGGCGCCGACGAGCTGATCATCACCACCATCACCCACGACCATGCCGACCGGATCCGGTCCTACCAGCTCCTGGCCGAGGAATGGCAGCGGCGCTGAAGGTCAGTCAGCCAGCGTGCGGGTGACCGGCACCGGGTTGGCGAACAGGTCGAGCACGGGGCAGTGCTGATCGACCGCGGCGGCCAGATCCTGGTAGCGCTCCGGGCTCTCTGGCCCGGTCAGCGTGACCTCGATCCGGACGGCGGAAAAACCGGGCCGCACGCTGTCATCGAAGCCGAAGAACCCGCGGATGTCGAGGTCGCCTTCCACCCGCACGCTGAGCGTGTCGAACCCGATGCCGAGCTGCTCGGCCCAGAACTGGTAGGTGATGGCCTGGCAGGATCCCAGCGAGGCCAGCGCGTACTGCACCGGGTTCGCAGCCACATCGGCCCCGCCCAGCGCAGGCGGCTCATCGACCTTGAAGGAATGCGCTCCGGTCCGGATATCTACCTCGGTCACGCCGACCAGCGTCCCCTGGGCGGTGAACTGAGCCTGCGCGTTCGCGGGGTCGTCGGAGACGGCCTTGCGCGTGTCTGCGATGAGCGAGCTGAGCGACATTGCTGACCTCCCAGGCCGGGGCGGAACCTGCCTCCAGGCAGGGGCCGAACCTGGCTATTCTCTATAATGTCGCTTGACTTTGTCAAGAAAGGCCCAGGTACCGCGCGAGGTGATCGATCACCTCGCGCGCGTCGTCCTCGATCCCGGAGATGAACGTGGACCGGCGCCGCCGCAGCACGGGCAGCCCCAGGGCGTACAGTCCCGGGCTGCCGACCACACCGCCCTCGTGGTTCAGCCGGCCCTTCGCGTCCACCACCGGCACGTCGAGCCACCGGTAGTCAGGCCGGAAACCGGTCGCCCACACGATCGCAGCGAACTCGCCACTGCCCAGGTCAAGCTGCAACCGCGTCGATTCGGGCACGCGCGTCGCCGGGAAGCGCTCGAGAGGTCCGACCTCAGCGTCATGCCCCTCCGCCCTGGCCCAGTCGTCGAACGTGCCCAGCAGGCGCTCCATCTTCAGGTCCGCCAGCGAGAACACGTTGCGCAGGCCACCGGAGAACAACGCGCGGCCGTCACGTACCGCCGCCCAGCGGCCGACCAGCTCGACGCCCGCCGACATGAGCGCGTTGAGATCCAGCGTGGCCCGCTCCGGGGTCCCGACGAGCTGGGGCGACGG
>CAWINS010000002.1:0-174092 GCA_963837335.1 uncultured Actinomycetes bacterium | reverse complement strand
GACCGCCATCCGGGTGTCCTTTACCGCCGCCGTTCCGGGGTCATGTGCGCCAATGCCCGGACATTACGCATCGCCCGTAGCGGGTGATGGCCAAAACTCTTATGACTACTGCGTGTAATCAATATGAAGCGCTGGGTAGTGCCTTTTCTGCCGCGCGCAAGCACGACCTTGCCGGACGGGGAGAGCCGGACAGGGCGGTTCGCGGCACGGGGGGAAAGCATGCCGGAACCAGTCCGCTCCGGCCAGCGCTACATGCCCGGACTCGATGGGCTGCGCGCGCTGGCGGTGCTCGCTGTCATCGCCTATCACGAGCAACTCGGCTGGGCGCCCGGGGGCCTGCTGGGTGTGGGCGTCTTCTTCACGCTCAGCGGTTACCTCATCACCGACCTGCTGCTGGGCCAGTGGGCCCGATCGGGCGGGCTGAACCTGGGCGACTTCTGGCTCCGGCGGGCCCGGCGGCTGCTCCCGGCCCTGTTCGTGATGCTGGCCGTGGTGACCGCGTGGGTCACGATCGTGAGCCCCTCCCGGCTAGCCAGCCTGCGGGGAGCCGTGGCCGCCGCCGCGACCTATTCGAGCAACTGGTTCTACATCTATACGCACAACTCCTACTTCGCGAGATTCGCGCCGCCCGGGCCATTCGACCACCTCTGGTCGCTGGCCGTGGAGGAGCAGTTCTACCTGGTCTGGCCCTGGGTGCTGCTGCTCGGCGTGTACTTCCTGCGCGGCCGGCGGCCCGGCGCGGTGCGCTGGCTGGTGCTGCCGACCCTGGTACTGGCCGCCGCGTCAGCCGTGGCGATGCTCGTGTTCTATCACCCCGGCTACGATCCGACGAGGATCTACGAGGGCTCCGACACCCGCGCCTGCGGCCTGCTGGTCGGGGCGGCGCTGGCCATGGTCTGGCCCAGTCGCCGTACCGCCCGGACCGCGCTGTGGAGCCGGGTCGTGCTGGACGGGGCCGGGCTCGCCGGGCTGGCCGTGATCGGCCTGATGATCTGGCGGGTGGGCCAGTACTCGGCGTTCACCTACCAGGGCGGGCTGGTGCTGCTCTCGGTGGCCACGGCCGGGGTGGTGGCTGCGGTCGCTTGCCCCGGCAGCCTGGTCGGCGTGGTCCTGGGCTGGAAGCCGCTGCGCTGGATCGGTGTCCGTTCCTACGGCATCTATCTGTGGCATTACCCGGTGATCATCCTGACTTCCCCGGCCAATTCCACCGAGAATCTGCCCCGGGCCGCACTTCAGGTGGGGGCCAGCGTCGGGATTGCCGCGATGTCGTGGCGTTTCGTTGAGGAGCCAATCCGGCGGGGCGCGCTGGAGCGGGCCTGGAAGCGGATGCGGTCGCGGACGGCCTGGCAGCCGCAGTGGGCCGGGGTCGGCAGCTGGGCCGCGGTCACCGGCGGGGCCATGGTGGTCGCCCTGGCCTGCGCGGGACTGAGCGGTGCGGTGCGCGCGCCCGCCGCCAGCAACGCGGCCACCGGCACCCTGGCCGCGGGCTCGGTCCTGCCACCGCCTGGCGGTGCGGGCCAGGGCGGCTCGGGCACGAGCGGGTCCAGCACGGGCGGAACCAGCACGAGCGGGACCAGCGCAGGCGGGGCCGCGAAAGGCGGGTCGAGCGCGGGCGGTTCCGCGAAGGGCTCCGGAAGCGCCCTGGCGGGCTCGGCCGGCGGCGCGCCGGTTCCGGCGGCCTCGCTCCGCACCTCCTGCCAGTCGGTGACGCACATCGGCGACTCCACCTCGGACGGCCTGGTCTCTCGGGAGTACCTGCCCAACCCGGCGAAGCGGATAGCCGCGCAGTACCACGACGTGGGGGTCGGCAGCGTCCGGTGGGACATCTCCGGGGCCCGCTCCGTGGTCGAGGTCCTGCCCGGCCAGGTCAACGGGTACGACGCCGCGCAGGCCATCTACCGGAGCGGGTTCCGCGGCTGCTGGGTGATCGCGCTCGGCACCAACGACACCGCAGACGTGGCGGTGGGCTCCAACGTGGGCCTGATGACCCGGATTCAGCGGATGATGGCGGCCGCGCACGGGCAGCCGGTGATGTGGGTCAACCTCCGGTCGCTGCTGGCCGGCGGTCCTTATTCCGAATCCAACATGGTGACCTGGGACAACACGCTGCTCAAGGCCTGTGCCAAGTACCCGAACATGCGGGTCTTCAACTGGGCGGCCCTGGCCAAGACCAAGTGGTACATCTCCGACGGCATCCACTTCACCTCGGCCGGCTACGCGGCCCGCGCCCGCCTGATTGCCCAGGCCCTGGCCCGGGCGTTCCCGAAGACCGGCCCGAGCACGGGGTGCGTCGTCAGCTAGATCAAGCCCCCGCAACCAAGCCCGCCCGCGGGCCGGTGCAGAACGAACTGCGGCGGCCCGCGGGCGGTTCCATGCCGGCACCCATGGCCGGCACCTGGGGCCCGGTCAGACCCGGGCGGTGTCCTTGCGGAACCGCCAGACCGCGCCCCCGGCGAAGATGACCAGCCAGGCCACGGCGTTGACTGCCCAGGCCCACTGGACGCCGACGCCGAGCATCGGCGCGTGCACCAGCTGGTTGAGCCCGTAGAGCGGCGTCCACTGGGCGATGTCCTGCAGGATCTGCGGGAACTGGCTCAGCGGGATGAACAGGCCGCCGGCGAAGGACAGCAGGGCCAGCCCGAGGCCCAGGAACTGCATGACGTTCTCCGTCGGCAGCAGGTAGCCCATGAACAGGCCGAAGGCGGCGAAGACCAGCGAGCCGATCCAGACGCTGGCCGCGCTGACGATCCACAGGTACATCGGCATCGAGGGCTTGCCCGTCAGTCCGCCCACGGCGAAGACCACGACGACCGACGCGAGACTGAGGACCATCGCGGTGAGCATCTTGATCACGATGTACGCCACGGGGGAGAGGGGGGTCAGCCGGAGCTGGCGGCTCCAGCCCGCGGCCCGCTCGATCGAGACCATCGCCCCGCCGCTGGTGGTGGCCAGGACCGCCCCGTACAGGGCCATGCTGATCATGACGAACGCCGACACGTTGCCATGGCTGCCAGGGCCGGCGGACTCGTTGGCGTAGGCGCTGTTCAGCCCGAAGGCCAGGAAGAACACGACCGGGAAGATCAGCGCGAAGATGACCGTGCGCCGGTTGCGCAGCAGGCGGCGGATCTCCAGCCTGAGCACGGTCACGTTAAAGCCGCCCAGGCTCGGCGCTTCCCTGGTCAAGGCGGCGGGCGCCGGAACTGACTGGGTAGTCATCGGGATCCTCCTGCGGAAGTGTCATTGTCGTCGCTGGTCAGGGCGATGAATGCGTCCTCCAGGCCCCGGGTGTTGATCTCCAGGTCCCGGGCCGGGGTCTTGGTCAGCAGGTACCTGGCCACCGCGTCGCTGTCGGTGGAGTGGACCAGCACCGTGTCGCCGCGCACCTCGACGTTGTCCGCGCCGGGGATCGCGCTCAGCGCGACCGGGTCGGCGCCGGCCAGCGTGGCCCGGACCGTCCGCCCGGCGGCCATCGCCTTGACCTCGGACGAGGTGCCGTCCGCGACGATCTGGCCGTGCCGCAGCAAGATGATCCGGTCCGCGTAGGCGTCGGCCTCTTCCAGGTAGTGCGTGGCGAAGAGCACGGTCCGGCCCCGGGCCGTGTCCTGCCGGATCGCTCCCCAGAAGCCGCGCCGTCCCTCGACGTCCATGCCCGTGGTCGGCTCGTCCAGGATCAGCAGTTCCGGGTCGGACAGCAGGGCCATGGCGAAGCGCAGCCGCTGCTGCTCACCGCCGGAGCACTTGCCCACCCGGCGATCGCCGATGCCGGTGATGCCGGCCCGGTCCAGCGCCTCGTCGACCGGCCTCGGCCGGACGAACAAGCTCGCGGTGTACTCCGCGGTCTCCCGCACGGTGAAGTCCTTGAGCAGGCCGCCGGTCTGCAACACGGCGGAGACGAGCCCGCGCGTGATGGCCTGCCGCGGCTGCATCCCGAACACTTCCGCCGTGCCCGCGGTGGGCTGGGACAGCCCCAGGATGATGTCGATGGTCGAGGTCTTCCCCGCGCCGTTGGGCCCGAGGAACGCGACAATTTCCCCCGACGAGATATCCAGGTCGATGTCCTTGACCGCCTGGACCGCGCCGAAGTTCTTGCGCACCCCGCGCAGGGCGACCGCGGCCGGCTGGCTCCCCCCGGCCGGCCGGCGCCCCCGTTCGTCTGCCATGTTCGTTAGCGTCATGGGCCCATCGTGGCAGTGGTCCGGCGTGCCTCCCACCGTTAGCTGTCACCTCGCGCCCATGACAACTGTCATGGTGCCGCGGCCCGGGGGTACGCCGGGCTATCGTGAGGGCCGGCGCCCGCCTGGCGTAAGGGATACGTGGGAGTGGGCGGGCAGGTCGGAGCGCGGACGGGGAGGGGCCGGGGGATGCCGTTCGAGGGGTGGCCGGAAGAAGCCCTGGATTTCTACGAGGGCCTCGCGGCCGACAACTCCAAGGCCTACTGGACCGAGCACAAGGCGGTCTATGAGGACAAGGTGCTCCGCCCGATGACCGAACTGGTCGAGGAGCTGGCCGCGGAGTTCGGCGAGGGGAAGATCTTCCGCCCCTACCGGGACGTCCGGTTCAGCCCGGACAAGTCCCCGTACAAGACGCACATCGGCGCCCTGATCGGCACGGGCTACGTCCAGCTGTCCGCGGCGGGGCTGGCCGCCGGGGACGGCATGTACGGGATGTCGCCCATCCAGCTCGGCCGCTACCGCCAGGCGGTCCTCAGCGAGCAGGCTGGCCCCGAGCTGGAGCGGGTGATCGCCGGGATCGAGCGGCAGGGCATCGGCGTCTCGGCCCGCGGCACGCTGAAGACCGCCCCGCGGGGCTACCCGGCGGATCACCCGCGGATCGGGCTGCTGCGTTACAAGGGGATCGTCGCCTGGCAGCAGTGGCCGGTCGAGCCCTGGCTGGAGACCGCGGCGGCCCGGGACCGGGTGGCCGGTTTCCTGCGCACCACCCGGCCGCTGAGCAGCTGGCTCGACACGTACGTGGGCGCTCCCGCGGCCCACGAGACCCGGTAGCGGCCGGCCCGGGATGACATCCGGGGCCCGCCCCTGGGATGACATCCAGGCCGGCCGGGGTTACACCTAGCAAGCCGGAGCGGCCCGCTCGGCGATGAGGGCGCCACCATGATGTGCGCCACCGGGCCGCGGAGAGCCGGGGCCTGATCTTGCCCGGGCCACCGGCCGGGCGCGACGAAGCGGCCACGAGCCAGCTGATGACGCACGCCAGACTTCGAGAGGACCTTTCTGTGGCTACTGACCTGCCCACGCGTACCGGGCGGCGGATCGCCCTCATCGCCCACGACAACAAGAAGCAGGACATGCTCGAGTGGGCGGAGTACAACCTGCCGCTGCTCGGCGACCATCAGCTCTTCGCGACCGCGACCACGGGGCGCCTGCTGCAGGACCAGCTCGGCCTGCCGGTCACCTGCTTCCGCAGCGGGCCGTTCGGCGGCGATCAGCAGATCGGCGCGCGCATCGCCGAAGGCGAGATCGACCTGCTCGTCTTCTTCTGGGATCCGCTGGAGCCGCACCCGCATGACCCCGACGTCAAGGCGCTGCTCCGGGTGGCGGTCGTGTGCAACATCCCGGTCGCGTGCAACCGGGCGACCGCGGACTTCATGATCTCCTCGCCGCTGATGAGCCAGACCCACCAGTACTGGGATCCCTCACCCGCCCGGCCCCTCCCGCCCGCCGTCCCGAGGCCGCTGCAGGCCGTGCCCCGGATCGGCTAGCCCGGGCCACCGGCCCGGTCAGTCCTCGGTCACGCCGTCGATCTGCTCGCGGAGAATGTCGGCGTGCCCGTTGTGCCGGGCGTACTCCTCGATCATGTGCACGTAGACCCAGCGCAGGTCGTAGGTGTTGCCGTCGTGCTCGTGCACGAACGTCTGGTCCAGGGACCGGCCGGCGGCCGCCGCCCGGGCCAGCTCGCATTCCCGGGTAAACGCCGCGAAATCGGCCTCGGCGCCGTCCGCGACGGCCAGGTCGAATTCCCCGTCCGGGTACTCGTCGCTGGCAGTACAGGTAGCCCAGCCCGGTCTCGCCCGCGGCGCGCCGCCGGAACCAGGCTCGCTCCACCTCGGCCAGGTGCCGGACCAGCCCGAGCAGGGACAGCGTGGACGGCGGTACGGCCCGGCGGGCGAGCTGCTCGCCGGTCAGCCCCTGGCATTTCGTCAGCAGCGTGCTGCGGTGGTAGTCCAGCCATCCGTCCAGCGACTCCCGTTCGCCGGCGACCATGGGCGGATCGGCGCGCGGCACGTCGCGGTGCGGTCCATGTCGTCATCCGGCACATCCTGCTACCCCGCAAAAGCAGCCGCAACGAAATTCCGCCCCGCCGCGCACCCCCGCCCGGCCGCGCGATCACAGCTCGCCTCGTCCCCTCCGTTACCCTGCCAGGGTGGCGGAACTGGCGGAATGGGACGTCGCGGTGGTGGGCGCGGGACCGGCCGGCCTGACCGCCGCCCTGGCCGCGGCGGGAGCCGGGGCGCGGACGGTCGTGATCGAGCGGGCTGAGCATCCCCGGTACAAGACCTGCGGCGGCGGCCTGATCGGGACCTCGCTCACGGTGGCGGCCCGGCACATGCAGGTGCCCGCCCGGGACCGCATCCACGCCATCACCGCCACCCTGAACGGGCGGCGTGAGTTCACCCGCCACGCCGATGCGCCGCTGCTGTCCATGGTGTCCCGGGAAGACTTCGACGACGCCCTGCGCAAAGCCGCCGCCGACGCGGGCGTCACGATGCGGCAGCGGGCCACGGTGCGGGGGATCGGCGAGGACGGCGGGCTGGCCTGGGCCCGGCTGGCGGACGGGACGAGTGTCCGGGCCCGGGTGCTGGTCGGCGCCGATGGCTCGTCCGGAGTCACCTCCCGGTACGTAGGGGTCCGGTTCCAGCAAGTCGATCTCGGGCTGGAACTGGAGATCCCGGTGCCGCCGCCGGTCGCGGCGCAGTGGCGGGCCCGGGTGATGCTGGACTGGGGGCCGATGCCCGGTTCGTACGGCTGGGTCTTCCCCAAGGGGGACGTGCTCACCGTCGGGGTTATCGCCGCCCGGGGCCAGGGCGAGCAGACCCGGCGTTACCTGCGGGACTTCACCGGCCGGCTGGGGCTGGCGGGTTACCCCGCGGCCCGCGATTCGGGCCATCTCACCCACTGCCGGGCGGACGACTCGCCGCTGCGCCGGGGGCGCGTGCTGGTCGCGGGCGACGCGGCGGGCCTGCTCGAGCCCTGGACCCGGGAAGGGATCAGCTTCGCGCTCCGCTCCGGGACGCTGGCCGGGGCGGCCGCCGCGGAGGCGGCCGCCGCCCCGGATCCCGGGCGCCTGGACCAGGCGCTGGACGCCTACCCGGCCGCGGTCGGGCAGGCGCTGGTGCCCGAGATGGATGCCGGGCGCCGTCTGCTGACCGCGTTCACCCGGCACCCGGGCGCCTTCCACACCGGCCTCTCGTCGCCGAAAGGCTGGCATGCCTTTGCCCGGTTCTGCCGCAGCGAACTGCCGTTCGCGGCCCTGGTCGAGCGCCGGCCGGTCGGGATGGCGCTGTCCCTGATGTCCCGGTTCTGAGGCAGTGCGGTTAATACCAGCCATACCGCAGCTCGTGCTGCCACGCATTCCACGGATTTCCGTAACGTGACCGGATGTACCCCATGCCCCAGATGATCTGGGTGCGCGCACTGGTCCGCCAGTCGGGCCCGGCGGTCGGCCATCTTGTCCCCGGGCACGGCCTGCGGAATGCCGTACGCACCCGAGCTGTGATTATAGGCAAAACGGTTCCAGCCGCTCTCGCGCATCCACAGCAGGTTCAGGTAGTGGAATTGCCAGCTGGTCCAGTGGTAAGCGGGCATCAGCGAGCCGGCGATCTGCCACGGGTTGCCGTGCAGCCGGCCCAGGTGCCTGCGGCCCAGGTGCCTGCGGCCCAGGTGCCTGCGGGCCGGGTGCCTGCGGGCCGGGTGCTTCTTCGCTCTTCGCGTGGTGAGCTTCACCGCGTGGTGCTTCTCTGGGTGTTTCGGGTGGCGCTTGGGATAGCGCTTTTGATGGTGCTCTGGGTACCGAAGCGGGGGCCGCGGGTGTTTGTGGGTGGTCCCGTACGCCGCCAGGGTGATGGGCGCCGACCCGCTGGTGCCGCCGGTGCCGCTGGATTCCAGGCCGGTCCCGAGGCCGCTGGCCCCGGCGTTGATGGTGCCGGTGGCCTGGGCCAGATGGCTGGCGGTGAGCGCGGCAGCCAGGCCGGTGTGCTGTGCTCCGCGGCCATCATGGCCGGCGTCGTTAGATGATGCCCCGAGATAGCTGGCCAGGGCGATGGCCGAGCCGGTCAACACCAGGGCGGTCTTGGCTGGTACCTGATTGAGAGTTCTCTTCGCTGACAAAGGGCGCCTTCGGTTCGGGCGCGTCACGGCGCGCTCGTCTTCCGCCCCTGGGCACATAACGACCACGAGGAAAAGGTGGCCGCGGCGGCGGCGGATGTGACGCAGGTTCAGGGCGTCGGCGTCGCCTGAGGCGACCATCACGCACGCGGGGCGCTTGAATATCTGGCTCCGGGAACCCGGAAGGCTTTGTGCCCGGGCAGAGTGAGAGTTGCTAAGCCATGAGCCAGGCTGGCCGGGCCAGCCTTATCGCGAATATCGCGGTCACCCCCTGTGCGCGTATTCACTGTCTCCGGAGGCTGGCCGGCGCCTATAAAAATGAGGCTTGCCGTACGTTGACTTCCCCCAAAGTATTCTCGATCTTTATCAGTAGCCATTTAAAGCAACTGGTAAACACGGGCTACTTACTTATGTCACCGTCCCCCATAGGCATCTGGCTAAGGGTTAGGCCGATTAAAGTATCTTTAATGCTATGAACCGGGTCCATCGGCCTGAACCGGCGTTTACCGGCCGGGCCGGGGCCGGGTCCGGGGGGCAGGGCCGCGGGCAGCGAGCCCGGTGGCGGAAGCCCCTGGGGTGGGAGCCCCTGGGGGCTAGGGAATGCCCAGTAGGGTCGTCGTGTGGCTCAGGCTCCCTCTGCGACGGCCGGTTCCTCCCGGCCGCGCCCGACGCCGGCCGATCTCGAAGCCGCCCGCGACGCCACGATTCCCGATGTTCTCGCCCCCGGCCTGCGGGTCGTATTCGCGGGCATTAACCCCGGCTTGTACTCGGCCGCGACCGGCCACCACTTTGCCCGCCCGGGCAATCGCTTCTGGCCGGCCTTGCACCGGTCCGGGTTCACCCCCCGCC
Source organism: uncultured Actinomycetes bacterium (assembly GCA_963837335.1). Lineage (GTDB taxonomy): Bacteria > Actinomycetota > Actinomycetes > Streptosporangiales > Streptosporangiaceae > RYN-230. The sequence continues at coordinate 164,901 of CAWINS010000002.1, read as the reverse complement.
AGTTCCGGCCGGACGAGCAGGACCAGCTGCTGGCCCTGGGCCTGGGGATCACCAACGTGGCCCCCCGCGCCACGGCCCGGGCCGCCGAGCTGGCCCCGGCGGAGTTGCGCGCGGGCGCCCTGGAGCTGCAGGAGAAGATGGCCCGGCTACGCCCGCAGTGGCTCGCCGTGCTCGGCGTGACCGTGTACCGGACGGCGTTCGGCCATCCGGACGCGGTCGTGGGCCCGCAGGCCGCCGTCATCGGCCCGACCCGGCTGTGGGTGCTGCCCAATCCCAGCGGCCTCAACGCGCACTGGACCCCCGCCGCCCTGGCCGGGGAGTTTGCCCGGCTTCGGGCCCAGGCCAGCGGCCCGCCCGGCGCGCCTCGCCGGACCGCCCGCGTAGTCCCGCCCGCCCTGGCGCCCCCGGACCCCCCGCGTAGTCGCCTCGCGCAGCCGCCCCGGCCCGGCCCCCGCGACATCTCCCGCGGAACGTTCGCCCCAATCGGGCAAATCACCCGGCGCAGCGCACGTCCCGCGGGAAATGTCGTAAGAACGGCGGGGGCTGCGGCGTATAGAGTCGGGTTGATCACTCCGGAACGCGGTCACGTCCGCTCACAGGCAGGGGGCAATCATGACTGTCCGGCCAGACTTTGGGCCCGAATACGGCGACGAGGAGCGGAAGCGATTCGAGGAGGAGGAAGCCCCGCCCGGGCCCACTGAGGCCGAGGAAGAGCAGGAGTACCATCGAGCACGAAGCGCGAGGACGAAGAGGTCAACTTCATCGACGCGGAGAGCAACGAGGCGCACGCGCCCGGCTCGGTCTGCGAGCGATGCGGGCAGATCATCACCGCCACGCAGGACGCCCGCCGGCGCCCGGACGGCCAGTGGGTCCACGAGGAGTGCCCCGTACTCCTGCAGCCCTGAGCGGTCCCGCAGGTCCCAGCGAACCTGAGGCCCCTGAGTAGTCCCGCAGGCCTCAGTTGTCCCGCAGGCTCTGGCGACCCTGCTCGCCAGCCCAGCGGCCCAGGCGTGCTCCAGGGCCGTCAGCGGCGCAGCCAGATGGCCTCCCACTGCGACCACTGGCCCCGCCCGGGCGGGGTGCGCCAGGTGACGTGCAGGCGGGGCGGCAGCACGGGGTCGAAGGCGCCGCCCACGACCGCGGCCAATTCGGCGGCCGCGAAGAAATGGATGTCCAGCCCGGCCTTGGGCCCGCTGCGGTAGCGGACCGAGAAGCTGCCGTCGTCATGCTCCTCGAACCGCCGGTGCGGGTGCTCGATATCGGTGCCGGCCGCATTGACCCGGACACAGAGCAGGCCGCCGGGCCTGACCCGGTCGGCCGCGGCGGCCAGGTGCCGGTGCGCCTGCGCCCGGGTGCCGTGCTGGAAGACCTGGATGCCGACGACCAGGTCATACCGGGCCGTCGGGGGCAGCGCGCCCAGATCGCCGGAGATCAGCTGCCCGGCCCGGTCCGGGCGCGCGGGCCCGCAGGTGCGCGATGGCCTGCCGGGAAATGTCCAGCCCGGTGAGGTCGAGGCCGGCGTCGAGCAGTGGGATCAGGTTCCGCCCGCTGCCGCATCCGACGTAGAGCCCGTGCCGCAGCCCGCGCTGGGCGGCGGCGGCGATGATGTCGCGGACGAACTCCACCGGCGGGTCGCCGGCGTAGCGCCCGGCCGCGTACTCCGCGTCCCAGGCGGCAGCGGTCCCGGCTAAGTCGCTGGCCGGGACGGGTCCGTGCACATCCCAGCCCGGGCTGTTCACCTGGAGCGAGACCCGGTGGGGGGCCTCGGCGCCGCAGCGGCGGCAGACCACCATCTGGTCAAGTTCGTGGTCACCGTGCATGAGCGTGGCCGGCGGCTGGTCGGAGACCCAGCGGTCGCCCCATGCCACCAGGGACCGGAGCACGGGGGTGAGATCGCGGCCCGCGGCGGTCAGGTGATACTCCGCGCGCGGCGGCGTGCTCTGGTACTCGCGGCGCTCCAGGATTCCCGCGTTGACCAGGCCGCGCAGCCGGGCTGCGAGCCGGTCGCGGGGCGCCCCGGTGTTCCGCGCGATCTCGTTGAAGCGGCGGTTGCCGAAAGAGATCTCCCGGATCGCCAGCAGCGCCCATTTCTCGCCGATCAGGTCCAGGGCCCGGGCGATGGAGCAGGGCCGGCCGGGCAGATCCGGCTGCGCCAGGTGCTCGTCATCAGCCGCGGGTCCCCGGTCAGCCGCGGGTCCCTGGTCAGCCGCGGGTCCCTGGTCAGCCGCGGGTCCCGTACCGGGGGCTTCGGGGTCGGATGTGGTCCTAGCCATGCTCCTAGGTTGCCATATCAAACCTACTAGCGCTACTCTCCTGCCATGGCAGTTGGAATTCCAAACCATGAGGCGGCCGAGCCGCGTGGCGCGGGACCGCTGGCCGTGTTCACCGTGGTGGTCGCCGCGATCTTCATGTCCAACCTGGACCTGTTCATCGTGAACGTGGCCCTGCCCAGCATCGGGCGGGATTTCGGCGGCGCCTCGCTGGCCGGGCTGTCCTGGGTGCTCAACGCCTACGCCATCGTGTTCGCCGCCCTGCTGGTGCCGGCGGGCCGGCTGGGGGACCGGACCGGGCAGCGGCGGGTGTTCCTGGCCGGGATCGCCATCTTCACGCTCGCGTCGGCCGCCTGCGCCGCCGCGCCGGATCTCGCCGTGCTGATCGCGGCGCGGGTCGTGCAGGCCGCGGGTGCGGCCGCGCTGATCCCGACCTCGCTGGCGCTGCTGCTGGCGGCCACCCCGCCGGACAAGCGGCCCGGGCGGGTCCGGGCCTGGGCCGCGGTCGGCGGTGTCTCGGCCGCCCTGGGCCCGGTGGCGGGCGGGCTGCTGGTCCAGCTGGACTGGCGGTGGGTGTTCCTGGTCAACCTGCCGATCGGGGTGGCCGCGCTGGTGGCCGGAGCCCGGGTGCTGCCGCACCCGCCGGCCCGGGACAGCGAGCGGCTGCCCGACCTCCTCGGCGTGGTGCTGCTCACCGCCGGGATCGGCGGCCTGACCGGCGGCCTGGTGGAGGGCCCCACCTGGGGCTGGTCCTCGGCCGGGGTCATCGCGCTGCTGGGCGGGGCGGCGGTGGCGATCGGCTGGTTCCTGTGGCGCTGCTCCCACCACGAGCGGCCGCTGGTCGAGCTGCATCTGCTGCGCATCCCGGCGTTCCGGTCGGCCAGCGCGGCGGTCTTCGTGTTCAGCATCGGGTTCGCGGCCATGCTGCTGTCCAACGTGCTGTGGTGCCAGACGGTCTGGCACTACTCGGCGCTGCGCACCGGCCTGGCCATCGCCCCCGGCCCGGCCATGGTCCCGGCCCTCGCGGTCGGGGCGGGCCCGCTGGCCCGCCGGATCGGCTCCGCGCCGGTCGCCGCGGCCGGGAACCTGCTGTTCGCGGCCGGGCTGCTCTGGCGGGTCTTCTCGGTCAGCGTCGTCCCGAACTACGCGGTGGGCATGCTGCCCAGCATGCTGCTGACCGGGATGGGGGTCGGCCTCACGCTGCCCACGCTGATGAGCGCGAGCACCACCGCGCTGCCGGCCGCCCGGTTCGGCACCGGGTCCGCCCTGGTCAACATGGCCCGCCAGGTCGCCTCCGCGCTCGGCGTGGCCGTGCTGGTCACCATCATCGGGATCCCGGCCACGGCGGCCGGCGCGGTGAGCGCGTTCCGGCACCTGTGGCTGATCATGGCCGGGGCCGCCGTGCTGGCCGCCACCGCGGCCGCCTTCGTCCGCCGCCCGGTCCCGGTCCCGGTCCCGTCGCCCCACCCTGCTGATGACGCCATCGCCGCCCCCCAGCCGGCCACTCCCGGTCCCTGACTCATACATCCGATTAACAGTTCGGATTAGGCCCCGTATATGGGGTCAAGCTCGAACTGTTAATCGATCATCGGGGGTGGTGGGGGGCGCTGGGGCGGTGGAGGCGCCGGGGCTGGGTGGCCGGACCGGGGAGTGTCGCCGGCGGGCACGGGCGTTAGGGGGGCGTTAAGGTCTTGTGCGCGGACGTTAAGGCGATGTGAAGATCGGCTCTGGGTGGCCTCGCGCGGGCGAAGCTGATTCCAATGGACCGTAACCGTTCGCCCCGTGGACTGGCGGCGCACTTCGCGTTGCCCGGCCGGCTTCACCGCGCTGCTGGTCACCGGCGCGCTCGCCGCCGGGCTGGGCGGCCGTCTCCCGGCCACCGGGGTCCTCATCATCGCCGCGGCCGTGGTCCTGTCCATCTCCGCGGTGTCCGAGCCGCTGGTCGCGCCGGTGCTCGGGGTGATCGGCTGGCTGACCGTGGTGGGCTTCTCCCGCCCGCCGTACGCCCAGCTGAGGATGACCGGGCCGGTGGCCGTGCGCGCCGCGGTGGTCATGGCCGGATGCGTCCTGGCCGGGGCCGGGACCGGCCTGATGGTGCGCTGGCTCGTATCGTCGTTCAGACTAGGGATTGTGCGTGTCCATGGCGAGCGGCCTGCGGGCGGCGAGGCGGGCTGGACCGGGCTGACCGGGCTGGCGGCCGGTACCGTGCGGGCTGGCCTGCGCGGCAGGCGGCAGCTCGCCGGGATCCTCCTGGTGGCGGCGGGGTTGCCGCTGCTCACCGCGCTGCTGGTGGCGCTGCGCCCGCACCTGGATCTCGCCAACGACCTGCTGCTGTACCTGGTGGGCGTGGTCGCGGTGGCGATCGTCGGCGGCTTCTGGCCCGCCGTGCTCGCCGCCATCACCGCGAGCCTGCTGCTCAACTGGTATTTCACCAAGCCCCTGCACACCCTGACCATCGCCGAGCCCCGCAACATGCTGGCGTTGCTGCTGTTCGTGACCGTGGCGGTGACGGTCAGCAGCGTGGTCCACCTGGCCGCGCGCCGGCAGGTGCTGGCGGCCCGCAGCGCCGACGAGGCCGCGTCCCTGCTCGGGCTGGCCCAGACCGTGCTCGGCGGGGCTGACACGCCCACCGCCGTGCTGGATCACCTGACCAGCGCCTGGGGCGGCCGGGCCGAACTGGCCGAGCGGGTCCGGGACCAGTGGGTGAGCGTCGCGGTCAGCGGGTCCGCCCGGCCGGAGGCGCTGGCCACCCACGTCCCAGTCAGCGACACTGTCGCCCTGATCGTCGCGGGGCAGACCCGGCCGATCACGGCCCGGCTGCTGGACGGGTTCGCCGCCCAGGTCGGCGCGGCACTGGACCGGGACCGGCTGCGCACCCAGGCGGCCCAGGCCGAGGCGCTGGCCGAGGGGAACCGGATGCGCACCGCGCTGCTCGCCGCGGTCAGCCACGACCTGCGTACCCCGCTGGCCTCGATCAAGGCCAGCGTCAGCACGCTGCGGCAGACCGACGTGCAGTGGACCCCGGCCGACGAGGCGGCGCTGCTCGCGACCATCGAGGACGGGGCGGACCGGCTGGACGCCCTGATCGGCAACCTGCTGGACATGAGCCGCCTGGCCACCGGGTCGCTGCAGCCGTTCCTGCGGCCCACTTCCGTCGAGGAAGTCGCGCCGGCCGCCCTGCTCGGGCTGGCCCCGGCCAGCAGCGTGCGGATCGCGGTGCCAGACGACCTGGCCCTGGTACGCACGGATCCGGTGCTGCTGGAGCGGGTGCTGGCCAACCTGTTCTCCAACGCGCTGGCCCATTCCCCGGCCGGACGGCCGCCCGAGTTGCGGGCCTGGTCGGCCGGCCCCAGCGTGCTGCTGGAGGTGTGCGACCACGGCCCGGGCGTCCCGGACGAGTTCAAGCTGCGCATGTTCGAGCCGTTCGAGCGGCTCGGCGATCGCGCTGCGGGCAACGGCGTCGGGCTGGGGCTCGCCGTGGCCAAGGGTTTCCTGGAGGCGATGGGCGGCACGATCCACGCGGCCGACACGCCGGGCGGGGGACTGACGGTCCAGGTGAGCCTGCCGGGTGCGGCCGCCCCCGCCGCGTCGGCCGCGCCCGCCGAGCAGTGACCGCCCGGCTATGACCAAGGTCCTCGTCATCGACGACGAGGAACCGATCTTGCGCGCCCTGCGGATCAACCTCACCGCCCGCAAGTACGAGGTCAGCACCGCCGCGGACGGCGCGTCCGGGCTGGTCGCGATGGCCCGGGACCGCCCCGACGTGCTGATCCTCGACCTCGGCCTGCCCGACATGGACGGCACCGAGGTGATCAGGGGCGTGCGCGGCTGGACGTCCACGCCGATCATCGTCTTGTCCGCGTGGGGGCAAGAGGTCGCGAAGGTGGCCGCCCTGGACGCCGGCGCGGACGACTACGTGACCAAGCCGTTCGGGATGAACGAGTTGCTCGCCCGGCTCCGCGCGGCGGTCCGCCGGGCGACGCCCGCCCCCGACGAGCCGGTGCTGGCGACCCCGGACTTCATCGTGGACCTGGCGGCCAAGCGCGTCATCCGCGGTGACAGCGATGTCCGGCTGACCCCGACCGAGTGGGCGCTGCTGGAAATTCTCGTCCGCAACGAAAACCGGCTGGTCACCCAGAAGCAGCTACTCCGGGAGGTGTGGGGGCCGCAGTACCAGACCGAGGCGAACTACCTCCGGGTCCACGTCGCTCACTTGCGGCGCAAGCTAGAACCCGACCCGTCCCACCCCCGCTACCTGCTCACCGAGCCCGGCATGGGTTATAGGTTCAGCGGCTAGCCCGATTAGCCCGGGTGACGCCCCTGGAACCCTCGCGATTCGCCGGCGAGGCGGGGCCCGCTGCAGGCGGGTTCCCTCCGAGCCGGCGACCAGCCCGGTAGCCGCAGCAGATGACGTGCCTACGGGAGCGGGCACGTTGGGGGTCCGGGGGCTCGGGCCCCCGGGTCAATCCGGGCCGGGCTGGAGCTGGTAGCTGGGGTTGTAGATGGTCCGCTCGTCTTTGACCTGGGCGACCCGCCCGTGCACCGTGATCCGCCGCCCGGGCCGGATCCCCGGGATGTCCCGGCGGCCCAGCCAGATCAGGGTGACGCTGCCGGTCCCGTCCCACAGGTCCGCCTCCATCGTGAGGCTGGTGCCCCGCGGGCGGAGGGTGACGGTGCGCAGCGTACCCGCCACGTCCACGTACTCATGGGCGACGGTGTCGGCGATCGGGGTCGCGCCCTCGTCGCGGCATTCGGCCTGGAGGTCGGCCGCGTGCAGCGCGTCCGGGTCGGCGGTCAGCTTCTGCAGCGGCGGCATGGCGTCGGCCCCGCCTGCCGGCGCCGGGGGCGCGATTGTCGTCGGCAGCTGGACCCCCGACGGGTACCGGTGCGCCGCGGACCGCAGCTGGTAGGGCACGCTGGCCACCACCACGCCGGGCAGCAGCAGCAGCCGGGACTTCAGCCGCAGCGCACTCTGGTTGTGCAGCAACTGCTCCCACCAGTGACCCAGCACGTACTCCGGGATGTACACGGTGACGATGTCGCGGGGGCTTTCCCGGCGCAGCCGCTTGACGTATCCCATCACCGGCCGGGTGATCTCCCGGTACGGCGAGGCGACCACGGTCAGCGGCACCGGGATGTTCGCCAGCTCCCACTCCTCCTTCAGCCGGAGGGTCTCCGCCTCGTCCACGTCCACCGTGACCGCCTCGAGGTGGCTCGGCTGGGTGGCCCGGGCGTAGGCCAGCGCCCGCAGGGTCGGCAGGTGCAGCTTGGACACCAGGACGATGGAGCGGTTGCGGGCCGGCAGGGTGAGGTTGAGCTGTCCGAGTTCCTGCGGCGGGGTGAGCTCGACCGCGACCTTGTCGTAGTGCTTATGGATGCCGCGCATGGTCAGCCAGATGATCGGCATGGCCACCACGACGATCCAGGCCCCGCTGGCGAACTTGCTGATCAGGACGATGACCAGGACGACCGCGGTGACAACGGCGCCGATCGTGTTGATCGTCCGGGACCGGAGCATGTGCCGTCGTACGGCCTTGTCGGTCTGGTCAGGCAGCAGCCGGTTCCAGTGCCGGATCATCCCGGTCTGGCTGCACACGAACGACACGAACACGCCGATGATGTAGAGCTGGATCAGCCGGGTGGGGGAGGCCTGGAACACCACGATCAGCAGGATCGCGAACCCGGCCAGCAGCAAGATGCCGTTGCTGTAGGCCAGCCGGTCGCCACGGTTGTGCAGCTGGCGGGGCATGTTCCCGTCCCGGGACAGGATCGAGGCCAGCACCGGGAAGCCGTTGAACGCGGTGTTCGCGGCGAGCACCAGGATCAGCGCCGTGAACAACTGCAGCACGTAGAACAGCGGCGAAGTGTCGCCGAACACCGCCCGGCCCACCTGGGCGATGACCGTGCGCTGGCTGGTGCCGGCGGGCATCCCGATCAGGTCCTGCGCGGGAGCGTAGTGCACGTGACTGGCCAGGGCCAGCGCCGTGACCCCGGCGAACATCGCCACCGCGATCAGCGCCGAGCAGGGCCAGCGTGGTGGCGGCGTTCTTGCTCTTGGGCTTGCGGAACGCGGGGACGCCGTTGCTGATCGCCTCGACCCCGGTGAGGGCGGTGCAGCCCGAGGAGAACGCGCGCAGCAGCAGGAACAGCAGGGCGACCCCGGTGAACTCGCGGGATGTCTTGATCCGGTAGTTCGCGCTGTCCGACTCCAGGTGATGGCCGAGCCCGAGCCGGAAGACACCCCAGATGATCAGCAGCGCGACCACGCCGATGAAGCAGTAGGTGGGGATCGCGAACGCGGTGCCCGACTCCCGCACCCCACGCAAGTTGATCAGCGCGATGGTCGCCACCAGGACCACCGCGATGAGCGTCACCTTGGAGTCCAGAACCGGGAAGGCCGAGGCCAGGTTGGCCACCCCGGCGGACACCGACACCGCCACGGTCAGCGTGTAGTTGACCATCAGGGCGCTGGCCACGACCAGGCCCACCGGGGCGCCGAGGTTGGTGGTCGCCACCTCGTAGTCCCCGCCGCCGGACGGGTAGGCGTGCACGTTCTGCCGGTACGACGCGACCACGACCAGCATGAGCAGGCCCACCGCGAGCGCGATGTACGGGGTGTAGTGGAAAAACGCGATGCCCCCGACCGACAGCACGATCAGGATCTCCTCGGTCGCGTAGGCGACCGAGGAGAGCGCGTCGCTGGCGAACACGGGCAGCGCGATCCGCTTGGGCAGCAGGGTATGGCCGAGTCGATCACTGCGTACCGGGCGTCCCAGCAGCAGGCGCTTGACGACGCCGAACATCATGGCCACAGCCGCGATGGTAAGCCGGCGTTGGGGTGTGCGCTAGCCAGTGGGGCCCGGCTAAGCGCCGCCGGAGTCGGCTGGAGCCCGCACGCGGGCCCGGAGCTGCGGGCCCGGCGAGCGCACCGGGCCCGGCTGAGGCCCGCCCGGACCCGGCTGAGGCCCGCGCGCGGGGCCCGGCGCGGTCAGTTTCCGAAGGGGATGTTGTGCCCGGTGATGTGCACCAGAGCGCCCCGCGTTGTGAGCGTAATGCTCTGCAGCGTCATGCCCATCGGCATGTTGGGCAGCGGGATCGAGAAGCTGCCGAGCCCGCCCAGCAGCGACGTCGGGAGCCCGCCGGCCGAGATGAGCTTGACGTGGATCTTGTTGCCCGACTGGGTCACCCGGGCCACGCCGCTGTCGGAGAAGAGGCCGGCCACGTTGGCGGTGATCTTCGCCTCGTTGTCGCTCTTCCGCGCGATCTTCAGGTCGGCCACCCCGGCCGCACTGGACCCGGCCTTGGCCAGGCTGCCGAACGTGATCAGCCCGGTGCCGTCGATGCTGGACACGGTGCCGCTGTTGAAGCCGGAGTTGAGCTTGATGTCCTTGATGGTCGCGTTGATGTCGTCGATCGTGACCGGGCCGACCTTCTCACCGTTGGCGGTGATGTGAACTTCCTTGAAGTCGCGGGCGGCCAGCTGGGTAAGGAACGGGAAACCCTGGATCGACACGTCCGGCTTGGTGCTGAAGCCCTGCTTCTGGATCTGGGTGGCGAACTGGTTGTCCGCGTAGCGCACGGCCACCCGGTCAGCGATCACGAACAGGACGGCCAGCACCACCAGGGTCACGAGCAGGATGAGCGGCCACCGGCGGCGGCGCCGCCGGGGGGCGCGGGAACGGCCGTCCTCGAAGGAACCACCGTAGGATCCGCCGTCGTTTCCGTGCTGGATCGGCAGGCGCTGCGTCGGGTAATCGCTCACGGAAGCCGCCAGGTGCTCGCGTCCCGGCCGGGCGCCGGGCAGGGTTGCGCAAATGTTATGACATGACCGGCCCGGACGCAGGGCCTGGCGGCGCCGCGCGGGGCGGGCCGGGATCCGCCATGGGCGGTATGTTCCCTGTTCGCGAGCGGGCCATCCAGGTTTCTGGAAATTGAATTACCCCAGCTCGGATACATTTGCGGCCCCCAATTGGTGTGCGGCCTAATCGGGCCGCGGCGGGGCCAGGGCCTGGCCGGCGGCCTGCAGGCCGGGGGAGCGGCGGCCGGCTCCCGGCCGGGGCAGCGGCGGCCCCGGTGACCGGTTCGAGGGCGCCAGCCGGACCGGGCTACGCTCGTCGTTCACCACACCTCCAGCGCTGGCCTGGGGCCCGGGCGCCGACCGCGTTTCCCCCGGGTGCGCGCATTGCTGCTGCTTGTTACCGGGGCATCTGCGCTTTGTCACCAGGTATGTGGCTGAAAGGTTCAGTATCGGGCATTCCGGACACGAGCTAGCTGCGCAGAAGCGGGCAAAATCTACGAAAAACCCCCGCTGACCGGATGCTACGAAGGGCTATATTACCGCGCGTTGAATCACCATAGACTAGGCAAATGAACGAGCGCCTCGTCTCGCCGCCAGATGCCCCGGTGCTTGTGGTGAAGACCCAGGGAACCGACCAGACGCTGCGCGCTGGCTCGCAGTACCGCGTCGGCCGTGATCCTCAGTCCGACATCGTGATCGACGACTCCCGCGTCTCCTGGCGGCACGCCGTGCTCCGGGTCGACCGCGACTCGTGGGTCCTCGAGGACGCCGGAAGCACCAACGGCACCTTCCTCGGGACCCGGCGCATCGGCAAGATCGAGATCGGGCAGAACTGCATCCTGCGGCTCGGTCATCCCGATGACGGGCCGGTGATGATGCTGTCGGTGAACCGGGGCGGCGCCGGGAACACCGTCCTGAACACCGGGATGAGCAGCGTGGACAGGCGCCCGACCTCGGTGAGGCGAGCGCCCACCCGGCGGCTGCGCATCGGCCGCGACCCGGCCAACGACCTGGTGATCCCGGACCTCAGCGTGTCCCGGAACCACGCGGAACTGCGCAACCTCGGTGACGGCCGGTACGAGATCGTCGACCTGGGCAGCCACAACGGCACGTTCGTGAACGGCCGCCAGGTCGGCCAGGCGACCGTGACCGATCAGGACATCGTCGGCATCGGCCGGGCCACGTTCCGCCTGTATCGGTGACGAGCTCCGCGAGTTCATCGACGAGGGTGATGTCTCGCTCGTCGCCCAGGACCTCACGGTGCGCCTGTCCAGCGGCAAGGTGCTGCTCGACCACGTGAGCTTCCCGATCCCGGAGCGATCCCTGGTCGGGGTGATCGGCCCGAGCGGGGCCGGCAAGTCAACCCTGCTCGGCGCGCTGACCGGCATGAACCCCGCGACCGAGGGCACCGTCCTGTACGACAACCGTGACCTCTACACCCACTACGCAGAGCTGCGGCACCGGATCGGCCTGGTGCCTCAGGACAACATCCTGCACTCCCAGCTCAAGCCGAAGCGGGCCCTCCGCTACGCTGCTGAGCTGCGGTTTCCCGGCGACACCTCCCGGGCCGAGCGGGACCGCCGGGTCGATGAGGTCATCGACGAACTCGCGCTCACGGCACACTGCGGGACCCGGACCGGGGCCATGTCCGGCGGCCAGCAGAAGCGGGTCAACGTGGCGCTCGAGCTGCTGACCAAGCCGTCCCTGCTGTTCCTGGACGAGCCCACCTCCGGCCTGGATCCCGGCCTGGACAAGTCCGTGATGGAACTCATGAGCGGCCTGGCCAAGGACGGCCGGACCGTCATCATCGTCACGCACAGCGTGGCCAACCTGGGCGTGTGCGACCGCCTGCTCGTCCTGGTCCCGGGTGGCCGGGTGGCCTTCTACGGCCCGCCCGCCGAGGGCCTGCGCTACTTCGGGAAGACGGAATGGGCCGAGGTCTTCCAGGCCTTCGACGCCGAGCCCGACCGGGACTGGGCCGGGGACTTCCAGCGGTCCCCGTTCTACGCCGAGCACGTGGCGAGCGGGCTGGCCCAGCAGGTCCCCGAGGCCGACCGGCAGCCTCCGGGCCGCCCGCCCGCGCCGCGCGGCGCGCTGGCGCAGATCTCCACCCTCTGCCGGCGCTACCTGGCCGTCATCGCCTCCGACCGCAGCTACCTGGCCGTGCTGGCGATCATGCCCATCGTGATCGGGCTCCTGCTGCGGGCGGTCCCGTCCCCGGAAGGCCTGGCCGGGCAAGCCGGGAACCAACGGCGACGCCGAATCCCTACTGCTGGTCCTGATCATCGGGGCCTGTTTCATCGGGGCGGCCAACTCGGTCCGCGAGCTGGTCAAGGAACGGTCCATCTACGCCCGAGAACGGGCCGCCGGGCTATCGTCTGGCACCTACCTGTTCTCCAAGCTCATCGTGCTGGGGGTCATCAGCGGGCTGCAGGCGCTGCTGCTGGTGGTGCTGGGCCTGGCCGGGCGGCAGATGCCCGCCCACGGCTCGCTGATCAAGTCGCTGCCGCTGGTCGAGATCGCCCTTGCCATCGTGGTGCTGTCGCTGGCCTCGATGGCGCTGGGACTGCTGGTCTCCTCGATCGTGAGCACGTCCGAGAAGGCCATGCCGCTGCTGGTCATGCTGGCCATCGCCCAGGTCATCCTGTCCGGCGGGCGTGCTGCCGCTGAACGGCAAGATCGGGCTGAACCAGCTGTCCTGGATCGCCCCGTCCCGGTGGGGGTTCGCGGCCACCGCCTCCACCGTCAAGCTGAACGTGATCTCACCCCCGGTCGCCGGGCTTCCCGACCCGGTGTGGGACCACAAACCGGCCATCTGGCTGATGGACATGGGGCTGATGGTGGTGCTCGCCCTGGTGTTCACCCTCATCGCCTGGCGTCGCCTGGTCGGCCTCAGCCCGGGCCGCAAGCGGCGCTGATCAGGTCCGCGTCGCCGCGGCCCCGGTCCGGGTGAAACGATCGTGAGGTGACGACACCCAAGCGGACGCCGCGGCCGCCGGGTCCGCCCGGCCCGGGCGAGTCCGCCCTGGGGCAGCCGGCTCCCGACGGGCAGCCCGGCCCCAGGCCTGCCGTGGCCCCGGCCACGGGCGCCGCGCCCGCGGATCCTGGGCGGGCGGCCGGGAGGCCTGCTGGCCCCGGTCAGGCTGGCCCCGCGGCGGCGGGTGCTGCGCCGGATGCCTCCTCCGCCGTGGTGGTCGAGGATGATCTGGCGCGCCGGATCCGCCGCCCTGGTGACCTGCTGCGCTGTGCCGCCGCGTGCCTCGGCATCGCCGTGCTGGTCGCGGCGGGCCTGCTGGCCAAGGCCACCACGAGCGGCGTGGAGACCGACGTCGTGAAGGCCAGCCGCCATCTTCCCGGCGAGATCGTGTCCACGCTCCGGGTGCTGGCCATCCTGGTCCTCGTCTTGTTCCCGGTGGCGCTGGCCATCCGCCAGGTTGTCCGCCGCCAGGCCCGGCGGCTGGGCGAGGCGGTGGCCACCGGCGTGGCGACGGCTGGCGTGGTCGGCCTCGCGGGTGTCGTGCTGCGCACCGGGGTGGGCGATCAGCTTTACCGGGCGATCGCCATGTCCTCGCCGGGCGCGAGCCACTTCGCGGCGCTGGACGGGTACCTGGCCGGGCTGGTCGCCTACACCACGATCATCGACCTGGGCGGGCGGCCCCGCTGGCGCAACGCGCTGTGGCTGACCCTCGGGGTGTACGCGGTAGCGAGCCTGGCCACCCTGCGCACCACCGTGCTCTCGGTACTCATCACGCTCCTGCTGGGCCGGGCGATCGGGCTGGCGGTGCGCTACGCCGCGGGTTCCATGTCGCAGCGGCCCAGCGGGGAGGCGATCGCGGCCGCGCTCGCCTCGGCTGGCGCGGCGGTGACCAGGCTGAGCCGGGCGGACGGGACCGGTACGGCGTCGCGGCGGTACGCGGCGGTCACCGCCGGTGGCGAGCGGCTCGATGTCCGGGTCTTCGACCGGGACCAGCAGGCCGCGGGCGCGCTCTACCGGGTGTACCGGCTAGTCCGGCTGCGCGGGCCGGTCGCCAGGCGGGCCCCGCTGACCACCGACCGGGCGGCGGAGCGCACGGCGCTGCTCACGTATGCCGTGGAGGACGCCGGAGTACCGACCCCCCGGCTGCGGGCCCTGCTCCGGGTCGGGCCGGAAGCCCTCGTGCTGGCCACCGAGGAACCGCGCGGCAAGTCCCTGGCTGATCTCGCCGGGACGCTGACCGACGCCCAGCTGGAGTCGGTGTGGGGCGCGGTAGACCGGCTGCACGCGCACCGGGTCGCGCACCGGTCACTGACCGCGGACCGGATCCTCATCGACGGTGCTGGCCAGGTCATCTTGCTCGACCCGGGCAGCGGGGATGTCGCCGCCAGCGACCTGCAGCTGCGGCTGGACCTGTCCCAGCTGCTGGCCGAGCTCGCGGCGCTGGTCGGGCCGGCCCGGGCCGCGGACCTGGCCCTGCGCAAGGTCGGGCCGGCTGAGCTGGTGGCGCTGGTCCCGCTCCTGCAGCCGGTGGTGCTGGCCCGGTCCACGAGGTCCGCGCTGCGCCGGGACAAGAAGGTGCTGCCCGCGCTCCGCAAGCAGCTCCTGGCCACGGCCCCCGATGACGCGACTGAGGTCCCGCCCGTCCAGCTGGAGCGCGTCCGGCTCCGCAGCCTGGTCACCCTGGTAGCCACCATCCTCGCGGGCTACCTGCTGATCGTTCAGCTCGGGCGGGTCAACTTCGCGACCCTGCTCCGCCAGGCCAACCCGCTCTGGATCCTGGTGGCCCTGGGCCTGTCGGTGCTGACCTACGTGGCCGCGGCGTTGTCGCTGTCCGGATTCGTGCCCGGGCGGCTGAACTTCATCCGGACCATGCTGGCCCAGCTGGCCGGGTCGTTCGTCACCCTGGTGACGCCGGCCGCGGTAGGCGGCGCCGCGCTCAACGTCCGCTACCTGCAGCGCAACAAGGTGCCCGCGGCCGTGGCGGCGGCCAGCGTCGGCGTCGTCCAGGTGGTGGCGTTCGTCCTGCACATATCGCTGCTCGTCGTCTTCGTGGCCATCACCGGGGCGCGGAGCCATTCGCTGCGCCCACCCACCTGGGCCTATTTCGTGATCGCCGGGCTTGTCGTGGCGGCGCTTGTCGTGGCGGCGCTGCCGCAGGGCCGCCGGCTGCTCCGGGCCCGGCTCGCGCCCGCGCTGGGGCAGGTCCTGCCCCGGCTGCTCGAGGTGGTCCAGCAGCCGCGGAAACTGGCCGAGGGCATCGGCGGCGCGCTCATGCTCACCCTCTGCTACATCCTCGCCCTGGACGCCTGCGTGCGTGCGTTCGGCGGGTCGCTCGCACTCACCAGCGCCGCCGTGGTGTACCTGACCGGGAGCGCGCTGGGATCAGTGGTGCCTACGCCCGGCGGCCTGGGTGCGGTCGAGGCCGCCCTGGCGGCCGGCCTCACCGCCACCGGGATGGCGGCGGCCACGGCGGTCAGCGCGGTGCTCCTGTTCCGGCTGCTCACATTCTGGCTGCCGGTTCCCCTCGGCTCGGTGGCCTTCAGCTACCTGCGCCGGCGCCAGGCCCTCTGACATCAGCCCGGTGGCTCACCCGCTGGGCTCAGCCGGTGCCGTTCGCCTGCCAGTCACGTGACCTTAGTCCCTCGTATCCGGGCCGTTCCGATGGCTCACTTAGGACATGTTCGCGAGCCACGAGGTCAGGCTGAATCTGACCTTTGCCCGGGCGCGGGCCAGGCTGGCGGTGCTGTGCAACGCGGGCTGGCTGAGCGGCCCCTCGGAGCAGGCCTACGCCGAGGGGCTGGCCGGGCTGACCCGGGTGGGACCGTTCGGCGCGGTGCTCGGCGCGTCCAAGCTGGTCCGGGTGCAGTTGCTGGAGCCGGTGCCACGGGATGACACGGTGGTGCTCCCGCTGCGCTGGGAGGCCAGCGGGGCGGCCGGGCGGCTGTTCCCGGTCCTCGACGCCGACCTGGTGCTGACCCCGAGTGGCGAGGACGCCGCCACGCTCGCCCTGACCGGGGCGTACCGCCCGCCGCTGGGCAGCCTGGGCGAGGTGCTCGACCGGGCCCTGCTGAACCGGGCCGCGGCCGCCACGGTCCGGTCGCTGCTAACCCGGCTCGCGGACTCGATGGTGGCGGGGGAGGGTGCGGCGGGCCTGGAGGCCGCGGATGGGGTCCCGCTGCCGTCCCTGCGCTGGCAGGCGGAGCCGGAGGCTACCTGACCTGGCCTGACTTATGGCGGGCCGGGCGGTGCGACAGTGTCCCGGGCGCTTTCCCTATGATCGCTCAGCATGACGGGGCTGCTCGCCGCACTGCGGGGATTGCTGCACCGCGCCGGGATCTCACTGAACATCCTCCTGGTCGCGGTGGTGGCGGTGGCTGCGGTCACCATCGGGCCCGCCTACTACGCGGCGGCGCAGTCCTCCGTGGTCCAGGACACCGTGGGCACGGCCGCCGCACCCGGCCGCGGCCTGGAGATCACCCAGTCGGGCCCGGTCGATGCGGTGGGCGGGCTGGTCAATCAGGCCGGGGCCCGGCTCGCCCACTACCTCGGCGGCCGGGCCACCCTGACCAGGCTCTTCGCGCCGCCCGTCACGGCCGCGGAGACCACCGTGCAGGCGAACAACCAGACGGTTCCGCTGGTCTACCGGTCCGGCGTGTGCGCGCATCTGCATTTCACGTCCGGCCACTGCCCGCGCCTGGCCCGCGAGGTAGCGGTGAGCACGTCCGCGGCTTCCCTGATGCACTGGCATACCGGCCAGCGCATTCCGGTGCCGACCTGGGGGCATCTGGTCATCACCGGTCAGTACCAGGTCACGCTGGCCAGTGCCGGGGCCCGGTACTGGTTCGAGGCGGCCAGCCGCTACTTCCCGTACGAGACTTCGTATGGCCCGAACGCGTCCGGCCACCCGTACGACGCGATGTTCACCCCCCTGGTCACGATGGAAATCGTCCCCGGCACGCTCCAGGGCACCGACTACGCCGACTACTCGCTGATTCCCGCCCATCTCACCGGGCCCGACGTGGCCCGGGTGCAGGCCGCGGTCACGGGCCTGATTTTCGACCCGGCGCTGACCCAGGCACGGGGTGACCACGACCACGTCGCTGCCGGCCACCCTCGGCATGGTCCGGGCCAGCTGGCGGGCGATCGAGGTGCCCGTGGTCCTGATCACCGCGCAGCTGCTGCTGCTGGCCTGGCTGCTGCTGTTCCTGATCGTCGCGGACGCGGCCGAGGCCCGCGGTCCCGAAGTGGCGCTGGCCAAGATGCGCGGCCGCGGCCGGTGGCGCAGCCTCACCTTCAGCCTGGGGGAGCCGGTGATCCTGCTCGCCGTGGCGTTGCCGGTGGGCGTGCTGGCCGGCTGGGCGATCACCGCCGGGCTCGGGCACATCCTGCTGCGCCCGGGCACGCCGGTCGGGCTGCCCATCTCGTCCTGGCTGGCCGCCGCGATAGCGACCGTCGGCGGGCTGGCCGCGGTGGCGGCCACCGCGCGGCGGACCCTGAGCCGCTCGGTGGTCGACCAGTGGCAGCGGGCCGGCCGCCAGGCGGCCCAGCGGGGCTGGGTGCTGGACGCCATTCTCATCACCGCCGCCGTGGCCGGACTCATCGAGCTGCGGGTCAGTGGCCAGATCGGCTCGGCCCGGCGCGGTGTGCTCGGCCTGCTGCTGCCCGGGCTGCTCGGCGTCGCGGTCGCGGTGGTCGCCTCCCGGCTGCTGATCGTGGCCTGCCGGGCCGGATTCGGGGCCACCGCCCGCCGCGGCCGGATCGGGCCGTTCCTGGCCTTGCGGCACGTCGCCCGCAGGCCCGGCGGGATGCGCACCACGATCGTGCTTGCCACCGCGTTCGCCCTGGCCGGATTCGCCGCCGGGATCTGGACGGTGACCGTGGCCAATATCAGGGCCGTGGCGGACGCGCGGGCCGGTGCGGCCACCGTGCTCTCGGTCACTCCGCCCGCCCGCCATGACCTGGCCGCGATCGTGGACCGGATCGATCCGGGCGGCCGGCAGGCCATGGCGGTGGACGAGTACGCGAACTATTCCGGCAGCGGCGCCGGGCAGGTCCTGCTGGCGGTCGACCCGCAGCGCTTCGCGCGGATCGCGGCCTGGCAGCCGGACTGGGCGGGGGGCCGCCCGCTCCGCTCGCTCACCGCCGCGCTGGACCCGCCTGCCCCGGCGCCGGTCGTCCTGCACGGAGGCCAGGTGCGGATCCGGTTCACCGGCACCCGGGTCCGGCCGGCGGGCGGCACCCTGGTCCTCGACGTGTACGAACAGGGGGTGGGCGCGGTCGGGCAGACACCGGTGTACCTCGGCCCCGTCGGTGGCTCACGGACGGCCACCGCCCAGCTGACCGGCTGTCCTTGCCTGCTGGCCAACCTGACCGTTTCCGCCCCCTCACCCACGGGCGCGGTGATCAGCCCCCAGACGGTGACCGGGTCGGTCACCGTGGCCGCCATCGACGTCCGGTCCGGCCACGGCCGGTGGACGCCAGCGGGCACCGGGCTGACCGCTGCCCGGCGATGGCGGTCCGGCGGCGCCGGGGGCGGGAACTCGTTCCGCTCCAGTTCCGCGGGCCTGGTCTGGTCCTTCAAGACCCAGGCCCGGGGTGAATCCCGGTGCGGTCCTGGTGGACCGGCCGTATCCGTTGCCGGCCCTGGTAGCCAGCGGCCTGGCCCCCGGGACGGCCCGCGTCCTCCAGGTTGACGGGCTGGACGGGAGTCCGCTGTACATCACCCCGGCCGGCCAGGCGGCGGCCATCCCGGGCGCGCCCGCCAATGGGGTCGTCGTTGACCGCACCTACGCGGAGCGGGCCGCGGGTGGCACGCCCGCATACTCCAGCCAGCAGGTGTGGCTGGCCCCGGGGGCATTGGCCCGGGTCGGTCCCGCGCTGCGCGCGGCCGGGGTCCGGATCAACGGCACGGTCAGCACGGCAACCCTGCGCGCGCAGTTGATCCGCCAGGGACCCGCCCTGGCCACCGTGCTGTTCCTGGCCGACGCGGCCGCCGCCGCCGCGCTGGCCGCGGGGGCCGCCATCACCGGCCTTTACGCGTCCGGCCGCCGGCGGCGGCACGAGTACGCGGCGCTGCT
This sequence comes from uncultured Actinomycetes bacterium, assembly GCA_963837335.1. GTDB lineage: Bacteria > Actinomycetota > Actinomycetes > Streptosporangiales > Streptosporangiaceae > RYN-230. The sequence goes on along the minus strand of CAWINS010000002.1, from coordinate 145,779 downwards.
GGCCAGCCGGGTCCCGCGCCGTTCGATCCGCGCGTCCCTGCTCGCCGAGCAGGCCATCGTGCTCGGCTTCGGTGTCATCATCGGGCTGGCCGCCGGATTCGCGGCCACGGTGCTCGCGGTGCGCAGCGTCCCGGAGTTCATCACCCAGCCGCAGGCTCCGCCGCTCAGCTACCTGCCGCCCTTCGGCGGCCTGGCCCTGCTGGTCGCAGCGGCGCTGGCCGTGCTGGTGCTCGCGGCGGTCGCGGCCAGCATGCTGCTGGTCCGTTCCGTGCGGCCCGACCTGCTGCGGGAGGCTGAGCCGTGACCGGGCCCGAACCCGGAGGCGCCCCGCCTCCCGCAGCCGCGCCGCTCGCGGTCCGCTGTGACAACCTGGTGCATGTCTACGGAACGCCCGGCTCCGAGGTCGCCGCGCTGCGCGGGGTGGACCTGACCGTCCGGCCCCGGGAGATGGTCGCGCTGCTCGGGCCGTCCGGGGCCGGCAAGACCACCTTGCTCTGGCATCTGGCCGGCCTGCTGCGGCCTACCGCAGGCCGGGTGGAGATCAACGGGCGGCGGCTCACCGACCTCGGCACCGGTGCACTGGCCCGCTTCCGGCTGACCGAGGTGGGCCTGCTCCTGCAGAACCCGTCCCGTAACGTGCTGCCCTATCAGAGTGCGCTGGGCAACCTGCTGTTCGCTCAGGCGCCGGCCCGGCGGAGCGTGGCGGCCCGCCGGAGACGGGCCGCGGACCTGCTGGACCGGGTGGGCCTGGCCGACGCGGCGCACCGCCGGGCGGGCCGGCTGTCCGGGGGTGAGCAGCAGCGGCTGGCTCTCGCGGTCGCGCTGGCGAACGAGCCCGGGCTGCTGCTCGCCGACGAGCCGACCACGCAGCTCGATCCGGTGTCGGCCGCCGCGGTGATCGAGCTGATCCGGGACGCGAACGCGGGCCTGGGCACCACGGTGGTCGCGGTGACCCACGACCCGGCCGTGGCGGCCGCGCTCGGCCGCACCATCACGATCCGCGACGGGCGGGTCGGCGCCGAGGGCCTGGCCGGGCAGGAGTACGTGGTGGTGGGCCGGGACGGGACCCTGCAGCTGCCGGCCGAGCTCACCGACCTCTTCCCGCCCGGGTCGCTGGCCCGGGCGGAACGCCACGAGCGTGGCGTATTCCTGCACCAGGTCGATCCTGCTGACCCGGCGGACCCCGGCGGTCCGGCCGACCCTGCCGGTCCTGCCGGTCCGGCCGGGCCGCCTGCGGCGGGTGGCGGCCGGTGAGCGTGCTGGAGGCCCGGGGCCTCCGCTACACGGTCGGCGGCCGCGTGATCCTCGATGACTTCGACCTCACCGTCGGTCCCGGTGAGCGGGTGGCCGTGGTCGGGCCGTCCGGCTCGGGCAAGACCAGCCTGCTCGCGCTGCTGGCCGGCCTGGCCGCGCCGGCCGCCGGGCAGGTGCTGGTGGACCAGGTCCCGGTCGTCCCGGGACAGGTGCCGGCCGGGGTGGCGACCGTGCTCCAGGGCCACGGTCTGGTGTCGCTGCTCACCGCCGCGGAGAACATCGAGATCGCGCTCTTCGCCGTCGGCCTGCCACCCGGCCGGGCCGCGGCGGCGGCCCAGGAGGCGCTGGCCTCGCTGGGCCTGGCCGAGCACGCCGGGCAGCTGGCCGACGAGCTGTCCGGCGGGCAGCAGCAGCGGGTGGCGGTCGCCCGGGCCCTGGCCACGGAGCCCGCCGTGCTGATCGCGGATGAGCCCACCGCCGAGCAGGACAGTGCCTCGCGGGAGCTGGTCCTCAGCCGGATGCTGGATCTCGCGGAGGCCGGGAAGTCGCTGGTCCTGGCCACTCACGACCCGGAAGTCGCGCAGCGCTGTGACCGGGTCGTGGACCTCGCTGACCTGCATCCCGGCTCGCTGGGCCGCCACGGCTTGGCCACTGGATGACGATTTAAATACTAGAGCTTTACCCTTTATTGGTTTCTTGTTTACTGTGGCGCATCGTACCGTCACGGCAACCCCAGCAGAGGTGCTGAGTCCCGGTAAGGACATGCCGCCCAGCATCGCTGCCCCTCTACCCCAGGAGGAGCTACATGTTACGGAGATGGTGCATCCCCCTCGCCGGTCTGGGCCATCGTGCTCGGGTCGGTGGCGGCGGCCGGAACGGCCTCCGCAGCACCCGCCCAGCACACCTCCACGCACGTGATCGGCCCCGCCACGCACCTCATCCGCCCGGGTCCAGGAACCAGACCCCTAGTCGCGCACGGCGGCCCGGCGAACGCGGCTTCGAGCACCAACTGGTCCGGCTACGCTGCGGCCAGCGGCACCTACAAGAGCGTGTCCGCGTGCTGGACGGAGCCCACCGGCACCTGCAGCGGGTCCGCCAAGTACTCGAGCTTCTGGGTCGGCCTCGACGGCTACAACAGCAGCACCGTCGAGCAGACCGGCAGCGAGGTGGACTGCTCCGGCAGCACCGCGGAGTATTACTCCTGGTACGAGATGTACCCGGCCTACCCGGTCAACTTCAGTAACACGGTCCGGCCCGGGGACCACTTCACCGGCTCGGTCACCGTCAGCGGCAGCAGCTACACGCTGAAGCTGAGTGACACCACCCGGGGCTGGAGCCACACCGTGACCAAGACCCTCTCGGGCGCGGCCAACTCCTCCGCCGAGGTGATCGCGGAAGCTCCGTGCTGCACGGCCAGCGGCGGCATCCTGCCCCTGGCCCACTTCAGCCCGGTTACCTTCACCAGCGCCACCGTGAATGGCTCGGCGATCGGGAACTTCAGCCCGACGCAGATCATCATGGTGAACAACTCCGGCACCCCCAAGGACTCGGTCTCCTCGCTCAGCGGGGGCAACAGCTTCAAGGTCACCTGGCTGAGAAGCAACTGACCGCCTGACCGGAACGGCCCCGGCAACCATGTCGTTGCCGGGGCTGATCCATGTCCGGGCCGTTGCGTAGGTTGGGGGCACGCTCATACCGGGCGTGGCGGCGGCCGGGGTGGCTGCCCGCCCCGCCGCGAAGGAGGCATGCATGGGTGCCGGGGTCCGCCGCATCGTCCTGCTCACGCTCGGCTGGGCGGATGTGGCCAAGTCCGTGTCCGTGGAAGGCGCGCCCGATGACCAGATGCTGCGCGAGCCGGTGCCCGGAGTGCTGCTGCTCTGCGACGGCGGCTGGCTCCTCCTGGACACCGGATACAACACCGCCCTGATCACCGACCTGGCGCTGCGCGCCCGGTTCCACAGCAACCCGCTGGAAGTGCCGCTGCTGCCCGGGCCCGGCGAGCCGCTGGCCGAGACGCTGGGCGCGGCAGGCGTGGACCTGGCCGACATTCATGCCGTAGCCGTCAGCCACCTGCACTATGACCATGCCGGCGGGCTGAAGCACTTCGCGGGCCGGGTGCCCGTGCACATCCAGCGGGCCGAGCTCGGCTACGGGATGTCCAGCCCGCCCGGGCCCGAGGAGAACGGCATCTTCCGGGTGGACTTCGACGACCCGCGAATCGACTGGCGGACGGCCGAGGGGGACGTGGAGATAGCGCCCGGCGTGACCGCCGTCCTGACCGCCGGGCACACGCCCGGCCACCAGAGCTTCGTGGTCGACATGGACCCGTCGGTCGGTGGCGGGGGCTTCGTGTTCGCCTTCGACGCGGCCGACCTGACCGAAAATATCGAGCGTGAGGTCGCGGTCGGCGGGCGGATCGGGGCTTCCCCGGAGCAGAGCGTGGCCCAGATCCGCAAGCTCAAGCGGATCGCCGCCGAGCGTGGCTACCGGGTCGTGCCCGGGCATGACCCGGACGTCTGGCCCGCGCTCACCGCCGAACTGGCCATTCCCGCGCCGTAGGTACCCTGGTCCGGGCCGGCCTGGTCCGGACCGCGCCGGCCCGGGCCACCGAAACCAGCGGTGGCCCGGGCCCCACCTGGAGGCGCGACGTCCTGCCCGACTCGCCCCTAGCCCTCCGGGTCGATGCCGTCATAGGCGGGCACCCGTACCGTCCGGTGCCCCCAGGCGCCGCCCAGGATGACCTTCCGGAGCGAGACGTCGTTGCTGGTGTCCGTCTCGTGCAGGACCCTCTCCGGGTTGGCGACTACCGCGATGTAGTAGGTGCCGTTCGGTACGCGGGTGATGTCAAACGACTGCCCGGCGACACTCTGGAAATAAGTGTCCCCCCAGCCGGTCGGCATCATTTCCTGGACCCACAGGGCGGTCGGCGAGCCGCACTGGCCGCCGAACCCGAGGAAGGACGGCTGCCACACCGCTGTCGGCTCCGCCAGGTCGACCGGGTCGGTCGGGGCGATGCAGAAGCCCACCTTGTGGCTCCGCACCGCCAGCTGCTGGCTGGAATTGAGCAGCTGGTACTTCGCGAACTGCTCGAAGTGCCAGTGGTCGTGGCCCTTCTTAGAGTCGAATCCCATGGTCCCGGCGCGAGTCCGGCCGATGATGTGGCCGTTCTGCCAGAAGTACTGGTACGCCTTCATGACCGGCGAGCCGTCAGACCGGAAGCCCTCGACATCCAGGGGGGCGTTGCTGACCGACACGGTGGCGCCGAAGTCGAGCTGGTCGGACGCGCGCTGGGTCTTGGTCTTCCGGATATGGGCCACCCTGATGCCCCAGGACGGAAGCGGGACGAGATCCGGCAGCGAGCTGGCCGGCGGGCTCGCCAGGTCCGGGACGGCCGGGTTGGACCGGAGCGGCCGGTTCTGCGGCCGGCTGCGCGGGCGATGGGCGGCACCAGCAGCCACACCGCAGCATCCTGAGGCCTTCACCACGGTTACCTTGACGCTCGCCGAGGCATCGGCGGCCGAGATGTTCAGCAGCTGCGCGTAGGTGGGCATGATGGTCTCGGTAACCGTGTAATGCCCGAGAGCGAGTTTCATGGGCCGGAAGGTCTGCTCGGCAGGGTCGGCGGCCCAACCCCGCGCTATGCCCCACACCAGTGACTTCGGGAACGGGTCGCCGACGCATTCCTGCGGGTACGGCGAGGTGGCGGGGCTGTCCGTGGTAGCCCGCTCCGGGTCGTACGTGTCCGGGCAGAACCCCATATTCTCCGTCGCCACCACCTTGCCGCCGGAGTTCGTGACGGTGAGGTGGACAAACTTCTTCAGGGCGCTCGGTATCGTCCCGACCACGCTCGACGGCCAGGGAATCTGCTGGGTACCACCGCCCGGCACGTGGACCACCTGGGTGATCGTCATGGGCGTCGAATAGTCCGCCCGCTGCAGGTCAAGCTGGAACGCCGAGCCGAGTGACGCGACCCAGATGCCCGGATCCAGGTACACCTGGCGTCCGTACCTGGGCACGGTGAGGCTCTTCTGCGCAACTATGAGCTTGACCTGTGGCCCGCTGGCCGCTGCGGCCCCGGCCGCTGCTCCCGGCCCGGCCCCGGACATCGCCGCCGCTGTTAAGCCTGCGGCCGCTACGGCGGTCCACCGCGACCGCCAACCCCGTCGTGACATGAGAACCTCCACGTTCCCCCGTCCCGTTTCCTGGCCGGGACGCGCAGCCAATTCTTATGGAACGGTACTGCCGATATAGGGGAAAGGGAATAACCCGTTTTTCGCGACGAGATACCGCTGAAAGCGTTGCCTGGATAGGCGTTGCTATTACATAACGATTGTTCCCGCGGCACCGGTATTCGGGCCCGGAGCCGTCAGGCCCGGCCGGTGCCCAGGTAGGCCCGGAACATGGGATGCACCTGGAAGCGCTGGGCCGTAGCGAGGTTGAGCCGGCGGGCCTGGTGCGAGCCGAGGAAGGGGACGCCGGCCGGGCGGCCCGGGTCACGCAGCGCGGCGCCGCTTCCCGGGTCGGCCTCGGCCAGCAGCAGGCCCACCTGCCACAAGATCTCGATCAGCCCATCCGGGGAGCACTCGTCCAGCCAGGCACCGGTCCCGGCGGACGGGATGTCCCGGGTGATGAGGCCCAGCGCCAGGAGTTCGAGATCGTCGCGGTCGATGACCCGCGACTGGCCGCGGAAGGTCTCGATCACGCTGAGCAGGCCCGGCCACTGGAAGCGGTACTCAGCGGCGATATCCCTGACCCGGTCGGCGGAGTACAGGGACTCCGCCTCGGTGATGGTGGCGTGGGGCCAGGGCGGCCCGGCCTGACCGTACTGGGCGCACTCGATGACCTGGGTGGAGAACTGGATGATCTCCCGGGGCCGGTACAGGGTCCGGTCGATCATGTAGTCGAAGGACCTGGCTCGCTGCTGTCCGGGCGGCGCCGTGAACAGGCAGTTCCAGCACTCCTGGTCGTCGTAGCCGGCCAGCGCGGGCAGGGCGTGCCGGATCCGGTTAGCCATCAGCTTGAGCAAGGACGCCTCGGTCCAGTGGATGTTCTCGATGAGGTCCCGGTATTTCTGGGCGTCCTCGTACAGCGCGGGAACGTCGTCGTACAGCTCCTGCCGCAGCGAGATGTAGACCCGCAGGTTCTCGTGCAGGGAATTGACGGACAGGCAGGCCTGGAACAGGCCCGCGAGGAACGCCTGGGCGTCCTCGGAGGAGTCCCAGCCCCGGTCCAGTTCGTCTACGAGCACGATGATCCGCCGCTGGCCCGCGATCTCCTGTAAGCCGGGCAGGAGATGGTGGATCTCCTCGAGCTTGTACAGCTTCTCCAGCTCGCGGGTCTTGACGCTGGCCTCGTACTTCCCGATCTTCAGTCCTTCCATCCGCTTCAGGTAGGAGACCAGGGCGGACAGCTTGCTGGCGTTGTCGTTGGCGTGGTGGTCCCGGATGTACTTGTAGATGCGGGACGCCTCGCCCTTCTTCAGGTGCACCTTGCGCCGCGAGACCTCTTTCATGATCAGCACGTAGATGAGGTACTTCCAGGCCACGGCGTAGGCGCCGAGCTTGGCCCAGGACCCGCTGTGCTCGCTGGCCATGGTCTGGCTCAGCAGCTCATAGGAGTAGTCCTCGGGAGACAGCTCAATGACATAGCTGCCCGCGTCTCGCTCACGGCGGGCCAGGACCTGGAAAATGGCACTCTTGCCGATCCCGCGATTCCCGACCACGATGCGCTTCGCGCCTGAGCGCACCCTGTTGTAAGCCTCGGATTCCACGAAATACTCTTCCAGTCCCCGTTCGATGTCCCGTTCTGCGGACGGGGCGCCGAAATCGATCGCGGCCGGGATGGGGAGCTGGGACGCCGGGCGTGACATGGTCATCACCTCGTGGAGGTCGGTGGCCGCTACAGCCGGAGCATAAGCGGATCCAATCCAGGAGAGAAGTGATGGGACAACCCGAGGGTCATTCCCGCCGCCAGGCCCGTCGTCCCCCGCCCCGCGCGCATCACGCGCTTCTGGCGGCTCCCATGCCCGGAGCGGCAGCGGAATCGGTCGGTGGTTCAGCAGGCCATGACCGTCAGGCAACGAATGCCTATCGAAGCCCCGGTAGCCGTTCGGCCGGGCGCATGAGCGGGAACGATGGACCAAGGGACAGTAAAGTACCCGAGGTAACCAGTGGGTCCAGTGAAAATTCTGAGGACTGACTTCCGCGCAGGTGGGCAGGGGGGCCGCGGTGTCTGACGAGACCCCGGAGTTCGGGGGCTTCGGCGTCGGGTCCCGCCTGGCCGGGTACCGGCTCGACGAGCAGATCGGCCGGGGCGGCATGGCCGTGGTCTACCGCGCCTACGACATCCGGCTGGAGCGCCCGGTCGCGATCAAGGTGCTGTCGCCCGAGCTGGCCCGGGACGAGGCGTTCCGGCAGCGGTTCATCCGCGAATCGCGCACCGCGGCCGCCGTGGACCACCCCAACATCATCCCGATCTTCGAGGCGGGCGAGGCCAACGGGGTGCTGTTCATCGCGATGCGCTTCGTGCACGGGCCGAACGTGCAGGAGCTCGTGGACGCCGAGGGAGCGCTGCCGGCCGCCCGGGCCTGCCACATCATCACCCAGGTCGCCGCCGGCCTGGAGGCGGCTCATTCGCACGGGCTGGTGCACCGGGACGTCAAGCCGGGCAACATGCTGCTCGATATGGCGGGCGGGGGAGACTACCCCGGCCACACGTACCTTTCCGACTTCGGCCTGAGCAAGCGGGCCCTGTCGGTCAGCGCGCTGACCTCCACCGGCCAGTTCCTCGGCACACTGGACTATGTCGCGCCCGAGCAGATCGAGGCCCGGGCGGTGACCGGGCGCGCGGACGAGTACGCGCTGGCCTGCTCCGCATTCACCATGCTCACTGGCCACCCGCCGTTCGTCAGGGACGAGTCGGTCGCGGTCATGTGGGCCCAGATCTCCGCCCCTCCGCCCGAACTGACCAGCCGCCGCCCCGACCTGCCCGCGGCCGTGGATGAGGTGATGGCGAAGGCGCTGGCCAAGGTCCCCACGGAGCGGTACGGCACCTGCCCGGAGTTCGCCGCGGCGCTGCGGCGGGCCTGCGGGCTCGAATCCGGGCCGGGACTGGCGCCGGCGCCCGCCGCCGACTTCCCGGATGTCCCGCTGCGGGAGAGCACACAGGTCGTGCCCGTGGTACCAGTCGTGCCCGTGGGACCAGCCGATCCGGAAGGGCCGGGGTCCACGGGTCCCGTAGCGCCGCCCGATCCCGGCTCCGGGACCGGCCAGCCCGGTCCCATCCCGGCCGGTGCCGCCGCGGCGGATCCTGGCCCGGCCACCGGGACCCCGGGCCCGGCCACCGAGGTCCCCGGCCCGGCCGCCGGGACCCCGGCCCGGCCACCGAGGTCCCCGGCCCGGCCGCCGGAGACCCCAGGCCCGGGAAATCCGGCCCGGCCACCGAGTTGTCCGGGCCGGCCCGCTCCGTTCCCGAAGCCGAGCCCGCAACGCCCGGGTTCCCGGAGGCTGGGTGGTACCGACCCAGGCCCGCTGAGGCCGGACCTCCCGCCGCGCCGCCCCCGCTGCCACCCGACGACACCCGGGATGTTTCCCCGGTCACTCCGGGTGGCTATGCCCCGGCGCCGCCCGGCCGGCCGCCGGCCTTCAGCCGCCGGCCCGCGCCGGGCCGGCCCGAACCGCCGCGGCGGCGGCGCGGGCTCTGGGCCGTCGTGGCGCTGGCCGTCGTCGTGGTCCTGGCCGGGGTGGGGTACTTCGTGAAGAACTCCTTCTCGACCGGGGCCAAGACCACCGGGTCGGCCCAGGCCGTAGACGCTGAAGCCGCCCGGATGCACCACCCAGACCGCCAAGGCGACGCAGATCAGGCACGTCGGGAGCCATATGGTCGCGACCGGCGGGGGCCCGTTCGACGTCGCGACCGTGCCAGGCTTCGCCTTCGTGTCCGGCGCCGGCAGCGGCCTCGCCGTGATGAACACGTCCAAGCCGGTTCCCACGGTGCTGTGGAGCAGCCCGCTCAAGCACGCCCAGGGCGAGACGCTCACCCCGGACGGGCGTTATCTGGTGGTCACGGGGGGCAACGGGATCACCGTCTTCCGGGTCAGCTCCCTGGAGCAGGTGGCGGGGGCCGCCCCGGTCGGATCACTGAGCAGTCCGGGCCAGAAGCACGCGGAAGACGTCGCGATCACCCCCAACGGGCAGTACGCGTTCGTCACCTACCAGTACAGCGCTCACGTAGGCGTGTTCAACCTGCAGCACGCACTCAAGTCCGGCTTCAGCTCCTCGGCCCTGGTCGGGCTCATCCCGGTCGGTCCCCAGCCCATCGGGATCGCGATGGCCCCCGATGGGAAGCACGCCTACGTGGCCAGCGGCCAGGATCATGCCACCAGCCCGGGGGCCGGTGTGCTGAACGTCATCGACGTGCCCCAGGCCGTGCAGCACCCGGGCTCCGCGGTGGTGATGAAGTCAATCCCGGCCGGCTGCCAGACCAACCGCGTGGCGTTCTCCCCCAACGGGCAAGACCTGTGGGTCACCGCGGTCGGCTCCAACGCGCTGCTCGGCTTCTCGGCCGCCAAGCTGCTCAGCGATCCGGGGCATGCCCTGATCGCCCGCGTCGCCGTGGGCCAGTCACCGCTCGGGCTGGCGGTGGTCAGCAACGGAAGCCGGATCGTGGTCGCCGACTCCAACCGTGACGGGGGCCAGGGGGACCAGGCCAACCTGGCCGTGGTCGACACGGCCAAGGCCCTGGACGGCAAACCGGCCCTGCTCGGCTACGCCCGGTCGGGCCTGCAGCCACGGCAGTTCGCGGTCGTCTCGCACAGCACCACCCTGCTGGTCACCAACACCAAGTCGGCCGAGCTGCAGACGCTGGACCTGAGCCGCCTGCCCTGACCCCCGCGATTAAGGTGACCAGCATGGTCCACGAACCGCCGCCCGGCACCCGGATCCTGGCTACCGCGGGCGGCCGGCAGCTCGAGGTACTGAGCGCCGGCCCGGAGGATGGCCTGGTCCTGCTCTTCCACAACGGGACCCCCGGCGGGCTGGTGGCGTCCCCGGACATGGCCGCGGCGGCCGCGGCGCGCGGGCTGCGTACCGTGATGTACGCCCGGCCCGGCTACGGCGACTCGACCGCGCGGCCGGGCCGCCGCATCGCGGATGCGGCGGCCGACGTCGCGGCGGTGCTGGACGGGCTCGGCGCCCGGCAGTTCGTGACCGTCGGCTGGTCCGGCGGCGGTCCGCACGCACTGGCGTGCGCGGCGCTGCTGCCTGGCCGGTGCCTGGCCGCCGCCTCGCTGGCCGGCGTGGCCCCGCTCCAGGCCGCAGGCCTGGACTGGATGGCCGGGATGGGCCCGGAGAACGTGGCCGAGTTCACCGCGGCCGGGCAGGGGGAGGCCCCGCTCACCGCGTTCCTGGAAGAGGCCGCGGCTGGTCTCGGGCAGGTCACCGGGCAGCAGGTGGCAGAGGAGATGGGCGGCCTGATCTCTGCCGCGGACCGGGCCGTGGTCACCGCGGAGTTCGCGGAGTACCTGGCCGTGTCATTCCGGATCGCGCTGCGGGCCGGTATCGCCGGCTGGCGGGACGACGACATCGCGTTCGTCAGCGACTGGGGCTTCCCGCTGGCGCAGGCGGGCGCCGTCCCGGTCGCCATCTGGCAGGGGGAGCAGGACCGGATGGTCCCGTTCAGCCACGGCGCCTGGCTCGCGCGGCACATCCCGGGAGCCCGGGCTCACCTGGCCCGGGGCGAGGGTCACCTGACCCTCGCCGCGCGCTCGTTCGGCACCGTGCTGGATGACCTGCTCGACCTGGCGGGCCACCCGCCAGCGATCAGGAGTGCAGCGCCAGGCCCTTGACCACCTTGTCCACCGCGTTGCGCGGCCCGTACACCGCGATCCCGGCCAGGTGCAGGTCATCGCCGGGCACCGCCCGGACCACGGCCCGGTTGGCTTCGTCGTGCCCGGTGGCGAACATGTCTTCGGTGTAGATCGCGATGGGCATCTCCCGGGCGGCCGCCCGCTCGCGGACCGCGCTCAGGCCCGGCCCGTCCGCCGCGTAGACCAGCACTGGCTGCCGGAACATCTCCAGGTAACGGTGCCCCGACCCGTCTTCGTACGGCTTCCCGATAGTCTCGTCGCAGCCAGCGGCTACCCCGCTGGCCAGGAACGCCGTCACGTTCAGCTGCTGCCAGGCCGCCAGGTCCCCGCGGACCGCGATGGCAATCTTGGTATCGAAACGCATCTCCCCAGCCTCGCCGCCTGGCGCCGCCCCGTCTTGAACGCATGAGCGCCCCGTCCATTGATCACGGTCAATTTCCGGGCCCGCGGCCCGCTTATTGACCGTGATCATGGAAGATCGCCCGCGGGACCGGCGGATCAGGTACGCACCGCGGTGGCTACTACGGCGGTGTAGCCCATCGTGAAGCTGCCCCCCACCGCGTCGATGGCAGCGCCGAGGCCGGTCAGCAGCTCTTCCTGCTTGGCCGGCGGGAACTGGTCGAAGCCGCCGAAGGTAGGAACCACGTCCAGCCACTCGTCGCGGGTGTAGGGCCGGTCCCAGTCGAACCGCCACTCCTGGGGGTCGCTGAACGTGCCCGCCTGCCGCATCCCGCCGGCGGCCTTGGTGCACAGCGCCGAATACGCATCCGGGCCGGGCATCGCCCCGCGGCTGAGCGGCGAGTCGGGCAGCACGCGCCGGTTGACCGCGGCGAAAGCTTCACCCACCTCGGCGGCAGGCCGGAACGAATTCCAGAACACCGCGAACCGCCCGCCCGGCCGGAGCACCTGCGCTGCCTTGGCCGCGCCGGCGACCGGGTCCACCCAGTGCCAGGCCTGCCCGGCGATGACCGCGTCGAATACCCGGCCGCCGCTGTCCCAGGCTTCGAACGTGGCCACCTCGACCTCGACCCCGAACCGCCGCGCCAGGTCGGCCATCCGCGGGTCGGGGTCGATCCCGAGCACCCGGCCGCCGGCCGCCTGGAACTGCCGGGCCGCTATGCCGGTGCCGCAGCCGACATCCAGGACGCCCGGGCCGGGACTGGCGGCGAGGATCGCCTCCACCATGGCGTCGGGGTAGCGGGGCCGGGCCCGGTCGTAGCGTTCGGCGTCCGAGCCGAACGACTCCGCTACCTGCCGGGCCTGGTGAGGCTCACGTGGCTCGTGCTCAGGAAGAGGCGTTCGCCCCGGCGGTATAGTGGGCATGTGCCCACCGTAGTGGGCGTGCGCCCACTCGGGCAACCGGGCGGGCGGGGCTCGGCCGGGGAAGGTGAGGTGCGGTGCCGACGGGGGTGGCCATCCGCGACGCGCGCGAGCAGCTCTTCGATGCCGCCGAGCGCGTCCTGCTCCGGGACGGGCCGAACGCGCTGACCAGCCGGGCGGTCACCACGGAGGCAGGCTGTGCCAAGGGTGTCCTGCACCGGCACTTCGCCGACTTCGACGCCTTCCTCGCCGAGCTGGTGGCGGACCGCATCGCCCGGCTGGAGGGCCAGGCCGCTGCCCTGCGGGCCTCCGCCGGGACGGGCACCGTCACCGGCAACCTCACCGATGCGCTGATGGAGCTCTTCGGCTCCGTCGCCCTGGGCATCGTCAGCCTCGTGATTTCCCGCGATGAGCTGCGGGCCCGGCTGCGCCAGGTGAGGCCGGCGGGTATCCCGCTGCTGACGGAAGCCACGGCCATGATCGCCTGCTACCTCACCATCGAGCGCGACCTCGGCCGTATCGCCGCGGATGCCGACGTTGACACGCTCGCGCCCACCCTGATCGGGGCCGCGCATCTGCTCTTCGCCGGCCGGGAAGGGAGCCCGCCCGGGGCTGGAGCCGTCCGCAAGCTCGTGACCACGGTCATCGGTGGTGTCGCCCCGGAAGCGCGGCCATGACCGGAAGCGCGGCCCCGGGCCTCCTGGCCGTCAGCCGCACCCCGGTGGATGGGGACTGGTCCAGGTACTGGCGGTCAGCGGATGAGCCGCTGGAAGCCATGCACGCTCACTTCCGGGAGCACGTGTATCACCGGCACAGTCACGACACCTACTCCTTCGGGGTCACCGAGTCCGGCGCGCAGTCGTTCACCTGCCGCGGCGCCGCGCATACCAGCGCGGCCGGGATGGTCATGGCCTTCAACCCCGACGATCCGCACGACGGCCACGCCACCACGGGCCAGGGATTCAGCTACCGGATGATCCACATCGGTCCCGGCCTGGTCACCGACGTCCTGGCCGACATCGGTGGCCGCCCGGCCGGGCGGCCACTGTTCGCCACGCCGGTCGTGGCGGACCCCGAGCTCGCCGCGGCGCTGGGGCGGCTGCACCGCGCGCTGACCGGGCCCGCCACCCCACTGGAGCGTGGCGAGCGGCTGACCATCGCGCTGGGCCGGGCGGCCCGGGTGGCGGCGGGACGGCCGGCCGTCCCGGCCCGGGTCGGCGCGGGCGAGACGACGCGGATCGCCCGGCGGGTCCGGGACGTGCTCGACGCGGACTACGCCGGGCCGGTCTCCGGCGACGACCTGGCGGCCGCCGCCGGGTGCAGCCGCTACGCCGCGTACCGGGCCTTCCGGTCCGTGGCCGGGCTGGCCCCGGGGGAGTACCAGCGTCAGCTGCGGCTCCGGGCCGCCCGGCGGGAGCTGGCCCGGGGGACGCCGCCCGGGCAGGCCGCCGCCGACGCGGGCTTCGCCGACCAGGCCCACCTGACCCGGTGGTTCCGCCGCTGCTACGGCATTACGCCCGCCGCATACGCCCGCGCCGCCCGCTGACCCGCCCCGGCCCGGTGCCATGGGCGGGCCGGAGCCGAGGCGGCCAGGGTTAGGAACTGGCGGGGCTGGTGAGGTTGTAGACGGCCTCGCCGCCGACGGTCTGCTTGGTGAAGTGCGATTGCACCCAGGAGATGATCTGGGCCGCGTCGCCGGAGCCGCCACCGAACGTGTGGCCGTTCGCGCCGATGAAATAGTGCACCTCGTGCGCGGCCACCATCGTCTTGAACTCGGCCAGGGTGGGGGCCTGGTCGGTGCCGTTGAACCCGCCGATCGCCATGATCGGCTCGCCACTGGCCAGCTGGAACGGGGCCGCGCTTTCGGCGCCCACGGTGGCCGCCGCCCAGCGGTAGCCCCCGGCGCCGCTGGTCAGCAGCTTCGTGATGGAGCTGGAGACCTGGGTGTTGCCGCCCAGGCCGCCGCCGATGCCACCGCGCTGGCCGCCGGGGAAGTGCCCCGGTGGCCCGGACGTGCTGCCCGGGGCACGCCCGGCGGTACTCCCTGGCTGGCGGCCGCCGAACCCGCCACCACCACCGCCGCCGGGCCCGCCGAAGGAGGCCACGGACGGGCCGGCGCTGGGGAGTGCGCCGCTGTGTGAGGTGGCGGCCGTGTCGAGGCTGTAGGCGAGCGGCCCGGCCAGCCCGGCCACCAGGGCCAGCGGCGCCGTGGACAGCAGGATGGCCCGGCCGCTGAGCCAGCGCTCGGCGATCAGGGCCGCCGCCGCGGCCAGGCCGCAGGCCAGGATGACCGGCCGCAGCCAGGGCAGCCAGTCCGCCGAGCGGCCGAGCAGCACATAGGCCCACCATGCGGTCACGACCAGGCCCGCGGCCAGGACCGCGCGGGCGGCGAGCGCCCGCCCGGCGACCATGCTGCGCCGGGCCCGCCAGGTGGTGACCACGCCGATGCCGGTCAGCGCACCGATCGCGGGGGCCAGGGCCACCGTGTAGTAGGGGTGGATGATGCCGCTCATATAGCTGAACACCAGCCCGGTGATGACGAGCCAGCCGCCCCACAGCAGAGCCGCGGCCCGGGCCTGGTCGGTCCGCGGCCGCCGCCAGGACAGCCAGACCAGGGTGGCCAGCGCGATCAGCGCGGCGGGCAGAAGCCAGCTGATCTGGCCGCCCATCTCGCTGGCGAACAGCCTGCTCAGCCCGGCCGACCCGCCGAACGCGCTCCCGCCAGCGCCACCCGCGGGGGCGCCGCCGCCATTGAAGCCCACCGACCCGGTCTCGTTGCCGTCCAGCCGCCCCAGCCCGTTGTAGCCCAAGGCCAACTGCAGGATGCTGTCGTTGGTCGAGCCGCCGACGTAGGGCCGGTCGGCGGCCGGGGTGAACTGCACGATCGCCACCCACCAGCCCGCCGCGACGAGGAGGGCCGCGCCGCCGGCCAGCAGCTGCCAGAGACGCCGGCCCAGCCGCGGCGGCCCGGCTACCAGGTAGACCAGGGCGAACGCTGGCAGCACCAGGAAGGCCTGGAGCATCTTGGCCAGGAAGCCGAACCCGAGCAGGGCGCCCGCGAGGACGATCCAGCGTGTCCGGCCGGAGTCGGTGGCCCGGACCATCGCGTACGCGGCCGCCGTCATCAGCAGCACCAGCAGCGCGTCGGGGTTGTTGAACCGGAACATCAGCGTGGCCACCGGGGTGATGGCCAGCACCCCGGCGGCGATGAGCCCGGCGGCGGGGCCGGACCAGCGCCGCACCGCGGCGTACAGGACGGCTACCGACGCGACCCCCGCCGCGGCCTGCGGCAGCAGGACGCTCCAGTAGTTCAGGCCGAACACCCGGGCGGACAGCTCCATCGCCCACAGCGAAGCCGGGGTCTTGTCCACGGTGATGAAGCTCGAGGAGTCGAAGGAGCCGAAGAAGAACGCCTTCCAGCTCCTGGTGCCCGCCTGCACGGCGGCGGAGTAGAAGTCATTCGCCCAGCCGTTGCGGCTCAGCCCGGCCGTGTACAGCAGAGCGGTCAGCGCCAGCAGGGCGAGAAGGGCCGGACGGGCCCAGCGCGGGTCGGCCGCCCGGCCCCGCAGCAAGCCGGGTAGCCCGGCCCGGCCCGGAGTGGCCCGCCGTGGTGGGCTGGCGGGGGCCGGTAGTGATGGCGCTCATGGCTCGGTTCCTCCGGATGGATCAGCGCGGCCTGGGCCGGCCCGGCCTGGCCCGAGATTTTGTCGACAAATCGACATCTGATCGGCGACGACACCGCCGTGCCTGGCCGGGCCAGTGGGCCAGTCATGCTCCTACCGTGGCGATCCCGGCTGGACCAGGACTGCGGCCCGTCTCTGCCGGGGCTATGAACCCGCGACGCGCGCCAGGCTGACTACCGCACCCAGCTGACTCAAGCGCAGGCTGAGTTGAGCACAGGCTGACTTAACGCTCCGGGCTGGGCCTTGAGTCGTCCAGCCGGGGGAGCGTGATGAGGAACCGGGTCCGCCCCGGCTTGCTCTCCACCCGCACCTGGCCGCCGTGCGCGGTGGTCACCGCGTCCACGATGGCCAGTCCGAGGCCGGTGCTGGCGGCTCCGCCTGTCCCGCGGGCCCGGGAAGAGTCGCCGCGGACGAAGCGCTCGAACAGGGTCGGCTGGAGTTCGGCCGGGATGCCGGGCCCATCGTCGGTCACGCTCAGCTCGACGGTGCCCGGTGACTCGCCGGACGTCAGCGCCAGCGTGACCACGGTGTCCTTCGGCGTGTGCTTGGCCGCGTTGCTCATCAGGTTGGCCAGCACCTGATGCAGCCGGTGCTCGTCGCCGCGGACCAGGATCGGCTCGTCCGGCAGTTCGAGAAGCCAGCGGTGGCCGCCGGCGGCGACCCGGGCGTCACTCGTCGCGTCGATGGCCAGCCGGGTCAGGTCCACCGGCTGCTGGGCGAGCGGGCGGCCCGCATCGAGCTGGGCGAGCAGCAGCAACTCGTCCACCAGCACGCTCATCCGCTCCGATTCCGACTCGACCCGCTGCAGGGCATGCTCGATGTCGGCCGGTACCGGGCCGGGGTGGCGCAGGGCAAGCTCGGCATAGCCGCGGATGGCGGCCAGCGGGGTGCGCAGCTCGTGGCTGGCGTCAGCCGCGAACCGGCGCAGCCGCGCCTCGCTGGCCGCGCGGCGGCCCAGGGCCGACTCGACGTGGCCAAGCATCCGGTTGAACGCCATGCCGACCTGGCCGACCTCGGTCCGGGGATTAGCGTCCGGTACCCGCTCGGCCAGCGTTACCTCGCCACTGGCCAGGGGCAGCTCGGTGACCCGGGTAGCGGTGGCGGCAACCCGGCGCAGCGGACGCAGCGACAGCCGGACGAACCCGGTGCCGAGCAGACCGGTCAGGATCAAGGTGGCTCCAAAGACGACGGCCTCGGTGAGCTCCACGTCCTGGAGGATGTTCTGCGCCGGGCCGAGGGGCAGTCCGGTGATCACTGTGGTCCCGTCCCTGGCGGGAGAGGCCATCAGCTGGTAGGGGCCGAGCGAGGAGAACGAGACGGTCTTCGGCTGCGTGGTCCCCTTGAGCGTTTTAAGGGCGGTCAAGTCAGCCTGGGTCAAGTCGCAGCGGCCGTTGGCCACGGTCGGATAGAACACTTTGTCGCCATCGAGGGCAGCGCTGAACGTCTGGCCGCCCTGCTGATCCCCGCATCCCTGCGGGGCACCCGGCACGTTGTCGTTGTCGTGATCGCTGTCGCCGGCTGGCTGGGGGCCCTGGCTCTGTCCATTCCCGCCATCGCTGTGGTCGCTGTCCGGTGCCGCTTCGAGGCAGTTGCTGTAGCGCGTGCTGGCCGCTCCAAGCTGCTGGTCGAGCTGGCTCATGAGGCCGTGCCGCAGCCCGACGTAGGTAACCAGGCCGATGGCGGCGCAGGCCAGGGCGAGCAGGGCGAGCAGCCCGGCGATCAGCCGGCCGCGCAGGGTCCGGCGGCCGAGCCAGCGCTGGAAAGGACTCGGGTGCCGTCTGGGGTCGCCCTCCGCGCCTCTGGACGGGCCGCGGCCCGGTTCGTTACCGGCCTCGCCGCCGGCCTTGCTCATCAAAAGATCCTTAACTCGCGGGCTTGAGCACGTACCCGACGCCGCGGACGGTATGGATCAGTGGCTCGCGGTTCGCGTCGATCTTCTTCCGCAGGTAGCTGATGTACAGCTCGACGACGTGGGCCTGGCCGCCGAAATCATAGTTCCAGACCCGGTCCAGGATCTGGGCCTTGGACAGCACCCGGCGAGGATTACGCATCAGGAATCGCAGCAGCTCAAACTCGGTCGCGGTCAGGTCGATCACCTCGTCGCCCCGGCGCACTTCGCGAGCGTCTTCGTCCATGGTCAGGTCGCCAACCACCAGCTGGATCTCGCCGCGGGACCGGGCCAGGCCCGCCCGGCGGAGCAGCCCGCGCAACCGGGCCAGCACTTCCTCCAGGCTGAACGGCTTGGTGACGTAGTCATCGCCGCCCGCGGTGATCCCGGCCACCCGGTCATCCACGGCGTCCTTGGCCGTAAGGAACAGCACGCACACGTGCGGGGATTCCTGCCGCACCCGGCGCAGTACTTCCAGGCCATCGAAGTCCGGCAGCATGATGTCCAGGACCACGGCATCGGGCCGGAACTCGCGGGCAGCCCGGACCGCCGACGCCCCGTCCCCGGCCGTCATGATCTCCCAGCCCTCATAACGCAGCACACTGGCCAGCAGCTCAGCCAGGCTCGGCTCGTCGTCGACGACCAGCACCCGGATCGGGCTGCCGTCCAGCCGCCTGATCGGGGCCGCCTGGCCCTTAGCGCCCGGCTGACCGGCGGGGCCCGGCTGGGCCGCGGTGGCGGTCGGGGCGGCCTGCGCGTCGCTCATCATCCGTCCAGTATCCGTTCGGTAGCTACGAGGTAATTCTACGTTTCCTCTGGGTTACCTCTCAGGACACCGGCAGCAGCTTGAGAGCCAGCGTGGGGCAGTCGGTCACGGCCCGGCGGACGTGGCGGTCCAGCGAGCGGGGCACCGCCCCGCGGGTCACGATCGGGTAGCCCCACTCGTCCAGCGTGACCAGCTCAGGCAGCAGTTCCGCGCACAGGCCGTGGCCGGAGCACACAGTCGGGTCGACCCGCAATTCCTCTTTCATCTGCGCTTCCTCAATTCAGGGCTTCCTCGGTCCGGGCCCGGTCTCAGTTCCAGTCCGCCGCGCCGAGCGCGCTGTCCGCGGGCAGGGGCAGGAACGGCTCCCGGGCCGGGTCCACGCACCGCCCATCCGCGTGATTGGCGATCTCATCCCGGAAGACGTGCAGGGCGCTGCGGACAAACCGGGTGGTCCCGTCCGGGTGGTGGCAGGCGCCCCGGCCCTCCACCAGGCCCGCCCACCGGATCATGTCCGTGACCGCGCGGGGGTCGGGCCGGGGACTGGCCACCTCGTCCAGGGCGGCGGCGATGCGGGGCAGGCCGTTGAAGCACGGCCCGCACTGCCCGGCCGACTCCAGCGCCAGGTAGCGGGCGACCCGCGCGGTCTCCGCGATCCCGCAGCAGTCGGCCGGCAGGCCCACCAGGACCCCGGCCCCCACGAACGCCCCGGCGGCCTGGAGATGCTCGTTGCTGAGCGTCATGCGGGCCGCATTCGCGGCGGGCAGCCAGGCGCCGTGGTAGCCGCCGCTGAGCACCGCCTGGGTGCCATCGAGCCGGAGCAGGTCGCGCAGCGGCGTGCCGAGTTCGGTCTCCACCACATCCCGCCGGCCGTCCGCCTGGTGCAGCGTGCACAGCATGCTGCCCGGCTCCTCCGGCGTGCCCGCGGCCCGGAACCAGGCCGGCCCGTACCGGCCGATCAGGGCGATGTGCGCCAGCGTCTCCACGTTGTGGACCAGCGTCGGCCGGCCCACCACGCCCCGCTCGAACACACGCGGCGGCTTGAACCGGGGCATGGCGGGCTGCCCGCTGATCCGGCTGGCCAGCGCCGATTCCTCGCCGGCCAGGAAACGCGGCGGCGCGTCAATGATCTCCACCGGGGCCATGTCGATGCGAGCGGCGGCGCGTTCGGCGACCGCGGCCCGCAGCCGCTCCTGTAGCCGGGCGTTCCGGTGCACGTACAGCGCGACGGCCCGCGAGCCGACCGCCTCGGCGGCCAGCTGGAGGCCGTCCAGGACGAGGTGCGGCGAGATCCACAGCAGCGACTTGTCCTTGTCACTGGCGGGCTCGCCCTCGGCTCCGTTGCCGATGACCACGGGCTGGGTCCTGGCCTTGGCGACGGCCTCGAGTTTGCGGTGCACCGGGAAGGCAGCGCCGCCGCGGCCGGTGAGCCCGGCCGCCTTCAGCACGGGGATGAGCTTCCCGGGGTGCCCAAAGTAGGGCGGTGCCGCGTAGCGGGATAGGTGGGTGTGCAGGTCAACCGGCACGACGCCGTGCACGGGCAGCAGCCTGGGCAGGTCACCGGGCGGCCGCGAACCAGTTCCGGCCGGCCCGGTCCGGGTGGTGTGGCCCTGCGGCCGGGCGGGGTGCGGCACGGTGGTGCCATAGGTCATCGCGTATCGGCTTTCGTGAGTCGGTCAGCGGACGTTCTCGGGATCAGGCCGGCCCGCGCCGTCGCGCGGGGTGCCACGGGCCTGGGGGGCGCGGCCTGGCGACATCATGGCCAGGGTGGTCGCGGCCCGTTCCTCCCGCGGTATCTCCCGCCCGGCGTGGAGCGCCCGCCAGATCACGGCGGCGACCACGGCCAGGGAGCAGGCGATCGCCAGGTAGAGCAGGACGCCGCTGTGCAGGTCGGTGCTGCTGGTCAGGCTGTGCACCAGGGCGGAGACCCAGGCCGCGTAGCTGAGCCAGTGCAGCGACCGCCAGAGCCGGCGGCTCATCCGGGCCCGGGCCAGGCTGGTCAGGATCAGCGCTAGCACCACGTCGAGCGAGATCGCGCCCAGGCCGAGCCACAAGGGCTTGTACGCCGATGTGAACGGGACCACGATCGCGACGATCCGGATGGTCACGTAGGGATCGAGAACGGCCGTGAGGACGTGGATGGCCACGAAGGCCACGCCGAGCAGGGACAGGTTGCGGTGCAGCCCGGTGACCACGAACCGGGGCAGGCCGGGCAGCCGTCCCTGCCGGTTGACCAGCACGCCCAGCAGCACCACCGCGGTCAGCAGCAGCAGGCTCACCACTCCGGTGGCCCTGCTCGCGTACCAGAGCGCGGTGCTCTGGGTGATTCCGTTCATCGTGGCCCTTCCGGCGGCGGCCGTGAGTACGGAGCGGATGCTCCCGGCCAGGGGTGGTCTGCACGCTCTCCAGAAGCATCCCTAACTGGCCGCAGGCTGTCCTCTAGCACGCCTCTGAATTTCCTCTGAGCCCTGGCCTGCGCCGGCCAGCCCTGGCCGGGAGGGTGCGGGTACCCGTTCGCTATACATGCCGCATGCCCCGGCAGCCCGCCCCGCCGGCCAGCCGCGAAGGCCGGTTCCGGCTGCGCGCGCACTGGTCCCGGACCCGCCGGATGGTCGGGGATGTCCTGGTGGATACCGGGCCATTGCGGCGGCACCGGAACTTCCGGCGCCTGTGGGGCGGCCAGCTCGTGTCGCAGGTCGGCACGCAGCTCACATCGTGGCCGTGTCGTACCAGACCTACCGGCTGACCGGGTCCACGGCCATGGTCGGGCTGGTCAGCCTGGGCCAGCTGGTGCCGCTGCTGGCCGGGTCGCTGATCGGCGGCCCGCTGGTGACGCCTGGGACCGGCGCCGGGTCATGCTGTTCACCCAGTTCATGCTGGCGGCCGGGAGCGCAGGCCTGATGGCTAACGCGTTGCTCGGCCATCCGCAGGTGTGGCCGCTGTTCGCCTGCACGGCCGAGGCGGCGGCGTTCCAGGGCCTGGACTGGTCGGCCCGACGAGCCTCGCTGTGGCGCCTGGTGCCGCCCGAGGATCTTCCGGCGGCCATCTCCGTCCAGTCCGCCGCGAACCAGTTCACCCTGGTGGTCGGCCCGGCCGCGGCCGGGCTGCTGATCGCGCACGCGGGGTTCCCCTTGGTGTACGGGCTGGACCTGGCCTCCTTCGGGGTGGCCCTGGTCACGGTGCTGCTGCTGCCCGCGCTGCCCCCGGACCGCGGCGGCCAGCCCGCCAGCTTCGCCTCGCTGATCGGCGGGATCAGGTACGTCCGGTCCAGCCAGCCGCTGGCCGGCATATTCGTCATCGACCTCGGGGCCATGGTGTTCGGGCTGCCCCGCGCGGTGTTCCCCGCGCTGGCCACCACGCTCTACGGCGGGGGAGCCGCCACCGTGGGGTACCTCAACGCGGCGCCCGGCGTCGGCGCGCTGATCGGGTCGCTGCTGCTGGGCCGGGTGGGCCGGGTGCGCCGGCCGGGCGCGCGGTGGCGATCTGCGTGGTCGTGTGGGGGATCACCATCACCGCGTTCGGCCTGGTGCCGTGGCTGCCGGCCGCGCTGGCGCTGCTGGCCGCGGCGGGGGCCGCGGACGTGGTGTCGGCGGTGTTCCGGATGATGATCGTGCAGCAGGTCACCCCGGACGGGATGCAGGGCCGGGTCAACAGCCTCATCTACGCCGGGATCCAGGGCGGCCCGCGGCTCGGTGATGCCGAGGCCGGCGGGGCCGCGGCCCTCGGCGGGCCGCAGTTCGCGGCCTGGTCTGGTGGCCTGCTCAGCGTGGTGACGGCCGTGGCGACGTGCTGGCTGCTGCCCGGGATGTGGCGCTATGACTCCCGCCGGACCGGGCCGGGGCGGGCCGGGCGCGCCGCAGGAGACGCCGGAGAGCGGGCTGAGCCGGATCCGGTCGGCTGAGGCCAGGTCAGGAACCACCGGACACGCTCTGCGGCGGCGCGGTGGTCGCGGCCGGAGTGGGCACCGGGGCAGCCGGGGCGGTGGTCGCCGCGGCGGGCGCGCTGGCCTGCCGGTGGTGGCGGTGATGGCGGCGATGGTGCCTGGCGGCGGGAGTCCCCGATGTGGCGGTGGGGGCAGCTGGCGGCGGGGCTGCTGCTGCCGGGCGCGGCCGGAGCCGGCGTGCTGGCGGTACCGGAGGTGGCCGAGGCATGGACCGAGCCGGGCAAGATCGCGGCCACCAGGCCCGCCGTGACCACCCCCGCGAAACCCACCGTGGCGGTCACCGTCCGCAGGTGCCCCTGGCTCCGCCGCCGCGCGAACACGGCGGCGCGCACGTCTGACCGGCGGTGGTTCATGAAGATCCTCGCTGCGACGGCTCAGTGGGTCTCGGCGGGCCATCCGCCGACCGTCCGGACGCTACCCGCCGCATCGACCAGGCGGGCCGGCAAGCCGAGATTTGAGAGCCAATCCAGAGCCTGGGGGCCGCGGATGATCGCGGCGGTGCTCGCCGTATTGGCGTCCACGCACGATGCGGCGGCCACGGACACGGTGCGCCAGTGCACGGAGGCGGGCAGGCTGGTGCGCGGGTCCAGGATGTGGTGCAGCACATCACCGCCGCGCCGCCAGCGCCGGGCCGTGGTGCTGGACGTGGCCAGCCCGCCTTCCCGGATGGCCACCACCGCGGCCGGGCCCGCCGGCGGGTCCTCCGGGCGTCCGGTGATGTCCTGCACCCGGATCCGCCAGCCACCCTGGGGCGGCGGCCCGGCTACCGAGATGTCCCCGCCCAGACCGACCAGTACGCCGCAGCCCAGCGCCCCGGCCAGCCGGGAGGCGGCCCGGTCCGCGGCCCAGGCCTTGGCGGTAGCGCCGAGATCCAGGTGCACGCCGCGGGGCAGGGTCAGCAGCCGCGCCTGCTCGTCGAGCCCGACCTGGCGCCAGCCGGGCACCGCCCGCACGGTGAGCCGGACCGGCGGGCCCACAGTGGGCAGCAGCGAGAAGTCACGGTCGTAGCCGAGAGCGGACATCGCGTCGGCCACGGTCGGGTCCACGTCCCCGTCCGTCATCCGGGCCGCGCGCAGCGCCACCGCGATCGCCTCCGCGAGCAGCGGACTGACCTCCACAGTCACGGTGCTGGCGGGTCCGGTGCTGGCGGGTCCGGTGCTGGCCGGTCCCGTGCTGGCCGTGGACGGGCCGGCCCTGCCCAGCCGCATCAGCTCGGAGTCGGGCCGGAAGCGGCTGCAGGCCTGATCCACCGCGGCCAGGTCGGCCTCGAGGAAGCGGCGGGCCTCGGCCAGCTGGCCCGGGTCAGTGACCAGGAGCCAGACCTGGGTGCCCAGGGCCTGCCAGTCCGCGGCCGCAGGCTCTCCGGTACCGGAAGACGCGTGGCCGGGAGACGCGTGGCCGGGGGACGCCGCGCCGGGCGACGCGGGGCCCGGAGGGGACATCACGAGCCGCCGGAGGTGACGCTGCCCGACCCGGAACTGGACGACGGCGCGCTGGCGGAGGAGGAACTCTGGCCGGACGACGAGCCCGTCCCGGACGACGAGCCGGTCCCGGACGACGAGCCCGTCCCGGACGAGCCACCCGACGTCGCATGCGATGACGACCCGCCGCTCGTCTTGGTGGACGTGCCCGCTGAGCTGGCGGTGGGGTGCGTGGAGCTGGGCAGGGTAAAGGCGAGCCCGCCCGCGACGGCCAGCCCCAGGGCACCGGTCCCGGCGGTCACGGCCCGGAGCCGTTTGCGGGACCGGTCACGGCGCACCATGGCCGACACGGTGCGAGGGTCGCTGCTGTTCATCATTGCTCCTTCACGGAAGTTAACACCCTCAGAATTCCGCAACGGCCTGTGGCTGAGGTTTCCGCTTCGTCTGCGGCGGCTCTGAATCGCTGGTCCGCACCCGCCGGGCGGGGCCTTTGGTCCTGCGCAGCGGGGACGGACGGCTCTGCACCTGGTCACGGTGGGACCGGACGCTGACAGTAACCAGGCATAGGGGGCGACATGCCGGAGATCCCGCCCGACATCAGCAAAGCTCGCGCCGCGGGTGCGACCTTGACTCCCGACCAGGTGGCCTTCCTGGTGGAGACGGCCGGCCGGGCGCCGTCGGTGCACAACACCCAGCCCTGGCAGTTCCGGGTCCAGCGCAACGGCCTCGACCTGTACGCCGACCAGGCCCGCCGGCTGCGGGCCATCGATCCGGCAGGCCGGGAAATGCTGATCAGCTGCGGCGCGGCCGTTTTCGGCCTGCGGCTGGGTCTGCGGCACCTGGGCTACCGCGCGGCCGTGGAACTGCTGCCCGACCCCGATCACCCCGGCCTGCTCGCCCGGATCCGGCTGGACCGGGAGGTCCGGCCCACGGCGCAGGACTGGGAAATGCTGGCGGCGGTGCCGCACCGGCATACGCACCGGGGCCCGTTCAGCCCCGAGCCGATCCCGCCGGGGCTGCTGGTCCGGCTGCAGCACGACGCGATCGCCGAGGGAGCCACCCTGGTCCTGATCGACGAGCCGTCCCGGGGCCGGCTGCGGGACCTGGTCGCCGCCGCAGCGCGGTGGCAGCAGCGCAATCCCCTGATCCACGACGAGCTGCGGGACTGGACCCGGAAGCGGGGCAGCGACGCGCGGGACGGCGTGCCGGCCCGCTCCTACACCGCGCTGCCCGAGGACGGGACGACCCGGCCGGGCGGCTGGGACGGGCGGCTGGCGCTGCGCGACTTTGATCAGGGCCACGGTGAGGGGCAGCTCGAAGCGGGCGGCCCGCCGCCCCCGGCCACGGCCATCCTGGTCACCGCGGGAGACACGCCGGCTGACTGGCTGCGGGCCGGGCAGGCGCTGAACCGCGTGCTCGTGCACGCCGCGACCTCCTGGGTGTTCGCCGCGCTGAACAGCCAGCCCATGGAGTCGCCGCCGCTGCGGGCCCTGGTCCGGTCCCGGCTCGGCCTTCCCGGTGCGCCGCAGATGCTGATGCAGTTCGGCCGGGCCCATACCGCCGCCGCCACGGCCCGCCGCCCGGTCGAGGACGTGATTCTCTAGCCGGCCGTGCCCCAGAGGGCGGCGACGTGGCGGTGGTCGGTTCCGCAGCAGCCGCCGAGGATGGTGAGGGCGGGCAGGGCAGCGGTAAGGCCGGCCTGGGCCGCGGCGAGGGCGCCGATATCACCTTCATCGAGGTCCTCGGCGTCGTCGAGTTCAGCGTGGCTCTTGAGTGAGGCGTTGGCGCGGATGCCGATGATCCGGTCGATCCCGGTTCCAGGCTGGCCCCGTGTTCCGGGCTGGCTCCGTCTTCCGGGCTGGGTCAGTCCGGCGAGGATGTGGGTGGGGTGAGCGCAGTTGATCAGGTAGTAGTCGGGCGCGGCGGCGGCGTTGACGGTGGCGATGGCGTCGGCGATGGTGGGCCCGCTGGGCAGGCGGCCGTCGGTTTCGACCGTGAAGGAGATGGCGATGGGCAGTCCGGCGGCGCGGGCGGCCGCGACGATGCCGATGGCCTCCGGGACGTCACTGAGGGTGAGGGCGGTGGCCAGGTCGGCGCCGGCGGCGGCGAAGGCCTCGAGCTGCGGACCGTGGTAGCCGGCGGCCTCGTCCGGATCGGGGTGCCCGGCGGCATAACCGTCGCCGCGCGGACCGATCATGCCGCTGACCAGAACGGTGCCGATGCCCAGGGTGGTGGTGTAACGCTCGCGCAGCCCGGCGAGCAACGTGATGGCCGCGGTGTTCACGCGGGCCAGATCCGCGGCGCTGTAGCCGAGCCGGGTACCCCAGTCGGGGTTGGCCCGCCAGGTCGGGGCCTCGAGCATCAACCCGGCGCTGGCCTGCTGCGCGATCGTGGCGTAGCCGTCGTAGTACCGGGTGAGCAAGCCGCGTCCGCCGGCGGTATCGAGCAGCGGGAAGGCGGCGAAATCCGGCAGGTTGACACCGTGATGGAAGATCAGGTCGGTTTCCATGCCGCCGTCGGTGACGAACTTGGTGCCGTGCAGCTGGGGCAGCGCCCGGGTCTGCGGCCCGGGCCCGGTCATGATGGTTCGCCGTACAGGACCCGGGCCAGTTTCGAGGCCGACCGGGACGGCGTGGCGCCCGCCGCGGCCAGCCCGGCCGCCGCCGCGTCCAGCAGGTCCGGGGTCCCGGATTTCAGCTCGACCTCCACTTCCCGCCAGCTGTCCTGCAGCCGCCAGGTCTCCGGGTCCGCCGGGTCCGGCCGTGACCCGGTGACCTGGTCGTCGGCGACCTCGGCGAGCACCTCGCCAGACTCACTCAGCAGGCGCCGCACGGTCCGGCGGGTCTCCAGCCGGGCGACCGGGCCCAGGGGTGCCCCGCCCGACCAGCGGGCGACTTCGGCGGCGATCTCGCCGGGAACCACCCGTCCCGGCGGGCCCAGCGGGAAATGCACTTCGCGCCGGGTGTCCCCGCCGACCGGCAGCTTGATGTGCCAGCCCGCGTCGTCGCCGCCAGTCCGGCGGCGCAGCGTGATGTGCGCGGCGATCAGCCGAAGATCGTCGGTGTCGAAGTAGGTGGCTTCCAGCAGCTGGACGTCGGGCGGGGCCATGCTGGCCGAGCCGCCGGCCCCGGCCAGGTCCGGCAGGACGAAGCCGGTGTCCACGTCGTACTTCCGCTCGGTCTCGATCTGCTCATGCTCACCGGTCGCCATGGTCTGAGGCTACGAGGGGCCCGGCGCCCCGGTGCGCCCGGGTGCACGCGGGGCCGGGGGGAGCGGCCTGGCCGAATTCTCCCGTGTAACGGCAAACGCGCAGCCAGCGATGTGGCTGGGCCGCGTGTTTGCACGGGTGATTCAGTGATCACGATGCCAGACTTCATGGTGACGTTTCGTATGCGGGGCAGTTCCGGCCGGAGCGGGGGACCGGGCTGCCGGGGGACGGGGGAACGCGCGATGGGTCTCATCATGGACGTTCACGGTGCGGCGGAGGGTTATGAGGCGGTGGCGCTTCCGTTGCTGCTGGAGGAACCGTCGGGAACGCACGGCCTGGACGGGGCGGTGCTCCGCCGGCGCAGCGCCCGCCCGACCAAGCGGGCGGTGATCTACCTGCACTGCATGAACGACGCTTTCGTGCCGCCCGACCTGGCCAGCTGGTACACCGAGCGGGGGTTCCACTTCTACGTCGCCGACCTGCGCCGGCTCGACGATCCGGGCCGTCCCGCCGCGGAGAATCACGCGGCGGAACTCGGGGAGTACCTGGCCTGCCTGGACACGGCCGTGCGGCACGTGCGGGAGGCGGACGGCATCGAGACCGTGGTGCTGTGCGCGCACGCCAGCGGGGCGATCATCGCGGCGCTGTGGTGCCACGCCCGGCGGGCCAGCCAGCCGGCCGATGCGCTGATCCTGGCCAGCCCGTCGCTGCGGGGTGGCTCGTGGCTGGCCCGGACGGTGGGCGGCCGGCTCACGGTGCCGAGCCGCCGCGCCCGGCCGCTGCTCGCGGTGGCCCGCCGCCGGGTCCGGCGCGGCCTGGACATCAGCTGCCCGGTCCTGGTGCTGTGCCCGTCTGAGGACTGGGACGCGCCGGGCGGCACCGGCGGGCGGCTGGCGCTGCCGGGGGCGGGGGCCCGGGCCACGATCCGGCTCGGCGCCCACGTGACCTGGCTGCGGCTCGACGGGGCCCAGCCCGGCCAGGCGCTGCCCGGCGGTGCGGCCCGCAGGCTCGTGTTCGACGAACTGGCCCGCTGGCTGAGTGCCTACCTGTCCGGCGAGATCCGCGACCAGCTGCTCTAGCCAGCCGCCCGGCCCGGGGCCGGCGGTTCAGCCAGCGCCCGCAGGCGCCGGCCGGGTGCCCGGGGGACCGGCGGGCGGCGGTTTTCGTTGCGGAGAAAGAAACGTCAGCTGACGGCCACCGTGACACTGGGGTAGCCGCTCGCGCCATTGGGCTCCGGTGGTTCCTGCAGGGCCGTCTGGGTGTAACCGGTCGCGTCGGTGGCCCGCGCCTCAATGAGGTGGTTGCCGCGCGTGGCCTCCCAGTCCCAGGCCCACTGGCGCCAGGTGTCGATCCCGGGCACCGCGGCCAGCCGGGCCTGGTGCCACGGCCCGCGGTCTACCCGTACGTGCACCGCGTCGATGCCCTTGTGCTGGGCCCAGGCCACCCCGGCCACCTGCCGCTGGCCCGCGGGCACCGAGCCGCCGCCTGGCACGTCGATGCGGGACTCGGTCTTGATCGGGGCCTGCTGCGACCAGCCACGCTGCGCCCAGTAGGCGTAGTTGCCGCGGAACGTGGTGACCTTGATGTCGGTGACCCACTTGGTGGCGGACACGTACCCGTACAGGCCGGGGGTCACCATCCGCACCGGGAAGCCGTGCGCCACGGGCAGCGGGGCGCCGTTCATGGCCACGGCCAGCAGCGCGTCCCGGCCATCCAGGACCGTGGCCAGCGGGGTGCCCGAGGTGAACCCGTCGGTCGAGGTGCACAGCAGCTGGTCCGCGCCGGCCCGCGGCCGGGCGGCCCGCAGCAGGCTGGCCAGGCTGGCGCCCAGCCACTTGGCGTTCCCGATGTAGGGGCCGGCCACCGGGTTGGAGACGCAGCACAGCGTGATCCAGTCCTCGATCAGCGGGCGCTTCAGCAGGTCGTGATAGCTGAGGGTGATCTCGCGCTCCACCATCCCGTGGATGCGCAGCTGCCAGGTCTGGGGCGCCACCTGGGGGAGGATCAGCGCGGTGTCCACCCGGTAGAAGGCCGAGTTCGGCGTGACGAAGGAGCTCAGGCCCTTGATGTGGAGGTCCGTGCCGGGTGGCAGCGGCGGCACCGGGTGCGCGGCCCGCGGGAACCGGATGTTGGACAGCGCGACCGATACGTTGGAGCGCTCGGTGAGGGCCCGGCCGGCCAGG
Organism: uncultured Actinomycetes bacterium; assembly: GCA_963837335.1. Classification (GTDB taxonomy): domain Bacteria; phylum Actinomycetota; class Actinomycetes; order Streptosporangiales; family Streptosporangiaceae; genus RYN-230. The sequence goes on along the minus strand of CAWINS010000002.1, from coordinate 116,251 downwards.
GCGGCGACGCCGCCCGCGGCCACCGCCACCGCGCTCGCGGTGAGGAAGCTGCGGCGGCCCGGCTGCCAGGGGGGCCGGCGCGGTTCGTCCGAGGGCGGGCCGCTGCGGAAGCGCGGGGCGGGCGGACGCTCCGCGGCAGGCCCGGACTGGGCGGCGGCCTCGGGCTCGGGCTGATCGGCCGCGGCCGGGTCGGCGGGCACAATGAGGTCAGGCGGGGAGACATCAGGTTGCGGGGCGCTGCGGGGCCGCTCCGGACGCGGCGGCAGCGCCGGGGGCGTCCCGCCGGGGGCGAGCGGGCGCGGTGAGCGGCCGCCGGCCACGCGGACCAGCCGCGACAGCGCGTACGCCCCGGCCAGCGCGCCGATCAGGGTGGGCAGCACATCCCACAGGGACGCATCAGGGCGGGTCAGCGCGGCGGCCAGGCCGATGGCGGCGAAGATGCCCAGCCCGATGTAGCCGTCGCGGAGCCGGCGCATCGCGGCGATGCCGATGGCCGCGGACAACACCGCCAGCACCACCAGGATGCCGATGACCAGGACCATCTTGTCGTGAGAGCCGAACGCCGAGATGGCAAAGTTCTTCACGAAGGACGGGGTGCGGTCGATGGCCGCACTGCCCACGGCCGCGACCGGCGACCCCTGCGGCCGGCCGATCCCGGCGATCAGCTGGCCGACCCCGAGCGCGACCCAGGCCATCAGCAGGCCGACAACTGCTCCACGCCAGGCCGCGGGCGAGTCAGAATGATCTCTCACAGGGTCTATTCGTAGCCGACGGCGAGGCGGATTGCCGCCGATAGCCTCTGATGGCCAAGCCGCACCCGGTGCGGTAACGAATTAAGGACATGCAGATGACCGACGGCTCGCCCTGGCCTGCGCGCGGGGAGCAGGGTGCCGGCAGGCCCGGCCCGGGAGAGCCCGGTTCCGGGGCGGCGGCGGGCGGGCTGGCCGGCGGCGACCTGGGGCTGCTGCTCGGCCTGGTGGCCCGGGGCGACGAGGCCGCGTACGGCGTGATCTACGGGCAGCTCGCGGGGCACGTGTTCGGCGTCGCGCGGAGCGTGCTGCGGGATCCGGCCCAGGCCGAGGAGGTCGCCCAGGAGGTCCTGCTGGAGGTGTGGCGCGACGCGGCCCGCTTCGACGCCCACCGGGGCAGCGCGAAGGCCTGGGTGATGACCCTGGCCCACCGCCGGGCCGTGGACCGGGTGCGGTCCGAGCAGGCCGCGGCGGACCGTGAACAGCGCGCGGCCAAGCTGGAGGTCTCCTATGACGTGGTGGCCGAGACCGTGGCCGCGCGGCTGGACGCCGAACAGGTCCGCCGTTGCCTCGGCTCGCTCACCGACCTGCAGCAGGAGTCCATCACCCTCGCGTATTACCGGGGCTTCACCTACCGCCAGGTGGCCGCGCTGCTGAAGGTGCCGGTCGGGACGGTAAAGACGCGGATGCGCGACGGCCTGATCCGGCTCCGCGACTGCCTGGGGGTGGACTAGGTGCGCAGGTTCCGGTTCCGCCGTACCGATCCGCACACGCTGGCGGGTGCTTACGCCCTCGACGCCCTGGGCGCATCCGACCGGGCGCGTTTCGAGCGGCACCTCAGCGGCTGTCCCTCGTGCGCTCAGGAGGCCCGCGGACTGCAGGAGGCCACCGCCCGGCTGTCGGACGCGCTGGCCACCCAGCCGCCCGAGGGGATGCGCGAGCGGGTGATGGCCGCTGCCGCCCGCACCCGGCAGAACCCGCCCGCGGCGCGGCCGGCCCGGACCGGCCCGGCCAGGAGGCCAGGCCGCCGGTGGGGGATCGCCATCGCCGGCGGGGTGCTGGCCGTCGCCCTGGTCCTCGGCGGCCTGGCGTTTCACATGCGACCAGCAGCTCAACCAGGACCAGGCCCGCAGCCGGGCCATCGCCGCGGTGCTGAACGCGCCGGACGCGGCCATGATGACGGTGGCGGCCCGCACCACCCAGGGGACCGGCACCATCGTCATGTCGCACCGGGCTCACGCGCTCGTGTTCACCGCGGCCCAGCTGCCGTCGCTGCCGTCCTCGGAGCGCTACGAGCTCTGGCTGATGGGCAGCGCGGGACCGCGGGCGGCGGGGATGCTGCCCGCGCCCCGCGCCGGGATGACGGCCCCGGTCATCGTGTCCGGCCTGCGGGCTGGGGACGAGTTCGCGGTGTCGGCCGAGCCCGCCAGCGGGTCGCGGCACCCTACCTCGCCGATGATCATGAAGGTCACGCTCTCCTCATGATCGCTTCCGCGGCGGGTGCCACGGCGGACCGTTTCCGCTGGGGTCGGCGGCAGGCTAACGTGGGGACCCGTGAAAGCATCTCCCGAGGCGCAGCTGCGGCTGCTTGAGTTGGCCGACTTCGACGCCGAGCTGAGCCGACTGGATCACCGGCGGCGCACCCTGCCCGAGATCGAGGAAGCCGACCGGATCGAGGGCCGGGATCGCGAGCTGCACGACGAGATCGTCGCCCTGGACGCCGAGGAGAAGGATCTCGGCCGGGAGCAGGGCAAGGCCGAGGCGGACGTGGAGCAGGTCCAGGCCCGGGTGGACCGGGACCGCAAGCGGCTCGACGGCGGCCAGGTCTCCTCCGCCCGCGAGCTGGAGAACCTCCAGTCGGAGATCGCCTCGCTGGTGCGCAGGCAGTCTGACCTCGAAGAGATCGTGCTCGACGTGATGGAGCGCCGGGAGGGCGCGCAGAGCCGGCGGGACGCCCTGGCCACCGAGCGGTCCGGGCTGGCCGGGCAGCTCGATGACGTCGTCGCCCGGCGGGACGCCGCCCTGGCCGAGATCGCCGAGGAGGCCGGCAAAGCCCGCGGTGAGCGGGCGGAAGTCGCCGCGGGGGAGCCCGCCGACCTGATGGCGCTCTATGAGAAGCTGCGCGAACAGCATGGAGTAGGCGCCGCGGCCCTGCGGGGCGGCCGCTGCCAGGGCTGCCATCTTTCGCTCAACACCGTGGACCTGAACCGGATCCGCGCCGCGGCCCCGGACGAGGTGCTGCGCTGCGAGGAGTGCCGGCGGATCCTGGTCCGGACCCCCGAATCCGGGTTGTGACGGGCAGCCCCGTGGCAGGCAAACCGGCAGCAGGCTCGCTGATAGTCGAGGCCGACGGCGGCTCGCGCGGCAATCCGGGACCAGCCGGATACGGCGCCGTGGTCCGCGACGCCAGTTCCGGGGAGGTGCTGGCCGAGCGCTACGAGAGCCTGGGCACCACGACCAACAACGTCGCGGAGTACCAGGGGCTCATCGCCGGGCTGGAAACCGCCGCCGAGCTGGCCCCCGGCGCCGATGTCCAGGTCCGGATGGACTCCAAGCTCGTGGTGGAGCAGATGTCCGGCCGCTGGCAGATCAAGCACCCGGCGATACGGCCCCTGGCCTCCCGGGCCAGCGCGGCCGCCCGCCGCCTGGGCCGCGTCAGCTACGAGTGGGTGCCGCGGGCCCAGAACGCCCACGCGGACCGGCTGGCCAACCAGGCCATGGACGAGGCCGGGAACGGTGGCGGGGCCAGCGGTGGTGGCGGGAGCGGTTCCGGCCAGCCGGTCCCGTCCGCGGAGCGCTCGTCCCCTGAGGACCAGGGCCCGCGCCCCGCGCCGCGGCCGGGCCCTGGCTGGAGCGCGGCGCACAGCCAGCCCACCACCACCGTGCTGCTCCGGCACGGCGAGACCCCGCTGTCGGCCGAGCGGCGGTTCGCCGGGCGCGGGGACATCCCGCTGACCGAGACCGGCAAGCTGCAGGCCAAGGCCGCGGCCCAGCGCCTCGCGGCGCTCGGGGGCATCCAGCTCATCATCACCTCCCCGCTGCGGCGGGCCCGGCTGACCGCGGAGGCGGTGGCCGTCGCGACCGGGGCCGAGGTGCAGGTGGACGAGGGCTGGATCGAGACAGATTTCGGGGAGTGGGAGGGGCTGAGCTACGCCGAGGCCATGGAGCGCTGGCCCGGCGAGGTAACCGCCTGGATGAACGACACCTCCGTGGCGCCGCCGGGCGGTGAGAGCTTCGCCGCGGCCGGCCGCCGGGTGCTCGCCGCGCTCGACCGGTTGCTGGACCGCGCCGAGCCCGGCCGGGTGGTGGTGGTCAGCCACGTCACCCCGATGAAGACCGTGCTGCGGCACGCGTTGCTGGCCCCGCCCGCGGCGCTGCGCCGGATGTATCTCGACGTGGCCTGCTTGTGCGAGGTTGACTGGTACGCCGACGGGCCGGTGGTGGTCCGGTCGCTCAACGACACCGGGCATCTGCAGCCGCGCGAGTAGGTCTGGCGGATCAGTCGCTGGGCGGGGCGGATGAGCGCCTATGCTGTGGATCACGGCGGGCGAGCCGGCCGGGCGGCCGCGCCGGGGCTAGCGCCCCGGTGAGGAAGGTCCGGGCTCCGCAGGGCAAGGTGGTCGGTAACGCCGACCCGGGGTGACCCGCGGGAAAGTGCCACAGAAAGCAGACCGCCTCGGGGCAGGGCTTAGGCCCTGGCCTGAGGTAAGGGTGAAACGGTGGTGTAAGAGACCACCAGCGCCGCAGGTGACTGCGGCGGCTCGGTAAACCCCACCCGGAGCAAGGTCAGAAGGGATCCTTCGCGGTGCTCGCACCGCGGGGAGACTGCGCGAGCGATTGAGGGCGGCCCGCCCGATGCTCGCGGGTAGACCGCACGAGGCTGTCAGCAATGGCAGTCCCAGATGGATGGCCGTCGGCCCGCGTTCGCGCGGGTGCACAGAACCCGGCCTACAGGCCGGCTCGCCCGCCGCCTATGCTGCTGGCCGTCTGGCCAGCTTTGACGCTTAACCGGACAAACCGCACGTCAGCAAACCACCGTGCCCGCACGTAAAACACGCTCTGATCTGCGATGACTCCCGAGCCACCGTCCTGGGGGTCCAGGGGTTCACGCCGGTGTTCCTGTCTGAAATTATGATGGACATGAACAAGTGGCTGGATAAGCTTTCTAGCTGGCAGTTCGCCCTGTTGTACGCAAGCTGCCTCTTTGTGGCCTTTGCAGTTGCAGGGTGCATCAACTGGCTCGCGGCGGGCCATCTCAACCTGTCCTTTCTTGTCGGCTACGGCGTTGTATTCATCATCGCGACCACCAGTGCGGCGACCTGGAGCAGGCGGCGACGACACGAACGTGCTGGACGCAGCCAACTCGGGAGCTGACCGGCGGACAACGTGGGTACGGGGTGGGCTCTCGGCATCAGGGCCTGATCGGGGCAGCCAGACGGCCGCGCCCGGGTACGCCTCCGGCGGTCCCGGAGTCCGCAATGAACGGTTGCGTATAGGGGGTCTCAGGATGCCCCGGTCAAGTCCGCGGATGACGGCATCCTCCCGGGTGCAGACGCCGGGCTTCCGTGTAGATGGCCTGGGTATGGGTCTTTACCGTGTTCGGCGACAGGCTGAGCTCGGTGGCAAATCTCGCCGGCCCGGCTTGAAACGCCCTGCGCCACGGTTAAGAAGCTTAACTGTGAGAGCGGGGTGACACCCGTCACGTGACTTGCAGTCGTGGGCCACGTTTCCAGCAGGTAATTCCTGTGGCGGGGGGTTTTTCGCAGCTATTAATAAATGTTGGTACCTTCGGCCGGGGGTCAATTTATGCCACCTCGATTAATAATCTGCCCTGGACCGCAGCGGGCGGGTTAGTAAAAGTACCCTCGGCAGGAAAAAGGCCCCTACCGAAGATGCTCCCGGGGCGTAGGTTGTACGCACACAAAACTTCTCACGGGGGGGTCTTACGCCCACTCTTTGACGTGCACAAACGTAAATGATCACTGGGACGGGCGCACATCGGGCGCACACAAGAGTCAGGCGGCGTATTTGCTCAAGTCGATTCCGTCGGGCGCTTGAACGTTCCCGGTCGCAAGTGCCGCAACTATGGGGAATAGCGCGTGGCCAAGCTGGCGCTCAGCCCTGCGCCGAGGGAACAGCACGACTCTGCGGGTGATCGCACAGAGCAACTGCCAGACGCCCGCGTAGGTCAGCAGGGCAGTAAGTAGCCCTGGCGGGCTAGAAAGCCATCTCAGCATGGCACGGGACGCTACCTCAGATTCCGGCTTTGGCATCGACACCACGAACGAACGCACCGTCGAGCGCGCCGCGCCCGGCTTCCTCGGCGGTGGGGAAAAGATGCCCGTAAGTGTCCATCGTCTCCGCCATCGTTGCGTGGCCCAGCCGTTCCTGGATGACCTTCGGGTGCAGCCCGGCCGCGATCAACGTCGAGGCGTAGAAGTGCCTCAGGTCGTGGAACCTGGTGGCCGCCGGGACCTTTGCGGCTTTGACCGCTTCCCGCCAGCAGTCGCCGAAGCTGTTGCGCTGTACTGGCCTGCCGAGCCGGTTGGTGGTCAGCAGCTGGCCGGGCCCGGGCGCCCACCGCTGCATGTGCGCGGTGACCGCGTTGAGCACGAGGTCGTCAGCGGGAACTACCCGCGTGCTCGCCCTGGTCTTGAGCGGGGAGAGCACCCTGTTCTGCATCTGCTCGACGATGACCAGGCGCCGGGCCAGGAACTCGACCCGGGGGACGGTGAGCCCTAGTGCCTCGCCCTCGCGGAGCCCGGCGCCCGCGCCGAGCCACACGGCCAGCTCGTACCGGGCGGGCATCGCGGCGGCGAGCGCGGAGACCGCAGCGGCGGCCATCGGCACCACCACGCGTTTGTCCAGCCGGGGGAGCGGCACCCGTGAGCACGGGTTGGCCGGGATCAGCTGATCCTCTACCGCGCTCTGCATCAGCGCGCGCAGCACGGCGTAGACGGTGTGCACCGTGGACGCGGCGAGCGGCTTAGCCACGAGCGCGGCGACGAACGCCGTGCAGTCCGGACGGCGCAGTGCGCCGAGTGGCCGGTCGCCGAGCATCGGCACGACGTGGTTGGCCACGTGCGAGGCGTACAGGCTGGCGCTGTTCGGGCGCAGGTGCACCTGGGAGGGCAGCCACCGCTGCTCCGCGTAGGACCTGAGCGTGACCTTGCCCTCGCGGGGGTCGATGTAGCTGCCGCGCATCAGGTCCGCTCGCAACCCCGTCAGGAAGTTCTCGGCGTCGAGCTTGCGATCGAACGAGCGCATACGCTGCTTCCCGCCCGCGTCACGCCAGCGGGCCGCCCACCGGCTGCCAGTGCCGTGCCGCGCGGTCGGCACCTTCCGCGGCTTGCCGTCCGGGTCCTTGACCGTCCGGTACCAGCGGTCGTCAACGTCAGCCATCCCGCTCCCCCTCCTCGCGCTCCGGGCGCGGCAGCCGTCGCTGCTGCGCCGATGACCGGCCTGCCGCCGTGTAGAACTCATCCACCGGCAGCTCGCCGAAGTACTCGCGCGGGTCGTCGTCCGCGCTGAGCGTCACAGCACCGCGGATCCAGGCGCGCGCTGTGCCCATGTCTGAGCTCACCGTGGGAGTGACCTGATAGTTGAAGTTGACTCGGCCGGGCTCGTAATCAGCCTCGTCACGTTCGTCCGCCGTCATGAGCATGACCGGCGGGCGCTGTCGATCGACATCTACGAGGACTCGGCGATGGACTCCTCCAACGCCATCAGCGGGCACAAGAACCTGGCCATCCTCGACATGAACAGCTTCATCATCACCAACCGGCAGCCCGAGCTGCTGATCTACGAACCGCTGTTCAAGGACCAGGCCACCGGTCGGCCAAGTGTTCAGGCCGGGTGGTTCTCGTGGTCGCGTACCGGGTCGGACCTGACCACGGCGACCGCCTGCCAGTTCCACACGACGTGATGGCTGCGCCGACGCGGACGCGGCGGCTGGCCGGGGCGCGGCCCGCGAAGCCAGCGGCAGCGGAGTGCGCGGAGTGCGGCGCCCTCGAGTGCGGGACGGCGCGGATCCCGGTGTGCTGCGGGGCGTGCACGCACTGAGCCGTCTCCCGGGCGCCTGAGGGCGCAGCAGGGCCCGGGGCCGCGCAGGAATCCGGCGCGGCCCCTTGGCAGGTGCTGACCGGCCGTTACAGGTGTACCGGCCCTGAGAGGCGGACTATCAGCTCGAAAGTGACCGGTGGCTTTTTCTGGGTGCACTTGCCGTGTGACCGGGCGCCCACGGCCAGGATGTCCAGCCGGTACCTCCCATGGCCGCTGATCCCGGCGTACTTGCCGGTCCCGCTCCCAGCGTGTAGGTGCCGTGCTGGTGAACGGTGATCAGGCAGGTATGCGGGTTGAAGGACTGTGGCCCGGTGCCCGGTGAATGCCTGAGCCTGATCTTGCCGTTGGGGAACTTAAACGTGTCGGTTGTCGTTGCTGGTGGTGATGTCTACGCCCCCGGCGGTGAATACGCCATGGGCGATCACCGTGTCCCTGATCGCGGTGGCCGAGGTGGACATGATCTGGAAACGCTCGATGCCCGAGGCGCTGCTGCCGCTCGGCGCGGCGGCTGCGGCGAGGGTGCCCGACAGGGCGATCGCCCCGGCGGCCAGCATGGAGCCTGCCGCCGCAGCAGGCGGGTCGGAAGTGATTCTTGTGCATGGCGTGGTCCCCCTTTGGAGCAGATGAATCCCCTGGTCCCCGTGGAGCGGGCACGAGGACGCTCTTTAGAAGCACATTACGGACCCTTAGCCTGCATGTGAAGGTGGACCGGGCCGCCCCAGCCAGCGCAGGCACGAAGCCCCCGCCGCGGCGGAGGCTTCTGCGGTGTGGCCCGTGCGGTTAGCGGGATGGCCCGCTGATCCATCCCCCGCCGGGCTGGGCGACACCGGCCCCGGTCGCGGTGCCGCCCAGCCCGTCCAGCAGCGATTCCAGCGCGTCGGCGAGACGCGCTACCCACATGGCCCGCTCTGCGCTGTCCGCGGTCTTCGCGGCGCGCTGGTAGTCGCCCAGCACGGCAGCCGCCACGGTGATGCGCGCGGCTAGTTCGGGGGGGATGCGAAGATCGTTCATAGCCAAGGCTCCGTCCTTGGTCAGGGCCGTCCGTTGCGCTGATACCGCGCGGCGGCCCGCTTGCGTACCGGACCTGTCGCGTTACGCGCAAGGTCCACCTACGTCCATAGATGTCTATATGGGGACACCAGAAAGCGCAGGTGAGCACACAGGTTGCCTAAGGTGATCATGTGACCATCGACCACGACGCTGAGGAGCCGCTGTACCTGCAGCTGGCGGCGATCCTGCGCGGCCAGATCGCGTCAGGGAAGCTGGAGCGGCGCGTCCCGTCGGTCAAGACGCTCACCGAGGAGTACGGGGTGGCGCAGGGCACGGCCGAGCGGACGCTCGCGGTGCTGCGCGATGAAGGGCTGATCCGCAGCCGGATGGGCCGCGGCCGCTTTGTGGTGCCGCAGGACGAGCGCGGCTCAGGCGTGGCGCACATCTGGCGCACATGAGGTCCCGAATGGCGCCGTATTGTCCCCTAGGCTCACGTACTGTTCGCGCAGGCCAGGCGGCATTCCGGGGGAGTAGCGGCAGGTCAAGAACCGGGGTGACAGAACCCGGCCTACAGGCCAGGCTCGCCCGCCGCCTGCGCTGGGTAACCTGGTTCTGGCAGGAGCGCCTGCCACACTCCGAGTCGCCGCGGCCCGCGCCTGCGGTGGCGGTGAGGACAAGGGCCGCCGGTTCGCGCTCTCTGAGAGAGATCAGTCACAGCTCAGCCGGCGATCAGGGCGCGGGGCAGCATCGCCGCGAGGGACATGGCGTGACTGACGACAGCGCGTTCAAGAAGCAGATCCGTGCCCGGATGGCCGAGACCGGGGAGAACTACACCACCGCCCGCCGGATGGTCATCGTCGCGCGTGATCCTGGCCAGCCGCCAGTGGCGTTGCGGGTGTACCTGAATCCGCACGTGGACCTGGAGTTGACCGACGAGACGGCCCGGGCGTATGCGGCCACCGATGAACAGGGCCAGCGGGACATGGCGAACCGGCTGCTGGGCGACCACATCGAGATGGCCGGGGCCGAGGGGGCCGGAGTCGCCGCCGGCTCGGAGATCGTGACGATCCAGGACCTGCACATCGACCAGATCGCTGACGCGGTCAATCGGCGGATATCACGGGCGGCCGGGATAAGCACGATCACGGTCTGGCCGGGACCTGGACCACGTCCAGGTTGAGATCCAAGCTGACCGGCCAGGCGTGGCGCTCGGCCATAGCCGTGCGGAGTACGACCGGCTCCGCGCCGAACTGGAGGAGCTGACCGGCAATCCAGTGCAGCTGTACATAGTGAAGGACGCTGGCCCGCCGAAGGGGCGGAAGGAAACACACATGGGGCCCGGGCATACAGCGGGCTGAGGACCGGGCGTCCTCCGGCCACCTGAGCCAAGCTTGGTCAGGTCGGCGGTGCTGCGGGGGCCGGGATGACGCCAAGTTGCTGCATCATCCCGAGCGTGTCCATGATGATCCGGCTCTCGGCTATCTTGCCGTCTGTGAACCGGTCGATGGTCCACGCGGCCACGGCGACGTTCTTTCCGGTCGGGGGTATGCCCAAGAACGAACCTCGGTGGGTACCTTGCCAGATAGATCGGCTCCAGACCCTGTCTTCGTCTGCGATCTGCTCCTCGACCGTCCATCGCACGTCGGGGAATGCCGCAATCCAGCCTGCTAGCCACTGCCGGAGTCCCTCGCGGCCTGGACCCATCCCGGGTGGTGGCTCGTCCTCGACGTAGTCAGCGTGGAAGATGTCGTCAAGAGCGGCCAGGTTGTGTCCGGTCAAGACCTCATCAGCGAATCGCTGCAGTTGCGAGGTGTTCGCTTCCGTGGACATTGTCAACTCCCTGCAGCTCGGCGGAGTATCGGCCTGATGGGCTTTTGTGACACATAGAACGGCTGTCCCGGTAAGACGGCAAGCGGCCGGGCCCAGACGCGCCGCCAGCGTCTTAGCTTACGGTCATGCTCCGGGGCGCAGTGCCCTGACCTGGCTCAACGAGGCAGAAACGCCGTGTCAGTGGTCGTGTGAGGGCGTGTCAGGGTCGTGTCACCGGCGGTGCCGATAGTGGGCGCATGAGAAATTCAGCAATTGCAGTCTCAGGGCTGCGGAAGGCCTATGGGGACAAGATCGTCCTCGATGGCATCGATCTGGATGTTCGTGCAGGCAGGGTCTTTTCCCTGCTCGGCCCGAATGGGGCGGGTAAGACGACGACGGTGAACGTGCTGACCACGTTGATGAAGGCCGACGGCGGGACGGTACGGGTAGCCGGGCATGATGTCGCGACCGAGACCAGGGCGGTGCGTGCGGTAATCGGGGTCACCGGTCAGTTCACGGCGGTGGACGATCTGCTGACGGGGGAAGAGAACCTGCAGTTGATGGCGGATCTGCACCATCTGCGGGCCAGCGAGGGCTCAGCCAGGGAGGTCCTCCGGGCGCTTGGCGGCGAGCTGGCCGTGCAGCAGGCCGGTGGACTGGCCGACCTCGATGAGGTATCCGTCCGGGTCCCGCACGTAGCAGCGGATCTCCGCGCCGCGGTCGATCGGCGGCGTGACGAACTCTGCCCCCTTCGCCTTCCACTCCTCGTAGCAGGCCTGGATGTCGGCGACCCTCAAGTTCAAGAAGATCGAGGTGGTGTCGCCGGGCTGGTAGTCGACTACCGAGATGCCTGGCTTGTCGGGGGTGGGCGGCCCGCCCGGGTTCATGATGATCCACGAGTTGGACAGCCTGACCGTGCACGGGTTCTCCTCCAGGATGACGGTGCCGCCCAGGACGCGGGAGTAGAAGTCCCGCGATCGCGCGACCTTGCGGACGGTGATGAACATCGCCACCAGAATGCCCTCGGCGGGCGCGGGGAAGCTGGCGAAGTCATTGCGGGGCGCGGGCTCTGTCATGGCTGCTCCACTACGGCGGCTTGAGCGGACAACGGTGAGGGTTCCCGGGCAGGTACCAGTTAATGCCGGGCTGGGCGGTGTCAACGCACCCGCTGGCAAGGCTTCGGGTGACCTCGCCGAACCCTCGGGAAAACCGATGGCCTCACGCAACCGGCCGTCCTAGCGTGTGGAACGTGACGGACGCGGTAGAGCTGGTGCCCCTCGACGAAGACTCCTACTACCAGGACCCGGTGGGGTTCTTCGCGCGGCTGCGCGAGTCCCGGCCGGTCGCCCCGGTACGGATGCCGGACTACGGGCGGGTCTGGATCATCACCCGCTACGCGGACGTGCGGGCGGCCCTGACCGACCCCCGGCTGGTGAACAAGACTCTGCCGCTGGCCGGGCGGCGGCCAGTCCCTTCCGGATCGAGGCGCGGCGTTCACGCGCACTGCTCCACACCGACCCACCTGAGCACACCCGGCTGCGTCGCCTGGTGCAGAAGGCGTTCACGCCGCGCCGGCCGGCAGCTGCGGCCGCGCACGAAGGAGATCGCTGCGGGCCTGCTGGACGAGCTGACAGCGGCCGCGGTGAGGTCGTCGATCTGCTCGGCGGGTACGCCCGCCCCCTCCCGATCACGGTGATCTGCGAGCTGCTCGGCATCCCGGTGGCGGATCGCGGGTGGATCTGGGTCACCGTGACCGCCTACGACGAGGGCGGGGAGGACCAGCGCGTGGCGCGGGAGCTGGCGGCCTACTTCACGGAGCTGATCGCCGCCAAGCGCGCCGAGCCCGGCAACGACCTGCTGTCGGCGCTCGTCCTCGCCCACGACAACGCCGTGCAGGAGGCGCCGGGGCCGCGCTGACGGCCACCGAGATGCTCTCCACTGCCTACCTCCTGGTCATGGCCGGCTTCGACACCACCGTCAACCTGATCGCCTCCGGCACCCTGGCGCTGCTGACCCACCCCGGGGAGATCGCCCGGCTCCGGCAGGACCCGTCGCTGCTCCCGGCGGCCGTCGAGGAGCTGCTCCGGTTCACGAACCCGGTGAACCACGCGAACGCCCGGTTCACCACCGAGGACCTGCCCATCGGCGGCGTGGTGATCCCCGCGGGCGAGTAGGTTCTCATCGCGATCAGTTCCGCCGACCGGGATCCCGCCCAGTTCCCCGACCCGGACCGCCTCGACCTCGGCCGCGACACCAGCGGCCACGTCGCCTTCGGTCACGGCATCCACTACTGCCTGGGCGCCCCCCTGGCCCGCATGGAGGCCGAGGTCGCCCTCGGCGCCCTGCTCGCCCGCTTCCCGGAAATGTCGCTCGCGGTCCCCCCGCAGGAACTCCGCTGGCGTCCCGTCAGCCTCATGAACGGCCTGGAGTCCCTCCCCGTCCACCTCTCCTTGACCAGGCAATAGAACCCCACCGCCCGGCCCGCCCGACGCCTGCGCTTCTGGGCTGCGCCGTAGCCGTCGTCAGGGCTGTCCTGGGGCACATGGTCACGTGGGCTCAGCCAGGCAGCTGTTTCTCCATGTGGATACGCCGGTAGCCGTCGTCGGTGCGGCGCTCGACCTCGGTGTAACCGAGCCGGGCGTGACGGCCTGGTTCTCGGTCATGACCTCGTGGGTGACCAGGGCCATCCGGGTAAGCCCACGGCGGGCGCCTCCTCCTCGGCGAAGTCCATCAGGGCACGGCCGAGCCCATGGCCCTGGGCTTCGGGGTGCACGGCGATGTTCTCGACGAGCAGGTGGTCGTCGCGGGGGTACAGGGTGAGCACGGCGGTGATGGGGGAGCCGGTCACCCAGGTGGTACCGGCCTCGACGGACGGACCGTAGTCGCGCAGCATGGGGCCCGGGGGCTTGTCCATCCGGGCGAGGTACCTGGCGTAGGCGGCGTCGATGAGCGCTTTGATCGCGGGCAGGTCGGCCGCGGTCGCACGGCGAGGGCGGAGCGGCTCGGGCGTGGTATCGGGTGGCGGCTGCACGGCCTACTGTACCGGCCGGCCTGTCAGCTCCCGCTCATGGCAGCGGCCCGCTCTTCGCTGAGTTCCGCCGGTGCCGGGTCGGGTTTATGTGCCAGCTTGCTTGGCCACCACATCCACCGCCCGAGGTCCAGGTTCAGCGCAGTGACCAGCACCGCCCGCACAATGATCGTGTCGAGCACGATGCCGAACGCGACCGCGAAACCCAGTTCGGTCAGGAACGTCGCCGGGATCGTGGCGAGGGCGGCGAAGGTGCCCGCGAGCACGAAACCGGCTGACGTGATCACACCGCCCGTTGCGGCGAGCCCGACGAGCGCGCCGCGCCGGGCGTCGCGTCTTCTTGCCTCCTCCCGTACCCGCGTCATCAGGAAGATGTTGTAGTCGATGCCCAGCGCGACGAGGAACACGAACACAAAGAGCGGGAACGAGGTATCAGCCCCGCCGAACCCGAAGACGTGGTTGAAGAAGAAGGCGCTGACGCCGAGAGCGGCGGCGAATGACAGCACCACCGTGGCGGTCAGGACCAAGGGCGCCACGATCGCCCGCAACAGCAGCCCCAGGATGATGAGCACCACGACGAGGATGAGCGGGATGATGAGGTCCCGGTCGTGCGCGGATGCGCGTGCTACGTCCAGATTGATCGCCGAGGTGCCGCCCACCTGGGCGTCGGCTCCGGAAACGGCGTGCACCGCGGACCGCACCCGGTCGACCGTGGCGTAGGCGGCCTGGCTGTCGGGCGGCGAGGTCAGCGTGCCCTCCAGATAGGCGTGGCCCGCCCGGACTGCCGGCGGGGTCACGCTGGCGATTCCCCGCGTGCTGGCGAAGGCGGTCCGCAAGGGGGCCACCGCGCCCTGGTTGCCGATGACGATGACGGGCTGGCCCACGCCGGCGGGAAAATGCCGGGCGAGCACGTCTTCCCCGATCACCGAATCGGGATGCCCGCGGAAGGATTCCGCGTTGGTCAGCCCATGGGCTTTCAGGCCAGTCGTCCCGAGCGCCAGAACGCCGAGGACCACCGCGGTGGTGACCCAGATCGTCCGCGGCCGCTGCGCGATGCTCCAGCCCACCCGCGCCCACACGCCCCGGGCCGTCGGCTCGGCGGAGCCGTAGCCGGGCCGATAGGGCCAGAAGACCCCACGGGGGCAGATCACCAGCAGGGCGGGCAGAAGGGTGATCATGACCAGCAGTCCGACCGCGACACCGATGGCCAGCACCGGGCCCAGGTCTTTCGTCAACTGCAATTCCGCGACGAACAGCGTCAGCAGGGCGAGGATGACGGTAGCAGCGCTGGCCAGGATCGCCGGGCCCGCGCGCCGCAGCGCCTCCACCATCGCCGGCTGGCGGCGTTCGTGGCGGCGCAGTTCCTCCCGGTAGCGCGCGACGATCAGCAGCGCATAGTCGGTGCTGACCCCGAAGACCAGCACCAGCAAATACCGGCGCTCTGCGCGTTGACCGTGAGGCCAGCGTGGGCCGCGAGAAGGTATACCACCGCCTGTGCGATGATCAGCGCCACCCCAGACGAGATCACCGGCAGCAGCCACAGCAGCGGGCTTCGGTAGGTGATCAGCAGGATCACGATGACGACCGCCAGGGCCGAGAACAGGAGCGTGCCGTCGATGCCCTGGAAGACCTTGCTGTTGTCGGCCGCGTTCCCGAGCGGGCCGGTGATGTGGGCGGTCAGGCCGTTGGCGTTCGAGTGGATGATCGTGCGGATGGGGTCGGCGGTCTTCGCCGCGTTGTCCCACCCTTCGTTGCCCAGGTTGACCTGAAGGATGGTCTGGATGGCCTTGCCGTCGGCCGACGGGATGGGCCAACGACCCGGCCGGGCACGACACCATGAACCCCGGCGAACCTCCTGGCATCCGCCGCCGCCTTGGCCCGGTCGGCGGCGGTCAGGCCCGAGGCGCGCTCGTAGACGATGACCCCGGGGAAGATGTTGGGCGACTGGATCGTGACTGGACGTCAAGGACCTTGGTCGATTCGGCGTTGGCGGGCAGCCAGGCCTTCGCGTCGTTCTTCTCCGCACCGGTGAGCTTTCCCGACAGCGGAAACGCGACTACGAGCACGACCACCAGAAACTCACCACCACCCACTTGGTCCAGCGCCCAGCCGGAATCTCAGCGATCCGCGTTGGCCTCCTCATGGGTCCCCCCCGTTGCTGCTTACGCTCAGACTCCTACGCAATCACTGGCCCCCAGGCGGACGCGGGCACAGCCGCGTCTGATGCGGAGGGAGGGCCCGCCGGTTATTCGGCGGATCTTCGCCGGTGTGTGGTCCGTCGGTAGCGGGGAGTTCACCGGCTGACCTTGCGAAAGACTCCGCCGGCGGACCCACTGAGCAGCGGGAGCCTCGAAGATGTGTGGATGAATCTGTGGATGACGTGTGCATATACGCCGCGGATCTGTGGGCGGCGTGGGGATAACGCTGTGGACTTCCGGAAAAGCCACGCGTTAGTCACGGTCGTTACCTGGGTGGGGGCTCTCCACACCCTGTGCACAGTGGCAAATAGAAAAGTGTCCACAGCGATGGCTGCATGAGTGCATAAGATGAGCCGAAAGTTTATCGGAAGTTTATTCAATCGTGATCCGTTTAGAGAACGGTAGTGATGAAAAGACGCCCAGGCATTGGGCTGGGCGTCAAGGAACGGTGTTTCCGGGGGAGGGTATGTGGTCATGAGACCGTACACGCACTACAGGGGAGCCAGGACCGGCCGAGGGGCATGTTCCCACTCCTTCTGTCCCGGCCGGTAACCGGATTCGCGACCTCGATTTACCGGCTTTCGGCCCTCTTGTCACACTACTTTTACGCGTTCAGCAGTGACGGTGCTGGAGTTCGCCGCGGTCTATGAGCTGCTGAATGCTGCCTTCCAAGACAGCGTCCCGCAATTGGGGCTTTCCCGAGACAGCGCCAGACCGACTGCCCGGCACCGGTTAAAAGAGTCGTACAGCAGCCGTATGCGCTGCGTCGGAGGGTGTGCGCCATGAAGACCAGCGTCAGGAACGAGGACGCAATCACATCGGCCATGGGCTGGCTCGACCCGGTGCGTGAGGATGGTCACGCTGAGCCGGTACCCGTGACTGACAGCGAACCGGAACCAGCGAATGCTATCCGCCAGTGGACGCATCCGCCCGCCCCCCAACACTTCGAGTGGTGGGAATGAGATGCGCGAAAGAGCTGAGATTATCGAGCCGGCGCCGATCGGTGATGCTCTGCGCATACCTATCGCCTGGTGCGAGATGGGTTCGTGCATATCGCACTACGAGGATCCCGCGGCGCTTGGAGAGGCTGACATCCGGGCCCGGGCGGTCGAAGCTGGGTGGAGGGTCGATGCGCTCGGCCGACTGGCTTGCCCCCAATGCCAGCGGAGCGGGCCCTGGTTCTGGACCACCCACCCGATCGTGCCGTGGGACCGGAACAAGGCGGTCACCGCGGTCGCGGCGATGACCACAGCCGCAGGGGAAGATGCCACCGGCGGCGCGGGGCGCGGGGCCGGAAGAGGCGTGATCCAGGCCGCTGCGCCGCCGCTTGTCCCTTTGCCGGCTGAGGGACGGCACCGGGAATCCCTGGGCGACTTCGGCCGTGCGGGCTGAACGGCGCGAGCTCCGGGCGCACGATCGGATCGGGCCCAGGGTCACGGCAGCACAGGATGCGCGGCTGGCTGGCGCAGCCCGCCACTGGCCGCCGCCTGCAGTGGAGATGGCGGCCTTGGTGAGCGATGAGCTGGCGCTAGGCCCGGATTGTGACATGTGCTGGGCCTGCTTCCCGGGGACCGGCACGCCCACGCCTGGCGGGCAGGCCAGCCGGTAGGCCCGGGATTTCACGGCCCGCACCTTGCACCAGTGGGGCGTGACAGGACGCTGCGACGACATCGCGATCGTCGTGTCGGAGCTGGTGACCAACGCCTTGCAGCACGCACGGCCAGATTCCAGCAACACCCGTGCCGGATCGCCGATCCAGCTCGGCTTTCTTCATCCTGGGCACTGCGTCATGTGCGCTGTCGCCGACGCTAGCAAAGCGGTCCCGGTTCCCCGGGACCCGGACTTCCTGGACGAAACTGGCCGCGGATTGCACGTCATCGCCGCGCTCAGCGACCAGTGGGGCTACACGACTTCCATTGACTCGGGGAAGGTCATCTGGGCGTTGTTCTCTGGCCTGGCAAGCGTCGCAGGTCTTCGGCGGTCAGCTCGCCGGTAGAGATCAGCAGCTCGGCGAGTGATTCCAGAGCCCGGGTCCGTGCAAGCCGGGAACGCCCAGGCGTGAAGACCGGTCGCGGATGTAACGTACCGCTCGGCCACCGTGTGTGGTTGCCACCCGATCCGCTCGGCGGTGTCTTTCGCCGACCGCGGCGCGGCGGCGCCGCCGGCCGCCAACTGAGGTACTGCTCGAACCGAGCCGCCAGAACCAGCCGGTCAGAATCGGTGAGCGGGGCGTGATACCGCGGCCCGTGACTGCGGTCTCACCGGTACCCGGTGCTGACGGCGGCACGGGCTGGAGGCTGGCTCGCCCGGGCTGGCCATCCTGATCGGGCGTGTCATCGAGATCGGCAGGCGAAGCCGCAGCGTGTAGGAGTTAAACACCCCCTGCAGCCGCACCTTGGCATGCCACTGCTGCACCGGTATCTGCACGCCGGGTGGCAGGTCTACCTGGAACCCTCGATCCCCGGACAGGTACAGCATCGACGAGGAACTGTCGTTGCGCAGCCACCAGGCCCCGTCGTGGAAGCTAGGCTGCCCGCCGACCGGGACAGCCCGCGGTCACCGGCAGGCAGCTTAATGGTGCACTCCTGTCCCCGGCCGAATGTGACTGTCTGGCCTGGCTCTGCGCGCCAGGTACCGGCCTCATTCATGACGATCAGCAGCACCGAACCCAACTCTCCTGATGATCGCGACGGTAGGTCCGGCCCGCCCCTGCGTCAATGCCGTGCCCGGCGTGGGCGAGACCTCCCCGCATGGGAGACCTCCCCGGCATGGGGAGGTCTCCCCTTTCTTCGCCTCTGCCGCGTGCGCACGCTGGCATCTGAGGCGGCAGAGCACCGCCTATGACCACCTCAGGGGGGACATCATGATCACGTCGATGGCAACGAAACGACGTCTGCGAACTGCGCGCGCGCGGCCGGCCTGTAGAATCGCCCGCCGGGCAAATGCTTCAGGCGCAAGCTGTACGCGGCCAGCGGCGGGCGTCGCGGTCACCACGCTGGGCCTGGCCGGAGCGGGCACCGCTGGCGCGGCCAGTACCGCCCCGCAGTCCACGGGACCGCTGATCTACACCACCAGCCAGGCCGGTTACGTGACCGGCGGCGGCCGGTTGTTCCGGTTCGTGGCCACCACCGTCGTGGTCCCATACCTTCAGTATCAGTCGGGCAACGCCAGCAGCGCCGAGGTCGTGCTCGGCAGCCGGGTCGGGCCCCCGGCGACGCTGAGAGTCGCGGCGGGCGGGGGCACTGGCTCCATCAGCTACGCCTGGTCCAGCGGCACGCAGTTCCACACCGGGCACTTGTCTGGGGTGGCTCCGGCTCCGGGTGGCCTGCTCCGGCTGAGCGTCTACTACGACCGGTTGGGTCACGTCTCCTTCACCGCCACCGACCTTACGCAGGACGTCAGCCAGACCGCCCGCGTGGACGTGGTTCCCGTGGTGTACACCTCGGCCGAGGCGGCCGGGACCGTCGACAACACCACGGTGGTGGCGCCGAAGGCCGACACCCGGCTGTGGGCATTCAGCGGCACCCGCGTGACGACCTATACCGGCGTGCACGGCACGCTCCTGGTCGCGGACTACCAGCCAGGTCATCGACACCACAACCGGCACGCCTGGGCGCCCCGGTGATCAGCTCCCCGGTGCTGTGGAACAACGGCCAGAACTTCGGTGTCTGGCTGCGCGCGACCGCCTAACCAGCTAGCGCCGCGATGCCGGGACGGGCCACACTGCCTGCCTCATCCCGTCTCACCTGATCCAGGGTGGATCAGGTGGGACTCAGCCTTGGCGCAGTTAGCGGCTGCGTATCGAGGATCTCAGGATGCCCCGGTCAAGTCCGCGGATGACGGCATCCTCGCGGGTACCAACGCCAAGCTTCCGGTAGATGGCCCGGGTATGGGTCTTTACCGTGTTCTGCGACAGGCTGAGTTCGGTGGCAATCTCGGAGAGTGTCAGTGACCCGCGCAGCAGCCGGAGCACTCTAACCTGACGCTCCGTGAGGTCGTCCGGCAGGGTAGCCGATTCAGGCCTGGTCACCAGGCACGGATCATGACAGCTCATTGACACTCCCCGGGCCAGCGGTCATGCCCTGCCGGGGTCTCGGGCAGCGTGAGCATCTCCAGCCTTTCGCTGTTTGTCTCTTCAGGCCATATCAGGCTTACCCGCCGACGGTACTTTTAACACACATTGGGAAGTTTGAGACTCCAAGATCCTCCGGCCGTCCCGTGTGAATCGCCCGGCGTCACGGTTAAGAGACTAACTCCGGCAGGCGGCACCTGGCATGTGATTTGCATAGCCCTGGGCCAGGTTCCGGCGGGTAGTTCCTGTTACAGGACTTTTCATAGCCATTAATTAGCATTGAAGCCTTCCCCTGAAGGGACAATTTATGCCAGCTCGATGAATAATCTTCCCTGGGCGTGAGGCGCGGTTAGTAAAAGTGTGATCGGCAGATAAAAGGTCCTTACCGAGAAGGCCTCCGGGGCGTAGGTTGTACGCACACAAAACTTCTCACTAGGTCTTATGCGCCTATTGCGCAGCATATTTCTCATAGGATCAGCCGCTGCTCTCAGCGGCGCCCTGGCGGTTTCCGCCGTCACGGCGGGGGCGACTGGCGCCCCGGCGGCGCGCTCAGCCCCAGCGCGCGCGCACCTCACCGCCAGGTTCCTGTCCGAGGCCCGGGCGGCGCTGGTCAAGGGCCTGAACCGCAATCACGGGACCGCGTGGTTCGTGCACGGACGGCCGGGCAACACGGCGCGGGCCGCGAACACGACCGCCGAATCCACCTTCAACTGGGCTGGCTACGCCGATTTGTCCACCACTCATGGCCACTTCACGAAGGTCAGCGCGGCCTGGACGGTGCCCTCGGTGACCTGCACGGCCGAGGACCGGATCACCTCGGACTGGGTCGGCCTGGACGGTTTTACCAGTTCGACCGTGGAGCAGGACGGCACGGTCAGCCAGTGCTTCGAGGGCCGGGCCGTGTACTACACCTGGTACGAGATGTACCCGGCTAACACCATCGCGGTGGGAACGACGGTCGCAGCAGGCGACAAGATCAGAGCCTCAGTTTCCCGTAGCGGCTCGGCCTACACCCTGGCCGTGACCGACTCGACGCGCGGCGCCAACAGCTTCACCAGGCACGCGACGTGCGCCACGACCACCTGCCTGGACACCAGTGCGGAATGGATCGCCGAGCGGCCGGCGTACTCGATCGGGATCGTGCCGGAGGCACAGTTCGCCACCGTGCCCTTCAGCGCCGCCTCCGAGACGGCGGGCGGCCGGACCAGCACCATCTCCGGCTACTCAGGCACCAACTTCGACATCACGACGATCGACGCGACCGGTAGTTACGACATCGCCTCGGTATCTGGCCTGACCGGCGGTAACGCCTTCAAGGCCAGCTGGAGGAACAGCTACTGATCCACCGCCTGTCCCGTCGCTGGGGCCGGTGACACGGTCACCGGTCCCAGCGCGGCCCGCTGGAAGCCGTCAGCGCGGTGAAGGCGGCCGTCCGGGCGGCGAACCGCTCCTGGTCGCGGGCGAAGACCTCCCGCGCGACGGCGGCCATGGTCCGCCCGCCCGCCTGGAGGTCCAGGCGGCTTCCCTCGGCCACGCCCGCAGCCCACTCGGGCGGGATCGACTCCATCCCGTGCAGGGCGCCGCTGATCGCGCCGGCCATTGTCGCGATCGAGTCGGCATCCCGGCCGTAGTTCACGCCGCCCAGCACCGCCTGCCGGAAGTCGCTGCCGGACACCACCAGCATGCCCAGGGCCACGGGCAACTCCTCGATCGCATGCAGCCGGCCGCCTGCCTGGCGCCCAGGCCCTGGTCGCGATAGTCCTCGCCCACGGTGTCGAACGGGCTCATCGCCGCGCGCAACGGCGCCGCGGCCGCCAGGGGGTCGCTCAGCCCGGCCGCCGCGTCGCAGACCGCGGCGATGGCCGCCCGGGTGCCGTCCCTGGCGACGTCCAGGCAGGCCTGCACGACCCACGCCACGGTGGCGCCGGGCACCATCGCGCAGGCCACCGCCGCGGCGAACACGCCGGCCGCTTCCCGGCCGTAACTGAGCTGATGCGTACTGGCCAGCTCGACAGCTTCGGCGTAGGCGCCTGCCGGGCTGCCCGGCGTTCACCATGCCCACCGGCGCCATGTACATGGCGGCTCCGCAGTTGACCATGTTCCCGACACCCGCCTTGCGTGGGTCGGCGTGTGCGTAGTGCAGCCGGGTCACCAGCCACTTCTCGGCCAGGAAGACCCGCTTCAGCGCGATGGTCTCCTCGTGCAGTTCGGGGATCCAGACCCGCTCGTTCAGCATCAGGGGGACGAGCGTGCTGGCCACGTCGTACGCGTCGAGATGATCGCGCCTGGCCGCGTAGACCCGGGTGAGCAGGCCTGTCATCAGGGTGTCGTCGGTCACGTGCCCGTCGCCCTTGTGGTACGGGGACGCCGGGCGGCGGTCTTTCCAGTCGTCGTAGAACGGGCCGACGATGCCGGTCACCGGCCCGCCGTAGCGCTTCTGGATGGCGTCGGGGGAGTAGCCCTCGGTGGCGCCGCCGAGCGCATCGCCTACGGCGGCGCCTGCCAGGCAGCCGATCGCGCGCCGCTCAAGCTCGTCCGGGGCGTCTGTCATTCCTGCTCCTCCCTCACTGATCCGCTGTCGGGTGCGGCCGGTGTCACCCGGCCTCGGTGGCCTGCTGCTGGAAGGCTGGACTCCCGGATGACCAGGCGAGGCCCCATCTGCTCCCGGCGCGGGGGCACGTCAGGGTGATCGATCCGGTCCAGCAGCATGCGCGCGGCCCACCGCCCGCGCCCCTCCGCCTCCAGCGACACGCTGGTCAGCGACGGCAGGTGCATCTCCGTCAGCTCGGTGTCGTCCATGCCGGTCACGGCAACATCATCCGGGACGTGCAGCCCCCGGTCGGCTAGTGTCCTGATCACCGCGAACGCCAGCAGGTCGTTGCTGCAGAGCACCGCGTCAGGTGCGAACCGGTCAAGGAGCCGACGTGCCGCCTCCAGCCCGTCGGCGTAGGTGAAGTCAGCGGCGCTTTCGATCGCGCTGCTCGTGGCGGGCAGGCCGGCCTCGGCCAGCACTGCCTTGAAGCCTGCCAGCCCGGACGCACCCGGTGTGTGTCGGCCTGCCCGTCGACCAGGGCCAGGCGCCTGCGGCCGGTCTCCACCAGATGCCGCGCGGCCAGCGTGATGCCCAGTCCTGAGTCGGTGCGCACGTTGTCCACCAGCGCGCCCTCCGGCACGGTGCCGATCACGGCGACCGGAGCGGGCGCATCGGCGAGGGCCCGCAGGAGCTGGTGGCTGACCCGGATCGGGCAGATGATCAGCCCGTCAACGAACCCGTTCCGCAGGCTGCTGACCATGGCGATCTCGTCCCGCGTATCGGCCCCGGTGGAGTGCAGCAGCAGCCGGTATCCCGCCGCGCTGGTGACCGACTCGATGCCGCGCATCATCGCGACGTACGTGGGGTTGCCGATGTCGGCGACCGCCAGGCCGAGCTGGAAGGTGCGCCCGGCGCGGAGCGAGCGGCCGCGGCGTCCGGCACGTAGCCGAGCTGCTCGGCGGCCGCGCGGACGCGCTGTCGCATCGCCGGAGTTGCCGAGCCGCCGCTCAGCACCCGCGAGGCCGAAGCGACGGACACCCCGGCCAGCCGGGCAACGGTGACGAGCGTGGGCCGGGCAGGCGAGATGGCCATGAGTTCATTCTCGCTGCGCGCGGGCCCCGCTCGCGGATCAGCCAGCATGAGCGTACCCGGGTGCGGGAACTGCCGCCGGGGCGGGACCGGAGGCGACGCCGCCTCCGGGGGGCTGGCTGGACTCGCGGGCCACCAGGTACGGGAGGACGACGTGACGGCGTGGTGGCAGGTCAGGCTCGGCCAGCCGACTCAGCATCATGTCCCCGCGATCTGGCCCCGGACATCGGCCTCCAGGGAGACGCTGGTGAGGGATGGCACGTGCATCCCGGCCAGGTCGGTGTCGTTGACCCCGGCTACCGCGACGTCGCCGTGGACCGTCCAGCCCCGCTCGGCGAAGGCCCGCATAGTGCCCAGGGCGAGCAGGTCATTGCCGCCGATCACGGCATCGGGCGAAATCCGAGCAGCAGGGCCCGTGCGGCCTCCAGGCCTGCCGCGTAGGCGAAGTCCGAGGCCTGCTCCGTGGCGGACCGGCCCGCCAGGCCGGCGGCGGTGACCACGGACTCGAAGGCGGCCAGCCGCTCCGCGCCGGGCACCGTGTTGTCCGGGCCGTTCACCAGGGCCAGCGCCTGCCTCCCGCTCGCCACCAGATGCTCGGCGGCCAGGCGCAGCCCCGCTCCGGAGTCTATGGGGACGTTGTCCACGAGCGCCCCGTCGGGCAGGTTCCCGATCACCACGACCGGTGCCGCGGCCGCGGCGAGGGCGCGCAGCAGCCGGTGGTCGTCCCGGATCGGGGCGATGATCAGCCTGTCCACGTATCGCTTGCCCATGCTCTCGATCAGGCTGACCTCGTCGGGGTATCCGATCCCGTGGAGTGCACCAGCAGGCGGTACCCCAGCCCGCTGAAGACTGACTCGATGCCGCGGATCATCGCCACGTACACCGGGTTGCCCACATCAGCCACGGCAAAGGCGAACTGGTGGGTCCGCCCGGCCCGCAGCGACCGGGCCGCTGCGTTGGGCACGTAGCCGAGCTGCTCCGCGGCGGCGCGGACCTTGGCCGCCATGGCCTGGGTGGCCGTGCCACCGTGCAGGACCCGTGACGCTGACGCCACCGACACGCCGGCCAGCTGCGCCACCGTCACGAGCGTCGGCCGGGATCCCAAAGCTGCCATGCGTCCTTCCCTGTCGCGTCTCACCCTGCCGGGCCGCGGGCAGCGGTATGAATACGTTTTCTTGATACCACTACTTAATCGTTTGATCTACCCCCTTGACATGACATATGAGGTCAGCGCAAGCTCCTGAAAACGTTCTTAAGTGAACGCCGCAGCTGACCGTCCTGGCCCCCTCCAGGACGGCGCTCGGCGGCGCCTTGGCACGCCCGGCACCCCCCGCCGCCCCCCGGTTGGGCTGAGAGAAAGGCACCGCATGCACGACGCGCTGGACCTACGGGAACTCCTCGGCGACGAGGTCATCCAGCGGCAAGAGAGCGGTTACCACCTGGATGCGGTGCTGCCCCAGGCCGAGAAGGTTCTGCAGTCCGATGGGCCGCGCTGGTCCGCCGAACTGGAGCAGGCCTACCGCTTGCTGGAAACGGCATCGGTCCGCCC
This sequence comes from uncultured Actinomycetes bacterium, assembly GCA_963837335.1. Lineage (GTDB taxonomy): Bacteria > Actinomycetota > Actinomycetes > Streptosporangiales > Streptosporangiaceae > RYN-230. The sequence continues at coordinate 91,172 of CAWINS010000002.1, read as the reverse complement.
GGACTGGCCCTACCAGGAGCCTCAGGACGAGGCCGTCATCCTGGCCATCCCGTCCGCGGCAGCCACGACCGCGCCGCCCGGCCCCAACGACTGGCCGACCGGCTGCACGCGGCCTGGCTGGCCGGCGCGCCTGGCTGCAACCTGGGCAAACCCGTCGAGGGCTTCGGCTGGAACCGCGCCCGGCTGCGCCGCTACCTCGAGCAGGCCTCTGACCCGATCTCCGACTACTTGCCGGTGCTGGACCCAATGCCTGAGGGCATGACCCTGAACCCGTCCTGGCGGGATGCCTCGCGGGGCCGGATCAGCGCCATGGCCCGCGACGACGACACCGATTACACCATCCTCGGCCTGCACATGCTGGAGACGTACAGCGACCGGCTCACCCCGGCTGACGTCGGTTGGGAGTGGCTGCGCCACATGCCCTTCGGCAGACCTACACCGCCGAGCGCGTCGCCTACCGCAACCTCATCCAGGGGTACGAGCCGCCGCAGACCGCCCGGGTGTTCAACCCCTACCCGGAGTGGATCGGCGCGATGATCCGGGCCGACGCGTTCGGCTACGCCTATCCGGGTGACCCGGGCGCGCCGCCCGGCTCGCCTATCAGGACGCAGCGTTGTCGCACACCGCTAACGGCATTTACGGCGAGATGTGGGCGGCCGGGCTGATCGCGGCCAGCCTGGCGGTCTCCACGGCCCGTGCCGCCATCGACGCGTCGATGGCGGTCATCCCCGCCTGCTCACGGCTCGCCGAGGCCATCCCGGACGTCCTCGCATCCTTTTATGCCTGCGTCACCTGGGACCAGGCCTTCGATCAGATTGAGCAACGCCTCGGCCACTACCACTGGGTGCACACGATCAACAACGCCGCCGCCGTCGCCGCCGCCCTGCTCTGGGCGAGGGCGACTTCAGCCGCACGATCGGGCTGGCGGTGGAGGCCGGTCTCGACACCGACTGCGACGGCGCGACAGCCGGCTGTTTCGGTGCCCTGCACGGCACCGCGTCTCTGCCCGGGCACTGGACCGATCCGCTGAACGACCGGATGCACTCAGCGATCTCCGGCTTCGACAACTCCAGCATCGCCGATCTGGCCTGCCGCACGGCCACGATCGCCCATCAGTTTTCCAGCACTGCCCATACCAGATAAGGAGTCACGGGCCATGGTCACACCGATGAACCGCCGAAGCTTCCTGGCGATGACCGGCCTCGCCGGAGCAGGACTGCTCGGCGCCGGATCACTCGCTGGCTGCGGCAGCGGCAGCGGGAGCGGGAGCACGTACACGATCCAGTTCTGGGAGGCGTTCCAGTTCTCCAACGAAAGCCAGTTCTTCACTGACTACTTCGTGACCCCGTTCAACAACAGCCACAAGGACATCCAGGTCGAACTGACCCTCAAGCAGATCCAGACCCTGTTCCCGGCGGAGAGCACGGCCCTGGCCGCGGGCAGCGGGCCGGACATCATCGTGGCGGACGGCTCAACCCAGGTCATCCCGTTCGTCAAGGCCGGGCAAATGCTACCCCTGGATCACTACGCGACCAAGTACGGCTGGGACAAACTCATCATTCCCTGGGCGTTCGAAGCGTCGAAGTACAAGAACAAGCTGTGGTCGCTGCCCAACGTCTACCAGACGATGGTCATCTACAACAACCCCGCGACGTTCAGCAAATACGGCTGGACCCAGCCCAAGAGCCTCAGCGACCTCGAGTCCCTGATGCAGGATGCCGCCGGGCATGGCATGCAGCCGATCACGGCCTGCAACGCGGACTGGAAGGGCGCGAACGAATGGTTCGTGACCATTATGCGGAACCACTTCGCGGGCCCGGACGCGCTCTACCAGGCCCTGTCCGGCCAGATCAAGTGCACCCACCCAGTCTTCGTGGACGCCATCACCACGCTGAACAACTGGTTCCAGCGAGGCTGATCGGCAAGTCCGTTCGACAACTACTCCACCTACCACTTCCCCCAGTGCTACACCATGCTGGCCAAGGAGCAGCGGCCATGTACTGGTCGGGTACCTGGGAACTAGCCGCCCTGCCCCTGTACTTCGGCAAAAGGCCAGCAACGACGCGACCTGGTCGTCGTTCCCGACCCCGCCGATGGCCAGCGGCATCCCGCCGATCCTGTACGAGCTGTCCATCGGCGCGCACGTACTCCATCAACGCGAAGTCGCAGAACCCCGACGCGGTGGCCCATTACCTGGCCTGTACTTCGCGAACAAGGACGGCATCGCCAAGAGCCTGAAGCTGTTCGGCAGCGAGCCGCCGCCCGTGCACCTGACGTCCGCGACTTCCCCGCGGGCACCAACCCCGACGACTCGCGGGTGTACGAGGAACTGGCCGTCTACAACGCCGAGAACCTGATCGGCTACACGACCTCGACGTTCTCGCCGCCGAAGTCGACATCTACATCATCAACCAGTTCGGCAACGTGATCACCAAGAAGACCACCCCGGCCGCTTACTGCGCCACCTGCAGACCATCTTTGAGCAGGAGTCAAGCAGGGCCTGGTGCCGCTGTTGTTCAAGCCGGCCTTTTACCAGCGGGCGGGGCGGCCGCTGGCCCGGCCGCCCCCGCCTTCGTCCCCGACGCGAAAGTGTTCTCGCTCCATGGCTCTGCAGGTAGCCACGAAAGCGTCCGGCGCACAAGGCGTGTCCTCGGCTCCAGCCGGCCGGGTCGGCTCCACCCGCCTGCGCCGCGGCTCATTGCCTGGCTCTTCATGGTGCCGCTGCTGGCCGTCAACTCTCCTGGTGATTGTCGCGCCCGCCCTGGAGAGCGTGTACTACTCGTTCACCAACTGGACCGGCATCGGCGGGGCCAAGTTCATCGGCATCCGGAATCTCCGCACCATGTTCACCAGCGGGCAATTCTGGAACGCGATGCTGCACAACGTCCTGTGGACGGTGTTCTTCCTCATCGTGCCCATCGCCCCAGGCCTGGCCAGAGCATTCATGCTGTCGCGGATCAAGCGCTTCCAGCATCTGTTCCGCGTCATCTACTTCATTCCCTACATCCTGGCCACCATCATCAGCGCCGTCGTGTGTGAGAACCTCCTCAGCCCCACCAGCGGTATCGGCATCGGGATCGAGGGGCTGCTGATCCACACCCTCGGCCAACACGAACTTCCTCGGCAATCCCTCGCTTGCCCTGCCCACCGTGGCGTTCGTGAACAACTGGCAGTCGTCGGCATTCCTGGTCGTGATGTTCCTGGCCGCGATGACCAGGACCTACCCTTCGCTGTATGAGGCGGCCCGGATCGACGGCGCATCAGCGTGGCAGGAGTTCCGCAGGATCACCATCCCGTCGATCAGGCCGATCTTGATGTTCCTGTCCCTGATGACGATCATCTGGTCGTTCTTGATCTTCGACTACATCTACATCATGACCCAGGGTGGCCCGGCCGACGCCACGCAGGTGGTCGGGACGCTGATGTAACGAGGCGTTCCAGGACCAGGCGGCGGGCTACGCCTCGGCGATCGGTCTCACCCTCGGCTTCATCAGCATCTGCGTGGTGGTCGTCTTCGCCCGGCTGCGCAAGAGGGGGTGGAACGTATGACCGTGCTCACGGCGGGCCGCCGCGTGCGCGCCCGGGCAGGAGACAAGAAAGGACCGGGCAGCAAGGGACGCCCGGTCCAGCGCACCACCCGGATCCTGTATTACCTCGCCTTGTGCGTCCTGGCGATCTACTCCCTCGGCCCGCTGGTCATCTTCATCTTCACCGCGCTGAAGTCGGAGACCGAGCTGGCCCAGAACCCCCTGGGTTCCCCCACCACCTGGCCTGGAGCAACTTCCAGCAGCGTGGGACCAGGGGCGCCTGGAGACCGGACTGGTGAACAGCGCCATCATCACCATCGGCACCGTGCTCGGCGTGTGCGTCATCGCCTGCTGCGCCGCCCACGCGATGGCCCGGCTGGACCTGCCCGGGTCGGGCCTCGTCATCGTCTACCTGCTCGGGACGACCGCGCTGCCGATCCAGTTCTTCCTGGTGCCGCTCTTCTCCTTGTGGAGTCACCTTCGCCTGTACAACAACCTGTTCGGCATCATCGTCATCTACTGGTCGATCTTCTCGCCGTTCGCGACCCTGCTCCTGCGCTCCTTCATGCTGTCCATTCCCCGCGACTACGAGGACGCGGCCCGGCTCGACGGGGCCGGCGAACTGTCGGTGCTGCGCCGGGTGACCCTGCCGCTGGCCGCGCCGGGCTTTCTCGACCATCGCGCTCGTGTCCGGCCTGGCGGCGTGGAACGAGTTCCTGCTCGCGGTGACCTTCCTGCGTCCACCGACAAGCAGCCGATCTCCATTGCGCTGTACTCCTTCCAGCAGGGGTTCACCCAGAGCTACGCGCTGATCAGCGCGGCCGGGGTGGTCATGCTGCTGCCCATGGTGCTGTTCTTCCTGCTGTTGCAGCGCCGGTTCGTGGCCGGCCTGACAGCGGGCGGACTGGGCGGGTGACCGTGGCTGGCGGCGGTTGCGCTCATCGATAGCCTGTTCGTCGGCTTCGCCCTAGGCGGCTCGCCGGCGGATCGGCGCGGTGCTGGGCGAGTTCGGCAGGATAGGAACCAGAGCATGATGCCGTTGCACGGGCTTCGGGTGATCGACGTTTCCACCATCATCGCCGGGCCATTGTGCTGCCAGATCCTGGGTGACTTCGGCGCGGATGTGATCAAGGTCGAGCATCCCGCCGCCGGCGACAGCATGCGCGGGCACGGCGCCCAGAAAGACGGCGTGCCGCTGTGGTGGAAGCAGATCAGCCGTAACAAGCGCACCGTCGGCCTCAGCCTGAGCGTGCCGGAGGGGGCGGCGGTGTTCCGGCGGCTCGCCCAGACCGCGGACGTGATCGTGGAGAACTTCCGGCCCGGCACGCTGGAGCGCTGGGGCCTGGCCCCGCGGGCCCTGCGCGAAGGCCATCCCGGGCTGGTGATTGTCCGGCTGACCGGCTTCGGCCAGTCCGGCCCGTACGCCGCCCGGCCCGGGTTCGGCACCCTCGCCGAGGCGATGAGCGGCTTCGCCCATCTGACCGGCGAAGCCGACCGGCCCGCCTACCCTGCCGGCCTTCGGGCTCGCCGACAGCGTCTGCCGGGATCGGCGCTTCCTCGGCGGCGCTTACCGCGCTGTGGTACCGGGATGCCCGCGGCGGCCCAGGTCAGGACATCGATATCAACATCCTGGAGCCGATCATGACGGCGGTCGGCCCGGGCCCGATGGTGTATGACCAGACCGGGCTGGCCGAAACGCGGCACGGGAACCGGTCGGCCAACAACGCCCCCCGGAACACGTACCAGACGGCGGAAGGCTCCTGGGTCGCCGTGTTGACGAGCGCGCAGCGGATCGCCGAGCGGGTGATGACACTCGTCGGCCACCCAGAGATCATCGACGAGCCATGGTTCGGCACCGGCCGCGGCCGGGCCGAGCATGCCGACCTGCTGGACGCGGCGGTCGGAGAGTGGATCGCGGCGCGCAGCCGGGCCGAGGTCCTGGCCGGGTTCGAGGCCGCCGGCGCGGCGGTGGCTCCCGTGTACAGCGCGCGAGACATCGTGTCGGATCCGCACATCCGGCAGACGGAGATGCTGACTGAGGTGCCGGATGCGGACCTGGGCCGACTGCTGATGTCCAACGTGCTGTGGCGGATGTCGGCCACGCCCGGCGAGATCCGCCATACCGGCCGGCCGCTGGGCGCCGATACCGACGCTGTGCTGACCGGGGAACTGGGCTACGACCAGGCCGAGGTGGGCCGCCTGCGCGAGGCGGGGGTGATCCGCTGACCAGATCTGCGGTACCGGCGATGCCGTTACTGGCGGGCCCGGGCCAGCACCTCGCGGGCTGAGCGGATCACCGCCACATCGACCATCTCGCCATCCCCGCCGGTGATAACCCCGGATCCGTCGCGCTCGGCCGCCTCGAAGGCCGTGACAATCTGCTGCGCCTGGCGGACTTCCGCCGCGGATGGCGTGAACACCTCGTTGATCACCGGCAGCTGGGCCGGGTGGATGGCGGTCCGCGCCCGGAAGCCGAGCCGGAGGGCGGCGCGCGTGGATTCCCGCAGGGCGCTGAGGTCGCGGAAGTTCGGGGCGACGGGCGCGACCGGCGCGGCGATCCGGGCTGCCGCCGAGGCCAAGACGATCTGCAGCCGCAGCGGCATCAACTCCTCGCCGCCGGGCCCGGGCCGCAGGTTCAGCTCCGCCGCCAGGTCGGCCTCGCCTATGCCCAGCCGCGCGACCCTTTCGGCCGCGGCGATGGCCGGCGCGGCCAGCAGCCCGGCGGCGGTCTCGATGAGGGCCAGCATCGCCAGCGCGCCGGCCGGCAGGCCGATCTCCGGCTCGCGCTGACCCAGGAGCTCGCCCACCTGCACCAGGAGTGCGGGCTCGGCCTTCGGCACGACCACCCCGGTCACTCCCGGCCACACCGTCGCGGCGATGTCCGCGGCGGCCTGTCCCGGGTTAACCCGGACCCACACCGGGCCGCTGGACCGGGATGCCGCGGTGATCCACCGGCCCGCATGCGTGCGGGCATCGTCTTTCGCCGACGGCGCGACCGAGTCCTCAAGGTCGATGATCAGTGCGTCAGCGCCGCGCTCGGCGGCCCGCTGCAGGCGGGCCTGCTGATCGCCGGGAACGTACAGGTAACTTCGGGCTGCGGTGGCAGTTTGATCAGGCACAGTACGTCCTCCGGAGCCTGGGCAGCAGCAGGATACTGGCCGGGCTCGAGCGATGAGTTCCGGCCGGGTCAAGCGTCTTCAGTACAGGCAACGCCAGATGACGGGGACGATGCCATGCCCAACACCGCAGACCACCGCACGCCTGCGCAGAATGGCCGCACAGCGCAGGCAGACCGGGCCGTGCAGAAGTACATCGATGCGATCACCCCTGAGCACCGGCCCTTGTTCGACCGCCTGCACCGGCTGATCCTCGAAGAGCAGCCTGGCGCCACCGTGGTCCTCTCCTACCAGATCCCCACCTACCAGGTCGGCGGCCGCCGCCTGTATGTCGGTGCGTGGAAGCACGGCGTCTCGCTGTACGGCTGGCAGCAAGGCGGCGACGCCGGTTTCACCTCCCGGCACCCGGGGCTGAGGACCGGCAGGGGGACCATCCGGCTGCGGCCCGAAGACGCGGAAAGCATCGCCGACGACGAATTCCGCGACCTGGCGCGCGCCGCCCTGCAGGCCTAAGACGGCCGTGCGGCAGCCAGCTCAGAGAATTCCGGCATCCCGGCCGCGATTGACGGCCTCGTCTCTGGTTGACACGCCGAGCTTGCGGTAAATCGCCTGGGCGTCCCGACTTGGCCGTGTCGCCGCCAATCGCAGCCCGGGCACCCAGGCCCGCAGCGGGCGTCGTGGTCTCGATCGGCACGTCCAGCACTGTTTACCTCCGTATCTGGCCGGGCGCCTGGTGTGGACCCCGACGGTGAGCATCGCTAGCGGTCCGGCGACAGGGGTGGTGTAGCCTGGCGCGCCGTGGCTGACGACCGTGCCGCCCCGGAGCCGGCTGACCCGCCGTTTGCCGCCTCTGAGCGCACCACGCTGGAGAGCTGGCTGGAATTTCACCGGGCCACTCTGCTGCTCACCTGCGACGGCCTATCCGACGAGCAGCGTAAGCGCCGCCCGGTCGCCACGTCGCTCATGTCCCTGCACGGCATGGTGCGGCACCTGGCTGACGTGGAGCGCAACTGGTTCCAGCGCGCCTTTGACCGGGCTGACCTACCGGCGATCTTCGGGAGCGAGAACGCCGAGGACGCGGACTGGGCCCCGCTTGATAACGCCGACTGGGAGCGTGACCTCGCCACCTGGCAGGCGGCGTGCGGGCAGAGCAGGCGGACAGCGGCCCGGCATGGCCTCGACGAGATCGGTGTCGGCGTCCGCGGCGGCCAGCGCGCTGAGTTCTCGCTGCGCTGGATCTACAACCACATGATCGAGGAGTACGCCCGGCACAACGGGCACGCCGACCTGATCAGGGAACTGGTTGACCCTCCGGCCGGTAGCGGCCGGTGAGTCCGGGCCGCCCCCGCGGTCTACCGTTCGAGCACGCCCGAGGGGAAGGTGGATTCATGACTGACCTGCACGGCCTCCTGGACAAATACGTCAGCAGCGGAGCGCTGCCCGGAGCGGTCGGCCTGGTGGCCGGCCCGGACCGGGCCGAGGTCGCGGCGGTCGGCTCGGTCAGCCTGGGCGGTGCGCCGATGGCCCGGGACTCGATTTTCCGCATCGCGTCCGTCACCAAGCCCATCACCGCCGCCTCGGTCATGATGCTGATCGAGGACGGCCGGATCGCGCTCGGGGACCCGGTCCGCCGGTGGCTGCCGGAACTGGCGGAACCAGTCGTCGTCCGCACGCCCGCCAGCGCGGTCGATGACGTGGTTCCGGCGGCCCGGCCGATCACCGTATTCGACCTGCTCAGTTCCAGCGCCGGGTACGGCTTCGCGTCCGACTTCACCCGGCCGGCCGTGCAGCGGCTGTTTTCCGTGCAGAAAGACGGGCGCGAGGTGCAGAGTTTCCTCCCGCCCGACGAGTGGATGGCCGAGCTGTCCAAGATCCCGCTGGTCTACCAGCCGGGCCAGGGCTGGCTGTATGACACCTGCTCCACGCTGCAGGGGGTCCTGGTGGCCAGGGTGTCCGGCCAATCGCTGCCGGACTTCATGGCTGAGCGGGTGTTCGAGCCGCTGGGCATGGCCGATTCCGGTTTCGTCGTGCCAGCCGGCCAGCGCCACCGGTTCACCAGCTACTACCAGACCGGCTCCGATGGCGGCCTGGAACTGGCCGACGGGCCGGACGGGCAGTGGAGCTCGCCGCCCCCGTTCCCGCTGGGCAACGGCGGGCTGGCCGGCACCGCAGGCGACTGGCTCGCGTTCGGCCAGATGCTGCTGGCCGGCGGTGTCAGCGCCAGCGGCCGCCGGCTGCTGTCCCCCGATTCGGTCAGGCTGATGACCACCGACCACACCACCCCGGCTCAGCGTGAGATCGGCGCGTTGTTCCTGGAGGGCCAGGGCTGGGGCTTCGGCGGCTCCGTCGACATCGCGGCCATCGACCCGTGGAACGTCCCGGGACGCTACGGCTGGGTGGGCGGCACCGGCACCTCGGCTCACATCACCCCGTCCACCGGAACGGTGGCCATCCTGTTCACCCAGGTGGCCGCGGACAGCCCGGTCGCGCCCGGCTGGATGCGGGACTTCTGGCGGTACGCAGCCGGTGCCGCCTGACCCGGGTGGCGGGCGACAGGTGTCGTCGTGGCTGCTGGCCGCGGCCGCGCCGGCCGGCCAGGATGAGCCCATGGGAGTGATCCGGTTCCAGGCGCAATTGCAGCCCCGCGGCCCGGCCGCGGCCGTCATACTCGACGACGCCCAGGTCGCGGAGGTCGGTGAGGGCGCCAAGCGATTCCCGGTGGTAGCGACCATCAACGGCTACACCTGGCGGACCAGCGTGACCCGGATGAAGGGCGAATTCCTGCTGGGCCTGAACCGGGAGGTACGCGACGGCGCGGGCGTGCAGGCCGGCGACCAGGTGGAGGTGGCCGTCGAGCTCGACACGGCGCCCCGGGAGGTCGAGGTGCCCGAGGCGCTGGCCGTGGCCCTGGCGGCCAGCCCGGACGCGGGGGCGGCCTTCGAGCGGCTGGCCTTCACGCACCGGAAGGAATACGCCCGCTGGGTCGCGGAGGCGAAACGCGAAGAGACCCGGGACCGGCGCGTGCAGCAGGCGCTCGAGATGCTCCGGACGGGCCAGACCCTCTCCTGACCCACGCGCCTGCCCGGCGGGCGCCGGGCGGGGGCCGGTCGCCAGGCGGGCGGATCAGCTCTGCAGCTGGCGGAGAATGCGGGCCAGGTGGTCGCGGTCGGCCGGGGTGAGCCGGTCGAAGACCCGTTCGGCCTCGGTCCCGCGGGCCGCGCGGATCGCACCGAGCACGCCGGTGCCGTGTGCGGTCAGGTCGACGAGTGTGGCCCGCCGGTCGCTGGGGTCGGGCCGCCGTTCGACCAGGCCGCGGGACTCGAGGGCGTTGACGACCTCGGTGGCTGAGCGCGGCGCGATGTGCAGGCGCCCCGACAGATCCGACAGGCGTATCGCCCCGTGGTGGTTGAGCACGCGCAGGGCCCGGAACTGGGACGGGTTGATGTCCCAGGGGGCCAGGGTCTCCTGGGATGTCTCGCGGAGCTGGCGCGAGACGGACCGGAAAGCGTCGGCCAGCGTCTCGTCAGTGCCGGTCTGATCAGTGCCCGTCTGGCCCGCGGCTCCGCTGCCCTGGATCACGGGAATAGCTTACCAGCGACTATCGTTGTACCCTCATATTGAGGTACCCTCAGCAATATACCTGATCCCGGGGCTCCGCCCGGCGCGGGCCCCCTCCCGACAGAATCGAGCAAGCACTTGGCGTCCCCACCCATGAATTCCCAGAGCGCAAGTCCACAGACCACCAGTCCCGGCAACCCCCGCAGCGGCTCCGGCCGGGGCCACGGCCCGAGAACGGTCACGGCCGCGGAGAAGGCGCAGGCCCGCGAGGTATCGCTGCGCCGCATCGGGCAGCTTTTCAAGCCCTACACCTGGCAGCTGACCATTGTCACCGCCATCATCGTGGCCTCCTCCATCGTGGGCGTGGCCTCACCGTTCCTGCTCCGCGCGGTGATCGACACCGCCCTCCCGGACCGGAACCTGCGGCTGCTGATCCTGCTGGTCGCCGGCATGGTCGGCATCGCCGCCGTTACCTCCGCCTTCGGCGTGATCCAGACCTGGATCAGCACCAAGGTCGGCCAGCAGGTCATGCACGGCCTGCGCACCAGCGTCTTCGGCCACCTGCAGCGGCAGTCGGTCGCGTTTTTCACCCGGACCCGCACCGGCGAGGTCCAGTCCCGGATCACCAACGACGTCGGCGGCATGGAATCCGTGGTCACCTCGACCGCCACGTCCGTCGCCGCCAACCTCACCACCGCGGTCGCCACGGCGGTGGCCATGGTCGCGCTGTCCTGGCAGCTTTCCCTCATCTCGCTGGTCGTGATGCCCCCGTCGGTCTACCTGAGCCGCAAGGTCGCCCGGATGCGCCGGGCCATCACCACCGAGCAGCAGCGTGAGCTGGCCAACCTCAACGTCACCATCGAGGAAGGACTGTCGATCAACGGCGTCCAGCTGGCCAAGACGATGGGCACCGGGCCGTCCCTGGTCCAGCGGTTCACCGCCTCCTCGGCCCGCCTTATCGATCTGGAGCTGCGCTCCCAGCTGGCCGGGCGCTGGCGGATGGCCTCGATGAGCATCATCTTCGCGGCCGTGCCGGCCGTCATCTACCTGGCCGCCGGCCTCCCGGTCACCGCGGGCGCGATGACCATCGGCACCCTGGTCGCCTTCACCACCCTGCAGAACAGCCTCTTCCGGCCGCTGACCGGCCTGCTCAACACCGGCGTGTCCGTGGTCAGCTCGCTGGCCCTGTTCGCGCGGATCTTCGAGTACCTGGACCTGCCCGTCGAGGTGGACGACCCAGCCCACCCGGTGGAGATCGTCCCGGAGGTCATGACCGGGCACGTCCGGCTCACCGACGTCAGCTTCACCTACCCCGGCGCCGACCGGCCGGCCCTGACCGGCATCAACCTGGACGTCCCGGCCGGCACGACGCTGGCCCTGGTCGGCGAGACTGGATCCGGCAAGACCACGCTGGCCTCCCTGGTCGCCCGCCTCTACGACCCCGGCAGCGGCGTGGTGAGCATCGACGGCATCGACATCCGGGACATGAAGCTGACCGACCTGGCCGCCGTGGTGGGCGTGGTCAGCCAGGAGACCTACCTCCTGCACACGACGGTCCGCGAGAACCTTCGTTACGCCCGGCCGGACGCTACCGACGCGGAGATCGAGGACGCGGCGCGGGCCGCGCAGATCCACGGCCTGATCGCGGGCCTGCCCGACGGCTACGACACGATGGTCGGTTCCCGCGGCCACCGCTTCTCCGGTGGTGAGAAGCAGCGCCTGGCCATCGCCCGGACCCTGCTCCGCGACCCGCGGGTGCTCGTCCTGGACGAGGCCACCAGTGCCCTGGACACCGAGACCGAGCGCGCCGTCCAGCACGCCTTCGACAACCTCGCCGCGGGCCGCACCACCATCACCATCGCCCACCGGCTCTCGACGGTCCGCAACGCGGACCAGATCGCCGTCCTGGATCACGGCCACATCGTGGAATCCGGGACCCACACCAGCCTCCTGGCTGGCCGCGGCCGCTACGCCGAACTGGCCGCCGGCCTCCTGGACAAATACGTCAGCAACGGAGCGCTGCCCGGAGCGGTCGGCCTGGTGGCCGGCCGGACCGGGCCGAGGTAGCGGCGGTCGGCTCGGTCAGCCTGGGCGGTGCGCCGATGGCCCGGGACTCGATTTTCCGCATCGCGTCGATCACCAAGCCCATCACCGCCGCCTCGGTCATGATGCTGGTCGAGGACGGCCGGATCGCGCTCGACGACCCGGTCCGCCGGTGGCTGCCGGAACTGGCGGAACCAGTCGTCGTCCGTACGCCCGCCAGCGCGGTCGACGACGTGGTTCCGGCGGCCCGGCCGATCACCGTGTTCGACCTGCTCAGCTCCACCGCCGGGTACGGCTTCGCCTCCGACTTCACCCTGCCGGCCGTGCAGCGGCTGTTTTCCGTGCAGAAAGACGGGCGCGAGCTGCAGAGTTTCCTCCCGCCGGACGAGTGGATGGCCGAGCTGGCCAAGATCCCGCTGGTCTACCAGCCGGGCCAGGGCTGGCTGTATGACACCTGCTCCACGCTGCAGGGGGTCCTGGTGGCCAGGGTGTCCGGCCAATCGCTGCCGGACTTCATGGCTGAGCGGGTGTTCGAGCCGCTGGGCATGGCCGATTCCGGTTTCGACGTGCCACCGGCCAGCGCCACCGGTTCACCAGCTACTACCGGACCGGCGCCGATGGCGGCCTGGAACTGGCCGACGGGCCGGACGGGCAGTGGAGCTCGCCGCCCCCGTTCCCGCTGGGCAACGGCGGGCTGGCCGGCACCGCAGACGACTGGCTCGCGTTCGGCCGGATGCTGCTGGCCGGCGGCGTCAGCGCCAGCGGCCGCCGGCTGCTGTCCGCCGATTCGGTCCGGCTGATGACCACCGACCACACCACCCCGGCCCAGCGTGAGATCGGCGCGTTGTTCCTGGAGGGCCAGGGCTGGGGCTTCGGCGGCTCCGTTGACATCGCGGCCATCGACCCGTGGAACGTCCCGGGACGCTACGGCTGGGTGGGCGGCACCGGCACCTCGGCTCACATCACCCCGTCCACCGGAACGGTGGCCATCCTGTTCACCCAGGTGGCCGCGGACAGCCCGGTCCCGCCCGGCTGGATGCGGGACTTCTGGCGGTACGCGGCCGGTGCCGCCTGACCCGGGTGGCGGGCGACAGGAGTCGTCGTGGCTGCTGGCCGCGGCCGCGCCGGCCGGCCAGGATGAGCCCATGGGAGTGATCCGGTTCCAGGCGCAGCTGCAGCCCCGCGGCCCGGCCGCGGCCGTCATACTCGACGACGCCCAGGTCGCGGAGGTCGGTGAGGGCGCCAAGCGATTCCCGGTGGTAGCGACCATCAACGGCTACACCTGGCGGACCAGCGTGACCCGGATGAAGGGCGAATTCCTGCTGGGCCTGAACCGGGAGGTACGCGACGGCGCGGGCGTGCAGGCCGGCGACCACGTGGAGGTGGCCGTCGAGCTCGACACGGCGCCCCGGGAGGTCGAGGTGCCCGAGGCGCTGGCCGTGGCCCTGGCGGCCAGCCCGGACGCCGGGGCGGCCTTCGAGCGGCTGGCCTTCACGCACCGGAAGGAATACGCCCGCTGGGTCGCGGAGGCGAAACGCGAAGAGACCCGGGACCGGCGCGTGCAGCAGGCGCTCGAGATGCTCCGGACGGGCCAGACCCTCTCCTGACCCACGCGCCTGCTCCGGCGGGCGCCGGGCGGGGGCCGGTCGCCAGGCGGGCGGATCAGCTCTGCAGCTGGCGGAGAATGCGGGCCAGGTGGTCGCGGTCGGCCGGGGTGAGCCGGTCGAAGACCCGTTCGGCCTCGGTCCCGCGGGCCGCGCGGATCGCACCGAGCACGCCGGTGCCGTGTGCGGTCAGGTCGACGAGTGTGGCCCGCCGGTCGCTGGGGTCGGGCCGCCGTTCGACCAGGCCGCGGGACTCGAGGGCGTCGACGACCTCGGTGGCTGAGCGCGGCGCGATATGCAGGCGCCCCGACAGATCCGACAGGCGTATCGCCCCGTGGTGGTTGAGCACGCGCAGGGCCCGGAACTGGGACGGGTTGATGTCCCAGGGGGCCAGGGTCTCCTGGGATGTCTCGCGGAGCTGGCGCGAGACGGACCGGAAAGCGTCGGCCAGCGTCTCGTCAGTGCCGGTCTGATCAGTGCCCGTCTGGCCCGCGGCTCCGCTGCCCTGGATCACGGGAATAGCTTACCAGCGACTATCGTTGTACCCTCATATTGAGGTACCCTCAGCAATATACCTGATCCCGGGCTCCGCCCGACGCGGGCCTCCTCCCGACAGAATCGAGCAAGCACTTGGCGTCCCCACCCATGAACTCCCAGAACGCAAGTCCACAGACCACCAGTCCCGAGAACCCCCGCAGCGGCTCCGGCCGGGGCCACGGCCCGAGAACGGTCACGGCCGCAGAGAAGGCGCAGGCCCGCGAGGTGTCGCTGCGCCGCATCGGGCAGCTTTTCAAGCCCTACACCTGGCAGCTGACCATTGTCACCGCCATCATCGTGGCCTCCTCCATCGTGGGCGTGGCCTCACCGTTCCTGCTCCGCGCGGTGATCGACACCGCCCTCCCGGACCGGAACCTGCGGCTGCTGATCCTGCTGGTCGCCGGCATGATCGGCATCGCCGCCGTCACCTCCGCCTTCGGCGTGATCCAGACCTGGATCAGCACCAAGGTCGGCCAGCAGGTCATGCACGGCCTGCGCACCAGCGTCTTCGGCCACCTGCAGCGGCAGTCGGTCGCGTTTTTCACCCGGACCCGCACCGGCGAGGTCCAGTCCCGGATCACCAACGACGTCGGCGGCATGGAATCCGTGGTCACCTCGACCGCCACGTCCGTCGCCGCCAACCTCACCACCGCAGTCGCCACGGCGGTGGCCATGGTCGCGCTGTCCTGGAAGCTCTCCCTCATCTCGCTGGTCGTGATGCCGCCGTCGGTCTACCTGAGCCGCAAGGTCGCCCGGATGCGCCGGGCCATCACCACCGAGCAGCAGCGTGAGCTGGCCAACCTCAACGTCACCATCGAGGAAGGACTGTCGATCAACGGCGTCCAGCTGGCCAAGACGATGGGCACCGGGCCGTCCCTGGTCCAGCGGTTCACCGCCTCCTCGGCCCGCCTTATCGACCTGGAGCTGCGCTCCCAGCTGGCCGGGCGCTGGCGGATGGCCTCGATGAGCATCATCTTCGCGGCCGTGCCGGCCGTCATCTACCTGGCCGCCGGCCTGCCGGTCACCGCGGGCGCGATGACCATCGGCACCCTGGTCGCCTTCACCACCCTGCAGAACAGCCTCTTCCGGCCGCTGACCGGCCTGCTCAACACCGGCGTGTCCGTGGTCAGCTCGCTGGCCCTGTTCGCGCGGATCTTCGAGTACCTGGACCTGCCCGTCGAGGTGGACGACCCAGCCCACCCGGTGGAGATCGTCCCGGAGGTCATGACCGGGCACGTCCGGCTCACCGACGTCAGCTTCACCTACCCCGGCGCCGACCGGCCGGCCCTGACCGGCATCAACCTGGACGTCCCGGCCGGCACGACGCTGGCCCTGGTCGGCGAGACCGGATCCGGCAAGACCACGCTGGCCTCCCTGGTCGCCCGCCTCTACGACCCCGGCAGCGGCGTGGTGAGCATCGACGGCATCGACATCCGTGACATGAAGCTGACCGACCTGGCCGCCGTGGTGGGCGTGGTCAGCCAGGAGACCTACCTCCTGCACACGACGGTCCGCGAGAACCTTCGTTACGCCCGGCCGGACGCCACCGACGCGGAGATCGAGGACGCGGCGCGGGCCGCGCAGATCCACGGCCTGATCGCGGGCCTGCCCGACGGCTACGACACGATGGTCGGTTCCCGCGGCCACCGCTTCTCCGGTGGTGAGAAGCAGCGCCTGGCCATCGCCCGGACCCTGCTCCGCGACCCGCGGGTGCTCGTGCTGGACGAGGCCACCAGTGCCCTGGACACCGAGACCGAGCGCGCCGTCCAGCACGCCTTCGACAACCTCGCCGCGGGCCGCACCACCATCACCATCGCCCACCGGCTCTCGACGGTCCGCAACGCGGACCAGATCGCCGTCCTGGACCACGGCCACATCGTGGAGTCCGGCACCCACACCAGCCTCCTGGCCGGCCGCGGCCGCTACGCCGAACTGGCCGCCTAAGCTGCCGATCGCTCCGACCTGCGGTGCTCACGGGCCGGGAAGTGGGCGTTAGATATCCGGGCCTGCCGCGTGGTAGAAATGGCCGCCTGCCTGTCGGGGCCAGGCGCCGGCGACCGCGTGGAGGCCACGAAATGATCAGGCGTTTAGCGGTAGCGCTTGGCGCGGCCGGAGCGGCCGTGACCATGCTGGCCGGAAGCGCAGCCGCCAGCACCGGCGGGGCGTACTACGCGCCAGATCAGGCCGGGTACACGGCCACCGGAGCGCACTTCAAGGTCGTGGAGGTCAATGCCTGGCTCCCCGACGCCTCGCGGTTCTCCCGGGAGATCGGCCGGCTGGGCTTCTCGCTGGAAATGCTGACGCCGGCCCTGGTGATCGACCTCAGCGTCTACGCCTGCACCGACTCGACCTGCCGTCCGGGCGGCCGCCCGGTGACCAACCGCTACCGCCTGGCGTTCAAGATCTACCAGCGCAGCACTCACGCGCTGATCTGCTCCACCGCGAACTCGACCTGCCCGGGAGTGCCTCGCGCCTGGAACAACGCCAGGCTTGCGCCGGGCCACCAGGCGGGCCTTTCCCTCTTCTACGACCACCGGGACGGGGCGCTGTTCGCCGGGGCGGGCCGCTATGCGTACGACAACTATCCCGCCAACGCGGGAATGGTCGTCAACCAGGCCCGCATCGGCGTGGAACTCGGCAGCACGCCCTGGAGCACCGTCCCGTTCCGCGCCCCGGCCCGCGAGACGCGCCTGGCCTCATTCGGGGTTCCCGTGGGCCCGCCGTATGAGGCTGAGTTCGCGACCTACAAAGGGCAATCGTCGTGCCTCAACTCATGGTGGACACGTCACCAGGTCGAGATGACCAGTAACGGCACGGCCGGCCCGGTCGAGGCCCGCCCGCATGGCTTGTCCAATCTCGGCTGTAACTTCGGCGTCTACCTGGAACGGTAACCGGCCACGCAGACAGGCGGCGGGCCCTGGCCGACGCCGCCCGCCCGGTTCGGCAGGGGTCCGCGCAGTACGGAGCCAGTAGTGCAGAGCCAGTGGGGCGGGGCCGGTGCTTCAGGGATTCAGCGCGGCCTGCGGCCCTCACCGGGCCGGGCCGGCGGATCGGCGGCCGGGGCCCGGGTGCTCCGCCGTGTCCAGTCGTCCCGGACGCCGCGGGCAGCGGGCCGCCAGCAGTACGGGCATCCTGGGCCGAAAGCGCTGTGCAGATGCGCGCAGTTCACGAGCTGTGCGGTCTTCACGGCATCAGTCTCGTCCGCTCACCCCGATTCACCCTGAAACCGCAGTTCAGCCTGCGTGTCACGGGCGCAGTGCCAGGACGCGGGGCCAGCGGGCCACGGGGCCAGCGGGTAACGGGCCAGCGGGTCACCGGGCCGGCGGGTTACAGGAATTGCCCCGGTGAATCGTTGGCCTGGTCACCGCGCCACACCACGGCCACCACCTCAGCAGGGTCGATCACCGTCCATCCGGTCTCGCGCTCCAGGCGGATGAGGCCGTCCGCGCGGAGCTCCACGCCGGTCAGCTTCCTGTTCTCGGCGGTCGGGAAGGCGACCGGCCCGATCTTGCTGACCAGCATGGACAGCGACCCTGACTTCCCGATGAGGGGCGTGAGGAGATCGCGCATCGTGTCGCCGGTCATGGTCTGGCACCTCCAGCTGTCGCTATGAGCAGCATGCCCGGAACCCGCGCGGATTGTCGGGTCACCGGCCGCCACTCCCGCCCCCCTTTAGCATCCCTTTGATCTTGGAGTGCCGCCAGGATCCTGGGCTGTCGCGGGGGACGCGGAATGCTGAAGCGAGGGACGTGGCCTGCTTACCTGGCGAGCCTGGCCGGGGCCATGCTGATGGGCGCGGTCCTGATCGGGCCGCCCGGCGCCAGCGCGGCCTCGACGGGGCGCCCGGGCAGGCCTGCGGGTCACGTCATGGTGCCCGTCGGCGCGGCGCCCGGGATTCCCCCGGGGGCCAGGATCATCGGCCGGGAGGCCAGCTCGGCCACCCTGCGTATCACCGTGGCGCTGCGCTCCGCTCACCCCCGCGCCCTGCGCCGCCTGGCCACCCGGGTCTCCACCCCCGGCTCGTCCGGGTTCCGCCACTTCCTTACCCCGCGCCAGGTCCAGGCCCGCTTCGGTCCGCGGCGGGGTGCCGCCGCCGCGGTCCGGGCCTGGCTGCACCGCCAGCACCTCAGCACCAGGCCGGCCCTGGGGGATGGCCTGCTGCTGCCCGCCGCCGGGTCGGTGGCGGGCATCGAGGCGGCGTTCCGCACGACGATCGTCCGGGTGCGGCTCCCGGACGGCCGGACGGCGCTGCTCAACCGGCGGGCCCCGAGGGTGCCCGCTGATCTGCGCCGCCAGGTGTCCGCCGTCATCGGCCTCAGCACTGTGCACCTGCCGGGGTCCGACCTCGCGTCCGGACCCGTTCCCGGGCCCCGGGCCTGCCGCGCGGCCCGCACCACCCGGCACGTCTACCCGGCGGCCTGGCTGGCCCGCGCCTACAAGTTCAATCCCCTCTACCGCCAGCATGACTTCGGCCAGCACGTCACGGTGGCCCTGTTCGAGCTGGCTGACTACGCCAACCGGGACATCAGGGCTTACACCCGGTGCTACCGGGTGCACCCGTCCATCCGCCGGGTGCGGGTTGACGGCGGGACCACCGTCGCGGCCTCGGGATCGGGCACGCTGGAGGTCACCGCGGACGTCGAGGTCGTCGCGGCCATGGCGCCACGGGCCAGCGTCCTGGTCTATGAGGCCCCCCTGGCCGGTGGCGACCAGTCCATCGTGGATACCTACGGCGCCATCGCCCAGCAGGACCGCGCCCAGGTGGTCAGCAGTTCCTGGGGCGGCTGCGAGCCGCTGGCCGGAGCCCCGGCCGTCCGCATCGAGGCTCAGCTCTTCCAGGAGATGGCCCTCCAGGGCCAGTCGATGATGGCCGCCGCCGGGGACTCCGGGTCCGAGGGCTGCCTGCCGGATGTGAAGGAGATCCCCGCCCGCCTCGCCTACAGCCTGCAGGCCGGCAACCCGGCGAGCCAGCCGTTCGTCACGGCGGTCGGCGGCACCACCATCACCCGGTACGGCTCGCCCCCGGTGCAGTCGGCCTGGAACCAGACACCCGCCGGGATGGGGTTCCCGGCCCCGTTCAACGGGCGGCACGGCCGCCCCGGCAAATACCCCGGCAACCTGGTCGGCAGCGGCGGCATCTCCCGGATGTGGTGGATGCCGTCCTGGCAGGCCGCTTTCGTGCGCGGCGGCCAGGCTGGCGGTGCCCGCTGCGGCGCCCCGCGCGGGACCGGCTGCCGCGAGGTGCCTGACGTATCGGCGCTGGCCGCGATCGGCACCAAGGGCACCCGCGGGTATGTCATCTACGGCACGGCCGGGGCGTTCAAGGGCCAGGGCTGGCTGACCGTCGGCGGCACCAGCCTGGCCACGCCGCTGTGGGCGGCGCTGACCGCCCTGGCCGACCGGCAGGCACCCGGCCACCGGCTCGGGCTGCTGTCCCCCAGCCTGTACCGGGTCGCCCGGAGTGATCCGCGGGCCTTCACCGATGTCACCGCCGGGAACAACGACTACCTGGCCGGGTACGGCCGCCGCTCCCATCACACGTGCCGCTTCGGCGGGCAGCAGAACCAGGCCTGCTACCGGGCCGCCCGCGGCTATGACATGGCCACCGGGCTGGGTACCCCGCAAGCCGGGTACCTGGTCACCGGCCTGCTCCGTGAGCGGCCCTCCTGACGCTCCATCCCGGCTGGCGAGTCCGGCGCTCACCGGGAGGGCCTGCCCAGGCCCGGGCCAGAAATTGGTCTAGACACGTGGGCGGGGTCGGATGGCAGACTGCCAGGATGACCGGACCGGACCCGAAAGCAGACCTCCTCGGATACCTGCAGGCCGGCCGGGAGGCCCTGCTGTGGAAACTCGACGGGCTCTCCGAGTACGACATCCGGCGCCCGCTCACCCCGACCGGCACCAACCTCCTGGGGCTGGTCAAGCACGTGGCCAGCATGGAGCTGGGGTACTTCGGCGAGACCTTCGGCCTGCCGTCCGGCGTGCCGCTGCCCTGGCTGGCCGAGGGCGCCGAACCGAACGCGGACATGTGGGCGACCCCGGGGGAGTCGCGTGACCAGATCACTGCCCTCTACCACCGGGCGTGGCTGCACTCCGACACCACGATCGACGCGCTGCCCCTCGACGCGATCGGCCACGTGCCCTGGTGGCCCGCGGACCGGAACGAGGTGACCCTGCACCGGATCATGGCCCACATGATCGCCGAGACGCACCGGCACGCGGGGCACGCCGATATCGTCCGGGAACTGATCGACGGGGCGGCCGGGCGCCAGCCGGGGAACGACAACATGGCGCCCGGCGACCAGTCCTGGTGGGAGGGTTACCGCAGCCGGCTGGAGCAGGCGGCCCGCGATGCGGTGCGCTGATCCGCGGACCGCTGGCAGGTGACCGCTGAACGCGGACCGGCTGAACCAGCGCCAGGATGGCCGGGTTGCCGTCCAGCCCGTGCCGTCTAGTCAACGCACCCGTTTGACCGCTCCGGCCCCGGCAGGCACCATCGTCGCTGAGGGATAGGGACGCCGGAAGGGGCTGGACGGACGTGAGCATTCTCGGTACCCGGGTCTTGCGGACGGAGGACCCCGGCTTCCTGACCACCGGCGGGGTCTACACCGACGATGTGGTCGACGACCGGCTGGCGGGCGCGGGCCACGTGTTCTTCGTCCGGTCCCCGATCGCGCACGCCCGGATCAGGTCGGTCGACGTCAGCGCGGCCCTGGAGGCGCCCGGCGTGATCGCCGCGTTCACCGGGGACGACCTCGCCGATCTCCCCCCGTTCATTCCGCCCATGCCTGACCTGGTCGACGGGCGGATGGCCCAGCCGCTGCTGGCCCGGGACGTCGTGCGCTACGTCGGCGAACCGGTGGCGGTCGTGGTCACCGAGGATCCGTATCAGGGTGAGGACGCGGCCGAACTGGTGGACGTGGACTACGACCCGCTCCCCGCCGTGGTGGATCCGGCTGACGCCGCGGATGGCTCGCGCGGCCTGCTGTTTCCCGAAGCCGGCACGAATGTGACCGCCACCTTCGGTGATGCCGCCGCGCTCCAGCCTGACCTGTTCGACGGCTGTGAGGTCGTGGTCAGCCGGACCATCGTCAACCAGCGGGTGGCGCCCGCGCCGATGGAGACCCGGGCGGCCGCGGCCGCCTGGGGCGAGGATGGCCGGCTCACGGCCTGGATCCCGAACCAGGGCGCGCAGGAAACCCGCAGCGTCCTGGCCGCGATGCTGGCGATCGACCCGTCCAGCCTGCGGATCATCACTCCCGACGTGGGCGGCGCGTTCGGCGCCAAGTTCGGTGCCGACCCGGAACACGCGGTGGTCTGCTGGGTGGCCCGGCAGCTGGGCCGGCCCGCCCGCTGGGCCGAGACCCGGAACGAGAACCTGATCGGGATGACCCACGGCCGGGCCCAGCGCCAGGTGATCACCATCGGCGGCCGGCGGGACGGCACGGTGACCGCGTACCGGCTGGAGATCCTCCAGGACTCCGGCGCCTACCCCCGGTTCGGCGCGTTCCTGCCCATGCTCACCATCCTGATGGCCCCCGGCCCGTACGCGATCGGCCAGGCCGAGGCGGTGGCGAAGTCAGTGGTGACGAACACCACCCCGGTCGGGGCCTACCGCGGCGCGGGACGGCCCGAGGCCACGGCGGCCATCGAGCGGGCCATGGACCTGTTCGCCGCCGAGATCGGCCAGGATCCCGGCGCGGTACGGCGGAAGAACCTGCTGGCCAGGTTCACCGAGCCGCACCGGACCGCGTTCGGGGCCGTCTACGACAGCGGTGATTATGTGGCCGCGCTGGACGCGGCGCTGGGCGCGGCCGGCTACTCAGGCCTCCGGGAGGAACAGGCCAGGCGCCGCGCAGCGGGTGACGTGATGCAGCTCGGCATCGGCCTGGCCAGCTATGTGGAGATCACCGGCGCCGGGGCGGAGGCGGGCGGGCCCCGGGAGAACGCCAGCGTCGAGGTGCATCCCGACGGCAGCGCGACGATCCTGACCGGGACCTCCCCGCACGGGCAGGGTCACGCCACCGTGTGGGCCATGCTGGCCAGTGAGGAGCTGGGTATCCCGGTCAACCGGATCACGGTGAAGTGGGGGGACACCGACCTCATCCCGGAGGGAGGGGGCACCGGCGGCTCACGCAGCCTGCAGCAGGGCGGGGTGGCCGTGCAGCAGGCCTCGCGCGAGCTGCTCGACGTGGCCCGCGAGCGGGCCGCCGCCCTGCTCGAGGCCAGCCCCGCCGACCTGGTCTTCGAGCCGGAACGCAGCGCGTTCGAGGTGGCGGGCGACCCGGAGGCGGCGGTGCCGCTGGCCACCCTCGCCGCGGCGGAGCGGCTGGTGGTGCGCACCGTGTTCGTCGCGCCCGGCGCGACCTTCCCGTTCGGCGCGCACGTGGCCGTGGTGGAGGTGGACACCGAGACCGGCAAGGCGGTGCTGCGCCGGGTGGTCACGGTCGATGACGCGGGCACGGTGATCAACCCGTTGCTGGCCGAGGGCCAGCGGCACGGTGGCATCGCCCAGGGCGCCGCGCAGGCGTTCCTGGAGGAGGTCATCTACGACGCCGACGGCAACCCGCTGACCGCCAGCTTCGCCGACTACCCCTTCCTGTCCGCCACCGAGGTGCCCAGTTTCGAGCTGGCCGACATGGCCACGCCGACCAGCTACAACCCACTGGGGGCCAAGGGCATCGGGGAGGCCGGCACGATCGGCGCCACGCCCGCCGTGCAGAACGCGATCATCGACGCGATTGCGCACCTGGGTGTGCGGCACGTTGACATGCCCGCCTCCCCGCAACGGGTCTGGCAGGCCATCCAGGAAGCCTCCGCCGGGAAGGACGCATAGATGCAGATCAAGCTCACGGTCAACGGGGCGCCGCGGTCCGACGACGTGGAGCCGCGCCTGCTGCTGGTGCATTACCTGCGCCAGCGCTGCGGGCTCCGCGCGGCCAACGTCGGCTGTGACACCACGTCCTGCGGCGCCTGCACCGTGCTGGTCAACGGGCGCTCGGTGAAGTCCTGCACGATGCTGGCCGTGCAGGCGGACGGCCAGGAGATCACCACGGCGGAAGGCCTGGCCGCCGGCGGCGAGATGCATCCGGTGCAGCAGGCGTTCCGCCAGGAGCACGGCCTGCAGTGCGGTTTCTGCACCCCGGGCATGGTGATGGCGGCGGCCGGCCTGCTAGCGGAGAACCCGCATCCGACCGAAGCGGAGGTGCGGGAGGGCCTGGAGGGCAATTTCTGCCGCTGCACCGGCTATCACAACATCGTCCGGGCCGTGCTGGCCGCCGCCGAATCGATGAGCGCATGATCCCCGCGCCGTTCGGGTACGAGGCGGCCGAGTCCGCCGCGCACGCCCTGGACCTGCTGGCCCGTTATGGCGAGGACGCGAAGCTGATGGCTGGGGGCCACTCGCTGCTGCCCATGATGAAGCTCCGGCTGGCCGTCCCCGCAGTCGTGATCGACATCGGCCGGGTTGGTGAGCTGGCCGGGATCCGGGCCGACGGCGACGACCTGGTGATCGGCGCGACGACCTGCCACGCCGATGTCGCCGCGTCCGAACTGGTCCGGTCGCAGACTCCGCTCCTGGCCTACGCCGCGGCCCAGGTGGGTGATCCCCAGATCCGGCACCGGGGCACGATCGGTGGCTCACTGGCGCACGCCGACCCGGCGGCCGACCTGCCGATGGCCCTGGTCGCGCTCGGTGGTGTGGTGGAGATCTCCGGACCGGGCGGCACCCGCACGGTCAGCGCGGACGACTTCTTCGCCGGCTTCTTCGAGACCAGCCTGGAACCCGACGAACTGCTCACCGCGGTCCGGGTACCGCGCCGTCCGGGCCCGGACTGGGGCTACCAGAAGTTCGTCCGGCGGGCCAACGACTGGGCCATCGTCGGGGTCGCGGCGGCGGGCCGCCGGATCGCCCTGGCCAACATGGGCCCGGTCCCGGTCCGGGCGAGGGCGGCGGAGCAGGCCCTGGCCGAGGGGGCCAGCGTCGAGGACGCGGCCGGGCTGGCCGCGGACGGTACCGACCCGGCCGATGACATCCACGCCGACCGTGCCTATCGCCAGCACCTGGCCCGCGTCCTCACCCGCCGGGCCCTGGAGCACCAGACCGGGTAGTGGCCGGATCAGGCGGGTAGGCCCAGGCCCACCTGGCGGGTGGGTGCCGCCCAATGGCGCGGCGCCGCGGGAAGAGGCCAGGATGGGCTCCATGACCCGGGGCATGGGCGTGGCGCGGAACGTGAGCGTGGCCTGGCCATGACGCACGGGGAGGTGCTGGCGCCGGCCGGCGGCGCGACCCGGACCGCAGCCCCGCCAGGCTGGGACCGGGCGGAGGTGGCGCTCGCCGTGGGGGCGTTCGCGGTCTTGTGCATCATCGTGCTGACCGCCGTGCCCTTCCTGGTGGAGCCCGACGATTACGCCTACCGTGCCTCCATCGTCGCCATCACCCAGGGGCATTTCCTGACCCTGACGACCGCGCAGGTGCACGCGCTGGGCGCGCAACTGACCGGGGGGCACTGGAGCCAGCCAGGCCTGCCCCTGCCCCCGATCGCCCAGTGGGTCCGGCTTCCCGGGGGGCGGTGGATCAGCGAGAAGGATCCTGGCTACCCGTTCCTCGCCGCGCCCTTCCAGGCGCTCGGCGTCATCCGCCTGGCGCCCCTGTTCTATGGCGCGCTGGGCTGCCTGGGCCTGTTCTCCGGGGCCCGGCGCTGGCTGGGCCGGTTCGGCGGGGCCGCGGCGGTAGGCCTGTTCTGCTCGTCGGGCGCGGCGCTGCTGTTCGCCTGGCGGGACTACATGCCGACGTTCACCGACGCGTCGCTGATCGCCGCGGGTACCGGTGCGCTGCTGTGGGCGGTGCTGGCCACGGACATGACCTCCCGCCGCCGGGCCTGGGCCGGGCTGGCCGGCTTCGCGGCCCTGGAGGCCGCGGTCTTCGTCCGGTACACCGACATCGTCGTCCTGGGCTGCGCCGTCGTGGCGGTGATCGTGGCCTGGCGGCTGCGGATGCTCCCCCTCGCCGCACTGGGGTGGTGGCTGGGCTCGGTCGTGGTGTTCGTGGCGGGCGTGGCCACGTTCGATGACCTCGTCTACGGTGGCCCGCTGGCCTCCGGGTACCGGCCCGGAGAGATCACCTTCAGCCTGGCCGCGATCCCGGGCAATGCCCGGTTCATGCCGGTGCACCTGATCGAGGCCATGCCGGTGCTGGTTCCCGGCCTGGCCGCGCTGGCGTGGATCACCGGGCGGCACTGGAAGCTGCGGCGATCCGGCCGCGCCCGGGCCGCTCCGGCCCGCCGGGATCTCGCCGTGGGCCTGGCCCTGGCCGCGGCGTGGTGCGGCGTCTGGGGGCTCTACGCGGCCTATGACTGGACGGCTCATCCCGGCCTCAGCACCTTGCAGAGCGCCCGGTTCTACGTCCCCGCGCTTGGTGTCATCGCCCTGCTCGGCGCCTGGCTGGTGGTCCGCGTGCCGCCTCGCGCCGCGCTGGCCGCGCTGACGTCAGCCGCCATCGCGGCGGCCCTGTTCGGGCTGGGCCTGTGGGCCTTCGCCGATATGCGGGACCACGCGTTCCTCGGCCCGCAGCACGGCGGACCGCAGGGCCGGGTGGTGCGCCTGGGTGTGCCGCACGCCATACCGGGCGGGGGAACACCAGGGAACGGCGGCGCGTCATTAACTATGTGAGTACGTATATCGATGCGGCCGGGGACGTGCGCCCGGCCAACCTGGTCCTTGTCGAGCAGTCCGGAGCCAAGCACGAGATCCCGCAGCCGTCTCCCGGCGACGGGATGCTCGAGGCCGAGCAGGCCATGCACGACCGTGGCCTGCGCCTGCGGGAAGTCAAGGTCGTCAGCGAGCACCGGGCCATCGCCCGCTGGAAGGCGTCCGAGCTGGGCTGGCGCCGGGTCGCCTGACCGCTGGTCCCTGCTCATCCACCGCAGTCCCGACCGCGGTCCGGGGGTGCCTATGATGAAGGCAGGGCCGCGGGCATTCCGAACGCTGGCATTCACGCCGGCGCCGTCCACGGGCCCGGGAAACCCGGCGCCTCCGGCGCCAGGGATGGGATGGCCGAAATGTTCGGCTTCAGGATCATCCGCCAGTACGAGCAAGGTGTCGTGTTCCGCTTTGGGCAGGCCCTGCCCGGCGTCCGCAAGCCGGGTCTGACCTGGATAAACCCGTTCACCATGCGGCTCACCAAGGTCAATATGCAGATCGCTGTGGCCAGCGTTCCCGCGCAGGAGACCATTACCCGGGACAACGTCACGCTGAAAGTGGACGCGGTGGTCTACTACCGGGTCGTTGACCCGCTCAAGGCCATCATTAACGTGCAGAACTACCATTTCGCCGTCTCGCAGGTCGCCCAGACCTCGCTGCGGTCGGTGACCGGGCGCAGCAACATGGACCAGCTGCTGTCCGAGCGGGAGCAGGTCAACGCCGAGCTCAAGGAAGTCATCGACGCCCCCACCGAGGGACCGTGGGGCGTCCGCGTGGAACGGGTCGAGGTCAAGGACATCTCCCTGCCCGAGTCCATGAAGCGTTCCATGTCGCGGCAGGCCGAAGCCGAGCGTGAGCGTCGCGCGCGGATCATCGCCGCCGACGGGGAGTACCAGGCCTCCAAGAAGCTGGCCCAGGCCGCCACGGTCATGGCGGCGGACCCGGCCGCGTTGCAGCTGCGGCTGCTGCAGACCGTGGTCGAGGTCGCGGCCGAGAAGAACAGCACGCTCGTCATGCCGTTCCCGGTGGAACTGCTGCGCTTCTTCGACCGCGCTGGCCCGGCCGGCAGTGTCTCCATGGCCGCCACGGACGGCGACGAGGCCAGCGCCACCCCGGTCCCGGCCCCGGCCGCGCTGCCCGCCCCCGTCCCCGTCCCCGTCGCGGGAACCCAGCCGGTCAGCCCGCAGGCCGCACCATTGAACGGCTCCCGGAAGGCTGACCCCGCCGGCTGACCCCACGGCCGGTACCTGGCCGCCTTACGCGTGCGGCGGGAGGCGGTAGACGGACGCGCCGTCGGCCCGGTAGTCAAACCGGAGGCCGACCGCCTGGAGGTAGTGCAGGACCACCGGCGAGGGGGACCAGACGATGGCCCAGCCCACATTGATGCGGCGTGCGTCGAGCCGCGCCGCATTGAGCCTGGCCGGGGCGCCCGGCCCGGTGAGCACGTTCAGGTAGAAGGTGTGCGGTTCTCGCTGGGCATTGAGCAGGTCAGCGTAGAACGGGTGCTGTTTCACCGCGGCCAGGGTGGATTCGGGCAGCCGGGATATGTAGGCGATGGCGCGCGGATGGCCGTCGGCGGGGGCCTGCATCTCGGCTTCGGAATTGAAGGCTGCTCCCTCGTCGGGCAGCGGGACGGCGCTGCGCACTCCCATCGGGACGTCCACCACGATCGACCCGGAATGGTCAGCCGCGATCGGGCGGTCGAGTGCGGGCAGGGCCGTGGGGATGGTGGCCTGGAAGGGCTGGACGCCGGCTGCGCCGGCTTCGAAGACGGCCAGCGCGGCCACCCCGGCCAGGGCCGGCCGGGCGTGATAGCGCAGCCAGTTCACGCCGACCCCGGCCAGCAGGGCGGCGGCGACCAGCCCGATCTCGGTGATCCGGTCGGCCTCGCGGAACGAGGAGAGCAACGAGATGTGCACCATCCAGGTGTACGGCATGATGTCCGACACCCGTACGCCGTGCCATACCTGGGCGAGCGGCACATATCGGTGGCCGCCGATGAGTATGCCCGTTCCCAGGGCGAGCCAGGTACCGGCCAGCCAGAGCAGGGCGAGCAGCCGGACGTTGCGCCGCCGCCAGCCGACGACCAGGCCCAGCAGGCCCAGGGCGGTCAGCACCACGCCATAGGCCGTGAACGTGAAGCTGGTGGGGGCGGCGTGGTAGTAGATCGAGGCCAGGCTCTTCAGCCCGAAGAAGCCGACTCGTGGCGAGGGTGCGAATATCCGCTCCAGCGCGGCCCCGGAATTCCGGTAGTCGTCCGCCAGGGCCCCCTGCGACACTGTCGCCTGGCCGGCGAGCATCTGCTGGACCATGGCGATGATCTGCGGGCTGGCCACCACCGCCGTCACCAGCCCGGCGAGGGCGAGCATGCGCAGCTTGACCCGGGCGGCGACCCCGCCGTGGGCCGGGCGGCGGGCCAGCCAGAGCAGCAGGACCGCGGCCGCCAGGCTCCAGGCCAGGATGGTCGATTCCTGGTCGACCAGCAGTGCGGCTCCGAGGACCACGCCCAGGATGGTCGCCTGCCGCCAGCCCGGCCGCCGGGTTAGCCGCACCGCCGCCTCCAGCGACAGGGGCAGGAAAATCGCGCCCAGCGCGAGCTGGATCTCATACCACGCGTTCCACGTCATCATCGTGGACAAGCCGAAGAACGCGCCCGCCGCGATCGCGCCGGTCTGTGAGGGCACCCACAGCCGGGCCGCCCGGTACATCGCGTAGCACATCAGCCCGGGCGCGGCCACCGCCAGCAGGTTGTAGCTGAAGCCCGGGCCATACGCGAACGTGACCGGGGCCATCAGCACACCGGGCAGCGGCATCAGCACGTGAAACCCCAGCGGGGCCCCCACCGGGGCGGCCAGGTAGTGGGTGAACCAGGGATTACCGGGGTGCAGCAGCAAGCGTGCCATCCACCAGTAATCCCAGACAAACAATCCGCTGTCCCGGCCGGTCGGCACGACGTGGTCAACCAGGTAAGTGGCCCGGGTCCAGTTCACCGCGATTCCGGCGGCCAGATAGGCGGCCAGGACCGCCAGGTGGATGGTCACCGGCCGGGCGGCCCGGCCTAGCTGCGGCGGCCACGCGCGCGTCCTGATGTGCGAATATTCCTGGTCAGCAGACCTAACATGCCCGGTCGTCAACGCGCGGGCCCCCCTTGTCCGCTCAGCGGGGCAGGTCCCGCGGTCGTGTTCGCTGGCTCGCGCAGCGGGCCGGAAAGTCGCATACCTAAGAGATGCACGGATCGCTTCAAAGGGTTCCCAAGGATCGTCAAAGAAAGCACCTGCTTTTCTGGGGTCTTTAGCGGAAAAGCGGCCAGCAGATGAGCAAAACGCGCCATCCAGGGGTGAAATGCGAGAGGCCCGGCCGCCGCCTTCCACCCTCTCATGAGCGCTGGCGGCCTGGTCGCGCCACCGGCCCCATGGCCAGCGCCCGCAGCGGGTGTGGTGGCGCTGCTAGCCTGCCCAGCAATCGGTGACTACCGGGTGGCCGGTAGCAGGGCCTGCGAACGGGCGGGAGCTTGGCGGCGATGAGTGAAATCGCGGTGCATGGCGGCACGCCGCCCAGCGTGAATGGCCAGGTGCTGCCCTTCGCCCACCTCGGGATCTCCCGCGCCGTGGCCCTGGGCTGGCAGGTAGCCCAGCTGTTCCACTCCCCGGTGCACCAGGGCCCGGCGACCGACCCGCCCCGGGGCAATCACCTGCCGGGACGTTCCGAATTCCCGGGCGCCAGCCAGTTCGACCTGGCTGGGGGAGCAGATCCAGTCTCAGCTGGAGCAGTTGCTGGCTGACCCGCCGCCCGTGCTGATGGAAGCGATGTCGGACGTGCTGGCTGCGCTGACCGATCCGGCGCGCCGCCGGGACGGCACCCTCGACGCGATCTTCACCCTGCACTGCCGCATCCTCGAAGCCCTGACCGTCGCGGACTTCGTGCTCGGCAAGGCCTACGGGCTCGGCCGGGCCATCGCGGAAACGGCCCTGCGGCCGGCCGGCGCGATGACGGAGGAGGAGCGGGCGGACCAGTTCCGCTGCGTGTTCGAGGCGGGCCGGCTGATTACGGTCAAGGACTGGCTGGCGGATCTGAAGACGCTCCTGCCTGACCACACGGCCTACGCGGTGAGCCGCGGCCTGCATGACTGGCAGCGCTGGGTCGCGGGGGACCGGCAGCTGGGGGACTGGGCTGCGGCCCGGGCCACGATCCGGGTCCAGGGCCGGATCTGGCGCGAGCTGCTCACCGGCGAGAAGGCCGCACGGGACATCCTGTCCCTCTCTGACTACCTGGCGGCAGGCCGCAGGGGAGCGGTGGAGATGATCAGGCGGTTCTGGTGGCTCATCGCCGCCACCGCGGTCCTGACCGCGGGCGTGATCTACGCGGGCGCATACCTGCATGGCCTCCCCGACCTGGTGCGCGTGGTCGGCAGCCTGGCGTGGCTGGCCGGGGCGGCCGGCCTGTTCGCGAGGGGATCCTCGGTGGTGCTGGGGCCCGGGGTCACCCAGGCCGAGGGCTGGCTGTGGCAGACCGAGCTGGACGGCTCGGTGGCGGTGGCTGCCACCAGGCTCCCGCCGGGCGCCACGAAGTCGGCGGCCGGCGGTGCCTCGGTCGGGGAACTGGCGCCCGATCCGGACCGCACCGCCCAGTTGCAGCGCCGTGATGAGCTCCAGCGCGAGACCGAGCTCTCCTGACCGCCGGATCGGCTGGCCCCCCGGATCTCCTGCCCCGCCGGATTCCCTGATCACGGTCCGCTGTACGCCGGCCGCGAAAACGCTTCCGGGACCGCAGCCCCCGCGGGTACGGTGAGCTGGCCCGGACCCGCCCGGCGGGTCACGAACGCAGCCACGGAGGCGACGGCGATGGGTGGTCCGGTCATCACCAGCCGCGGAGAACACGAGCGGCGGTCCCGGCCCCTGCTGCGGACGACGATCGGCGAGCGGCTGCGCCGCACCCGGCGGGCGCAGGGCCGGACCCTGTCCGACGTGTCCCGGGTGGCCCGGGTGTCGGTGCCCTACCTGTCCGAGGTGGAGCGCGGGCGCAAGGAAGCCTCGTCAGAAATCCTGGCCGCTATCTGTGACGCGCTGCGGATCGACCTGTCCGAGCTGCTGGCCGGGGTCGCCCACGATCTGGCGGCCGGCCAGGGCCGCCTGGGCACGGTCATCCGGCTGGACACCGGCCGGCGGGACGCGGGCCGGCTGGATGTGGCCGGCGGTGGCCGGGCGCCGTCGCCGCCTGCCCCCGGCGAGGCCCGGTGCCTGCTCGCGGCGTGACGGCCGGCCAGATGATCACCCGGCCAGCAGTACTGGCCGCCTGATCACGCGGCCAGTGCTGCTACCCGGCTAGGCTGCCCGGTCGGCCTGGCGGGTCGTGATGACCTCGTCGGCGAGGCCGTACGCGACGGCCTCGCGGGCGCTGAAGGTCTTGTTCCGGTCGGTGTCGCTCCTGATCTTGTCCACCGGGTGGCCGGTATGCCGGCTGAGGATCTCCTCGACCTCACGCCGGGTCCTGGCCACCTCCTTGGCCTGGACGGCGAGGTCGGGGAGCGCGCCCTGAGCCTGGCTCGACGGCTGGTGCAGCAGCACCTTGGCGTGCTGCAGCACGGCCCGCCGGCCCGCCGCCCCCGCGGCCAGCAGCACCGCCGCCGCCGAGGACGCCTGCCCCATGCAGATGGTGGCCACGTCCGGGCGGATGTACTGCATCGTGTCGTAGATCGCGGTCAGGGCGCTGTACGAGCCGCCGGGAGAATTGATGTAGAGGCTGATCTCGAGGTCCGGGCTGGCCGCCTCGAGATGAAGCAGCTGCGCCATGATCACGTTGGCCACCCCGTCGTCGATCTCGGTGCCGAGGAAGACGATGCGCTCCGACAGCAGCCGGGAGTAGATGTCGAACGCCCGCTCGCCGGCCGCGGTCCGCTCCACCACGGTGGGGATCGTGTACTGGCTCATGGTCACAGCCCTGCCTTCCGGCCCGCGAGGGCGGGGCGCACGTCATCGAGTCGTTCCACGATGTGATCGACGATCCCGTAGTCCCGGGCTTCCTCAGCGCTGAACCAGCGGTCGCGCATGCTGTCGTGCTCGACCCGCTCCAGCGGCTGGCCGGTGTGCTCCGAGATCAGCCGCATCATCGTGGCCCCGGTGCGCCCGAGTTGCTCGGCGTAGATCTCTATGTCGGCCGCGGTGCCGCCGAAACCGGCCGAGCCCTGGTGCATCAGCACCTGGGCGTGCGGCAGGCTGAACCTCTTGCCCGCGGTCCCCGCGCACAGCAGGAACTGGGCCATGCTGCCGGCCAGTCCCAGCGCCAGCGTGCTGACGTCGTTGGGAATCAGCCGCATCGTGTCGTAGATCGCGAGGCCCGCGCTGACCGAGCCGCCCGGGGAGTTGATGTACAGGCTGATGTCGCCGCGCGGATCCTCCGCGGACAGCAGCAGCAGCTGGGCGCAGAGCCGGTTGGCCACCGCGTCGTCCACCTCGGTGCCGAGGAGGACGATGCGCTGGAACATCAGCCGGCTGATGAGCTGTTCGTCAAGGCCCGCGGCGGTCGGGGGTGCGGCAACGGCAAGCTTCATGATCTCCCTGCTCTCGGTCTGGGCCCCGGATCCGGGCTCACCATCAACAATGGTTCGCCCCGGCCCGCCCGGCCAAGGCAATCTGCTGGCAGCAGAGGAATCCGTGCGCCGGGCCCGATCGTCACAGGCCCGTCATCATGGTCAGAGGCCCGTCGTCAGGGCCGCTGATCAGGGACGGGTGGCGTAACGCAGGTACACCGCACCGTTGGCGAAACGCCGCTCGGCCAGCAGTTCGAGCGGCAGGCGCATCCCGCCGGGGAGGGCCTTCTTGCCGCCGCCCACCACGACGGGGCAGACGATCAGGCCGCACTCGTTGACCAGGCCGGCCCTGAGCGCCTCGGCCGCCAGGACCGGGCCGCCGACCGTGATGTCCCGGTCCGCGCGCGCTTTCAGCTGCCGGACCGCCCCGGGGTCGAAGTCCCGCTCGATCCGCGTCCTGGCGGTGGAGACCGCCTCCAGCGAGCGGGAGAACACGACCTTGTCGGCCGCCTGCCAGATCTGGGCGAAGTCGAGCATCAGGGGCGACTGTCCCGTCTGGGGCATGGTCTCCCAGCCGGTCATGTCCTCATACAGCCGCCGCCCGTAGAGGTACGTGCCGACCGGCCGCTCGAAGTCGTTGACGAAGCCGAACACCTCATCGTCAGGCATGGCCCAGTCGTACTTGCCGTTCTCGTCGGCCACGTAGCCGTCGAGAGACATGATCGTCATGTAGATAAGCCTGGCCACAGGAAGCCTCCTTGACTGCCAGCGTCATAGCCGGAAATCGTATTCCGATATTGGAATATGTCAAGAACGTCCGGGCGGGCGGGGGGTTGCCCGTCACCACCTTCCGGCCGGCGCGGCGGGGAGGAGGCTACCGGGGCGGCTGGGCAGGCCCAGGTTTCGTTGACAGGATGACACGACGAGGCCCTGGCCGGGGCCGGGCTGGCGAGGGGACCAGATGAGCGGACCGGACACGGAGCTTGTCGTGCGGGATGTGGTCGTCCGGGCGGTGGTGGTGCCGTTCCGCAGGCCACTGGCCACCAAGGTGGGGCACTTCGCCAGGTGGCCGTTGCTGCTCATCGACGTCACCACGGAACAGGGCATCACCGGCCACGGCTACCTGGCCCCGTACCTGGCCAGTGCGACGGCGGGACTGCGCACGATCCTGGATGAGCTGGGTGCGGGGCTGCGGGGCCGGCCGGCCGCGCCTGGCCAGGCGTTCGCGCAGGCCCGGGGCTGGTTCGCGCTGGCCGGTTACCAGGGCCTGGCCCTGGCCGCGGTGGCCGGCCTGGACATCGCGCTGTGGGACGCCCTGGCCCAGGCGGCCGGGCTGCCGCTGGCCCGGCTCCTGGGCGGCACCCTGGAGCCGGTCCCCGCCTACAACAGCAACGGCCTGGGCCTCATCCCGCCCGCCGCGGTCGCCGACGAGGCGCTCGAACTGCTGGCCGAGGGCGGGTTCACCGCGCTGAAGGTCCGGGTGGGCCGGGACCGGGCCGCCGAAGACCTCGAGGCGGTCCGCCGGGTCCGGACCGCGGTCGGTTCCGAGGTCACCCTGGTCGCGGACTACAACCAGGGCCTGGCCCTGGGCGACGCGCTGGAGCGCTGCCGCGCGCTCGACGGGGAGGGGCTGACCTGGATCGAGGAGCCGCTGCGCTATGACGACCTGGACGGCCACGCCCGGATCGCCCGGGACATCGCCACCCCGGTCATGCTGGGGGAGAACTTCTACGGCCCGCGGGCCATGCACGAGGCCATCGCGGCCCAGGCCTGCGATCTGGTCATGCCGGACCTGATGCGGATCGGCGGGGTGACCGGCTGGCTGCAGGCCGCCGCCCTCGCGGACGTGGCCGGGCTGCCCATGTCCTCCCACCTGTACCCCGAAGTCAGCGGGCACCTGATGCAGGTCACCCCGACCCGGCAGTGGCTGGAGTGGCAGGACTGGGCTGATCCGGTCCTGGCCCGGCCCTTCCAGGTCCGCGACGGGACCCTGCTGGTGCCTGATGTCCCCGGCAACGGGCTGGAGTGGGACGAGGATGCTGTCGCCCACTACCTGTCGCCGGGCTGACCAGGCCGGGTGCGTCACTCCGGCAGCCGGGCGAACGCACGCACCGGGATGGTGCCGAACCCTTCGGGGGGGGGGGGGAGTTGGTCCCGCAGGCCGGGTCAGCCGGGCAGGTGCGTGCGGAAGATCAGCAGCAGCGCCGAGGCCGCCAGGCAGGCGGCGCCGGCCAGGCCAAAGCAGAGCGCCATCGCGGTGGCGGACCTGCCTCCCCGGGTGAGGACCAGGCCCATGCCGTCTGCGGACAGGGCGGGGATATCGCCCACCGGTGCCATGATCGGCTGGCCGTCGCGCTGCGCCGCGACCCCGAACACGTGGAACGGGAGGCCGGGCCGGATGACCTCTTCCGTGACCCGGTAGCCGAAGGTGCGCGCATCGGGCCCGGCGAAGCCGTCGAGGAACCTGGCGGGCAGCAGGCCCGACGAGGTGAGCACGCCGACTGGCCCGTAGCTGTAGTTCCGTGGCTCCGGGCCCTCCTCCCGGTAGTCGTTCGACGGCCTCTTCCTTCGGATAGCCCCTGGTGGTGGTCCTGCGGTCGACTACCACCGGGTCGAGCAGCACGCGGCCGGATTCATCACGCAGCGCGAACGGGCCCGAGCCGCCTTCCCACACCCGTTCCTCGGCCCGGGTGGCCACCTGCTCCCATCCGCCGGCTCCGTCCTCCCACCGGCTGCTCTCGTACAGGCGGTACACGCGGTCGCGGTACCAGACGCACTCGATGCCGGAGACGGGCGCAGTCACCAGGCCGCGCGGGCCGGGGCTGCTGGTCCCGGACAGGTGGACGGGCCGGGTCCCGGCCCGGACGTCCGCGCAGCGGGCCGGGGCGGCCTGGCGGGCCACGTGGCCGCCGCGCCACAGGCGTGACCCGACGATCAGCAAGACGACCATGGCGATCAGGCAGAATAAGCCGGGAATCCACAGCAGTGCGACCCCCAGCGTGACCAGTGGCGGTGCACTGCCTGCTCCCAGCATCCTGGCTCCCCGGGTGGCTCGGCCGCTGGCCCGCGGCGCTCATCCTGCCCATGACACGCGTCGCGGCCGCATCGCGTTCACGGGGCGGGGGCTACCGCTCCGGATGTGGGCCCGGCGCGGCGGAGACCGCCCGGGAGATGGCGCGGGCCACCGCGACCACCGCCGGGCGGACGGCGGACGGCTCCAGCCGCTCCGACCGGGTCACCACGGACAGCGCCGCCACGGTCTGGTGCCGCTGGCCGGTGATCGGGCAGGCGACCGAGGTCATCGCCTCCGGGTGCCGCCGGGACGCCACGGCCACGCCGTCCCGGCGGACCGCCGCCAGCTGGGCCCGCAGGTCCCGGGCGGACAGCGGGGTGTGCTCGGGCTCCAGGGTCAGGTCACCGGCCAGGATCTCGTCCTGGACCGGCGCGGGCGCGCAGGCCAGCAGGACCAGCCCGACCCCGGTGGAATGCAGCGGCATCCGGCCCCCGACCCGGTACAGCACCTGGCCCGCGCCGTGCGCGGACAGCCGCTCGACCAGGATGGCCTCGAGCCCGTCCCGCACGGCCAGCAGCACGTGCTGGCCGGTGGCCTGGTGCAGGTCCTCCAGGTAGGGCAGGGCGGTGGCCCGCAGCCCGTGCCCGCGCGGCGCGAGCGAGGCCACTTCCAGCAGCCGCACCCCGATCACGTAGCGGCCGTCCGCGGTGCGTTCCAGGGCTCCCCATTCGACGAGTTTGCGGGCGATGCGCAGGGCGCTGGGCTTGGGCAGGCCTGCCCGGGCACTCAGCGAGGTCAGGGACAGCGAGCGGTGCGCGGGACCGAAGGACCCGAGCATCCGGAAGGCCCGGTCCAGAACGGGCTCGCCCTGGGCGGGCCGCCCCCCGCGCGGCCGGGTGCCGTCGGCCATGGTCCCCTCCTTTGTTCCAATCAATGAAACCACCGATGTACAGCCGGGCCGTGCTGACCGACCATGCATGTCGTGGGGATACCGGACAGGACGCGCGCCCAGGACACGCCGGTCCTGGTGGCCGGGGGCGGCCCGGCGGGGCTGGCCGCCGCCGCGGAACTGGCCAGCCGCGGCGTGGCCTGCGTGATCATCGAGCCGCGGGCCCACGTGTCGCACCGCCGGCCACGGGCCAAGACCACCAGCGTGCGGACCATGGAGCATCTGCGCCGCTGGGGACTCGCGGGCGCACTGCGCGCCGCCGCACCGCTCCCCGTCGCCTGGTCGCAGCGGGTCACGTTCTGCGAATCGCTGGCCGGGCCCCGCATCACGGACTTCGACGGCGCGTTCGGGCTGACCACGGAGCGGGACGAGCGGTTCGCCGAGGCGGGCCAGCAGGTTCCCCAGCCCGTCGTGGAGGATCTGCTGCGTGCGCACGTCCGCGGCCAGCCGGGGGCCGACCTGCGTCTCGGGCATGCCGTCACCGGCCTGGCCCAGCGGGACGACACCGTCACGGTCGCCGTGCGGGACGGCAACGGCTCCAGATATCAGATTACGGCCCGCTACCTGATCGGCTGCGACGGCGCCGCCGGGGTGGTCCGCGAGCAGATCGGTGCCTGCTACGGCGGGCACGCCGACCCGCGGCCCAACTTCAACGTGGTGTTCCGGGCCCCGGCGCTGGACACCCACCTCGGCCCGGCCGTGCAGTACTGGGTGCTCGGCGCGGCCGTCCCTGGACTGCTCGGCCGGCTGGACCTGCACGGGACCTGGTGGGCCATCCTGCCCGGCATCGACGCCGGGTACGGTGCGGCGCACGCCGCGGAACTGATCACCGGCCTGGCCGGCGGCCCGGTGGAGCTTGAGCTGCTGGCCTCAGACCCGTGGACCGCCCGGATGCTGGTCGCGGACCGGTTCAGCGGCGGCCGGGTGTTCCTGGCCGGGGAGAGCGCCCACGTGAACCCGCCCTGGGGTGGTCACGGGTTCAACACCTCGGTGGGTGACGCGGTCAACGTGGCGTGGAAGATCGCCGCCGTCGAGCAGGGCTGGGCGCCGGCCTCGCTGCTGGCCAGCTACGAGCCGGAGCGCCGCGGCGTCATCGAGCAGACCGTGGCGAGCGCGGCCGCCAACATGCGCAGCCTGGCCCGGGACCTGCCGCGTGACGAACGGGCCATCCAGGCCGCGAAACGGTCGGAGTTCCACAGCCTCGGGCTGGTGCTGGGGTACTCCTACGCCGGGTCGCCGGTCATCCAGCCCGGCACCGGACCTGGTGGCGGGCAACCCGGTGCGGCGGCACCGGGTGACGAGGCCGCCCGTGACGTGAGCACCTACATCCCGGACGCCGCGCCGGGCGCGCGGCTGCCGCACGCGTGGCTGCCGGACGGGGCCTCGCTGTATGACCGGCTGGGTGCCGGGTTCACCCTGCTCGGGCCCGCCGGTCCCGGCGACTCCGCGGTGGCGGTGCCGGAGGACCGGGCCCGCCGCCGGGGTATCCCGCTGCAGGTGCTCCGGGCGCCGCCGGGCTACCGGTGGGGCGGGGAGTTCCTGCTGGTCCGGCCGGACCAGCACATCGCCTGGCGGGCGCGCGATGCCGCGCAGATCGACCTCGGCCTCGTCACCGGCCATCTCAGCACGGGCCATCTCAGCACGGGCCACCTCAGCACCGGCGATCGCGGCCTGGCCGGCCGGAACCGGACGGAGGAGGCGGTATGACCAGCCCGGAACCAGGTGCGGCCCGGCCGGGCGCGGCCGGGAAGATCGCCCTGACCAACGTGCGCGTGTTCGACGGGCGGCAGTTGCGGCCGCCCGGGACGGTGGTCATCGAGGGCGATCGGATCGGTGCCGATCCTGCAGGGGCCACGGTCACCGACGGGGACGGCGGCGTGCTGCTGCCCGGGCTGATCGACGCCCACGTGCACGTGCGCGACCGGGGCACGCTGGAGCGGCTGGCCAGCTTCGGCGTGACCACCGTGCTCGACATGGCTAACCCCTCGGCGGCCCTGGTGGATTCGCTGCGCAGCGTGCCCGGGCTTACCGGGTTGCGCAGCGCGGGCCTGCCGGCCCTGGCGCCGGGCAGTCTGCACGCCCGGATGCTCGTCACCGACGAGCGGGCGCAGATCAAGAGCGCGGACCAGGCCGGGCAGTTCGTGGCCGACCGGGTCGCCGAGGGCTCGGACTACATCAAGATCGTCATAGGCAGCCCGGGCGCCGACCACGACCAGGCCACCGTGGACGCGCTCGTGGCCGCCGCCCATGAGCACGGGAAGCAGGCCGTGGCCCACGCATCGTCCGCCGCCGCGGTGGCCAAGGCGCAGCAGGCCGGGGTGGATGTGCTCACCCACGTGCCGCTGGACCGGGCCCTGGACGAGGCCTCGGTAACCCGGATGGCTGCCGGCGGCCGGATCCTCATCCCCACCCTGACCATGATGCAGACCCTGGTCAGCCGGCTGGGCCTGCCGGACAGCAGCTACGCCGCCGCGCGGGACAGCGTGGCCGCCGCCTACCGGGCCGGCGTCCCGGTCCTGGCCGGCACCGACGCCAACGCCGACGCGGGCAGCCCCGCGGCGGTCAGCCACGGCGACAGCCTGCATCACGAGCTGGAGCTGCTGGTGGACGCCGGGCTGACCAGCCTCGACGCGTTGCGGGCCGCGACAGTGCTGCCCGCGCGCCACTTCGGGCTGGCGGACCGGGGCGTGGTCGAGCCGGGGCGCCGGGCCGACCTGGTGCTCATCGACGGGGACCCGCTCCGCGACATCCGGGCCACCCGGTCGCTGCGCCTCGTCTGGTGCGGCGGGATCGAGCACCTGCCCGCTGAACCGGGTGGCTGACCCGGGTGGCTGACGCTGGGCTGGCCGACCTTGACCTGGCTGAGCTGGGCTGGCTGACTGGACGATGAGGAGGGCCCGATGAGCCTGCACGGACTGATGTCGGTCACGATCGGCGTGCCGAACGTTGACGAGACCGCCGCCTACTACACCGATTTCGGCCTCGTCCCGGACAACGGCGGCTGGTTCAGCACCACGGACGCCGGCCGCCAGCTGCGGATCGTGCCCGCGCCCACCCGGCGGCTGGTCGAGATGCGGGTCGGCGTGGATGACCAGGACGACCTCGCGCGGGCCGCGGCCAGCCTGGAGCGCCTCGGCGTCCCCGCGGTCGTGGCCGGGACGAGCCTGGAGACCGCCGAGCCGGTCACCGGCAGCCAGGTCTTCCTGGACGTCGCGCCCCGGATCCAGCAGCCGCTCGTGGTCCCGGAGGCCTACAACGGGCCGGGTCGCACCGACCGCCCGGACACCCGGGCCCCGGGTTTCTCCCGGCCGGGCCCGGTGCGCCCCCGCAAGCTCGGCCACGCCGTGCTGGGCAGCACCGACCACCGCCGCTCGACGTCGTTCTTCACCGACGGCCTCGGTTTCAAGATCAGCGACCGGATCGCCGGGGTGGGTGCGTTCATGCGCTGCTCCACCGACCACCACAACGTCCTCGTGCTGGCCGCGCCGGTCAACTTCCTGCACCACACGTCGTGGCAGGTGGACGACGTCGACGAGGTGGGCCGGGGCGCGTTCGCGATGCTCGAGGGGCGGCCGGAACGGCACGTCTGGGGGCTCGGGCGGCACTACGCCGGGTCGAACTTCTTCTGGTACCTGAAGGACCCGGCGGGCAATTTCTCCGAGTACTACGCGGATATGGACTGCATCGTGGACGACCAGTTGTGGACCCCGGAAGACCTCGAAGGCGCGCGCGGCCTGTTCGCCTGGGGACCGCCGCCGCCCGCCTCGTTCCTTCACCCCGAGGACCTCGCGGCCATGATGACCGGCGCCCACGCACCACACTGACCCGCCGGAAGATCTGCTGATGGGTCAGGCGATGCACGATGAGTAGACTCGGAAACGTATTGCTCTCGTGGTGGTGAGGAGTTCACATGCCTACACACGCCGAAGACATGGTCCTGGTTCCTCGGGCAGAGCTGGACGCGCTCCGGGCAGAGAACCGGCGCCTGCGGCGTGAGGCCGGGGATCGTGAGGCGCTAAAGCGGATCCGGTCGGATGCCGGGGAAGGCCGTGTCCTCACCCGCGAAGAGCTGTCAGAGGCTTGGGGCATTAGTGAGTGACCGGGTCCTCCGGTTCCCAGATAGAACCTGGGACGAGCTTGAAGGACTGCCGCGGCCACTTCGAAACGCCGCCCAAAAGGCAATTTTTCACCTGCTCGAAGAACCAGTCCCGACGCTTGCCGACCCATTTCCCGAGGCAGACCCGCTCGCAGGGGCCTACCGTCTCCACCTTCCGTCGGACGGCTTGACCATCTGGTACACGGTCACGGAGAGCCCGGACGGGCAGGTTGTCATCGTTGTGCAGTACGTCAAAGCCGACACGTGAACATGGGTGTGCGGCGGCATCGTCAGCGCCACCCGCCAGTACCCCCTCGAAGGCGTGAAGAAAGACGAGATCGACACCGTCCTCGGCTACTTCGGGACCAACGCCCCCCGTATGCGCCATCACTGGTTCCGCCAGTGCGGCCTGTTCACTGGCTCCGGCACAATCAGACGCGCACCCCCTGACCGGGAGCATCGAGAAAATAATCTTGACTACCTACAAAATTGGCGCGCACCCTCCACGCGGCGTATCGCCGGGGGATTGACGGCCAGGCGCGGTAGCGTGGCCAGCATGATCGCGCAGCCAGCCGGGCCTGACCCGGAGGATGCCGAGGCCGATGCAGCCCTGGAGGAATACCGGGAGTGGTCAGAGGCCGGCCTGGGGTCATCTCTCACGAGCAGGCCCGCAGGCTGCTGCTCGGTGAAGACGCGGCGGGTCAGGTCCAGTAGCCCGGGCAGGTCTTCATGGGCGACGGCACGTACTGCGCCGGAAGACACGGCGAAGGAGCCGATTACGGGGCGGCCCAGTGGTCGCGGTGGACGACCTCGTCGAACGGGCGGCGCTTGGGGGTCTTGATGGGGGCCAGCGGGCGGCCGGCGGGGTAGCCGAGCGAGATGAGGAAGGCCCAGTCGCGGTCCCCGGGAATGCCCAGCAGTTCGCGGGCGAGCTGGATGTCAGCCACGCCCGCGTGACAGCTGCCGATGCCGAGGTCGGCTGCGGCCAGCGTCATCGCCATCGTCGCCTGGCCGAGATCGAACTGCGCGCGGTGGAACTCGTTATCGGCCGCCGGTGCGACGACCACGATGGTCGCCGCCGACTCGGCCACGTGGCCGGCGCCGCGCCAGACCTTGGCCAGCTCGCGGAGCGTCTCCCGCTGGGTGACGAGGACGAAGTCCCATGGCTGCCAGTTCTGTGAGGACGGGGCCCGGCGTCCCGCCTCGAGGATCTGGTCCAGGTCGGTGGCCGCGATCGGCCGGCCGTCGAACGAGCGCACGTTGCGCCGTGAGGTGATCGCCTCCCAGGTCTGCATGCTCTCCCGGTCCTTGGTGCTGAGTCTTTGGTGGTGGGTTCCTCAGGTACTGAGTTCCTCAGCTGCGGACGACCCCGTACAGCGCTGGGTGCGCCGGGTAGCCAGCCAGGCCCGCGGCGGCCTCACGGAACCCGGGGCTCTGGATGGCCGTCATGAAGTCTCCGGCAGTTTGCCAGCGGGCGATGTTCACGAACTGGAATTCGGCGTTAGGCGCGACGGCCTGGTGCAAGGCGGTACTGATGTATCCCGGCTGCGCCTCGAGGTAGTCACGGGTCTTCTCCCAGGCGACGATGAAGTCCTCGGCGTCCGGGCCGGGAACCTCGAACGAATTGATCAAGGTCACTGGCTCCGCCATGGCTCCTCCGTCTCACTGCCTGCCGTCATAGGGCGAACCTAGCCGATGACGTCAGCGTGGCGCCGGCGCCCGGACCGGGAGGCGGACCCGCAGCACCGTGTTCCCGGGCCGGGACTCGATGGTGATCGTGCCGGCGTGGCGCTCCACGACCGTGCGGCGGGCGATGTCGAGGCCCAGGCCGGTTCCTTTGCCCGTGTCCTTGGTCGTGTAGAAGGCGTCGAAGGCCCGCGCGGCCACCTGCGATGTCATGCCCGGGCCGGTGTCGGCGACCTCGACAATGATGTCGTCTTGCTGCCCGGCGCGGGTCATCATCCGCAGCGTGCCTGAGCCATTCATCGCGTCCAGCGCGTTATCGATGAGATTGGTCCACACCTGGTTGAGCTCACCGGGGTAGGCCCCGATCTGGGGGACGCTGGCGCCGTAGTCCCGCACCACGGTGACCCCGGAGAGCTTGTGCCCCACCATCACCAGGGCGCTTTCGATGCCGTCGGTCACGTCGGTCTGCTGCATCGAAGCCCGGTCCATCTGCGAGTAGGACTTGATCGCCGTGACCAGTTCGGAAATCCGCCGGGTGGACTCCTTCACCTCCGCCAGCAGGGCCGCGACGGACAAGGTGCTCGCTACCCACTCCAGCCCCGGCTCCAGCGCCGGTCCGGCCAGTGTGGCCGCCGCCCGCTCGCACCAGTCGAGATCGACCCCGGCGGCAGCGAGCGACGGTGCGATCGTCCACTCGCGGGCGACGCCATGCTGGCTGAGCCACAGGCACAGGGCATCCTCCTGGTCGGCCAGGGCCAGCGGGCTCTGGGCCAGCGGATCCGGCTCGATCTCGCGGCGCAGCGCGTCGAGGGCGGTGAACTGCCGGGCGGAGATCTCGTCACCGGCCAGCCGGGACAGGCAGGAGAGCAGGGTCTGGGAGGCGTCACCGAGCGCGTCGACCGCCCGGGAGGCGGCCGCGGCCGGGTTGTTGACCTCGTGCGCGAAACCAGCCGCGAGCGTGCCCAGCGTGACCAGGGACTCGCGCTGGCGGGCCGTGGCCTCGATGGACCGCGCGGTGCTGTACAGGCCCTGGATGAGGTGCCTGCCGAACGGGAACCAGGCGTTGACCTTCTCGCGCAGCACGGCCGCGGGCACCCGGAGTACCCGCCCGCCGGCCGCTCCCCGGCCGGTCGCGAGATAGACGCCCTGCTCATCCCAGGCGCGGAATCCTCCGGCCCAGCGGCCCGGCACGTCCATCCGGCCCACGACGGTGTCCTCAGACCCGATATGGCGGACAAGGTCAATAGCC
This sequence comes from uncultured Actinomycetes bacterium, assembly GCA_963837335.1. GTDB lineage: Bacteria > Actinomycetota > Actinomycetes > Streptosporangiales > Streptosporangiaceae > RYN-230. The sequence goes on along the minus strand of CAWINS010000002.1, from coordinate 47,568 downwards.
CCGTCGATGAGCACCCACCAGAAGTCCGCGCGCTCGCCCTCAAGAAATAGCTCGATGCCGGGCTCGATCCGCACCTCGGCGCCGCCGTCGGCCAGTTCCATGAGCTGACTACCGGTCAGGCCGTCGAACAGGCTGATAGGGCGAAGTTCGCCGGCGCTTATCACGCCGGGCCCGGATTGCTCATGAGTTCAGCCTTCGGGTGGCCTCACGCCTGCCCGGGGGAGAGGCTGGAGGGACTATAGGGATGACCGCAACACTATAGCCGGTGGTCGTTTTTCAACTGCTGGGCTGTGGTGCGGTGCAGTGAATGTGGGGATTCACGCCCAGGTAGTTGAGCGGGCCAGCCAGGATCGTCACCGCGGCGGTACTGGCCTTGCTGCAGTTACCGGCGGCCGCGTGATAATCCCCGCGCTGCCCGGCGGCGAAGCCGCCAACGACGAGCCAGACGATAAGAAGCACCGACCCGAGGTGCATGTCGCCTCCCTCAACCTCATCTGCCTTTAGCAGGCCTTTAAAGCAAGGAGATGGCCAATAATAAAGTGGTGGCCCATTCATCCCGGCCGTGCCACGAAGCCTACCCAGGTGTGGCGATGCTGAGCCGGTTATGGGCCGGTAGCCGTGCTTTTCCAGAAAACTGGAAGCCGGGTGATTTACCGGGAAACTGGCCCGGGCGACCGCAGACCGGGTGCCCGGACGGGCTCAGCGGCGTGATCTGTCCGGAGGCCGTCGCGGGCGGGTCTTGAGCAGGGTCAGCGCGGCGATGAGGGTGAACGTGACGATGTTGGCGGCGAGCAGGGCGGGCTGCGCGGCGAGCAGCCCGTAGGCCAGCCAGCCGAGGACCCCGGCCCCGAAGACCGCCAGGTAGGTATAGGAGATATCGTCGGCGCGCCCGCGGCGCCAGGTGCGCAGCAACTGGGGGAGCCAGGCACAGGTCGTGAGGAGGCCGGACAGCAGCCCCAGCGTGACGATCACGGCGGCTCCGGGGACCGGGCGGTACTGGCCCGGACGATCAGGCGGGCCGGGTGCAGCAGGGTGGTCGCGGCGCCGGGGGTGATCAGCCGCCGGGCGCAGTCCTGGCCTTGCTGGTAGAGGTCCTGGTGGACGGTGGTCAGCGGGGGGAGCGCCCGGCTGGACTCCTCGATGTCGTCGAAGCCGGTCACCGACAGGTCGCCGGGAACGTTCAGGTCACGTTCGCGGGCCGCCTGCAGTACTCCCAGCGCCAGCACGTCGGTGCTGGCCAGGACCGCGGTGGGACGCTCAGCGTCAGGGAGGGTGAGCAGGACGTGCCCCGCGGCGCGGCCGTCGGCGACGCTGTGGCCGGGCTGTTCCCACACGCGCACGGCCGTGGCGGGGAGTCCCGCCTCCGCCGCGGCCTGCAGATAGCCCTGCAGCCGCCGCCGGAACACCTCGTACCGGGCGCTGGCCAGCCGGGCCGGGCTGACCCACCCGCTGTAGCCGTCAGGATGCAGGCGCCAGGTCACGATGCCCAGGCGGCGATGGCCGAGTTCGATGAGGTGGCGGGCGGCGCTCGCGGCGGCTGACTCATTGTCGATGGTCACGCAGTCCGGTCCCGCCGTACTGGGCCCGCCGTTGATCACGGTGGGCAGCCTGCGCCGCAGGGCGGCGGCCAGCGCCGGGTCGCCGTCCGCGGGGGTGTGCGCGATGAGCCCGTTGACCGCGGCGTCCCGGACCAGCCGCTCCGCGGTCCCGGCGGGGGCGGGGATGAGCTGAAGCGCGAGACCGGCCTCGGCGGTCTCGGCGGTCACCCCGTGCAGGAACGAGACCGTGGCCGGATCCCCGAATGCGTACGGCAGCGCCTCGGTGAGCAGCACCCCGAGCACATCACTGCGGCCCCGCTTCAGCGCCCGGCCGGCCGCGCTGGGGCCGCCGTAGCCCAGTTCTTCCGCCGTCGCCAGCACCCGCCGTCGCAGCTCCGCCGAGAGCTGGTCGGGGCGGTTGTAGGCGTTGGACACCGTCATCCGGCTCACCCCGCACCGGGATGCCACCTCGGCCAGCGTCACCCGCGCCCGTCCTGGTCCCGTACCGTTCACGGCTCGACTTTATCGATAAAGACTGTATCGGTAAAGGCGTTAGGGAAAAGTAAGTCGCGCTGGCTGATCCGTGACGGCTAGGCAGCTGGAGGCACCGGGGTGGAAATGTCGACCGCGCTGCGCCACCTGCCCCCGGGATCGCGCTGCCAGATGGTGGCATCCCAGACCGTGACGCCCGGGCCCGGCAGCTGGACCGTTACCGTGCGGAACGGAGCCCGGCTACTCAGGCGGTTCCGGGAGCCGCGCTGGGCGGGCGGCCCGGACCAGGGAGCGGTCGAGGTCCGCGAGCGTGGCGGCGCCGCACAAGGCCATGGTGGTGCGGAGTTCGCCCGCGAGGATGTCGATGGCGTGCCGCACGCCGGCCTCCCCGGCGGCCGCCAGACCGTAGAGGTGGGCCCGGCCGACCAGGACGGCCCGGGCGCCGAGCGCCAGGGCGGTGGCGATGTCGCTGCCCCGGCGGATCCCCGAGTCGAACAGCACCTCGACCCGGCCCCCGACGGCGTCGGCGATGCCCGGGAGAACCTCCAGGGCCGCGGGCACATGGTCCTGCTGACGGCCGCCGTGGTTCGAGACGACGACCGCGTCCACTCCCTCGTCGGCGGCCCGGCGGGCGTCATCCTGGCTCAGCACGCCCTTCAGGGCGATGGGGCCATCCCACTCCTGGCGGATCCAGTCCAGGTCCGGCCAGCCCACCGTGCCGTCGAACATCTCCGCCAGCCGCTGCCGCGAGGTGAGCCCGCTGGTGGACAGGTTGGGGAAGCCCAGGGCCGGTGACGACAGGAAGTGCCAGCTCCAGGCCGGGTGGAGGGCGCCGTTGGCGACGGTGCGCAGCGTCAGTTCCGGGTTCGGCAGCACGATGCCGTGCCGCAGTTCGCGTTCCCGGTTCGACCGCACCGAGGTGTCGACGGTGAGCAGCAGGGCCCGGTAGCCGGCCGCCCGGGCCTGCGCGAGCAGCTTCCTGGCCGCGGACCGGTCGCCCCACAGATAGAGCTGGAACCACAGCGGGCTGCCCTGGGCTTCGTCGGCGATCGCCTCGAGCGGCTGCGTCGCGAGGGTCGAGATCCCGTAGGGCAGCCCCGCACGCCGGGCCGCCCGGGCGACCGCGAGCTCACCTTCGTGGTGGAACATCCGCGGCGCGCCGATGGGGGACAGCGCGAACGGCAGCGGCATCGGCGTGCCCAGGACCGTCGTGGCGGTGGCCGGCTGGCTCACCGCACGCAGTACCCGGGGGACCAGTTCCACCTGCCCGAACGCCTCGAGGTTGCGGCGCATCGTCCACTCGTCCTCGCCGCCGCCTTCGAGATAACCGAGCGCGGCGGCGGGCAGCCGCCGCCGGGCCAGGCGGCGCAGGTCGCCGATGCTGAGGCAGCGGGCCAGCGCCCGTGCACCGTAGGGAGCGTCGGGCCGCCCGACGTGGACGAGTTCGCGGATTTCGGACAGGTTCATGAGGAACTGCTTCCCCGCCGCGCCCCTGCGCGAACGCAGCACGGTAACCAGCGGCGCCTGGAACGTCTGCCGCTGGCCCGCGGCGGGCTCAGCGGGTGCCGATGGCGGTGACCACGGCCAGGGTGAACGTGGCCAGGGCCCCGAGCCCGTGCCCGAACGGGATGACGGCCGCCGGGTAGACGCGCGGCTTGCGGGGCCGCCGCGGTGTCCCTTCGGGCAGGCTGGCGATCACCTCGTCGACGAGCCGGGCGGCCAGGACCTCGTCGGTGAGCGCGCGGGCCAGGGTCGCGTCCGTGACCCGGCCTGCCGCGTCGTCCTGGGCGGGCGGCGCGAGCAGGCCTTGACCGTGACCATCGTCCGCGGGGCGGCCGGGCCCCGCGGCCCGGGCTGGCTCGCCGGGCGGCCGGGGATACGGGGTCCACAACGTCACCGTGCAGATGCCCAGCCCGATCGCCGGGGTCAGCAGGGCTACCGCCACCCAGGTCAGCGGCCCCCAGCCGGTGACCAGGAAAGCGGCCCAGACCACCAGGCCGGACAGGGCCAGGCTGAAATGCCCGTACAGGACCCGGGGGGACAGGCCGTCCCGGACCGAGCGCTGCCGGCCCAGGGCACCGTGGCGGACCAGGGACCGGAGCATGTACGCCCCGATGCTCGCGGTGAAGATCCAGGTCAGCAGGGTGGCGAGACCCAGCGCGCCGCTGTGGGCCGTGGGGGCCGCAGTAACCACGGTCGCCACCCGCCAATCTGCCCTGGGCTCCGGCCCGGGCCGACCGCTCAGGGCCGGCGGGTCCGGCGGCCCAGGAGCACGAACGTAAAGAGCCCGGCTGCTAGCACCAGGACAGCCGAGAGCAGGAGCGCGGCATGCAGTCCAGCGTAGAACGCACTGTACGCCGCGTGAATGACCTCCTGGACTAGCGTGCCCTGGCCTGCCCCGGCCGCGCCACCCGCGCCCTTGGTGTTCCCGTTGGAGGGGACGCCGCCGGTCTCGACCGCGTGGATGACGATCGACTGGAAGTTAGCCGGGATGCCGAGGTGCTTCAGCCTGCTGGTCAGGCTGGACCGCAACTGCGCATTGACCAGCGCGCCCAGGACCGCCACGCCGATCACGGCGCCGATCTCCCGGCTGGTGTTGGTGGCCGAGGCGGCCATGCCGGACCGGGCCGGCGGGACCGCGGACAGGGCCGCCGAGGTGATCGGGACCACGGTGGCACCGATGCCCAGGCCGGTCAGCGCGAGAGCCGAGGCGAGCGGCAGGTACGCCGGATGCGGGTTCAGCGTGACCGTGGTGAGCAGCAGCCCGGCCCCGAACATCAGGCACCCGAGGAAGATCGACCAGCGCGGCCCGGCCGGGTCAGTCCACCGCCCGGCGAGCAGGGACGCGACGATCATCAACGCGGTCATCGGCAGGAAGAGCAGCGCGATCTGGTAGCCGGTGTCGCCGACCACCTCTTCGAGGTACAGGGCGGTGAAGAAGAACACGGCGAACGTCGCGAAGTACGTGCAGAACGCGACCACGTTGGCCGTGAGGAACTCGGGCATCCGCAGGAACCGCAGGTCCAGCAGGGGGTGAGCGGCCCGGCTCTCCCACCAGAAGAACGCCACCGCGGCCAGCACGCTCAGCCCCAGCAGGATGAGCACGCTGGGGGAGGTGAAGCCGGAGTTCTCCCCCCGGATCACCCCGAAGATCAGCGCCGTCAGGGCCGCGGCGCCCAGCACCGCGCCGGGGATATCCACCCGGTGCGCGTCCGGATCGGAGTTCTCCGGGAGCACGATCAGCCCGGCCACCAGGGCGACCAGCCCGAAGGCCACGTTGAACCAGAAGATCCCGCGCCAGTTCCACGCGCCGACCAGGGCCCCGCCGATGACCGGGCCGAGCGCGAGGGCCAGCCCGGACACCGCCGCCCAGACCCCCACCGCCCTGGTCCGGCTGCGCTCCTCGGTGTACAGGTGCCGCAGCATGGACAGGGTGCCGGGTTCGCTGGCCGCCGCGCCGAGGCCCATGACGGCCCGCCCGGCGATGACCAGGCCGATGTTCGGGGCCAGCGCGGCCAGGACCGATCCGGCGCAGAAGATGCCCACCCCGATCAGCATGACCCGCTTGCGCCCGAATTCGTCGCCGACCATGCCGAAGGCCAGCATGGCGCCGGCGAACGTCAGCGCGTACGCGCTGACCACCCACTGCAGCGCGCTGACGCCCGCGTGCAGTTCGGCCTGCACGCTGCCGAGTGCCACGCTGACGATGGTGTTGTCGAGGAAGGTCAGGAACAGCACCAGGGTGAGCACGGCCAGGGCGAGCCCGCGGCTTCCGTGGCGTGGCGCAGGGGCCCGCTCGGCGGGCGCGCCTACCGAGCGGACCATCTGATCAGGCCGCGGACTTGCACGCCGCCGGGAGCCCCGACGTCTTGCCGCCGTTTTCCAGGGCCAGCAGCCCGCAGAAGCTGGCCAGCCCGACCTTCCAGGTGCCGTCCTGGAGGACGGCGACGCCGGCCTGGTGGGCCAGCGCGGACTGGCCGCCAATCAGGATCGAGTAGGTCACCTTGGCCTGCGTCGAGGAAACCATCGTCACCTTGGTGACCTTGGCGGTGGCCGAAGCGGCCAGGCCGGAGCCGGCCTGGGACTGGATGATGGACTGGAAGGTCTGCCCGTCCTGGAGCAGGCTGACCCGCTTGGCCACGGGGGTCTTCGCGTTAAAGAACGTGGCCCAGTTGGCGGCGATGGTGGACGCGGCCCCGGAACTGCTGACGGGACTGGCCGAGGAGGCTGGTGCGGACGAGGACGGTGCCGAGCTCGGACTCGAGCTGGCCCCTGAGCTGGAGCTATTGCCGCTACTCGAGCAGGCGGCGAGGCCCGCGGCGAGTGCGCCTACCAGCAGAATCTGCTGGAGAACCCTACGAGCTACCATTCAGCTATTTTCCAACTTCTGCGGCCCGCCCGCGAGTTAGAGCACCGCCGTCCATGACGCCGGAGTCAGGCACCGGCCACATTCTGGCCACCCACGCGGGGGATGATATGGGAAACGTGCCCCCCATTCCCGCCGGAAAGGAGACGCCGACGGACGCCAGCGGCCCCGCGGACCCCGCCGCGCCCGGCCCGCCGGTACCGCCGGCGGCCCCGCCGGGTGCCGAGCCCGATGCCCGGTTCACCTTCGCCAACGAGCGCACCTTCCTGGCCTGGATCCGCACCGCCCTGGCCCTGGTGGCGGCGGGGCTGGCCATCGTCCAGCTGCTGCCGCCGTTCCACGGGATCCGCTGGGGCCGGCACGCCATCGGGATCCCGCTGATCCTGCTCGGCGCGGTCGTCGCCGTAGTCAGCTACCTCGAGTGGGACGCCAACCAGCGGGCGCTGCGCCGCGGCGACCCACCGCGTCATTCCCGGCTCCCGATGTTTCTGGCCGTCATCGTCGGGCTGGTCGCGCTGGCCGCGGCCGTGCTGGCGCTGGTTTCCGGCTGAGGGGCGCGATGAGCCGGGCGGGGGAGAGCAGGGCCGACGATCCCGGGCTGGCCCGGGCCCGGACCCGGCTGGCCTGGACCCGCACCGCGCTCTCGTTCGCCGCGATCGGCGGGGTCCTCCTGAGGCATGACCTGGCCGCCGGGTTCGTCGTCCTGGCCCTCAGCGCGCTGGTCTGGGGAGTGGGCCGGCTGGCGGGAGTGCCGGGCACGGGCGGCCGCCAGGGCCGCCTGCTGGTCATCGCTCTCGCGGTGACCGCGGTTGCGGCCGTGGCCCTGGCGCTGGCCCTATTCGGTCCGCAGACGGCCGGCCTGCGCCTCTAAGCCGCGGGCAGCTAATCCTGGGCCGGCTCAGACGTGGCTGGCGGCCAGCGCGGTGAGCACGGCCAGCGCGAACGTGGCGGTGGCGGCCAGCCCGTGCAGCAGGATCAGCCTGGGCGGGAAGCCGGCCCGGCCGGCCGGCCACCGTGCCGGGCAGCCAGCCAGTTACGGGCCAGCCAGCTCAGCCCGGCGGCGATGGCGGCCACCAGGACGCCGAACGAGGCCCAGGCCAGCGGGGCCGCGTGGCGGGTGCCCACGTACACGAACCACAAGCCCATCCCGATGAGGCCGAGGGCGGGGTGGCTGAACTCGAGCAGCGGGTGCTCGCCGGGCTTGGCGTGCACCTTGACCCGGGGGATGGGCGGAGGCTCAGGGCGGCCGGTTCCCGGTCCCCGGGGATGGTGGCCCGGGCCGGCCCGCCGGAGTCTGCGCGGGGGGCACCGTCACCGCGGGCGCGGGGGCGGCCGCCGGGGCGGGGACTGCTTGCTGTCCGAGGGCCTGCTCGCCGCGGCTGCGCCTGGCCGCGCTGCCCGCGATGAACAGGACCAGGCCTGCAGCGGCAGTCAGTACCCACAAGACCAGGGCCGCGATCGCCAACGGGGTCTCCCTCCGCGCCACCGGTTCATCGGCGGATCCGCCGGGACCGCTCCTCAGGTTAGCGAACGCTGGGCGGTGCCCCCGCCGGCCCGGTACCGGCGCCGCCCAGCAGCCGCGGCGCCGCGGCCCGGATGAGCACCACGGCCCAGGTGCGCAGTGGCTTCCACGGCTCGGCCAGGCTCCGGAACTCCGCTTCTGACGGCGGCGCGCCCAGCTGGTAGAGCTGCCCGGCCAGGTCCAGCGCACGGGGCTCGTTGACCGGCAGCACGTCGGTGAACCCGGTGCCGCGGACCACGATCAGCGAGCTGTAGAACGGGCCGATGCCCTCGAGCGCCTGGAGGCCGGCCATGGCCCGCTCGGGGCCCTGCTCCAGCAGCCGCGCGGCGTCCAGCCGGCCGTCGAGGGCCGCCCGTGCCACCCCGTGCAGCCGCGGCATCCGGTCGGCGGGGACACCCGGGAACGAGTCGATGGCCAGCAGCTGGCCGGGGGTGGGCAGCGCGGCCACCTGCTCACCGGCCAGGTCGAAGACCTGCCCGTGCGCACGGCTCAGCCGGTCGCGCGCCTGCATCATCTGCCGGGCCGGCCGCCGGGCGCTCAGCACGCACCAGGCCGCCGCCTCGTACGGCGAGTAGAACAAGGGCGGCCGCAGCCCGGGAGCCACCGCCTGAAGACGCCCGATGACGGGGTCGCGCTCCCCGACGCGGCTGAACTCCCGGCCGTCGTGATCCAGGGACAGCACCCGCGCGACCTGGCCGCGTACCTGGCCCAGGTCGGCGCCCGCGGGCCCGTGGACGACGCAGCGCACGGTACCCGCCTCGTCGTGGGGGCCCGCCTCGTCCTGCCGGACCTCCACCCCCACCTGGTCCGCATAACCGTCCAGGCAGAAGGCCAGCCGCATGATCCCGTCCCAGCTGTCCCCCGCCCGCTGGCCGAACCCGAACGTGGCCGCCTCGGCCAGCGAGAACGGCCCGCTCGGGGTAATGGTGAATGATCCAGGCTGCATGCTGGCCATGCTCTCAGCCAGGTCTGACACCCAGCCAGGCCGGCGGGATCCGGCAGCTGCTCCCGCGTGGCCGGCTACGGCTGGGCCGCGGGCTGGTCGGCCGACAGATAGGCGAGCACGGCCAGGACGCGCCGGTTGTCATCGTCGGACGGCTGCAGGCCCAGCCGGAGGAAGATCGACGCCGTGTGCTTGGCTACCGCCCGCTCGGTGATCACGAGCCGCTGGGCGATCGCGGCGTTGGTGCGGCCCTCGGCCATCAGGCCGAGCACTTCCCGTTCCCGCGGGCTGAGCGCACTGATGGCGTTGTCGCCGGAGTTGCGGAACAGCAGGCGGTCGATGACCTCCGGGTCCATCGCGGTCCCGCCCGCGGCCACCCGGCGGACCGCGTCCACGAACTGCGCGCTGTCGAACACCCGGTCCTTGAGCAGGTAGCCGATGCCGCCGCTGCCGCCGGCCAGCAGCTCGCGGGCGTACAGCTGCTCCACGTACTGGGACAGCACGAGCACGGGCAGGCCGGGCACCGCGCGCCGGGCGGCCAGGGCGGCCCGCAGGCCCTCGTCGGTGAAGGTCGGCGGCAGCCGGACGTCCACCACGGCCACATCCGGCCGGGTAGCGGTCACGGCGGCGAGCAGGTCGGTCCCGTTGTCCACAGCCGCGCTGATCTCGAAGCCGTGCGCCTCGAGCATCCGGGTCAGCCCGTCCCTCAGCAGGAAGAGGTCTTCAGCGATGACAATGCGCACGGGATCTCCATGGTGACGGCGGTGGGGCCACCGGGCGGGCTGTGCACCGCGAGCACCCCGTCGAACGCGGCGACCCGGCGCTCGATGCCGCGCAACCCAGTGCCCCGCTGCGGGTCGGCGCCGCCCCGGCCATTGTCACTGACGCCGACCCGCAGCATCCCCTCGGAGTAGCGGATGTCGATCCACGCCTGGGCGGCATCGGCGTGCTTGGACACGTTGGCCAGCAACTCGCTGACCGCGAAGTACGCCGCTGACTCGACGGGAGCGGGCAGGCGGCCCGGCAGGTCACTGGCCAGGCGGGCGCGAAGGGGGGAATCCAGGGCCAGCGCCCGGACCGCGTCGCCGAGGCCGCGATCGGCCAGCACCGGCGGGTGGATGCCCCGGACCAGGTCCCGCAGCTCGGCCAGGGCCTTGACCGACGTGTCGCGGGCCTCCAGGAGCAGCGCCCGCGCGGCGGCCGGGTTGGAGTCGATCAGCTGCCCGGCAGCATCCAGCGTCATGCCCATGGCCACCAGGCGGGCTTGCGCCCCATCGTGCAGGTCCCGCTCGATCCGGCGCATCTCCGCGGCGCCGGTGTCGATGGCCTCCGACCGGGTCTCGGCCAGGTGCTGGACCCGCAGCGCCAGCTCCATCTGGCCGGCCGGGCCGAGAATCGAGCGGGCCAGCATCCCGTACACGGTCAGCATCCGGGGGGCGACGCCCAGCCCGAGGACGATCAGCCCGCTGCTCACCACGACGACCATCAGCGGTGAGTGCCCCAGGAACGCTGGGCCGCCCCGCGGGTGAGTGAGACCCCGCAGGAACCCGGCCACGCCCGCGGCAATGAGCCCGGCAGGCAGGACGGCCACCACCCACCCGCCGCAGGCGTTGAGGATCAGCCACCCGACGTCACGCCAGCTGGCCGGGTCGGCCAGCCGCCGCCCGAGCCCCCGCAGGGAGACCTCCCGCTGGCCGGTGCGGGTCGGCCGGTACGGATCGGCGATCCGAATCCCGCACCAGTCGGCCACCATCCGCCGGGTGACCTGGGCCAGGAGCCTGATGGCCAGCATCAGCCAGGGGAGCAGGAAGAGCCACACCGCCGTCAGGACGAGCAGTGCCACCGCTGCGACGATCAGGTGCTGGCCCGGTGGTGGCCCCAGGGCGCCCTGGCTGGTGATGGCCCCACCCGTGGCCGAGGCCGAGGCGCTCTGCGGCACCGCTGCGATACTCCCGGAGCTCTGCCCAGAACGCCCGAAGATGAGGAGCGGACTCAGCAGTGGTGCGGCCAGAGCCAGCAGCAGCCCGGCTCCGGCCGCCGCGAGGGCGCAGAATCCGAGGCCGTGCCCGGCGGCGGTGAGGCCGGCCCTGGCCCAGCGCCGGTAGGACTGGGATCCGGGGCGAGACAGTCGTGGCGTGGCGCTGCTCATCACGGGGTCTCCCTCGGCTGGCCGGATGCTCCTCTGCCAGTGTGCCCGGCCGGCGGCCGTCCGGCAGTGTGCCTGGGCCCCCAGAATGGGGGTGTACCTAGGTCCACCCCCGCGCGACGCTCCGCGGGCAGGCTTCAGCGAGCCGCCGGCTGCGGCAGTCCCAGGGCACGGCGCAGGAACCCCAGCTCGTGCAGCAGCAGGTTCGCGGTGGCCGCCTCGCTGACGGGCAGATGAGTGGCCCGGGGCAGCGGCAGGACCTCATGCGGCCGTCCCGCCGCGAGCAGGGCCGCGGACAGGCGCAGGGTGTGTGCCGGAATCACGTTGTCGTCGGCGAGGCCGTGGATGAGCAGCAGCGGCCGTCGCAGCGAGGCCGCCTCGAGCACGGGCGAGCACCGGTCGTAGGCCTCAGGGTGCTCGTCCGGGTGGCCCAGGTGACGCTCGCGCCAATGCGTGTCGTAGAGCCGCTGGTCGGTGACGGGGGCGCCGGCCACTGCGGCGTGAAACACGTCGGGCCGGCGCAGTACCGCGAGCACGGCCAGGAACCCGCCGAAGGACCAGCCGCGGATCCCGACCCGGCCCAGGTCCAGGACGGGGTACCGGCGCGCGGCGTGCCGCAGCCCGTCCACCTGGTCGGCCAGTACCGGCCCGGCGATATCGGTGTAGATCTCGCGTTCCCAGGCGGGCCCGCGGCCCGGGGTGCCGCGGCCGTCCACGGCGAGCACCGCGAAGCCCTGCTCCGCGAACCACTGCGAGACGTATGTGTGCCACCCTTGCGCGGCGGTCACCTTGCGGAGCGCCGGTCCCCCGTAGGGGTCCATCAGCACCGGCAGCGGGCCGTCGCCAGCGTTATGCCAGGAGGGCAGGAACAGCGCGGCGCGCAGCTCCCGGGGCCCAAGCGAGAGGAGCTCAGCCCGCGGCGCCACGACGGGTGCCTCCGCGGCCGAGGCGATGACCACCGGATCCCGCTGCACCGGGCCGGGGTCGAGGACGCCCGGATCCTTCGCGCCGGGGGCCACGGCGTGAGGCAGGATCGTGGTCCGGGGTCCGGGATGGCCCGGCGTCCGCGAGACCAGGACGACGGTACCGCCCCGCGCGGTCCCCTCGTGCACCCCCGGCTCCGCGCTCACCCGGCGCAGCCCGGACTCCGGATGGTGAGCCCACACGTGCGTCTGGGTCGGCTCATCGGACGCGCTGAACAGCACGGTCTCGCCATCGACCGCGAGCACCTCGCCGAGCTGCAGGCCGGGCGGGGTGACCGGCCGGCCGTCAGCCACCAGCCGCCGGGTATCGCCGGTGTCGGCGTGAGTCAGCAGGACGCCTGAGGAAGTCCGCGCCGGCAGTCCGGGCACGAGCTGCACCCACGCGTCGTCCCGCTGCTCAGCCAGCACCCTGGCCGCGCCCGTGGCCGGCTCGATGCCGAGCACCTGGACGTGCCGCTGATCGCGGCGCTGCACGGCAGCGAAGGGCCCGGACTCGTCCCAGCCCGCGGCGACCAGGTACTCGAAGCCCGCGGTGTCCCAGTCCACCGCGGTGAGCTGAGCGCCCGGCGCGGCGGATACATCAGCGATCCAGAGGCTCACCGCGGCGTTCGCCGAGCCCGCGGGAGGGTAGCGGAACGCGGTGGGCGGCTGGCCTGGTTCCGCCGGATCCGCGCGGTACCACTGCCGGACCGCCGCCTCGTCAACGCGGGCGACCAGCATGTGCCGGCCGTCCGGGCTCCACCAGTAACCGCGGTGGCGCCCCATCGACTCCGCCGCCACGTGCTCAGGGCGGCCGAAACTTACCGCGGGACCGTCCGGGGCGGCGATCACCCGGTCGTCCTGCCCGGCGGCGCCGATCACGTGCACCGCGCCGTCGCTGAGATAGCCGATGCCGCGGGCGGCGGGATCCGGGCGGGGATCCATGGCCGGTTCCCGGATGGGCAGCCGGCGTACCGAGCCGTCCGCCGGCTGGGCCACCCAGAGCTGCCCGGACAGGGTGAAGGCCAGCAACCCGCAGCCGCGGTCGGCCGCGAACCCGACGATGCCGGCGGACATCTCCCGGGTCCGCTCCCGGCGGGTTCGCTCTGCCTCGGTCAGTTGCTCGGCCGCCCCGCCCAGCAGGAGCACCGGATCGGCGAGCAGCCGCTCCGTCCCGGTCACCCGGTCCACCGCCCACAGGCAGCCGACCGGGTCATCCCCGGCCCGGCTGCGCAGGAAGAAGACCGTCCGGCCGTCCGGCGACACGGTGGCCCGGGTCGGATGGCCAAGGCTGAAGCGGCGGGTGCGGGCGAGTTGCCGGGGCAGGGTGTCCAGGGGCAGGACGTCCAGGTCCATGCCGGTCATCGTGTCCGGGGATCCTGCTCAGCGGGGCGGGCGCCGATCAGGACCGTGGCGCCGTGCTCTCGCGACCTCGCCACCGACGCGGTCAGCCCGGCGGCCGTGACCGCCGCGGTGGCCGCGTCCACCTGGCGCTCGCTGATCTCGGACAGCAGATGCCCGCCGGGTGCCAGCCACCCCGGCGCCTCCCCGGCCACCCGCCGCAGCACCTCCAGGCCGTCCGCGCCGCCGTCCAGGGCCACCCGCGCCTCGTGGTCGCGGGCTTCCGGCGGCAGCAGCCCGACCTCGCTGGTGGGCACGTAAGGCACGTTGGCCAGCAGGATGTCCACCCGGCCGCGCAGCCCGGCCGGCAGCGGCCCGTACAGGTCGCCCTGGTACACCTGCCCGCCCCCGGCGGCCAGGTTGCGCCGGGCGCAGCGCACCGCCGCCGGGTCAATGTCGGCGGCGTGCACCCCGGCTCCGGGCAGGGCAGCGGTCAGCGCGGCGGCCAGGGCACCCGAGCCGCAGCACAGGTCCACGATCACGGCCCCCGGCCGGGCCAGCGCGATGGCCTGGCCGACCAGGAACTCGGTCCGGCGGCGCGGGACGAACACGGTCGGATCCACCGCGATCCGCAGGCCGCAGAACTCCGCCCAGCCCAGCACGTACTCCAGCGGCTGGCCCGCGGCGCGCCGGTCCACCAGGGCGGCCAGTTCAGCCTCGCTCCGGGCGGCCGAGATCAGCAGGTCCGCCTCGTCCTCGGCGTAGACACAGCCCGCCGCGCGGAGCCGGGCGGCCACGGCGGGGCGGGCGGTGGGGGCGTGATCGGCGGGCATGGGTGCCGGCCACTTTACCGGCTCCCGCGGGCGGCTTGCCCGGTCCCGGGGGCCGGGACCGGGCCGCAAGATTCAGCCGCGCCGCCTGACTCAGCCGCGCCTCAGCAGCAGGACGATGAGCACGATGATCACGATCACCACGATGGTGCCTATGCCGATATACACCGGAGTGGTTCCTCTCAGTCGGTAATGCACGCCCAGCCGGGCGGCTGAACCGGCCCTTGGCTACCCGGGGCTCGGGGACCAAAACGCCCTGCTACCCCGGCCGTCCCGCCCGGCGGGCCGGGACCGGCCCGGGCGGAGACGGATCTGCGCAGGTCAGCGGGCCCGCACAGCGGGCAGAGGGCAGCGGCAGACTGAGGGGCAACTGTCAGGCTCCGCTTTGATGTGCGACACCGTGACTTCACTTGATGCGCGACACTCCCGCCATGCTTCGCGAGTTGAACGTGGTCGCGCAGAGGTACCAGGCTGTTCTTGAGGTCCTTGACGACATCCCGGTTATTGAGGTCGCTGAGCGGTTCGGGGTGGCCCGGCAGACGGTGCACCGCTGGGTGGCCTGTTACTGGGAGAGCGGACTGGCCGGGCTGGCTGACCGCGCGCACGCTTCGAAGGCGCATCCCTGGCAGACAAGCGCCGAGGTCGAGGCGGTCATCTGCGGCGCAGGCGCCGGGACCAGTACCGCCGCTGGGAGCGGTCGGCAGCGATGGAGTTGCGGCAGATGGACGTGACCGCGAGCCTGTTCCTGGCCGACGGCCGCGAGTGCAAGATCATCACCGGGATCGACGACCACTCCCGGTTCTGCGTCATCGTCACCGTCGTCATGCGGGCGACGGCCCGGGCGGTCTGCCTGCCGTCCCGCTCGACGCCCGCGACCTGGCCCGCCTCGCCGCGGCCGGAGCACAGCCAGCTGGGCCGCCGCCGCTGCCCGCGGCATCCGGGGACGCGATCGAGGTCGAGCGGACCGCGAGCGCCTCGGGCAACGTCAGCCTCGCCGGCCACGTGATCAGCGCCCGGCTCCCGCTGGCCGGGCAGCGCGCGACCTGGCACTATGGCGGGATCAGGCGATAAGCAGACGCAGGCCAAGCTCTGCCGTCTCAAGGTCAGCGAGGTCGCGGTTGCGCTCGGCCCACCGGCCGGATGCGAGGTCCGTGCGGAGGCTGTGCACGGCCCGCTGCTCGGCATCCGGCCCGATCCTGGCCCAGATCGACATGCCGCGGCGGACATGCTCGTCCAGGTATGCCCCGGGCCGGCGCCAGTAGGCGTGGTAGAAGCCGTCAGCGCAGTCCCACGGAACGAGGACCGGTTCCGTCCGCGCTCCGATCGCGCGGGCCAACTCGGTCAGCGAAGGCCGGCCGGCCCACAGGCCGGCGAACTCGGGCAGGTAGTCACGATCAAGCCAGAACCGATCAGGGGCACTGGCGTCCCAGGTGAACACCACCACACGGCGAGCGACGCGCCGCATCTCGCGCAGGCCCGCGATCGGATCCTGCCAGTGATCGATGGTGGCAAATGCCATCGCGGCGTCGAAGGACTGGTCCTCGAAGGGGAGGCTTTCGGCGGTGGCCGCCACGCACGGCGCTGCGCCTGCGGGACGCTGCGCCCGCATGACCGCTGACGGCTCCACCGCAGTCACGTCACGGCCGGGAGGCTCGTAGGAGCCGGTGCCCGCCCCGACATTCAGCACGGTCTGCGCGTCGCCGAGCGCGGCCCAGACCTGCGCTGCGATCCGCGGCTCGGTGCGCCGCGTCACGGTGTAGGTAGCACCGATGGTGTCATATAACTGCGCGCCGGACATGTGGCTGCCTCCATCTCCGGCGGCAGATCATATGGCGACCCGCCAACCCGATGTATCGAGTCGATATATCGAAAAGATATGATGTCAGGTACATACTGCGCAAGTGGGGCGGCCGCGCCTGGCCCGGACACTGGCCTCGGATTGTGGCGCAACAGTCCCTGTGCACGGAGACGCTGGCGTGCGGGAATCATGCGAGCAGGTGCTCACCGTGCGACGGGCCGGGTGCGGGGGACCAGTTCAGCGGGGGAGCACCTGCGGGTTCAGGATGCCGGCCGGGTCGAGGGCACGGCGGATCCGGGCGAACAGGTCCCGCTCGGCGGCGGAGCGCACCAGCGGGAGCCAGGGGGCCTTCAGCGCGCCGATGCCGTGCTCCGCGGAGATCGAGCCGCCCAGCGACGCGACGAACGAGAACACCGCGTCCTCGTGGCGGCCGTCTGCGGGCGCCGCCGGGACGATGTTGACGTGCACGTTCCCGTCCGCGACGTGACCGAACGTGATGACCCTGGCGTCCGGGTCCGCCGCGGCCACCACGCCGGTCACCCCGGCCGCCAGTTCGGCCCAGCGCGCCGCGGGCACGGAGACGTCCAGCTTGAGGGGAACGCCGAGGAAGCCCGCCGCTTCCGGCTGGCGTTCCCGGTAGGCCCACAGCCGGGCCCGGTCCGGCGCCGCCTGCGCCACCGCCACGGGGTACTCGCCGGCTACCGAGGCCAGATCGTCCAGGGCGCCCGGGCCGTCCGCCTCCAGCAGGAGATAGGCCTGGGCCGGGACGGCCAATGGCGGTGCCAGGCCGGCCTGCGCGGCCAGGACATCCAGCCCGGCGGGGGTAAAGAACTCGGCCGAGAGCAAGCCGGGAACCCGGTCGGCGGCCAGCCGGGCCAGTGCGTGCAACTCACCCAGGCCCGGCAGCCCGCACAGGACGGTGATCAGGTCCCGGGCGCGGGGGACCAGCCGCAGCCGGGCCGCGGTGACGACGGCCAGGGTGCCTTCCGAGCCGGCCAGCAGCGCGGGGTAGTCGTATCCGGTGTTGTCCTTGACCAGGCCGGACATATGGGACAAGACGCTGCCGTCGGCCAGCACGGCCTCGATGCCGCGCAACTGGGCCCGCATCGGCCCGTAGCGCAGCACCCGCAGCCCGCCCGCGTTGGTGGCCACCGCGCCGCCCACGGTGGCGCTATCCCGGCTGGCGATGAGGACACCGAGGTCCAGGCCGGGCGCGGCCGCCGCAGCGCGGCTGAGCGTTACCCCGGCCCCGGCGGTGACCTGGGCCGCCTCCAGGTCAGCCGGGCCGAGCCGGTCCAGCCGGGACAGGCTGAGCACGATCTCGCCGTGCACCGGCACGCCCCCGCCGACCAGGCCGGTGTTGCCGCCCTGGGGAACCACCGGGACCCCCGCGCCCGAGCACAGCCGTAGCAGCGCCGCGACCTGCTCGGTGTCCCGCGGCCGGAGCACGGCGGGCGGGTCGCCCCGGAAGCGGCCGGTCCAGTCCACCGCGTAGCCCGCCGCCGCGTCGCCGGTCAGTACGTGCGGCGCGCCCACTACCGCGGTGAGGTCGCGGAGCAGGGCCGGCGGGAGCCCGGGCGGCTCCGGTGCTTGCTGCGCTGGTGTTTGCGGCGGCGGGGTGTGCGGCGGCGGGATGTGCGGCACCAGGGTTATCCCGCGGAGCAGGCGCGCATGGCCCGGGCGAACGCGTCACCCCGGTCCCGGTAGTCGCGGAACTGGCCAAAGCTCGGCGCGGCCGGGGAGAGCAGCAGCACGCCGTCCGGGCGGGCCCAGGCGAAGCCCCGCTGCACGGCGGTATCCAGGTCCGGGCAGGACATCACCTCGGCCTTGCCAGGGTGAGCGGCCTCGACCGCGGCCGCGATGCGCGGGCCGCTGTCCGGCACGGTCAGCACCAGCGTGGGCGCCGGGCGGTCGGCCAGCCCGGCGGCCAGCGGCGCGTAGTCGATCCCGCGGTCCTGGCCGCCCGCGATCAGGGCCACCCGGCGCCCCGGGAACGCGTCCAGCGCCGCCAGCGTGGGCAGCACGTTGGTGGACAGGCTGTCGTCCACGAAAGTGACACCGGCCACGGTGCCGATGGCCTGCAGCCGGCTGCTGAGCGGCGCGAACCCGGCGGCGGCCTCACGCAGCGCGGCGTCGTCACCGGCCTGCGGCACGCCCAGGGCACGCAGGCAGGCCCGGGCGATCAGGGCGTTGCGCCGGCTGTGCGCGCCCAGCAGGCCGAGCGGGGTCATCCAGTCACCATCCGGGTCGTCGTCGGCGTGCACCCACTCCACCCGGGGGCCCAGCAGCGCCACCCGCTCCCGGAGCAGGTCGCTGTCGCCGTTGGCCACGGTCAGGTCCGCGCCCGGCTGGGAGCACACGGACAGCTTGTCCCGGTAGTAGTTCTCCACCCCCTGATGCCAGGGCAGGTGGTCGGGATGCAGCGAGGTCACCGCGACTACCGGCGGTGAGCAGCCCAGGTCGGTGGCCTGGTAACTGGAGGTCTCGATCACCCAGTAGTCGTAGGCCACACCCGCCTGCGCCGGGTCCCACGGCGGCTGCCCGATGTTCCCGCCGACCATGCACCGGTAGCCCCACTGGCTGAGCAGGTGGCCCGCGATGGCGGTGGTGCTGCTTTTGCCCTTGGTCCCGGTGATGCACAGCACCCGGTCCCGGGGGGCCTCCTGAAGCCACAGGCCCAGGCCGCCCAGCACCGGGATGCCGCGCGATTCCAGCTGCCGCAGGTCGTCCCGGTACCGGCTGATGCCCGGGGACTTGATCACCACGTCACAGCCGGCCAGGGCGGCCAGGCCATCGCCGGAGGTGGCGAGTACCGGGCGCCCATCCACCCCGCCGGCCGGCGGGTGGTCGTTGACCAGCACGGGCTGGCGGCCCAGGGAGATGAGCGCGGCGAGATTGGCCAGGCCCTCCACGCCCAGGCCC
This sequence comes from uncultured Actinomycetes bacterium, assembly GCA_963837335.1. Taxonomy (GTDB): domain Bacteria; phylum Actinomycetota; class Actinomycetes; order Streptosporangiales; family Streptosporangiaceae; genus RYN-230. Next base: position 28,708 of record CAWINS010000002.1, on the reverse strand, counting down.
CACAGGCCGATCTGGCCGCCGGCCGGGCTGCCGCGGTCCTGGCGGCCGGCCTGGCGCGCAGGTCAGACCAGGAGATCGTCGGGCGCATAGACATCCGGGATGAAGTGGCGGCCGAGCGGGCGGAGCAGCTCGGCCGGGGTGGATAGCTGGGGCAGGCCGTCCAGTTCCGCGGCCAGCACCTGGAGCAGCTTGGTGCCAGCCCGGTCGGGCCGCTGCGCGGCGAGCAGCGCCGCGGCCCGGCACTCACCGACCTCGCCCACGCACTCGAACGGCTTGCTGGTGGGGGAGGTGCCGAGCAGGGAACGGAACTTGTCGGCCAGCCCGGCGCCGGCATCGGGGTCGGTGTCGTCACCGTCCAGCGGCTCGCGCCCGCCGAAGATCCGCTCCAGGTCCGCGGCAGGCACGAACGGCGCCAGGATCAGGTCGATGAAGCAGCACTTGTCGCAGCGGCCGCACCAATGGTCGAGCCGGAGCGATTTGTCGATATGAAAGGCGCGGTTACAGCTGCGGAACGTGTCGTGATACTGGGTCAGCGCGGCGAACCGCCGGGCCACCCACAGCTCGCTGAACGGGCGCAGCGCGGAGAAGTAGGCGAAGTCCGGGCCGAGCGCCCCGGCCAGCACCTCGCGGAAGCCACTCTCGAACGCCCCGCTCTTGGAGTACTGATGATTCACCGGCGACCCGTTCACTTCCAGGGTCGGGATCGACGCGGACCATTCGTTCGACATGACTACGGCGTCCCGGCCGTCCAGGACCGCGGCCAGCACGGCGATGGCCGAGATGATCCCGGTCACCGGGACGTGGCCGTTGCGGAACCCCAGGTCCCGGGAGCGCAGCAACTGCGGGTCGATCTCACGCTCGGCGCGGATGACCGGCAGCCCGGTGACCGCGGCGGGCCGCTCGATCGCCTCGAACCGGTCACCCGGGCGGCTCACGATGAACAGCGCGGGCTCGGCCTGGGCGCGGATCATCTCGACGGTGACGATCGAGTCGATGCCACCACCGAACGGCACCAGGGCGCCGGCCCGTGGTTCAGCAGCCCGTGGTTCAGGAGCCCGCGGTTCAGAGAACTGGGTGCGCGCGGGCCGGGACGGGCCCTCGATCCGCAACCCGGACAGGTCGAGGCCGTTGCGGTAGCCGAACTCGGCCAGTCCGCCGGTGTAGAACGCGCGCAGGAACGCGCGCTCGGTGTCGGTGACCGCGGTCTCGCCCAGGTCGATGACCGGCGGTGCGGCAGTCTTGTAGTAGGACACGCCGGCCAGCAGGAACACCAGCCGCGCGGCCTCGCCGGCGTCCGCCCGGGCCCACCGCTCCGGGGCGGCGCCGGGCACCGTGACCTGCTCGCTGAATTGGTAGTCACCGACGGAATACCGGCAGGTCAGGAGCCCGAGGGCCGGGTCGATCTGGTACCCCTCGTACCGGAACGGCGGGGTGGTCACGTGTCCTCCTTAGCCCTGAGGCGGGCGACGGCGGCGAACCGGCCGCACGGGCGGGCGGCGCGGTCGCTGAAGAACAACTCCGGGCCCGGGCCGGTCATGCCCGGCCCGCCGGCCGCCCGGGTCGCCGTGCTCAGCCCGCTGTCGTGAATCTGGCTGTCCGGCACGCCGGACTCGCGGATCACGCGCCGGTTAGCGGCGGGCAGGTCCATCAGCCACCGTCCCGATCCGTCCGGCCGCATGATCCCGCTGGTGTCCCCGCCGAAGAACCGTTCCGCGGCCGCCGCGACCTCCGGGCCCACCTGATAGCGGTCCGCCGCGACGGCGGGGCCAATCGCTACCCGCATACGGTCGGGCTGCGCGCCCAGCCCCTGCATCGCGTGCAGCGCGGCCCCGGTCACCCCGGCCACCGTGCCGCGCCAGCCTGCGTGCACGCAGGCCAGCACCTGGGCCTGCGGGTCAACCAGGATGATCGGCACGCAGTCTGCGACGAGGATGATCAGGACCGTGTCCGGGTCGGTCGTCACCAGGGCGTCCGTGGAGGCGATGGCGTCGTCCAGGGCCAGCGCGCCGCGTCCCTGGTCGGCCGCGGTCACGACCGCCACCCGCCGGCCATGCGCCTGCTGGCAGAACACGAAGTCACCCAGGTCCGCGCCGAGCGCGGCCGCTACCCTGCGCCGGTTCACCAGCACGTCGGCGGGCTTATCGCCGACGTGCAGCCCGAGGTTGAGGGTGCCATAGGGGCCGGCTGAGACGCCGCCGTGGCGCGTCGTCACGAACGCGTCCACGCCCAGGGCGTCAAGCGACGGCCAGGCCAGCACGTCCAGGCTTCCCTGCCGGCGCAGGCCGGCCGTGGCCGATGTTGGCGCTGTCACCACGCGGCAATACTAGTCCGGGGGGGCGACCCCCCTGGACCCCCCGCTCGCCGCTGCGCGCCGAACGCAGTATTGGTCCGGGGGGCGACCCCCTGGACCCCCCGCTCGCCGCTACGCGCCGAACGCCGGCTCGGCGAGCACCCGCCTGCGGCGGGCCCCGCCTCCCCGGCGCGTGCGCACGTTCCGTCCCCCTGGACCCCCGCTCGCCGCTGTCATCCTCGGGAATGATGCGCTAACCGGGCGCGGTGACTACCGTCGGTTATGTGCCGCCCAATCCTTCGGCCACGCGGCCGCCGCGGCCGCCGTTGCTGCCGGCCATTACCGAGCGGCAGCGACTCGGGCTCGCCACGGCCGTGACGACGCTCGCCGGCGTGGCCGCGATCGTCCTGGTCATCGCTCAGGTGAAGCACGCGCACGGACCCGGGCCCGGTCTGGCCGCCCTGATATGCGTCCCGGTGATCGCGTTCGGCCGCCGATGGCCGCTTCCTCTTCTCGCACTGGCCAGCGCCGCCGCGGCCGCGCAGATGGCGACGGGTAGCGCGTCGCTGCTGGTGAGCCTGGTGCTCGGCGTGTCTGGGTACACCGTGGCCGTTGGCGTCCCGCGGCGGCTGTCCATCCGCGCGGTGCTGGCCGCGGCGGCGATTTTCGGCGCGGCGCTCCTGTATGCCGTGACCACGAAAGGGCCTGCCCCGCTCGGGGCCGGGGGGATCGTGGGCTTCCTGCCGCTGGCGGCCGGATGGTTTATCGGGGACAGCATGGCCGCGCGCCGGCGTTACCTGGCCGGGCTGGCCGAGCAGGCGGAGCGCGAGCGAGCCGCCGAGGCCGAGCGGGCCCGGCAGGAGGTCCGGGAGGAGCGGGTGCGCATCGCCCGCGAGCTGCACGACGTCGTCGCCCACACGCTCGCGGTGATGACCGTCCAGGCCGGGGTGGGCAGGCGCCTGATGGCGAAGCGACCGGAACAGGCGGGCACCGCGCTTGAATCGATCGAGATGATCGGGCGGACCGCCCAGGACGAGCTGCGGGTGGTGCTCGGGCTGCTGCGCGATGAGGATGCCGGGGCTGCCGCGCTCACACCCGCGCCGAAGCTCGCCGACCTCAAGGAGCTCGCGGACACCGTGCGGGCCTCGGGGACACCGGTCGAGCTGCGAACATCGGGCACCGATGGTCAGCTCTCCCAGGCGCTCGAGCTCACGCTCTACCGGGTCGTCCAGGAAGCACTCACCAACGTCGTCCGGCATGCGCCGCATGCCCGGGCCACGGTCAACCTCACGGTCTCGGCCGCTCAGGTCCGCCTCGAGGTGACCGACGACGGAGGATCAGCCGGGCGGACAGCAGGCGATCAGGAACGGCCCGGCATTCCGGGCCCGGGCCACGGGATCGTCGGGATGCGGGAGCGGATCGGCGCCTTCGGCGGCTGGCTGGTGGCCGAGCCGCTCGCCGGTGGCTTCCGCGTGCTCGCCGAGGTCCCGATCGAGGGCGCGGGGTGAGCGGCGCACGCGCAGCGGGCGGAGCGGCGAACCAGGCGGCACCGTGACGACACGTGTGCTGGTGGTCGATGACCAGGCGCTGCTGCGCACCGCGTTCTCCTCGCTGATCGACGCCGAGGACGACCTCGAGGCCGTCGGCGAGGCGGCCGACGGCAGGCAGGCGGTCGAACTTTCGGCGAGCCTCGCACCCGACGTCGTCGTGATGGACGTCCGGATGCCGGTGATGGACGGGATCGAGGCCACCCGGCAGATCACCTCAGCCCACGGGCCCGGCGGAGCGCGGGTGCTCATCCTCACGACCTTCGACCTCGACGAGTACGTCTTCGAGGCGCTGCGAGCAGGAGCGAGCGGCTTCGCCCTGAAGAGCCGGCCGCTCGATGAGCTGCTGAACGCGATCCGCATCGTCGCCGCGGGCGAGGCGCTCCTGGCTCCGAGCGTGACCCGCCGACTCATCGCGCACTACGCAGCCCAGGCCAGGCCGCCGTCCAGAACGCCCGCCGGCCTGGCGGAGCTCACCGAACGCGAGCGTGAGGTGCTGGCGCTGGTCGCCGAGGGGCTGTCCAACGCGGAACTCGCCCAGACGCTGCATGTGAGCCTCCCGACGGCCAAGACGCACGTGAGCCGGATCCTGACCAAGCTCGGGGCCCGGGACCGGACCCAGCTGGTCATCCTGGCCTACCAGTCAGGACTCGCCACCCAGGCCTGAGCGGTCCGGTGAATCTCCCGGTGTCGTTCGCAGGAATGACGCACTGATGCTTCCCGGGCACGATGACAGCGTGTGGCCGATCGCCCACGATTGCTTGCCATGAACATCTCCTGGGCTCCGGCCTTACACCACCTGGCCGCCGGGCCGCCGGCCGGGTCCCACGGCCCCGTCCTGGGGCCTGGCGTCCTCCTGCTGGTGGTCCTGCTGATCGCCGCCGCGGCCTACGGCGCCATCCGCGTCGGCCGCGGCCGGCGCCAGCGCAAGGTAGCGGACTCGGCCTGGCGCCCCGAACCGCAGGCGCCTTCCCCGGCGGGCTCCGGGGCGCCCGCCGGGGAAGGCGCCGCCGTGCTCTCCGCGGATCGGGCCGCCAGCCTCTCCGCGGACCGGGCCGGCCCGGCGCCGGTCCGGCCGCGCGCCGCCAGCGCCCCGGCGCCCGGTGAAGCAGCGGAGCCCGCCTGGCCGCGCGCCGCGCAAGCCACTAGCCTCCCCGGGGGACCGGCCGGCGGATGGGCGGTCGAGACCCACGGCCTGACCAAGCGGTTCGGCCCGAACGTCGCTGTCAACCACGTCGAGTTGCTCGTTCCCCGCGGGTCCGCGTTCGGCTACCTCGGACCCAACGGCGCCGGCAAGACGACGCTCATCCGCACCCTGCTCGGCCTGACCCGGGCCGACGCCGGCACGATGTCGTTGCTCGGGATCGGTGTCCCGTCCGAGCGCAGCCGGGCGCTGGCCCGGGTCGGCGCGATCGTCGATGAGCCCCGCTTCCACCAGCACCTGACGGGCCGGGAGAACCTGCGCCTGCTGGGCGCCGCGCGAGGCGGCGACGCAGACGGGCGGATCCCGGGATCGCTGGCCCGGGTCGGCCTCGGCGAGCGCGCCGACGACAAGGTCGCCTCGTACTCGATGGGCATGCGCCAGCGCCTGGGGGTGGCGGCGTGCCTGCTGGGCGACCCCGACCTGCTGATCCTGGACGAGCCGATGAACGGCCTCGACCCGGCGGGGATGCACCAGATGCGCGCGATGATCCGCTCGCTGGTCGACGAGGGGCGCACGGTGATGCTCTCCTCACACCTGCTCGACGAGGTCGAGCGCACCTGCGACGCGGTCGCGATCGTGGACCGCGGGCGGGTCATCCGGCAGGGCCCGATCGGTGAGCTCGTCCGCACCGCGGGCACCCGCACCGTCCGGCTGGACTGCTCTGACCCCGCCGCGGCGGGCCGTCTCCTGGAGCAGTCCGGGATCGCCGCCGGCGTTGCCCCCGGCGAGCTGGAGCTGACCGTGACGCTTCCATCCGGCGCCTCCCGCGAGACGGTGGCGGAGGTCAACCGGCGGCTCGTCGAGGGCGGCATTTCCGTGTACGGCCTCCAGGAGGTTCACGCCACCCTGGAGGACTGGTTCTTGTCGGTGACCAGCCGCCTGGGAGAGCAGCCATGACCGAGGACACGTCGGCCGCGCCCGCAGGCCCGGCGATGGCTGCCGCCGTCATGGCGGGCGGAACCCGGCCGGACCGGGCCGCCGTCCCCGGCCGGTACCGGTCGTGGATCCCGGGCTGGGGGCTGATCGCCACCAAGCACCTTGAGCTGCGGAAACGGCGCGCCCTCATGGTGGTTACCGCGCTGCTGATCGTCGGCCTGCCCGTCCTGGTCCTGGGCATCCGGCTAGTGTTCCACCTGGCCAACGCGAAGAGCTACGGGCCGGCCGGCAGCCCGTCGGCGTTCCAGTTCCTGTGCTCGCCGATGTCCGAGTTCGGGTTCATCATGGCCGCGACCCTCGGGGCCACGGCGGGGACGACGGACCTGTCCGACGGGATGTTCCGGCACCTGGTGATCACCGGCCGCTCGCGCGTCGCGCTCTACCTGGCCCGGATCCCGGCCGGCCTGGCGATCGTCCTGCCGCTGGTCGCCGTGGCCTTTACCCTGCTGTGCCTGGTGACGAGTTACGCGGGCACCCCGCAGCCGGCGTCGGTTTCCGCTAACGGGATCTCCGTCCCGGCCCAGCTCAGCGAGGCGCAGCTCAAGAGCTGGATCCTGCGGCACCCACGGCAGTACGAGCAGGCCTTCGTCAACGTGATCCCTCAGCTCGCCCCCGCCAGCGGCCGCATACCGCTCTCGCATCCTGCGCCCCCGCCCGCGATCGGCCGGAACATCGCCACCGTCTACGGCGAGTACACCTCAGATGAGGCTGCCCAGCTCAACCCGCCGGTGAACGAGATGGCCAAGATCGGGCTGTGGCTCGAGCTCGACATCGGCGTCGCGTTCCTGGTCGGTCTCGGCCTGGGCTCTCTCATCGGCCAGCGCACCGTCTCCACGGTGCTGATGATCGTGCTGGAGATCATCGTGACCCCGATCCTCGCGGCCCACGTGATCCCGTACTTCATCAACGGCCAGCGGGTCGTGGTGGGCATTGCCCTGGACCAGCTGCGGCCCGCGGGCCTCGCGGGGGGCGGGGCCAACGGCGGACCGGGCGGCCCGGGCCACGTGCTGTTCGGCGGGCGCGGGGCGCTCGGCATCCCGCCGATGCCCACCTGGGCGATGATCACCGTGATCGTGGCCTGGATCGTCGGCTGGTCGGTGATCGGCGCCTGGCGGATGGCCACCCGCGACGCCTGACCACCGGCCAGCAATGAGTGGCCACCTCGCCACCGGTGGACCACGCCCTAGTACGCTTGCGCCGCATGCGGCCCGAGGCGAGGTAAAGACATGCGTGCGGCCGTGGTGGTCAATCCCACCAAACACGCCGATGGAGCCAGATTCCGGGCTGAGGTCCTCGAGGCCATGGCCGCGCACGGCTGGAGCGATCCACTGTGGCTGGAGACCACCCCGGACGAGACCGGCCGGGGGCTGGCCGAGGCCGCGGTGGCCGAGCACGTCGATGTCGTCCTGGCCAGCGGCGGCGATGGGACCGTCACGGCGTGCGCCGAGGGGGTCGCGGGCAGCGGTGTCCCGCTGGCCGTGCTGCCGGCCGGGACCGGCAACCTGCTGGCCCGCAACCTCGGCCTGCCGCTGGCCCTGGACCAGGCACTGGCGGTCGGGCTGACCGGCCGGGACCGGCACCTGGACGTGGGTAACGCCAATGGGCACTCGTTCGTGGCCATGGCCGGGATCGGCTTCGACGCGATGCTGCTGGACAGCACCGGCGAGCCGCTCAAGAAGCGGCTGGGCTGGGTGGCTTATGCCGTGTCCGCGCTCCGCCATCTGCGGGCCCGCCCGGTGCGCGCCACGCTGCGCGCCGACGGCGGCCGGGCGCTGCGCCGCCGGGCTAGCGGCATCATCGTCGGCAACGTGGGGGCGCTGCAGGGCGGGCTGGCCCTGCTGCCCCGGGCGGAGCCGGACGACGGGGTGCTCGACCTCCTGGTGCTGACCGCCCGGGGCTGGTCCGGCTGGCTGGCCCTCACGATCGACGTGATGCTGCGGCGGACCCGGACTGGCCGGGTGGTGCACACCGAGTTCCGCGAGCTGCGGGTCCAGCTGGACCGGCCGCAGCTGTGGGAACTCGACGGCGAGGTCATGGGCATGACCCGCGAGCTGGTCGTCGTGGTGCAGCCGGGCCGGCTCGTGATCCGGGTACCCCGCTAGCGCGGAACCGGGGTACCCGGCTTGCGCTGAACCGGGTACCCGGCTGGGGCCGACTTTGCCATGTATTGGGATACAGCCCGGGCCGCAGTGAATGAGCGGCCATCGCCTGGGTAGGTGGGGGCGGGCTGCCGCGCTGAAACCGCGCCAGCCAGCAGCACCGCAGGCAATGCGGTCATCGACCCAGAGGTGGCGAACGTGTGGAACCGGCTCGAGCAGCGTGAGCTGAAGCGGGTCTCCCGCCGCTTGTCCGGCTACGGGGCCGGTCAGCTCCCGGCGCCGGACCAGCCCGCCGGCACTGACCTGCTGCCGCAGATCAAGCACATCGTCGTGCTGATGATGGAGAACCACTCCTACGACAACTACCTGGGCACGCTGACCGGACGCGGCGAGGGGTTCCCGCTCGGGCCGGATGGCGAGCCGGAGGTGTCCAACACCGGGGCCGAGGGTGAATCGGTTCCCGCACACCACCTGGACAGCACGGTCCAGGAAGCAGAGACCCCCTCGCAGAGCTGGCACGCCACCCACCTGCAGTGGGCGGAGGGCAAGCTCGACGGGTTCGTGACCGCGACCCAGCAGCTGATGCCCGACAAGGACCCCACCCGGGCCATGGGCTACTGGAATGAGCACGACCTGCCCTTCTACCACGGGCTGGCCCGGACGTTCCCGCTGGCCGACCGGTGGTTCTCCTCCTGCCTGGGCCCCACCTTCCCCAACCGCCGGTTCCTGATCTCCGGGACCGCCAACGGGCTCATCGACGACCTGCCGCTGAACATGGCCGACTACCCGGCGAACGGGACCATCTTCGACCGGCTCAGCGCGCACGGCATCTCGTGGGTGAACTACCACCCGCTGGCCGGGGGCAAGACCGGCCTCCGGTCGGCGCTGCGGCACCGACGCCGGATGCTGGAGCGCCGGCTGCGCTCGCTGCGGGCGCTGAACCCGACCTCCCTGGCCCAGCTGGGCAAGGACATGCAGTTCACCGCGGACATCTACCCGCTCGGCATCGGCCGCTACATGCAGCACGTCCGGGGCACGCAGCAGTTCTTTGAGGATGCCGATCACGGCACGCTGCCCGCGGTCAGCATCGTGGACCCCGATTTCAAGGACTACTCCGAGGAGAACCCGCAGGACATCAGGAAGGGCGAGAGCTTCGCCTCGGAGGTCATCAAGCGGGTCATGCACGGCCAGGGCTGGGCCAGCACCCTGCTGATCTGGTTGTACGACGAGCACGGCGGCTACTACGACCACGTCCCGCCGCCCCCCGCGGTGGAGCCTGACGACGTGCTCTGCCGCAGCGTGCTCAGCCACGGGAGCTGGCAGCACGCGGTTCTCCGGGTGCTGGCCCCGGGCTACGTGAAGAACGCCCAGAAGCTGGACGCCGGCCCGAAGCGCTACGACCGGTACGGCTTCCGGGTTCCCGCGGTCCTGGTCTCGCCGTACGCCCGGCCTGACTACGTGACCTCGCAGGTCTTCGACCACACCTCGGTGCTCAAGCTGATCGAGCAGAAGTGGAACCTGCCCCCGCTGACCGCGCGGGACGCCGCCGCGGACTCGCCGCTCGACGCCCTCGACCTGGCCAGCCCACCCGCCTTCGCCGAGCCCCCCGAGCTCCCGGAGCCCGCACTGCGCTGGGGCTCCTGGCCGGCCGAGGTCTAGGCGGCAGGAGGACCAGCCATGGCAGTAGATATGCAGGACGTCAGCTCGGCCCTGGCCGAGCTCGGCCGGCTGCGGTTCGGCGAGATGAAGGTGGAGGACGCGATGCACGAGATCGTCCGCTCCACCCACGCCATCTTCGACGTCGACGGGGCCGGGCTCATGCTCGCGGACGCCGATCACCACCTGCACAACGTGGCGGTGTCCGACGACCGGCTGGCGCACCTGGAGGAGCTCCAGATCCGGCACCGGGAGGGGCCGTGCATCTCGGCGTTTGAGGACAAGCAGCTCATCGGGGCGGAGGACCTGACCGAGGAGCCGCGCTGGCCCCTGTTCAGCGCCGCGGCCGTGCAGCGGGGCGTGCGTGCGGTACTGGCCAGCCCGCTGCCGTACAACCAGGACGCGGTGGGGGTGGTGGCCGTGCTGTCGGAGGACCGGCACCCCTGGTCCCCCGAGGGTGAGCTCGCCCTGCTGGCCTTCACCGACCTGGCCGCGCTGATGATCGCCAGCATGATGCAGGGCCAGGAGCAGTCCGAGCTGGCCGCCCAGCTGCAGACGGCGCTGAATTCGCGGGCCATTATCGAGCAGGCGAAAGGCGTGCTGATCGGCCAGCAGGGCCTGTCCGCGCACGAGGCATACGAGCAGCTCCGTGCGCAAGCCAGGTCACAACGCCGCAAACTCGCGGCCGTCTCTGCGGATGTTGTCCGGAACGCGGCAGGCCGCCCATGAAGATTTGCAACCCACCCTATGTGCGGCATAATGGCATTGCCGTCACGGAACCGCCGAGACTCCCGCGGTTGTCCGGAACGCCGCCGCTCGTCATTGACCGACTCCGTTATTGCGTCGGGGTCGCTCCTCCTGGCCGCGGCCGGCCGAAGTCTCAGAGCCCTCAGCTCATCGGATAACACCTCTTAGGAGATCTCTCATGATCATTATCGGCATCGTCCTGCTCCTGCTCGGCTTCCTGCTCAAGGTCGCGATCCTGTGGACGCTGGGCATCATCGTGCTGGTAGTAGGCCTCATCCTGCTGCTGCTCGGCTCGCTGGGTCACGCCGTGGGCCCGCGCCGCCATTACTGGTAGCGGCGCTGCTCGCCTCGCCACCGCCGCGCCGCGGCGGTAGCGAGGGGCCCGGCAGCTGACGGCAACGCCGGGCTGCGCGCCCGATCCGTCCGCACCGCAGACGGCTCCAGCCACCCGCCCGGGTGGCTGGAGCCGTTTGTTTATTCTCACTCGGGTCAGGTGAGGAGTACCCCGTGACGGCTCTACGGCCCGAAAGCCCAGCAGTGACCGGGCCCGCGGCGGCAGGCAGCGCCGGGGGACACCCGGCGGATCCGCCCAGCGGGGACGGGCTGCCGCTGCCCGGCACCCCGTTCCCGCTGGGCGCGACCGCCGGTCGCGGCGGCACCAACTTCGCGGTGGCCTCCGGCGTGGCCGACCGGATCGACCTCTGCCTGTTCGATGAGACGGGCGCCGAGGACCGGGTTTCGTTGCGGGATTTTGACGCGGGAGTCTGGCATGGCTTCGTGCCCGGTATCGAGGTGGGCCAGCGGTACGGCTACCGGGTCACCGGCCCCTACGACCCGGCCCGCGGGCTGCGCTGCAATCCGGCGAAACTGCTCCTTGACCCGTATGCGAAGGCGCTGGCCGGGACGGTCATCCCCGGGCCGGAGATCCTGGCCTACGCGGCCCCGGACAGCGACGCGCCCTCGGCCGCGGACTCCGCCGCCCAGGTGCCGCGCAGCCTGGTCGCCAGCGAGGAGTTCGCCTGGACCGATGATGACCGGCCGGCCCACCGCTACCAGGACACGATCATCTACGAGGCGCACGTCAAAGGCCTCACCATGCGGCACCCGGACGTCCCGCCGCCGCTGCGCGGCAGCTACGCCGGGCTGGCCCACGAGGCGGTCATCGGCCACCTGCTCGGCCTGGGCGTGACCACCGTCGAATTGCTGCCGGTGCACGAGAGCGTGCCCGAGTCGTTCCTGGTCGAGCGGGGCCTGACCAACTACTGGGGCTACAACACGATCGGCTACTTCGCCCCGCAACAGGGCTACTCGGCGGCGGTGCGGGCCGGGCAGCCCGGCGGGCAGGTCGCCGAGTTCAAGGCGATGGTGAACGCGCTGCACCGGGCCGGGCTCGAGGTGCTGCTCGACGTGGTGTTCAACCACACCGCGGAGGGCAATGAGTTCGGCCCCACCCTGTGCTTCCGCGGCCTGGACAACCAGGCCTACTACCGCCTGGACGACGGGGACCCGCGGCACTACTACGACACCACCGGCACCGGGAACTCGCTCAACGCCGGGAACCCGGTCACCCTCAGGCTGATCATGGACTCGCTGCGCTACTGGGTCACCCAGATGCACGTGGACGGATTCCGTTTCGACCTGGCTCCCACGCTCGGCCGGCAGGAGGGCGGGTTCGCCCAGGTGTCGGCGTTCTTTGACCTGGTCGCGCAGGATCCGGTGGTGTCCCAGGTCAAACTGGTCGCCGAGCCGTGGGACGTGGGCCAGGCGGACAGTTACGACCTGGGCCGGTTCCCGGCGCTGTGGCGGGAGTGGAATGGCCGGTACCGGGACAGCATGCGGGACTTCTGGCGCAGCCACCCGGTCGGCGTGCAGGAGTTCGCGACCCGGTTCTGCGGGTCCGCTGACCTGTACGCCGGCGCGCACCGGCGCCCCACGGCGTCGGTGAACCTGATCACCGTGCATGACGGCTTCACCCTGCGCGACCTGGTTTCCTATAACGACAAGCACAACGAGGCCAACGGGGAAGCCAATCGCGACGGGACCACGGACAACCGGTCCTGGAACTGCGGCGCGGAGGGGCAGACCGCGGACGCCGGCATCCAGGCCCTGCGGGCCAGGCAGTCCCGGGCCATGCTCACCACCCTGCTGCTGTCCTTCGGGGTGCCCTTGCTGCTCGGCGGTGACGAGATGGGCCGGACCCAGCTCGGCAACAACAACGCCTACTGCCAGGACAACGAGCTCACCTGGTTCGACTGGGCCCGGCCCGACCGCGAGCTGCTCGAGTTCACCCGGCGGGTCATCGCGCTGCGCAAGGCCCACCCGGTGTTCCGGCGGCGGCGTTTCCTGGCCGGCACCGAAGCGGCCGACCTGCGCTGGTTCACCCCGGCGGGAAGCCCGATGAGTCCCGCCGAGTGGTCCGACGACAGCTCCCTGGCCATCGCCCTCTACCTGGACGGCTCGGACGCGCCGGACCGGGCGGCGGACGGGACGCTGCTGGTTGACGACGACTTCCTGGTGCTGGTGAACGCCTGGTGGGAACCGCTCGACTTCGTGCTCGCGGAAACCCGGGCCGGGGCCGGGTGGCACGTCGAGGTGGACACGTTCGGGCCCGGATCCCTGGACCCGGGCACTCTGGCCGGCCCCGACGTGGCCGGCCGGGCCGGGGACAAGCTGACGGTGGGCCCGCGCTCGATCACCGTCCTGCGCAGCCCCCGCCACCAGCCCTGACCGCGCCCCGCCGGCTGGCGTGAGGGCATGGGTGTAACTCTCATGTCGTCCGGAGTGACTGAGACTTGCGCCCAGGCTGTCCGGGGGTGACCTGGACGGCGATCTCGCCGCCCAGCCGCGCCCCGGCCAGCAGTTCCAGCTCGTCGCCGCTCCAGAACCGGCCGGGGTCATACCACTGCGGCTGGCGCTCGCTGGAGAGCAGGCCCATGGACTGGTAGGTGGCCGCCACGACCTCCGCGCAGTACGCGGTCTCCAGGGCCCGGCCGGGGCCCTCGAGTCCGTCACCGGGCTCATCGGCTGGCCCGTCCGCGGGTCCGCCGGCTGGGCCGTGGCCCGGGCGGTGCGGGGCGGGCAGGCGGCCGAGCAGCCACCGGCTGGCCAGGCGGGCGGTGCTGGGGAACGGGGTGCCGTCCAGCCGGGCGATGGTGCGCAGCAGCGCGTCCTCCATCCCGGGCAGCGGCGGATGCTCCAGCTGGCGCAGCCACGCATGCTGGCCGTAGCGGCCCGTCCAGACCAGGACCGCGGCCCGCAGGTCGTGCAGCTGGACGCCGCGGTGCCGGTTTCCTGACCAGAGGTCTTCCAGCGAGCGGCCCAGCTCGGCGTGCCACATCAGCGGCGGCAGGTCTTCGATGACCACGGACATGCCGACGTGATTGACCGGGCTGTTCGTGCCCACCCGGATGGCCCGGTCGGCCAGTGTGTGGCCACGGAACAGCCATATGTCGCCGGTCCTGGTCTGCTCCAGCGCTTTGTCCAGGGTGATGCGCGCGGTGGTCGCCACGGTCGTAGCCTAGGCAGGTGCGCTGGTGGAAAGTAGCGGGATTGGCAGGCCTGGCGGGCGTGGCTGCCACCGGGGTGGTGATCGCCCGGGCCGAGCGGCGGCGCCGGGCCTACACGCCGGAGGAGGTCAGGGAGCGGCTGCACGCCCGGCTGGCCGAATCATCCGCGGCCGGGCCGGCTCCCGGGTCTGAGCGGGCCCCGGGCTGAGATCAGGCCTGGTAGGTGTACAGGCACAGCCAGGAGACGGTCACCTGCCACGTGCGGACCAGCCGGAACGCCAGGCCCCGCAGTTCGGCGGGCCGCCCGGGCGACGGCACGTTGCTCTGGATGACCCACACCCGGCTGACCCTGCCCAGCCTGGCCCGCACGACCGGGGCCCGCGCGTCAGTGCCGGCGATCGTGCCCGACCGGGCGGCTGACTCGCCCAGCATGACGTCGTGCAGCCGGACCAGGCCGTAAGGGTAGGCGGCCGCGAACGTCCGCGACCCGCTCTGCGGGTAGAGCACGGCATCACCGGGCCGCTCGTACCGGGCGACGATCTGGTCCAGGCGGCGGATGTTATCGGCGTGGCCGGACGGTCCCCGCTCGCCCAGCTGGGCCGGCAGGGCGAGCAGCACGATCAGGGCCAGCCCGGCGGGCCCGGCCACCCGCCCCGCCGCGGCCAGGCCGGTGCCGATCAGCAGGGCCGCCGCGGGCATGCAGAACACGATGTAGCGGAACGTGTAGGCCGGCTGGATCTGGGACATCACGAACAGCATCAGCGGGGGCACGAGGAGCCAGGGGAGGCACAGGGCGGGCAGCCGCACCGGCCAGTCGGCCGCGACCCGGCGGCCCAGGGCCGCGTAGGCCAGCCCCATCCCGGTCAGCACGACCGCGGCGAGGAGCAGCCCGGCCGAGCCGACCAGGCGCCCGGTGGCCAGGACGGCGGCTGCTCCCGGTGGCCGCAGCCACCCCACCTGGTCCCGTTGCCCCCAGGCCGCCGCCATCAGCGGAAGGAGCGCCACGCAGGCCAGGGCGGCCGCCCGCAACCACCGGCGGACCAGGACCGGCCTCGAGTACCGGCCCGGCCAGGCGGCCACGGTCAGGGCGTGGGCCGGGATGAGCAGCAGGCCGAACAAGTTCGTGAGGCCCAGGACCACCAGGCTGGCCGCGTAACAGCGCGCCCAGCGCCCGCGCCCGCCGTCCTCGGCCAGCCGGACCAGGAAGTAACTGGCGGCGGCGCCCGCCGCGGTCTCCAGCGCGAACGGCCGAGCGTCCTGGGCGAACCAGCTCACGGCGGGCAGCGCGGCGAAGGTGAGCCCGGCAGCCAGCCCGGCCCGGCCCGACACCAGGCGCCGGCCGGTCACGGTGATCAGGGCCGCCGCCGCGGCCATGGCCAGGGCCGAGGGCAGCCGCAGGGCCAGCTCACTGCGGCCGGCCAGCCGGACGTCCAGCCACATCAGCATGTAGTAGCTGCCGTGCACCACGTCCACGTGGCCGAGCATGGCGATCAGGCCGGTGAAGGAACGCTGGGTAGCGGACTGGGTCGCGGCCTCGTCCCGCCACAAGGACGGCACCTGGATCTTCCACAGCGTGACCGCCAGGGTGACCATCGTGGCGCAGGCCGGGGCCCACCACCGCCGGCCGTCCAGGCGCCGGGGCAGCCGGGCAGACCCCGGCGCGGGGCGCCGTCCCGCAGCCGGATGACCCGTCCCGGGATGACCGGTGCCGCGCGGGAGGGCCGGCCGGGGCGCGGCCGCGGACGAGCCGGCCACGGGTACCGCTAAAGCTGTAGTTGGGAGCTCACCCACGGTAAGCACCGTAGGGTCAAGCGAGCGGTCATTGCCAGGATATTGATGGGGTCTTTGCGCAATCCTGGCCTCATGACGACGAGAACTCCCAGCTTGGTGCTGGCGTCCAGTTCGCCGGCCCGGCGGCGACTGCTCCGTGACGCCGGGTTCGCCCCGGTGGTTGACGTGAGCGGCGTGGACGAGAGCTTCGACGCGGCCCTCGACACGGCCAGCGCCGTGTGCGCGCTGGCGGAGCGGAAGGCGTCAGCCGTGGCCGGGCGGCACCCGGACGCGCTGGTGCTGGGCTGCGATTCCCTGCTCGACCTGGACGGGGCGGCGCTGGGCAAGCCCGCCTCAGCGCAGGCGGCCGCGGCGCTCTGGCGGCGGATGTCCGGACGGCACGGCACGCTGCACACCGGGCACTGCCTGATCGATACGCGGTCGGGGCAGCGCACCGTCGCGGCCGCCAGCACCCTGGTGCGCTTCGGGGCGCCGGGGGAGCAGGAGATCGCGGACTACGTGGCCACGGGCGAGCCGGGCCGGATGGCCGGCGCGTTCAGCCTCGATGGCCTGGGTGCCCCGTTCGTCGAGAGCATCGACGGTGACTGGGGCACGGTGATAGGCCTGTCCCTGCCGTTGCTGCGCCGGATGCTCGCGGCGGCCGGGGTGGCGGTCACCAGCCTGTGGCCACGCCCGGCCGGGCCACTGGTCCGCGACCTCACCGGCGGGGACCGGGACTGGCTGGCCGAGGTGGTAACCGCGGCCTGGGGCCTGCCGGTCGTCACCCTGACCGGGGCGCATGACGTGGCGGCGCTGCCCGGCCTGGTCGCGCAGGAGGAGCCGGGTGGCGCGCGGCTCGGTGCCCTGACCTACCGGGCGGACGAGCGGGGCCTGGAGGTAGTGACCCTGAACAGCCTGGCTGAGGGCCGGGGGATCGGCACCGCCCTGCTGGCCGGGGCGCGGCAACGGGCCCGGCAGGACGGGCAGCGCCTGTGGCTGACCACCGGGAATGACAACGTCCGCGCGATCGGCTTCTACCAGCGCCGCGGCATGGACATCGTGGCGCTGCACCGCGATTTCGCCGATGAGGTGAGAAAGGTCAAGCCCTGGCTACCCGGGCAAACCGGCGGCGAGATCACCTTCCGGCACGCGATCGAGCTGGAGTACGGCGGCCCACGGTGAACCGTGACCGGTGCTCACCGTGAGGACAGCACCTCAGCGATCTTCGCGGCGGCGGCGGAAGGATCCTCCGCGTCATGCAGCAGTTCTCCCCAGGACCAGCGGTAGTACCAGCGGAGGCGGCCCTTACCGTCGGTGCCGGGAGTGCAGTCGATGCTCTCCGCGAGCATGGTCGCCCCCGGGATGAAGATGTGCAGCGCGGCCGGGTACGTGGTCTTCACCGATGCGTGCAGCCCCTTGGTATCCAGGGCCGTGGCCAACCGGTGCAAATGGTAACTGCGTGCGTGATCCCGGGTTCCGTCCAGCATCTCCCCTGCCTAGCGTCGGTCGGCACATTGTCGCGGCGCGCGGGGTGGGTTTGTCAACCCTGACGAGAGTGATAGCCGCTATACCCGTCAGGGCGGTATGGGTCATCAGTGTGCCCGCTCCGGTAGCGGCTGTCATCCCTGGTTTCCGGGGTGCCGGGGTAGCCACCCTGGTTCGGGTAGTCGGCGGCGGCCGGGTAGGTGGCATCCTGGTACGGGTAGGCGCCCCCCGGGGCCTGCGGCGCCGCCGCAGGCGGGGCTGAGTACCACGTCGTGCCCTGCTCAGCCCGGCTGTCGGCGGCCGGCGGCTGGCCATTGGCCGGGTAGCCGCCGGGCCCGCTGCCGTGACCCGGTCCGTATGGGTCTGAGTAGGCGGCTGTCGGGCCGGTCGTGTACCCCGGGTAGCTGTTGCCGCCGGCCGCCTGCTGGCCGGGCGGATACGGGGATGCGGGCGGGGGGGTGGGCGCCGTGCGCGCGGCCGGTGCCGGTGCCGGGGTGGGCGTCGCGGCCGGCGGGGTCGTGTCCACGTAGCTGCCGTATGGGTTGCCCAGGCCCGCCTGCGACGAGGGCGTCTCGGCGGCGGCGCTCCGGTCACTGCCCCAGCCCGGTGCCGGGGCGGCCGGGCTGGCCGGATAGCCCGTGCTGGCGGCCTGGCCCGGCTGGCTCGCCGGGGCCTGGCGATTAGCGGGATCCTGGCGGCAGCCGCCTGGCGATTAGCGGGCTGGTCCGCGGGCCCGGGTCGGTCCGCGGACCCGGGCCGGTCCGTGATGAGCCGGGGTCGGTGCGCGGCCCGCCCAGGTCGGTGCGGGACGTGCCCGGATCGGTGCGATCAGCCTGGCCGGCCGGATAGCCGTGCCTGCCGCTGGGCGCCGGGTAGCCCCGGCCGCCATCGGGCGTCCCTGGGTAGGACTCATAGCCGCCGGACGGGTCGGTATACCGCCGGTCGCTGCCATCACCCCCAGCCAGGCTGTCGCGGGCCTGGCCGGCGTAGCTGTCCCGGCCGCGGGCCTGCCCGCGGCCGCGGGCGGGCCCACCCGGGTTGGTGGCCGGACCGGTGGCGCTCCGCCCGGTGGCCGGGTAGCCGCCGGAGGAGGCCGGGTACGCCTCGGCCGCACTTGGGTACCCGTTCGGCGCACTGGGGTAGCCGTTCGGCGCACTCGGGTAGGCCTGGCCGCCCGAATGGTCCTGCCGCGGGCCAGGGTTGCGCCGGGGGGTCCGGTAGGACCGGCTGTCGTCCGCCCCGCCCGCGCCCCGTGCGAAGTGCGGGCTAGTCAGCGGGTCGTCATCGACCCGGGCCGCCGCAGGCTCGGGGGCGGCGGGCAGGTACGGTGCCGGGGCCGGCGGGGCAGCCGGGGCCGTCTCGCCGGCGGGCCGGCGGCGGGCAGGCAACCGCTCCGTGGACGCCGCGGCCGCGGGCCGCTCGGCCAGACCGGGGCGCCCAGGGTCGGTGTCCGCGCCATCCGTCCGCCGGGGCGTGCCCTGACGGCTGCCCGTCCGCCCGGGACGGTCGGCAGGCTGGCGGCGGCGGGCCGGGACCTCGGGCCCGGCGTCCGGTGCTGGCTGGGGCCGGGATGCGGCGCGCCCGGACGCCGCAGGCGGGGTGGTGGTGCGGGATGGTTTGGCGGGAGTGGCCGCCGGGGCGGGAGCGCTGGGCTGGGCAGCGCGGGCCGTGGTCGCGAGCGGCTTGTCGGCGGACAGTTCCGCCCAGTACTGCTCGTCGGAGAGCTTGTCCCACTCCGTGCTCGGCCAGTCATCGTCATCGTCGTCGTGCCGGCCCCGCGACGCCCGCCCGCGCCCCTTGGACTGGTTCTTCGGCCGCTTGGCCTCGGTCTCCGGGATTTCCGCGCGCACCCGGGGGAACACGTCAGAGTCGGCCAGGTCCGGGTCGGCGCTGATGGTCGTGGCCGTGAGGTCCGCGGCCGAGGGCCCGGTGTCGTAGAGCGCGTCCCTGGGCCCGGTATCTGTTCCTACCGCGCCGCGGCGCGGCGCGGTAGCGGCCCGCGATGCCCGGGCGCCGACCGGCGTGGCGGGCTCGGGCGTGTCCTGGTAACGCCCGCTGCGGCGGGCCGCCGGAATGCGCTCGGTGCGCTGGTCGTCCCGGCTGCGGGGGGCACTCTCGCCATAGCCACGTGGCGATGGCTCGTAGCCTCGCGACTGGTCGAAACCCGCTGGCTCATAACCCCGGTCCGGGCCGCCGTAACCCCGTGGCTCGCCTGCGGGCCGCCGGGACGGCGCAGGCCCGCGGGGAGCGGGTTTGCGGGCCATCCGCGGGTCGGTGCGCAAACGGCCATCGCGGCCCCGGCTGCCGAGCCGGTCCCGGACGTTTTGCCGCCCGCCTGGCTCGTCATCATCATCGCTGCGACGTCTGGTCAGGATAATCCCGACCACGACCGCGATGATAACGGCGACGAGGCCGATCACGAGCAGAACCATTGCACCACCCAACAAGCCATGACCGTATGGGCGGCGCCAGCGAGGCCAACGCGGCCATCACGCGGGCCTTCCCCTGTATCGCTAGCGCCTCGAATCCATCCAAGGCTGAGCTACTGGTCAGTCAGTCTGGCGGACTGTTTGGGCGGTGTCATGCGTTTAGGGATTTTTTTGCCAAGTCCGTTTACCCATTGTCATCGGACGATTACGGACTGGCGGTTGTCTGCAGCCTTCCGCGGGCGATGGCCGCTTGTGCTATGTCGTTCCAGGCGGTTTTCATGGCCACGCCGTTCGGCAGCGAGAGTGTCCTACTAAGGGCGTAGACAGTAAACCGGTAGGTGTGCCGCCCATTCACCGGGCAGGGCGGGTTATATCGGTCCGTTCCTTTGCTGTTGTCGGCCTGCCGTGCACCCGGCGGAACCTGACCGGCCTGGATGCCCGTTGTCTGCGAGCCGATATCAAACATGATCCAGTAGATATAGGGCCGGATCGGGGCTGAGGCATCATCGACGAGAAGGGCGAGTGATTTGGTCCCCTGCGGCGCACCGGACCAGTGCAGCGACGGACTGTGCCCGGGGCCGTGACAGGTGTACGCGGACGGGAACTGGTGCGGGTTGAACGCCTGGCTGGTCACGGTCATCTGGTTCGGGACGTCCGCCGAGATGGTCGTCGCGCCGCCGACCAGGCCGCACCCGCTGACCAGGGTAAGCGCGGTCAAGACGGCGGCACCAGCCCGGACAGGCCGCCACGCCCAGCGTCCCGCCCCCCGGTACCCACGTCTCTGCGGTGCACGGCTCACGTTGGCCGATGCTACGCGGTCCTGGCCCCCGCGGGGGCCAGGCGTCACCCAGAGGGCCGGGGTGTCGCCTCAAGGCCCATGGATCCGGCGCCGCCAGCATATGGGTGGCGATAACGCCTGACGGGCGCGTAACCCATCCCCGGGGACCGGGGCCATCGGTATCCGGGCCGGGGGAGGCCGGGTCCGGATCGGGTCCGGATTGCCCGTCTGGATTCGCCGCACAAAGGTGCGCGGCCGGCCGCCCGCACCGGCGTTCGGGGAGCGGCAGGGCGGGCTCTTATGTGCGGATGGTGAACAGCGGCCGAATCGGCACGGGCCGCAGGCGGGCGTCGCGGCCCGTGATCGTCCGGCAGAAACGATTACCCTCGGTAACTCCGGCCTATTACCAGAAGATGAATAATCACCGTCCGCGGTACCCGCTGCGGACCCCGATTAGCCCGGCTGGCTGGCCGCGCGAATCACGGCGGGATAAACCGGGAAATTGGGCGGGCCGGGCGGTAAACCGCCGGGTTCGGGCCAGGATAGTAGCCGGAACGGCCGGCCCGGCCTGGATAAATCCAGGCCGGGCACCTTACTCGGGCTGGCGTGATGTGCCGAACATGATTTCATCCCAGGACGGCACGGACGAGCGGCGGGACCGGCCTCCGGCCGCCTTGCGGGCCCGGCCGCGCTGCGGCACCGCGGGCTCCTGGCTCTCTGCCTCGGGCGCCGTCTCCGCGACTTCGGCCGCCGGGCGGCCTTCCGCGGCGCGGGCCGGGCGGGCTTCGGCGGCGCGCGGCGAGTGGGCCTCGGCGACGCGTGGTGAACGTGCCTCGGCAGGCCGCGGCGCCTGTGCCTCCGCGGTCCGGGCCTGGCGGGCTTCCGCGGCGCGGGCCTGGTGGGCTTCTGCGGCGCGGGCCTGGCTCACCGCGGGCTCGGGTTCGGGCCGCCGCTCCGCGGGGGCCGGCGCGGGGACAGGCGGCGGCGCGGCCGCGAGCCGGCTGCCGATGGGAGTGACGGTAGCCCGGGCCGGGGCGCGGGAGACGGGCGCCAGCGCGGCCAGGTCAGCCTCGGGCAGCGAGAGCCGGGCGGCGTCGTCGTCGGCCGGGGTGACGTGCCGGCGCCGTGGGTCGAACACCCACTCCGCCATGAGCGGCCGGCCGCCGATCGTGAACATCAGCTGGACCTGCCAGTTGTTGTCGCCCCGCTTGCGCGAGTCCCACTGGGCCTCCTCGGCGGGCACGCCGAGTTCGGCGAGGCGCTCGGTGACGGTGTCGCCGAGCCGGGGCCCGGGACCAGAGTCCCCGGGCTGCCGGATGGACGCGCCTTGCGCCTCCTGCGCCCGGTACGCCCGTTCAGCCAGCACCGGGCCCTCGAAGCGGCGAACCCGCTCGATGGGCACGCCCGCGGCGTCAGCGATCTCCTCCGCGGTCTCTCCGGCACGGATCCGGTCCTGGATCTCCTTGGGTCGCAAGGGACTCTCCACTTCGATCTCGTACTGAGCGAGCCGGGAGAACTGCCCGCGCGCGACGATCCGCAGCCGGTCGTCGATCGGCAGCGAAAAGCGCCCGCCACGCCCCGGTACCGCGAGCACGGCATAGCTGCCGTCCTCGCTGACCGCGACGATGCGCAGTTCCTGCATCGGCGTCCCTTCTGCACCCGCCGGCGAGGCCGGCGAGCGTGATGCCGCGCGAGGGCGTAGCTCGGACTTCCCCCGGGGACGAGTCTGTCTGTCGCAAGCCCTCCTGGCCAGTACCGGGCCGGCATGTCCCGCAGATCACCGCACACTATTCGCGGCCGGGCGGGTGGGTGGCCGGAACGAGGATAGTCCGCGCTGGGGTAAATGCGCGGTCCTGGCGGACAGGGCTACCTTGATAGCAGAGCCCGAAATCTGTATCTCTAGTTTGTCAGTCGGTATACTCGTTTTCATGCCCTCGCTACTGGGAACTCAGGTGCACTCAGCAGACCTCGCCGACGCGGTCTCCCGGCTCCGCCGGGCCATGCGGCGCGCCGCGCGCGCGGCTGACCCAGGGTCCGGGCTGTCAGTGGCCCAGCTGGAGATGCTGTCCTGCATGGCGGAGAACCCCGGATCACGGCCGGGACAACTGGCCCGGCTGCTCCGGCTCGCGCCCAGTTCGGTGGCCACGCTGTCGAACTCGCTGCGCCAGGCCGGACTGGTGACCCGGACCGGTGGTGCGGGCGACCGGCGTACCGCCAGCCTGGATCTCACCCCGGCCGGTGAGGCGGCGGTGCTGCGCTGGAAGAGCCTGAACGAACGGCTGCTCAGCCTGGCGCTCCGGGAGCTCCCGCCGGACAGCCGCGTCACCCTGGTCGACGCGCTGCCCGCGCTGGCCGACCTGGCCGGCGCGGTTGATGCGCTGGCCGATGAGCCCTCGGCCACCGGCCCGCTGCCCGGCGAGCCCTCAGCCGTCAACGTGCTGCCGGGCGAGACTCCCCTGGCCGGCGAGACTTCCCTGGCGTAGATCAGCCGGCCCGGCCTCGGGCACCCGGACCTTCTCTGGCTCGTGGGGGCCGCCTGCTGCCATTTCCCTGACGCCAGATTAGCGCCAGCAATTCGGCCGGCCGGGTCTTATGATCCGCCGGCTGCGCCTTATTGAGCCATCGGCCGGAGGCCGCGCAGCGTCAATGCCCGGCCGGCGGCGGGTCGCCCGGCCCCGGCCGCTGGGGACGATGTGGCCAGTGGGAATAGCAGTCCTGGCCGCTGGTCAAGGGCTGTTCAAGTAGAGTTTTGCGGCGGGATGCGTATGTAGCCGGCGCCGAGAGGTGGTGATCACGTGCTCAGGCATTGGCTCGGCGTCGTGTTCGCCGTCGCCCTGGCCGCGGCGATCTTTGCCGGCGGCGGCTGGGGAGTGGCGCACATGACCCGGCTGGCGGCCCAGAACATCAGCCTGACCAGCATCAGCGGCCTCAGTGCCCTGGGCATCCTGCTGCTCGTCGGGCTGTTCCTGGGCATCCTGATGGTGGCGCCGGTCTCGCCGCTCGCCACGGCGCTGCCCGGACTGCTGTTGCTGGCCTGGACCGGGTTGCTCGGGCTGAACGCCCAGCTCGCGACCAGGATCATCCCGTTGCGTGGCGAGGGATACGGGGCGGGATTCCACACCATGCTGGTCAGCGGGGTTCTGGTCGTGCTGGGCGCGCTGATGATCTGCCCGGTGTTCGTCCCGTCCCGGTGGCGGCGCTCCGGCGGTGACGACGCCGAGAGCGCCGACGGCGAGGATGAGATACCGGGCCGCCCCGCCCAGACCCGCCTGCTCTCCTAACCCCCCGGCTGGCCCGGGCACAACAGCATGGGTGCCGCACGCACCCCCGCCAGCCAATGGGGCACGTAGATCATGGTCCGCGCTGACCTTTCCTACGTGACGTGCGCCCTGGCAGGTGTTTTGCCCGTTTATGGCGCACGTCCCGCAGGAAGAGTGGCGGGAGGAGGTCAGTGGGACCGGGTGAACTGCTCGCTCTCGGTGGAGCCGCTCAGCGCGGTGGTGGACGCCTGCGGGCTGATGGCCGACGTGACCAGGTCGAAGTATCCGGTGCCGACTTCCCGCTGGTGCCGGGTGGCCGTGTACCCGCGGGCTTCGGCGGCGAACTCCGCGTCCTGCACCCGGACGTAGGCGGGCATGCCCTCGGCGGCGTAGCCCTGCGCGAGATCGAACATCGAGTAGTTCAGGGCGTGGAAGCCAGCCAGCGTGATGAACTGGAACTTGTAACCCATCTGGCCCAGCTCGCGCTGGAACTTCTCGATCGTGCCGTCATCGAGGTGCCGGTGCCAGTTGAACGACGGCGAGCAGTTGTAGGCCAGCATCTGGTCCGGGTACCTGGCCTTGATCGCCTCGGCGAACTCCCGCGCCTCGTCCAGGTCCGGGGTGGACGTCTCCATCCACAGCAGGTCCGCGTACGGGGCGTAGGCCAGGCCGCGGGCCACGCACGCGGCCATCCCGTTGCGCACCCGGTAGAAGCCTTCCGCGGTCCGGTCGCCGGTGATGAACGGCTGGTCCCGCTCGTCCACGTCGCTGGTGATCAGGGTGGCGGCGTGCGCGTCGGTGCGGGCGATGACCAGGGTGCTCACGCCGGCGACGTCAGCCGCCAGCCGGGCGGCGTTGAGCGTGCGGATGTGCTGCGAGGTCGGGATGAGCACCTTGCCGCCCAGGTGGCCGCACTTCTTCTCGGAGGCCAGCTGGTCTTCCCAGTGCACGCCTGCCGCGCCCGCCGCAATCATCGACTTCATCAGCTCGAAGGCGTTCAGCACACCGCCGAAGCCCGCTTCCGCGTCGGCCACGATCGGCGCGAGCCAGTACTGGCTTTCGGTGCCGTCCGACTCGGCCCAGGTGATCTGGTCCGCGCGGAGCAGGGCGTTATTGATCCGGCGGACCGCCTGGGGGACCGAGTTGACCGGGTACAGGCTCTGGTCCGGGTAGGTCTCGGCGGCCAGGTTCGCGTCCGCCGCGACCTGCCAGCCGGACAGGTAAATGGCCTGAAGGCCGGCCCTGACCTGCTGGACCGCCTGATTCCCGGTGACCGCACCGAGGGCCGCGATGTACTCCTCCTCGTGCAGCAAGGCCCACAGCCGCTGGGCTCCGAGCCGGGCCAGGGTGCGCTCCTCCTGGACGGATCCGCGCAGCCGGATCACGTCGTCCGCCGCGTAGGTCCGATGGGTGCCGCGCCAGCGCGGATCGGTGGCCCACTGCTGGGCCAGGCCCGCGGCCTGCTGCTGCGGCCCGCTGACCGTGCTCTTCGGTTGATGGCCGTTGGTGCTGTTCGCTGTGCCCTCGAGGCGACTCTCGTTCACTGGTCCTCCTGACGTTTTGCCGTCCCCTGGGTGGTTAGTCCCGAGCCTGCGGGGCAGGCCCGGGGAAAGCTAGGGAGCATCTGCCTGAAGAATGCGCAAATTTCCTCTAAGATGAAGATGTGACAGAGTTCTTGGAGAAAGAACTACAAGAATTTCCATCAAGTGGTCTAGACCTGACAACGTTCGGGCAGCGGCTCCGGCATCTGCGCCGCGCCCGCGGCTACACGCTGGCCGAGCTGGGCGCCCGGGTGGGCCGGGCACCGTCGGCCCTGTCCCTGCTGGAGAACGGCCGCCGCGAGCCCAAGCTGTCCCTGATCGAGTCGCTGGCGACGGCCCTGTCCGTCCCGGCCGAGGAACTGCTGCGGCACCAGCCGCCGAGCCGCCGGGCCCAGCTGGAGATCGCGGTCGAGGAGGCGCAGCGCGACCCGCTCTACGCCGGGCTGGGACTGCCGCACCTGAAGGTGGGTGCCCGGGTGCCCAACGACGTGCTCGAGCATCTGGTCGCGCTGGCGCGGGAACTCCACCGGCAGCACACCCGGCCGACCGCGACCCCGGAGGAGGCGCGGGTGGCCAACGCGGGGCTGCGCGGCGCGATGCGGGAGCGGGGCAACTACTTCGCCCAGATCGAGCACGCGGCGGCGGAGGCGCTGGAGTCTGTCAGTTACCGGGGCGGCGCGCTTTCCCAGGGCGCACTGCTGGCGATCGTGGGCCATCACGGCTTCTCGGTCAGGTATGCCCAGGACCTGCCGCGCTCCGTCCGGTCCGTCACCGACCTGCGCCACCGCCGGATCTACCTGAAGCAGGAATCCATGGGCATGCACACGCCCCGGACGATCCTGCTGCAGACTCTCGGCCACTTCGTGCTCGGTCATGCGACGCCGCGGGACTTCGCGGACTTCCTGCGCCAGCGGGTGGAGGCGAACTACTACGCGGCGGCCGTGCTCGTCCCGGAACGCTCGGCCTCGCGGTTCCTGCGCGAGGCCAAGGAGGCCCGGGACCTGTCCGTCGAGGATCTCAGGGACGTGTTCTCGGTGTCGTATGAGATGGCCGCGCACCGGTTCACCAACCTCGTTACCCACCATCTCGATCTGGCCTGCCACTTCGTCAAGAACGACGAAGGCGGCATCATCTACAAGGCGTACGAGAACGACGGGCTGGTGCTGCCCGCCGACTCCACCGGGGCGATCGAGGGGCAGCGGATGTGCCGCAAGTGGTCCGGCCGCCAGGTGTTCGGGTCGTCCGACCGGTACTCGCCGTACTACCAGTACTCCGACACCCCGGCCGGGACCTTCTGGTGCATGGCCCACGTGGACCCGGGTGCCGAGCGCGGCTTCGCCATCACCCTGGGCACCAGCTACGAGAACTCGCGGTGGTTCCGCGGCCGGGACACCACCAAGCGGACGGTGTCACGCTGCCCGGACGGGGACTGCTGCCAGCGGCCGCCGGCCGGGCTGGCCTCCCGCTGGGAAGGGATGGCCTGGCCGTCGGCGCGGGCCCACTCGCATATCCTGTCGGCCCTGCCGACCGGGAGTTTCCCGGGGGTGGACGAGTCCGACGTGTACGAGTTCCTGGACCGCCACGACGCCGAGTAACCTGGCGCCCCGGGAGGGTCCGGAACTACGGAGCAGGCGGGCCGGGCCAGGAATCGGCCAGCTAGCTACTCACTGGTAACTTAGACGTGCTACTCTTCGGTAACATACGGTCGGTGCAGGACCCCGAGGAGCAAGATGACCACTGGACCTGACGCCCCCGGCGGATTCTCCCTCGAGCCCGGGCCCGACCTGCGTGACATGCGTGACTGGGTGCACGGGTTCGCCGCGGACGTGATCAGGCCGGCCGGGGCGGAGTGGGATGAGCGGGAAGAGACACCCTGGCCCATCCTGGAAGAGGCCGCCAAGATCGGCCTCTACTCGCTCGACTTCTTCACCACGCAGTGGCTCGAGGCGAGCGGGCTGGGCATCCCGATCGCCTTCGAAGAGCTTTTCTGGGGTGACGCGGGCATCGGGCTGTCCCTGGTCGGCAGCACCCTGGCCGCGGTCGCGGTGGCCAGCAACGGCACCCCCGAGCAGATCGGGGAGTGGCTCCCGGAGATGTTCGGCGGCCCGGGCTCGGTGAAGCTGGGCGCGTTCTGCGCCTCGGAACCGGAGGCGGGCAGCGACGTGAGCGCGATCCGCACCCGCGCCGAGTACCACGAGGCCAGCGGCGAATGGATCCTCAACGGGACCAAGTCGTGGGCGACTAACGGCGGGATCGCCGATGTCCACGTGGTGGTGGCCTCGGTGGACCCCTCGCTCGGGGCCCGGGGCCAGGCCAGCTTCGTGATCCCGCCGGGCACCCCGGGACTCAGCCAGGGCCAGAAGTTCCGCAAGCACGGGGTCCGGGCCTCGCACACCGCCGAGGTGGTGCTGGATGGCGTCCGGGTGCCCGGCCGGTGCCTGGTCGGTGGCAAGGACCGGCTGGACGCGAGGCTGGACCGGGTGCGGTCCGGGGGGCGCGGCGGCGAGCAGGCCGCGATGAAGACCTTCGAGGCCTCGAGGCCGAGCGTGGCGGCGATGGCGGTGGGCGTCGGCCGGGCCGCGGTGGAATTCGCCCGGGACTACGCCACCCAGCGGGTCGCGTTCGGCCACCCGATCGGGCAGAACCAGGCGGTTGGCTTCATGCTGGCCGACATGCAGGCCGGGGTGGACGCGGCCCGGCTGCTGACCTGGCGGGCGGCCTGGATGGCCCGGCAGGGCATGGCCCTGGACGGGGCCGAGGGGTCGATGTCCAAGCTGGTCGCGGGGGAGACCGCGGTCCGGGTGACCGAGCAGGCCATCCAGATCCTGGGCGGCAACGGCTACACCCGTGACTTCCCGGTGGAACGCTGGCACCGGGACGCAAAGATCTTCACCATCTTCGAGGGCACATCCGAGATCCAGCGCATGATCATCGGCCGGGCCGTTACCGGACTGGACGTCCGGTAAGGGAAATAGCCATCAACCCCGATGACCGGTACGATTGCCGCAATCTTGACCGGAGCGGGGTAAGGGTTCCGGGCCGGGTATTCAGGCGGATTAACTTTCTGCCGGATTCACGTGGTGATCTCGGAGGCAATTGCCATGGCCGTGGTGACGGTCAAGAATGTCGAGAATGCCGCCGGGGGGCTGCTGACCAATGAGGTATCCGCTGCCTCGACGGTGACCAGTGGCGGTTCTGTGCCGACGGTCGCCGCGGCCATGCTGGCTGTTGCCGCCGCCGCCGTGATCATGTGGCTGGCCTACCACTCCTGGATCAAGCCCGTCCCCATTCATTTCGTGACCGGGTACGTTCCCTACGCCGGTGTGGTGTTCATGACGGCCGGCCTGGAGCGCTTCCTCGAGCCGCTCAGCCAGGTGCTGCTGCCGAGCGAACCCGCCAAGCAGGCGGCCGCCTCCTCGAAATCACAGGCGCAGGCGATGGGTGCCGACCCGACCAAGAG
>CAWINS010000001.1:0-56307 GCA_963837335.1 uncultured Actinomycetes bacterium | reverse complement strand
CCGGCGCAGCACCGGCACCACCTCACCGAGCAGGTCAAGCTGCTCCAGCACGGTCTTCAGCGGCAAGCCGGCGTGGTCCATCAAGAACAGCTGCCGCTGGTAGTCGCCGAAGCGCTCGCGGAAGGTAAGCGTCTTGTCGATGACTTCCTGCGGGCTGCCCACGGTGAGCGGCGTTTGCCCGGTGAAGTCCTCCAGCGATGGCCCGTGGCCGTAGACCGGCGCGTTGTTGAACAGGGCCGGAACTCCGCGCACCGCCTCCTGGGAGTTGCGGCGCATGTAGACCTGGCCGCCGAGGCCGACGATCGCCTGCTCCGGGGCGCCGTGCCCGTAATGCGCGAAGCGCTCCCGGTAGAAGTTGACCAGCCGGACGAAATGGTCCGTGGGCCAGAAGATGTGATTGGCGAAGAACCCGTCGCCGTAGTACGCCGCCTGCTCGGCGATCTCCGGGCTCCGGATCGAGCCGTGCCACACGAACGGCGGCACGCCGTCCAGCGGCCGCGGGGTGGCCGTGAATCCCTGCAGGGGCGTCCGGAACTGGCCCTCGGCATCGACGACGTCCTCGCGCCACAGCCGGTGCAGCAGGTGGTAGTCTCGATGGCCAGCTCGATGCCCTGGCGGATGTCCTTGCCGAACCAGGGGTACACCGGCCCGGTATTACCGCGGCCGAGCATCAGGTTGACCCGCCCGTCGGCCAGGTGCTGCAGCATGGCGAAGTCCTCGGCGATCTTCACCGGGTCATTGGTGGTGATCAGCGTGGTCGCGGTGGACAGGATCAGGTGCTCGGTCTGGGCGGCGATGTAGCCGAGCATGGTCGTGGGCGAGGAGGGCACGAACGGCGGGTTGTGATGCTCGCCGGTCGCGAAAACGTCCAGGCCGATGTCCTCGGCCTTGCGGGCGATGGCGACCATCGACTTGATCCGCTCGTGCTCGGTGGGGGTCCGGCCGGTCGTGGGGTCGGTGGTGACATCCCCGACGGTGAAGATCCCGAACTGCATCGCTGCTCCCTGCTGCGCAAACTGACTGCTGACCAACCTGGGCGCTGTCCAGCCTCATCTACTTGAACGTGCAACTACTTTGAGGTGGCGGATATTCCGTGCGCGGAGCGGGCGGCCAGCGCCGCACCGCAGTTGGCGGACAGGTGCAGCAGAACTGGTGCGGCCAGGCTGCCGGACCGCTCACGCAGCCAGGACAGCAGCAGGCCGGCGGCGGCCGTTCCCGCGACGGTGGCGGCGACGGACCCGGTCACGGTCCGGCGGCTGCCGGTCAGCTGATTTATCCGCAACGCCTCCACGGTCGGGCGGACGTGCCAGATACCGAAGACCGCGGCGGTGACGGCGAGGGCCGCCGGTCCCGGGAGGACCCGGCGCAGGAACGCCTGGAGCACCCCGCGGAAGGCGACCTCTTCCCACAGCACGGTCCCGGCCGGGATGCGGACCGCCACCTGGTAGGCGACCTGGGGCCAGGTGAGGCTGGTGATCCGCTGATCGGCGAGGGCGGGCCCGTGGCCGGGACCGCGGCGACGATGATCCAGGCCGCGGCAGCGCCCCGGAGGGCCCGGCGGCCCAGCGCAGGCCGGCGCAGCCGTTCGCGCCTGAGTCCGAGGTCGCCGGCGGTCAGGCCGCTGGCCGCGGCCGCGGCCACGGCGGTCCCGGTGGCGCCCAGGTTGGCTAGCGGGTACCACCGCTGATGCCAGGCCTGCCGGCCGGCCAGGTTGTTCCAGCCGATCAGAGCGGCCGCCCAGGTGGCGGCGACCGTGACGTCCCGGCCGCGCCGGGGGCGGCGGAGCATCCCGGGGCAGCCGCTCAGCAGGGGACGGCGGCTCAGCGGCCGGGACGGCGGCTCAGCAGGGGGCGGCGGCTCATCTGCGGGCGGCTCATCCGCCGGGCTGGATGAGCCCGGATTCGTAGGCCAGGACCACGGCCTGGGTGCGGTCCCGCAGACCCAGCTTCATGAGAATCCGGCTGACGTGTGTCTTCACGGTCTGTTCCGCGACCACCAGACGGCCGGCGATCTCCGCGTTGGACAGGCCCTGCGCGACGAGCGCCAGCACCTCAGTCTCCCGTTCGGTGAGATCCTGCAGAGTCTTGCGGCTGGGGCCGCGGGGCGCCCCCATCCGCGCGAACTCGACGATGAGCCGCCTGGTCACGCTGGGGGACAGCAGCGCATCGCCCGCCGCGACGACCCGGACCGCCTCCGCGAGTTCCCGGGCCGAGGCGTCCTTGAGCAGGAAGCCGCTCGCCCCCCAGCGCAGCGCCTGGTACACGTAGTCGTCCAGGTCGAACGTGGTCAGGACCAGGACCCTGGGGGCGCCGTCCATCGCCGTGATCTGACGGGTCGCCTGCAGCCCGTCCAGCACCGGCATCCGCACGTCCATCAGGATCACGTCGGGCCTGAGCTGGATGGCGCGGGTGATCGCCTCCTGCCCGTTCACGGCCTCGCCGACGACCTCGATGTCGGGCTCGCTGTTCAGCAGGGTGGTGAAGCCGGAGCGGACCATGCCCTGGTCGTCGGCGATGACGACCCGCACGCTCACTGGCCGCCTCCCGTGCGGTCCCCGGTATCCGGGAGGACCGCGGTGACCAGGAAACCGCCCTCCTCCGTGGGGCCGGCCTCCAGGTCGCCGCCGAGCATGACCGCCCGTTCCCGCATGCCCAGAAGGCCGTGACCGGCGCCCTCCTCGTCCGCGTGCCCGTCCTGGGCCGGGCACGCGTCGTTGCGCACCTTGATCACCAGGGCGCTGGGGGCGTAGGCGAGCTCGACCCGCACTGCGGAACCGGGGGCGTGGCGCATGGCATTACTCAGGGCCTCCTGCAGGATCCGGTAGGCGGACAGGTCGATGCCCTGCGGCAGGGCCCGGGCCGTACCGCTGACCGACGACGTTACCCGCACTCCGCCGCTGCGAGCAGAGTCCAGCAGGCCGTCCAGTTCCGCGAGGCCGGGCTGGGGTGCGGTGTCCGCGCCGCTGCTGCGCATGACGCCGAGGAGCCGGCGCAGCTCGTCGAGGCCGCTCAGTGCGCTCGCCCGGATATCGGCAAAGCTTTCCACGAGTTCCGGCGGGGGGTCAGCGACCTTGCGCGGGCCGGCCTCGGCCTGGATAGCGATCACCGACATGTGGTGGGCCACGATGTCGTGCAGTTCGCGGGCGATGCGCTGGCGTTCGGTGAGCAGGGCCCGCTCGCCCTCGAGACGGCGGGCCTGCTGGGCGAGCTCGGTGCGGCTGCTGCGCCGGGCCCGGACGATGGCCCCCATCAGCAGCGGGATGGCGGCCAGGATGGCGCCCACGCTGGTCCGCGCGTCCACGACGATGGCGCCCAGCACGGTGACCGCGGCCACGCAGAGCACGAACCAGCCCTTGCCGCGCACCCCGACCGCGTACAGGCACAGGCCGTAGACGAGCACGCCCGCAACCGGGTAGACGCCGGTGAACAGGGTGCGCGGGCCGATCGCCGCGGATACCCAGAGCAGGCTCACCACGGATGCAGCCCAGGCCGTGGCGGGGAAGCGGGTGCGCAGTACCAGCGGCGCGGCCAGCACGGCGGCGAACAGCAGGAGCGTCTCGGTGCTGTACGGCTGGCCGTGCCGGGCGTTTTGCGTGTTCAGCCAGGAGTCTGTGCTGCCCCAGAGGATGAGCGCGAGCACGACGTCGGCCAGGAAGACCAGGTCCACCGGGCCGAGCCGGAGGCGCTGCCGCCAGGCCGGAGGGGGCAACGGAGGGTCGGTGGTCCCGGTCGCCACCGCCGTCCGGATCACGGCCTGGATCCTGGCCCCGGCCGCGGCTCCGGCCGTGACCACTGCCTCCCGGCGCGAGGCCCCAGAACTCATGACCTCAGCGTAAGTGCGAAGGCCCGGGCTTTCGTGACCCGCGCGGGGGATCTGCCCGCCCCTACTCAGGTAGGGGGCCAGGGCCGCCCGGTAGCCCTTCCGGGCCTGGCCGCCGGTACCTGAGGAGCAGCGTTCAGATGGGCTCCACAGCGTGACGCCGACTACTAGCGCGTGTCCGTAATTTTCTGCTCAGCACACCCGCTGGACCAGGAAGGATACGCCATGAGACTGCGCCGCGTAGCCACTCTCGCGGTGGCTGCCGCCGCCGCTGCCGTCACGCTGACCGCTGCGGTGAACCCGCAGCCCCCACCCGAGCCGCCGGTATCACTGCCCGCGCTTACCCCGGCGGCGCTGGCCGTCCGCTACGCCGCGACTTCGGAGGCGGCCGCCCGGGCGGCTACCGCCGCGGCCCGCTCCGGTAACCCGGCCCTGGCCCGCACCCTGGCGGGCCTGCGTCACCAGCACCTGCTCGGGTTCGACCCGAACGGCCCGGGTGAGGCCGTCGAGGTCCTCGGGAACCTGGCCACCGCCCGCCGGGTCGTGATCCTCGTGCCGGGCTCCGACACGTCCCTGGCCACGTTCGCTTCCCGGGGGAGCGCCTCGCCGCAGGGCGGCGCCCGCGCGCTGGCCGCCCAGGCCCGCCGGCTCGATCCCGGGGCCCGGCTCGCGGTCATCGCCTGGCTGGGCTACCGCACCCCGAGCCTGCTCAGCCCGGCCGTCCTCACCTCGGGCAACGCGGGGCAGGGCGCCCAGGCCCTGCGGCCCCTGGTGATCAGCCTGGCCAGCCGCGGCGACCAGGTCGCGCTGCTGTGCCACAGCTACGGATCGGTGGTGTGCGGGCTGGCCGCGCCGCAGCTGCCGGTCACCGACATCGCGGTGTTCGGCAGCCCGGGCATGGACGCCTCGTCGGTGCGGTCCCTGCACACGACGGCCCGGGTGTGGGCCTGCCGGGACGCCGGCGACTGGATCCGCGACGTGCCGCACGTCCGGCTGCTGGGGATCGGGTTCGGGGCGGATCCCACCGCACCGTCCTTCGGCGCCCGCCGGTTCGGCTGCGACCGCGACGGGCACAGCGGGTACCTGCAGCCGGGCAGCGTGTCACTGCGCAACCTGGCCTACATCGCGCTCGGCGAGCCCGGAAAGGTCACGTCATGACTGTGCTGACCCGGGGGGACGACACCGCTGCGCAGTCGCTGGCCACGAGGGGACGCGCCTTCGCGCCCCGCCTCGCCCTCCGGACCATGGCCGCGCGCATCGACGCGGCCACCCCGGCCGGGCGGGACCGCAGCGTTGACGCGCTCCGCGGCCTGGCCATCGCCGGGGTAATCCTCGGCCACTGGCTGGTCACCGCGCTCGTGCTGACCCGCTCCCCGTCCGGTTCCCGGCTGCACGACGCCAGCCCGCTGGCCGCCCTGCCCGCCCTGGCCCCGGCGTCGTGGATCTTCCAGACCCTCGCGATCTTCTTCTTCGTGGGCGGGTACGCGGCGGCGCGCAGCTCTGCTAGCCCGGGGGGGCGACCCCCCGGACCCCCCGGGCTGGCCGGCTCGGCCAGGACACGCCTCCGGCGCGCCTCCCCTCCCCGAGCCAGCGGCTACCTGGCCTGGCTGCGCGGCCGCCTGTCCCGGCTGAGCCGCCCGGTGGCGGTGCTGGCCGCCGTCTGGGTGCCGCTCACCGCGGCGATGGTCCTCGCCGGCGTCAGTTCCGGGACGATCCGCACCGTGGTCACGCTCGTCCTCGACCCGCTGTGGTTCCTGGCGGTGTTCGCCGGGCTCACCGCCCTGACCCCGCTGGCGGAGGCGCTGGTCCGCCGGTGCGGCGCCGCGGCTGCACTCATCCCCGCCGCGGTTGTCGCCGGGGTGGACCTGGCCCGGTTCGGCCTCGGCGCTCCCGGCTGGATCGGCTGGGTCAACGTCGGAGCCGGCTGGCTCGTCCCCTACGTGCTGGGGATCGCGTGGGCGCGCGGGGCGCTGCGCGGCTGGAAGGTTCCCGCCGTCATGCTCGCCGCCGGCGGCGCGGGCACCGCGGTGCTGGTCACCTGGGCCGGCTATCCGGCGAGCATGGTGGGCGTGAACGGGGCCGCGATCTCGAACCTGAACCCGCCCACGCTGGCCGCCGTCACCTTCGGCGTGGCCCAGGTCGGCCTCGCGCTGCTGCTGCGGCCCTGGCTGGCCCGGCTGATGCGCCGCCCGCTGGCCTGGGCCGCCGTGGCCATGGTCAACCTGTCCGCGATGACCCTGTTCCTCTGGCACCAGTCCGCGTTCCTGGCGGTGACGATGGCCGGGGCGATGGCCGGGCGCCTTCCGGGCCTGCTGACGCCGCCGTCGGGTGCGGCCTGGATCGTGGAACGGCTGGCCTGGCTGCCAGTCTTCGCCGCGACACTGGCCGTGGCCTGGCTGCTATTCCACCGCTTCGAGCGGCGCCGGGCTGGCCACGCCCGCTGGCTCGCGCCGGCCGTCGCCCCGCGCCCGGCCCCGGCCGGGGTCGAGGTCAGCCGTCGGCCGTCTTCAGCCGCTGCAGCAGCCCGTCATGCTCATCCCACAGCAACTCGGGCAGATGGCTGCCGAACGTGGTGAAGTACTCCCGGGTGTGGTCGGCCTCGTCCTGCCAGGTGCTGGTGTCCACCGACAGCAGCAGGGCGAGGTCGGCGTCGGTGACGGCCAGGCCGTCGGTGTCCAGGGACTCCGGGGTGGGCAGGTTGCCGATCGGGGTGGGCCGCGCCCCGGCGTCGCCAGACAGCCGCTCCGTGATCCACTTGAGCACGCGGCTGTTCTCCCCGAAGCCGGGCCACGCGAACCGGCCGTTCCCGTCCTTGCGGAACCAGTTGACCGCGTAGATGCGGGGCAGCTTCTCCGGGTCAGTCAGGCCCCCGATCTTCAGCCAGTGACCGAAGTAGTCGCCCATGTTGTAGCCGCAGAACGGCAGCATGGCGAACGGGTCGTGGCGCAACTGCCCCACCTGGCCGGCGGCCGCGGCGGTCGTCTCCGAGGCCACAGTCGCCCCGAGGAAGACACCGTGCTGCCAGGAGTAGGCCTCGGTGACCAGTGGCACAGCCGTGGCCCGGCGGCCGCCGAACAGGATGGCCGAGATCGGCACCCCGGCCGGGTCGTCCCATTCGGGCGCGATCGATGGGCACTGGGCCGCGTCCACGGTGAACCGGGAATTAGGATGCGCGGCCGGGCTGCCGGTCGCGGGCGTCCAGTCGCGGCCCTGCCAGTCAGTCAGGTGCGCAGGGGGCTCGTCGGTCAGACCCTCCCACCAGACATCGCCGTCGTCGGTCAGCGCGACGTTGGTGAAGACCGTGTTGCTGGTCAGCATCTTCAGGGCGTTCGGGTTGGTGACCGCGCTGGTCCCGGGGGCGACCCCGAAGAAGCCCGCCTCCGGGTTGATCGCGTACAGCCGGCCGTCCGCGCCGAACCGCATCCAGGCGATGTCGTCGCCGACGGTCTCCACGGTCCATCCGGGGATCGTGGGCTGCAGCATGGCCAGGTTGGTCTTGCCGCACGCGGACGGGAAAGCGGCCGCCATGTACCGGGCCTCGCCCTGCGGCGGCGTGACCTTGAGGATGAGCATGTGCTCGGCCAGCCAGCCCTCGTCGCGGGCCATGGCCGAGGCGATCCGCAGCGCGTAGCACTTCTTGCCCAGCAGCGCGTTGCCGCCGTACCCGGAGCCGTACGACCAGATCTCCCGGGTCTCGGGGAAGTGCGAGATGTACTTGGTGTCGTTGCAGGGCCACGGCACGTCGGCCTGGCCGGGCGCCAGCGGGGCGCCCACCGAGTGCACGGCCCGGACGAAGAACCCGTCGCCGCCCAGTTCCGCCAGGACCGGGGCGCCCATCCGGGTCATGATCCGCATCGAGGCCGCCACGTACGGCGAGTCGGTGATCTCCACGCCGAGCTGGGAGATCGCCGAGCCGAGCGGCCCCATGCAGAACGGCACCACGTACATGGTCCGGCCGGCCATGCTGCCGTCGAAGATTTCCGCGAACGTCCGGCGCATCTCGCTGGGCGCGACCCAGTTGTTGGTCGGCCCGGCGTCCTCTTCCTTCTCCGAGCAGATGAACGTGCGGTCCTCGACCCGGGCGACATCCGACGGGTCCGAGCGGGCCAGGAAGCTGCCAGGCCGCAGGTCGGGATTGAGCGGGAGGAGGGTGCCCTGCTCCACCAGCACGCTGGTGAGCTCGTCCCACTCCTGCTGCGAACCGTCACACCACTGGACGCGGGCGGGCCGGGTGAGAGCGGCGATCTCGTTTACCCATGAGATCAGGCCGCCGTGTGCCGTTGGAGGCTGATTCAGGCCTGGAATAGCGTCACTCACGGGATGTCCTTCCGATCGCCGGCGTCGGTACCCGCAGCTCGATTTGCGTCGGGTCCGCAGAGAAACCGAAAACCTATCTTAACAAGGTGCACTCAAAGCCAGCGCAGTGGTAGACCTGCATGTGTGGAGGTTTGTGGCGCTCAAACTGCGATTCTGTAACACTTGTGAAGACGATCAGCGATGGTCTAGACCGATTAGCGCGGGCAATACCCTGCGGGACCTGCGGGAGTGGCCGGCGCCGACCGGGAAAACGTCAGCAACTGGCGATGAGTTGTTAACCGAACCTTTGAAAGACGGGATGTGTGATGCCGGTCACGAAAGCGCGGGTAGGTGTCCGGCTGCGCCGGTTCCGCGAAGAACGTGGCCTCACGCAGGCCGCCTTGGCCAGCGCCCTGGGCATCTCGCCCAGCTACGTGAACCAGCTGGAGTCCAGCCAGCGCCCGATGACGGCCTCCGTCCTGCTCAAGCTGGCCAGCGTGTTCGACGCCGATCTGCAGCAGTTCTCAGCCGAGGACGCCGACCGCCTGGTGGCGCAACTGCGTGACGTGCTGACCGATCCCTCCGTGGGCGAGCAGATCTCGATGGCGGAAATCCGCGAGCTGGCCGCGACCATGCCCGCCGTCGGCCGGTACGTCATCGAACTGCACCGCCGGTACCGGCACGGCCGCGACGTCAATGAGACGATCATGACCCGCATCGACGCGGGCGAGCCGGGGTCGATGTCGGTGCCGCCGCCCATGGCGCAGGAGGAAGTGCAGGAGCTGTTCTACGCGCGGCGGAACTACTTCCCGCCGCTCGACCTCGCCGCCGAGCAGATCTTCACGCAGGCCGACCTGAAGATCGGCAACACCGAGGCGGGGATCACCGAGCGGCTGGCCCGCCGGCACGGCCTCCGGGTGGCCGACCTTCCGGATGGCGACCAGGCCGTCAAGCGGCGGTATGACCCCGAGGCCCGGGTGCTGGCCCTGTCCCCGCTGCTCAACTCCGGGCAGCGGGCGTTCCAGCTCGCCACCCACCTGGCCTCGGTCGAGCTGGCCGCGGAGATCGATCAGATCGTCGCCGAGGCCAACCTGTCCGGCGACGAGGCCCGCATGCTCTGCCGGATCGGCCTGGCCAGTTACTTCGCCGGCGCACTGGTCCTGCCCTACCAGCCGTTCCTGGACGCCGCCGAGACGGTGGGGTACGACATCGCGCTGCTGCAGCGGCGGTTCGACGTGGGCTACGAGACCGTCGCCCACCGCCTCAGCACGCTGCAGCGTCCCGGGGCGCGCGGAGTGCCGTTCATCTTCGTCCGGGTCGACCGGGCCGGCAACATCTCCAAGCGCCAGTCGGCCACCAGCTTCCACTTCTCGCGGGTCGGCGGGTCATGCCCGCTGTGGAACGTCTACGAGGCCTTCGTCCACCCGGGCGAGATGCAGACCCAGCTGGCCCAGATGCCCGATGGCCGCAGTTACCTGTGGGTGGCCCGCACGGTGGCCCGGCGCTACGGCGGCTACGGCACGCTCGGCAAGACGTTCGCGGTCGGCCTGGGCTGCGACCTGCGGCACGCGCACCGGCTCGTCTACTCCCACGGCCTGGACCTGGCCAGCCCGTCCGCGCTGGTCCCGATCGGCCCGGGGTGCAAGGTGTGCGACCGGACCACCTGCCCGCAGCGGGCCTTCCCCGCGCTCGGCAAGCCGCTCGACCCGAATCCCCATCACGGCAGCTTCATCCCGTACGCCACCGGGGACAGCGTCCTCACCCGCCTCGAGCCCCCGGCCTTCCGGGGCAGCCCGTCCTGAAGTCCGGCGCCCGTCCGCAAAGTCCGGCGCGGTCACGGCCGGCGAGACAGCCACCAGAACCTGCTGCCCAGCCCGACCCCCGCCCCGATGAGGATGGCGGCGGCCGCGCTGGCGGCCCCGTGGACGTCCTGATGCCAGCCGAGCTCCACCGCCCCCACCATGATGGCGCCCACCGGTAGCCAGATGATGCCGCGCACTATCGCGGCCGCATGCAGCTCCGGGCTGAAGACCCGGTGCCAGTGCGCCGAGGCAGCCAGCGCCAGGAGCGGGACGAAGACCACGAGGGCCACCGCCAGCACCCAGCCCTCGGCGCGCTGGCGACCGGAGAGCGGCAGCATGGTCAGCGGTACCGCGGATAGCAGCAGGACGCCGGTCACGCTGGCCACGGCGATGCGCGGCAGGCGTGCGTAACGTCTCATCTCACTATCCCTCTGATGTCCGACCCGATGCTTTTGTCCCCCGGGACCAGGAAGATCACGCCTGCCGGCCCGCACCGGTATGGCCCGGCCCGGATGTTGTCATCCAGGCCGGGCCGGGACTCCAGGTACTACATCACCTCGAACTCCCACAGCGAGTACCCGTACTGGGTGGCCCGCGCCGTGCCGTACATCCGGATGTAGCGGCCGGTGCCGGTGACGTTGAGGGTCTGGGTGCCGCCGGTCCCGGTGGTGGTGGAGTAGATGGTGGTCCAGTTCGTGCCGTCGGCCGAGGTCTGGATCTGGAACGCGGTGGCGTAGGCG
This sequence comes from uncultured Actinomycetes bacterium, assembly GCA_963837335.1. Classification (GTDB taxonomy): domain Bacteria; phylum Actinomycetota; class Actinomycetes; order Streptosporangiales; family Streptosporangiaceae; genus RYN-230. Next base: position 45,650 of record CAWINS010000001.1, on the reverse strand, counting down.
GCCTCCCACTGCAGGGTGACCTGGCAGATGGCCTGGGACGAGCCGAGGTTGACCTCCAGCCACTGCGGGTCACTGAACGCGCTGGACCACCGGGTGCCGGCGTTCCCGTCCACCGCGTCGGCCGCGGGGAACGACGCGTTCTCGGTGGACGACGCCGTCGCGGTCTTGTTCAGCGCGAGGTTGGTGGTCCCGCAGGTCCCCCCGCCCCCACCGCTTCCCGTGCCGTACACGCTGAACTCCCACAGCGAGTACCCGTACTGGGTGGCCCGCGCCGTCCCGTACATCCGGATGTAGCGGCCGGTGCCGGTGACGTTGAGGGTCTGGGTGCCGCCGGTCCCGGTGGTGGTGGAGTAGATGGTGGTCCAGTTCGTGCCGTCGGCCGAGGTCTGGATCTGGAAGGCCTTGGCGTAGGCGGTTTCCCAGTTCAGCGTGACCTGGCAGATGGCCTGGCTGGACCCGAGGTTGACTTCGAGCCACTGGGGGTCGGAGAAGGCGCTGGACCAGCGGGTGCCGGTGTTGCCGTCCACCGCGTCGGCCGCCGGTGTACCGGCGTTCTCGGTGGACGACGCGGTCGCCGTCTTGTTCAGCGCCAGGTTGGTGGTGCCGCAGGTGCCGCCACCGCCACCGCCACCGCCTCCTCCGCCGCCGCTGCCGGTCGGCAGGGTCCATTGCTGCTGGGCGGAGTCGGTGCAGGTCTCGATGTCCAGCCGGGCGCCGGTATTACCGCCGGGAACGGTGAGGCACAGCCCGGAGCTCGGGTTGACCAGCTCGCCGTTGGCCTGGTGGGTCCAGTTCTGGGCCGCGCTGCCGTTGCACGGATACCAGTCCACGTTGGTGCCGCTGGAGGTCCCGGCGCTGACCACGTCCAGGCAGCCGCCCTGGGTCCGCAGGGTCCCGTCCGAGTACGGCGACCACTGCTGGCCCGCGCCGCCATTACACCCGCTCACCCCGATGGGGTTCCCCTCGGTGTTCAGCGAGTTCTGGTTGGCCAGGCACAGCCCGCTCAGCCCGGTGACCGTGCCGGTCGCGCTGGCGGTTGCGGTGGGGGTGGAGTTGCCGCCCTGCTCGTACACGGCCACGTAGCCCACGCTCATCGACGCGCCGGAGGTCGTGGCCGAGGTGGGGGTGGTGGTGCCGGAGATCCCGTCCGGGTAGTTACCGCCCATGGCCAGGTCGAAGATGATGAAGAACCCGTGATCGACCGCGGCCTGCCAGGCGGCGGTACCCACCGAGGCCTCGGTGATGGTGCTCTCGACCACGCCGTCCATCAGGAACTGCATGGTCTCCGCGCTGGTGTTGGTCCGGTCGATGATCACCGTGTAGGTGTGGTAGCCGGTCTGGCAGCCGGAGCCCGCGCCCGGGCAGGCGATCAGCGGGTGGCCTGGGCTGTTCGCCGAGTTGTGGAAGGTCTGGGAGGCCTCGTTCAGCCCGTTGACGTCCTCCATCATGTCGATCTCGCCGGACTGCGGCCAGCCGCCGCCGGTCCGCATGGGGGAACCCAGGGCCCAGAACGCCGGCCAGTAGCCGAGGCCGCTGGCCGGGTTGGGCTGCTCGATCGACGCGGTCATCTCGAGCTTGCCACCCGGCGGGGCCTGGAAGTCGTCCCGGGTGCTCTCGATCCGCCCCGAGGTCCAGGTCCCGCCGTTGTTGATGGCCTTCAGGACCAGGTGGCCGTTGCCGTCCAGGTAGACGTTATTGGTCGAGCTGGTGGTCTGCTCCTTCTCCCCCGTGCCGTAGCCGGTGCCGATGTCGTAGAACCAGTTCGCCGCGGACGGCGCGGACCCCGCCGCGCCCGCGAAGTTGTCGCCGAATACCGTCGTCCAGCCGGACGGCGGTGGCGGCACCGTGTCGGCCCGCGCGGCCGGCGCCCGGACCAGCCCGGTGGCTACCACGCTGGCCAGGCCGCCGGCCAGCAGGGCTAACGCCGTGAGGACCGAGCGTGGCGCGGCCGATCCCAGCCGTCGCCAGGCACGCCGGGGACGGCGTCCCGTGGCGGCGTCCGTCCGTTGATTCAGCTGATTCATCTGCCATTCCTCCTGCCAGGGCCCGCCATTGGGGTAGCCGGAACTAACCACCGCGCGGTGGGGCGGTTGAGCCGCGGGTGGGGAGTGCTCGGGGAAAGATTTTGCCTTAATACAAGCCTTTTATGAAGGTGTAATCCTGTGCCGGGCGGCTGTCAAGGGGTTCTCGCGCGCCGCCTGGCTGGCGCTGGCGGGGGCGGCCAGCCCATGCATCGGGTCCCCCCGGGACGGGCGCCAGTGACCGCCGGGCCGGCCGTTGCCCGGGGAATCCCTGCAGGCCGCGAGCGCTTGATACAGCCATGAAGAGGATTGGTTTCCTGTCGTTCGGGCACTGGCGGGCCGCTCCGGGGTCGCAGACCCGGACCGCCTCCGACGCGCTGCTGCAGACCATCGAGCTGGCCCAGGCGGCCGAGGACCTCGGGGTTGACGGGGCGTTCGTCCGCGTGCACCACTTCGAGCGGCAGCTGGCCTCCCCGTTCCCGCTGCTGGCCGCGATCGGGGCGCGGACCAGCCGGATCGAGATCGGGACCGCGGTCATCGACATGCGGTACGAGAACCCGTTGTACCTCGCCGAGGAGGCCGCGGCGGCGGACCTGATCAGCGGCGGGCGGCTGCAGCTCGGCGTCAGCCGGGGATCGCCGGAAACCGTGCTGCGCGGCGCCGAGTCCTTCGGCTACCGGCCCGCGGACGGGGAGAGCGACGCGGACGCCGCGCGGCGCAAGACCGAGATCTTCCTGGCCGCGATCGGCGGCGCGACGGTCGCCCGGACCGACCCGGCCCGGACCGGGGTCAGCGGCGGCCTGGCCATCCAGCCCCAGTCGCCAGGCCTGGCCGACCGGATCTGGTGGGGCTCCGGGACCCGCGCCACGGCCCAGTGGGCCGCCCAGGCCGGGATGAACCTGCAGAGTTCCACGCTGCTGTCCGAAGACACCGGCGTCCCGTTCGACCAGCTCCAGGCGGAGCAGATCCGGCTGTACCGCGAGGCGTGGGCGGAGCGCGGCTGGCCGCGGGAGCCGCGGGTCTCGGTCTCCCGCAGCGTGCTGCCGATCACCGAGGACATCGACCGGATGTACTTCGGTGATCAGGCGCACGAGGACCAGATCGGGCTGCTGGAAGGCGTCCGGTCCCGGTTCGGCCGGACCTACGTGGGGGAGCCGGACGCCGTCGCCGCCGAACTGGCGGCGGACGAGGCCGTGCGCGAGGCCGACACGGTGCTGTTCACCGTGCCGAACCAGCTCGGCGTGGCCTACAACGCGCGCATCCTGGCCACCATCGCCAGGCATATCGCGCCTGCCATCGGCTGGACCCCCGCGGACGCCGCGTCCGTGGCGTGACCCGGCCCATCGGGATGACGCAGACCGGACCTGGGCCGTGCGGCCGGGCGCCTGACGTAGACTGCGCTGTCGTTGTGGCTGACGCATCACGTTCCGTATGGAGAAGCGACCATGAGCACTGAGAAGCCTGAGATCGATTTCCCCGGCGGCGAGCCGCCGAAGAACCTGGAGATCACCGACGTCTGGGAAGGTGACGGCGCCGTCGCCAAGGCGGGCGACACTGTCCAGGTGCACTACGTGGGGGTCGCGTACTCCACCGGCGAGGAGTTCGACGCCAGCTGGAACCGGGGCGAGCCGTTGCAGTTCCGGCTGGGGGTGGGGCAGGTCATCGCCGGCTGGGACCAGGGCGTGCAGGGCATGAAGGTCGGTGGCCGCCGGCAGCTGATCATCCCGCCGGACCTGGCCTACGGGGACCGCGGGGCAGCCGGCGCGATCGCGCCCGGCGAGACCCTGATCTTCGTCTGCGATCTGGTCGCTACCTGATCCAGGCCGGCCTGATACCTCCCGGGCGGGGCCGCCGTCAGCGGGGTGACAGGACGCAGAACTCGTTGCCCTCGGGATCGGCCAGGACCGTCCAGGACACGTCGTCACCCTGGCCGACGTCCGCGAGGGTCGCGCCCGCGGCGCGCAGCCGCGTCACCTCGGCGGCGGGATCCTCACCGCGGTAGGGCGCCACGTCCGGGTGGATCCGGTTCTTGACCGTCTTGCGGTCGGCTACCCGGAGGAACTCCAGGTAGGGCCCAGTACCTGCGGGTGAGCGGAGCCCTACCAGGTCATCCTCGGTGCGCGCGACCGGCCAGCCTGCCGCCCCGGCCCAGAACCGGGCCAGCGCCGCGGGATCGGCGCAGTCGGTAAGGATCGCGGCGACCGGGCCCGTGTCGCGGTAGATATCCCGTGGCTCCAGCACGCAGAACTCGTTGCCCTCCGGGTCCGCCATCACCACCCACGGCACGTCGCCCTGGCCGATGTCCGCCTGCCCGCCGCCGAGGTCCCGGGCCCGGCTGACCAGCCTGGCCTGATCTGCGGCTGACGCGCTGGCCAGGTCCAGGTGGACCCGGTTCTTCCCGGTCTTGCGCTCCGGGACCGGGACGAAGACGATCGGCACGGCGACCGGATCGGGGTAGGTGTAGCCGGCCGGCCAGACGTCCACCTCTTCCGCCGTCTCGTCGGCGATCTCCCAGCCCAGCAGGGCCGCCCAGAACCGGGCCAGCCGGGCGGGATCGTGGGCGTCGGCCACCAGGTGGACCAGTCGCGTCGGCATGGATCCCCACCTTCCCCGAAACGCCTGCCGGGCGCAATCGCGTTTCATCCGCGGCTGACGGGTGAGCTGTTATCCGTTCACATAGCGGACGGAGGTACACATGGCGATCACCGCAAGCAAGCCCCGCCTCGCCGTGCACACGCCATCGCTGACCGTCGCGACGACCGTGGCCACGGCCCTCGCGGCGTGCGCCGGGCAGGTCGGGCTGGCGATCCCCGCGGTGCTCAACGGGCTCTTCCAGCAGGACCTGGGCACCACGTCGTCCCAGCTGACCTGGATCTCCGACGCGTTCCTGGTCCCGGTCGCGCTGCTGGAGCTGACCTGGGGCGTCCTCGGCGATCTGTTCGGCCGCAAGCGGCTGCTGATCGGGGGCAGCCTGCTGCTCGCCGCCGGTGAACTCGTCAGCGTCCTGACCCCGGGCGCGGGTACCTCCACCGGCGCCCGGGTGGGCATCTTGTGGACCGGCCAGGCCCTGGCGGGCATCGGCGCCGCCGTGCTCTTCCCGACGTCGCTGGCCATGGTGGCCGCCGGGACGCACACCGTGGCGTCGCGGGCCCGCGGCATCGCGATCTGGGCGGCCGCGCTGTCGGCCGGCGGCTTCATCTCCCCGGTGCTGGGTGGCCTGGTGACCAAGATTCACTGGGGCGGCGACCCCTACGCAGCCTGGCGGTGGGCCTTCGTCGCCGTCGGCATTCTCGCCCTGATCAGCGCCGGGGTGGCCTGCACCGCGCAGAACTCCTCCGCACCCGAAGGCCGCTCGCTGGACTGGCCGGGCCAGATCACGATCGCCATCGCCCTGTTCGCCCTGCTGTTCGCGGTGATCAACGCGGCCACCAGTGGATGGTCGGACCGGCTGGTGATCTCCGGGTTCATTGTCGCAGCGATCTTCCTGCTGCTGTTCATCGCGGTCGAGCGCCGCTCCGACGCCCCGCTGCTGCGCCTCGACCTGTTCCGCAGCCGGCCCTTCGCGGTGAATTCGGTGGTGACCGTCCTCGGCATGTTCGCGTTCCTCGGCACCGCCTACTCGACGAGCATCCGCCTGTCGGCAATCCAGGGCTTCACGCCGCTCAAGACCGCCATCGCCTTCGTGCTCCTGCAGGGCTTCGCGCTGGCCCTGATGCCGCTGACGGCCCGGGCCATCCAGCACTACAACCCGCGCTGGTCACTCGGTGGCGGGTTCCTGCTGATCGGCGCCGGCGATCTGTGGCTCTCCGCCGTGCCCGTCAGCGGGATGTCACTCGCCCCGGTCATCGCCCCGCTGGCGCTGGTCGGGGTGGGCTTCGCCTTCGCGCTGTCGGGAGTCACCGCGGTGGCCGTCAACACCGTGCCCAACCACCTCGCGGGTATGGCGTCCGGGACCACCAGCCAGCTGCGGGACTTCGGGTTCACCCTCGGGCCGGCGGTCATCGGCGCGGTCGCGCTGAGCCAGGCGGCCGGCCAGATCCAGGCCGCGGTCGCCGCCAGTGCCCGGCTGCGGGCCGCCCTGGGCACCTTTTACCACGCACCCGCGCACGTGCCCGCCGGAGAGCGGGTCTCGGTCCAGGCCGCGGTGGACGCGGTGAAGTCCGGGCCGCTCGGCGCCAACGGCGTCCCGGCCACGGTGCCGGGCCCGAAGGGGACCCCGGTGCCCTTCAACCCGCTCAAGGACGTCGCGTTCCACGCGCTCGGGCAGGCCTACTCCCTCGGCTATCTCATCTGCGGCGTGGCCGCTCTGGTCGCAGCGGTGCTCGCCGCGGCCGCGCTGCACGGCCTCGCGCACCGGCCGCTGGTCACCGAGGAATCCCTGGCCGAGTGAGCCGGACGGCCTCCGCGCGGGGCCCGCTGCCGGGGCTGAAAGGGGGCCCGGCGGCGAAGGGTAGCGGGCGGCCCGGGGCGGGAACACCCAGGCCCGTGCGGGTGCTGTTAAGGGTGGACCACCCTCGCCACCAACGAGGACCCGGTCCGGCAAAGGAGCTGACATGCCTGAGAATTACCGCAAGGACCCCGAGGCCGTCGCGCGGCTGACCAAGGACCAGTACCGGGTCACCCAGAAGAGCGCCACCGAGCCGGCGTTCCGCAACGAGTTCTGGGACAACAAGGAGCCCGGCATCTACGTGGACATCGTGTCCGGGGAGCCGCTGTTCGCCTCGGTGAACAAGTACGACAGCCGCTCCGGCTGGCCGAGCTTCACGGTGCCGATCGAGCCGCGCAACGTAGTCGAGAAGAAGGACATCGGCCTCGGCATGATCCGGACTGAAGTCCGGTCCGCCCACGGGGACAGCCATCTCGGCCACGTGTTCCCCGACGGGCCCGCCGACCAGGGCGGGCTGCGGTACTGCATCAACTCCGCGGCCCTGCGCTTCATCCCGCTCGATGACCTGGAGCGCGAAGGGTACGGGGAGTACCGGACGCTGTTCGAGCAGACCAGCAGACCGAGCAGACCGACGAGACGAGGAGTGCATCACGATGACGGGCCAGACCGAGAAGGCCATCCTGGCCGGCGGCTGCTTCTGGGGGGTCCAGGACCTCATCCGCAAGCGCCCCGGCGTCATCTCGACCCGGGTCGGCTACACCGGCGGTGACGTGCCGAACGCGACGTACCGGAACCACGGCACGCACGCGGAGGCCATCGAGATCACCTTCGACCCCGACCAGATCTCCTACCGGGACCTGCTGGAGTTCTTCTTCCAGATCCACGACCCGAGCACCCGTAACCGGCAGGGGAACGACGTCGGGGCCAGCTACCGCTCGGCCATCTTCTACACCAGTGACGAGCAGAAGCGGGTCGCCGAGGACACCATCGCCGACGTGGACGCCTCCGGCCTGTGGCCGGGCAAGGTAGTCACCGAAGTCGAGCCCGCCGGCCCCTTCTGGGAGGCCGAGCCCGAGCACCAGGACTACCTGGAGAAGTACCCCAACGGCTACACCTGCCACTTCGTGCGGCCAGGCTGGAAGCTGCCGCACCGCGCGGACACCGTTACCCAGTAACGGACCGGCACGCGGAGGCCCGCAGGGACGGTACCGACCCGTCCCGGCGGGCCTTTTGCGTCCCTCGGCAGTACACCTAGGGCTGGTGTCCCGGCGAAAGCGGGATGACGGGCGGCAGCGGGGTGACGAGAATGTCGGCCACCGGTGAGCCGGGAGCGGGATCACGCGTCCGCCCGACCTTGCGCCAGCCCCAGGCCCGGAAGGCGTGCTGCGCCGGGGTGGCGCCCGGCAGGACGGTGAGCGTCGCCCGTTCCTCGGGCCGGGTCGCCAGGACCAGGCCGTGCAGGGCGGTGCCGATGCCCTGGCGCCGCCACGACGCGCGGACCGCCAGGTCGACCACGGCGAAGGTGCGGCCGGGATGCTCGGCCGTCAGCTCGTCCGGCAGCGGGGTGGTCAGGTGCCGCCACCAGGAGGTGGACGGCCGGAGCGGGAATCCGGCCGCGTAACCGACCAGGTAGCCGCCCCGGCGGGCCTCGGCCAGGACATAGCCTGGCTGGCGGGACTGGACCCGGAAGCGGCTGGTGAACCGGGCCGCCTCCTCATCCCGCCCGCGCGGGCCGGCGTGCACCTCGGCGTACAGGGCCTGCAGTTCGCCCGCGTGCGCGCTGGCGGCTGTCCCGTCCAGCACCTCGAAGGTGAGATCGGGCGTGGCCTCGCTCATCTCCGCTCGCTCCCCGCGGGGGCGGCGGCGATCGCCGCCTCGGCGAACTGGCGGATCAGCGCTTCGCGCACCCGGGGCAGGAATGCCAGCCACACCGGGCTTGACGGGGCGTTCACCAGCGGGATGAAGCGCACCGCCGAGTGGATGTTCCGGCGCATCGCGACGTCCGGGACCACCCCGATGCCCCGGTCGGCAGCCACCGACTCCAGCCACTCGTCGAAGTTCCTCGTCTCGACGATGCGAGCGGGCCCCTGGCCCGCCGGCCATGACCACGGGCCGGTCGTGCCGCTCACCGTGTTGACCACCAGCGGCCAGGCGGGTACCTCGTCCCAGTCCAGCTCCTCATAGGACGCGAGCCTGGAGTGCTGCGAGCACATGGCCACCCGTACCTCGTCGAACAGGTGGATCCGGCGCACCGGGGAGCTGGCCGGGATGGTGCCGCGGATCACCGCCACGTCGATCGACGCCTGCTCGACCGCGGCCAGCGGATCGTCCGAGCGCACCAGCGACACCGTGGCGCCCGTCGCCTGCTCGAACTGGCCGACGGCGTGCTGCGCCCAGGGGTCGGGAAGCAGCCAGCTGAAGCCGAGCCGGATCGTGACGTGGCCGCGCACCGACGCGACGGCGACGTCCAGGTCCGCGAGCACCCGTGCCGCCTGATCGCAGAACTCGCGGCCCGCCGCCGTCAGCTCGACATGGCGCGAGCTGCGCTCCAGCAGGGTCACCTGCAGGACGGCCTCGAGCTGCTGGATCGTGCGGGTGAGAGCCGGCTGCGTGATCAGCAGGTGCTCGGACGCCCGGGTGAACGAGCGTGACCGCGCCACCGCGACGAAGGCCCGCAGGTGCCGCAACTCGACATCCATGCCTGCCGAGCATAGACGCAGCGGGAAAGGCATTGGAGCTCGCCGAGCCGCCCTTCTAGCGTCATAGACGCCAGCACACGCGAAGGCGGCCACCATGACCACAGGCACGAGCCAGAACACGGCAGTCGTCCGGCTCAGGGGCCAGGCACCCTGGGCTCTGGTGCTGCGGGCCGCGGCGGCGCTGGCGGCCAGCATGGGCATCGGGCGGTTCGCGTACACGCCGATCCTCCCGCTCATGCACACCCAGGCCGGGCTCTCGGCCCAGTACGGTTCGGCGCTGGCCACCGCCAACTACGCGGGTTACCTGGCGGGCGCGCTGCTCGCCATCGTCAGGCCCGCAGTCATCCGGTCGGTGCTGGCCCTGCGGACGAGTCTCGTCCTCGTGGTCGTCACGCTCGCGCTCATGGGCGCCACCGAGAATCATGCCGCCTGGCTGGCGCTGCGGCTCATCGCCGGGATCGCGAGCGCTCTCGTTTTCATGATCGCCGTGAGTGCGCTGCTGACCGGACTGCAGGGGTCACGGCAGCACCTGGCCGGCTGGGGGTTCGGCGGCATCGGCGCCGGAATCGCCCTGTCCGGCATCGTGGTCCTGGCCGCCGGGACGTGGCGCACGGCCTGGCTGGCCTCGGCGGGCTTCGCCTTCGCCTTTACGGTCGCCGCCTGGGCGCTGCGGCCCGGGCCACGCCCGTCCCGTCCGGGGCGGCCGACCGAGCTGGCCGGGCCGGCGGAGCCGGGGGCCGTGCCTCAGGCCGCCGGCCCACCCCCGGCCCGCCGCTGGTTCGCCGTGCTGCTCACCAGCTACTCGCTGGAGGGCGTGGGCTACATCATCGCCGGGACCTTCCTGGTCGCCGCGATCAACGAGAACTCCCCCGCCTGGGCCGGAAGCGGGGCCTGGGTGCTCGCCGGGCTCGCCGCTATCCCGGCCTCGGTGGCGTGGTCCCACCTCAGCCGGCGCTGGGCCCGGCCCACCCTGCTGTGCGCGGCGCTCCTCATCCAGGCCGCCGGGATAGCCCTTCCCGCGCTGGTCAGCGGCGTCGCCCCGGCACTGGTGTCCGCGGTCCTGTTCGGCGCCACCTTCCTCGGCGTGGCGTCCATGGCGCTGGCCCTGGGTGCCCAGCTGCGGTACCCCCGCGCGGTCGCGCTGCTGACGACCGGCTACGGCCTCGGCCAGATCCTCGGGCCGCTCGTGGTGACGCCGCTGCTGCACCACGGCTACCACCTGGCCCTGCTGATCGCCGCGGCCATCGTGCTGGCCGCGGCGCTCGCCGCCGCCGTGCTCCGGATCGGCACAGCCGCCTGGGACGCGCCCTGACCCGCGGATCAGCCGAAGGCGGCGTCGAACCGGGTGCGCAGATCGCTGAGCCGCTGGACCGGCTCGTTGGCGAACACGAGGCGCAGGTACCGCTCACCGCTGGGCCCCCATCCGTTCATCGGGGTGGCTGCGACTTCGGACCGGGTGAACAGCCGTTGTGACGCTTCCCCGGCGGACAGCCCCATGCTGGCGCAGTCGATGAGCAGCGACCATCCGCCGTCCGGCCGCAGGCACGGATAGCCCGCCAACTGGTCGAGCATGTGGCCGCACCGCTGCTGCCAGACCTGGGTGGCCGCGGCCACGTCCTGGTCCGCGTCCGGGTGGCGCAGCGCTGCCGCGACGGCTTGCTGGGCGATACCCACCTGGCACACCACGTTGGTGAGCCCCACCAGGGCTACATCCCTCATGATCTGCTGCGGCCCGGCGACCCAGCCCACGCGCCAGCCGATCATCCGCAGTTCCTTGGAGGCCGAGCCGACCGTGATGGTGCGTGCGGCCAGGCCTGGGTGGGCGCCGGGATGCGCGACCGGCCGACGGTGAAACAGGATCCGTTCCATGGCCGCATCCCAGATGACCCAGGCGCCATGGCGGTTCACCGGGTCGGCGATGGCGTCGAAATGCTCGCCGGTCAGCAGCGCTCCGGTCGGCATGGCGGGGCTCATCAGCAGCACGGCGGCCGTATCCGGGCCAATGGCCGCGGCCAGTTCGGCCGGATCGGTCGACCAGCCGCCGCCGCTGGGTACGCAGCGCACATGCCGGGGAATGCCGCCTGCCAGCCGGATGCGGTTCACGAGCCCGGCATAGATCGGATCGCAGATGACGACCTCGCGGCCGGGCTCGACCGTAGCCAGCAGGACGTTGAGGATGCCGTTGAGTCCGCCCGCGACGCCAACGCATTCCGTGCCCGGATCGTAGTGCTGGCCGGTCATAGCGCTGACGTGCTCTGTCGCAGCCTCGCGCAGCGCCTGGTGACCCTGGAACGGCAGGTAACTGTTGGCGTCGTCCGCCTCCACCGCCGCATGGGTGACCTCGCGGGCCACCGCGGGTGGCGGCAGGTCGGTGTCGAGGTTCTCGAGCCGCAGGAAGGCGGGGTTTCCGGTGGCGTCGGCGGCATCGCCGATCTCGTCCACGCCGATTCCAGGAATGTGCCTGAGCCGTGAAACGGACACGGGGTTTCCTTCCCGGAGAGGACCCGCTAGGACCGGCCGGCGGCGGGCTCGGGCAGGAGCCGCTCCAGCACGGCGGGATCCCCGCTGATCTCGAGGCCGAGAGCCGCCGCTTCCCCGATGGCCAGATGCGCGGAGAGGGTGCCGAGGATGAGCGGCGCGGTTCCGGCGAGGATGAGGTCCGGGTCAGCCGCGGACCCGAGACGGGTGGTGACCGAGCCGCCGGACACCTCGATGACCGCGGGACGATCGGCCGCGCGGAGCTCGATGGTGACCGGCGGGCCATCCGGTTCCCGGTCGTGCAGGAAAATCGAGGCGGGGAAGGCGAACCAGTGGCTGCGGAACTCGTCGCCGTCGTTCGGCTGGGCCATGTACCGGATCCCCCAGCCGCCGAGGGCATTGAGCACCGGTTCGAGTTCGTTCCCGGCCTCGGTCAGCTGGAAGAGCGCGGTGGCCACGGGCGGCGGGGCCTCTTCGCGCCGGATCAGGCCGGCCTGCTCCAGTTCCCGGAGCCGGTCCGCGAGCAGGTTGCTGGCGATGCCCGGCAGCCCGCTCTTCAGGTCGGTGTACCGGCAGGGGCCCTGCAGGAGAAGCTCGCGGACGATGAGCAGGGTCCACCGGTCGCCCACGACGTCGAGCGCCTTGGCGACCGAACAGTACTGGCCATAGGTCCGCATCACTCCACGATACCTGAGCGCCGGTTGAGTGTTGACACCTAGAACTTGACTTTCTTTTTCTTAAGGTTGAGTATTTCAACCATGCGATCTAAGCCCATGATTCTCGCGGCGCTGCTGCTCGCCGCGTTCGCCGTCAACCTGGACACCACGCTGGTGAACGTCGCCCTGCCCAGCCTGGTCCGGGAGCTGCATGCCACCACGACCCAGTTGCAGTGGGTGGTGGACGCCTACAACCTGGTCTTCGCCGCCCTGCTGCTGACCTTCGGCAGCCTGTCGGATCGCCTCGGCCGCAAGGGGATGCTGCTGGCCGGCCTGGCCGTGTTCGGGACGGCCAGCGTGGCCGGCGGCTTCACCACGAGCCCGGGGCAGCTGATCGCCGTCCGGGCGGTGATGGGCCTCGGTGCCGCCATGACCTTCCCGGCGACGCTCTCGCTGATCTCCAACGTCTTCACCGGGCGGTCCGAGCGGGCCCGGGCCATCGGCTTGTGGGGAGCGAGCGCGGGGGTCGCGATCGCGCTGGGGCCGATCGTCGGCGGCTGGCTCCTGGAGCACTTCAGCTGGGGCGCCATCTTCGTGGCCATGGGCCCCGTGGCGGCCGCGGGCGCCCTCCTGGTCGTGGTGAGCGTCCCGACCTCGAAAGATCCGGCGGCTGCCCCGGTGGACGTGCCCGGGCTGGTCCTGTCAACCGGGGCCATGGCCCTGCTGGTCTTCACCATCATCCAGGCGCCCGGCTACGGGTGGGGAAGTGCCCGGAGCGTCGCCGGGTTCGCCGTCTCCGCCGTGTTGCTCGCCGCGTTCATCGTGGGCGAGCAGCGCTCCCGCGCACCCGATGCTCGACGTGCGGCTGTTCCGCAACCTGCGCTTCAGCGCGGCCAGCGGCGCGGTCACGGTGGCGTTCTTCACCCTGCTCGGCTTCATCTTCCTGATCACCCAGTACTTCCAGTTCGTCCGGGGGTACGGGCCGCTGTCTACCGGTGTGCACCTGCTCCCGGTGGCGCTGGCGGTCGGCGTCGGCTCCGTGGCCGGAACCCAGCTGGCGGTGCGGGCGGGAACCAAGCTGGTCGTCGCGGCCGGCCTCGTCGCCATGGCGGCGTTCTACGGGTGGGTCGCGGTGGCGACCACCGCGACCACCAGCTACGGCGTCATCGCCGTGCAGATGGTCGTGTACGGCCTCGGGATGGGGCTCACCTCCGCGCCGGCCACCGAGTCCATCATGGGCGCCGTGGCGCGGCGGCAGGCCGGCATCGGTTCGGCGGTCAACGACTCGACCCGCCTGCTCGGCGGCACGCTGGGCGTCGCGGTGATCGGCAGTGTCTACGCCTCCCTCTACGGCTCACGGCTGACCAGCAGCCTGCCCGCGGCCCTGCCCGGCCGGCTCTCGGCCCTCGCCCATCAGTCGGTCGGCGCGGCGTACGCCGTGTCCGGCCAGGTCAGCGCGGCCGGGCACCCCGCCGTGGGCCGGGCCATCCATCTCGCCGCCACCAATGCGTTCCTGCATGGCCTCAGCGTCGGCTGCGTGGTCGCCGGAAGTGTCGCGGCGGCCGGGGCCGTGGCTGCCGCGGCATTCCTCCCCGCCCAGCCCCCGGCGGTCGCGGCCGCCCCGGCCGAGGCCGGGGCCGAGTCCCGGCCCGCGCAGCTCACCCGGTAACCCGGAGCGGGGGGTAGGCGGAATCTGGATTCCGGTTTGCTAGGCTCCCAATCGGAAGCATGGTTCCGTTTCGGGGAGGTCGTCGTGGCCGCTGGTAGCAGGCGCGCGCACCATCAGGTGACGTTTGCGGTGCTGGCCCTGGGCATCGCGGCGTTCGCGCTGCTGCAGTCGCTGGTGGTCCCGGTACTGACCACGGTGCAGCACCAGCTGCATACCTCGCAGGACACGGTGACCTGGGTGCTGACCGCCTACCTGCTGTCGGCGTCGATCATGACCCCGATCCTGGGCCGGGTCGGCGACATGACGGGCAAGAAGCGGGTGTTCGTCGCCGCCCTGGTGGCCCTGGCGGTCGGCTCGCTGCTGGCGGCGCTCGCTCCCTCCATCGGGGTGATGATCGTGGCCCGGGTGATCCAGGGGGCCGGCGGCGGGATGCTGCCCGTCGCGTTCGGCATCATCCGGGATGAGTTCCCGCACGAGAAGGTCGCGGGTGCGGTCGGGGTCCTGGCCGCGCTGACCGCGGTCGGGGCCGGCCTCGGGATCGTGCTGGCCGGTCCGATCGTGGAGGCGCTGAACTACCACTGGCTGTTCTGGCTGCCGCTGATCCTGACCGTGGTGGCGGCGGTGGCCGCGGTGGCGTTCGTGCCCGAGTCGCCCGTGCGCACGCCCGGCCGCATCTCCTGGCTGCCCGCGGTGCTGCTGTCCGGCTGGCTCGTCGCGCTGCTGGTCGCGCTGAGCGAGGCACCGGTCTGGGGCTGGGGTTCGGGCCGGGTGATCGGCCTGCTGGCTGCGGCGGTCGTCCTCGCGGTGGCCTGGGTCGCCGCCGAACTGCGCGCGGCCACCCCGCTGATCGACATGAAGATGATGCGGCGGACCGCCGTGTGGACCAACAACCTGGTCGCCCTGCTCATCGGCCTGGGGATGTACGCGACGTTCGCCTTCCTGCCCGAGTTCGTGCAGACCCCCGCCGCGGCCGGGTACGGGTTCGGCGCGAGCATCACCCAGTCGGGGCTGATGCTGCTGCCCTCGACGATCACCATGTTCGCGGTGGGCATGTTCGCGGGACGGCTGACCCGCGCGCTCGGAGGCAAGGTCCTGGTCATCGCCGGATGCCTGATCGGCTGCGGGTCCATGGCGATCCTCGCTTTCGCACACGCCTACGAATGGGAGATCTATCTCTCCAGCGCCATCATGGGGATCGGGTTCGGGCTCGCGTTCTCGGCCATGTCGGCGCTCGTGGTAGCCGCGGTGCCGCCCTCGCAGACCGGCGTCGCGAGCGGCATGAACGCGAACATCCGCACCATCGGCGGCAGCATAGGCGCGGCGGTGATGGCCAGCATCGTCACCTCACAACTCGGGCCCTCCGGGCTGCCGGAGGAGTCCGGCTACACCACCGGCTTCGCGGTGATGGCCGCGGGGCTGGCGCTGGCCGCGCTGGCCGGCCTGCTGATCCCGGCGGTGCGCGGGCCGCGGCGGGGGGCCGGTGAGCTGGACCACGCCGAGCTGGCCATGGTGGCCGGCGGAACGGTTAGCGGGGACGAGAGCGAGTGACTGGTCCGGCCCCGCATCCGGTCCTGGGGACCCGGCGCGACGCGGTCCGGAACTATCACGCCATCCTGGCCGCGGCGCGCGACGTGCTGGGCGAGTCGGGCGCCGACGCCAGCATGGAGGAGATCGCCGCGCGGGCCGGCGTGGGCGTCGGCACCGTCTACCGTCACTTCGCCAGCAAGGACGCGCTGATCGATGAGCTGCTGCGGCTGGCCCTCGAGGAGATCCTGGCGTCCACCGACCGGGCCCTGGCGCGCACCGACGGCTACGGGCTCGAAGAGTTCCTGCGGGCCCTGGGCCAGTCGTTCGCCGACCACGCCCGTTACGCGAACCTGTTCCTGCAGCGCCGTACCGACGACGCGACCGTCTACCGGATACGGGCCGCGGTGGACGAGCTCACCGCCCGCGCCATCACGGCCGGCACGGTGAACCCGGGCACCACCCCCGGCGACATCCTGGCCCTCGTCTGGGGGATGCGCGGGCTCGTGCAGGCGGCCGGAGAGGTCGCTCCCGGGGAAGTCGCTCCCGGAGTCTGGTCACGATTCCTCGACATTCACCTGGCCGGCCTGCGGGCCGCGGGACCGCCGAGCGGCACACCCCCGCTCTCTTCGCGGCAGCTGTCGAAGCCGGCCCCGCGACGGCGGTGAGGGTGACCGCCGCCGAGGCGAGCGATCCGCGCTACGGAACGCATTGACGAACCGGTAGATATCCCTGCATTCCCGGCCGTGGGGAGCACGGAATGCTTCATATTGAGCACAGTGTGTAACTATGGATAGGTGCGGACGCTTGCTAGAGCTGCAGCCAGTTCGCTCGTAGTTCTGTGCATCGGGCTCGCCTTGGTCGTGGTCTGCGTAGCGGCCATCGGCATCGTGGGAACCCATTCCGCGACGAGGCTCGGGAATGAGACCGCGAGCGACGAGCTGACGACCCTGACGGCCACGGGCCAACTGTCCCGGACGATGGACAGCGCCTACGCGACCGGTGAAACTGCCTTCCTCGCCCCCGGGCCCACGGAACGGGCACGGCTCCTCAGCTTCCTCTACGCCAGCCGTCTTCCAGCGACCGACGCCCAGCTCTACACCCTTCAGCGGCTGCACGCCGCCGACCCTCCCGCCGAGCGGGCCGGCATCGAGCGGCTGGCCCGGCAGTGGGCCGCCGTCCGCGATCTGCTCAGCCCGACGAGCGTGGCGGCCCATCCGGACGCCACCCTCGCCGCCCGGCTGACCACCGCCTATCAGCCGGTCAGCGCGCACCTTGACCGCCTGCTCCTCGTCGAGCAGTACGACGGGCGCATGGACCGCGCTACGGCGGCCGCGAACCAGGTGAGGACCATAGGCTTCATCGTGGGTGCCGCCGTCCTCGGCCTCGCGGTCGGCGCTCTCCTGCTGGCGTCCGGGATCCGCCGCATCCGCCGGAGCCTGGAGCCTGGCCAGGATCAGGCCGAGTTCGCTGACACCCTGCAGGTCGCGAACGACGAGGACGAGGCGCACCTGCTCCTCCAGCGCCATCTGGAACGCACGCTCACGGCGACCACCGCGGTCGTGCTCAACCGGAACAACAGCGCGGACCGGCTGGAGGCGGTCACGCCGCTGCCCGGTGGTTCACCGCTCGCGGACACCCTGCGCCGCGCCAAGCCCCGGTCCTGCCTCGCGGTCCGGTCCGGCCGGACGCACCAGCAGGACCCGGGGCGGTCGGCCCTGCTCGCGTGCCCGGTGTGCGCGGCCTGCCCGGGCGCCACGTTCTGCCTTCCGCTCACGGTCGGCGGCCAGGTGATCGGTTCTGTCCTGCTCAACCACGCAGTCCCCTACGCGGAGGCCGAGCAACAGCGGATCCGGGACTCCGTCGGCCAGGCGGCCCCGGTCCTGGCCAACCTCCGCAACCTGGCCGTCGCGGAGATCCGCGCCGCGACCGACGGCCTGACCGGGCTGCCCAACAAACGTGCGGTCACGGACGCGATGAAGCGCCTGTTCGCCCAGGCCCTGACGACGACGTCGCCACTGGGGTTGCTGCTCATCGATCTGGACCACTTCAAGCGGATCAATGACGAGTGGGGTCACCCGGTGGGGGACCAGGTTCTCGCCAACGTCGGCGCGGTGCTCCGCAACGTGCTGCGGGCCGGGGACTTCGCCGGCCGCAACGGCGGTGAGGAGTTCGCGGTCCTGCTCCCCGACACCGGGATTCCCGCGGCCCTCGAGATCGCCGAGCGCATCCGTGCGGCGATCGCCGGGATCTCCCTGCCGGGCGCCGACGTAGCGGTCACGGCCTCCCTCGGCGTGGTCGGCTTCCCCGACCACGCCACCGCGCTGGAGCGCCTCGAGCGGCTCGCCGACGCGGCGCTCTACACTGCCAAGCGGGGAGGCAGGAACCGGGTCGAACTCGCCGACCCGGCCTCGGCTGACTCCCTGGCCGCGGACTCCCTGGCCGCGGCCGCGGCGGCCGCTGACCCCCCGGTCGTGCTGGACACTCCGGCCTGACGTGAGAGGGTCGCGGGATGACGCTGAGGTTCGCGCCCAACCTGTCCCTGCTCTGGGCGGACCTGCCGCTGCCCGAACGGTTCGCCCGGGCCGCCGCGGCCGGGTTCGGTGCCGTCGAGTTGTGGTGGCCCGGCGACGATGACGCCGGGCGGCTCCCCGGGCTGACCCAGCGCTGGGGGCTGCACCTCGCCCTGCTCAACTTCGACGCCGGGAACATGGCCGCCGGCGACCGGGGCCTGGCCGCCGACCCGGACCGCACCGCCCAGCTGCGGGCCAACGTGCCGCTCGCGCTGCGGATCGCGGCGGACTGCGGCTGCCCCCGGCTGAACCTGCTGGCCGGACTGCGCGACCAGCGTTACCCGCTGGACCAGCAACTCCAGCTGGCCCGGGACAACGTGGCCTGGGCCGCCGACCAGGCCGCGGAATCGGGCCGTCAGGTGATGATCGAGGCGCTCAATTCCGTGGAGAACGGCCCCTGCCTGCTCACCACCACCGCGGCTGCGGCCGCTTTCATCGCGCAGACCGGCCGCGGGAATGTCCGGCTGCAGTACGACGCCTACCACATGCAGCGGATGGAAGGTGATCTCACCACCACGCTGGATACGTACTGGCCCCTCATCAGCCACATCCAGATCGCGGACGTACCCGGCCGGGGCGAGCCGGGGACCGGGGAGATCAACTACCGGTTCCTGCTCGGACACCTGGGCCGGAAGGGCTACGACGGCCATGTGGGGCTGGAATACCGGCCCTCCGGTGGCCGTCCGGAGGACTGTTTCGGCTGGCTGGAGGACTACGGGCTGCCTCGCCGGCCTACTTTCCGCTGACCGGGCTTACTTTCCCAGCGCAGCGGATTTCGCTAACTGTTTTGCGATATATTTCGTGTTTGCACGATATCGCAGAGTAGGGGCAATGGCTGCCAGCACCGCCTGGCCGCCGGTGCGGAATGGCCGACGCCATTGCCGGATCGGCCGCTGCGGGCGGCGGGGTGCTGGCCGGCGAGGACTGGTGCATATACCTGTGGCGGCATAGATGACCGGGGATCGCGGGTCGGCACTGCCCCGGCGGCGGGGGCCGGACCTGGCGGGGATGGCCGCGTTCACCCTGGATTCTGCGGGCCGGGTGGTCGCCTGGCCGTTGTCGGCCGAGCGGCTCTTCGGTCACCCGCCTTCGGCGGTGGCCGGGCGTGACGTGTGTGACGTGCTGATGACCGGCCCCGGTCAGCGTGAGCTGGCCGGGGAGGCGCTGGCCGAGGTCGCGGCCGGGCGGGTCTGGACCGCGACGATGAGCATGGCTTTTGCCGGCGGCAGCGGCCCGGTCGCCGTCCGCTGGGAACCGCTGGGCGGCCCGGAGGCCGGGGTGCTGGTGATCGGGCAGCACGTCTCCCCGGGCGTCGGCCCGGGCTGGCTGCGTGAGGCGGCCGACCGGATCGGCACCACGCTTGACCTGCCCCGCACCGCCCGCGAGGTCGCCGACGTCGCGGTTCCCGCGTTCTCCGATGCGGTAGCCATCTTCGTGTTCGAACGGCTGCTCGCCGCCGACGAGCCCGTCTCACCCCAGGCCGGGCACGGGGCGGTGGTGCGGCGGCTGGTGGCCCGGCTGGCGGGCCAGTCCACCTCGGTCACCGACAGCGTGCTGCGGCCCGGCGAGGTGCTGGTCTTCGAGGATGAGTCGCCGAGCTTCCGGGCCATGCATACCCGGAGCCCGGTCTTGTTCGACCACCTCGATGATGAGAGTGCCGAGCGGGTCGCCCGCCGCCCCGGCGGCCGTGACCTTACCTCCGGCTACGCGTCGTGGCTGTCCGTCCCGCTGGTGGCCCAGGGGGTCGTCCTGGGCTGCGCGACGTTCGGGCGGGCGCCGGAGAGCCCGGACTTCGGGCCCGCGGACATCGCCGCCGCGGGCGAGCTCGCCTCGCGGGCGGCGGTGTGCATCGACAATGCCCGCCTGTATCACCGTGAACGGCGGACCGCCTTCGCGCTCCAGCGCGGCCTGCTGCCCGCCGAGCCGCGCGTCCCGGCGGCCATCGAGGTGGCGCACCTGTACCTGCCGGTGGGCGCCAGCATGGTGGGCGGGGACTGGCATGACATCGTCGCCCTGCCGGACGGGCGGGTGGCCCTGGTCGTGGGGGACGCGATGGGGCACGGCCCCGAGGCGGCGGCGGTCATGGTGCAGCTCCGCACGGCCACGCACCTGCTGGCCGGCCTGGACCTGCCCCCCGCCAAGTTGCTGGCCAGCCTGGACACGATGGTCGCGGGCATGCCCGCCTCGCCGTACGCCACCTGCATCTGCGCCGTGATCGACACCGGGGCCAGCACCTGCGTGATCGCGGCCGCCGGCCACCCGCCTCCGGTGCTGGCGCTGCCGGACGGCAGTACTGAGGTGCTCTCCCTGCCTGCCGGTTTCCCGCTGGGGCTCAGCGCCGGGACCTTCGAGGCCACCCAGGTCACCCTGCCGCCCGGAGCCACGCTCGCGCTCTATACCGACGGGCTGGCGGAAAGCCGTACCCGGCCGCTCGAGGACGGCATCGCCGCGCTGCGCGAAGCGCTCAGCTCCGTCCTGGATCAGCCTGGTGTGTCGCTGGACAGCGCCTCGGAGACGATAAGCCAGACGCTGCGCCAGCGCGGCGAGGACGACATCACTCTGGTCCTGGCCCGCATCCGCCAGTGAGCCCGGCATTGAGTTCCGCGGTGAGCGCGTCCAGGACGACGCGGACCGCGGGCTTGCGGTCACCGCCGCGGCGGCCGACGGTGAAGATCTGGCGGGTGACCGGCTCGGCCGGCTGGACCAGCTGAACCCCCGGCGGCAGGTACCGGGTGGCGAGCCGGGGAACCAGGGTGACCCCGGCGCCCGCGGCCACCAGGCTGAGCAGGACATGGAAGTCGCTGGCCCGGGCGACGACCCGGGGCACGAACCCGGCCCGGGCGCAGGCCCGCTGGATCATTTCGGCGCAGCTGGTATGGCTGCGCGGGGCCAGGAACGGCTGGCTGGTCAGCGAGCGCAGTTCCAGCGGGCCCTCCGCCGCCGCGGCGCTGCCGGCCGGGACGGCCACGCACACCGGATCGGAGAGCAGCTCGCGCCGCTCGAAAAGCGGGTCGAGGGGGCGCGGGAGCAGGTCGTATTCGTGGGCGATGGCCAGGTCGATCTCACCGCGCGCCACCGCGGGCAGCCCCTCCTCGGGCTCCATCTCCACCAGGTCGAGCTGCACGTGCGGCGCGGAGCCGGCCAGCGCGGCCCACGCCGGGGGGACGATCTCGGCCGCGGCCGAGGGGAACGCGGCCAGCGTGACCCGTCCGGCGACCTGGTCACGCAGCGCGGCCAGGTCGGCCTCGGCCGCGTCGAGCTGGGCCAGCAGGGCATCGGTGTGGGCCACCAGGAGGCCGGCCGCGGTGGTCAGCCCGATGCCCCGGCCCGCCCGCTGCGTCAGCTGCATCCCGACTTCCCGCTCCAGGGCGGCCAGCTGCTGGGAAACAGCGGGGGCCGAGTAGCCCAGCGCGGCGGCGGCGGCGGTGACCGATCCGTACCCGCTGACGGCATGCAGGATCCGGAGGCGGCGCATATCCAGCATGAAGCAGAGCTTATCATTTACCAGTAATTCTGTAACTGGACCGAAAGTCTCCGGCGACCCAGACTGGGGTCATGAGCCTCCTGCCACCGTCCGCCAGCCTGGCCGCCGCCGGGACCGTGGTCCTGTGGGCCAGCGCCTTCCCGGCCATCTCCGTGGCCGTTCCGCAGCTCGGCCCGGTCGGGCTGTCGGTGGCCCGGCTCGCGGTCGCGTCCGCGGTGCTGGCGGTCGCCGCCCCGTTCCTGGGGGTCCGGCGGCCGCGGAGCCGCGATCTTCCGCTCATCGCCGGGTGCGGGCTGGCCGGGATGACCGCGTACCAGTTGCTCCTCAATACCGGGGAACGGGTCGTACCGGCGGGGACGGCCAGCCTGCTGGTGGCCACGGCACCGGTGTACGCCAGCCTGCTGGCGGCGGGCTTCCTCGGCGAGCGCCCGGGGCGCCGGTGGTGGGCCGGGAGCGGTGTCGCACTGGCAGGCACGGCCATCATCGCGGTGTCGCACGGCCTGGGCTTCGGCGCCGCGGCCCTCGTCGTGCTGGCCGCCGCCGTGGTCCAGGGAATCTTCCACGCCGCGCAGAAGCCGCTGCTCGCCCGGTACACCGGCTTCGAGGTCACGGTCTACGCCATGTGGGCCGGAACGCTGTTTATCCTGCCCTGGGCCGGATCGTTGCTGCAGGCCCTGCCGCACGCCGGTGGCCCGGCGCTGGTCTCGGCCGTCTTCCTGGGGGTGGCACCCTCGGCGGCCGGGTTCGTGCTGTGGGCCTACGCCCTGTCCCGGATGGATGTGGGCCGCGCCACGCTCAGCCTCTACCTGGTCCCGGCGGCGGCCATCGTCATCTCCCTGGTCTGGCTGGGCCAGATCCCCGGTCCGGTCGAACTGGCCGGTGGTGCCGTGGCCCTGGGCGGTGTCATCCTGGCCAGCAGGCCCGGGCCGCGTCCTACTGAGGGATGGTCTGGACGTACCCGGCTGGGGGGACGCCAGCGGGTGGGCTACCGATAAGGGACTAGCCGTGATTCGCGCGCTGGGGTGACGACGCGAGCGCCGATTCCGCGCAGGCTGGTAGTCGAGTTCCCAGTCTACCCGATCTGCGGAGGATGACCGCATGGATGACCCCCCGGCCCTGCAGGCGTCCGGGCTGACCAAGAAATTCGGTGGCCGGACGGTGATCGGCAACGTGTCCCTCACCATTCCCCGGGGCGGCGCGTTCGGCCTGGCCGGGCCGGCCGGCGCCGGTAAGACCACCCTGATCCGCCTGCTGCTCGGCCTGACCCCGGCCAGCTCCGGATCCATCCGCGTGCTCGGGATCTCCGTCCCGGCGCAGCGGGCTCTGGCGCTGGGGAAGGTAGGCGCCATGATCGGGACGCCCCGCTTCCACCACTTCCTCACCGGGCGGGAAAACCTCCAGGTCCTCGCCGCGGCCCGGGAGCCCGGAGCCGACCGCCGGATCGAGTCGTCCCTGGAGCGGGTGGGCCTGGGCGAACGGGCTGGTGACCGGGTGGCCACCTACCCGGCGGGCCTGCGCCAGCTGCCTCGGGGTGGCGGCGTGCCTGCTCGGCGACCCCGAGCTGCTGATCCTGGACGAGCCTGCGCACGGGCTGGATCCGGCCGGGATAGCGCGGCTTCGCCAGCTGCTGCGCGGCTTCACCGACGAGGGCCGGACCGTGGTCCTGGCCACGCGCCAGCTGGATGAGGCCGAGCGCACCTGCACCGCCGCCGCCGTTCTCGACCGGGGGCGGATCGTCGCCCAGGGCCCGATCGGCGAGATCGCCGGGGCCGCCCGGGCCCGGACCGCGGGACGGGCAGCATGACCACCACCGCGAGGCGCACCAGGCCCACGGCGGACCCCGCCGCCCCGCGGCCCGGCGCCCCGCCCCGCGGCTCACCGCCGGGGCCGCGGGCGGCCTGGGCGCTGACCGGAGACGCGTGGCTGCCCGGCGTCCGTCTCATCCGGGCCGAACTCCTGAAGCTGACCAGGCGCCGCGGGCTCATGATCACCGCAGCCGCCCTGACCGCGGCCGCGGTGATCGCCAGCCACCTGGTCCGCACCGGCGTCCTGCCCGGGGCGTGCTACGCCCTGATGGCCATCCTCCTCGGCGTCTGCGCCGGAACGGCGGACGTCACCGCCGGGGTCTTCAGCGGCCTGGTCACGACCGGCCGCTCGCCGGTCGCGCTCTTCCTGGCCCGCATCCCGGCCGGCCTCGCCCTGAGCGTCGCGTTCACGCTGGCCGGCTACGTGGTGGCCGTCGCGGGCCCGGCCCTGCTGGCCGGGCACCCGCCGGCCGCGCCCGGCGGCCTGATCGTGAGCGCGTGCGCGGCGTTCCTGCTCAGCCTGGGTCTCAGCTCGCTCGGCGCCCGGATCTGGCGGATGGTCAGCCGGGACGCCTAGCGCCCGGTGCCGTCCCCCACTGGGGAGTGGCCAGAGATCTGGCCTGGCGCTGCCGCGCGAAATACGCGCTCGAACGCCGGTCCCACAAGAACACGATCACGGTCAGGCCGACACCCCATTCAGCCACGCCGATGATCCAGGTGGGCCCGGTCACGAGGCCGTGGGAGAAGGTCCGGGCCACGGTCAGGCAGTCCAGGCCAAACAAGATCGTGGACATGACCCGCACCCCGGGCCGGCCACGCCTCGTCCTGCGGGCCATGGCCAGCCATACGCCGATGCTGATCAGCGCCCCGGCGATGGTGGCCGTCAGCGTGCCGGTGATCACCGCGCCGAGCGCCCCCTGGTTCAGCAGCGGGTGCTGCCGCCTGATCGCCGCCTTGAGAGCGGGCGCGGTCGCGGCCGTGGTGAGGATGGTCGCCCCGGCGAGCGCCGCGCCCACGTACATCAGCCGGACCGCGTTGATCATGGATTGCGGTGGGATCAGCCGGCCAGCCGGGGACGGCGCGGGTTCCGCCGCGACGGCCGTGCGCGGGGACGGTGCCTGAGCCGTCACGGTGGTGCCCAGCGCCGGTGACGGCGGGGACCAGCCGGGATCGGCCGCCTCGGCGGTATGGGCCAGGCAGACTTCGAGGATCTGCCCCGGCGCGGGCCGGGCGGCGGCTTCCTTCCGCAGACAGGACTCGATCAGGGCGCGCAGCCGCGGCGGGCAGCCGTCCAGGTCGGGCGGCTCGTGCAGCACCCGGTAGGACACGGCGGCGCTGTGACCCTCGCCAAACGGGGGGCGGCCACGGGCGGCGTAGGCCGCCAGCGAGCCGAGCGCGAACACATCGATCGCCGGGGTCACCGGCTGGTCCCGGATCTGCTCCGGCGCCATGAACTGCGGCGAGCCCACCATCATGCCGCTGCGGGTCAGCGCCGTCGCCTCCAGCGCCCGGGCGATCCCGAAATCGATCACCCGCGGGCCATCCGGCGCGAGCAGCACATTGGACGGCTTGAGATCGCGGTGCACGACACCGGCGGCGTGGATGGCCTGCAGGGCCTCGGCCACGCCGGCGATCAGCCGGAACACCATCGCCTCGGGCATCGGCCCGTTCCCGGCCACCGCCTGCTGCAGCGACGGGCCCGGCACGTAGGCCGTCACCAGCCACGGGGGCGTGGCGGCCGGATCGGCGTCGAGCAACTGCGCGGTGTACAGCCCGTGCACCTGCCGGGCGGCCTGGATTTCCTGCCGGAAGCGGGCCCGGAAATCCGGGTCGTCGCCTAGCTCCGGCCGCACCACCTTCAGCGCCACGCTCCGGCCGGCGGGCGTGGACGCCAGGTAGACCCGGCCCATCCCGCCGGCGCCGAGCCGGCCCCGCAGCCGGTAGCCCCCGATCTCCGCGGGATCATCGCTGGCCAATGGCTGCACAAGCACCGAATCTAACGCCTTCACGCCGGGGTCACCCCGGGAATCCGGTCCCGGGACCCGGCTGCGGCCGGCCAGCCGGGCCAGGCCGGTCAGCCGGCCCGGCTCGCTTCGAGGGTCCGGTCACCGTGGTGACCGGACTGGTGCCCGCGCGCTATCCCGCGGCCGAACACGAACGTCTCGAACGGCGTCGTCGGCAGCGTCGTGGTCCCGTCGTGGGCCGGGCCGGCCTCGTTGCTCACGGCCGGGATGGCGAAGTACTTCATGGTGATGGTGGTGTCGCCGGGCCGCACGCCCGGATCCACGTCGAAGACGGCGTAGCCGTAGGCGTCACCGGCGTTGGTGGCGGCCGACCAGGGGGCGTCCTCGATCGAGTCGGCGGCGTTGCGCTTGAAGCCGGCCGCCTGTGATCCGGTGATGGCGTTGCGCTCGGAGATGACCTTGGCCTGGGGCAGGCCGTCGGCCGCGTCGGTCCCGTAGACGTTGGAGGGGCCGTTGGTACCGCCCCCGCCGAGCACCAGGAACACGGTTCCCTGGGACGTGTCCCACGCCGGGGTGGCGTTATAGGACGAGGGTTGCGTGGCCGCCACCGAGGGCCGCCGGGTGTCGATCGTCTCGCCGGCGGTCTGGTCCGGATTGGGCGAGACCACGGTGCCGTGCGCGCCGCGATCGTAGCCGCGGACGGGATAGCTGCGCTCGTAGTCGTGCTCGTGCCCGGACAGGACCAGGTCAACCTGGTAGCGGTCGAACAGCGGCAGCCAGGCCCGGCGGATGCCGAGGTCGGACCCGTTCCCCGGCACCGAGGTGGACATCGCGCACTGGTGCATGAACACGACGATCATGTCCACGCCCCGGTCCCGGCGGGCCTGGGCCAGCGTCCGCTCCAGCCACAGCGTCTGCAGGTTGGGGGTCCCGTTCGCGGGATCCGGCACCGCGGAGTTATTGGCCGGGACGATCTTGAGGTCGCCGGTGTAGCCGTGGTTGTAGGTCACCGTGCCGTTGGGGATGGCCGCCCCCGACGTGGTGGTCTCGGGCGCGGCGCCGGGCGCGGCGTTCAGGTAGGCGGAGCCGCCATCCTGGTAAATGACGTCGTCGGCGTCCAGCGAGATGAATTTCACGGTGCCGACCTGGAAACTGTAGAAGTTGCCGCGCAGGTGGTTGCCATCCCAGTTGGTCACGCCATTGTCCGGCAGCAGGAAACGGCTCAGGTAATGGCCGTACCCGTAGGGGCCGTTCCAGTAGTTCCCGGCCGCTCCCTGGGCCGCGACCCCGCCCGGCGCGTTGCCCGGGCGCCCGGCGTGGTCGCACACGCCGAACTCGGTTTCGTGGTTGCCCAGGGCCGGCATCCACGGCCGTCTGGCCGCTGACCGCGCGATGTTGACGCCGAAGTCCCGCCACACGCCGGGGGCATTGAGGATGTCGAGGTTGGCGTAACACAGGTCGCCGTTGAGGAGATGGAACAGCGGCGGGCCGCCACCGTCGCCCGGGCTCTCGATCGCGCTCACCGCGTAATAGGCGTTGTCGCACGACTCGTGCCAGATGTTCCCGGAGGCGTTGAGGTCCCAGGAGGGGGTCGAGAGGTCGCCGTAGCTCGAGAACCGGAACGCCGCCCGGCCGGCCGGCGCGGTCTCGAACGACGCCCCGGCCACCGACGGGGCGGCCGCCCCGTCGCTCACCTGGTAGTAGTACCGGGTGCCAGGCCGCAGGCCGGTCAGCTGCACGTGGTAGAAGTACGTCGTCTGCCCGTTGAGCCCGTCGGTGAAGCTCACCGACGCGGCCGGGCCGTAGCGCCGGGTCACGTCCAGCGGCGCCGGCCGGGGCAGTTTCACGACCCGGCCGGGGTGGCCCGCGGTGATGGGTGAGGTCGAGTAGGCCAGCGTCGGCGCGGGCTGGGCCACCGTGCCCGGCGCCGACCAGGACACCGTGACCGACGTGGCCGGGTCCGCGCCCCAGGTCAGCAGGAGCTGCTCGGGCGCGGTCGTGGCCGGCAGCGGCAAGGTCGTGGTGGGGGGTCCGGACGGCGCGGTGGCCGCGAACGCGTCCTGGTGCCACAGCGGGCCCTCGGTGGCGCGGGCCAGCCCGGCTACCGCGCCAAAGCCCACCACCCCGGTGAGGAAGCCCCGCCGGGTGAGCCAGGCGCGACCAGCCGCCGGAGGACCTGATTCGTTACTTCGCGATTCGCCCATGGCCGGGACCGTAGAAAAGACAAGTTAACGCCCCGTGGCCGCCGGGCGGCCATTCTCCCGCCAGGACGCTAATTTGCTACTGGCGGGCCGCGTTGTCATCCTCCGTCCCGGTGCCAGTCCCGGTGGCACCGGGTTCGTAACCCAGGTTCGGGCGCAGCCACCGCTCCACCTCGGCGAGGTCCGCGCCGCGCCGCCGGGCGTAGTCCCCGGCCTGGTCCGCGCCGATGCGGCCGACGGTGAAGTACCGCGCCGACGGGTGGGCGAAGAGCAGCCCGCTGACGCTGGCGGCCGGGGTCATCGCGCAGGACTCGGTGAGCGTCATCCCCAGCTGCGCAGCGTCGAGCAGGCCGAACAGGTCCCGCTTGGGGCTGTGATCCGGGCAGGCCGGGTAGCCGAAGGCGGGCCGGATCCCCCGGAAGCGCTCGGCGTGCAGGTCGTCGGCGCCCGGCTGGGCGCCCGGCTCGTACCAGTCGCGCCGGGCCTGGAGGTGGATGTACTCGGCGAACGCCTCGGCGAGACGGTCGGCCAGCGCCTTGACCATGATCGAGTGGTAGTCGTCCAGGCGGGCCTCGTATCCGGCCGAGAGTTCGCCGGCCCCGTGGATCGCTACCGCGAACCCGCCGAGGTGGTCTCCGGCCGGGGCCAGGTAATCGGCGAGGCACCGGTTGGCCCGCCCGGCGGGCTTGGCGGTCTGCTGCCGCAGCATCGGCAGCCGGACGTCGCCGTGGCCCGGGCCGATCACGATGTCGTCACCCTCCGCGTGCGCGGGCCAGAAGCCGTATGCGCCTGCCGCGCGGAGGCTGCCGTCGGCGATGATGCCGTCGAGCAGGGCGTTGGCGTCGTCGAAGAGCTCGCGCGCGGCGGGCTGGCCCAGGATCGCCGGGTATTTGCCCTTCAGCTCCCAGGCGAGGAAGAAGAACTGCCAGTCGATCATCTCGCGCAGTGTGGCCAGGTCCGGCTGGACGGTCCGGATCCCGGTGAACGCCGGGACGGGGAGATCGCCGTACGCGATCCGCTCACGATTGGCGCGAGCCTGCTCCAGGGTCAGCAAGGGCCGCCGCTGGGCCTTCTCGTGCTGTTCCCGGAGCTGCTCCTGATCGGCCCGGTTGGCGGCGTCCAGCACCGCGGCCCGGTCGTCGCTGAGCAGGTCAGAAACCACGCCGACGACGCGGGACGCGTCGAGCACATGGATCGTGGTCCCGTCGTACGCGGGCGCGACCCGCACCGCGGTGTGCTGGCGCGAGGTGGTGGCCCCCCCGATGAGCAGCGGCAGTTTCAGCCCGCGGCGCTCCATCTCGGTGGCCACGTTGACCATCTCATCCAGCGAGGGGGTGATGAGCCCGGACAGCCCCACCGCGTCGGCGCTCTCGGCGACCGCGGTGTCCAGGATGACGGACGCGGGAGTCATCACGCCGAGGTCGATGACCTCGTAGTTGTTGCAGCCGAGGACGACTCCGACGATGTTCTTGCCGATGTCGTGCACGTCGCCCTTGACCGTCGCGAGCACGATCTTGCCCTGGCCGCGATCGGCGCTGGCCCGGCCCTCGAGCCGGGCCTGTTCTTTCTCGGCTTCCATGTAGGGCTCCAGGTAGGCCACCGCGCGCTTCATCACCCGGGCGCTCTTGACCACCTGCGGAAGGAACATCTTCCCGGCGCCGAACAGGTCGCCGACAACTTTCATCCCGTCCATCAGCGGGCCCTCGATCACGTCGAGCGGCCGCGCGGCCCGCTGCCGCGCCTCCTCGGTATCGGCCTCGATGAAGTCGGCGATGCCGTGCACCAGCGCGTGCGTGAGCCGCTGCTCCACTGGCGCCTCGCGCCAGGACAGGTCCACGGTCCGGCCGGTGCCCGGCCCGTGCACCGTCTCGGCGAAGGTGACCAGCCGGTCGGTGGCGTCGTCGCGCCGGTCGAAAAGCACGTCCTCGACCAGTTCCAGCAGGTCGGCGGGAATGTCCTGGTAGACGGCGAGCTGGCCGGCATTGACGATGCCCATGTCCAGCCCGGCCCGGACCGCGTGGAACAGGAACGACGAGTGCATCGCCTCGCGCACCACGTCGTTCCCGCGGAACGAGAACGACAGGTTGGAGATGCCGCCGCTGGTCCGGACGCCGGGGCAGCGCTGCTTGATCAGCGGCAGCGCGTCCAGGAAGGCCTTCGCGTACCCGTTGTGCTCGGAGATGCCGGTGGCGACGGCGAGCACGTTGGGGTCGAACACGATGTCCTCGGCGGCGAACCCGGCCTGCTGGGTGAGCAGGTCGTAGGCGCGGCCGCAGATGGCCACCTTGCGCTCGGTGGTGTCCGCCTGGCCCCGCTCGTCGAACGCCATCACCACCACGCCGGCGCCGTGCTCGCGGATGTACCGGGCCTGCTCGAGGAACGGCTCCTCGCCCTCCTTGAGGCTGATGGAGTTGACCACGCCCTTGCCCTGCAGGCACTTGAGCCCGGCCCGCAGCACGCTCCACCGTGAGCTGTCCACCATGACCGGGATGCGGGCCACCTCGGGCTCGGTCGCGATCAGGTTCAGGAAGGTGGTCATCGCCTGCTCGCTGTCCAGCAGGTCGGCGTCCATGTTCACGTCGAGCAGGTTGGCCCCGCCCCGCACCTGCTCCAGGGCGACCTGCACCGCGCCCTGGTAATCGCCGGACTCGATCAGGCGCCGGAACCTCCTCGACCCGGTGACGTTGGTGCGCTCCCCGATCATGACGAAGCCGCTGCTGGCCCCGGTTTCGCTGCCGGTCCCGGTTTCGCTGCTGGTCCCGGTCTCGAAGCTGGTCCCGATCTCGAACGGCTCCAGGCCGCTGAACCGGGTCCGCGGCGGCGCCGACGGGACCGCGCGGGCCGGCAGCCCGGCCACGGCCGCGGCGATCCGGGCGATGTGGTCCGGTGTCGTCCCGCAGCACCCGCCGACCGCGTTCACGATCCCCGCGGCCGCGAACTCGCCGAGCAGCCCGGCGGTCTCCTCGGGTGTCTGGTCGTAACCACCGAAGGCGTTCGGCAGGCCCGCATTGGGGTGGCATGCCGTGTACGTCCCGGCCAGCCGGGACAGCTCCGCGATGTGCGGGCGGATCTCCTCCGCGCCCAGCGAGCAGTTCACCCCCACCACCACCGGGGCAGCGTGCTCGACCGACCGCCAGAAGGCCTCTACGGTCTGCCCGGACAGGGTGCGGCCGCTCAGATCGACGATCGTCACCGAGATCCACAACGGCAGGTGCCTGGCGACGTCACGCGCGGCCGCGATCGCGGCCTTGGCGTTCAAAGTGTCAAAGATCGTCTCGATCAGCAGCAGGTCCACGCCGCCCTCGGCCAGCGCCTTCATCTGCTCCGCATACGCGGCGTACACGTCGTCGAACGACACCGCCCGGTAGGCGGGATCCTCTACCCGCGGGGACAGCGACAACGTCACGTTCAGCGGGCCGACCGACCCGGCGACCAGGCGGCCGCCCGCCTCATCCGCCGCCTGCCGGGCCAGTTCGGCTCCGCGCAGGTTCATCTCCCGCACCAGCGGCTGCAGGCCGTAGTCAGCCTGGCCGATGCTGGTGGCGGTGAAGGTGTTCGTGGTGGTGATGTCGGCGCCTGCGGCCAGGTACTGGCGGTGAACCTCCCGGACCACATCGGGCCGGGTCAGGTTCAGCAGGTCCGGGTCACCAGTCACGTCCTGCGGATGATCACGAAGCCGTTCGCCACGGTAGTCAGCCGCGGTCAGCCCGACTCCCTGCAGCATCGTGCCCCAGGCTCCGTCGAGCACCACGATGCGCTGGTCCAGCAGCTGGCGCAGGGTTTGCTCGCCCGGGGTCTGCTGGCCCACGGTTTGCTGGCCCGGGGTTGGCTGGGGCTGGGTCTGCTGGCGCGGCGCGTGCGGCGCTCCTGCCGCTGATGACATATCCGTGGGGCACCTCCTGTACTAGGAGGCGCCCTTGGTACAGCCCAGTTCGGCATGGGCCAGGTCGAGCGTGGCGGGCCGGAACCCGTTGCAGCGCCTCTCGACCTCGCTCCACCTTACCGAGCCAGGCCAAGCCGGGCGCGTTCACCGGGTCGACGCAGCTCGACGAGCAGTCCGACGCACTGATCGGCTACCTGGCCAGCGCGAGTAGTGGAGGCTCAGGTTCGGGGAGGTGCGGAGCGGTCCACAGCCACATCCATATAGCCGCCCAAGAATTGCAACCCGGCATTCAGCAGGAACCACGCTGACCACCCGTAGCATTTGCGGCGCTCTTGGTCAGTTCCCGCGCTGCGGCCGAGAGAAAGCAGAACGAGACCGACGCCGAGATCAAAACCGCCGGCGGCAAAGCGCACGTTCGCGACGGCACGAAGGTGCCGGGACTCCCATGGCCTGATCAGACGCCTCATAACGGTGACAGATCGCGAGGGAGTGGCGCTGTCGTCTGGCGCGTGCATCGGGATGCCTCCTGCCGTCGGCTGCCCGGCCACCTACCTCAATGGTATGGGCGGATCCGGGGCGGCCGCCGGCTGGTCGTGGCCGACGGCAAGACCCTGTTATCTCCGGGGGTAATCCACCCTGCTTCCCCGGGGGTAAGCCATCTCGTCTTCCCTCCCGGGGTAATCCATCCCGTGGTTCTGGTTTGCAGGGAGCCCTCGTCAGGGGGTCTTTCCGCTGCCCTGTTCACTCGGGGACACTCGCAGCCTGCGGGAAGCATGAGCGGCCCTTGCTTTTCTGCGGCCAATCGGGTGAGCACCCGGCGACAGAACGTCGCGAGCCTCTGGCGCAGGGCTTCGTCTAGGTCGAAGGCAGCGAGACCCTGGCCTTCGTTAAGGGTCATCTGGTCGGGACCCAGCCGCGTGCGAGCCTCGAAGACAGTAAGTAGTCGGCCGTCGCCATCCTTGTCCACGACGCGCCACAGCGGGCGGAACTTGACCCCGCTCAGTCCGAGCTCCTCCTCCAGTTCACGGACCACTGTGCCGTGCGGGTCCTCTCCTTGCTCGACGGCCCCACCGAACAACGACCAGCAACCTGGGTGGGGAATCCACGGCTTGTCGTCGCGGTGGTGCAGAACTATGCCCATCGGACTAACAACTACGGCCATCGCGCC
Source organism: uncultured Actinomycetes bacterium (assembly GCA_963837335.1). Lineage (GTDB taxonomy): Bacteria > Actinomycetota > Actinomycetes > Streptosporangiales > Streptosporangiaceae > RYN-230. The sequence goes on along the minus strand of CAWINS010000001.1, from coordinate 13,138 downwards.
CGCTGCCGTGGCCGACGCAGCCAGGACTTCGTCCTCCGGGTCTAGAAAGGGGATCACCGCGGCGCTCGGCGAATCAGACGAATCCAAGTCCACGCTGCCCTCCCTGTCAGAGATGCGTCCGCTTCACCCTGACACAGGGCGGAAGCAGCAAGGTGCCAGCTGAGGAGTTTCTGTCGTGAGTCGGGCCTGGAACCCTTCGTGGTCCTTGTAGGGGCCGAAGCCCTCGGGAGTGGCCGAGCCGACCGTTCAGCATGTCCGTGTCGCCGGCGGTTCGGTGTGGCTACGACTTGCTGGTGGAGTCTGTGTTGCATTCGCAGGTGCATCGCCGGAATCGCGGTCTTCACACCACCACCTAACGTGAGGTCTCGCCGGACAACCCGTGCCACTGCGTTTGGCCGGCGCGGAGGCGCATGAATGGTCGTTATGTGCTGGCATTGCTGGCTGGCTTGGGGGAAGCTGGCGGCTGCGCCTGGTCCCGGGTTGGCGGCCGGGCACGGGACTAGGAGGAATGCGGTGACCGACGCGTTCGCGGCGGGGGAGGGAAAGTGGCGCGCTCGCCTGGGGACGCTCCGCCAGGTTGTCCGCCAGGACCTGGTGTCCCGGCAGCTGGCCGGCCACCTGGCTGACCGCCCCGGTCAGCGAATCCTGGACATCGGTTGCGGCCAGGGCAGCCAGTTGCTGCTGCTGGCCCGGCGCGGCCATCTGGTGACCGGCCTGGACAGCTCGGCAGCGTTACTGTCAGACCTGGGCGAGTCCCTGCGCGCCGAGCCGCCGGAGGTGCGAGACCGGGTCCGCCTCGTCCGGGGGGACGCCCTGCGGGCGGCAGAGCTTTTCGAGCCGGAGGGGTTCGACGCGGTGCTGTGTCACGGCGTGCTCATGTACCTGCCAGACCCAGGCCCGCTGCTGGCAGCCATCGCAGCTGTCACGGCGCCCGGCGGCCTGGTCTCGCTGCTGGTCCGCAACGGCGACGCACTCGCAATGCGGCCGGGCCTGAGCGGCGACTGGCTAGCTGCGGAAGCTGCCTTCGACGGCGATACCTACCTCAACCGGATCGGCGTCCAGGCCCGCGCTGATCGTCTCAGCGACCTGACCGCAGCCCTGGCCGCCCGCCAGCTGGCCGTGGAGGCCTGGTACGGAGTACGGATCTTCACCGACCAGGCTCACGATGACGCGCCCCCGCCCAGCGACAGCCAGCTCGCGCTGATCCTCGGGTGCGAGGAACGAGCAGGCCGCACCGACCCCTACCGGGCCGTAGCAGCCCTCCTCCACGTCATCGCCCAGCGCCGGCTGCGCGGCACACAGCCCTGAGTCATCCCAGCGCTTAGCCGTGCCGGAGTGGTTTCCGCCTGCCTGCGGTGGCGGTTCGGGCGCCCGGCGGCGTGGGGATGGGTTCTCCCGCCGCCGGGGTGTGTGGGTATGACTTGCTGGCGGGAGTGTGACGCCACTACACGGAGGATGACGGGCAATGGTCGGCTCAACGCTGGAGCGAATTGACCAGTCTCTTCGCGTCGATGAGACGCAGGCCCGTCAGTTCCCGAGCGCAGCGCACGGCGTGCATGAACTCCCCACGTGCCAGCAGGTCTTCAACTTCGGCCTTGCCCGCCTGGTCCAAAAGGGAGATCAGCACCGCACCTACCCGGCGGTCGGCTTCCTGCTGGGCTGTTCTCGATACGCGGACTGGACGGGGCCATGACCAGCTGCGTAAGGCTCTTCCGTTGTCAGGCACGCACCGGATGCTACGCCGGTCCGGGACGACGGGACCTGGCGCCCAGCACACCTGAGGCATCCCCCGGCAAGACCGGAAGGGGAACCGCCGAAAAGGTCAGGCAAGTCTCTGCCCTAATCGTGTGGTTAGGTCTTGCCGGGGCGGTTGTGCCCGCATTGGGGCAGCCCAAAGCCAGCTCGAGGTTCCGGGGGGCCAGCCGTCGCCATCGTGATCCGTGCCCTTGACCTCAGATGAAGTACAGCAGGCAGCTCACGAGCAGCGGGAACAGTGCGGCCGGCCCGTCATATTGTCCGCTGACCGATGAAAGTGTTGCGTCGATGCTGATCGGGTGTCCGCCGATGACCCCGTTGATGTGAGCCTTGCTCAGATCGGTCGCGACGGTGACGAACAAGGTGATTACGGCCCCGTCGAAGTCTCCGTCGATGCTCATGACCGTCGGCCCGTAAGCGGGTGCTTCGACCGGCGCGACATGCGCTCGAAGTTCTTGCTCGCCGACAGCTCCAGAAACGTCGGCGTGGCGCACGGCGTAATGAGGCGTCAGATGGACCTCACTTCGCAGATGGACCGGTCTGCCGTCGTACTCTCCGAGGAACAGCCCGACCGGGTCAAGGTTGCTGAAGTTGGATTCGATCCGCCAGTAGCCCCCGAGCGGCGCGCCGAGGCTCTCGCCGCGGATGCCAGCACGACTATTCGGGATATCGAGCACGAGCTCGACCCGCTGCTCGCCAACCGTTCCGGCAAGGTGTTCGCCGGCGCGGACCAGCTCGACGTCGACCACGAACGAACTGTAGCCACCCGAGGCCGTAAACGACCGCTGATCTTCCAGGGGCGAGGCGTTTGGCGCGGTCCGGAGCCGTCCGGTACGTGCGGTTACGACTTGTACGCGGAGGATGCCTGCATCCGCAGGCCGGTTTGGGCGGGGAACGCCTCTTGCCGGGTGGAAGATTGCTGGACCGTGTAGAGCTGCGCCTGGTAAGGACTGATGCGGGGAGGCGGTGGCGTATGCCCCGGTACGCGATCGTGGAGGCACCGTCGGCTCTCGGGCATGTCCCAGAGCATCTGGGTGTCGAGCGCGCCCCGGAGGTACTGCTTGGATCCGGGCTGGCTGACGGGCTGGCGGCTCGCCGGGCAGGCCGAGTCGGGGCGCCTGGCTATAGTGCCGCGCGCGATCCCGGTACGCAGGTCATGAATCCACAGGCAATCCGCGACTATTCCCCGCGGCTGGCTGATGCGGTGGCAGCGGTGCTCGATGAAGGGGAGTTCCCTGTCGTGCTGGGGGTGACTGCTCGATCCTGCTCGGCACGATGCTGGCGCTCAGGCGGCGGGGACGCTACGGGCTCATGTATATCGACGGCGACGCCGACTTCTACCAGCCGGAAGTCAATCCACTCAGTGGCGCGGCCTCGGCGAGCGATCTGGCGTTCGCGACCGGCCGCGGCCCTGGCGTGGTGGCCGACATCGAGGGCCGGCGACCGCTGGTGCGCGACGACGACGTGGTGGTATTCGCCTGCCGTGACACTACCGACCGGGAACGCGCCGGCTGCCAGCCACTGCCGGACAACCTGCGCGTCATCGACCGTCACCAGGTCCGGATTCTGGGCGCTGGCCCTGCGGCGGGCGAGGCCGTGAAATACCTGACGCGAGACGCGGGTCCGGCGGATGGATTCTGGATTCACCTCGACGCTGACGTCTTCGACGAGACCATCATGCAGGCAGTGGATGATCCGGGCGGCAACAGCTCATCGACCCGGGCTTCGGCAAGTGATAACAGATCCAGGCCAGCACTTGCCGTAGGTGCGGTTATGACTTGCTGGCGGGACTTTGCCTGCATTCTCAACGGTGACTCGGGAATGTCCCACCTGCACAGGGCGGTCGATTGGCCTGCGCCTGAAGGCGCCGTGTAGACCGGCCTGGACGTTGCGGACGGCCGCGCTGGTTTAGCAGGATATGGACATGACAGGTAAGTCGTCGCCAGCCGGCGACTCTCATGAGCCCGGCGCGGAGCCGGAGCTGAGAGCGTCCCACGCGGACCGGGACCGGGTCGCCGAGATCCTGAGTGCCGCGGCGGGTGACGGCCGGCTCACCGCAGCCGAGCTGGACGAGCGCTTGGAGGCCGCGCTCTCGGCCCGCACCAGCGGCGAGCTGGCTGTCCTGACCGCTGACCTGCCGCCGAGCGGGATCCAGCGGCAAGCCAAGGACATGGTCCGGATTGACCAGCGCTTTGGCGATGTCACGCGCAGTGGCCGCTGGGTCGTTCCGCGGCGGATGGAGATCCGGCTGACAGCGGGCGACGTGAAGCTTGACTTCACCGAGGCGCTGATTACCCAGGACACTTTGCATATCGATGTTGACCTGGGAATCGGGGGAGACCTAACCCTGGTGACCAGGCCAGGCATCCTGGTAGACACCGATGGCCTGACGGGGAAGCTCGGGGAAGTTAAAGTCCGCCACGTCACCGACCCGCGCGCACCGGTCGCCCTGCGTGTCGAGCTGGCTGGGCGGATCCGCGGCGGTGGCATCGTGGCGCGACTCCCGCGACGGACGTTCTGGCAGTGGCTGCTCCGTAAGCCACGGCCGTACCGGTCGCTGACCAGTTGATGTAGCGCCGCGGATTAGCAGGCGACCTGACAGGCCGGAGGCGCCATGAAGTGGTCGGAGCTGGAACGTCGCCAGCCGGGGCTGGCTGACCTCGGGAGGCAACGCCTGCTGGATCCCGGTGTCGTTTTGGTTGTGACGATCCGGCGCGACGGCACCCCCAGGCTCAGCCCGGTCGAGCCCTTCGTGATGGACGGCGACTTGTGGCTGTCGATGCTGTGGCAGTCAACCAAGGCGGCTGACCTTATCCGGGACCCTCGTGTCCTGGTGCACGGCGTGGTCACGAACCGCGACGGAAGGGAGGGGGAGTTCAAGGTGCGCGGTCATGCCCGGAGTGAGAAGGACAGCGGCGTCCAGTGGCGTTACGGCGAGGCGGTCGCGCAGGCTCTTGGCTGGAAGCCCGAGGTGGGTCAGTTCCACCTGTTCGCGGTCGATATCGATCACGTCAGCTATCTCCGCTACGACGAACCGACCGGGGACCAGTACGTGACCCAATGGCCGCCGGGGCGTGAGTACGTCCGCAGGGGAACCACGGCTACCAGCCTCGGTCAGCCCGAGTCACGTACAGATATCCTCGTCCCGGATTAACCGGTTCCCGGCCCGCACCGCGACGGCCCGGACAAGCTCCAACTGGCCCATGGCCGCGACCGGGCCAGCCGAGAGGGCCGCGCACATCCGGCGGGCGGGGTAGTACCGTTTGCCCCTCACCGGCCTGCGCGGAAGGGGACTGACTGGTGTCCGACGACGAACGAGGGTTCGAGTCGCGCGCGACCGACCGCCTGGTTGCCTTTTCGGACGCGGTGGTCGCGATCGCGATCACCTTGCTCGCTCTCGACCTGCCCGTGCCCACCGGGGGCACCATGAAGAGCTTCTTGCACTCGGTAGGGCACAGCACCGACGAGTACGTGGCGTTCCTGATCAGCTTCGTGGTGATCGCAGCGGCCTGGCGGCGCTATCACGGCGTCTTCCGGTACATCGAACGGGTCGACGCGCAGGTGCGGAACTACAACGTGCTCTGGTTGCTGACGATCATTCTGAACCCGTTCGCGACCAGGGTGCTCACCGCTCAGGGGCAGAGCGCCGCCGGTCCGCGCGCCTTGCAGTTCGGGTTCTACGCCCTGCTGCAGGTGCTGTCTTCGGCGGCGCTGCTGCTGATGGTGCATCATGTGGCCGCGCACGACCTCCAGGCGGCTAACGCTCCGCCACTGGCCGAGACCCAGAGCGACTGGGAGTCCTACGGCGTGATGCTCGGTTTCGGGCTGTCAATCCCGCTCTTCTTCTTCACCAGCGACGCGTGGGTGATCTGGATCGTTGTCCCGCTGGTGGTGGGACAGCTAGGCGACCGGCGGCGCAGACGAAGCGGTCGCCCGCGCGGGCCCCAGGCCACCTGACCGTTACCGACTGCACCGATCGGCCGCTACTGACCATGCCCGGTTCGGCCGCTACTGACCGTGCGGGTCGGCCGCGTTCAGCGTCGCCACGACCTGGTCGTAGTCGCCGCGGGCCTCACCGTGGCGCAGGAACTTGACCCGCTCGACCTGGATCTCCTGCGCGCCGGGCTGCGCCTGGAGCAGGGCGACGACCTCGTCCACGTAGTCGTCGAGCGGCATCGCGAACTCGCTCTCCTCCTGGCCGGGCAGCAGGGCGGTGCGGACAGACGGCGGCACCAGCTCCACGACCTTCACGGTCGTGCCGGCGTACTGCAGCCGGATCGACTCGCTGAGCATGTGGATGGCGGCCTTCGACGCGTTGTAGCTGGGAGTCACCCGAAGCGGCGCGAACGCCAGGCCTGAGGACACGGTGATGATCGTGGCGTCCGGCTGGGCCTGCAGGTGCTGGATGAAGGCGGCGATGAGGCGGATCGGCCCCAGCACGTTGGTCGTCACGGTGGCCTCGGCCGAGGCCAGGAACGACTCAGGCTGGCGCCAGTCCTCGATGCGCATGATGCCGGCCATGGTGACGAGGACGTTGAGGTCTGGGTGCCTGGCCAGCACTTCTTTCGCGGCGGACTCGATGCTGGCCGGATCCGCCGTATCGATCTGCACGGTGTCGAGGCCGGGATGCCCGGCGGCGATCTGGTCGAGCAGCTCGGCGCGCCGCCCGCCGACGATGACGGTGTTGCCGGCGGCCTGGAGCCTGAGGGCCAGGGCGAGACCGATGCCGCTCGTGGACCCGGGGATGAAGACGGTGTTTCCGGAGATGTTCATGCTTTTGAGTGTTGCCGGTCGGCCGCCGCGGAGGCAGAGACCGCTCATCGGGGGATCCGCGATCCCTGGCTGGTACCGGGCGGCCGCCGATAATGGAGGCATGGACCCCGCCGCAGTGGGTCGCGCCGCAACCGGCCGCACCGCACTGAACCGTGCCGCGCTGGCTGACTTCCTGCGCCGCCGCCGCGAAGCGTTGCAGCCCGGGGACGTCGGGATACCCGCTGGCCCGCGCCGCCGGACCCCGGGTCTGCGGCGAGAAGACGTCGCGGCCCTCGCGTCGATGTCGACCGACTACTACACGCGGCTTGAACAGCAGCGGGGTCCCCAGCCGAGCGAGCAGATGCTGGCGTCGCTGGCCCGGGCGCTGCGGCTGACCAGCGACGAGCGCGATTACCTGTTCCAGCTGGCCGGGCACAATCCGCCGGCCGTCGTGTCGGCGGCGACGCATGTCGCTCCGGCGCTGCTGCGCGTGCTGGACCGCCTGCACGACACGCCGGCGCTCATCCTGTCCAGCCTGGGGGAAACCCTTATCCAGAACGGGATGGCCGAGGCCTTGTTCGGTACCAGCTCGGGCTATACGGGCCTGGCCCGCAGCGGGATCTACCGCTGGTTCACCGATCCCGCGGAGCGGCTGATCTATCCCGAGGATGACCGCGACCGGCAGAGCCGGGCCCAGGTCGCGAACTTGCGCGCCGCCTACGGGGCGATGGGCCCGCGGTCGCGGGCCGGTGAGCTCGTGGCGGCCCTGCAGAAGGCGAGCACCGAGTTCGCGGCGCTGTGGGAACGGCATGAGGTCGCTAAGCGGTTCGAGGACCACAAGACGCTCATCCATCCTGAGCTGGGCGCGATTGAGCTGGACTGCCAGGTGCTGTTCACCGAAGATCAGTCCCAGGCACTGCTCGTGCTCACTGCGCCACCGCGTACCGAGGGCTACGAGAAATTGCAGCTACTCGCCGTGCTGGGGCATGAGCACTTCGCTGGCGCGGAGCGACACTAACGCGGCTGACCGTGCTGGCCGCCGGTCTCCATGCGGATGAAGCACGTCCGGACCAGAACCGGACCACTCCAGAGCCATGAAATTGGATCTTACCGGGGGTCCGATCGGCGCCTAGCGTCATGACCATGACCACGGTAATCCTCACTCCCGGCGCCAGCTACCCCGGGTACCCCGGCAGCCCGGCCGTCGCTGGTCACCCGCTCGCTGCTGCTGCGGTTCGTGACCATCGTCGGCGCGTCAGTGAGTTTCTACCTGCCGCTTTCCGTGATGCCGTTGTTCGCCAAATCCTCCGGAGCGGATACCGGAGCCGGGATGGTCACCGGCGCGTTGCTGCTGACCACCGTGGCGGTCGAGCTGGTGACCCCGCGGCTGCTGGCCCGGGCCGGCTACCGGCGGTCGCTGACCGCGGGCCTGCTCATGCTCGGGGCGCCCGCGCTCGCCCTGCTGGTGTCGTCGAGCCCCGCCGTACTCATCGGGGTGAGCATCGTCCGCGGTGCGGGCTTCGCGGTCACCACCGTGGCGGGCGGTGCCCTGACCGCCGCACTGATCCCGCCGGAACGCCGTGGTGAGGGACTGGGCCTGGTCGGCATCGTCGGCGGTGTCCCGGCCCTGGTGGCCCTGCCGGCCGGCGTGTGGATCGCCGCCCACTGGGGGTTCCAGCCGGTGTTCGCCGCGACCGCCGCCGCGGCGCTGCTGGTCCTCGTCGTGCTGCCGGGTATGCCAGACCAGCGTGGCCTGGACGGCGACGCGCCTGGCGTGCTGTCCAGACTGGGGGAGCGGGCTCTGCTCCGGCCAGCCGTCATCTTCTCCGCGTCGACGATGGCGGCCGGTGTGCTGGTGACGTTCCTGCCGCTGGCGATCGCGGGACGTTCCGCCGCGGTGGCCACGATCGCGCTGTTCGCCCAGTCAGCGGCGGCCACGGTCGCGCGCTGGGCGGCCGGGAAAACCGGGGACCGCCGCGGGCACGCCGTGCTGCTCTGTCCCGGGGTGGCCCTGTCCGCCGCTGGCCTGGCGGCCCTGGCCGCGACGTCCAGTCCGGTCCTGGTCATCGCCGGCGCCACCACGTTCGGGATCGGTTTTGGATTGCTCCAGAACGCCACCTTGACCCTGATGTACGCGCGCGTCTCCAGCAGCGGGCATACCGCGGTCAGCGCGATCTGGAATGCCGCGTACGACGCTGGCATGGGCGCCGGCGCGATCGGCATGGGGCTGCTCGTCGGCTGGGTGGGCTATCCGGGGATGTTCCTGCTGACCGCGGCGCTGGCCGTGACGGCGCTGCTGCCCGCGGGGCGGGAGCGCGCCCAATCCCGCACCGGACGCTGACGGGGCCCCTGGTGGGCCGGGTCCCCGAGGTCTCAGGGGAGATACCCGGAGTCTCAGGGGAGATACCCGTGCTGTTGCCAGACGGCGGCCGCACGAGGGTGCATGGGGACGTCCTGGGGGGTGGCCGGTGATTCGTGCACCATGCGCTCAAGCGGCAGCGGCGGTTGGTGGACGCCGCCGATATCCCACGGGATGTGGTCGCGCCGGCTGACCAGGGCCTGGCAGAAGTGCTCGACCAGGATGTCGGGCGTGTCGGTGCGGCAGTAAATGGGCCATCCGCTGAAGTTGACGGTCGGGACGTCGCTGGCCAGTGAGGGATAGCGGGATTTCTCGATGAGCCCGCGGCGGAAGCCCTGGTTCTGGAGGACTTCCAGCCGATCGAAGCTGAGCGGCAGGAACCGGGCCCCGGCCCCGGCCAGCTGATCCGCCCAGAGGATGACGCCCTCGTCGAAGATGGCGTCGAGTTCACCGCGCTCGAGCGGTCCCATCCGGGACGGATGGTTGGGCATGGGCTGGCCGTAGCTGATCTCGCCACCCCAGGCCCGGATGTCGTCGAGGCTGAAGCCGTGCGCGCGCAGGACCACATCGACCATGATCGGCGTGCACGCATCGATGGAGCCGCGGACCGACACCCGCAACGGGTACTGGGCCTCGGCGATCTCGTCGAGGCTGGTGAACCCGAGCCGGTCGGTCACCGCGAACCCCAGCTGATCATCATGGGGGAGTACGGCGATCGTCGCGACCTCGCGCGGGCTGTCGAACGCGCCGGTACCACGGTGCGCCATGGTCAGCAGGGCCGCCGGGTTGAGGGTCGAGATGTCCACCCGGCGCGCGTGGACCTCCTCGATGACGTCCGGATGGTTGGCGCCGTAGAAGCTGAAGCGCCCAGGCCCGGTGTGGCTCTCCATGCACGACGGACACGGCCCGGTGGGACCAGTCGGGGCTGAGCATGATCTCGCGGGCCGCCTCCAGGAACAGGATCGGCCGCAGGTTCGTCGGATCTATCGGAGCTACCGGGCGAAATGGCTCGGCCATGGTTCTCCTCTTCGTGGGGCCTGGGTCTTCGGATGGCCTCGGTCGTCAGATGGCCTGGGTCGCCGGTCAGTCCACTGAGCTGCGAACCGCCGCGAGCAACCCGTCGAAGTCCTCAGCACAGGGCCCGCACGCGGCCAGATGGGCCGCGATGCCCGGGTAGCGCGCGGCCGCCGACGCGTCCGCCGCCACCAGTTCGATATACACGTGCATCAGGTCCATGGCCTCAGCGCATCCCACATCGCGCGGGTCGGTCCGCAGGAAGCGGTCCAGCGCTGACGAGCCGTTCATGAAGGCCTCGAAGTTTCGTCGTCCAGATACCCGTTAGCGGCCAGGGCGGCTCGCAACTTACGTCGGGCGTCGAACATTGTCTTATATATCGCATTCCGGGTTGAACCGAGCTCGATGGCCAGCGCGTCCAGGGGAACACCATTGAGGACGATCGCCACGAATATCTGCCGCTGCCGCGCGGTCAGCTGCTCATCCACCGCGTGACGCACCGCGTCGGCCAGGTCCTTGCGCTCCGCCTCCCGGGCGGGCTCAAGCCCGAACCGGTCAGGAAGCCGGTCCCAGTCCTCGGCGTCCCAGCGCACCGAGGGATGGCGCCAGAAGTGCCGCCCGATTTTGGCCGAGACCTCAAGCACGACAAACTTGTACGCCCAGGTTGTGAAGCGGCTCTCGCCCCGGAATTGGCCCAGTTTGCTGACGATGGCCAGCAGGGCATCGGCGGTGGCCTGATAGGCGAGATCATCGAGCTCGGGTCCGGCGATCTGGAGCTGGCCGCCCCGCCGCGCGCAGCTCACCCCGGGCGATGCGCAGCAGCAACTCATGCAGGCGGGCCAGTCCAGCCTCGCGCTGCGCCCCGGTGCCGCGAAGCGACTGGATCCACTGCTCAGAGTCGGGATCAAGCCCGGGCGAGGGGACGGTCCCTCCGGCGGCAGGATCGGCTGGCACCATGGCCCCGATCCTACGGAAACCGCAGGCCAAGCTGCGGGACGCGAAAGCCCGGCCCCGGCCGCTGGCGGCAGCGAGCGTCCCTGGCCGCCCGGATCGGGCGGCCAGGGACGGCCTGGCGGCCGGGCCTAGATGTTGACGATCCCGGCCGGAGCGCCACCAGCCGGCAGCGGCGTCGGCGAGCTGGGCAGCTCGGTGAGCGTGCCGCCGTGCACGGCGAAGACCGACAGGATGTGGTTGCCGCTGCCGTCCACGGACAGCGTCTTGCCGTCCGGGGACAGGCGGGCGTCGATGTCAGCGCCCCCGCCGCTGATCGGCGTGCTGCCGATCAGGGCGAGTGAGCCGTCGGCGCGGATGGAGTAGCTGGAGATGTTGCCGGACCCCGTGTTCACGGTGAACAGGTACCTGCCGTCGTGGCTGATCTCCACCCAGCATGGCGCGGTCTGCCCGTCGGCGAACGGCGAGGATCCGATCGGGGAGAGCCGGCCGCGGAAGCCGTCGCGGTAGGCGGACACGGTGCCCAGGCCCGCGCCGTTGTGCGCGTTGCTGACGAACAGCTGCCCGGGACGGGCCGGCGAGAACTCCGCCCCGAGCTGGCCGAGGCCCTGCCCGGTGAAGGGAGACCCCTGGGCGGCAAGCAGGTGGCCGCCCGGCAGCACCAGGAAACTATCGATCTGCGAGGTGCCGGTCCGGGTACCGATGAGGTGATGGCCGAAGGCGTTGAAGAACACGTCACCCAGGCCCGCGGTGGCGGGGACGCTCACCCTCGAGCCGGGGATCGGCGTCAGCGTGCCGCCGAACCCGAGGCGGAAGCCGGAGTAGTCGCTGCCACTGGCGCCGTTGCCCTGGTTGGCCACGTAGACCAGCCCAGAGCGGGAGACCGCGACGCTGACCGGTTTGATGCCGCCGGAAGACACCGGCTGGCCGACCCGGACCGGCGCGCCGCCCGAGGTCACCCGCAGAACCGAGATCTGGTTACTGCCTGCGTTGACCGCCAGCAGATACCGGCCGTCCCGGGTGGCCTGGATCGCGCCCTGGGAGGCCAGGCCGGTGCCCAGGCCCGCGCCGCCCGCGGCGAACGGCGACCCCGGAAGCGGGGTGACCGAGCCGTCCGCGTGCCGGGCGAACCCGTCGATGGTGTTGGCGGTGGCGGTATTGCCGTCGATGTAGGTGTAGCCGACCACTCGTGAGCCGGTGCTGGCGCTCGCCCCGGCCGTCGCGCCGAACAGGCCGATCGTGGCCGCCAGCAGGCTGCCGCCCGCCGCCAGCCATCTGCGCTTGCTCATGCCGCTCTCCTTCATGAGGGAGGATCTGCGGTGATCCGCCGATCCACCCCATGAGCTCCGCCGCCCAGCAGCTTCTTACGGGCAGAGTCCGCCGCGTCACCGATCCGTAAGATCCGCGCCGGAAGCCCAGGCTGGGCGTCGGCGGCAGCCGCCCTCGCGCTGGCTACTCCGAGCGTGGCCGCCCGCGGGGGCGCATGGGCCGGGTGTGCCCGGGCAGCAGCCCGGCCTCGGCGAGCGCGCGGCGGAGCAGGAACTCGATCTGGGCGTTGGTGCTGCGCAGCTCATCCCCGGCCCACCGGGCCAGGGCGTCATGCACCGCCGGGTCCAGCCGCAGCAGCACGCTCTTACGCTCGCTCACCACGCCACCGCGCTTACCCGCGCCACCGCACCCACCGCGCCCCCCTGCCCGTCACCAGCGCTATTGTGCCCGCGATCACTGGTAGAGCGAGCCAGTGTTGACGACCGGCTGGGTGGCCTGCTCACTGCACAAGACCACGAGCAGGTTGGACACCATGGTGGCTTTCCGCTCTTCGTCGAGTTCGACGACGCCCTCCTCGTCCAGCCGCTGCAGGGCCAGCTGCACCATGCCGACCGCGCCTTCCACGATCCGCTGCCGGGCACCGACCACGGCACTGGCCTGCTGCTGGCGCAGCATGGCCTGGGCGATCTCCGGGGCGTAGGACAGCCGGGTGAGCCGCGACTCGATGATCAGCACCCCGGCCGGCCTGACCCGGTCCGCGATCTCCGCGGACAGCCGCTGGGTGATCTCTTCCGCGTTGTCGCGCAGGGACAGCTCGCCGCCGCCGTGGCTGGTGTACGGATAGCTGGACGCGACATGCCGGACCGCGGTCTCCGTCTGGATGGAGACGAACTGGGTGAAGTCATCAACGGAGTAGATCGCCTGCGCCGTGTCCTGGACCTGCCAGACGACCACCGCGGCGATCTCGATCGGGTTGCCGTCCGCGTCGTTGACCTTGGCGATCGATGTCTCGTGGTTGCGGATCCGGGTCGATACCCG